>CAZNDB010000006.1:0-20816 GCA_964571725.1 uncultured Candidatus Peribacteria bacterium | reverse complement strand
TGCGTGCTTCGGATTTGCAGCAGGCGGGTTTTTGCTCTGCTTCTACCTGTGCTAACGGCGGCGGAACAACAGCACTCAAACACCCGCTTAACACGGCAAAATCCCCGCTGCATTCCTGATAACTGGAACTCACATTTACCCCTCCATAATAATCAATACTGTCATTGAGCCGATAGCTTCCCGACTCCGTCAAACTGGCCGAGGGATTTATGAAATCAACCGCTTTGTAGCTGGATGAACTGCTCTGGGCTTCCACCAGAGTCAGACTGCCGGTAAAAATTACCGCAGCCACAGCTACTCTCAGCCCACTCTGCCAGATTTTCATACCGATCTTAGCCACAAAGTCATAATTAAATCTCTATATTATAACATAAAACTTCTTTATAGGTAAGTGGGTAAACACCATCAACTCCCCCGACCAAACTCTTCTCGCGAATTATCCGGAGAAAAGTAAAAACAGCTTAAAAAGCCATTAATCGTGCGGTTTCATCGGCTTGACTTCACAATAATAAAACTTATAATGGCCGAGACTTTTTATTTTTTATAACCCTTTTTTCAAGCATCATGTCGAACTTTGACCTCAGCAAACTCCGCAATTTCGGTATCATTGCCCATATCGATGCGGGTAAAACCACTACTTCCGAAAGAATCCTCTACTACACAGGCAGATCCTACAAAATCGGGGAAGTGCACGAAGGTGCCGCCACCATGGACTGGATGGAACAGGAAAGAGAAAGAGGCATCACTATTACTGCTGCCGCCACCACCTGCAAATGGAAAGATTATCGTTTTAATCTGATTGACACTCCCGGCCACGTCGACTTTACCGCCGAGGTGGAACGCTCCATGCGCGTATTGGACGGAGGCGTCGTAGTTTTCGATTCTTCCCAGGGAGTTGAACCGCAATCTGAAACCGTCTGGAGACAGGCCGATAAATATAATGTTCCCCGCATCGCTTTTGCCAACAAACTGGACAAAATCGGCGGCGACTATTTTATGACTATCAATACCATCTGGCAAAGACTGTCCAAAAACGCCGTAGCCATCCAGTTACCGATCGGCATTGAAAACAACTTCAGCGCCATCATCGACCTGGTTGAGGAAAAATGCTATGAATTTCACGGTAAATTGGGTGAAGAAGCGATTGAAATTCCCATTCCGGCAGACATGCTGGCACAGGTTGCCGAATACAGAAACACTTTACTGGAAAAAGTGTCCGAAACCGACGATGCCCTGACCGAAAAATTTCTCACCGGTGAAAAAATCACCGTACCCGAATTGAAAGCTGCTCTGCGCCGTGCCGTCCTGGCCGCCAAGATCTTCCCGGTTATGTGCGGATCAGCGCTCAGCAACAAAGGAATACAGTTAATTCTGGATGCCGTTATCGATTATCTCCCTTCCCCGGTTGATATTGGAGCGGTAAAAGGTACCAACCCCGACACCGGTCTGGAAGAAACCCGCCGGCTGGTGGACGAAGACCCCTTTTCCGCTCTGATTTTCAAAATCGCCACTGATCCCTACGTCGGTAAAATCGCTTATTTCCGCGTTTATTCCGGAAAACTGGAAGCCGGCAGCTATGCCACCAACATGAATAACGGCAGAAAAGAAAGAATCGGCCGCATTCTGCAAATGCACGCCAACCAGAGAGAAGAAATCAAGGAAGTCCATGCCGGTGATATCGCCGCGTTGGTCGGTCTCAAAGATACTATGACCGGCAACACGCTGGCCGATGAAAACCGCCCGATTATCCTGGAATCAATTGACTTCCCGGAACCGGTTATCAAAATTGCCATCGAACCAAAAACCAAGGCCGATCAGGAAAAAATGGGCATGGCTTTGCATAAACTGGCCGAAGAAGATCCGACTTTCCGCGTTTCCACCGATGAAGAAACCAGTCAGACTCTGATCGAAGGTATGGGAGAACTTCATCTGGAAATCATCGTTGACCGTATGAGAAGAGAATTCAAGGTGGAAGCCAATGTCGGCCAACCCCAGGTAGCATATCGTGAAACCATCACCAAGGAAGTGGACGCCGAGGAGAAATACGCCAAGCAAACCGGTGGCCGAGGTCAATACGGTCACGTACTGATCACCCTGACTCCCAACGAACCCGGAAAGGGCTACGAATTCGTCAATGCCATTGTCGGAGGTAAAATCCCCCGCGAATTTATCCCCGCTGTGGACAAGGGCATTCAGGAAGCTCTGACCAGAGGCATCCAAGCCGGCTTCCCGGTAGTGGACGTCAAAGTTGAACTTTACGACGGGTCCTACCACGATGTGGACTCCAACGAACTGGCCTTCAAGATCGCCGGATCCATGGCTTTCCAGAAAGGCTGCAAATCCGCTTCACCAATCATTCTCGAGCCGATTATGAAAGTTGAGGTCACCACCCCGGATGAATACTTTGGCGACGTCATGGGAAATCTTTCCTCCCGCAGAGGTCAGATCTATGAAACCAGCAACCGCGGTATGGCCAAAGTAATTGCCGCTTACGTTCCGCTTTCTGAAATGTTCGGTTATGCCACCGATCTGCGTTCCATCTCCCAGGGCCGCGCCGCCTATGCCATGGAATTCAGCCGCTATGAAAGAGTTCCCAACAACGTGGCCGAAAAAATTATCGCCGAAAGAGCCAAAGGCAAAGCTTCCTAAAAGGGATAATTTACCGTTTCTAATAAGCAAAATAGAAACAGCCGAAAAGTCAAAAAAAATATTGCAATCAAAAATCTTTTCGGTTAATATCATCGGGCACTTGTCCCAAAAGACAATTTATTAATCTAACTCTCTAACCCTATGACTGAAGTCTTTCAAAGAAATAAAACGCACGTCAACGTAGGTACAATCGGCCACGTGGACCACGGTAAGACTACTCTGACGGCCGCTGTCACCTTCTACTGCGCTGAAAAGGGTATGGCTAAAGCCAAAAAATACGATGAAATTGACAATGCCCCGGAAGAAAAATCCCGCGGTATTACCATCAATACCAATCACTCCGAGTACGAAACTGAAAAGAGACATTACGCTCACGTAGACTGTCCCGGTCATGCCGACTATGTAAAGAACATGATTACCGGTGCAGCTCAAATGGACGGTGCAATTCTCGTTTGTTCCGCTGCCGACGGACCGATGCCTCAGACCCGCGAACACATTCTGTTGGCCAAGCAGGTAAACGTCCCCTATATAGTAGTATTCATGAATAAGATGGACATGGCTGATCCAGAGATCGCCGATCTGTCCGAAATGGAAGTCAGAGACCTCCTGACCAAGTATGGTTATGACGGTGCCAAGACTCCTATCATCCGCGGTTCCGCCCTCAAAGCTCTCGAAAATCCAAAAGATCCCGAGGCTACCAAATGCATCCAGGAACTGCTCGACGCCCTCGACACTTATATTCCCGACCCGGTACGCGAACTCGACAAACCATTCATGATGGCTATCGAAGACGTGTTCTCCATCAAGGGTAGAGGTACAGTAGTAACAGGAAGAATCGAAACGGGTGTTGTGAAAGTAAACGAAGAGGTTGAAATCATCGGTTATCGCGAAACCAGAAAGACTGTTGTTACCGGCGTTGAAATGTTCAAGAAACTTCTTGATCAGGGTCAGGCTGGTGATAACGTAGGCTTATTGCTCCGCGGTATTGAAAAAGACGATGTGGAAAGAGGTATGGTTCTGGCCAAGCCCGGATCAATCACCCCCCATACCAGTTTTGAATCACAGGTTTATATTCTGACCAAGGAAGAAGGTGGCAGACATACTCCTTTCTTCAAGGGCTACAAACCTCAGTTCTATATCAGAACAACCGACGTAACCGGTTCAGTTGAACTTCCGGCCGGAGTAGAAATGATCATGCCTGGTGACAACGATATCAAGATGACCATCACCCTTTCCGTCCCGGTTGCTATCAACGACGGTCTGCGTTTTGCCATCCGTGAAGGCGGCAGAACAGTCGGTGCCGGAGTTGTAACCAAGATTCTTAAATAATACGCACGAGCAAAGCGAGTGCGCTCTCCTCTTTCTCATCTAACAATCAATCAAAGTAAGCAATGGCAACTACAAAGCAGAAAATCAGAATTAAAATTCAGGCCTACGACCACAAAATTGTGGATGATTCAGCCCGTCTGATCATAGATACAGCCGAAAGAACAGGTGCTATCGTTGCCGGTCCGATTCCCCTGCCGACCAAGATTGAAAAAATCACCGTTAACAGATCCACTTTTGTGCACAAGAATGCCCGCGATCAGTTTGAAATCCGCACGCACAAGAGATTAATTGACATCACTGAATGCACTCCCAAGACGGTAGACTCACTCACCAACCTGAGTCTGCCGGCCGGAGTGGACATAGAAATTAGAATGCTCCAGAACGCAGAGTAAAATCTACAATCGGACTCTAATTTTATGTTACCAGGATTGCGGGTTCCCCAAATCTTCAATCCAAATCTCTGCCCAAACAAGTTTTAATCAGGGCAAAGAAGTAACCTCTAAAATAATATGAAAGGAATACTAGGGAAAAAACTAGGAATGACCAGAGTTGTGAGAGAAGACGGTAATTATATACCGGTCACTATCGTACAATGCACGCCCAACGTCATTCACCAACTTAAGACGGCTGAGAAAGACGGTTATAACGCAGTTGTTCTGGGTTTTGATCCGAAAAAGAAACCGACCAAAACCAAGAAATTCTATTATCTCCGTGAAATCAAAGCGGACACCCTCGATCAACTTGAAAAAGGAAAGTCCGTTGATATTTCCGGAATTTTTGTGGAAGGAGACAAAGTCGCCGTAACCGGTACCACCAAAGGTAAAGGTTTCCAGGGCGTTATGAAAATGTGGAACTTCCATGGAGGTCCGGGCGGACACGGCTCACATTTCAAGAGAGAACCGGGTTCCGTTGGTTCACGCGCCAAACCGGGTAAAATCCACGTAGGACATAAAATGGCCACTCATATGGGCAGCGACACTCAAACCCTGAAATCTTCCATTGCCTACATTGATATCGAAAACCATTTGCTGGGCATTAAAGGTCCGGTTCCGGGATCAATCAATTCATATGTAACCGTTAAGAAATTATCCTAACCCACAAAATCGCGAAGCTTGATTTTGTGAAATATATCCCTAAGTTAAATCGCACTCTACAACGCACAAACCACACACCACCATGGCAAAGATCACTATATACAATCAGGAAGGCACCAAAACTCATGAAGTAGACGCACCGGCAGCCATCTTCGACGTCAAATTCAACCGGGATCTGGTTCATCAGGCACTGGTCAGACAAATGGCCAACCGCAGACTGGGAATGATTGCCCACACCAAGACCAAAGGCGAAGTTGATATCGGAAAAAAGAAGCCCTTCCGCCAAAAAGGCACCGGCAACGCCAGACAGGGTGCCACCAACAATCCCCATCAGGTCGGTGGAGGCGTCTCTTTTGGACCCCGCAACAACCGCAACTACAAGCAGGACATGCCTAAAAAGCAAAGAAGACTGGCTTTATTTTCCGCCCTTTCCCAAAAACTGAGAGATGAAAAAGTTATCGGACTGGATAAATACGACGAAGCGGAAATCAAGACCAAGAAACTGGCTACCACCCTTTCCAAACTCCCCGCCGACAAAGATTTATTGATTGTATTACCTGCGAAAAACGCTGTTCTGGTCAAATCCGCAGGCAATCTTCCCCACGTTAAAACCATCCTGGTCAATTATCTCAACATCGCCGATCTCCAGAAATACGATACTGTTGTATTTATGGAAGAAGCTATCGAAAAGATGTCCAGCATTTTTCTATCCGCCAAATAACTCATTTAAAAAATGGACGCACTTAACATTATCAGAAAACCGGTAGTTACCGAAAAAACCGCCCTGATGGAGGAAAAAAAGATTTATGCCTTCTGGATTAATCCAAAAGCCACCAAAATCGACATCAAGCTGGCCGTCAAAGAACTCTATGGAGAAGAAGTAGCCAAAGTCAGACTGGTCAAGGTCAGCGAAAAGACCCGCAAACTCAGAAAAGGAAGCTACAACAAACGGAAAGAAAGTCTGAAAGCTTATGTCACCTTCAAAGGAAAAAACAAGCTCGACCTGAACAAATTCAGCAAAGCCGACAAAGATACCAAGGTCAAACTCCCCGTTCTCGGCACCAAGACCAAGCCGGCAGCAGTCAAGAAAGAAAAGACCGAGAAAAAAATCACTAAAGTTAAAAAAACAGCCTAGTTACTAGTTCATAATTTATACGATCGTGCCAGTAAAAAAGTACAAACCCACCAGCCCAGGAAGAAGAAACATGAGTGTTCTGGACTACTCCGTGATCACTCGCAACAAACCTCAAAAGGGACTTACTTCCGGGAAAAGAAGTCAGGCGGGCCGCAACAATCAGGGAAAGATCACCGTCAGACACCAGGGAAGCGGTCACAAACAACTGCTCAGAAAAGTTGATTTCCGCCAAATCGATAAACTCGGTATTCCGGGGAAAATCACTTCCATCGAATATGATCCCGGCCGAACGGCCCTGATCATGCTGGTTACCTATTCCGACGGTGAAAAGCGTTATCATCTGGCCCCGGAAGGCGTGAAGGTCGGTGACAGCGTTATTACCAAGGAAAAAGCCAAAATCACTCCCGGTAACCGCATCATGCTCAAATATGTGCCCACCGGTTATAATATTTTCAACATTGAACTGGAAAGAGGTAAAGGAGGTCAAATTGTCAGAAGTGCCGGAACCCGCGCCAATCTGGTAGCCGTGGAAAAAGAATTTGCACAGATTCAGCTGCCCTCCGGTGAAATCCGCACCGTCGACAAAAATTGTTTCGCCACTATCGGTATCGTCAGCAACGTCGACCACAGCCTGGTTAAAATCGGTAAGGCCGGACGCAACAGATGGCTTGGTATCAGACCGTCGGTACGTGGAAAGGCCATGAATCCGGTTGATCATCCACACGGCGGAGGTGAAGGAAATCAGCCTTGCGGCTTGATTCATCCCAAGACCCCCTGGGGCTATGCCGCTCTCGGCGTAAAGACCAGAAAAAGAAAGAAATTCAGCGACAATGCCATCATCACCAGACGCAACGGCAAAAAACTCTCCAAATAATATCTCTCTATTAACTATTAAATCGTTATGTCCAGAAGTTCAAAAAAAGGACCGTATGTAGACCCCAAACTGCTTAAGAAAATCGTTGCCCTCAATGAAAGCGGTCAAAAAAAGGTAATTAAAACCTGGGCCAGAAGCAGCAACATTTCCCCCGAGTTCGTGGGCCACACTCTGGCCGTACATAACGGCAAACAGCACGTGCCACTGTATATAACGGAAGAAATGGTTGGTAATAAACTCGGTTCATTCGTACATACCAGAAAATTCAAGGGCCACGGTGGTAAACTGGCCGCTCTCACGGGAGCCGGAAGCGGAGCAGTAGCACCTGCAGCCGCAGCCCCGGCGCCAGCAGCCAAAGCCGCCAAATAATCAATCAACTCATTATAAGCAAAAGCAATGAAAGCAATCCTTAGAGCAATAAGAATCACCCCCAAAAAAGCCAACCTGATCGCCGGCATGATTAGAAAGAAACCGGCCAAGGAAGCTTTGACCATTCTTAAATACACTCCCAAAAAAGCCGCCAAGATCATCCACAAGCTTCTGACCAGCGCCGTCGCCAACGCCTCCAACAACTTCAAACAGGACGAAAGCACGCTGATCGTCAAGGAAGTGGTGGTTAACAAAGGACCAACTTTCAAAAGAGGCGTTCCGGTATCCCGCGGACGCGTTTACCCGATTTTAAAAAGAACAGCCAACATTATCATTCTCCTGGAGGTAGATGAAACAGCCGCCCAGAAACCTGCCAAAAAGAACTCCAAGAAAACCGACAAGTCTGAACAAACCACCATTGAAGTTTCCGACAAAGCGGCAAAAAAAGACGGTGTCAAAGCCAAAAAGACCGCCAAAAAATCCACCAAATAACAGAATAATATCTAACTATATATAATCTTCTCCACTCATGGGACAAAAAGTAAATCCAATCATACAGAGAATAGGCATTATCCGGACCTGGGACACCAAATGGTTTGCCCCGAAAAAGAAATTTGCCAAATACCTGCACCAGGACCTGCAAATCGAAAAAATTATCGATAAGGAACTGGCCGACTCGGGTATCGGCAGAGTGGAAATTCAACGCAGCGCCAACAAAGTCAGCGTGATCATCCATACCGCCAAACCGGGAACCATCATCGGCAAACAGGGAGCCAACGTTGACGTACTCAGAGACAAACTGAAAAAGACCTTCAACGAGGACTTTATCATCAGCATCAGAGAAATCAAAAAGCCCGCCATCAATGCCAAACTGCTGGCCGAAAGCATTTCCACCCAGATTGAAAAAAGAGTTTCCTACCGCCGCGCCTGCAAAATGGGCATCGAAAGAGCCCTTGAATCCGGCGCCAAAGGAGTCAAGATCGCCGTATCGGGCAGACTGAACGGAGTGGAAATATCCCGCAGCGAGTTCTTCAGCCAGGGGAAAATCCCTCTGCACACCTTCAGAGCTAATATCGATTATGCCATCCATCACGCCAAAACCGAATATGGAACCATCGGCGTGACCGTATGGATTTACAAAGGAGACGTCTTCAAGAAAAAAGGAGAATATTTGACCTCCGAGGAATAATCATATTTTATTGACCTCAAGTTAAATCAATAGTAAATTTCACAGGCCTTAATCAAATCAGAATCATATGTTCGGACCAAAGAAAACTAAATATAGGAAAACCCAGAGACTTCGCGGAGGCGAGGAAGGCATAGCCACCAAAGGCTTTCGTCCCGCATTCGGCGCTTATGCTTTAAAAGCACTAGTCGGCGCTGAAATTTCCGCCCGTCAAATCGAGGCTGCCCGCCGCGCCATGAGCAAATACATTAAAAGAGGCGGAAAGATCTGGATCAGAGTATTCCCCCATAAACCCATTACCCAGAAAGCCGCGGAAGTTCCGATGGGTTCGGGAAAAGGATCTCTGGATCACTACGTGGCAGTCGTGAAAAAAGGAACCGTTTTGTTTGAAATGGACGGAGTCGACGCAACCACCGCAAAAGAAGCAATGAGACTGGCTGGACAAAAACTGCCGGTAAAATGCAAATACATCAACACTAACGAAATATAGTGATGGCAACCATGAAAATCGATGAAATCAGAAACATGTCAGTCGCGGAGCTGGATAAAGAAATTTCCAGGAACAAGCACGAACTCCTGCAACTGAAAATTCAGACTAGCTCCGGCCAGTCCAAGGAGACCAGTAAACTGGCCCAACTCAGGAAACTGATCGCCCAAATGCAAACAGTTAAAAAAGAACTTACCAAATCAGTAAATTAATTTTCCCTAACATGGCAAGAAGTAAAAAAGGCATCATCGTAAGTGACAAAATGGACAAAACCATCGTTGTGATGGTTCACACTTACAAAGTGCATCCGAAATACAAGAAAAGATACAGAACTTCCAAAAAGTTCTATGCTGAAGATCCCGACAATTCTCACAAAACCGGCGAAGAAATCACCATTTACGAAACCCGTCCACTCAGCAAACTGAAAAGATGGACCGTGGTTGAACCGGCCAAGAAATAATCAAGCAAATTAAATTACCCTAATATGATACAGTTAAGATCAATGGTCAATGTGGCAGACAACTCCGGTGCAAAACTGGCACAATGCGTAAAAGTTTTGGGAGGACACCACAAAAGATACGCCGGCATCGGCGATATCGTCGTGGTATCCATTAAAAGCGCCGCCCCCAAGGGTGCAGTTAAAACCCATGCCGTGGAAAAAGGAGTCGTGATCAGATGCAGAAAGGAAACCCGCCGCAAGGACGGCAGCTATATCCGTTTTGACGAGAACGCCATCGTTATTATCAACAAAGACAATGAACCGAAAGGAACCCGTGTTTTTGGACCGGTAGCCAGGGAACTGCGCGAAAAAGGTTTTCAGAAAATCATCAGTTTGGCTCCCGAAGTACTCTAAATCACAACCCCGCTAACGGGGTTTGTAAAATATCCAATCTACTCAATCAATAATCAGTCGCTCTAAATCACAACAATATGAAACTAAAGGTAAACGATCATGTCATGGTGATAGCCGGAAAGAACAAAGGGAAATCCGGAAAAATAGTTAAAGTCCATCACAAGATTAACAAAGTTACGGTAGAAAAGCTGAACCTCCGCAAAAAGCACATCAAAAAGCGCCAGAACCAGCCAGGTGAAATCATTACCTACGAAGCACCTTTTTCCGCTTCCAACGTCATGATCATCGACCCGAAATCGGGCAAACCGACCAGAATCAAATACAAGAAACTGGCCAGCGGCAAAAAAGAAAGGCTCTCCGCCAAATCCGAAGTATCTCTGGATAATCTCTCCGGTGAATCAGCCGCCAAGACCGCCAAGAAAAAATCCAATTAACGCTAACAGACTAATTTAGATCCACAATGACCAAAGCACTCAGCCTCAAAGAAAAGTTTGTAAAGGAAATCGCTCCGGCCCTCAAAAAGGACCTGGGAATCAAGAATATCAACGCCGTACCCAAACTTTCCAAAATCATCATCAACGTCGGTATCGGCAAACTTATGGCAGGAGGTAAAGATTATTCCGACATCGAGAAAAACATTACCATGATCGCCGGACAAAAACCGGTTGTCGCCAAAGCCAAGAAAGCCATCTCCAACTTCAAGCTCAGACAGGGCATGCCGGTTGGAATACACGTAACTCTGCGCGGCGCAAAAATGTATGATTTCGCCTCCAAGTTCGTGAACATTGTTTTGCCCCGCGCCCGCGACTTCCGTGGCATTTCACCAAAAAGTTTCGACGGCCACGGCAATTACTCCTATGCGATCAAGGAACATACCGTATTCCCGGAAATCAATCCCGATGACATTATCAAACATCACGGCATGCAACTGACTTTTGTAACCACCGCCACCAAAAACGAAGACGGTTACAAATTGCTCAAGGCACTCGGATTCCCCTTCCAGGAAAAAAAGGAAAAAATCGTTAAATAATTATTTCTTTTCACTAAACGCTCAAAATGGCAAGACTCTCGCTAAAAGTAAATACTGAAAAGCTGCAAAAAGCTTTAATGACCGCTCTCGGAAAAGGGAAAAAGCCCAAATTCCCCACCCGCGTCTACAACCGCTGCAAAATTTGCGGAAGAAAAGGCGGCTACATGAGAAAATTCGAAATGTGCAGAATTTGTTTCAGAGAAAACGCCAGATCGGGTAAAATCATGGGCGTCCGAAAATCCTCGTGGTAGCATTGGCGCGCTAAAATAGCGCCAATGAAATATTGTTCCCTTAGTCCCCCAACCTTATTATAAAGTTTAAATCTCCCTCTCTAATCTACTCACTATGTACACAGATCCAATCGCAGACTTACTCATCAGAATCAAAAACGCCGCCAGAGCCAGAAAAGAAACCGTCACTATTCCCTATTCCAAAGTCAAGGAACAGATTCTGACCAATCTGAAGAAAAAACAATTCGTGGAAGACTTTACTGTCGAAACCGGCAAAAGAGCCCACTGGAAAGCACTGCTGGTGACCATCAGCAATGAACACCGTGATATTGAGGTCAAAAGAATCAGCAAGCCCGGACAAAGAATCTATAAGAAAGCCGAGGAAATCAAAAAAGTGAACGGCGGACTGGGCACCTCAATTATTTCCACCCCCAAAGGAATTGTAACCGATGATGAAGCCCGCAAACTGCACCTCGGAGGAGAAGTGATCTGTGAAGTATTCTAAATAATTAAACCGCTAAGTTTTAAACACCATGTCAAGAATTGGAAAAAATCCGATACAAGTTCCCTCGGGAGTAACAGTTACCATGAACGGGAATACTATATCAGTCAAAGGACCGAAAGGAGAATTGACGCAAAGCTTTCACCCCAACATGAAAATCGAGTTGGCAGACGGACAGCTGACCGTGTCCAGACCTAACGATCTCAAATTAAACCGGTCCCTGCACGGATTAACCCGCACACTCCTGGCCAACATGATTGAAGGAGTTACCAAAGGCTTCGAAAGACAGCTGGAAATACTGGGAGTCGGATACAGAGCCAGTGTCGGCGGTTCGAAATTAAATTTGAGCCTCGGTTTTTCCCACCCCATCGAATTTGTAATTCCCCAGGGCATCACCATCGAACAGGATAAGGACAAGAAAAACATTTTGATCATCAGAGGATTCGATAAACAATTGCTGGGTGAAGTAGCTTCCAAAATCAGATCATTCCGCAAACCGGAACCCTACAAAGGCAAAGGCATCCGCTATGTTGGTGAATATGTAGCTCAGAAAGCCGGAAAGACTGCCGGAAAAGATAAATAAGAAGATTAATCCCCGCACTAAAAACAATCTACTATCATGAAAAATTTAAAAACCGCTAAAAAAGAACGCCGCAAAGCCAGAGTCAAAGGCAAACTGAAACACGATAAACCACGACTGATTGCCTTCAAAAGTCTGAACTTCAACTATCTGCAACTGTTCGACGATAAAAAAGGCGTAACCCTGGCCTCCGCTTCCGACATCAAAGCCAAAAAAGGCCCCAAAGTTGAGAGTGCCAAAGTTGTCGGTTTGGAACTGGCCAAGAAAGCCAAGGAGCTGAAAATAAACGAAGTGGTCTTTGACAGAAACGGTTACAAATATCACGGACGCGTCAAGGCCATGGCCGAGGGCGCTCGTGAAGGCGGCTTAAAATTCTAATCTAAAAACAATTAATTCTCACAAGTAATGATGATGAAAAAAGGCAGAGCACCAATCAGGGAAGTCAAAGAATTTGAAGAAGAAGTAATTCAGATCGACCGCGTTACCCGTGTGGTAAAAGGCGGCCGCAGACTGCGCTTCCGCGCTACGCTGGTTATCGGCAACAAAAAAGGAAAAGTTGGTGTCGGAATCGGCAAATCCACTGAAGTAACAGGAGCCATCTCCAAGGCGATCGCCCAGGCCAAAAAGAACATGATTATCGTTCCCATGGCCGGACAAACCATTCCCCATCGCGTACAGATTAAATTCAAGAGCGCCAAAGTAATGCTCATGCCGGCCATCCCCGGTACGGGCATCAAGGCCGGAGGCAGCGTCCGCAAAGTTATTGAACTGGCCGGCATCAAAGATATCATGGGCAAATGTTTTGGTTCCCCCAACCGTCTGAATAACAGCCAGGCCGCCATCGAAGCTCTCAAGAAACTGAAAGTATTACCCTGGTTGAAAACCAAGGCCGCCGAAAGCACAGGACAGGAAGAGGCTGCCGTAAAAAGACAGGATAATCAGGGAAACAACCGCTTCCAGAACAGAGGTCAGGGAGGAAGAAGACCACCATTCAAAAAACCGGCTGCCGGCGGTACAACCAAACCAGCCGCCAAAACTGAAGCTCCTGCCGCAAAGAAAGAAGAGCAGAAAGACGCTTAATCAAATCTCAAATTAATCAATCAATGTCATGGACGCACTTTTAAACCTCAAAAGAAATAAGGGAGCCACCACCAGTAAAAAAAGACTGGGTCGTGGCAACGGATCCGGTCTCGGTACCTATTCAGGACGGGGCGGAAACGGTCAGACCGCCAGAACCGGAGGCAACATCAAACCGGGCTTTGCCGGAGGACAAACTCCCCTTTACAGACAAATGCCCAAATATAAGGGCTTCAAAAACGTCAACCGCGTTCCCTTCCAGGTTGTCAATGTAACCGACCTGAACAGATTTGAAGACGGTGCTGAAGTTAACGCACAAAGCCTGCGGGAAAAGAAACTGGTACAATCCCCCTCCGCCCCGATTAAAATTCTGGGAGACGGAGAATTGACCAAAAAACTTACTGTAACGGTCGATCGCGTATCGGCGGGCGCCAGAGAAAAAATTGAAAAAGCCAAAGGCAGCGTCACCGAACTGATGACCAATCAGGAATCTTCTAAAAAAGCAGCCTGAGTACAGGCTCCTTTTATTTAACTTATTTAAACGGCCGAAATATAAAACTCCATCTAAATGTTTAAACAAATACAACAAATTTGGAACTCCCGGGACCTCCGCAATAAAATTCTATTTACACTGGGAATCATCCTGTTGGTTCGCTTACTCGCCCAGATAACCATTCCGGGGGCAGACGTCAACGTAATCAGAGGAATCTTCCAGCAAAATCAGCTTTTGGGAGCATTCAGTCTGCTAACCGGCGGCAGTGCCGAAAACTTTTCCATCATCCTGATGGGATTATCCCCCTATATTAACGCCTCCATTATCGTCCAGTTATTGGCCGTCATTGTTCCCAGTATGGAAAATCTTTCCAAAGAAGGAGAACAGGGCCGCCGCAAGCTTAACCAATATACCCGCTGGTTATCCATTCCGATTGCTTTTATTCAATCCTACGGCATGATCGCCGTCCTGAATTCCCAGTCCAAATCGGCTATTATCGCCAACATCAGCGCTCCCACGGTAATTATTCCGATTATGATTACTCTGACCGCCGGTACAGTACTGATGATGTGGCTGGGTGAGCTGATTACCGAAAAAGGCATGGGAAACGGTATTTCACTTTTGATCTTCGCCGGAATTATGTCCAGCATTCCCGCTGCCATTGGACAAAACCTTACCCTGGCCGCTCAAAGCAATGAATTTCTGTTCCCCTTCGTCATCGAATTACTGGTAACCTTCACCCTGACTATTATAGTAATACTGATCGGTGAAGCCGAACGCCGTGTCCCTGTGCTTTATGCCACCCGCAGCATCCGCGGCGGTGGTGAAAAATCCAATCTGCCGATGAAAATCAATCAGGCCGGTATGATTCCGATCATCTTTGGTCTGTCCGTAGTCAGCATGCCCGGCATCATCGCTCAATTCATGAAAAATTCCCCCAATGAAACACTGAAAGGAATTGCGGAATTTCTGCTGGCCAACTTTACGGTAGACTCTCCTTTGTACCTGGTCTTCTATTTCCTGATGATTATCGCCTTTACCTATTTCTACGTCAGCATCACTTTTAACCCGGAACAGGTAGCTGAAAACATTCAGAAACGCGGAGGATACATTCCCGGCATCAGACCCGGCAAACAGACCGTTAAATATCTGGCCGACATCTCCAGCCACTTAAACCTGTGGGGAGGCTTGTTCATCGCCATTATCGCCATTTCTCCCAATATCATCAAAGCGCTTACCGGAGCCTTCTCCATGGGCAGCGTCGCCTCCATCATCAGTGGAGCCGGTATGATCATCGTGGTCAGCGTTGTTCTCGAAGTCATCAGACAGATCAACGCCCAATTGGTCATGCACGATTACAACAAGCTCTATTAAAATAAAAAATCCAAAACCAATGAACGTTGTTATTTTTGGTATTCAGGGATCCGGCAAAGGAACCCAGGCTAAAATTATGGCCGAGCGCTATAATCTGGTCACCTTTGAAACCGGTGAAGAATGCCGGCGACTGGCAAAAGAAGACAGTGATCTGGGCAGAAAAATTAAAAAAATCGTGGCAGGTGGAAATCTGGTCCCGGCCAAAGTAATCTTGGAAATTCTGGATAATTTTCTGGCGAAGGTCCCCGCCGACAAAAATATCATTTTTGACGGAATTCCCAGAAACAAAAAACAACAAAAGGAATTCGACAAAATACTTAAAAAATGGAAAAGGGAATTTGTGGCGCTGAATATCCAGATACCCGAAGAAGAAACAGTCAAAAGATTATATATCCGTGGCCGTCACGACGACACCGCCGAAATTATTAAAAACCGCATCAAGATATTCCAGAGGAACACCACTCCCGTCATCGAAAAATATCGCGCGCAAAATAAAGTCATCGACATCAACGGTCACCAGAAAATTGACGAAGTTGCAGCGGAAATTCACAAAAAAATCGACCACCATTTCTTAACTAAAAAGTCATAAAAACCTGGAGAGAAGGTGAATACAGAATCACCATCAAAAATGCGGATGAACTCAAACTGATGAAAAAATCAGGCCAGATTCTGGGTCTGGTTCTTTCCGAAGTGGAAAAAATGATTAAACCCGGACTGACTACCCTGGAAATCGACCAATTTGCCGAAAAAATCATCCGCGACCAGGGAGCCCATCCGTCCTTCAAAGGATACAGAGGCTTTCCGGCCTCCATTTGCATCTCCGTTAATGAAGAAGTGGTTCACGGCATACCCGGCGACCGGTTAATTCGTGAAGGCGACGTGGTAACGGTAGACTGCGGAGTAACCTACCAGGGACTGATTACCGACTCGGCCATCACGGTCGGAGTTGGAAAAATCCCCCCGGATGCCCAAAAACTGATCCGTACAGCCTATAAAGCCCTGGATAAGGCCCTGGCAATTGCCAGACCGGGCCTCAGAACGACTGAATTAAGTAAAATTATCGAAGAAACCGTTCGAAAACAGGATTTTGGTATTGTGGAAGACCTTTCGGGGCACGGAGTAGGCTTTAGTTTACACGAAGACCCCTTTATTCTGAATTTCTACAACGACGAACCGGGTCCGGTGATGAGACCGGGCATGACCCTGGCCATCGAGCCGATTATAACCATGGGTTCACCATTAACGAAAACACTCAAAGACGGCTGGACAATTGTCACAAAAAGTGGTTGTCTTGCAGTACAGGTTGAACACACTATTGCGATAACCGAAAAAGGTGCTGAAATACTAACGAAACGCCCTAAGTAAAAAACAAAAAAATCAACTTGCAATCTAAAATTTCGTAATGTAAAATCCAAACGCTTTTTAGGTTGGAAAATCAGTATTTTACCTCTAAAATAACTCTAAAATCGCCTTATGGCAAAAGAAGAAATTGAGGCATCGGGAATAGTAGTCGAAGCATATCCAAACGCAACTTTCAAAGTTAAGCTCTTGGACGAAAGTTTTGCGGGACACGAGATTTTGGCTCACGTATCAGGCAGAATGCGCATCAATTTTATCAGAATTTTGCCCGGCGATAAGGTTACCATAGTAATGACCCCCTATGATTTAACAAAAGGGCGGATCACATTCCGGCACAAAGAAGGCGGCAGGGGCAAGTTTGCTCCACCGGAGAGTGAAGAAAACCCCACTTCCCAGCAGCCACAATAAAACATCTTTTTCACAATTAATTAACAGTCATGAAAGTAAGATCATCCGTAAAACCAATTTGTTCCAAATGCAAGGTTATCAAGCGCAAAAACGTCATCAGAGTGATTTGCGTAACCAAAAAGCATAAACAAAGACAAGGTTAATTTATATATACCCTTAAATTTTTAGTAATATGGCCAGAATTGCCGGAATCAATCTACCCAAGGAAAAAAGAATAGCTATCGGATTAACAGCCATTTATGGAATCGGCCGGCCTTTAGCAAGAAAAATGCTGAAAGACCTTAAAATAGATGAGAATCTGAAGGTTCAGGAATTAAGCCCTGAACAGGAAAACAAGCTCAGAGATAAAATTGTGGAATATGTAACCGAAGGTGATCTGCGCAGAAAAATCCAGTTGGATATCAAATACCAGCAGGATATCGGTACCTATCGTGGCATACGCCATAAAAAGGGCTTACCGGTCCGCGGCCAACTGACCAAGACCAATTCCAGAACCAGAAAGGGCAGAAGAAAGACGGTGGCCAACAAGAAGATCGCCGCCAAATAACACCAGGCAAATGCACTCATAGCATGAGCGCCATATACTAAATTCAATAATTTATTACCTTCACTCCACCCACCTATGTCCGAACCAGAGAAAAAAACCGCCGCCAAGCCTGCCAAAGCCCCTGAAAAGGACGCTGCCAAAGCAGAAAAACCGGTCACTACTGCCGAAAAGGCCGCAACAGCCGGCGCTGCCGCTCCCGCAGCGGAAGGAGAAGTTAAAAAGATCAAGAAAAGCAAATCCAAAAGAACAGTTACCGAAGGACGGGCTTACGTCCAATCAAGTTTTAATAATACGATTGTTACCATTACCGATTTAAGCGGCAAAGTCATTGCCTGGAGCAGCGCCGGTTCCAACGGATTCAAAGGCGCCAAGAAAGCTACCCCTTACGCCGCCCAGATTTCCGCGGAAGCCGCTATCAACAAAGCTCTTCTGTACGGCATCGAAAAGCTGCACGTTTTTGTGAAAGGCGTAGGTGCCGGTCGTGAGCAGGCTGTCAGAGGCCTTCACTCCAATGGCGTCGATATCGAATCCATTACCGACATGACACCTGTACCTCACAACGGTTGCCGCACCAGAAAAGCCCGCCGCGTATAATACCTCGCAAACCCCGTCCCCGAATTGGGTTTGTGTTATTACTCTCAGACCAACTTATCAGAAAATAACCTTAATGTTCAGCTCCCATGTCAAATACAACAGGTCCTAAATCACGCCTTTTCCGCCGCTTCGGCATCAGACTGCCCACCAACAACGAACTCAAACAGACTCACCCCACCCTCAAAAAGGCCTATCCACCGGGAATGCATGGCCCCAAAGGCAGTTTCGGAAAAAAGTCCGAATATGCCAGACAGCTGATGGAAAAACAGAAGGCCAAAGTGATCTTCAACGTCAGCGAGAAACAGATGCAGAAATATTTTGACATCGCTTCCTCCAAAGAAGGCATTACCGGTGACGAAATGCTGAAACTGCTGGAACAGAGACTGGACAACATCATCTTCCGCTCCGGACTGGCCGCCACCCGCTATCAGGCCAGACAAATGGTTAATCATGGTTTAATCGAATTAAACGGCAAAGTCGCCTCCATCCCTTCCATTCAGGTACAACCCGGCGACAAATTCAACGCCGTCAGCAAGAAAAAAGACTCCCCCCTCTTCAAACAAAACGTGGAGAGAGGTACCAAAGCCCCCCATTGGCTTAATGTCGATCTGAAAAATCTGAGTGGACTGGTTGAAAGAGCTCCCGACAAGGGCGAGCTTGAACCATTGGTTTCCGCCAATCTCATCGTTGAGTTCTACTCAAAATAAAATAATTTATTAATTCTCTTCTAAATGCATCAAATTCAAGAAGAAATAGGTATTCCCAAAATTAAGGTAGAAAAAGTTAGCGATTCCCACGCTATCTTTACCGTAAGCCCGCTGCCACAGGGCTACGGAATTACCATTGGTAATGCCTTCAGAAGAGTCCTTCTGTCTTCGCTCCCGGGTGCCTGCATCACGGGCGTGAAAATAGACGGCGTGACGCATGAGTATTCCACCATCAAAGGAGTTAAGGACGGTATTCTGGACATCACCCTCAACCTGAAATCCGTCAGAATCCTCAAAACCAGCATCGAACCGGGATATCTGACTCTGACCGCCAATAAGGAAGGTGTTATTCTGGCCAAAGACATCAAATGTCCTTCCGACGTCGAAATTCTGACTCCCGACCAGTACATCACCACTCTGGAAAAAGGCGCCAAGCTCTCCATGGAAATCAAAGTGGAAAAAGGAGTCGGCTATATCCCCGTCTCGGTTAAACAAAAATCCGACTACGATCCGGAAATGATTTTAATGGATTCCATTTTCTCACCGGTTAAAAAAGTCAGATATGACGTTGAAGCGGTCCGCGTCGGACAGATGACCAATCTGGACAAACTGGTTCTGGAAATCGAAACCGACGGATCCATCACCCCGGACGACGCTCTCAAGTTCAGCTCCAACATTCTTCAGTCCTATTTCAACCTCTTCAACAAGGAAAACATCATGGTTGAGGCTGAATACATGAGTGACTTCCAGAAGATTTCCCAGAAACAGGAAATGGAGGAAAAGAACAAACCGGTTCAGGAAGCCTATACTCCGATTGAAATTCTGGGTTTCTCCCCCCGCACCCTGAACGCCCTGATCAACGGCGGCATCGGATCTATCGAACAACTGTCCAAATGCACCGAAAGCAAATTGACTAACCTGCGCGGATTTGGTAGAAAAGCACTCACGGAGGTGAAAGACGCACTTAAGTCCCGCGACCTGAGTCTCGCGGAAGAATAAACTGAAAAACTCACAAGCATATTATAAGCATTCGTAACATCCTATTATCATGAGACACCAGGTAAAGAAACACCGTTTGGCACGTCCAGTCGGCCCCAGAAAACTTCTGATCGGCAATTTGGTCACTTCCCTGATTTTACACGGGAAGATACAGACCACCAAAGCCCGTGCAAAAGCCATTCAGCCAGTCGTGGACAGAATCATCGGCGTAGCCAAGAACAAAGACAAGAAAACCGCCATTCGCGAAACCAGCACCGTTCTCCAGAACGAATTAAGCTCCAAAATTCTCTTCGAAGAGCTGGTTAAAAAATATCAAACCCGCGAAACAGGTTTTACCAAAATCAGAGAAATCGGCTTTCGAGCCGGCGACACCGCTCCTTTGGTACAGATAGAATTATTATAATATACTCACCTTACCGCAATGAAAACAGCAGAGAAAAAGAAAGCCATCTTTAAAACATTCTCCCCCAAAATCACCGACGTTAAACACGAATGGTTATTGGTGGACCTGAAAGGAAAAACCCTGGGACGGGTTGCTAACAAAATTACCGATCTGCTTCGTGGTAAAGGCAAAACTATCTTCTCCCAGCACCAGGATTGCGGAGACTTTATCGTGGTGATCAATGCCGCCGAAGTTAAACTTACCGGCAAAAAAGACCAGCAAAAAGAATATAACTGGCATACCCGCTATCCAAATGGTCTCAAAACCATTACTCCCGCCAAATTAAGACTGACCAAACCGGAAAAAATCATCGAACACGCTGTTGCCGGAATGATTCCCAACAACAAGAACAAGAAAAAACTGCTCAAGAGATTAAAGGTTTTCGCAGGAGCAGAACATGATCATGCAGCTCAAAACCCCAAAGCAATCAATCTATAATTTCCATAATTCTTAAATTCACATGCCCGCAAAAGCCTCCACATCAACCGCCGCCCCCAA
>CAZNDB010000005.1:0-58976 GCA_964571725.1 uncultured Candidatus Peribacteria bacterium | reverse complement strand
CATCACTTCTCAAATAAAAGAAGAAATCAAAAAAGTTTCTTTGTCTTCCGCTTGGGCAAACGCTTCAATCAATTATTTTGAAAACGAAAAAATGAAAATTGCCCAAGCGGAAAGCTCTTTCGCCCAAAAAGCGAGAAATGAGCTTGTGGAAATGGAAACGAAACTTGATCGCTTGCTTGATTTGCAACTGGACGGCAATTTGTCGCAAGCGGAATATACCGCCAAAAAGCACAAGCTCATTCTCGCCAAAAAGGATTTGGAAGAAAAAATCACCGCTTTTGGGCGAAAGAGCAATAATCGGTTCGAACTTGCCATTGCCTTTCTAAAAGACGCCAACCAAGCCGAAAAATACGCTCAACAAGAAAATCCCGAAAGGATTCGGGATTTTCTCAAAAAGATTGGTTCGAACTTCCGCATTGCCGACCGCACTTTGGTTTTGGATTTCAAAAATGCCTTCAAAATTGCGGAAAAATACCATGCCGAGGCGCTTTGCGCCGAGGCTGTTTCTTACGATTTCACAAAAAGTGAAAATTGGCGGAGAGGGAGAGATTCGAACTCTCGCGAGGGGAAATCCCCTCCTACAGGATTAGCAATCCCGCCCCTTCAGCCACTTGGGTACCTCTCCACATTTTGAACAATCCATTTCGATGAACATTGGGCAGGCTTTCTGCCGCGTCGGAATATTAATATGAACCCCCGGAAAAAGCAAAAACATTTTCCGCGACCAGCCGGTCGCAATATAAATTCTCATTTTAAAAGAATTTTACAAACCCTGCGTTTTGGGGTATACTCTATAGATGCGTTGAACCCACTTTTTGGCACCCCTAAAATACGGCTTAAATAAGCCGCTGAGATTTTGCCTATTTGACTTGAAGATGCCCCGCTGGTATTGCTGAGGTGTATTAAACTTAAATCAAAATGGATAATCATCAAAGACCTTCCTGGGATGAATATTTTATGGAAGTCGCCAACACCATTGCCGACCGTGCCACCTGCGATCGTGGCCGCAGCGGCTGTGTCATTGCCAAGGATAAACAGATTCTGGTCACCGGTTATGTCGGATCGCCCGCCGGTTTGCCTCATTGTGACGATGTCGGGCATTTGATGAAAAAGATGATCCACGAAGACGACAGTATCTCCCAGCATTGCGTTAGAACCGTTCATGCTGAACAAAATGCCATTTGTCAGGCGGCCAAAAGGGGAATAGCCATCGAAGGAGCAACCGTCTACTGCCGCATGACCCCCTGCCGAACCTGTGCCATGATGATTATTAATTGCGGAATCAAGAGAGTGGTTGCCGAGAAAAAATATCACGCCGGAGCCGAATCTGAAGCCATGTTAAAAGAAGCCGGCATTGAACTGGAGTTTAAAGAGGAGGAGATTCTGAAATACGAAAAACAATAAACCGGCAACTCGCGCCGTTCGCTAACAGGAACTAGTAGCTTTTAGCAAACAGCCAGTCATGCTTGGCCGGTTCTCCTGTGATAAAGCACTTGGCGTTTTTCGGTTTTTGATCCTGATTGGCGACCGGAAGCACCCGGGAAACCATGGCGAATTTTTCCTTGAGCAGGGCTTCGGATTCGGCAGATTCACACCAGCTGGCTTCAAAGAAGCCTGTCTGGTCCTTGATCTCGTCGATGTTTTCGATACGGTGAATATGGCCGGAGGCAAAAGTTTTCGCCTGCTCAAACAGATTTTGCTGAATATCTTTGAGTAACCCGTCGATGTATTCGCGCAGCTGGCCGGCCTGGATTTTCTCTTTGGAGCCCGAATCGCGGCGGTAAACCGTGACAGCTTTTTCTTCGGCTTCTTTGCCGCCGATTTCCAGTCTTACCGGCACCCCTTTGACTTCCCATTCGTTAAATTTGAAACCGGGCGACATGCCGTCTCTTTCGTCCACCTTTACGCGCAGACCTTTTAATTGTTCTTTCAGTCCGTTGGCGTAATCCATCACCGCGGTTTTGTTTTCATCCCTGTAAATCGGTACGATCACCACCTGTATCGGGGCCACGTTTGGCGGTAGTCGTAAGCCGTTATCATCACCGTGAACCATTACCACGGCTCCCACCGACCTCCAGGCAAAACCCCAGCTGGTCTGATGGGCCAGATGTTCCACGCCGTCTTCTCCCAGATATTTGACTCCGAAAACTTTGGCGAAATTGGTTCCCAGATAATGGCTGGTTGCTCCCTGAATGGCTTTCCCGTCTCCCGCCATCACCTCCACCGTAGTGGTCATGTCGCCGCCGGCGAATTTTTCCGATTCCGATTTGCGGCCTTTGAATACCGGGATGGCCAAGTGTGCATACATTTTTTCATAAATATCCAGCATCTGTAAAACTTCCGCCCGGGCAGCTTCTTCCGTGGCGAACACCGAATGCCCCTCCTGCCACATAAATTCACTCCAGCGTAAAAAAGCGCGGGGTCTTTTCTCCCATCTCACCACATTGTTCCATTGGTTAAGCCGCAGGGGCAGATCGCGGTAGCTCTGAATCCACTTGGCGTAGGTTGAATACATGGCCGCTTCACTGGTGGGACGTATAGCCAGCTTATTCTGTAATTCCTCGCCCCCGCCATGGGTTACCACGGCCAGTTCCGGGGAAAACCCCTCCACGTGCGATTTTTCCAGTTCAAAATTTTGGATAGGCACAAAGATCGGGAAGTAAACGTTTTCAGCTCCGGTCTCCTCGATCATTCTGGCCAGTTCGGCTTTGATCAGTTCCCAGATTTTATAACCGTAGGGTTTGACTATCCCGCAGCCGCGAACCTCGGAGGGCTCAGCCAATCCGGCTTCCCGGACCACGTCCTGATACCAGTCGGAAAAGTTCTCTTTTTGGGGGGTGATGGTCTTTTTCATGTTTTTTCTTGAAAAATAAATTCATTGCAGTCGGACTACTGCATTTTACTTGCCCCGGTATATAAAACAATATCTAATTCGCCCTCCCGGACAGTCCCGGACTGGAACTTACGCAGCGATGATTGCAAAAAGCCCAAGATGGGTTTAAACTTACCCCGTCTAACTTTTTAAACCAATATCAACATGAAAGCTGCAACAATGATCGCTCTGATCCTGACCGTAGTGGGAGCCCTGAACTGGGGACTGGTCGGTTTGGGTAATCTGATTTCCTCCAATCTGAACCTGGTCAACCTGCTCTTCGGCCAATGGCCGGTTGTGGAAAGCGTAGTCTATCTGCTCGTCGGTATCTCCGGCGTGCTTCTGCTGAGCCTGATGGTCACCAAGAGATGTCCGGTTTGCGACCATAAATAGTTCGTATAGTCATTCTCAAAAAGCGTCCAACCTTACGGAATGGACGCTTTTTATTTGTAACTGGCGGAGAGAGAGGGATTCGAACCCCCGAGACCCCTCGCGAGGTCTAACGGTTTTCAAGACCGCCGCTATCGACCACTCAGCCATCTCTCCACGCGGGTCAAGAAGCGCTGGCATATTAACCAACTTCCCGGCCGACTTCAAGAAAAATTTATGAATTTATAAGCAGAATTTCAGACCGGGAGGTTATTTTTCTTTCTGAAAATAACCATGCACGTATGCCTATCTGCTCACCCCGGCCGTCCCTGCGGCTGGCCGACCTGGATCTTCTGACCGAAGTACAGGCCATTGCCGACCGGACCGGACGTTCCATCCGGCTCAGAAAAAAAGAATTTCAGCTGCTTAGTTTCCTGGCCAATAATCCGGATTATGTGATCAGCAAATTTGCCCTGCTGGACCTGATTTGGGAATTCGACAGTTTCGCCGGCAGCAATACTCTGGAAGTACATTTGAGCGGATTGCGAAAAAAACTCAGAAAACTGACCGGCCGGGTCAACATACAGACCATCCGCGGAGTGGGATACCGGCTTGTGACGGTGGGTTAATGCGGCGCTGATTTAAAGGGCTTTCAGATATTTTACCGCCTCGTCCAGCTGACGGTCGAATTTCTGTTCATAGTCTTCATCTTTCAAGAGAACCTCCCGGTCTGGTACTACGCCGACTTTATTGATGTCGCGGCCGGTCGGGGAAAGCCATCTGGCTATAGTAAAGCGCAGACTGGAACCGTCCGGCAGAGGATCCACTTCCTGCACCGTTCCCTTGCCATAACTGGTTTCACCCATCAGCAGGCCGCGTTTCAAGTCCTGGATAGCCGCCGCCACAATTTCCGAAGCGGAGGCCGAGCCTTTGTTGATCAATACCACCAGAGGCAATTCGGGAAATTGGGGATTGCCGGCAGTCTTCAATTTTTCATTGTATTTGGCGTCGCGGTAATCGATTGACACCACCTGTTTTTCCCCTCGTATAAAGCCGGACAAAATATCCACGGCTCCATCCAGATATCCCCCTCCGTTGAAACGTAAATCCAGTACGATGCCCTTGGGATTTTTTAATTTGATTTCATTCAGCACGCGGTTGAACTCCATTTTCGTGTCATCACTGAACTGATTGATGGAAACATGCCAGATTCCGCTGTTTTCCATTTCTTCCGACATCACGCTTTCCACAGTGATAACGTCTCTGGTGATCTCAATTTCAAAGGGTTCGTCTTTGCTTTCGCGGATTACTGTCAGGGAGACCGGGGTGCCTTTCGGTCCGCGGATTTTTTTGATTGCGTCATAGAGAGAAAGATCGGAAATGGTCTGTCCGTCAATCTGTAAAATCACGTCATCAGGCAATAAACCGGCCTTTTCGGCAGGGGAGCCCTTCAGTACCGATACCACGAACAGCAGCTGTTCCCGTACGGTCATTTCGGCACCGATTCCTTCCAGTTCCGAATTCAGCCCTTCATTAAAGTCCTTGGTATCCTGGGGATCCATGAATTCCGTATAGGGATCGTCGAGAGCCGCTACCATGCCTTTGACTGCGCCGTAACTCATGGCCTGCCCGTCCAGTTTTTCCGTATGGATATATTTTTTCTGCAAAATTTCCCGGACCTGCCAGAAAGTTTTCAGGCTGATGTCCTGTGATGGCTGATCCTGGTTAACCAGTCCGCCCAGAATACTGGTTGAATTCCCGGCCGGTTCCGTGACCAGACTGTGGGTCGGTAAAGAATTACCAACCAGCAGACCGGTGGAAAACACTATGCCGAATATGGCTATATAACTGGCTATCCTCGTACTTTTATTCATGGTTTGATTATTCAGATTGGCCGCCCGCGGAAAATCGCGAAGCAGGATTTTGTGAAATATTTAACTGGCTGCGACTATACACTAACCGGCTTAATTTGTATTCTTTCAATTTTTTCCGCCAGACCGGATTTTTCGTTCAGATCGATCAGCGCGGCGCAAAACACGGTATCGCCTTCGGCAATCTGATGTCTGACCGGCATCTGCGTCAGGAAATTTTCAATAATTTCCTCTTTGCGCACGCCGATGATCGAGTCAATCACTCCGGTCATGCCCAAGTCGGTAATGTAGGCAGTCCCTCCGGCCAGAATTCTTTCGTCAGCCGTCTGCACGTGCGTGTGGGTACCCAGCACCGCGCTGACTCTTCCGTCCAGATAATTGGCCAGGGCGGTTTTTTCCGAACTGGTCTCAGCGTGAAAATCCACTATAATGCCCGACAGTCCCTCACCAATTGCCAGGCCTGCTTTTTTTAATTCATCCAAAATCCGGTCGGCCGTTTTAAAAGGGTCGTCCAGATGAGCGGGCATAAAAACCCTGCCCATCAGATTGATTACTGCCACGGGGTTTTTCGCTCCGGCAACCTTGACCAGTCCGTAGCCGCGGCCGGGCACTTGATCCGGATAATTGGCCGGTCTGATCAGAGGATAGTCCTTTTGGTCCAGAAACGGATATATTTCCTGCACTTTCCAGATGTGATTGCCACCGGTGAAAAAATCCACTCCGTAGCCGGTCATTTCACGTATTTTGGAATCAGTCACTCCTTTCCCGTGATGGGCGTTTTCAGCGTTGGCCAAAACCAGATCCAGTTTTTCCTCCTCTTTCATTCGTGGCAACACTTTGGCCAGGGTTTGTCGGCCGGGTTTACCGAAAACGTCTCCGATGAATAGTATTCTCATATTTTATTCCCTAGAAATTAGGCCCCATTATACTATCAGCAAAGATTACGGCAAGCCAGAGTCCGATCAGAAATTAATCAGGAAAAATTATACTTCCGGACAATCCGGTGAGCGTATAAAAGAAATATATTTTCCCAACCTGTACAGGGTAATATCTTGACGGTGAGTATTTGCTCACCTAAGATTGTGGTAAATAAAAATTATTTAATTTAATCAATATTATGGCTATCTCATCAGAAAAACAAAAGGCGGTGGAACTGGCGTTGTCCCAGATCGAAAGGAGTTTCGGGAAAGGTTCAATCATGAAAATGGGTGAACAGCACAATATTGCCATCGAAACTTTTTCCACCGGTTCCATGTCCCTGGATCTGGCTCTGGGCGGAGGGGTTCCCAAGGGCAGAATTATTGAGGTCTACGGACCGGAAAGTTCGGGCAAGACCACCCTTACCCTGCACATGATTACCGAAATTCAAAAGGCCGGAGGTATGGCCGCCTTTATTGACGCCGAGCATGCCCTGGATCCCGAATACGCCCGCCGTATTGGTCTGGATCTGGACAATCTGCTGGTGTCCCAGCCCGACAGTGGGGAACAGGCCTTGGAAATTGCCGAGACGCTGGTGCGTTCCAACGCCATTGATCTTATCGTGATCGACTCGGTGGCAGCGCTTACGCCAAAAGCTGAAATCGAAGGCGAAATGGGGGACGCCCACATGGGACTGCAGGCCAGATTGATGAGCCAGGCTCTCCGCAAACTAACCGCTGCCATCAGCAAATCCAAGACCACCGTGGTTTTCATCAATCAGCTGCGCATGAAAATCGGTGTAATGTTCGGCAACCCGGAAACCACCACCGGAGGCAACGCTCTCAAATTCTATGCCTCCGTGCGCATGGAAATCCGTTCCATCGGCAAACTGGAGGAGGGAACAGGCGATGAAAAATCCTATACCGGTCTCCGCGTCAAAGTAAAAGTGGTCAAGAACAAGGTTGCCCCTCCTTTCCGCACTGCCGAATTCGACATCATGTACAACCGCGGTATCAGCCGCATCGGCGATATTCTGGACCTGGCCGCCCGTTTTGAAATCGTCAAGAAATCCGGGGCTTTCTACAGCTACGGAGAAAACAAGATCGGTCAGGGCAGGGACAACACCAAGGCCTTCCTGAGCCAGCCGGAAAACAAGAAAATACTCCAGGCCATCGAAAAAGACGTATTGAAGTTCGCCAAAGCGGAAGCCGCCGCCAACATCGCCGATGACCGGCCCGCCGCCGGAATATCCGCCCACCAGGACACCGTCAAGGCTGCCAAGGAAGCTCTCAAATCAGCAGTTGCCGAAAAGACCGAAAAGAAATAATAATTTGTTTCAATCCCCTTCCGTTTACAAAAAACGGGAGGGGATTTATGCATATTTCAATGAATAAAAATCAACAAAAACTTACCAATTATTGTTACGATCTGTTGGCACGGAGGAGATACACCATCAGGGAAATGGTAAAGAAACTGGAGGCCAGAAATCATAAATACGAAACCCTCTGCACCGATCAGGAATTGCAGGAATTATTGGAGGCTCTGGTCAAGGCCAATCTGCTTAACGACCGGGATTACGCCAACTTCTATATTGATGCGCAGATTCGCACAAAACCCGTTGGTAAAACAAAAATCCGCATGCAGCTGCGCCGGAAAGGCCTTGAAGAATCTATTATCACCCAGGCCTTGAATCTGGCCGATCTGGACGAACTGGCTCTGGCCAAAAAACTTCTGTCCAAAAAAGTCCGGCCCTACAGCTCGGGGCAATTATCCGACCTGAAAATGCAGGCCCGCCTGTTGCGCTATCTGGCTTCCAACGGCTTCCGGGGAGACGTCTGTTACAAAGCTCTTAAAGATCTTTGCCCGCCTCATCAATTTGATCCGACAGCTTTTTAGCAGCGGTTTTGTGACCGGCCTCTTTCTGCATTTCCGAAACTTCCCGCGGTTGACGGTGATCGGATTCTTTCATTTCATCCAGATATTTCTGGATACGGGCTTCCAGCAAATGATAGGTGTTCTCATCAATTTTACCGTTTTTCAAATGCTCCTCAACCTGATCCTGCAGCCTGTAAAGTTCCACTTCGCAGCGTCGGGATTTCCATTTAAAGGAAGAATAAACGTCATCGATTTCATGCAAATATTTTTTCAGATATTTGCGTTTCTTTTTATTGGCCAGGGAAAAACCGCTAACCGCCAGAATCACCCCGATCACCGATACTATCAGGGCCAGTAATTGTACCCAATATTCCGTAAACATTGATTGCACAAGTTTCCCCCAATCCGTTCCGTCATTCTTTTTCTCGCGCAGGTTATCTTTTAATTCGGGCATTACTTTTATCGGCACGATTTTGGTGACGGGTTCGATCTGCTTAACCGGATCGGTCGGGGCCACCGTTTCTTCCGCTGGAGCAATCCGCTCCAGCTTGCTGTCTGTAACCAGCGGTTCCAGTGTCCTGAGCTGTGGAGAATAAATAATTGTACTGTCAGCCGCCAGCGACGGAAAAGCGAAAAGGGAAAGCAGTAAAAAGGCCAATCCCACCATTTCAATTTTAAGGTTTTTCACATCTTTTTAGCTAAGAGATACTGAATTAAATATAAACGAACTTCCCAGACCTTTACAACTTCCTTTTAATAAGGTAAATTTAGGATGTCAACAGGATCAGAATTTTGATCCTGGTATTTTAACGCGCCACCCGTATGCAATCACAATTTTTAGCCGCCATCAATCAGATCTGCGATGAGAAAAATATCCCCCGCGATCAGATTGTGGAAACCATCAAAGCCGCCGTCCGTGCCGCCTACCGCAAGGATTACGGCAACAAAGACCAGAACATCGACGTTGATCTGGACGAAAAACGGGAGATGATTACCATCTATCTGGTTAAGGAAATTGTCAAAAAGGTGGAGGATTCAGAAACGCAGATTGCTCTGAAGGACGCGCTCAGATACAAAAAGGGCGCCAAAGTGGGAGGCTCGGTCAAGATTGACGTTACTCCTCTGGAATACGGCAGAATAGCCGCCCAGTCGGCCAAGCAGGTAATTATCCAGAAAATCCAGGAGGCCGAACGGGACATCATGTACAACACATTCAAGGACCGGGAAAACGAACTGATTAACGCCATGGTTCAGCGCGTAGAATATGGAACCGTACACGTCAATTTGGACAACAAACTGACCAACATGCTGCCCATTGACCAGCAGATACCCCGAGAAAGATATTATGCCGGACAGAGAATCAAACTGTATCTGGACAAGGTTATCAAAACCAGTCGCGGACCTCAGCTGATGATTTCCCGCAGCCATCCCAATCTGGTCATCAAACTGATGGAACTGGAAATTCCCGAAATCAAAAACAATCTGGTGGAAATCAAAGCGATTGCCAGGGAGCCGGGAGTGCGTTCAAAAGTGGCTGTCATCTCCAACGACCCCAAAATTGACCCGATCGGTTCCTGCGTGGGCCAAAAGGGCGTACGCGTACAGAACGTCATGGACGAGTTGAACGGCGAAAGAATTGATATCATCCAATGGTCGGATGACATTGAACAATATATCCGTACCGCGCTGGCTCCGGCCAAGGTTGCCGCCATTGAATTGCACAAACAGGACCGCCGGGCCAAAATATTTGTAAATCCCGATCAGCGTCCGCTGGCCATCGGCAAGAACGGTCAAAACGTCCGTCTGGCTTCCCGTCTGACCGGATATGAACTGGACATTCTGGATATCGGTGAAATGACCGGCGCCAAAGAGGCCAAAGAAGAAAATAAAATTACCGCTATCAAAGATCTGCCCAATCTTTCTCCGGAATTGGTTGAGAAACTGGAGGCTGCCAATCTGACCATGGTGGAACAATTGAAAGGCTTATCCATAGGGGATTTGGCAGGTATAGAAGGCATTTCGGAAGATCAGGCCCAGAGCATTGCCGAAGAAGTTTCCAAGGCCTTATAAAACATTTCCAACACATCCGAAAGAGCCGGACTTTCGTTCTGGCTCTTTTTTGTTATTTATGCTAAAATATGGGGATAAAATTATTTGTCATGATCGACCCCAAGAGTCTTAAAGATCCGGCGCAGGAAAACACCCCGACTTCTGCGGTACCACAACCCGCGGCACCCGCCACGGTAACCGTTCAGGCCGGCCAGCCACAGGCCGCCCCTGAATCAGCCCCGGTAAAAGCCGTTCAGGGCGACTTTGAAAGTTCTCCGGAGTCGGCCAAATTTGAAACCGGCCTGGCAAAAATCAACCGTGAGGCCAAAGAAAAGGCGACGCAGGAAAAGGCCGCCACCATGAATATGAATTACATTGATATTGCGCTGACTCCGATCAATCCGGATTTGCTCAAAATCATTCCTGCTGAAACAGCGCGCGCCAATCTGATCATTGCTTTTTACAGGCTGGGCAAAAAATTGCGCATTACTGTTGCCCATCCGACCAATCCTGCTGTACGGGACATTATTAACGACCTCAAAAAGCAGGGCTATCTGATCAATATCAATCTCTCTTCGGAAGAGGGGATACTGGAGGCGCTGAAATTGTATGAAACTGATCAGTATAAGGTCAAAAAAGAGATCAGTACCAAACTGGATGAGGCCAAAATCCAGACCTACGAAAAAGAACTGGCTGAGTTGAGCACATTGGGCGACAAAATCAAAGACATGAATTCCGAGGAGGCCATCTATCTGATTGCCGTAGGAGCACTGAAAGCCGGATCTTCCGATATCCATCTGGAAGCGGAAGACCATTATGTGCGGGCCAGATTCAGAATCGACGGGTTGTTGCATGAAGTTTTCCGCATTGATAAATCGGTCTGGCAAAACATTTCCAATCAGATCAAATATCAGTCCAAATTAAGGGTTAACGTCAGCAACGTGCCTCAGGACGGACGTTATTTCTTTCAGGTCAATGACCGCAAAATCGACGTCAGAGTCTCCGTTTTACCGACTGAATACGGGGAAAGTTTCGTGATGAGACTGCTGGATTCCGGGCGTCACCTGGTCACCTTTGAGGAACTGGGTTACAGCGGACAATATCTGCAGAAAATTGAAAATCTGACCAAAATTTCGCACGGCATGATTCTGATGACCGGCCCTACCGGCTCGGGTAAAACCACCTCGCTCTATACGATGTTGTCTAAATTCAACAATCCCGAATCAAAAATTATCACGCTGGAAGATCCTATAGAATATCATCTGGAGGGCATTGCCCAGAGTCAGATCAATGAAAAAGGCGGTTACACCTTTGCGAGCGGCCTGCGCTCCATTCTCCGCCAGGATCCCGAAGTTATAATGATTGGTGAAATCCGCGACCTGGAAACCGCTGAAACGGCCTCGCAGGCCGCCCTCACGGGTCACGTGCTGCTCTCCACCCTGCATACCAATTCAGCCATTGAAACCATTCCGCGTCTGATCAATATCGGGTTGCCGGCTTTTATGATTGCCCCCTCCCTGCATACTATTATCGCCCAGCGTCTGGCCCGCCGCATCTGCCCCAACTGCCGAGAGGAAAAACCGATCAACAAAGCGGAGTTGGATGAAATAACCAGAGTGGTGGAAACCATCAAACGGGTACGTCCTTCCGAAGTAATCAATATTCCCGCCACGCTGCCGGAGGCCAAGGGCTGCGACGTTTGCAGCCATACCGGATACAAGGGCCGGGTGGCGCTGGTGGAAATGCTGGAAGTCGATTATGAAATGAAAGACCTGATTTTAAACAAGGCCAGCACTACTAAAATGATTGAAGCCACCCGGCGCAAGGGCATGATTACCATGAGTGAGGACGGCATCCTGAAGGTACTTCAGGGTATCACCAATCTGGAAGAGGTGCATCGCGTTACCTCAATCAGTCAGTAACTCCCATTTCAGTTCACGGTTCTTTTTCACTATTCCGGCAATCTCCAGTTTGCTCAGACTTTGAATCAGTTCGGTCCATTCCAGCCCGCCGGCTAATTGAAGCTGATCGGTGGTTTGTTGCCCGCGGCCCAATAAATCAAAGACTCTTTTATCGGTCAGATCCAGGCTGAAAGCAGTTACCGGCGAATCGGGACCGGGCAGTTTTTTGAGTATTCTCCGGTCCGTCAAATCCTCAATCACATCGGCAATGGAACCCACCAGATGGGCTCCGCCGTTTCTGATGCGGGCATTGCAGCCGGCACTGCTTGATTTGCCGGGGTCACCGGGGAAGGCCAGTATCTGTTTATTCTGGTCAATGGCGTGATCCGCCGTTATCAGGGCTCCGGATTTTTTGCCCGCTTCCACCAATACCACCGTATGACAGAGGCCGGAAATAATGCGGTTCCGCTCCAAAAAACGGTATTTGAAAGCGGGAGAGGTGACCGGATATTCGGAAATTATAGTCCCGCCCTTTTCCAGAATTTTCGCAGCCAGACTATAATGGCTGGATGGAGTGATGCGGTTAATGCCGGAGGCCAGTATGCCAATGGTCTGGCCGTCACTTTGCACCACCCCGCTGTGAGCCGAGGCGTCAATGCCGAAGGCCAGCCCGCTGACCACGGTCAAACCACTCTGGGAGCATGTCCTGGCCAGGTTGAAAGCCAGTTTTTCGCCCGCCATGGTGGATTTTCTCGTTCCCACTATGGCGATGCGGTTGGTCAGGGTGTTCAGAGCGGCCCCTTTGCGGTAGAGCAGAAAGGGCGGGGCGGCGATCGTTCTCAACTCATCCGGATATTCGGAACTGTCCCGGTCCACCAGCGCGATGTCGGACTGCCACAGGCGGTCCAGGCTGGCCGGGAGATCCATTTTTGACCTGAGCTCCAACACCTGTCGGCTGAAAGCGCTGTCCAATCCCGCTTTGGTGAATTCACCGGCCGTTGCCTTTTCCCAGGCATAGTGAAAATCGGGAAAAAATTTCTCAATTTTGGCCAGTTTCGCGTAATCAGCGTCTTTGATCTGCCAAAAGGCATGGATGAATTTACTCATAGTAAAATCACCATAACTGAATGTTCTGACCCCGGAATTAAATATTGATAAAAGCTGTTGGGGGGTTATCTGAAGGCCGAAAAATGGTATAATAATTGGATAAATAGACCAATCATATGACTAAAAAACAAATCTTACTGGCAATCCTGGCCGTGGTGGTGCTCGGCGGCCTGGTGTTAGCCATTGTCCTTTTGGGAGGCAGCGGCAGATTTTTTCAGGGAGCCCTTTACAATATCCGTCCCGTCTATCGTGAATGTCTGATTGAAGGAAAAAACTACAACAGTAGTCAGACCATTGACTGCGAAGAATTTTATCAAAAATTTCAGGACGGAGTTTTTCCTGACGGAGAATATTCAGTATTCGCCAAATATTCCGACACGCGCCTGAGCGACAACATTATTCCTCTGACCATCAAGGGAGACCGGCTGGAATGCACTTTTCTGGAGAACGGTTATGTTCCTGATTTTACCGTTTTTGCCGCCAACAGCGAATTGACTTCCGAAAACATCAAAGATCGTAAGGAAATTCCCGTCGGCAGCAACGGCCTGGTGGTTAAGCTGAATTACCTTAAAAACAGCCAGACTTATTTTTATGATACCAATATTTGTGAATCGGCTTTCCGGGGTACGGTGCTGAGCAGTGCCAAAAAAGAGCTGGGAGAGGCCAAACTGGATTACAACGGCTTCATTAACAGCCGTCCTTTGGTCAATGAGGTTCTACTTATGGATAAGCCATATTATTCCACCCAGACCGGCACAACAGTCAAAGATCTTTCTGCTGGCAATCTGTTCCTGTCTTTGAATGCCGCGCCGGAGATTTTGTTTAAGTTTATCGTCCCCTGTACCGCCCAAAAAATGGAAGTTCAAATCCCCAATCTGGAAACCAGCAAGGATATTTTTATTCCCGTTAAGGGACTGGACAAGGAATATCTGGAGAGTTGCGGCTCCCGCCTCTATCTGGGTTTGGAAAATGCCAACAGACTTGGTGATATTCAGACTTTCACCAATCTCAATCTGAAACTTGATAACGGCGTTGCCAAGTATCTTCTCAAACTGGATCAAATAGCCCGGGTGGTAGATAAAGACACTACTTTCCCGGTCATTTTCAAAGTCAATCTGCACCTGAGGGAACGCTCTGATTCCAGTGAAGTAATTACACTGGGCAGCGGTTTATTGACAGTTAAATCATATAAAAAAGGGGAGACTGACGCTGATTCTGCAGGGGGTATAAGCGATCTGCAGTCCACTCCGGATGTCGGACAGTCTCCGATTCAGGATTTAAATGCCACTGAAACAGTACGTCCCAAGGTTCGCCGGGCAACCTGATCAGATATATTCACTGGCTCCTTTGTCTTCCACAATACGCCCGGCATCCAGTTTGATTACGCGGCGTTTCAGAAAATTAACAATTTCTTTGTTGTGGGTGGTCAGAATAATGGAAATCCCTTTTTTGTTGATATCCTGAAACAGTTTGACTATCTCCAGGGCTGTTTTGGGGTCCAGATTGCCGGTCGGTTCATCCGCCACGATCAGACTGGGCTGATGCACCAGAGCTCTGGCGATGGAGGTTCTCTGCTTTTCGCCGCCGGACAGCTGATAGGGGAAATGGGCAGCCTGATCCAGCAGTCCCACCACTTTCAGCACTTCCTGCACTTTGCTTTTAATCTGAGATTTGCTGACGCCGCATACCTCCAGGGCGAAAGCCACATTTTCAAACACGGTTTTTTGCGGCAGCAGACGGTAGTCCTGAAATACCACGCCGATTTTCCGTCTGAAATACTGCATCTCTTTTTCCGACATTTCATTGATCCTGTAACCGTCCACTGTGATATTGCCGGCCTGGATTCTCTCGGCTCCGATCAGCGCGTAAACCAGCGTCGATTTGCCGGCGCCGGAAGGTCCGATAATGGAAACAAATTCACCGGGACCGATGGTGGTGGACACGTTGTCGAGGACTTTTTTATTTTTGTATCTTTTGGTAACCCTGTCGAAAATAATCATAGGTTTTTTTTACTTGCGTCCATCTTAGCACAAACTGTTTTTAGTCCAAATCTTATAGCTCCCCGGGGTTCGGGGGCAGGCCTTTTTCAGGCGGCTCCCCGTTTGACTACCCAACCGTCTAGCCGGAAGGAATTACTTGTGATACTTCTCGTGGATTTCCTTCAAACGACGGTTAGTCAGATGGGTATATATCTGTGTAGTCGTGATCGAACTGTGCCCCAGCATCTCCTGTACCGAGCGGATATCGGCACCGTTTTTAAGAAGTTCGGTGGCGAAACTGTGTCTCAGCTTATGGGGCGTGACCTTTTTCACCAAACCGGCTTTGCGGGCGTAATTTCTGATCAGATATTGAACCATGGTCGGCGAAATCCTGCGGTTTTCACTGTTGGTGGACACGCTCTTTTTCCCTTTTCCTCTGCCGTGATTCAAGAAGACCGGTTTCAATCCGTCCTTGCGCGCCGCCAAATATTCCACAATTGCTTCCGCCGCTTCCGCCGACAGAAAAACAATTCTGTATTTGCCGCCTTTACCGATCACCCGGAACTCGCGGCTTTTCAGATTGATTTCTTCACGGTTCAAAGCTGTCAGCTCACTGATGCGCAGGCCGGTGGAATAAAGCGTTCTGAACATGGCGTAATCCCGTTTCCCGGCTATCGTGCTCTTATCAACCGCGGCAAAAAGTTTCTCCAGTTCCTCGCGTTCCAGAAAATCGACTGTGCGCTGCGGGAGTTTCCCCAGCTCAATCTTTTCGGGCGCCAGAGTGTCATAGTCCTGCCTGATCAGGTATTTCAAAAAAGCCCGCAGCGCGATGACATGATAGGATTGTGTTTTTACGCTGAGCAGGGGTTTGCGGTTTTCATCGGTCAGTCTGTTCAGAAAAAGCCGGAAATTATTGATCAGCTCCGGATCGATTTCCGAAATCTTCCTGTCGGCACCGGCAAATCCGGCGAATCTGCCCAGATAATGATGGTAGTTTTCCAGGGTTTTATCGGAACGGTTTTTGGTAATTTCACAATATTCCAGAAAGCGTTTCAAAGCCTCTCCTATGGATAAATCAATCTGTGTTTTTGTCTTGTCCATAACGATATTTATACTAGCACTTTTCCCCGGGCAAAAAAACCAGTATAATCCACAGGCAGATTAAGCCAAAAACATATGTTCTGTCCAAAATGTAAGCATGATGACACCCGCGTTTTGGATTCCCGTGACACCAACGAGAATCGGGAAATTCGTCGTCGCCGGGCCTGCAATAAATGCAATTTCCGCTTTACCACTTTTGAAAGAATCGAATACACCAATTTCGTAGTGGTTAAAAAAGACCAGGGACGCGAACCCTACGACCGGCAGAAGCTGGAGGCCGGGATCTGGAAAGCCTGTGAGAAAAGACCCGTGACTGTCGAACAGCTCTCCGATCTGCTGGATAAACTGGAGGAGAAATGGTCCAATTACGGACGGGAAGTGCCCAGCAAGGTAATCGGCGAAGACGTTATGAACGGTCTCAAGGAAGTGGATGAGGTGGCTTATATCCGCTTTGCCAGCGTTTACCGCCAGTTTAAGGACATTGAAACATTCAAGCGGGAATTACAGAAATTGCTGGATTAGGTCAGTTTCAATTTATTGAGGTCCCGTCGGATTTTTTGTCTGGCTCTGATAGTTTTGCCTTCCTCAATGGATGTCACGGGGGCCACTACAATTACTTCAGGTTTCTTCACCACCTTAATTGCCCTGGCATCATGGCTCAGACAGCCGACGACCGTTTCATTTGTGCTGATCAAAGCTTCATAGACAGCCGTGTCTTTAGCCAGCGAATGGATGGTATACCAGGTTGCGTCTTTATCCATTACCGTGACGATACTTAATCGGATTTCCACCAGAATTTCATCACATTCCGGGTCGGCGCATCTGAATTCCTCCATATTGGCCGGATTTTTATAGAGATTATATTCCGCCAGAACCAGCCCTGACTCATCTATAAACTTGGGGCTGAAACCGCGTCTGATGGTATGCCAGTAGCCCTGTTTCTCAGCTAGATCACTCATTCCCTCAACTTTATTACCGCTGATTTCCGAAATATCGATATCGGGCAGGAAGCTATCCAAATCAATCCGGTCATACATATAGAAAATTTATTTATCAGAATGAAAATTTAGGTGTTAACCAGGGATTTGTCAATAGTATAAAATGTGTTATAATTAACTGATTATTATGAAATTGACCAAACTATGCGCAATAAAAATTTATTGTTTTCCCTGGTTGTATTATCTCTTTGTTTGCCCCTTAGCGCCCTGGCAGCCGAAAAAATTCCGACTCCCGCCACCAAATCCCGCGCGGCACTCGAACTGATTAATAAAGCGGTCAGTCAAATTACTATTTCCTGTGCGTTTGATGAGGTAAAAGCGCCTGTCTATTCAGGTCAGTTGATGTCTATCGACGTCCCAGCCACCAGTGAACCGAATCAGATTTTTGCCGTTTCAGCGAAGATCAAAAACACCGGCAATGTCCCCTGGTTTTCCAGTGGCAGCGGCTGTCCCGGACAGTCGATGACTTTCCTGGGCACCACCAGAAACGACGACCGCAGCAGTATTTTTCATGCTCCCCTGGTTTTCGGCGAGACCAAATGGATACAGGCCAATCGCATTTCCATGAAAACCCCCCGCGTCGATCCGGGAGAAATTGCTGAATTTTCCTTTATCGGTCATGCACCTCTGGAACCGGGAATTTACCGCGAATATTTCGCTCCGGTGGTGGAAGGAAAAACCTGGATTAAAGACGGTGCCGAATTTAAATTTGATATCAAGGTCGGTCAGCCCGCCGAGAATGAAAAAATCCTCAACTACACCCGTGACATCATGATGAGTCTGAATCTCACCGACCCCAAATTCAGCGGTGAAAAGAAAATCGTGGTGGATTTGTCCAGCCAAAGAATGTATTTGAAACTGGGTGACATTACTCTGAAGACTTTTCCCGTTTCAACCGGTACCAATTCGCATCCGACCCCGGTCGGCACCACCAAAATTTCTTTCAAGCAAAACGTCCGGGTGGCCGGCAGCAGCCCGCATTACATCATGCCGCTGTTCATGCAGTTCCGTAAGGGTGGCTACGGTATACACGCCCTGCCCAGCCTGGCCAATGACCGTGGTGTCTATTGGCGTGAAGCTTTAAACCATATTGGCACGCGCCGCAGCCACGGCTGTATCAGGCTGCTGCCGGCCGACGCCGAATTCGCCTACGGCTTTGCCGAGGTCGGTACGGAAGTACAGGTGGTCTGGTAAAACCACTCCCCGCCAACTTCTTTCCAAAGTGCAACTTTAATTTTATTTGGGCTGGTCTATAATGCCGGTACCATCAATTTTAGAAATGCCCAACGAACGCCATCACGACATGCTGGCCCATCTTAATGACATGCAAAAGCAGGTCGTGCTTCATTGTGACGGACCGGTTCTGGTATTGGCCGGAGCGGGCTCGGGCAAGACCAGCGCGCTGACCACCAGAATCGCCTGGCTGCTCAAAGAAAAAGGCGTTTCACCCTGGAATATTCTGGCCGTCACTTTCACCAACAAGGCCGCCAACGAGATGAAGGAGAGAATTCTGAAACTGATCAAAAAGGACGAAACTTACGCGCCCAATGTCGGCACTTTTCATTCCACCTGCGTGCGCATCCTGCGCAAACAAATCCATCACCTGGGCTATGACCGGGGTTTTGTGATCTATGACACCGCTGATCAACAGCTATTAATGAAAAGGGTATTGGGGGATCTGCTGATTGATGATAAAAAGTTTAATCCCAAGGCCATCCTGAATTTTGTTTCCGGGGCCAAGAACGAACTGGTTCCGCCTGAAGAATACGCCAAATTCGTCAATAATTATTTTACCGAAAAAGTCGCCCTCTGTTACAAACGCTATCAGCACGAATTGCAGAAAAATAACGCTCTGGATTTTGATGACATCATCATGCTGACGGTGGAATTGTTTCAGAAATTCCCGGAAATTCTGGATTATTATCAGGAGCAGTTCCGTTTTATTTCCGTGGACGAGTATCAGGATACCAATCACGCCCAGTATGTATTGACCAATCTGCTGGCGGCCAAATACCGCAATCTCTGCGTGATCGGCGATTCCGACCAGTCCATTTATGCTTTTCGCGGCGCCAACATCCACAATATTCTCAACTTTGAAAAGGATTATCCGGAAGCCAAAGTGGTTTATCTGGAACAGAATTACCGCTCCACCCAGCTGATTCTGGATGCCGCCCATCAGGTGATTGTAAAAAACACCCAGCGCAAGGATAAAAAGCTTTGGACTGAGCGCGAGGGCGGGGAAAAAATCACCATAAAAACTCTCAGCAATGAACGGGCGGAAGGCGAATTCGTGGCCGATACCATCATCAAAAAAATGCAGGATATGGACGAAAAGGAGTATCGCAATTTTGCGATTCTTTACCGCACCAATGCCCAGTCCCGCGTGATGGAAGAAGCCTTTTTGCGCTATGCCATTCCCTATAAAATTGTCGGGGGAATCAAGTTTTACGAGCGCAAGGAAATCAAAGATCTGGTGGCTTATTTGCGCGTGATTCAGAACCCCCATGATTCACTTAGCCTGATGCGCATTATCAATGTGCCGCCACGCAAAATCGGCCAGAAAACCATCGACACCATTCAACAGTATGCCGTAAACAACGATACCAGTTTCTGGCAGGCCCTCACTGAAATTGACCGCATCGAAGCCATCCGTGAAAGCAAAAGTAAAGCCCTGGAAGATTTTGTGAAAGTGGTCAAAGAGCTGCAGAGCGTCAATAAAGAATTTCCGGCTTCCGGTCTGATCAAGCACGCCATGGAGCTTTCCGGCTATAAAAAATTCCTCGATGACGGCACGGAGGAAGGGGAATCCAGACTGCAGAACGCCTATGAATTGATTTCCGTGGCCGGTAAATATGACCGCTTGCCACCGGGAGAATCGCTGACCATTTTTCTGGAAGAAATTTCTTTGATCGCCGATATCGACAAACTGGACGAGCAGGAAAACTCCGTCACGTTGATGACTATACATTCCGCCAAGGGACTGGAATTTCCCGTCGTTTTTCTGGTTGGTCTGGAAGATGGCATTTTCCCTCATTCACGCTCACTCCTGGAAAAGAGTGAAATGGAGGAGGAACGGCGTTTGATGTATGTTGCCATAACCCGCGCCAAGGATAAATTATACCTGCTCAATGCCCAGAACCGCATGCTTTACGGGGAATCACAGTCCAATCCGCCCTCCCAATTTCTGAAAGATATTCCGGAAGAAGTATTGGAAGAGTTGCCGTCAGACGCCACGTCCACCACTTGGGAAAACACCCAGTATTTCCGCAAAGTGTCTTTCGGAATCGACCGGCCACGCCGCCCCTTACCGGATGAATCGACCGTCGCCGAATCGCCGGCTTTCCAGGAGACGCGCGTTGTCCGCGAGGAAGCTGTTTTTTCCGATGAAACGCCGGAACTTCGTGAAGGCGACCGGGTGGTCCACAACACTTTCGGTGAAGGTACCGTTCTGACCATCAAGGGCGGCGTGGCCACCATCAAATTCGACACCCTGCACGTGGGCACCAAGAAACTGGCGCTGTCTATAGCACCGTTGAGGAAGATCTTATAATTTATCCGCCCGGTTGGCCTTTTCTTCACGCGCCCTCCGTTCGGCATCGTATTTATCGTCCTTGATTTTGTAGTATTGTTTAATGCTGCGTTCAGTACCGTAGGCAATATCGCAGGTGGTTTCTTTTCTGCGTCTGTCGCCGTCTTCCTGCGCTTCGCCCGTGGCCGATTTGGCGGCTGTTTCCAGTTTGGCTTTGGCCTTCTGGCAGCCTTCTATGGGGTATTTGAAATTGAAACTGGTGGGATGATAATCCACAATTTGTTCACAAGTTTTGCAATAAAACACAATTCCTTCCGGAACCGGCGTGTTGTCGGGTGCCTGGCTGTTGGCTACTCTGGATCTGGAGCCTCGGGGGCCGCCCCTCCTTCTTCGGTCGTAATTTCTGCTCATTTTGTTTTATTATAGATCCATTCTGTACATTTGGGGTTTCTTGCCTCCTTCTGAATCGGAAGCCGCAGCAGAGGCAGTGGCTTTTTCACCGGAAGCTTTCCGTAACAGGGTTTCCACGCTGGCTGCCGGTTTGGGGGCGGCTGGAACAGTATTGATTTTCCCGGTTTTTCCGAAATTGGCGGAGAAAGCATTTTCTTTGGCCTCCTTTTCCCGCAGCTTACGGCGTTTGTCGGGGGTCAGCGTGTCGCGGATCATAGTTTTCTTCAGATTTTCATACAATTTGGATCTTTCATAATCGGTTTTACCCAGGGGGCTGCGCTCGGAAAAAGCAGGTACGGCCGGGGCAACGGGCTGCTGTTGAACAGTCTGCTGTACGGCCTGGGGTTGATAAGCTGGTCTGGGAAAAGACGGCGCAACCGCCGGCTGATTGACGGCCGGGGCGGGTTGAATTTCCGTGGCAACCGCGATTTTCTCCGGAATTTTTTCCACAACAGTTTGTGCTACGGCTACGGTATCGGCAGTCTGAACAGTTGTTTTTTCCATGGACAATTCCTCCAGTTCAAATTTTTTCCGGTAGCTCAAATATCCGCCGATACAAATCATCACGGTGGCGACCAGAGCCAGCATTACGCCGATTTCCGACTTTTTACTGAGTATGTTCAAGCCGAATTGGGGGTGGAAATAGACCGAATTGATAATAATCAGCAGGTACATCGAACCGAAACCCATCAGCATCTGTTTTTTGCCCAGGGAGCTTTCTCCCCATCTCTTTGACACCCCGCCTTTCCAGACTGAAAAAAGCAGCGTCCCGATATTGGCGGCTACCAGAAAGAGCATTGATAACCCCACGAAATAAAGCGGGCCGTTCAGGGCGGTAAAGCTGTCCCCGCTGCGGAAAACATCCTTATCGCTGTACCAGCTTAAAAAAAGACTGACTGCCAGCAGGATTGCCCCCAAAAAATTCAGCTTTTGACCGCTGGACAATTTACGCCAGATATTTTGATGTATGTTATTCATTCGTAGACAAATGAGAGTAATTACATTACTATTCGATCACCTGAAATTTACAAGAATTATCTTATTAGAACAATATGAAAATTGCCATAGATGTCCGTGAAGCCGATGGCGAGAAAACGGGCAAAGGCTTTTTCGCCTATGGACTGGTCAATCAGCTCCTGAAGGTAGACCGGAATAATCAGTATTTGCTTTATACGGACAAGGAAAAAACGCCTTTTCCGGAATATCCCAACGTCGAGGTCAGATACATCACCGAAAAGGGGTTAAAATGGCACTGGACGGTGCTTAAAGACCTGAATTTTTCCCGTCCCGACCTCTATCTGGCCCCCACCAGCTTTATCGTGCCCGCCCTGGCTCCCCGCTGGCTGAAAGTTATCATCGTGGTACACGATCTGGTGGCTTTCATGTTTCCCAAGAGTCACGCCAAAAAGGCTGTGATCATTGAAAGGGTTACCCTCCGCAGAGCATTGAAAAAGGCCGTCAAAGTATTCGTGGTTTCGGAAAATACCCAAAAAGACCTGATTAAAATTTTCCATTATCCCAAACCGCTGATGGTGCAGGTATCCTGCGCCCCCCATGATTTGTACAAAGAAGAGCTGGATCCCAAACAATCGGAAAAGGTGCGCCAGAAATTCGGTCTGCCCAAAAAATTTATTCTGGGCGTCGGCACTCTGGAACCCCGCAAGAACTTCAGCGCGTTGATCAAGGCTTTTGTCATCGTGAAAAGAAAATTCCCCGAATACAAACTGGTGATTGTCGGTAAAAAGGGCTGGAAATACCAGGAAATCGAGCGGTCAGTCCGTGAATTCCAGCTGGAAAACGACGTGATTTTCACCGGCTACATGAAAGACGAAGATCTTCATCACACCTATAATCTGGCTGAAGTTTTTGTCTTTCCGTCACTGTATGAGGGTTTCGGCATCCCGCCGCTGGAAGCGATGGCTTCCGGTTGCCCGGTGATTTCCTCCAATGCCGCCTCTCTGCCGGAAGTGGTGGGGGACGCCGGTCTGCTGATTGAACCGAGCAGTTCGCATAAAATTGCCGACGCCATCATCAGTCTGATGGAAAATCCTCAACTGAAAAACACCCTTCTGGAAAAAGGCTTTCACCGCTCCAGAAAATTCTCCTGGGAGGACACCGCCCAGCAGGTACTGGATCAATTTGCCGCCATCGAACTGCCCCCCGTGCTGGAAAAAACGGCTGAGGCCGTGCCGGCGACAGCGGAAACTGAATCAGCCAAAAACGGCTCCGAAAAACCCCTTAATTAAAAGGGAAAAAGTCAACCAGCCATTGCAGAACGGGGCCGGGAAAACTTTCCAGTTTGGTTTGCCATAAATAAAAAAGTATCTGTCCCACGAAACCTCCGGCCAGGGGCACGGTCAGGTTATCATCCAGTTTGCCGGTCCATAATTCCACCAGACTGGCGGTCAGCGCCATCGGCACAAAGATCTTCCATTCGCCCGGTATTATCATCAGACCGACCAGCAGATTAACCAGAAATCCGGCCAGAAAACCTTCCAGAGTTTTTTTGCGGAAAATCCTGGTTCTGCCGAATTTGATACCGATCAGGGCCGCCGCCAAATCGCCGAAAACCGTAATCAGCAGGGCAATCAGGGCGATCGGGTAATCAAAGGCGGCGAAACAGATAATGGTGGAGGAAATAAAGAAAATGTTGCCGGCGATATTGTCTTTTTCATGGCGTCGCAGAATATCGATCACCACCGGCAGTTTCAGTTTGTATTCCAGACGTATGTATTCAATTTCCAGCAAGATGACCAGAATGGCGGTCAGGGCCAGTATGCCGGTTTGGGGCCCGTACAAAGCGGCCACCACGGTATAGACGAGCAAAACCGGCAGTTCCAGCAAATGTACGAATTTGCGCAGGAACTCTTTTCGCAGTACCCGGTTTTGCTCCTCAATATTCATTATTCGGTGACTTTAAAGGACTTCCCTTCACTTCTCCCGAATACCTCGGGGAAATATGTTTCCTGGGCCAGAGTAGGCAGATCGGCGAATTCTCCGACCGCGGTGGCGCGCACGTAATAATCAATTTCGTAAACGCCTTTGGGCAGATAGTCAGCAAAGTACATAATTCTGTCATCCCTGACTTCGGAGTGGTTGAAATACCAGTTGAAATAACAATCATAGCAGTCATTTTTGTCAGCCCCTCCCATGTCCCGCAACCCCTGCTCGGAAGTACTCAGATTGAAATCAATACCTTCCAGACCGGCCGGCAGGAAATCTTCAATCATCACAAAATGTCTGTCTTCCGGTACCATCAGGGTTAATTTTCCGTGCAGGTTTTCACCCACCTTGATTGTATCAAGCGGATTCTCCAGTTTGGCATCATCCATGGAGAAGTATTCCTGCAGCACTTCCAGACCTTCGCTTTTCGGCTTCAGATCCTTCAGGGGCAGATAATATTCCAGGTTCAGGTCGAAATACATCCGGCCTTCCCCGATTTTCTGCGCGGCCACTTCGTTATTCAGATTATTGGGCAGCAGATCAGTGAGCGGAAGCTCGGTTTCCCTGATTTCAAACAGATTCTTACTGGTAAAATTCATATCCAGCACGTTTTTGCCGTTCAGATCGATCAGGGCCTGATAGGCCGGAGTCAATTCTTTGCCTTTCTCCAGGTATTCCAGCATGGCCAAAAGGCTCACCGCCGTTTCCTGGGTGGTGGAGAAATGCCCGCCTTTTCTTTCCCGTAATAAGGCCTGCATGATCTTGGACAGCAGGGGATTGTTGGAATCCACTCTGTTAATGGCCTTCATAATTACGGCGGTAGTTCTGGTATTGGTGTCAAAGAGGCTGTAGTTCAAGTCTTTTTCGATGAAGGACACGCCGCGCGGAGTCTGCAGCGAGGCGTTTTCCAGATCTTTTTTCAGGCTGGTAATCTTGTCGTTGATCGCGGTATCGGCCGCTTGGTCCTGGCCTATTTGATTCTGCAGGGCCATCAGCAGATTGGCCTTGGAAATCAGTCTCAATTTATCTTTCTGTTCATAGAGGCTGTTCATCAGACCCAGATCACCCTGCCCGTTCTCCGCCAGCACAAAGAGGATGTAGGCTCTGCTGTTCAGGCGGTAATCCTCACTTTCATCGGGATTGGGTTTATTATTCAGATAACCCTTCAGATAATTGATGGCCGAGTCCTGAACGTTCTGGTCGATCTTGTAACCGGCTTTCCCGGCCTCAAACAGTGTATTGGTGACATAAGCGGTCAGCCAGGCACTGGTCGTGGAATTGGACCATAAGCCGAACCCTCCGTTGGACTGCTGGTTTTTGTATAATTCCTGCAATCCGGTTTCCACGTTTTTATCGATGGTGGAAGTTTCCAGTCCCTCCAGTTTAAATTTCCCGGTATTTATCAGTCTCTTGACCGCCACATTGGGCAGAATGGCGCTGGCCAGTTGTTCGCTGCAACCATAGGGGAAACTGACCAGGTACTTCAGACCGTCATTGATCGCACCGGCCAGGGTGGCGGCTGCCGTAATCTTCAGGGTTCCGTTTTCCGGATTCAGACCGGCTGGCAACCAGACCTGTTCAATTTGTTTGGTTTCATCGTTGATTACTTTGCCCATAGCCACATTTTCGGGCATGCTGGACTCTTTTACCGGCAAAATTTGTTCGACGCTGTCTCCCCTCTGTCCGCCATTGGCAATCGCGGTAAAGGAAAGTTTGGCGGTCTTATTTTTGCCGACGACAATTTGCCAGTCGATTTTCTGAGAGCCTTTGGAAGCAACGGTGGCCGACTTCTCGGCGGCTCCGTTGATCTGGAAGCCCTCGCCCTCCAGAGTTACCTGTAGCGACTGATCGGTATCGGTATAGTTGTGAACAATGGCCGAAACCTGCATCTTGTCATCGCGCGACATGAAGCGCGGCAAAACCGGACGGACCAGTATGTCTTTATTGGCCAGGAATGAATATTTATTGCTGCCGACCAAGGCCTGCGCGTTCTTGCTGTCATCGCTGATACCGATGGCCATCACCTGCCAGGTGGTCAGATTATCCGGAATCTTGAATTCCAGCGTGCCTTCACCGTTTTCATTGGTTTTTAGTGATGCTTCAAACCAGGCGGTGTCTTTGAACGTGCCGCGTTTGGCCAGTTCACCTCCGCCTCCACCCTTCATGCCGGCTTCCACCTGCACGTTGACTCTGGAAATGGCCTTGGTCAGGGTATGCGCGAAATTAACTCCCAGCAGTCTCTTGCGGTAGAAAATATTCAACAGATCCGCGGTTACGCTTTCAGTCAGACTGAGCACGCTTTCATCCACTACGGCCAGTGACAGTTCGGCCGGCAGGGCCTTTCCGGAAGCATCGGTGGTTTTGACCGTTAATTTTACGTTTTCACCGGGCGAATATCTTTCTTTGTCGCTCTTGATTTCAATGTTTAAACGTTTATTTTCTGTGTTCACCTGCAGGGTTGTGTAGCCAACCTTAAAGGCGGCTACCTGTCTTTCATCCGGGGCGCCCTCCGCGGGTTCGGCCAATCCGGCATCATAGGAATCCCCCTTGACCAGTACCACCGAAACAAAAGCGTTGGGCAGGAATTTATCGGTTACCGGTACCTCGATGGTCTGTGAATTTGATTCCAGTTTGATCACTTTCTGATCCAGCACCCGGTCCTTTTCATAAGTGACCAGGGCATAGACGTTTTTATAGGGGGATTTGACCAGCACTTTGGCGGTGTCTCCCACCTTGTATTCCATCTTATCGGTAATCAGTTCAATTTTATCGTTGTTTTCACTGCCCCAGTTTACAAAATCTCCGGAGCTGACATAGACGGTGGTGGAGCTGATAATCTTGTTGTTCTGTTCATCTCCCGCCACGGCCTCCACCTTGTACACGCCGCCCTTGGCGATTGTGAATTCCAGTGAGCCCAGTCCCTTGTCGCCGGTTCTGACCGTTTTCTTTTCGACCAGTTTGTCGTCGTAACTGTTTTCATAATAATAATCGCCGTCCACGTTTTTTCGCTTTACCGTATTCCATTCTCTTTCATACAACCCCACCTCCACGCTTTTGCCCGGAAGTCCTTTGCCGTCCGCGCTGACCGTGAGTACCTCGAATTTGGCCGGTTTCCCCGCCTCGACAATATATTCCACGCTGCGTATGCCGGTATAGAAAGAGCCCTTATGCACGGGGAAACTGAGCCGGTTGGACACGCTCTGATTATTGGCGTCGGTGACGGTAACTTCCACGGTGTAAATCTGGCTGATTTTCTTGTCGCTGATATTGAGGGGCAGAGTAATCATGGCTACGCCCTGTTCGTCGCCCTTGGCAGTGCCCTGGCTGACAATTTCGGTATTTCCGGAGCAGCCCCAGTAACAGAAGAAGCCCTCGTCGGCGAAACTAAACCAGCTGCCGGACAGTTTGGCGGCCAATTCTTCCGGTAAAATAAAGTAATAATCCTGGGCTTTCAGGGTCCATTTAATCTCGGCGTTTTTGAGCGGAGCGCCGAAGAAATAACCGGCTTCCACGCGGACATTGGAGGATTGTCCGTTCACGTATTCCTTTTTGTCGCTGGAAAGATCCAGTTTATATTCGGGTTTGCGGTATTCATAGACTTTAAAGGAAGCGTAAAACTCATTCATCCATTCGGGGCCTTTGGCCTCCATCAATACGGCGTGCACGGAGAAATCCCCGGTCGGGATCTTGTCGCCCAGCATCAGTTTGCCGTTGAAGGTTCCGTTATTGGAAATCCGATGTTCCTGTTCATAGATAACATTTCCCTGTGAGTCGGAGACATAGACCTTGACCTTGCTGATATCGGGAATCTGGAATTTATAGTCTTTTTCCTGTCTGACTATGCCCTTGAAATTAACCTCCTGGGCCGGCCGGTAAATCGGCCGGTCGGTATAGAGATACATGTAATACTGGGGAGCCTCCGGTTCAGTGCTGATATTGAAATTCCAGGGGGCAATTCCCTCGCTCCAGCTGGTATGCACGAAAGCGCTGTCATTTTCGCGGTCGCCGAACACCAGAAAGTCTCTGTAGTAATTACCGCTCGTTCCGGGCAACTTGATTTTGACCAGACCGCTGGCATCCGTTTCTCCGCTGGCCACCTCGGTGCGCAGGGCATCCATTATAGTGATTTTCTCACCGGAAACAGGCTTTCCGTCTTGCAGATCGGTCGCCCAGACCAGCATTTCAGTCAAAGTAGTCTTGATGGCCAGAGAGCTGCGGGAAACCACAAACAAGGTTCTTTCCAGTCTGACTTCTTCACGGCAGCCGGGGTTGGGAGTTTCCCATTCATAAGTACAGACGGTTGTTTTTACGTTTGGATTGCTCATTTCCAGAAAATAGAAGCCGCCGGACAATCCGGGATTTTGATTTGCCATGCCGCTGGCCAGTTGATCCAGGTTCAGAGCTGTATGTCCGCGTTCATTAAAGGCCAGTTTGATGTCGATGCGCCCCTCATAGTCAAAGTCTTTCAGGGCATTGAATCCGCCGTTATTGTAATCAATGTAGCCCTCGGCATAGAATCGGGAAAACTCTTCGGGCGTTAATTTTTTCAGTCTGACGTCGGCAAAATCAACGTTAACCGATTTCATGTAGAAAACGGCGGGCTGATAACCGTCCAGGACGCTGATGTCAGTTCCTTTTTCCAGACTAAGAGCGGGCTGATAGGCGGTGGTTTTAAATTTCAGTTCGGTTCTTTCGCTATAGACATAGCCGAAAATATCTTTCACTCCGGGCTCAATCGTAATTACGTAATCGGTTGAAGGAAGGTAATTATAGCCGATATGGATGCTTTCGGAGCGTAAATAGGGATAGACCTCGGGATTAATTAATTCACCCTTTTCATCTTTGCGGGGCGGATCGATTTTAATTTTGCCACGGAGACTGCGGAAATCCACCGGTGCGGAATAGGAAAACACCGGATAGGCCAGGTCGGAAGAGTCCGGAATCTGGTTTTCGGCTGAGATCAGTTTGAATTGTCCCAGCGTGCGGAAGTTGAAATTACGGTCTTCGGCGGTGGTCAATGGCCCTTCAAAACCTTTCAGTCCGGCCAGTACTCGCAGCGAATAATTGGCTTCCGGTTCCAGCGGCCTGGCCGGTTCTATCATTAAAATGCCGCTCAGGTCCTCCGCTTTTGGTTCTTCGGGTTTGATTTCAGTAACCGCAGGTTCTTTTGCTTCCTGGATTTCTTCATAAAGTCCCATTTCCAAAAGTTCATTGGCCCGTTTCTGTTCCTGTTTCCAGTCCTCCAGCGTGTAATAACGGACGCTGACGGCAAGCTCATTTTCGTTCTCGCCGGTTTTATTGAGTTTGATCATCTGGCGGGCGCTGGCCAGATCAACTTTCTGATTAAAGGTCAGTTTGAATTTGCTGTTGATGGAAACGTCGGCGTCGGTCTGGGAACCGGTTGACGTCCAGCCGGTGGCCTCCGGTTTAACCGTTTCAAAACTGCTGGTGTACTCGCCTTCCGTATACCCGCCGTCCAGTACCTCGGTGCCTTGGGGGATGGTCACTTTATAGGTAGTGGCCAGATTCAGTTTATCAGGGATGAATTGAATAGCCGAAGTGCCCAGCCATTTGAAACGTCCGTTGACGGCGGGCTCGATTCTGATGTCGGGAAAATTCTTCCGGCCTGCTTCCAGTGTAGTCAGGGCGGTCATCGGGCGGTCAAACATAATGTTGATCTTGCTGTCAGCCGTGATTCCCTTGGAACCATCGTTAGGCGTAATCAGTACGACCTTGGGCGGAGCGATAATTTTATAAAATTCGCTGTATTCACCCTCCAGCGGTTTTTGAAACAGACTGACCGCCCCCTTACCGATGGAAATCTTATAAGTATCGCCGATTTTCAGGGGATCGAGCGGCTTGAAAAGCATGCTGTTGCCCTGCCAGCTGATATCTCCTTTGATTGCCGGTTCAATGCTGAAAGCCTTTTCCACCGAGGCGTTATTCATCAGCTGATTGAAGGTGATTTTGAGCGGCGCGTTAACCGAAATTTCACGGGTCCCGCCTTTCAACACATAACCTTTTACGGTCGGAGCGGGTATCATCGGATAGGCTGCCACCGCGGCCAATATCACCAGTACCAGCGTTCCCAAAGCCATAGCCCAGCCGCGTATTCTGAAGTCTGACCAGAGGCTGAATTTTTTATCAGTCTTACTTTTTTTGGCAGTATTCATAGTTGAATGTTTTTCAAGTAATTTATTTTTTAAATCAATTTCAAATTGGCGCCTGGCGGGCGGTGGATTATTGGCCTCAATGGCCTCAACCAGACCCGACCAGTTCTGGTCGTTCCGGCTGGTTTCCAGCTTCTTTTCGAGCTCCCTGATTTTTTTGCGAGGTCGAAGCATCGGCTAAAATAGGTTATTTAAATCTGGCTTTATTCTTCTTAATACGCGGTAGAGTATGATGCCCACGTTGCTTTCCGAGAGATTCAGCACCATCGCGATTTCCCTGTTATTGAGGCCGCTGAAAAATTTCAGCTGCAGAATGGACAACTCCCTTTCCGGTAATTTATCCATAACCTGTTTGACCTTGTCTTTCAGTTCACTCTGTTGGGCCTGGTGCGCCGGCTGAAAATCTTTTTTCTCATCCTTTATTTCCAGTCCTTCTTCCAGGGCCAGGGTTTCACCGCGCTTTTGTTTGGCGTAATAATCAAAGAGTATGTTTCTGGTTACCGTGAACAGCCAGGCCGTGAAAGGCAGTCCGCGATCCTGATATTTGGGCAGGTTTTCCAGGATTTTCATAAATACGTCGCTTACGATATCCTCGGCCGCGGCGGAAGAACCCGTTTTGGACATGACAAAGGCGTAAACCTTGGGAAAATAAAAGTCATACAGCTTGGCGAAAGCCTCTTTATCGGTCTTTGCCGTTTCCACTATTTGGGGATCAAAATCTTTTTTTTGTTCCAAAGCCTGTATCACAAAGTCCCTAAATTTATAAGCCATTTGCCGGCCAAAGACAAGTGCGCGCTTCAGCCGATTACACTTAGGTAAACCTCCTCCGCTGAAAAAGTATTACATTATTTCCAGAATCCTTTTCCTTTGTTCAGGTCCAGACCCGTCTCTTCAGCCAATTCCTGATAAAGGGTCTTTTCTTTTTTGGAAAGTTTATTGGGGATAACCACGTTTACTTTCACGTAATGGTCTCCTTTGTCTTCGCTGTGCAGTTTTTTCACGCCGTATTCCTTCAGTTTGAAAACTTTGCCGGGTTGGGTGCCTGCCGGGATTTTCAGCGTCACCTCGCCCTGGATGGTTTTTACTTTGATTTCCCCGCCCAGCACAGCCATGAGCATGCTGATGTCGACGTTACTATGTATATCAAAATTATTTCGTACGAATTCTTTGTGGGGAACCACTCTGACGTGTACGTACAGATCGCCGGCCGGGCCGTTGTTAATGCCAGGTTCTCCCTTTCCGCTCAACCGCACCACCGAATCATTGTCCACGCCCGCCGGTATCTTCACCTTCAGGGTCTCGGTGCTTTTTTCCCCGCCCTTCTTGGGTCTGGTGATGACCAGCTCTTTATCGCAGCCGAAAACCGCTTCCTCAAATTCAATCCGGAGTTCGAATTCCAAATTGCGCCCTTTGCGCGGCCCGTTGGAATGGCCGCCGAAGCCGCTGAAAAACGCTTCGAAAATATCGGCGAAGCCCTGTCCGTCAAAGTTGGTCTGATACCCGCTGAAGTCAAAACCTCCAAATCCGTTGCCGTAAGCCCCTCCCGGGCCGCCCGGCCCGCCGCCGTAATTGGTTCCGGCTTCCCCGAACTGGTCATACATGGCCTTTTTCTGGGGATCGCTCAGGGTCTGATAGGCGTTGTTTATTTCCTTGAATTTTTCTTCGGCGGTTTTATCGCCTTTATGTTTGTCGGGATGCCATTCCATGGCTTGTCTTCTGTAGGCGCGCTTGATGTCGGCATCAGTGGCGTCCTTTTTTAATCCCAACAGCTCATAGTAATCTTTAGCCATAAATCATAATAAAATCAGCTGCTCAAAACAATTCTAGCACTGACTTTATCAGATTGCTAAACTTTCTCAAGCCAAATATTTGCCAATTTCATACCAAATACCGAAAGTTGCAAAAATATTCTTGAAATAAATAATTTTATATAGCAATATCAGCGGGCAGGTACATGTCCGCTGATAAACCAAGTCGGTATACGCGCAACCTTAGCTCAGTTGGTAGAGCGCCTCGTTGACGTCGAGGAGGTCAGAGGTTCGAATCCTCTAGGTTGCACCATTGAAAAACCTTCATGCCTGCGGCAGCACGGAACGAACCGTCCTTGTACGGTCCCATCGTCTAGCGGTTAGGACGTCGCCTTCTCAAGGCGAAAACAGGGGTTCGATTCCCCTTGGGACTACCAAAAATTTTAGCGGGGCTTGCGGGCGAGCATGTTCCATAGTTTTTTTGTATTGCTGCGCCCTGCTATTTGCATATTTCCCGGATAGTGCTATAAGTAATCATCGTATCTGCACGGAAAAACAGAAAAAAGCCAAGTTGTTCTCGTCTACAAGTCCAAAAGCCTCAGGTGCTTCAAAATGGCGATTGTAGATAAAAATGACTTTACTAACAAAACATGAAAGCCTCCAATACGAGCACTCCATTCAGGGAAGAAGTTGACTTTTCAATGACAATCGAGCCACAGCACGCACCCATTGAATGGGAAGAATTCCGCAAAACCTACTCTCCATTTTCAGCGGCTTTTGACGGTTATGTGCTGGGTGGCGTCAAAAAAGACCTTTCCAAGCCGATTGCTGCCTATGATCATCATCTGGAGATTGACCCCGACCACCAAGACCGGCAAACGGTCGACAGGCTCTCTATGAGGGCGACCATGGGGCAGATTATGATGGCGGTGCGCGGCGGTTTTTATTCGGTATTCCGCGATCAGCACGGGCCCAAAGTCCGGGCATATTTTAAAAGCTGCGATGAGGATGACTGTTTCACGAAGCTGCTTCTGGAGGAACCGCAGTTGATTTTTAATGACACCCGCGGCCGTCTGGAACGGCTGGTGGGATTGGCCGAGAAAATGGATACGACCGCCGGACTCTATCAAACCTTTCCGGACTCGAAATTGTATGAGGCGCTGGTCTGGGTTACAGATCCCTACCGGGAATTCAGGCAAAGCGGCCGTCTGGACCATCACGTTGCCGCCGAGTACGCTGACATCATGGATCAGGTCGGTAAACGTATCAAACGCTATATTAAAGGTACCCACCGCCATTTGAAACCGGACACCAGTTATGAAGAGCTGGGCGGCGGACCGGGCTGGATTATGATCGAAGAAACCGGTAAGCAGGGACGTCTGGGCGCTATTAACGACGGTTATCAGGCGATTGTCTCGGTCCGCCGCCTGCCCAACGGCAAACACGCCTATGTTTTTACCCGTATGTCCGACTATGTAACTTATTTCAACCTGCCCTATTTTCTCAAGACGCTCAATGAGATTGAACGTCAAAAAGGCAACACGACTCATCTCTGGGGCGGGAGCGGTGATCTGGTGATAGGCAGTCCCTGGGGGATTGGTACGGACATGGATCCGGTAAGCATGGAAAGCCTGATCAATGATATGATGGCCAACACGGTCCCCACCGATTTGATCGATTCGCTTCCAACCCATCAACACAGTCATTGCCAGAATCGTTTGCAGATTTACCACTGATGCGTATAATTACAACCGAAAACAAATAAAACAAGGTCATGGACCTAAAACTTTCCTGGGATCTCTTCATCATAGTATTTTTCGCCATAGTCACGGCTTACAGCTTTATTATTGGGCGTAAGGATACGCTGAAAATCATCATCGCCACCTATATCGCCACCATCACGGCCGACGGGTTGGGTAATCTGTTTGCCAGATTTGTCGCACAGACTGCTTTTTTTACCAAGCTGGCCAAATTCATCGGTTTCAGCGAGGGAGTGGAACAATTCTCATCCATTTTTAAAGTATTGGTATTGATCGCCATAATTGTATTGATCACAATTTTTGGTGATTACGAAGTGGCGGACCCCCCGGATAAAAATGCTTTTATCAATTTACTGGCTCTGACCGCGCTGTCACTTTTGAGCGGCGGTCTGATCCTCAGTACTATTATCGTATTTGCCAACGGCGGCAGTCTGATTGACGGCACGGCCTCCATTTCAGAGTCGTTCAGGGTAGTCTATGAAGAATCGCGATTTGTGAAAGGCCTGCTGGACTGGCACGACATCTGGTTTGCTTTGCCCGGATTCGCCTTCGTGGTGATCAGCATTTTTCAGCGGAACAAACAGCAATAATCCGTCGCGGCCCGACGCCGCAAAATCTTCTTGATTTACGGCATTATCTTTAATAGAATTGCCCAGCGTCCTGAAGACGCGTCTGTAAGTATCAACAACACGTGGGTCATTAGCTCAGTTGGTAGAGCGGCTCCCTTTTAAGGAGAAGGTCGCCGGTTCGAGACCGGCATGACCCACCAAAATTTCCAGACAATTTTAGAAAGCACTCACTAAAAACCTCCACATCGTCAAGAGGCTTTTTTGCCCTGCACTTGATTATACAAAATGATTAACTAATATAGAAACGCAGCTTGCCGCTGATAAAATTTAATTAGTCATTTTAACTAGTCAAAACCTATGGCTGAAACCCTGTACACCATCCAAGAAGCTGCTGAAGCAGCCGGTAAATCCATCCAGACCATCCGCCGCGCTTTGAAGGCGAAAAAGCTTACCGCCAAGAAGCAAAAGACTCCACAGGGCTTCAATTATTTAATCGGGGAAGACCAGTTACTGGCCTATTACAAAATTGAAAGACCGCACGGTAAGGTGAAGGGAAATGCCAATAAGGCTGAACAAACCTCACTGATTACCGAATACGCCTCCCGTGAAGAAGTGGTGGAACAGAAGAGAGTTTTGGACAGACTGGTCGACGAAAATCGCAAAGACAAAGATACTTTTATGCGATTCGTGAAGGTTTTTCAGGAAAGATTCACCGCGCTGGAAAGCCAGGTGAAATTACTGGAGGAACCGGGCAAAAAGAAAAGATGGTTTCAGTTCTGGAAGAAGGCTTAGTCCGGGCGCACGACTACTAGCTAATTGATGTCAAAAAAAATAAAAAGACCGTGGTATCATTGGCTGCTCTTTGCTCTGGGCGGTCTTTTTTTGGTTTTTCTGCTGGCCTGGCTGTATATTGCCTGGCTGCTGCCCATTCCGGACAGTCTGGATTTGCGGCCGCGCCACGTTTCCACCAAGATTCTGGATCGCAACGGACAGCTGCTCTATGAAGTTTTAAGCAAAGGGGAGGGCCGAAAAACCTATCTGAAACTGGAGGAAATGCCTATGCAATTCAGAAACGCCATACTGGCCGGCGAAGACAGCGAATTTTACAGCCATTCCGGGGTCGATCTGGGAGCGATTGCCAGAGCACTTTTTTATAATTATCTGGAACAGAAAGTCACCAGCGGAGCCAGTACCATTACCCAACAGCTGGTCAGAAATCTGCTGGGCACCAACCGCGAACGCACTTTGCGGGAAAAATTGCTGGAGACGGTTTATGCCATACGCATCAGCAACGCCTACAGTAAGGACCAGGTGCTGGAACAATATCTGAATACCGTTTATTTCGGCAATTTGTCATATGGCGTGGCCGAGGCCGCCCGCAATTATTTCGGCAAAAATCTTTCCGATCTGGATCTGGCCGAAATTTCACTGCTGGCCGGACTGCCCAAGGCCCCCTCCGCCTATAATCCCCTGGTTAATTTTGAAAAAGCCAAAAAGCGGCAACAATATATTCTGAACAGAATGGTCGAAATGGGCTCAATCACGACCGACCAGTCAGCGGAAGCCTTTGCCCGCAGACTCAGTTTCAAAAGCGGCAAAACTACTATTGAAGCACCGCATTTCGTCCACCATGTGTTGGCCGAACTGGAAGACCGTTATGGCGAGGATTTCGTCTATGGAGGGCTGACCATCCGTACCACGCTGGATTTGAATCTGCAAAAACGGGCGGAAAGAATCATCAATTATCAGCTGGATAAGCTGCAGGATAAAAACGTTACCAACGCCGCGTTGCTTTCCACCACCGTGCCGGACGGGCAAATCCTGGTCTGGGTGGGCAGCCGGGATTATTTTGACGATGGGATTGACGGGCAGGTGGACATTATCAATGCTCCGCGCCAGCCCGGTTCCGCCCTGAAACCGTTTCTCTATCTGCTGGCTCTGGAAAAGGGCGACACGCTGGCGACTATTATCGAAGACCTGCCCCTGAAAGTTAAAACCGAAGGCGGCGTTTACGCGCCGCTCAATTACGATCTGGATTTCCACGGTCCGGTCAGGTTGCGGGAGGCGCTGGCCAATTCTTTCAATATTCCCGCCGTCAAAACCCAGGAAAAAGTCGGAACCTCCGCCTTTCTGAATTTTTTGCGGCTGCTGGGGTTGGACACTCTGGATCAGCAAGCCGATTATTATGGTCTGGCCTTGACTCTGGGTGGAGGGGAAATCCGCCTGTCCGATCTGGCCAACGCTTATTTCACTTTGGCCAATTTAGGCCGGCAGAAGCCCTTTAACGCCCTGCTGAATATTCAGGACGGCGACGGTAAAACTATTTATAAATGGACGGCGCAGGACGGCAGAAATATTCTGGGCAGATCTGGCGCGCAGAACGCCTGGCTGATTATCAATACTCTTTCCGATCCCAATGCCAGACTGAAAAGTTTCGGCGAGGGCAATGTGCTGGAATTATCCGTTCCTGCGGCGGCCAAAACCGGTACCACCAGAAATTTCCGCGACAACTGGACTTTCGGCTTTACGCCCAATTTGCTGACAGCGGTCTGGGTCGGCAATTCCGACGCCACTCCCATGGAAAATATTTCGGGGATCGACGGGGCGGGGCCGATCTGGCATGACTTTATGTCCTATTACATCGAGCAGAACCGGGACAATCCGGCCTTCGGCAGCCTTTCCCGCGGCTTTCCCCGCCCCTCCGGTCTGGTGGAAAAAACCATTTGTGCCGTTTCGGGACTGGCTGTAACGGAAAACTGCCAGGAAGTGCTGAATGAATGGTTTGTCGCGGGTAGCGAGCCGCAAAAACAGGATAATTTCTGGCAGAAGTATGAATGCGGCGCAGGCCCCACCGCTGGCACAACCAGCGGCACCGCCGCCGCACCTGCCGCAGGTCCCCGCTTCTTCATCAACTATCCTTTCCCCTATGCGGATTGGGCCCAAGAAAGAGGTTATCTGCCCCCGCCCGGCTGCAGACCGCTGACCGGTCCGGGCATCCCCGCCGGGCCCGCCTCCGCGAACGCTAGCGACCCCCTGCAGATTGTTTCCCCTCTGGACGGCGATTCTTTTCAGATCAATCCCAACCTGCCTTTGACCAGTCAAAAAATTCCTCTGAAGATTTTTGTCTACCCGGAGCCCTCCGTTGACACGGGAAGCCCGCTTAGTCAAATCACCATCTATATTGACGGGGAAATTATCCAGACTATGGAAATAAGCGACCCGTCAGTTGTTACGGAAATCAGTGAATTATGGTTAGCCGAAGTCGGCATCCACACCCTGAAGGTTAAAAAAACGGCTACACAAAAAGGAGAAACGGTTGAAAAGGTAATAAAATTTCTGGTTTTGTAAAACACCGTTTTCCATTGTAAAGCTGCGGGAAAACCGCTATAAACGATAGCGATATAACAATTCCCCGGCTTGTCATTTCGATTCTTGAAACGATTAGTCAAACCGAAAGTTAATATAAGTGCTTGCCAACGGGCAAAAACAAAAAAACGGCCAAAATTGGCTTAATTGACATAAAAATCCCTATTTGGTAAAAAGTTTCAGTCGTTAAAAATTTCCAGCTCTTAAGTAGTGGGTTCTAAACAGGCAGTAAAACAGCAAGTTAGATCATCGCGTTAAGTACGGTTTAGAAAATACTCTCAAGCGCTCTGCAAAGCCTTTTCCGAAAGCAACAAGTACATTGAAAACCAGCCGGCGGTCCTGCCCTTAAGTGGCGCGGCCGCAGCAAGTGCATCGTTGGGTTTCCCCCCGGGAACAAACTTCATGATGGCATTGCCCGAGTGATCCTATCCGAGGACCCGTCCAAAAGGTCCGGTGATTCTCGGCCGAAAGGCTGATTATCCGATTTGACACTCCTCAAAAACTCTCCCCGAAAATGGCGTTTCAACGCCAATCACTAAAGTTTAAATTTAAACTTTTAGATCGCTTTTACTCAAGGTAAAAAAGCGATCGCCCTCAAATGTACGCCGAGTTTAGGCTTTGTGTACATCGATGTTTATTGCCGAACGAGCGAGTAGCATGTGAGTTTACTCTCATGGTGCGAGCGAGAACGGTAATATAGGTGAAAACCCTATATTTATCTATCTATTTATTCTAATTATGGATTTATCCACAACATTTGCGTCAATTCGCAAACAAGTTGCTGGTCTTAGCTTGGTAGCACTCGTTGCAGGTCTCTTTGCAGCCGGTGTTGCTACAGCCGCAACTGAGAATATTTTCTCAGATGTTCCAGCCGATGCATGGTATGCAGGTTATGTAAATGACCTGGCAACCATGGGAGTAGTCGACTCTACAAAAGACATGTACAGACCTGGTGACCAGGTCAATAGAGCTGAAATGGCAAAGTTTGCCTTTATGGTTTCCGGACTTCCTCTGGAAACTGCTACAGCTGCTCCTTATAAGGATGTCGCTATGGGTCAATGGTATACCAACTATGTTTATACCCTGACCAAGAACGGCATTGTCAGCGGAGACAAATTAAACGGTGTTCCCACCGGTTATTTCAGACCAGAATCCAACTTGAACCGTGCTGAGGCCGCCAAGATGCTGGTTAATGCTGCTGCCATGGCCGAAGATCTCTCCGGCGCTCCTCATTTCCCGGATGTCAAATCCGCCGACTGGTTCTACAACTTCGTAGAAACAGCCTTCAACAACGGTGTTGTCAGCGGTTATCCGGATGGAATGTACCGCCCGGCCAATAACATTGTCAGATCCGAAGTTGCCAAGATGGTTTATCTGAGCATGAGCCCGGTTTCCGCCGGCTTCGTTCTCGATTCAGCCGCCGCCGCTTCTTCCACCAAGGTAGAACTCATCTTCTCCATGAATGTTGATGCTACTTTGGCTGCCGATAAGGCCAACTATGTGGTTGAAGACTCTACTGGCACAAAACTCTCAGTATCCGCCGCTGAAGTAACAGCTGCCGACACTGTAGTTTTGACCACCACAACTCAGACTTCAGGCAAGGTTTACTATGTAACCGTCAAGAACGTTGAATCCGATGCCGGCGATGCTCTCGCCAACACCGATTCCGTATCCTTCCTCGGTTACGGTGCCGACGTCAGCGGAGGTGCTTTGACAGTTTCTCTCTCCACTCAAACTCCGGTTGCCGGTTCTATTCCACAGGGTGCTACCGGTGTTGTGTTCACCTGCTGGGATTTTAAAGCAGGCGCTAGTGCCGTTGTTATAAAATCACTCAGTGTTCATCGTGTAGGTCCTGGTGCTGAGACAGCCTTCAACAATGTTTACCTTTACAGAGGTGACACTCGTGTTACTACAGGCCGTTCCATCAACAGTGACTCTCAGACAGCTGAATTCAGCAATATCAACCAGACAGTTGCTGCTGGGGAAAACATGAAACTTTGCTTAGTAGCTGACATTGCTACAGCAGGTGCTAACGGAGGCGTACACGCTTTCGAATTGGGCGCTGCTGATGCCATTATGAGCAACTCCAGCAATTTGACCGGCTCTTTCCCACTGCGTGGGGCAGATCAGCTGATCACTTCAGCTACTGTTGGAACTTCCACTGTAACCAAGAACGGTGTTCTTGATGAAATTACAATTGGAGACGAGGCAGCAAGAGTTGCACAATTCCAAATTACTGCTGGTTCATCAGAAGATCAGGCCCTCAGTAGAATAGCCCTCTACTTCCGTGGCACAGCAAGATCAACATCATTCACCAATCTCAAATTGTATGTAGAAGGCGATGCTACGGTTTTGGCTTCTGCTGACAGTGTTGGTACTAATGATTTGGCAACTTTCGTTCTCAGCAAACCGTTCAAAATCGGACGTGGAGAAAACAAAATCTTCTATGTAACTGCTGACGTTTCTGGCGCAAGAACTGGTGAAACTGTCAAAGTATACTTGGATGAATCCACCGACGTATTTATTACTGGCCTAACCTATGGTTATGGAACAGGCGTAACTATGACCGGTTATGATGGTGATGAAGTTACTCCATCAGTAGGAGATTTCTCCTATGCTATTCTCAAGGGTGCCAAATTCACTCTAGCTTTCAAAGGCCCATCAGCAGGAGATATTGCTGTAAACCAGAAGCAAGCCAGATGTTTGGATGTCAACCTGACAAACTCTGCAGGTCTCGATGTAACCATCAAAGACTGGCAGGTAAAGATCGAAAACACCAACCTTGGTGCCGCTGAAAACGATGCAAATGCTAAGGGTCTTTATGACAGCACCAATGCAAATGCCGCCAACTACACCCTCGTCAAATTGGTAAGACTGAATGACGATGGAACTGTAGCCAGCACATTACTGGGCTCAAGCGAATTACCTACCTGGACAGGTGCGGCCAATGCCGGCGATGTAACATCTTTGGTTACAATCAAAGGTTCCACACTGATTCCAAGTGGCGAGACAATTAAAGCCTCTGTCATATTTGATGTTGCCAATCAACCTTTAATGGACACTGATAACATCAAATGTACATTGTTAGCTCCCACAGGTGCTGATCAGATCAAGGATTCCAACAATGATCAACTTGGTGCTGACAACATTACTCCAAACACTGGAGTTCCGGGTAATACCATGTCCATTGTTAAGTCCGCTCTTACAGTGAGCCCATCAGGAACACTGACGGCCAAGACTTATACAAAGGGTACTATGGATGCTCCTCTGCTAGCTCTTGATTTCAAAGGTGGCACAACCTCCGATGTTAAATTGTCCACTTTGAACCTCAAAGTAACTACTAATGCTGCTAGTCCGTCAAACCTCATTAACAGCCTTTCACTTTACGATGGTACTACTTTGTTAAAGGGCCCTGTTAACGTAACTAACGTAGTTGCTCCAACCGGAGATATTATCTTCACTGGTCTATCAGTAACAATTCCAAAAGGATCTTCCAAGGTTCTTACTGTAAAGGCTAATGTAGACTCCACAATTTCCGCTGGTCACAATTTAGGTGTCTTCGTTGACTCAGCATTGGCCACTGATGGCGCTGGATCTTCGATCACTCCTGACGTATCTGCAATTGACTTAGTTGGAAAAGCTCCGGTTATGACATTGATCCCAGCTACTTCACTCACAGCAGCCGGTGCCACAGTATCAACAGCCGAATCTCTCATTACCACAGGTGCTTCGACACCAAATGGTCTTAAATTCGGTATGCGTACTGACTATGGAACTGCCACATTACAAGATTTCGCAGTTTCACTCACCGTTGGTTCAACAGCCTCTGTTGGAACAGTAAGTGTTTACACTGGTGCAAACTGTGCTACACCAGTAGCTAACGCACAAAACGTAAGCGTTATCGCCGGTACAGCCTCTATTACCAACGCAAACATCCCATTGACTACCTCCGATACATATATTTGTGTAAGAGGCAAGGCTGCAGAATTAGATGCATCTGATGCTGATCCCACAACATATGGCCTGGAAGTCACAGCCGTTACTAAGGCTATTGATTCTTCCGGTGCCAATATCGCAAGTAGTCTAGGTGCTTTCGTACCTTATGCTGGCGCCGATACCTTCAATGTATACGCATCTGCTCCAATCGCTCTTTCCTTGAACGATGGAACAAATGCTCCTTCGCTTACCATGGCTGATGGTTATGCCGAGAAAGTGGTTGGACAGGTAACATTGAACGTACAAGGGGGTTCAATCAAATTGAACGAAGTAAGTGCGACCATTACTGCTTCCTACACTTGCAAAATGAAACTTGGTTCTACTACATATGCATATGTAGGAACCGGCTTCGTATTCCCTGGCGATTCATTGGGTGAAGGCGACAACACTTATGATGTACTTTGTTCCAAAGTAGGTGGTGTAAACGCTGATCCAGTGGCTCTTGATATCACAGGCGTTGATTTTGACAGCGAGACTACAAACAACGCAGTTGTTACAGTTAGTGATATTACAAGAAACGCAACTAATAACTTGAATTACTAATTCTAGACTTTCCGTCTAAATTGGTAAGTAAAAAGTAATTAGGAAAAACCCGCATGGAACTTTCTCCGGCTTCGGCCGCGGAAAGCCCCCAGCGGGTTTTTTGTGTAGTAGTAAAAATTGACAACAGAGTTAAAATGTTATATACCTAGTAAGTCAAGGATCTTGAACATTGAAAACTCGGCTCCTTTGCTACCCCAGAGGGGGAGAAAGGAGGGAAAGAAAGAGAGGAAATCATGATTATCACTAAGAAGTGCGGCCTGATGGCCGTCGTTGTGGGGGCCCTACTGGTCGCGATGTCCGCGACCAGCTGTACGCTGGACACAGACGGCCTAGGCCTGTTCGGCACTGGTGGACAAGACGCATCCTGCGAAGACATCTGCATCGAGGCGGCAGCCGGACAGTCCGGTGACGCCGGCCCGGACGCAGACGTTCCCGAGGTGGATGTCCCGGATGTCTGCGACTGTGGCACTGGAGGATTCGGCGGAGAAGCCGGACAAGGTGGCACTGGAGGATTCGGCGGAGAAGCCGGACAAGGAGGCACCGGAGGATTCGGCGGAGAAGCCGGACAAGGAGGCACCTCAGGTCAGGGTGGAAGCGCGGGGCAAGGAGGCTCGGCTGGTGCCGGCGGCGAAGCTGGTACCGGGGGAAGTTCTCCCGTCTGCGGAAATGACACCATGGAGGGGGTTGAAGCGTGCGACGGCGCAGATCTGAGTAGTCAAGAGTGTGAAACCATCCCTGGTAACTTTACGGGAGGGACCCTCACCTGCAAGAGCGACTGCTCCGATTATGACACCGCCAACTGCCTCACCCTAACGACCTGCACCGCCACAGCAGGCCAAACAGCCACGTCGTTCTACGCCTCGGCCTCAGAGGCTTATGGTGCCTTGTTTCACCAGGCAGACGGATCACCGGATGGGTACTGGTCAGTTAGTCCCCAGAATCAAGCCATCGTAGGCAACACGCTGCCGGGACAACTAGTGGTGACGGGGAAGACTGCCCTGGATGTTAGACTCTATATGGGAGGTATTCCCTTGAACATGGAGTGGTACAGGGTGGAAACGGCATCTCTTCCTCCAGCATGCAACGGCGCACTGATCAACTCGGAGGCTTGCCTGGCCCTCATCGCCAAGAGTCACCGTTGTCAGGACGCACGTTTTCAGGAAAAAGTGGGGTGCCCTCCACCGGTCACCTTCAATGCGCAGTCAGCGAGCACACAGATATATATCACTGACAGTGCGCAGATGATGGTACTTGTCGACATCACCTGCCCCTGAAGCGTTTCCCTCTTTTTTCCTTGGCCTAGGTCTTAAATCTGGTTACTAAGAAAGGAGCCAACGAGTAGAATCCCCATGCCAAAAGCTTGGCTGAGGCGGTCCGCCGCCCACGGCGCGCTCATCCGAGCGCATCGAACCCAGGCCTATGGCTGCAAAAACAAGCCCCGCCCGGCCCCTCAAGGTCACGGCGGGGCTTTCGCTTTTATTGTTTCCGGCAGCCGAGTCCTTCGTCACACGAAGTTGATCGCCCCAGGGCTCTTTCCGTGTGTTTCCGTAATTACTAAGATTTTAAAATCCATTTACTAATTCCAATAATTGACAAAAGGGTCAAATATTGGAATAATGTTCAATCAAATGTGATCCTCGAAATAAAGCTCGGAACTCCCAACCCCTGACAAAGGGAAGAAGGGAGGTGAAAAAAGAAAGGAGCAGGAGCATGAAAAATCTCAAATTGTTGATTGGTTTGTTGCCGCTGCAGCTCGGGACACTGGGATACCTGGGATGCGGGGAGGAGTTTTCCTCCTTCCCTCCCGATGATGTTGACGCCTCAGCGACAGACGCATCCACTGATGAACATGATGCCGGTCCGGAGGTGGATGGTCAGGTGCAGGACGGAAACAAGCCTGATGTATCGGATAGCGACTCCGAACCGTCTGCCGACGCACCTGTCGATGCACTTTCAGATGTTGCTGAGGGGGGGCTGCCCCCAGGATGTCTGGCCGGTGTCGCAGGTACGGTCGATAGCGTGACTGTCTCCGGACTTTCGGGTGCAGGCTTGTTGGTACATTTCAATGATCCCAATAGCGGAGAAGCCTACGACACCATCAACCCTGCGCTGGTGAACCTTCAGGGACTACTCATGCCCGGCCAACTAGTATTGGCCGGCAAGGACGGATTCCAGTTCCAGCTGAGGAACGGTGTCAGTGACATGGCCAAGCCCTGGTACAAGGCCGGCAATCTCCCCACAGATCAGTGTGGAGATGTGAACTTGTTCCAGACAGAAGCCTGCCTGTCAGCGACGGCGAAGAGCTTTCGCTGCCAGTTCGCCCCCTATCTGGAAACCACCAATTGCCCGGTCCTGCCCGTTCACTTCACTGCCCAAGGCGAGGCCAGCTCTCACACTGAATCCGCAACGGGCTGGGTCATCATATTGATTGACCTCACCTGCCCGTGAGAGCACTCGTCCTTGCGCGCAACGTCGAGATTGTCTTTGCTCTCCACCGGGAATGACCTCGAACACGTCCCCCAATCCACTGCAGTCCGAGCTACGTTCAGATATCACATTCACCTCTTGCCAAAGCTTGAACACAAGGCATGGGCAAAGCTTGCACAAAGCTTGCACCGGCCGCCGCCAAACAACCCCCGGGTAGTAGCGGCCTCAGGCCCACGGCAGAGCCAATCAGAGCCCCCGCGCCAGATCGTCCTCACGGACTTGATCGCGCGGGGGCTCTTCGACGTTCATACGCACTCATGCGCGCATACTCTCGGCGCACTGGTTTTTACCTAATCCTAGGCATTCATTTTGTGCCCGGGCACAAGTTTCTTGTCTGCGCCGAAACAGTCGCAGGGTTTTTATAATAATTTCACGCCGGGTTAATTCCGCCCGGGTATGTTCAACGTGTACAGCCGCCCGCGGGCCGGGCCTGGCTCAATCAAAATGCCCTGGAATGCCCGCGTCCCGCGCGGCGGCTGACACGAAAATAATTATTTTCCCATTGGAAGCGGATGTACCAATTAATATATTCCCAAAATAGTCGGGAAGACTTGAGAGGGCTCGGTAAAAAAATCGCCAACCGAATTACGGACAAATTATTCTGGTTTTCCTGTGTGGATAATATTTTTTCCTTTTGTATAAAGCTTGAAGGCGAAAACAACAGATACAGGTTTAGAATTGGACAATATAGAGTGATCTTTTATCCAGAGCAAAATGACACCATCAATATTTTACGAATTAAACATCGTAAAGACATTTACAAACGATTGCCTTAAGGATAACCTTAAGATAACCATAAGATAAACCAAATGAATACCAAATTTATTGGCATGAAGGAATTCCGGCAGAACATGACTAAGTATTCGGAGCAAGCCAGAAAGAAAAAAATTCGCTACATTGTTTTAAAAAAAAACACGCCAATGCTTGAAATTATACCGATAAATGAAAAGGATTACGCATATCTGCGTTTAAAAAAGGAACTCGACGAAGCGGAAAAACAAATCAAAAACGGCGAATATTTTACCCACGAAGAGATCAAACAAAGCCTTGGCTTAAAATAGGCGATCAATCTATAATGTAGCCGCCCATCTCTCTTTTCACCGCCATCATCAAGAAATCCCAAAATCTGGAAATCATCACCCAGCTGGTGCGCGGGGAATTTAAGCTGCGCTATAAGTCCTCGCTTTTGGGCTATTTCTGGACGCTTTTCAAACCTCTGATGCTTTTTGGCGTGATTTATCTGGTCTTCTCGGTTTTCCTGAAAAGCCCCATGCAGAACTACGCGGTTTATCTGCTTCTGGGCATCATACTCTGGACCTTTTTCACCGAGGCCACCATGACCGGCATGAACAGCCTGCTCACCAAGCGCGACCTGATCACCAAAATCTTTTTCGCCCGCGAAAATCTGGTTTTCGCCACCACCATTTCCAGCATGATTACGCTGCTTTTAAACCTGCTGATTTTTGCCGTATTTTTCTTCGGCAGTGGCCTGCAGTTGGGGTGGAGCAGCCTTTTGTTCGTGCCCTATCTGGGGTTATTATTTTTATTTACCGCCGGTATTTCGCTGATTCTGGCCAGCCTTTATGCCCGTTTCCACGACCTGTCCCACATCTGGGAAGTCATTCTGCAAATTTTGTTCTGGATGACCCCGATTGTCTACGATCTGTCCTTTGTTCCCGAGCAGTACCGGGACTGGCTTTATCTGAATCCCATGACCCAGTTTATTTCCTTTTCCCGCCGCATATTTCTGATTGACCAGGTGCCGTCGCTAAAACAGCACTTTGTTTTGGTGGCCGTCAGCTTGCTGGTCTTCGGCATCGGTTATTATTTTTTCAAACGTCAGGAATTCAAAGTGGCGGAGATGATTTAACCACACACGAAGCGAAGTGTGCTCCCCCTCTCACAAAAAAAGCCCAAATCCATGACCCAAATCTCTTTACAAAACCTGTCCAAAAGCTTTCTGGTACCGCACCAGCGCCGCACCACGCTCAAGGATAGTTTTGTGGAATTTCTGGCGGTGGGCTTATGGCAAAAATCGGAAAATGAAAAATTTTACGCTCTGCGCGACATAGATCTGCAAATTCAACGGGGGGAGTTTATCGGCATAATCGGGGCCAACGGCTCGGGGAAAAGCACGCTGCTCAAACTTCTGGCCGGGATTTATCGGCAGGATCAGGGGCAGATTCAGGTGAATGGAACCATCGCGCCGCTGCTGGAATTGGGCATCGGTTTTCAGCAGGATTTGTCCGCCCGCGACAATATTTTCATTAACGCCGCCCTGTTGGGATTATCTTCGAAGGAGACGCACAGATTGCTGCCCGACATCGTGGAATTTGCCGAAATCGGACATTTTTTAGATTTAAAAATCAAGAATTATTCTTCCGGTATGCGGCAGCGACTGGCTTTTGCCATTGCCGCCCACGTGGACGCGGATATTTATCTTTGTGATGAGGTTTTTGCGGTGGGGGACGAGAGTTTCCAGGCCAAATGTCTGCGGGTTTTTCAACTGTGGCGGGAGGCCGGCAAAACTATTTTGCTGGTTTCGCATAATACCACCCAGATTGCCGGCATTTGCGACAGGGCGGTGCTGCTGCGGGAGGGGCGGATTATGGCAGACGGCAATGCTCCGGAAGTTGTAGCGCTTTATCAGACGGCCGGATTCTCAAAGTGATCGCCGCTGAATAGGTTGCGGTTGCGGTCGTGGTCGGACATGCGCTCTATTTTTTCTGTGCCGGGTCAATTACCCGCGGCTGGAATTGACAACTTCGTATAATCGGAGCGTCCTGCAGGCCACCGTTGAGATGTCAAATATCGGCTGAAACTGACAACTTCGTATAATCGCCAAAATATAGGCTGGAAAAACGAAATAGATTGTCGCGCACTTCTGCCCTTTTATCAAGGCGGGAGACCTCCCCAAAAAGGCTTATTAATGGTAAAATCAGGGTGTCATTTCATTAAAAAACGGATGATAAAATTGCCCACCAGTCCCGAAAAATTTTCAGATCGTCAGCTTTTTCAGCTTTGTCGGCAATATGGCAGTGCGACCAGGCAATGGCGGCAAAAATTTTTGGGATTGCTGCCGGAGGTGTATTGTCGTCGTTTATTTGAGCGGAAAGGCTTTTCTTCTATCTTTGAGTTTGCGGCAAAATTAGCCGGAGTCAGCGAGGAACAGGTAAGATTGGTGCTCAACCTGGACAAACGCTTCAGGGATAAGCCGGTTTTAAGAGAAATGTTGATAAAAGGCGAGGCCAGCGTGCACAAGTTGGCCCGGATTGTCTCAATTTCAACCGTAGAAAATCAGGGGGAAATATCCAGGCTGGTGAAGTGTCTCCCCCAAAAATCACTGGAAATTTTGGTACGGGATACTAAAAATGAAGATGGCTTTATGGAGCCACAAAACGAATATAAAAGTCTGCGCGCGCAGACTCCCCCTCAGGCAGAGAAATTGCACACTTTTCTGACGGCAATCTCTGAGCATTCTTTGGGGCTTTCGGTTGAAGTGATCGGGCGACTTTGGGAATTGAAGCACAAAGGTTTCGATCTCAATCGGTTGATTCTGGATTTGCTTGCCAAACGAGAAGCCTTTATTGCGGCAGAAAAAGAAAAATGGGCAGAGGACGAATTTTTGCGGGTACGAACAAATAATTCCCGCCATATTCCGGTACCGGTAATAAAAATTTTGAAAGAAGAATATGGTGACAAATGCTCCATTCCCGGATGCCGAAAAATTGCCGAACAGTTTCATCACACCAGGCGTTTTATGCTGAGCAGATCTCACCACCCGCGCTATCTGGCGCCACTCTGTTACGGCCACCACCGTCTGGCACATTGGGCTGATTTGGAAGCAACAAATGTGGCGATAAGCATGGCACAAAGGTGATGCGAAAAGCCCGTTGGGCCAGCCCTTCGTAAATTTCTGATTAGCGGCAAGCCATACATTTGATTATCAAAGCAAGGTTTTTCCCTTTTCCTAAGTGATGATAAGTGATAATTAGTTACACAGGTTGACTAATCAACGTTTTGCTGTGGGTAGTCGGAAACTTCCGGAACAACGGTTCCTCCGTAAATCGATCCAATCATGATCAAACAGTCACGCAAAATTCGATTACCCGCCGACCTCTACTCGCGCAATACGCTTTACGGACTGCTTACCGAATTTATTTTAAAAAACCGCGCCCCGGATGAGAACAATCACAGTCTGGAGATTTTAGACGTGGGTGGGGGAGACGGAAAACTGGCCTGGTTCATGCCGCAGCATACCCGGGTTACCATCCTGGACCGCAAACCTTCGCCCGAAGAAGGCAAGACCAATTACGTGCAGGGCGACGCGGTGCATTTGCCGTTTGCCGACAAGAGTTTTGATCTGGTGATCAGTTCCGACATGCTGGAACATCTGCCCGTCGAAGACCGGCTGACGGCCTTCCGTGAAATGTTCAGGGTTTCCAGGCGCCACGTGATTCTGGCTGCGCCGTTTAACAGCATTTATAACCAGAAGGCCGAAGAATATATCAATACTCAGTTCCGCGATCATACCGGGCAGGATCATCCTTTTTTGATTGAGCATATTCAAAACGGACTACCCGAACTGGAGGAATTGGAACAAGATCTGGCCGAAAAAGCCATTTCCTACGTAAAATTCGGCGAAGGCAATATCTATAACTGGTATCTGCAGCAATTGACCACGGGGGCCAAACTGAACCAGCCGGTGGCGATTGCCGACGATACGCCGCAAAGTTTTAATGAATTTTTCAACGAAAATCTGGATAAATTGGGGAATTTTCGCGCGCCGACTTACCGCACAGTGCTCTTTTGCGATCAGCAGCAAACCGTCAGTCGGCGCGACCTGCTGGAAATCATCGAAAATCAGAATAATTTCCATACCACCACCTATTTTGAGGCCTATAAAAAAGCCTTTGATGAAATGCACTGGCTGCTGAAGGCCAAGGATCAGGAAATTGTCACCCGTGAAGGTCAAAACCTGGAAATATTTCAGAAAATCAGCGATTTGGAAGACCGCCTGGAAAACGAATGGGAGCTTTCCAAACAAAAAGAAAGCAAAATCAAGCTGCTGGGTTCACAGATCAGCGAAGTGCAGTTGATTTTGCATGAAAAAGAACAACAGAATGCCGTTTTGTCCGAACAGCTCAGCCAGCGGCAAAAAGAACTGGAGTTACAAAACGGCCGCGTAGAAGAACAGACCAAAAAGCTGACGCTGCAGGACACCCAGATCCGCTCGCAGGATTTGCTGCTGGGCCGACTTAAACAGGAACTGGAACAGAGCCAGAAAAGTGAAAGCGAATTGACCGGATTGATCGTGGTGAAAGAACAGTCCATCCACGACAAAACCGACGAGATTAATCAGAAAAACCAGCAGATCGCTTCGCTGCAAACCTCCCTCAGCGAATATAAAAAAGAGCTGGAAACCGTTTTGATGTCACGCTCCTGGAAGCTGGTGCGGATGTACGGAAAAATCAAAAATACCCTTTATACCAGGCCGAAAAACTTGCTGGCCACTTCACTGCAGGTGCTGCGGAAAATGGGGCCGAAGGAATTTCTTCGCCGGGTCAGACGCAAACTTTTTCAGAGCAAACAGCCTTCCGCCAAATCCCCCGGCGATTATCAGAAATATATCGAGGAGACCGAATTGTCCGGCAAGGGCATCAGACAGATCCGGGAAGAGATTGCCGCTTTCGAATACAAACCGCTGGTTTCGGTGGTTATGCCGGTTTACAACGTGCCGGAACACCTGCTCAGAAAAGCCCTTAAATCGGTGCTGGACCAGCATTATTCCAAATGGGAATTGTGCGTGGTGGACGATGCTTCCACCGATCCGCGCATCAGGGAGGTCCTGAGCGAGTACGCCCAGCTCGACCCCCGCATCAAAGTACATTGCCGCAGTCATAACGGCGGGATAGTGAAAGCTTCCAACTCCGCTCTGAAGATGGCCAAGGGGGCTTATATCGCCTTTATGGACAATGATGACGAGTTATCCCCCGACGCGCTTTACGAGGTTGTCAGGAGCCTTCAGAACGCGCGCTATGACCTGATTTATTCGGACGAAGATAAACTGGATCCGGACGGTGTCCGCTGCGAGCCCTATTTCAAACCTGATTTCGACCAGGATTTGTTTCTTTCCAACAATTATCTCAATCATCTGACCGTCCTGCGCCGTAAAATTGTGGAGGAAGTGGGCGGTTTCCGCGACGGAACCGACGGCTCGCAGGATTATGATTTGTTTCTGCGTTTCACCGATAAAAAACGCTCCATACATCACATCCCCAAAATTCTTTATCACTGGAGAAAGATTCCCGGCAGCACCGCTGCCACCGTCGATGCCAAACCCTATGTTTTCGAGGCAGCCAGAAAAGCGCTGCGCGATGCTATTCGCCGCCGCAACATCCGCGGCGAGATTGTGGACGGTCTCTGGACCAATTCCTACCGGCTGAAAAGGGAAATTATCGGCAATCCCCTGATTTCCATTATTATTCCTTTCCGCGATCACGTGGAGGTTTTGAAAACTTGTCTGGAAAGTATTTTTGCCAAGACCAGCTACCTCAATTATGAAATTCTGCTGGTCAATAATTCTTCGGAACTGCTGGAAACCCGTGAATACATGAGGGAAATCGAACATTGTCCCCGGGTCAGACTGCTGCATTACAACGCTCCCTACAATTACTCAGCCATCAATAATTTCGCTTCCCTCAAAGCGGAAGGGGAATATCTGGTGCTCTTGAACAACGACACCGAAATCATCGAACCGGACTGGCTGCAGGCCATGCTGGAACACGCACAGCGGCCGGAAGTGGGAGCCGTGGGCGCAAAACTGCTTTACCCCAACAACACCATTCAGCACGCCGGAGTGGTGGTCGGAGTGGGCGGCGCGGCCAATCACGCCTATCAGAAAATGAACAGCGACCATCATGGTTATTTCGGCCAGCTCAATGTTGTGCGTTCCTACAGCGCCGTGACCTTTGCCTGCATGATGCTGCGGAAAGCGGTTTATGAGGAAATGGACGGACTGGACGAAGAAAATCTGGCGGTTTCCTTCAATGACGTGGACTTTTGTCTGCGGCTGCGGGAAAAAGGTTATCTGATCATCTATACGCCTTATGCCCGCGTTTATCATCACGAGTCTTTGTCCCGCGGCTATAACGTCAGCTTCAACGAAGAGTATTATCTCCGCCGCCGCCATCAGGGCATTTTCCGGGACGGCGATCCCTATTACAATCCCAATTTATCGCGGGAAAGACTGGACTTTAGCCTGAAAGTATTGGATAAAGTTAAGGACAAATAATTTCCCGGCTCCGCCGCCGGAACAGCCTGGATCAGCCCGCATCAACGGTTCGGCCAGGGAATAAAGTCAATCTACGATGACCAATACACCAAGCGCCAAATGGCCACTGGTTTCCGTAATAATTCCGGTCTATAACGGCCTGAAATTTTTGCCGGTCTGTTTGCCGAGCGTGCTGGCCCTGGATTATCCCAATCTGGAAATTACCGTTATCGACGACTGCTCCACCGACGGAACTCCGGCTTACCTGGCCGAACATTTTCCCGACCTGCCGGTAGTCCGGCACGAGCGCAACCGGGGGCTGGATTACAGCTTCAATGAAGGATTCCGGCTGGCCCGGGGCAAATACGTTTTTTACGTCAATCAGGACACCTCCTATCAGCCCGATTACCTGAAAATCTGCGTGGAAAGACTGGAAGCAGACCCGTCCCTGGCCGCTGTTACGGGGAAAACTTATAAATATGATTTCACCACGCACACCGCCAGCCGGATTATTGATTCAGTGGGGCTTTTGATGCTGAAAAACCGCCGGGTTCTGGACGAGGGACAGGGAGAAGAGGATCAGGGCAGATTTGAAAGGGCCGGCCGCGTTTTCGGTGTTTCCGGCCACAATCCCCTTTACCGCCGCTCAGCTCTGGCAGAAGTCGCGGTGCCGGTTTCCGGCCGGCCCGATCCGGAAGTCTTCGACGAGGATTTTTTTATGTACAAGGAGGATGTCGATCTGGCCTGGCGTCTGCAATTATTCGGCTGGAGCGCTTTTTATGAACCCCGATCGGTAGCCTGGCACGGTCGCGCCACTTCCGCCGTCAAGCGCAGCGGTCACCTGGAAATACTGAAGCACCGCCAAAAAATGTCCTCTCTGCAAAAATATCATTCAATTAAAAACCGCTATCTGATGCAGTTCAAAAATGAGCTGTGTTCACTGTATTTCCGGGATATTTTGCGCATCTGGTGGAACGATTTGCTTTATTTCGGGTACAATTTGGTCTTTAATACAAGAAGTATGGGGGCTTATTTTGCCGCTCTGGCCCTTTTACCCAAAATGTGGAAGAAGAGGCGCTGGATTATGAAAAACCGCAAAGTAAAACCCCGCGATCTCCAAAAGTGGTTCAAAATAAAATAGTTATGAAAAAAAACAAAAAAATTGTGAAAAAAACGGCCAGGACGATCTCGTCAGCCGCAGCACCCGCTCCCGCCCGCGCCCCTGCCCAAACCATTAAAAGAACTTTCCTCGACCGGCTGATCAGCGGACATCTTTATCTGCTGGTTTTCCTCCTGCCGATGGTTTTCTGGCTGGATACCCAGACCGTGTTTACGCTGCCCAAACTGTTGCTGCTCAGGACCGTCAGTCTGTCCGCTTTACTGCTGATTCTTTTTAAATTTTTCCGGGCCAGACAAGTAAAACTGTTTTTCCCCCGAAAAATGCTTTTTCTGGGCTTCTTTTTCATCAGTATTGTCCTCAGTACCATTTTTTCCATCAATCACATCAGCAGTTTGTTTGGCCAGTACGGCCGCTATCTGGGCTTTTTTACCTTTATCAACTTTCTGCTGATTCCCGTTTATATTGCCAATTTTTTCCCCGCCAAAAGTTTCCGGAAATTACTGGCTTTTTCCGCGCTGACGGCGGTTTTGGTGGCCTTTTACGGATTATTGCAATATCTCAACTTTTTTGATCAGTGGCCGCTGCCCTTTGAATGGACCGATTCTCCCCAGAACAGGGTATTCGCCACCATGGGTCACGCCAATCATCTGGCCGCCTATCTGGCCGCCCACTTTCTGATACTTACCTACAGTCTGACCCTGGACGAATTAAAACACCGTAAACTGCTGTTTTTCGGCAAATTGCTGGGCCTGCTTTTGATCGCCCTGGTTATCACGCTGACCGCCAGCAGGGGCGCTGTGATCGCCCTGCTGCTTTCCGCCTTGATTCTGGTCGGTCTGCGGGTCTGGAAATACCGCGCCAATATCAGAAAAAAACTGTTGAAAATTGTTGTTTCGGCGGTTGCCGTAGTCATTTTACTCTCTTCGGGCCTTTTCTTCTTTTCCGAACAAATTAGTGAATTGTCCCTGGTTGAACGAACCAGTCAGACCCTTTCCACGGTTGAAAAAGGCATTATTCCAGACCGTCTGAGTTTTCTCTACAGTTCCTGGCAAATGTTTCTGGATCATCCGCTGCTGGGTACCGGTTTTTCCACTTTCCGTGACGCTTATTCCGCCTACCGCCGCGCCGATTATTACATCGACGGCCCCGGCAACGCCCAGTACATAACCGTTCCCGAATCCGCGCACAACGAATACGCCAATATTCTGGCCACCCAGGGATTGCTGGGCATCATGGCTTATCTGGCTCTGATTATCGTGGTTTTCCGCATGGCTTTCCGGCAATATTTCAGGGCGGATCACGAACGGGGAAATTATTATCTGGCCCTCATCGGCGGCTTATTGGTGTTCTGCTTCCAGACGCTCTTTAATTTCGGGGAAATCGTCAACTGGTTTTTCTTCTTTTTGTGGACGGGCATGATCATGACGGAGGACGAAAAATTCATCCCGGTTCATTTTAAATGGTCCACGGCGGTTCGCTATAGCGTGGCCGTCATTCTGATCCTTTTGATTGTTTTTTCCTTTAAAACAGGAGTTCTGGACGAAGCGCAGGCCGATTATTATTACAAAATGGCTATAGAGGCCCAGTCCTCTAAACAGAGCCAGACTGCCGATCAATATTTTCAGATGGCTATTGCCGCCCGTCCGCTGGAATACCAGCTTTATCAGGCCTATGCGGATTTCTCCATGGAAGCCGCTTATTACTCCGATATCGTGCCCTATAAAAATCAAAAAACCTATCTGCTTCAGGCTGCCCAAAATTACCTGCTGGCGGCGCAGAGAAACCCCAATTATCCCAGTACCTGGCATAATCTGGGTTTGGCTTATCTGCAATTGTACCGTCTGACCGGTGATCAGACCTTCGCGGGTAAGAGCAACAAGTATTATCAGGTCAGCATCAAAAAATCTCCCAACAATCCGCGTTATCTCTATGAATTCGCCCGCAAACTGCATTCCGACTGGAACGACCGCGAGGGGGCCGTGAAGCTGTTAAAGGAGTCGCTGGCCATCGCGCCCGATTATCAGGAGTCAAAGGACTATCTGCAATTCCTCTATAAAAACCATCCGGAGCTGGAGACGCAGGAATAATTATTTTATCACAATGATTATTTGATCACCGCCACCAGCGCGAAAGCGCCGGTTTTTCCTTTGTCCCTGCGATAGGAAAAGAAACGCGCGCCTTCTTCCGCGTCGGCCGTATCGATATTGGCAATTTCGATTTTGCCCGGCGCTATGCCGTGGGAAAGCAGTTGCCTGCGCGAAAACTCCCACATGTCCACGTGATTGTTTTTAACAAAAGGCATAAAAGCGGGGCCCAGTTCATCCAGAGGATTACTGAACTCGCCGTGCGCCGGTCCCAATGAAGGGGAAATTCCCACCAGAATATGGGCGGGATTGGAGCCCAGTCCTGCCATCGCTTTGATCACCTCGCCGCTGATGTCCTGTTTAAGGCCTCTCCAGCCGGCATGGGCCAGCCCCAGTATTTTTTTACCGGGATCAAAAAAGATAATGGCCTGGCAGTCCGCCACTTTGATCATCAGCCCGATTCCCGGTTGATTGGTTACAAAGCCGTCCGTATCCTCCACGTCAACGGTGGTGACACCCGCCTGAAAAATATTTTCGCGGACCTTTTTATCGATTACCAGAACATTTTTACTGTGGGTTTGTTCCCCTGAAACACAGTAGCGTAGTCCCATGGCCCGCAAAACGCGGCGGCGGTTTTCCACGACATTGCTGCGCGAGTCGCCATTGGTAAAACTGACGTTAAGCGAATTGAAGGGCGCCGGACTGACGCCGCCGCTTCTGGTGAATACGGCGTGATTCAGTTCTTCCGAGAATCCTTCAATCAAGTGGAACTGATAGCAGGGAAGCCCTACTTTGGAAATTCTTTTCATTTTGGTGGTTTATTTTACCTGCGGTGTTCGGAGTACCGTACCGCACTGCACCAGGGCGCGCCGTGCCGCAGTACGCCGAAATTATTTAAGTATGTCTTTAACGATAAACGGTATTTCCTGGGCCAGATCACTGGCAGTGAAAGCAAATCCTTTGGACTTGAGCAGTCTGTCGCCGGCGCTGCCCATGATAAAAGCGCCGCAGGCACAGGCGTCATAGGGAGTCAATCCCTGGCCGATCAGTCCGGCTACCAGTCCCGATAAAACGTCCCCGCTGCCGCCGACGGTCATGCCGGCGTTACCGGTTTGATTTTCTTCCACCCGCCCGTCCTCACCGGCAATAATGTCGATGGGACCTTTAAGCAGAATATTGATATTGAGATCTTTGGCCAGAGTGCGGATTACCCTGATTTTATGATCGGCCGGATCCTGTATCTTGAAAGGTTTACCGGTTAATTTTTCGAATTCGGTATGATGCGGGGTGATCACCAGCGGCTGTTTCAGCGGCATTTTATCAAGCATTTCCAGCACCTGTATCGAATCCGCGTCCAACACGGTCGTCACGTTCAGGTGTTCCACCAGATGTTTCAGAGTTCTCATGGTTTCAGTTCTTTCGCCCAGTCCCGGTCCCAGTATTACCACATCGGCTTTTTTGGCCATCAGCAGAATCATCTCCTGGGCTCTGGCAGTTAAAAATTCTCCTGGATATTTGCGTACGATAAAATCCGGAGCAAAATTTCTGGTTACCTCAAAATTACATTCCGGAACGGCCAGCATCACCACATCCGCGCCCGAATTCAAAGCCGCCCAGGCGGACAGAATCGGTGCCCCGTGGAAATCCAGACTGCCCCCGATCACCAGCACCCGGCCGTTTTTACTTTTATGGCTGAGGGGATCGCGTTTTGGTAAATTCTTTTTAAAGTCCGCCAGTTTGAACATGTTATTTCAGGTTATAGAAGGCTCCAAAGCCGGCATAGATGGCCTTTTTGCCCAATTCTTCCTCAATTCTTAATAATTGATTGTATTTGCAGACCCGGTCGGTGCGGGACAGGGATCCCGTTTTAATCTGACCGGTGGAAAGTCCCACCACCAGATCGGCGATAAAGGAGTCTTCCGTCTCGCCGCTGCGGTGTGACACCACGGCCGTCCAGTTGTTCAGCTCGGCCAGCTCCACGGCATTGATGGTCTCGGTGAGCGTTCCGATCTGATTAAGTTTGATCAATATGGAATTGGCCAGCTTCAGATCCAGCCCCATCTGCAGCCGCTGGGTATTGGTGACAAACAGGTCGTCACCCACAATCTGGAATTGATCTTTGGATTTTTTCTCCAGCAGCGCCCAGTTGTCGAAATCGTCTTCGGCCAGTCCGTCTTCCACTGTGATGAAAGGATATTTTTTAACCAGACCCAGAATATAATCAACCATTTCGGCCCCTTTCAAAGTCTGCTTTTTCCCTTTTATTTTCAGGGTATAGGTATTGCCTTTGTCATTGTGGAATTCCGAGGCGGCGATATCGCAGCCCAGCATCACGTCTTTCCCAGGTTTATATCCGGCTTTTTCAATGGCGGACAGAATAAATTCAATGGCTTCCTCCTGGCCTTTCAGGGCCGGGGCGAAACCGCCCTCGTCACCGACCGTGGTCTTGAAGCCCTTGGCTTTCAGAAGTCCGCCCAAGGTATGAAAAATTTCCGCGCCCATGCGCAGCGCTTCCCTGAAAGTTTCGGCCCCGACCGGCAGAATCATAAATTCCTGGAAGTCCAGACCGGAGTCGGCATGCGCGCCGCCGTTCAAAATGTTCATCATCGGTACCGGCAGCAAATTGGCATCCGGGTTCAAATATTTATAAAGGCTTTCTTTGCGCTCGGCTGCGGCGGCGCGCGCCACGGCCATCGAAACGCCCAAAATGGCATTCGCCCCGTACTTTGATTTGTTGGCCGTGCCGTCTTTGGAAACCAGGGCCTGATCAATCTTTTCCTGATCAAAAACCGATATCCCCGTGACAGTTTTACCCAATACCCGGTTCACGTTGGCTACCGCTTTCAGCACACCCTTTCCCAGATATCTCGTTTTATCCCCGTCCCTGAGTTCCAGCGCTTCATGTATTCCGGTCGAGGCCCCGCTGGGTACGCAAGCCCTTCCCCAAGCCTTATCGGTTGTAACTTCCACTTCCACCGTGGGATTGCCGCGCGAATCCAGAATTTCCCTGGCCCAAACTTTTTTAATTTTGCTCATTTTGTTTCGATAAAAGAATCTTCCGCCCCATCATACAAAATAACCCCCAATTTGTGAATACAATCACAGGATTTTGGTAAAACCCGCGAGCTGCACTCCGGTCGAAAGCCGGGGAAGGGGCCCGTTTGAGAAGGGGGAGCCACTTGTCGGTTTATTGCTTCGCTCCTTACTATCTGCTAATATTCCCGCCGAAATAACAATCAAATCATTATGGATATCAGCAAATTGAAAGATCAGGGGATTCTTATCAAAACCAAACTGGGCTCATTGGCCGTCAATCCTTTACTTCAGGGCGACAAGATTCCCGCCGACGCGGCCGCCTGTGATTTTATCCTTTCCTGCGCGCCCGAATTGAATACCGAAAAATTCGGTGACGAAAAGCGGCTGTTCAGCTGGCCGGGGGAATATGAAATCAAAGGCATTGCCATTCACGCCAAACCGGTTGACGTCTATGACAAAGCTGAAAAAAGTCCGCTGCTTTTTGTTGTCTATTCCGAGGAAGAAAAAATCTGTTATATCCCGGAGCTCAAAAAAGAACTTACTTCCGAATTAATTGAGAGCATCGGGGATGTTGATCTGCTGATTTTCCCGGCCAAAGGCGAAATAAAAGTTTGGGAATCAACCGTCGAGGAAATTGAACCGAAAGCCATTTTACCTCTTTCGATTGATGAGGGGGGAATGTCCATAGACGCTTTCCTGGCCAAAATCGGCCTGGTCAAGCCGTCTGAACAGGAAAAAATTGTGATTAAAAGTAAAAGCGACCTTCCCAGCGAACATATGGCGGTATTTTTGCTTGCTTAAAAACGGGGTTTACCTATATTGAGGCCGAGCTCTCGTAGTTCAATGGATAGAACAAGGCACT
>CAZNDB010000004.1:0-93440 GCA_964571725.1 uncultured Candidatus Peribacteria bacterium | reverse complement strand
CCGTCATAGTCTTGGTAAGCCATTACCTCACCAACAAACTGATAGGCCGCAGACACCTCCCAAAGCGCATTGCTGCTTTACTCTTTCGAGACCATCCGGTATTAGACCCTATTTCTAAGGCTTATCCCTGTCTTCGGGGCAGTTATCAACGTATTACTCTCCCGTCTGCCGCTCCCTGGACTCTACCTCCAATTTATTGGAAACAGGGTCCAGGGCGCTCGACTTGCATGTGTTAGGCACACCGCCAGCGTTAATCCTGAGCTAGGATCAAACTCTTCGAATAAAATAATGGAAAATTTCCGAAGAAATATTCCACAAACTTCAAAAAGTTATTAGTAGCACTAACTTGAAATTCAAGTTATGCAAAATCCAACTCTTCTCTACTACACCCTAAATGTTAATGAACTTTGATTTGGCTATCAGAACGAATATTTGAGGGCTTAAGGTGTAGCGTTTAAAGTCCCCCTTTCCTCTGAAAGCGACGGCATAATATATAAACGATTACCCAAAGTCAAGAAAAATCTTCAACTATTTTATTGTTTTTGGAAATCCCTGAAAAGTGCTATAATAAAGCCAGAAAACTAAAACATAAACGACCAACATGTTACAAAGTATTCATAGTTCGCAGAAGAATCAAAAAGGTATCCGGAACGAGTCCATCCTTATCCCGACCGTCATAGAAAAGACCAATCTGGGAGAAAGAGCCTATGATATTTATTCCCGCCTGCTGAAAGACCGCGTTATCATTCTCGGCTCTGCCATCAATGACTCCGTGGCCAACACCATCATCGCCCAACTGCTCTTCCTGCAGGCTGAAGACCCCAAAAAAGACATTACTATATATATACAGTCCCCAGGGGGATCGGTCTCGGCCGGACTGGCCATCTATGACACCATGCAGCTGATCAAGCCTGATGTTTCCACTGTCTGCATGGGAATCTGCGCCTCCATGGGGGCCCTGCTTTTAACGGGCGGAGCCAAAGGAAAAAGATACATTCTTCCCCATGGTGAAGCAATGATACATCAGCCTTTGGGAGGTACGGAGGGACAGGCTTCCGACATAATACTGCACGCCAACCACATTACTAAAACCCGTGACGTCCTGAACAAGATTCTGGCCAAGCACACCGGGCAAAATCTCAAGACCATCGAAAAGGACACCGATCGTGATAATTTCATGAGCGCTGAAGAGGCTCTCAAATACGGCCTCGTTGATAAAATACTTTCCTAACCAGTCAACGTCGAATCAATCAATTCGAATCGGCCAGCATAATTTCATTAAAATCCCTGTCCCAAACTTTCACCGGGAACGGGGATTTTTCTTTTACGGAACGAATATCGTCAACATTTGGTCTATCTCCGCAGACAAAATTTAACTGAAACTCTTGCTGACCACCCTCCCACAGCTCCTGGACATTCTGGATGGACACAAAAAAGAACAAATCAAAAGGAAGCTTCTTCAAAAATTCATAGTCACTGTAAAATCGGGGCACGTAAGCCGGAACAACCGGTTTATAGCCATATTTTAGCTTGTTCCAAAGCATTCCGATACTTTTTCCGCCAATACCCCGGCAATTCAGCTCCTTCCCTCTCCCCAACAGCTTAACGCCCAGCCTGGCAGCAAGGTCGAAATACATTTTTTCACAAACTATGTCATAACCTTCCCGAACTTCTTTGGTACGCGCGATAGCACGGTAATCTGTAGAAAGGTTGTTTATATATTGGCAGACCAGTCTTGCCCCCAGATATTCATCCCCTTTCCAGACTTCTATCAGAAAAAGATGCCTGGGTTGGTGAGTCTGGTAATACCTGTCGCCAAGCAGGATTTGATAGTCCATTTCGACACAAAACTTCTTATAATAATCAAAAAATCTCTGAAAATCGGCAATTTGTACGGGATTTACCAGTTTATAGGTCACCCCCAGCTGCTCGGACTTACGAATAGCCTTACGGAGGAGCTTTTTTCGGGTTGCAGAAATCGAATCGCTTTCCAAAAGATCAGTCGCGTCAACCCTCTTGCGCCACATGATATAGGCCGGCACCAGAAAAACCGTTTTGCCCGTAGTCTCGCGAAATTCAGGCAAAAAAAGCTTACCGGTCATATCTTTGTCGGATTTATAAAGGGTTTTCAATTCCTTCAAAGGAGATTGATCCTTTATAAAACCCGGCCAGTCTACTTGAAATTCCTTGGGAAGCTGCATTGGATTGATTATTTTTACTTAATTGGTGTTTTGTTCTAATATATTCGCAAATAAATTACAACCATGAATAAAAAAATACTATCTATATTATTATTATCCACGGCCTTCACGCTTTCGGGGTGTTTCAGCGCGGACAACCAGACCGGCACCTCAACAGACGCCAATGCCGATAACACTGAAACCCGTACTTATCAGAACAGCCAATTCAGTCTGTCTTTTCCCGGCACCTGGGATGTGATTGAGCCCAAGGATTTTACCAGTGAAATTCCCCGTGAAACCCAGCTGGTCATACGCAACAATATCAAAAACGATACTTTTACCGCCAATATCAACATAGTGAGAAACGATCTGCAGCTGGCCTTGAGCAGTCTTGATTATGCCAAGGAGATTATTAACCGCCAAAGGACAGGGCTTCTTGATTACAAGGAAACCAAACGTGAAATCATCAATATTCAAGTGGGAGGTCAAAGCCAGGAAACCTATTACACCGAGTTCGAAGCCCGTCTGAACCAGACCGACCCGGTCACAAAATTTGTTCAGACTTACGCGGTCAAAGACAAGGCCGGCTATATCATGATGGGGACCTATTCCACACAGGAAAACACGCCTGTCATTGATCAGATAAACAATACGGTAAAGTCATTTAAAGTAAACTGATCCCCATTTTTAGAGTTTCTTTACTTTATAAGCTGAATATAGTAAAAATTTCTAGCAGTTGAAATTTGCTGGGATGGCGGAATTGGTAGACGCGCGGGACTTAAAATCCCGTGGTAGCAATACCGTGAGGGTTCGATTCCCTCTCTCAGCACCATTGAATAGCGAGGATGGCGACCACATCGAAGGCAAAGTCGCATAACCACACGAACCCATGTACCCACGAATCAACCTCCGGCCGGAACGCCGCAAGCAGTTCCAGGGACACAAGCACCCCTGGATTTTCAGCGGAGCAATCAAAAACATCGAACCCGGCCACCCCGACAGCCTGGACGGTCAAATTGTCTCGGTTTTTATTGACGGTCAGTTTTTGCTGCACGGTTATTACAATTCACAGTCACAGATTGCCGTTCGGGCCCTTTCCTGGCGGGAAAAAGAAAAAATCGATCAAGCCTTTCTGGAACATAAAATCGAGCAAGCTCTATTGCTCCGCCAGCAATTCGTTCTGAGCAGCGAAACGACCGCCTGCCGCCTGATTTTCGCCGAATCGGACTTTCTGCCAGGCTTGGTTGTGGACAAGTACAATCACACGCTGATTCTGCAGGTACACACCCTGGGAGCGGAAAAGCTGAAGAAAACTTTTATTCAGGCTTTATTAAAGACCTATCAGGAAATTTTTGGTGAAACACCGATTTCCATCATGGAAAAATCCGATTTGCCCGCCCGGCAGCACGAAGGACTCCCCTCCTTCCATCAAGAACTGTTGCACGGTCAGGAAGTGGAAACGGAAACCATTCTGGAAAACGGACATAGCTTTCTGGTTGATTTCCGCCAGGGGCAAAAGACCGGATTTTTCCTTGATCAAAGGGATAATCGCCAGGCACTCACCAAGTATGTTGAGGGAAAGCGAGTACTTAATTTATTCAGCTATACGGGAGGATTTTCCGTGTATGCAGCAACCTCCGGAGCCTCGCAGGTTGATTCCGTAGACATCTCCGAACCAGCTACAATCATTGCCGGAACCAATATGGAGTTGAATAAAGTTCCCTGTCCGCATGCGGAAATAACCGCAGACTGCTTCAAATATCTTGAAAACGTTGCCACTGAATCTCTGGACGTGATTATTGTTGACCCGCCGGCTTTCATCAAATCCCGCAACAATTTCAACGAAGGCCTCAAAGGCTACATTTCCATTAATTCACTGGCACTCAAAGCCCTGGCCGAAAACGGCATTCTGGTTTCATCTTCCTGTTCCGCATCATTAAACGATGAGGACTTTCTGCGCATGCTCAACTGGACCGCAGAGAGTTCCAATTGCCAGCTGCAGATCATTGAAAAGAAGTCTCAGCCGGCCGACCATCCGCTGACCCCATATTTCCCGGAAGGAAACTATCTAAAATTCGTAATTGCCAGAAAAGTGCAGATTTGACCGGCAATTGAATTATTGCTTCAGCTTCTGGCATTTGAGGCAAAAGTAAGTCCCCCGTCCGGCCACTCTGGTCTTCCTTATCTGGGTTCCACATCTGTAGCAAGGATCTCCCGTCCTGCCGTAAATCTGCAGATATTTCTGATGTTTTCCGGCATCCCCCCTGGTCCCGACAAAATCAGAAATAGTAGTGCCATTATGTTTTATCCCATCGGTTAAACAATGAATAATTGCTTCCTGCAGCGCCGCCAAGTCTCTTTTGTTCAATTTTTCAGTTCGGCTGGCCGGATGCAGTCCGATTTTATAACATATTTCATCGGCATAAATATTTCCAATACCGGCCACCAAAGTCTGATCCAACAGTTTATTCTTCAAAATGCCTTTTTTGTTCGAATATAGTATCTCCATCAGGTCTAAATCCATGGCTTCCAAAATCGGGTCCACCCCCAATTTGCCCAACCCGGTTTTCTGCACATATTCGGATTTATGATAAAGCCAAATTCTGCCGAATCTGCGGATGTCGGAGAAAAACATCTTTTTAGCGTTAGTAAAAAGAAACTCCACCCGGATAAACTTTTTCAGACGTTCCGACGGAGCAAATAAAAGCATTCCGGTCATTCTAAGATGCACCACCATTACCAAATTTTCACTCAAATCAAATATTAAGAACTTTCCCTTTCTTCTGACGTCGATGATCACCTTGCCGGGCAATAACTCCTCCAAAACCCGGACAGAAGGCAGGACAATGGCCTTGTCGGACACTTTAACCTTCCAGAACTTCTTGTGAAGCACCTGACTCTTGACCTGACGCATTACTGTCTCAACTTCCGGCAGCTCCGGCATGGAAAAAAGGATTAATTCCTTTTCCTTTTATCATAATCTGAAGAAAGTTGCTGCTCAATTTCGTCCAAATCCAGCTGTTTTTCCATTTCCTCCAGCTCCTCGTCCAAAACACCGGCTATACCCATTTGCGTCTGAATCTGCTGTAGCATAATCAGAATCTTGGTAATTTCCTGTTCTGCCCTGACATTAATATTAAAATCAATTTCCTCCCTCATATCAGCAATACCGGATTGTCTGTTCTGGGAAATCAAAACAATGATGGATAAAAAGATGGCCTCCAGTGAAACCATCATGGTCAGAAAATTAAACGGATAAGGATCGAATTTCGTCAGCCAGGGGAAAATATTTGAATTCCAGGCCATCCAGACAATATACCAGATCAGATTGGCTACAAAAAACCAGATTGTACCGAATTCCTCAGTCATAAAATCAGCGAAACGATCATACCATCTCCGATTGGCGTTAAAACGGGACTTGAATGATTTTATAATATGTCTTTGCTCCTTTAATACACGCTGTTCAGAAGCATCAATCTGACTCGGGGTCTGACCGCGGTTTTCTTCAATAAGATTAATTTCTCTCTGCTGTTCCATAATATGATGTTTAATCCCCATATTATACAACAAAAAGCCAATTCAGGCCAGTTCTAAAGATTAAAAATCAGCCCAAAATCAGGACTGTTAATTATTTGCCATAAAGCACTCGCCAACTGGAATCATAAACATTAACGCCATAATTGTAATTTTTTGACAGATACTCAAGCGATTGAGTCATATCATCAATTTTTGTCTTTCCCAAGACAAAATTCAAAACCAATTGATAATCCCTTTGGCTCCCGATTCCGTCCCGGTTGACCACAGAAAGAAAAAATACATGCGAAATATCGCGTTCACTCAAAAAACGCAGATCAACGTAAGCTGTCGGCAGATTCCAGCTGATAAAAGGTCTATATCCCCAGCGTAATTTATAAAAAAACAGTGAGGGTTTCTTGCTGTCCAGTCCCCTTAAATTAAAATCCTTACCATAATACAGTGTTTTGACGCCAAGCGTTGCTGCCAAACGATAAAGAGCCTCCGTCATAATCAAATCATGATAACCATTCTTTTCGGGTAAAGCAGCTTTGAAATGCGTGGATAATTTTGATTGCGAAAGACGATTGACAATCATGCCCCCCAGAATTTGACCTGCCGAATCCAATAATGAAAGCAGGTATAGATCTTCCGGACGGTGTCTTTGATAATATTCCGGCTTTAGAATGGTCTCATAGCCCTTTTCTTCCATTACTTTGCCATAGAAATCCCTAAACTTTTCAAACGACTCAACCCTGAGAGGATTTTCAACGTTACAGGACAACCCCCGGACTTTTGCATAGCGCAAAGAGCGGCGTATCTCCTTTTTCAAACCGATAGAAAGCAACGTAGAAGCCATCAAATCTCCCTCCGGCAAAGGACAGCGCCAATTTATAAAAAGCGGCATCAAAAAAACACCCGGTTCAATATCCCCACGAAATTCTTCCAGACAAATTTTCGGCCGCTGCGGCATACTCAAATAATCCTTTTTGGTTTGCAATGCCATCTTATAGGGAACTTCCAATAAACCGGATAGATCAAACTGATTTTTCTTGATCGGAAAGAAATTCATGGGACAAGACCGAAAAGATTAATGAATCACGCCACTGCCCTTTCATAAATGCATCTTGCCTCAATTTCCCCTCATAAACAAAGCCGTTTTTTTTCAATAAAGCGGCTGATTTTACATTTTCTTCGTCTATCCGCGCAAAAACCCGGTGTAAATGTAATTTTTCGAAAGAATACTTCAAAACCGCTCTTACGGCTTCCGACCCCAAACCCTGCCCCCAATACTTCTTTTGCAGACAATAAGTGATCTCCGCCTCGGCATTGATAAAACTTTTAATGTTCAAATGGATGTATCCCAGCAATTCCTTTTGCCGGTCTTCGATAACCAGCAGATATTTTCTTCTGGGAGATGGCTCTGACAAAGAAACTGCTTTACGGACAAACTGTCGTGTCTGCGTTGTATTATAAGGTCCCCAATACAAAAAACGCGTTACCTCCGGGTCTGCCGCCAGTGCCGAAAAAGACTCCACATCATCCATTGTGAAATCTCTGATCACCAGTCTACTGCTTTGAATTTTCATACAATTTCTTTGGTGGGCCTGCCCGGGATCGAACCGGGGACCATCTCCTTAAGAGGGAGCCGCTCTACCAGCTGAGCTACAGACCCACGAATTGGTGCGCCGAAAAACTATCACGCCCTGTGAATAAATTCAACATTTTTTCGACAACAGGCAAATTTGCTGTCAACAGAGATAGATTTGATTTTATGACAAATTTATTGATAATACTTGCCTTGAATCAAACTTGGTTTTCCAGGTTAAATTCAGACCTTCAGAGAAAGGAAGGATGCAGATGAGGATGACGCGTAAAGAGCTGATCGCGGAAGTAAAAGCCATCGAACAGGTAAGCCTGGCACTGATTGACCGGATGTCAACGGAGGGTGACAAGAGACTCGATGACGACGAGCTTCTCAAAGAGCTGGAAAGTCTCGGTTGCAAAGTACAACGGCTGATCACTGTCGTGAACAGTGTTTGCGGACATCCGGACTCCGCAACCGCTCTCCGACCGCCGGTCAAATGCTTCCGTGGAGGCATTACCGGGGCTTAAAAGCCGTGAGCCAACAACCAACATCAAGTACAAATCGCGTACATCCGTCTCCTGCGCTCCCCTCCTTTCCATTCATGCCGCCGCGCTCCATTGCGCGGCGGCCCAATCCCCCCTTATTCTTCAATCTTGATTGCCAGAGACCGGCCGTCAGTTTAATATCTTCTGGTAAACAGCCCGGATATTCTTCCATAATGAAAAAATCTCCACTCAAAGTACTACTTTATACCGACACGCCACTCTACGGCGGGGCGGAAAAACAGATACTGCTTTTAGCCAAACATCTGGACCGGAACAAATATCTACCCATAGTTGTGGGACGAAAAAGCCCCGAACTGGAGGAATGGTATAAAGATTTGCAAAAAGACGATATCAAAACCATTATAATGGACACTGCCGACAAAAATTCCACAGGGAATTACTGGCAATTGTCCAAAATACTCAAAGAGGAAAAGCCGGACCTGATTCACGCCCACGTCTGGAACCCCGTAGCCTGCAAATTTGCTTATCTGGCTGCCCTTCGCTGGCACATCCCGTTGGTAACGACCGAACACGATCCGTTTGCCCTGCGCGGGCACAAAAAACTTTTCAAAAAACTGGTTTTGACGGTACCAAAAAAAATCATCACCGTATCCAAAGCCAACCGACTGCTGATGTCCAGACTTTATCCGCATCAATCCTATAAAATTACCACTGTCCATAACGGGATTGAAGAACGGGCAATCCAATTAAGTGAATTACAAATTACCGCTATCAAGAAAAACATTTTTGCCGCGGGTCCTCAAACCCGTATTATCTTTTCGGCAGGAGCTCTGCACCCGCGTAAAGGTTATAAATATCTGATTTCCGCCTTCAAAGCGGTCAGCCGTAAAACGGACAATATCAAGCTTGTGATTGCCGGAAGCGGTCCGGAAAGGGCAGGACTGGAAAAGTTAATCACAAATTTAAGTCTGGATAAAAAAGTTATGCTATTGGGTCAAAGAAACGATATTGAAAAACTGATGCAGTCCGCCGACCTGTTTGTCTTACCCAGTTTAAAAGAAGCTTTCGGCCTGGTTATACTGGAGGCCATGCAGAACGGCCTTCCTGTCATCGCCTCGGAGGTCGGAGGCATTCCGGAAATTATTGAAAATCCCGATCAGGGAATCCTTATTCCACCCGGCAACAAAAATGAACTCGTCAAATCAATTGTGTCCCTGCTCAACCGGCCGGAATTAGATGAGAAATTGAAACAAAACGGTTTTACCCGCTGGCGCGAGTTCTCAGCCGCCAAAATGGCCAGAAACACCGAAGCCGTATATTATCAGGTGCTAAATGCATAACCTAAGCAAGCTCTCATGAAAGTCAAAACTATCTTTGTCTGCCAAAAATGCGGTTTTCAAAGCCCCAAATGGCTGGGTCGCTGTCCCGACTGCCAGGAATGGAATTCACTTAGCGAGGAAACCCAGATGACAGCTCCAAAAAACAATTCAATTTCCGCTTCACGCCATGAACACAGGCCTGTTAATTCCATACTGAAGCTGGATCAACACCGTGAGTCGGCAGTCAGCCGTTTTCCGACCAGATTCACCGATCTGAACAATGTTCTGGGCGGCGGCGTGAAAATCGGCAGTCTCATTCTGCTAAGCGGGGAACCGGGCATCGGCAAGTCCACCCTGACTTTGGAACTGTGCGCCGACGCCGTAACTGCCCAGCAATCGGTACTCTATATTTCCGGAGAGGAATCTTCCGAACAAATCGCCTCGCGCGCCCGCCGCCTGAAAATCAATTCCGCCGATATCTCCCTGCTTTCCGAAACCTGCCTGGAAAACATTCTGGGGCAGCTGGAAAACCTCCAGCCACAAGTATTGGTGATTGATTCCATTCAGGTACTCTATTCGCTGGATATTGCCTCCCTGCCCGGCAGCATCAGTCAGATCCGCTATTGTACCGAAAGGCTGATGGAAGTCTGTAAAAGCCGCCAAATCACCTGTCTGATTGTCGGCCACGTCAACAAAGAGGGCGAACTGGCCGGCCCCAAAGTACTGGAACATCTGGTGGATACGGTACTTTTTATCGAAGGAGAAAGACATCAGCAACTGCGCCTGATCCGCGGACTGAAAAACCGTTTCGGCTCGACCAATGAAATCGCCATTATGGAAATGGGCGAAAGCGGGCTGACCGAAGTCGCCAATCCCTCGGAAATTTTCCTGCAGGGACGCAAAAAAAACGCTCTCGGCTCGGCCATTACCGTCACGCTGGAAGGCACCCGCCCACTGCTCCTGGAAGTACAGGCGCTCACCAATCCGACCATTTTCGGCTATCCCAAGCGCACCGCCAACGGTCTGGATATAAACCGTCTGCAACTGATCGCAGCAGTATTGCAAAAATATCTGAAAATGAATCTCAATGCCCAGGACATTTTCGCCAATGTAATCGGCGGTTTCAAACTGTCCGAACCGTCAGTTGATTTAAGTGTGGCCATGGCGATCATTTCTTCCTTCAAAAAAATCCCACTGCCGGAAAAATCTGTATTTCTGGGGGAAATCGGCCTTTCCGGAGAACTCCGTCCGGCCAGCCATCTGGAAAAACGCATCAAGGAGGCCAGCAAACTGGGCTTTGATACCATTGTTACTGCTGCTTCTCCCAAAACTCCGACCGGCGGAGGAAAAAGTAAAATCTTGTCCGTAAACGATTTGGAACAAGCCGCGAGATTATTTTTCAGTTAAATCCCGAAAAACCTTTCGGCATTGACGGTCGTATGCTTCGCCACCTGTTCCAGACTGTGTCCGCGCAGCATGGCCACATGCCTGGCTATGTCCATCACGAAAGCCGGTTCATTTCTCTTGCCGCGGTGATTTTGCGGAGCCAGAAAAGGACAATCCGTCTCCAGCATGTACAGATCGTCCGGAGCCTTCTTGGCCACCTCCATCAAAACAGTATTTTTAGGATAAGTTACGCTGCCGGTAAAAGAGGTCAGATAGCCTCGTTCCCAAGCCCAATCAGCCTGTTCCAGCCCGCCGCTGAAACAATGCAGGACTGCCTTCTTCACCTTCATTTCTTCCATTATTTTACGGCAATCTTCAAAGGCATCACGCATATGGATAACCACCGGTAAATCAAAATCCAGGGCCACCTTCAGTAGTTCCCTGAAACCTTCCCGTTGCAGCTCCGGCGATTGGATATTGCGATAATAATCCAGACCAATCTCCCCGACCGCCACCGGCAACTTTTTCAAATCGGAATATTCCCCGCCCCTCCCCAAAACATCCCTGATAATCTTTAAATTTTCAGGAGTCACCTGATTTATTTCATGGGGATGAATACCGATCACCCAAGAAAGTTCTTCATGCTGCTGGGCAAATTGGCAGGCCCGAAGTGAATCGGACATTTCACAGCCAATCAATACCTGTCTGCTTACTCCGGCTTCCTTGGCCCTTTGCAATACCTCTTCATAATCGGGAAAACTCTTATGAAAATGCAAATGTGAATGTGAATCTATTAACATCTCTTACCTTTTTTTAGATTTAAATTATACTGCGATAGAAAACATTATCCTAAAACATGGAAAACGACAATCAAATCATTATTCAGCTGCTGCGGGAACAAAACGCCACTCTGCATCAATTGCTCGAATTCCACCTGAAAAAAGAAAAACAGGAATTCCGCAACACTCTCATCCATTACTTCATTCAGGCCATACCATACATAATTATCATCATTCTCGGCTATTATTTGTACGAAGGACTAAAAAGCTATCTGGACGCCATCAATAACAACATCAAAACCATTCAGGACGGGTATCTGTCCATCCAGGCTTCCATGCAAAGCGCGATCGATAAACTAACCGGCATTCCTGCTCAAATAGTATCCTCAATCAAGAGTATTGATTTAAACCCGTTTCAATAAGGCAGCCAACGCCACCGTTATCCTCTGCGCAGTTCAAGTTTTATCCCGCCGCCTCCGCCAGTTTCTGGGCCTGGTCCTCCATACGGAGCGATTCAAACATATCCTGCATGTCCCCTTCCATAATGGCGGGGAGATTTGACCAGTTTTTATTGATGCGATGATCGGTAATGCGATCCTGCGGAAAATTATAGGTTCGGATTTTTTCCGACCGGTCACCGGTGCCGATCTGGGCCAATCTTTGCTCTCCCAACTCCTTCTGTCTCTTTTCCTGTTCCATTGCGTAAAGTCTGGTGCGTAAAATTTCCATAGCCCTGGCCTTGTTCTTCAACTGTGACTTTTCATCCTGCATGGAAACCACCAGACCGCTGGGAAGATGGGTAATTCTAACTGCGGAATCAGTGGTATTTACGCTCTGTCCGCCCGGTCCGCCGGCCCGAAACACGTCAATTTTCAAATCGGCATCTTTGATCGTAACATCCACTTCCTCTGCCTCCGGCAATACGGCCACCGTAATGGTGGAAGTGTGAACACGTCCCTTGCTCTCCGTCTCCGGCACGCGTTGCACCCGGTGCACGCCCGACTCATATTTCATCAGCCCGTATGGCATCTCCCCGCCCACCACTTTGAAAATCATTTCCTTGATTCCACCGGCCTGGGCTTCGTTCTTATTGATAATTTCAATCTTATAATTATGTCCTTCCAGATACTTCATATAGGCTCTGGCCAGCTCTCCGGCAAATAAAGCGGCTTCCTCACCGCCCGCCCCGGCCCGCATCTCCACAATGGCATTTTTGAAGTCATTGGGGTCCTTCGGTAAAAGCTCTACCTTGATGGCTTCTTCGTTTTTCAACAATTCTTCCTTGGCGGTTTTCAATTGTTCCTTGGCAAATTCCCGCATTTCCTCATCGCTTTCCTGAGCCAATATTTCCTCCGAGTCCTTAACCTGCTGTTCAAATTTTTTACACTCCCGGTACAAGATCACAACCTTTGAAAGTTCCTTGTGTCTGCGCGTCAGTTTGAGATATTCGGCCTGTCTGGTCATCATTTCCGGATCAGCCATTTCCTTTTCCAGCTTCAGGAATTCATTTTCCAGATTCTGCAATTTATCTAACATCATATAAGAGATTTTTTAATATTTTTGGCAAATCCGTTTCGGGGATCTGCCTGTTATTCATTTTTGGGACTGCCAAACTCTACCACAAAGACTCTGGGAATCCCAGCCAAGTCGGGAATCACCTTCCATTGGTATTGATAAAAATATTGTTCAAGCGTTTCTTCCATTTCCTCCTGCTGTCCAAATCCGAATTCACCGGCCAGAAAATCCGGCCGCCAGGATTTCTCAATAATCTGCGTAAACAATTGCCGATAAAGATCCAAACCGTCATCCCCGCCGTATAAAGCGACTTCCGGCTCAAAACGGGCTACATTCTCTGCTACAAAATTAAACCTTTCCCTGCCGATATACGGCAAATTGGCCACTATTATCTGCGCCGGCACTTCCAGCGGCTGCAGTAAACTTCCCTGCAGCCAGGTTACTCGATCTGACAATCCGAGTTGTTCAGAGTTTTCCCTGGCAACCTCCAAAGCGTCTGCTGAAATTTCCACGCCAATCCCCTTTCCATACCCTAGCGACTTTAAAATAGACAGCAAGATGCATCCCGACCCCGTTCCGATATCCGCTAGCAGCAACTTTCCCCCATAAGAATGAGTGTTTAAAAATTCCCGCACCAGATCAACCAGCAATTCCGATTCCGGCCGGGGAATCAGTACCTTTTCATTTACCCGGAATTCTATTCCATAAAATTCTTTCAATCCGGTTAATTGCGATAAAGGCTTTCCCGAAGCCATTTCCTGGACACCCTGCAAAAACCTTTGTTCAACTTTTGTACTCAGCTCAATGTCGGGATGTGCAAATAAAAAAGCCCGATCTTTTTCCAGTAAAAAGGCCAGCCACACCTCAGCCGCCAGCTGATCCTGCAATCCCAATTCCTGTATCCGTTCTAAATTTTGTTTAATTTTAGCCAAACTTTTCCAATTATTATTAAGACCAGCCAGATACAAAAAAGGGCTTCAGAGTGTCGTTCCCTTGAAGCCCTTCCGTTTCTAATAATATTTCATCTTCTCTCTCTTGCTTCTATGCATGTCTCTCATAATGGCTGCCGCTCTTACCTGTCTCTTGCGCAACGGTTTCTTGAAATAACGTCTGGCTTTCAACTGTACTATTACGCGGCTTGATTGCACTTTCTTATTAAATCTGGCAATCAGCCTGTCTACGGACTCTTTTGGATTTCTAATTACTTTTACTGCCATATATATTACCCCCTTTCAAATGGATTAATTGTTAAAACATTGCCTTCGGACGGACTCGAGTATGCCTTCCATCCCCCCTAACTGTCAAATTAAAACAAACCTGACAATTCCTCGGGTACGCTTATATATCCAAATTCTGAACTGCTTTGGCATGGGCCTGAATAAACTTCTTGCGGGGAGCAACCTCCGCCCCCATCAGCGTCTCAAACACTTTATCCGCCAGCTCGGCGTCTTCAATAGTGACGCAAAGCATAGAACGTTTATCCGGATCCATGGTGGTTTCCCAAAGCTGTTCCGGATTCATTTCACCCAGACCTTTATATCTTTGAGGATGTACTTTTTCCGGATTGGGAAAAGTATTTTTCACCATTTCCATCTCTTCCGGAGTAAAAGCATAGGCCACTTTTTTCCCCTGTTCCAGTTTATAGAGCGGGGGTTGGGCAATATAGACGTAACCCCCCTCAATCAGCGGCCTCAGATGACGATAAAACAACGTTAAAAGCAGAGTTCTGATATGTGCGCCATCCACATCGGCATCAGTCATAAAAACAATTCTGTTGTAACGAAGCTTGGAAATATCAAAAGTATCACCAACCCCGGCACCAATAGCGATAATTAAAGCTTTAATTTCGGTATTGCTCAAAATTTTATCCATGCGGGCCTGCTCAACGTTGAGAATTTTTCCTTTCAGGGGAAGAATCGCCTGTGTTTCTCTGTTTCTGCCCTGTTTAGCCGAACCTCCGGCGGAATCTCCCTCAACAATAAACAGTTCGGAATTGTGTGGATCTTTTGATGAGCAGTCTGACAGCTTTCCCGGTAAAGTCATTCCTTCCAGGGCTCCCTTGCGGACAATGGCATCGCGCGCTGCGCGCGCTGCAAGTCTGGCCCGGGCAGCCAAAGCGCATTTGAAGAACATAGCTTTGGCATCCGTCGGATTCTCCAGCAAATATTCATAAAAATTCTGCGCAAAAACATTTTCCACTGCGGTTCTGATCTCCGAATTACCCAACTTGCTCTTGGTCTGGCCTTCAAACTGAGGATCGGCAATTTTTACGGAAATAACAGCAGTTAACCCCTCCCTCACGTCATCTGAAGTCAGATTATCATCCTTTTCTTTTAATAAACCGGTTTCACGTGCGAATGAATTTAACGTTCTGGTCAAAGCAGCACGGTAACCTGTCAGATGCATCCCACCTTCAGGAGTATAAATGGTATTGGCGAAGGTCAGCACCTGATCGTTAAAAGCATTGGTGTATTGCATGGCAATTTCAATCGCTCCTTCCTCTACCGTTTTATCCAGATAAAAAATGCTGCCGATTACTTCTTTGTTCTCATTAAGATGATGGACATAGGACCTGATGCCGCCCTCAAAATAGAATTGATTGCAATTGCCGGTTCTTTCATCCTTCAATTTTATGGAAACTCCCTTGGTCAAATAGGCCTGCTGTCGAAGGCGGGAAACGATTGTTTCAAAATCAAACTCGGTATGTTCAAATATATCTTTATCGGGCAAAAATGTGATTTTGGTTCCGGTCTTGGTCGTTTCCCCAATTTCTTTTATTTTACCTTGTGGATCTCCAATTCTGAATTCCAAAAAATAAATTTTTCCGTCACGATAAACCTCTGCTTTCAGCCATTTGGAAAGAGCGTTAACTACCGAGGCTCCCACACCGTGCAAACCTCCCGACACCTTGTATCCTCCGCCTTCGCCGAATTTCCCACCGGCATGAAGTACCGTCAGAACCGTCTCCAGACCGGATTTACCGGTCTTTTCCACAATGTCGACAGGGATTCCACGGCCGTTGTCCTCAATCGAGACCGATCCGTCCTCATGGAGTGTGACAACTATATCGGTACAAAAGCCGGCCATGGCCTCATCGATGGAGTTATCGACTATTTCTTTGATTAAATGGTGCAAACCGGCCACATCCGTAGTTCCGATATACATGCCGGGACGTTTGCGTACAGCGGCCAAACCTTCCAAAACAGTAATATTCTGTGCACCGTAAGTACTTGAAGATTTTTGATCCATCAGTTTCGATTACTAAAAAGTAAAGCAGTTTCGAAAAAACCTGCATAATTCTATACAACTCCCGTCTAAAAGACAATTGTTCTTTTAAACTAAGTAGGTCGCTTTACTCTGGGAACTTTGACCGGAGTGGTCGTTTCCCCGGAAGTGCCGGTATCAATGATCTGATTTTCTGTTGTAGTAGTCTCACCGTCAATATTGGTTGTAACAGTTTCTTCGTTGATAACCGGCCCCGCGGGTTCTTCATCGGGAACTATTGTTCCCAATTCATACTGATTAGTGCCGTTTATTAATTGCCTGGCCATTTCCTCTGCCAGCTGCTCCACCGAAATTTCCTGCTGATTATCTTTCTTAAATTGTTCAAAACGCTGTCTGGGCGTACTGCCTCTCAAATTGGAATTCACGTATTCCGGAGAACTCAAGAATCTGCTAAACATACCGAAGTCCTGCAGACGATCTGTGAAAAGTGCCTTCACGGCCACCTGATAGTCCTCCGGCAATTCAATCTTGGCAATTTCCGAAAAAAGCAGGGCAAGAATATTTTGGGCGTCAATTGTGGGAACATCCCCATCCAAATAGTAATTCTCCAGTCTGCGCAGGAAATCAATTCTTTGGGCAATCACGTTTTGAATTTCTTCCAGCCTGTCATTTCCCTGTGGCAACAAAGACAGATAAGTATTCTCTACAAACAATTTTTTAATAAAATATTTCTCACGGTAGAGCGCCGAGTACTGGGTAAACAAGTTATCCAACCCCTGGTTCTGTCGCTGCACATAGGTAATATTGGCCGTAACGTCTTGCTTGTATTTCTCAGTCAAATCTTTGAAAGAGTCCATATGATTATCAAAGACCTGGTCAATATTTTTAGTCTCATTATTCTCGGCATAATAGCCGATTATCGACAAATCCTCAGTCAAAAAAGCAAACTTCATGAACAATTCCTCCGGTTGCCCTTTGATTGAATCCAGATAAATTCTTTGCAAAACCTGCTTCAAGCTGAAAAGAGAATCAACCGGACTGGCAAAAGATAAATATTCATATTCACTTTTCACTCTTTCTATATACTGTTTTTTTAAATCTTCTCCATAGACCAGAAACAGCTGATTGGCCATGGTTGTAAAACTGTTCAGACGATCCTGGGCTTCCTGTTTGCGGTTATAATCAAATAAATACTGGGCATCATAAAGCAGATCGTAAAGAGCATCCAAATTCCGCTTGCCCACACGTGCATCTGAAAAAGTCAATGTATTGGAGAGATCCTTCAATACCTGATCAATTTTGTAGTTCGACGCGTCCAGCGAAGAATATTTAATTCCCCTGGTTCTGATGCTTTTAAGTCTGAAGTCACGAATCACGGTAGTCATAACCAGATCCTTTTCAATATTACCGCTCAACCAGGCATCTGAAACGAGATTTTCTTTATCAAACAGACTGTAATTAAACTCCTTGACCATTTTTGAAAAAAGCAGGCGGGCGATAGTTTTCTGGTTTTCCCTGACCTTATCCGCAAAGACATTGGCCATAGTCCCCTGCGGAAGATAAAGCTTATTGATAACTTCCTGATCATTTTCAGTTAAGATTTGATTACCGGCATAGTCGGTTGAAACAATTCCCAGAACCGCATCATGCTGATTTACGTATACCCCGGCCTGCCCGTCTTCCTGTTTGGCAAAAATTACGCTCTGCGCCGGAAAAACGACTCCTCCGTCCAGAACCAGATTTAAATCGGCATTAGTATAGACGTTGTTGAGCCAGACTCTTCCCTCCAGCAATTTAAAAGAAAAAGCCGATTTTTCATTATCCAGATAAGACAGCAGTACCCTGGTCTGACTGTCCATCCGCAGTTCGCCGTCTCCGGCGAAACTGATAATCATATCTTTGGATTCTCCGGAAGATATTATATCCCCCAGTTCCAACTCCTTACCGTCGGAAATACTGATCACTTCTCCTCCCCTGTTCACATCCGCCTTAACCTTGGTTTCCACTTTCAGAATTACCTGATCTCCCTGCTGCGAAGCCGTAGTCTGTCTGATCGCGCCCTCATAAAAAAAAGACCACATAAAAATTCCCATGGCGACAGCCATCAGAATCAAAGTGTGAAACAAATAAGAGAGTAACTTTTTCATTTAATTTAAGCGCATAAACTTATCCTATTATTATACACTTTCAGGCCTTTACGGTCAATTTGGAAAAGCCTTATCCAAGCCAATTTTACTTGCCGGATAAAAAGTGTAGAATAAAACCATTAATAAATGCTAAAAACGCAAATGAGCTCTAAAACAAAGCCAATTTCAGGCATTATTGCCGGTCTGTTTATTCTGATCAATCTCTGCCTTACCCCGCCCCTGCAGGCAACGGTAATGGCCGATCTGAACGACGTCTCCCCCCTTGATCCCCGCCTGGGCATGTTTGTCGACCTGGTCAACCACCAGGCTTTTACCCTGGACAGTCTGGGTAATTTTCGGCCATCGGAACCAATCAATAAAGCCGCTTTCCTGAAAGCAACCATGAGCTATCTGGGCTTCCAGCCAATCAAAACACTCAATACTTTCACCGGATACCAGGACGTACCTGAAGAAAGCTGGTTTGCTCCCTATGTCAAAAAAGCACTGGATATGAGGGCCATTACCAACAATTTAAACGATTATTTTTATCCGGCAGGACATTTGAGCAGACAGGAAGGACTGCTTTTAATCATGAGAATATACGGACTGCCGATCCCCCTCTCTGCTCCTCTGGCAGAAGACCTGTATGAAGACATTCGCACCACCCACCCCCTGGCTTCGGTTTTTGCAGCCGCCAGGAAATACGGGCTATATTTCGAAAAAGAACAGGAATACTTCCGGCCCAACCTGATTCTAAACCGCGGAGATGCCGCTGACCTGCTTTTTAAAGCCAAAATTGCCGCCCAGATTATACAGGGGACTGAAACCCCAAATATAACCGTTCTCACCCCCAATCTGGACAATTACCTAACCGGCACGGAAACCGAACTGCTGGAGAACGACAAATTCGGCATTCTGATGGACGCCTGGAGCAAAATTAACACACAGTATCTATATGGCGAGCAAATATCACAAGACCAGCTGGTCTATGGCGCTATTACAGGCATGGTGGACAGCCTGGAAGACCCCTATTCCATTTTCAATACCCCCGATTCGGACGGCGACAGTTATATTTACATACCTGAGGACTACGAAGGTATCGGAGCCGTTATCGAACAGGTAAACGGCGAGTTCACTATACTCACCACCATCAACAACTCCCCTGCCTATCGCGCCGGACTGAAAACCAAAGACGTAATCCTGGAAATTGACGGAAAAACGCTCACGAAGCTGACCTACGAACAGGTTACCGGTTTAATCAAAGGAGCGGCCGGAACCATCGTAAAATTGAAAATCAGACGCGATACAACCATACTTTATTTTGAAATTGTCCGCGAAAAAATCACGATAGAGGCCATTCAAAGAAAAGTCGTTGGAAACAACATCAACTATTTCCGGATTGATCAGTTCACCGAATCAAGTGATAAAGAATTTAATCAAAATCTGGAGGCTATTGCCGAAAGCGGTTCCCAGAAACTGATCATCGACCTGCGCAATAATCCCGGAGGCTATTTAACCAGTACACAAGCCATTTTAGGGCACTTTCTCGGTAGCGGCAAGGTGGAGTTTATAACTGTAGACAGGGATCAAAACCAGTCACAATATCTCTCCAACGGTGAAGGCGAACTGCAAAATTACCGTACCGTGGTTCTGGTTAACGAAGGATCGGCTTCCGCCTCGGAAATTTTTGCCGGTGCACTGCAGGACTATAATATAGCCAGAATCATTGGCACCACCACCTACGGCAAGGGCAGCGTTCAGGAAATCACTTCCTATGCCGACAATTCGACGCTGAAACTCACCATCGCCAAATGGCTGACCCCCGAACTGCGTGACATCAACCATATCGGCATCGTTCCCGACCAGACGGTACAAATAACAGACCTGCAAAGACAGGCCGGTCAGGATCCACAGCTGGATGCCGCCATCGCCTTCCTCAACTAAAAAACCTTAACCGTTTTCGCCGGATAAATGAACAGAGTAAATCCATGTGAATTACTCGTAAGTCTCCGTAGTAGTCGAGCTTAGACCGCGTAAAATTTCCTCGGGATTGGTGGTTACGATTTTATCCTCGGTATAGGAGGCAATTACCTGTATCGCCACATGTTTCATTCCCGCGAAGAAAAGCCCCTGCCCCACTCCGGAATTGAGCAGCATGTACTTCTCACCTTCCGTTAAATTAAAGGTTTTTTGCAGAACCGCTATGGAAGCCGGTGACTGTTTCAAGAGCAGTGACATGGCTGAGTTGGAGACAATCGGTTTACCGTAAGGAGATTTCATAAAATCTTCCACGTCCTGATTGATCACCGTAATGCCCAGATAGTATTTTCTGGCTCTCTTAACCAGTCCGAACAAAAATTTGGCGGAATCCTCATGCTGCATCATGGTCCAGGCTTCATCCACAATCATCAGACGTTTTTTCAGGGAAGACCTGATCTTATTCCAGATAAAATTCAAGATAATATACATAGCAATCGGTCGCAGCGCGTCCTCCAAGTCACGTATGGAAAACACCATCAGACCGCTCTTCACGTCAATATTGGTGGGCTTGTTAAAGATTCCCGAATAGGTACCCTTGGTATATTTTTCCAGTCTCTGAGCCAAATCCGTGGCGCCCTCCATATTCAAAAGTAAGGCATGTAAATCCTCCATGGTCGGTACGGGAAGATTGGACGGATCAATCATCTCCATGGTAATTCCCTTCAGCGAATAAACATCGTTCAGAGCTTTATCAATTATTCCTTCCTCCATCGGAGTCAGCCCTCCCAGCATGATTTTCAATAAGCCGTGCAGATTGATAATATTTGATCTGAGCAGGTCTCCCGGCTGTAATTCTTCATCCTTGAGCGGGGCCGGCAAATCAAAAGGGTTGATGCGGCGATCCGAAGTCAGTGACACGCGCAGATAGGAACCACCAACCGTCTTGGTTAATTCTTCATATTCATTTTCAGGATCGATCACCAGAATATCCACGCCCATCATCAAATAACGGACGATTTCCAGTTTAACCGAATAAGACTTACCGGCACCGGAAATGGCAAAGACTACGGAATTGGCGTTGGGAAGACTGAACCTGTCGAAAATTACCAGAGAGTCATTATGTCTGTTCAAACCGTATAAAATCCCCTCATTACTGGTCAAATCGGATGAACTGAAAGGAAAAGTTGTGGAAAGAGGTCCGGTATTCATATTGCGGTGTATTTCCAACTCATCAAGACACATCGGAGAAGTCGAATAGAAACCGTGTTCCATTCGAAGATCCGCTTTTTTGGTCAAAATCAGTTTGGATCCCAAAATCGATTCCAGTTGCTTGGAAATTTTATCAATTTTCTTCAACTCATCGGCATAAACCGTAATATACATGGCAAACTGAAAAAACTTTTCCTGACCGCGCTGGATTTCAGTACGCAGCTGTTCGGCGTCCTCATAGGCGGTTTCCAGTGCAGGGTCGCGGATCAGTCCTTTTTCGGCATTCAAGTTCATGGCCGACTGCATCTGAGTAACTTTTTTAGACAGGATCCTCATAATCTTGGCCGAATCTATCGGAAAAATAAACTGGGCGATATCCATGGTTGCGTCAAAATTCACAATCGGAGACATCCAGTTGGTATCCAGATAACGGGGATAGGAATAAACCATAAAGGTGCGAGAGTACATGCCCTCCACCCGCAAATTGTCATAATTGATTTCCATGGAAGAAGGTGCGATCAGATCGCGAACCGTAGCCATCCCTTCCTGAAAAATCTTTTCCGCTTCTATCAGTTGTTGGTGCTCGGCGGCCAATTCTTTTTGTTTGTCCTGACCAGTAGCGGTTTTACCGTATTCCCGGGCAGCCTTGTTCATCTCAAAATTCTCCAGAGTTATATCGGCCTCCTCGATGCCGGCCACCTTCCCCTTTTTCACTTCTTCCTTGGTGGTCTTTACAGCCTGAATCAATCCCTTGGTCAAACTGGCCAGTAAATCTCCTTTGGCTTTGGCATCCTCTTTAGTCTGCTCCGAAATCTTTTTCTCAGCGGAAACAACCTCTGCCGATAGCACTTCAGGAGTTGCCTCGGAAACAACCTTTTCCTTTTCCTGACTGACCGGCAACTTCTCTTCGGGCTTATTTTCAATCGTTTTTAAAAGTTCGGTTTGGACTTTTTCAGTTTGCACGGCTTCTTTTGTAGACTTTTCCGGGCCAACACTAAGATTCTTCAACCAGTCCGGTGTTTCGTTCAGAGGTTTTTCAGCCAGAATATCAGCCGGTTTTTCATTGACGGACGGCAAAACGGCAGGTTCTTCAGCCCCTTCAAACTTCAGCCCTTCCAGAGCTTTTTCTTCTTTTTTTACCACAGCCTGCTCGGGACTGGCGATCACATTATCCAGCACTTGTTTTCCCTCATCGTCAAATTTGGCGCTCTCTTCATGATCTTTGAGAGCCAGTATTTGTTTCACAGGTGAAGATTCAGCCGCGGGAACCGTCGAAGACTGTGTCCCGCCGGTCATCCCGTTGGCTTCCTGAGCTTTCTTAAGCCATAAAGGAACTGTCTGATCCCCCTGTCCCGGAGTCCCGCTGTTTGGTGTAACACTATTTTCTGCCATATTTTGGCTTGTCGATACTTATTAAATCCTTTTATTCTACCAAAAATATGACTTTTTTTCAATTGGCCGGATTAATTACTTATGCTAAACTGTCGCCGAATCAAATTCACCCCGTTTTAAAATGGCAGAAAATAGCACAAATCAAAACGAATCTCCCACCCCCGGAGAAACAACTTCGGCAGGAGAATTGTTCAAAGATTACTCACCACGCAACATTACCACGGAAATGGAAAGCTCATATTTGGACTACGCCATGAGCGTAATCGTCCAAAGAGCCCTTCCTGACGTACGCGACGGACTCAAACCGGTACACCGTCGTATCCTTTACGCCATGCACGAAATCGGACTGCGGTCCAACGCCAGTTTCAAGAAATCGGCTAAAGTAGTCGGTGAAGTACTCGGTAAATATCATCCCCACGGTGACTCCTCGGTATATTTGGCCATGGTCAGAATGGCCCAGGATTTCGCCATGCGTTACACCCTGGTCAAAGGACAGGGAAACTTTGGTTCAATTGACGGAGACTCGCCCGCCGCCATGCGTTACACGGAGGCCAAAATGGACAAGATTTCCGACGAAATACTTTTCGACATAGATAAAGAAACCATTGAATGGGTGGACAACTATGACGCTTCCGCCAAGGAACCACGGGTTCTTCCCACCAGAATCCCCAATCTGCTGCTGAACGGAACATCTGGAATCGCGGTCGGTATGGCCACTTCCATCCCCCCGCACAATTTAAAAGAAATCAGTCTGGGCATTTTGCATCTGATCGATCACCCGGAAGCCACCATTGACGACCTGATGAAATACATCAAAGGACCCGACTTCCCGACCTCCGGTATTATCTATGACAATAATGCCATCAAAACCGCTTATTCCACAGGACGCGGCGGTATAGTAATGAGAGCCAGAGCAGAGATTGAGGAAAGAAAAAGCGGCCGCTTCCAAATAATCATCACCGAAATCCCCTATCAGGTAAACAAGTCCGATCTGATTACCAAAATCGCCGATCTGGTCAGGGACAAAAAAATCGTCGGCATCAGCGATCTGCGTGACGAATCAAAAAAAGACATCCGCATCGTGATCGAGCTTAAAAAAGAGGCCTATCCCAAAAAGCTTCTGAACCAGCTGTACAAACTGACAGCCATGCAATCCACTTTCAATTTTAACATGATTGCCCTGGTGGACGGACTGCAACCAAAATTACTCGATCTGAAGCAGATTCTGGAACATTTCATTACTCACCGTATCACGGTCATACGCCGCCGCACCGAATACGATCTGAAAATCGCCAAAGCCCGCGCCCACATTCTGGAGGGACTGAAAATTGCTTTGGACCACATTGACGCCATAATCGAGACCATCAAAAAGTCCGCCACCAAGGAAGACGCGCAGGTGGCCCTGATGAAAAAATTCAAACTATCAGAGCTCCAGGCCAAGGCCATTCTTGATATGAAACTGCAAACCCTGGCCGGTTTGGAAAGACAAAAAATCGAGGACGAACTGGCCGAAAAACTGGCTTTCATCGCAGAAATGGAAGACATCCTGGCCAATGAGGGCAAGATTGTTGAGATAGTCCGGCAGGAAACCAAAGAAATGGCCAAAACCTATGGCGATGAGCGCAAAACTGAAATCAATCCCAACCCGGTCGGTAAATTCTCCAGCCGCGACACCATCCCCAATGAACCCATGATAGTAATGATGTCCCGTGAGAATTACATCAAGAGAATTCCCGTCAACACTTTCCAGACGCAGGGACGCGGCGGAAAAGGCATTATCGGCGCTACCACCAAGGAAGAGGACGAAATCAGCATTCTGATCCAATCCAATAATCACGATGAACTGCTGTTCTTTACCAATCTGGGCAGAGTATTCCGCTTGCCTGTGTATGAGATGCCACAGGCCTCCCGCACCGCCAAAGGAACTCCGATTGTCAATCTGTTACAGCTGTCAGATAACGAAATAGTGACGGCCATTCTGACCACGGCCGAAAAAATGAGCGGAGCTCATCTTTTGATGTGCACCACCCGCGGCACCATCAAAAAAACCAAGGTTGAGGACTTTTCCAATGTCCGCAAGTCCGGTCTGATTGCCATCAAACTCCGCGACGGAGACAACCTGCATTGGGTCAGACAGGTCAACCCGGGCAATGAAGTAATTATTGTTACCCGTGAAGGCAAATCAATCCGCTTCCAGGAAGATGACATTACCGCAACAGGACGATCATCCATGGGAGTAAGAGGAATCAAGGTCAAACAGGGAGATACCGTTATTGACATGGAAGTAATCAAAGATCCCAAAAAATCCGACCTGCTGGTCATTATGGAAAACGGTCTGGGAAAATCTTCACCAATCACCGCCTATCGTCTGCAAACCCGCGGCGGAACCGGCGTTAAAACCGCAAACGTTACCGCTAAAACCGGCAAACTGGTCGGGGCCAAAATCATTGAAGAAAACGCCACTGCTGATCTGATTATAATTTCCAAAATGGGACAGGTAATCAGGCTGCCCCTGAAATCAATTCCGACCCAGGGACGAACCACCCAGGGAGTATACCTGATGAGACTGAACACCAGTGATCTGGTTGCCTCTACCACCATTGTGGAAGAAACCAAAAAAGTGGAGCCACCCACCACTGCGGAAATTCTGGAAATTAAATAAGAAAACGATCTCCGATAAGTTAAGATTCGCTTGCCAAAAAAATACTTTATAAGTAATATTCGCTTACTTTTTAAGACTTAAGTCGTTATGAAAGACAAAATCCATCCCAAATTGAACAAAGTAGTTTTCGTCGACGTAATGAGTGAGGCGGAATTTATTACCACCTCCACTCTCAAATCCGATGAAACAAAGAAGATTGACGGTGTCGAACACTATGTGATCAGAGTTGAAACTTCCTCCGCTTCCCATCCATTCTATACCGGCAAACGCCGCAGCGACGTCAGAAACGACCAGGTGGCCAAATTCATGGCCAGAGTTGCCAAAGCCCAGGACAAAAACAAGCCGAAAACCATTGCGCCGGAAGAATTCGACAAAGAGGTAAAAGCGCTGGAAAAGAAAGAGAAACCGGTTAAAAAAGCTGCCAAAACCGCCAAATCTAAGAAATAGGCTCAATGTTTGAATTTGAAATTATTGCCAAAGACCCACGGACCAAAGCACGCCGTGGGCTTTTTGTTACCCCGCACGGCACTATTGAAACTCCCATTTTCATGCCCGTGGGAACGCTCGGTTCCGTCAAAGGTTTATCACCGGATGAACTTCTACAGGCCCGGGCGCAGATTATTCTGGCCAACACCTATCATCTTTACCTGCGCCCGGGCCACCAATTGATCCGGCAAATGGGCGGGCTGCACAAGTGGATCAACTGGGACAAACCGATTCTGACCGACTCCGGCGGATTCCAGGTTTTTTCGCTGGGCAAAGGCACTAAAAAGGGTGATTCCAAAGTAAAAATCACGGCCGACGGTGTGGAATTCAAATCTCATCTGGACGGCGGAAAACACTATCTGACGCCGGAAAAAATCATGGAGATCGAACATGATTTGGGCGCAGACATTATCATGGTACTGGACGAATGCGCTCCCCACGACAGTGAAAAAAAATACGCCGAAAGCGCCATGAAAAGAACTCACGAATGGGCTGAGCGCTGCCTGGCCCGCCATCTGCAACTGGAGCAAGAAAAGGATCCCCGGGAAAGACCCCCACAAGCGCTTTTCCCGATTATCCAGGGAACCATTTTTGATGATTTGCGGGTTGAATCCACCCAATTCATTTCGTCACTGGACACACCCGGTTTGGCCATCGGCGGATTGTCAGTCGGCGAAAAACGCGAGGAAATGTATCATATTCTGGAGGTCATGCAGCCGCATTATCCCGATCACAAACCCCGCTATCTGATGGGCGTGGGGACACCTCTGGACCTGCTGGAATCAATTGAAAGAGGCGTGGACATGTTTGACTGCGTTCACGCTACCCGCATCGCCCGCCACGGCTGCTTTTACAATAATGACGGCCGTCATCACATCGCCAATGAAAAATTCTTCAGCGATTCCCTGCCGCTGGATCCTGAAGACTCCGGAAATCCCACCGGAAAATTCAGCCGGAGCTATATCCGCCATCTGGTCAAGGAAAATGAGATGCTGGGCATTCGACTGCTTTCACTAAATAACCTATACTTCCTGTTGAAGCTGATGGAAAAAGTCCGGGAAGCCATCAGCGCGGGACAATATCCCGAGTTTAAAACGGCTTTTCTAAGCCGCTTCCGGGACGTAACCTAGTCCTTCGCGATAATACTTCCAGAGTAAAACTTAAAAACAAATTTATGATCGGTTTCCTGAAAGGAGAAATCATCGGCAAACATAAACAATCCGTGATCGTGTTATGCGGGCAGGTGGGCTATGAAACTTTTCTGACCGGCAGCCATTTTGATAACGTACAGGTTGGTCAAGGTGTCGAGCTATTTATTTATACAAAGGTCCGTGAAGACGAGATCAGCCTCTTTGGATTTGCTAATGAGAATGACCTGGAATTTTTTAAACTTTTAATCAGCGTCAACGGTGTCGGTCCCAAAACCGCCCTGGAAATCCTCAGCACCGATACCAATCAGATTAAAAACGCTATCATTCAGGAAAACGCCGCACTGCTAAGCAAAACTCCCGGCATCGGCAAAAAGACCGCCGAACGCATTATCATCGAACTCCGCAACAAAGTTCAGCCAGACAGTCTGATCGACCTCCCGGACAATCTGGAACAAAAATTCGAGGAAGTGATCAGCGCCCTGTCCACCCTCGGCTATCAGCGGGGAGAAGTTCTGCGCGTACTGAAAGAAGCTCCGGCCACGCTGGCCAGCACTGAGGAAATCGTCACTTTCTTTCTGAAAAACGTATAGACGTTCCAACCGCCTAAAGCTTTTAAAAAGAGCCGAAATCTGTTAGAATTTAATAGAATAAAAACAAAAACTGACAGATGGCCAATTTTTTCTTTGGAGCCGCACTCTCGGCACATCAGGCGGAAGGTAATAATTTCAGCAGCGACTGGTGGGAATTTGAAAATACCATCCTCAAAGACCAGGGATTGGCCCCTTCCGGACAAGCTGCCAATCATTGGGAACTGTTTGAGGAAGATTTCAAACTGGCCAAGGAACTGGGACATAACTCTCACCGTTTTTCCATTGAATGGGCCAAAATCGAACCTGTACAGGGACAAATCAACTATGACGCTATCGCCCATTACAAGAAAGTTTTTGCCGCCCTGTCCAAGAACAGACTGACCCCTTTCACCACTCTCCTGCACTTCAGCCTGCCCAAGTGGTTTGCCGATCTGGGGGGATTTGAGAAAAAAGACAATATCAGACATTTTTCCAATTACGTAAAACTGATCGGGACAACTTTCCGGGACGAATTGAAATACATCGTCACCATCAATGAACCGGAAATTTTTGCCTATCACGGTTATCTGATCAAAAAATGGCCGCCGCAGAAAAAAAGCTACCTACTCTACACCAAATTAATGAAAAATCTGGCGCTGGCCCACAAGTTTGCTTATGACGATTTAAAAGGCATCAATCCGGATTTTCAGGTAGGAATAGCCAAAAACAACCAGGTATTCCGTCCCGACCGGCCCTATAATCTGCTAGATCAGGTTCTGACGCGCTACCTGATCAGGAGATGGAACTGGAATTTTTTGGATTCAATTAAAAAATATCAGGACTTTATCGGACTGAATTATTATTTTTACCGTTGCGTCAGGGCCGATTTTAAATTCGTCAACACTTTCTGTCAGATTTCCTACCCGACTTCACGCAAAACCGATATGAACTGGGAGGTCTATCCCAAAGGACTTTACACACTGCTGACCGACCTGTTTAAACGATACAAGAAACCGCTTATCATCACGGAAAACGGCGTGGCCGACCGCTCCGACAAATTGCGTGAAGACATAATCAAAGAGGGGCTATCCTGGATTTTCAAAGCCCGCGCGGAAGGAGTCAATGTTTTCGGTTATCTGCATTGGTCGCTGATCGATAATTACGAATGGGACAGCGGATTTGACCCCCGCTTTGGACTGATTAAAGTCGATTACGGGGAAAATTTTACCCGCAGCGTGCGCCCGTCAGCCCTGGTCTACCGCGATCTGATCAAAAAATATCAAAAAGAACTTGAACTAAAATAATATGGATGAAATAAGCACCAAATATCAGCAGGCCGCACAAAATCAACTGAGTCACATTGAAGCGGTCAGCCAGGCTTTTTATCAACAATGTGAATTACTGAAAAGTGATACGGAAAAAGCCATTGCCGCTCTGGACAAATCCCAACCCACAGTTGTTGATCAGGAAAACCGGCTTAAGCTTAAGCTTAAACAGAATCTGCAAATGGTTTTGGATCAGTATGAAAAAGAACTGAAAAACAAATTTCTGATCGGTCTAACCGAATTGGAGGAAATTTACCGTCAGAAAGAATTGCAGAAGATGGATGAAATTGAAAAACAAATCTTAGCCACAAAATAATGAACGGAATTTACCAATTACATTCGCAAGAGAATCCCCTGCTGAACAAAAGATGGATTCACCAGATGTCGGAAGCTTCTCCCAAGGCACCGGAAAACTTCCAAAACCCGGAAAAACAATCCGAAGCCGCCCAAATCAATGAAGTGGCTTCCCAAAGTCCCAGCCAGATTTTTAGCGATACAATAAGCAAAGGCGGCGCCGTGAAAACCCGTTACGCCAGCAGCACGACTTTTCTGATGGCACTGGCCACAGTCGACCCTCTGACTCCATCCACTCCAATCCCCTATTCCAACACCTCCACGGTCGTAACCACCACCGGTACGCCGGTAACAGCAGCCGCAACCTCAACCACCAATAATGCCAACCCTCTTTAATCATGCCCAATAAAAGAACAAAAATTGTCTGCACGCTCGGTCCCGCCTCCAGCAAAGTCGAAACCCTGGTCAAAATGATCAAGGCCGGCATGAACGTGGCCAGACTCAATTTTTCGCACGGTACATACGAAAGCCAGATGGAATTGATCAAGAATCTTCGTCAGGCCGAAAAGCTCACCGGAAAAACCATCGCTGTCATTCAGGACTTGCAGGGCCCCAAAATCCGTCTGGGAATTCTTCCGGACAACGGAGTCGCCGTAAAATCCGGCGAAACTTTTTTTCTGGATACCAGCAAAGACAAATATCGGGAAAACGGCCAACAAAAAATTGTCCCGGTCCAGTACCGCCACCTCCATAAAGATGTCGCCAAAGGCGACATCATCCTGATCGAGGACGGTATGATCAAAACCGGAGTACAATCAGTGAAAGGCACTGTAATAACTGTCAAAGCACTAACCCCCGGTTTGTTGAAAAGCCACAAAGGCATCAATGTCCCGACAGCCTCCATTAGCGCCGATCCCCTCACCACTAAAGACCTTAAAGACCTCAATTTCGGCATCAAAGCCGGCGTGGATTTCGTGGCTCTGTCCTTTGTAAGAAAAGCTTCGGACATCACCCGTCTCCGGGAAATTCTGCTCAAACACGGATCCTACATCAAAATTATCGCCAAAATTGAAAGACATGAAGCTCTGGATAACATCGAAGACATCATCCGTGAAACCAACGCCGTAATGGTTGCTCGCGGCGACCTGGGAGTGGAAACTCCGGCGGAAGCAGTACCGATTGCCCAGAAACATATCGTCAAACTGGCTCTGGAAATGGGAAAACCAGTTATCATCGCCACCGAAATGCTGCAATCCATGATTGAAAATCCCCGTGCCACCAGAGCCGAAATCAGCGACGCAGCCAACGCAGTGTTTGACCATGCCGACGCCTTGATGCTGTCCAATGAAACCGCCACCGGCAAATATCCTGTTCAGGCGGTACAGACTTTGGCCAAGGTCGCCACCAATATCGAAAAATTTCAGCAAATCCACAACTGGACCAAATTGAAATTTTTCAGCTTCAAAGAAAATGACCCGATTGAAATCTGCCACACCGCCACCATACTGGCTGAGGAAACAGGAGCTAAAATGATTGTCACCGTTACCGACCACGGTTACACCACCAGGCATGTTTCCAATCAAAGAACTTTTCATGAAATTGTCGTCATTTCGCCCTACCGCAATACCCGCCGCGAACTGCAGCTTTGCTGGGGAATTGATAAAATTGTTACCACCAAATTGAGAGCACCGGACAGTATCGCTTCACTGCTACTCAAAGAAAAACTGATCAAAAAAGGCGACAAAATAGTGATTGTTTCCAACGCTTCGACCAGGAACAGACAAATCACCCTGAAACTGATCTGATTTCCGGTTTCCAAAGGACAATCAAAGCTCTATAATACAACGGATTTTATAAAACCGGAACTTTGTTGATATTGGGAATAGATCCAGGTTACGCCACTACCGGCTTCGGGCTGATTGACTGTCTTGACGATCAGGTAAAAGCCGTTGAATTCGGCACTATTACTACGGATAAATCACTGCCGCACAGCGAAAGACTGAAACAAACCGTGGAAGATCTGAAAAAAATTATTGCGGAATTCCAGCCGGATAAAATTGTCATGGAAGAGCTTTTTTTCAGCAAAAACGTCAAAACCGCTCTCAAAGTGGCCGAAGCCAGAGGCGCGATACTTTATGAATTGGGCAGACAGAAACAGGATATTTCCGAATACAAACCCAACCAGGTTAAAAACAGCATTTGCGGAAACGGCTCGGCGCCCAAAATTCAGATTCAAAAAATGGTACAACTTCTGTTAAACTTGGATCAACTGCCAACCCCCGACGATGCGGCCGACGCACTGGCCATTGCCATCTGCCACGCCAACCATCTCAAACAAAAACTAAATATCATTCAATGATTAAATTCATCTTCAGACTCTTCTTTCTTCTAATCGCCGCCAGTTTTACCCTGGCCATACTTTACGTGTTTGAACTTCCGCCCTTTAAAAAGTCACCGGCGCCCCCGGTTTCCGTCGAACAAACGTCTCTGGAGGAAGAAACTGAACCCCTCCCGTCCGAACTTCAGGAAAACAAAGTCGGACGCAACAAAACATTTGATGAAATGATGGAAAGAGCCGCCCTGCTGGAACAAAATAATTTCCCCAGCCTGGCCATTGCCCAGTATATGGAAGCTTATAAAAAGGATTCCTCCAACCTCAAACCGCTTTATGAAATCGGCAAAATTGACCTCCGTACCAATAATTTCGGCAAAGCTGAAGGAATATTCCAGGAATTAACCGATAAAGATCCGGAAAGCGTTGACGCGAAAATTTATCTGGGGAGAAGCCAGCTTGGACAAAGAAAAATCAGCGAAGCCAGAGAAACTTTTAACAAAATCATCACCGGTAACCAAACCTCCAAATATTATCAGGGTATTATTTCCGCCTATTTCGGCGAACACGATCAGGCCAAAAAACTGCTGAACGAGTCAATCAGCCTCGGTGGATCCGACGAATACACCAAAAAAGCCAACAACTTTCTTTCCGCCTATAACGAATATAATTTCAACGTGGAATCCCCCACCATTCACCTGAAAGTACTGTTGGCCAGAAGTTTCAATCAATGCGGGGAATATGAAATGGCCATCCCCCTGCTGTTTGAAGTAACCAAAGAAAAACTTGATTACCGTGACGCCTGGATTCTGCTCGGTTACGCCTATATTGAAACCGGCAAATATCAGGATGCGGTAGAGGCTCTGGAAAGAGCCAAAGTACTGGACAATCAAAAACCGGAAACACTTTTTTATCTGGGACTGGCATATTATAATATCAACAATTTTAAACTGGCCGAGGAAAATCTGCTCAAAGCCAAGGAATTTGGATTCGAACCGAAAATTCTGGTTGATCAGAAACTGGCCGAGGTTTACCTGGAACTAAAAAATTATTCACAATCGGCCGCCAGCTATGAAAAAGTTCTGGCCCTGAATTCACAGGACGTCAATTACTATATCCGGCCGATCTGGATCTATCTGGAAAAAATGAACGAACCTCAGAAAGCGCTGGTTCTGGCAGAAAAAGCCGCCAAAGAACACCCGGACGAGGCCATGGCTCAAAATTTAATGGGCTGGACCCTGATTTATAACAAACAACTGGATAAAGCCGAAACCCACCTAAAACTGGCTATGGCCCTGAACCCGGCCCTGGACGCAACCTACCTGAATTTCGGCATCCTTTACGAAACAGAAAACCAGCCGGACAAAGCCCTGCAATTTTACAAGAAAGCTCATACCATCGGTAAGGGCAGCGGCGTGGCTGCCTCCGCCGCCACCCGTTATAATCAGCTACTGGCTTCACTCTCAACGCAAAATACCCGGTCCCTGCAAACTAACCTCATTCAACCGTGAACAATATTTATCTGATCAGTTTTTTCCTATTCTTACTGGGCAGCGCTTTCGGAAGTTTTCTGAGCGTGCTGATTCACCGCACCCTCACCGGTCAAAAAGGCATCATTATGGGTAAATCGCGCTGCCCCAAATGTAAACACCGTCTTGGAGCCCTGGATCTGATTCCCCTTTTCAGCTGGCTTTTCAGAGGCGGACGCTGCGCTTATTGCAAAAAGCCCGTTTCCCCTATTTACCCGGCCCTGGAACTGGTCACTGGCCTGCTGTTTGTGACCAATTTCAACATGATCTTTTCCAATGAAAATTTTGACTTATTCAACGGTTACCTTCTGGACTGGATGCTGGTTTTGAAATTCGTTTTTCTGGCATTGGTAATACTTAACCTGATGGCAATATTTTTCAGCGATCTGCAAAAAAAGCACATCCCCACGCTTTTTCTTTACAGTCTGATCGGCATAACCATCTTTACTTTTTTACTGACAGCCGAAGACCCGCTTACGGCCTTGATCAGCAGGGGCTATGCGCTGGTTGTAGCAGCACTGCTGTTCGGAGGACAATACCTGGTCTCTAAAGGAAAATGGCTGGGATCGGGCGACCTGTATCTGGCAGCCGGAATGGCGCTGCTTTTGGGACTGAACAAATTTTTAATCGCGGTGGTTTTTTGTTATCTGATCGGCAGTGTTATTTCCATCCTGCTTTTGATTTTTCAGAAAGTACGTTTTAAACAGACTGTACCTTTCGCACCCTTCCTGATCCTGGGCACACTGGTAGCCCTCTATCAGGGAAATGAGATAGTAAACTGGTATCTGCATTATTTACTGTTTATTTAACCGATATGAAAACAGTTATCCTGGCCGGCGGGACCGGCACCAGACTCTGGCCGATGAGCAGACAAAAGAAACCCAAACAATTCCAGAATCTGGTCGGAGAAAGAAGCATGCTGCAGCAAACCGTAAAAAGGTTGTCGTTCCAAAAACCGAAAGACATTTATATTGCCACCAACAGTGAATATCAGGATCTGGTGGTAGAACAGACAGCCGGTCTGTTGCCCCGGGAAAACATTATTATTGAGCCGTCTCTGCGCGACACGGCCCCCTGCATAGGTCTGATCGCCGAAACCCTGGCCCGTGAAAATCCCGATGAAGTCATGGCCATTATTTACGCTGATCACCTGATCCAGGACGTCAAAGAACTGCGCTTGAAATTAAAAATTGCCGAAGATCTGGCCAGAAAAGAAAACACCATTAATATCATCGAGGTGAAGGCCCAATATCCCAATGTTAATCTGGGTTACGTTAAAATCGGCAAACAAATTAAAGCGGTTCAAGGAGTGGCCATACACGAGTTTGAACGGTTTGTGGAAAAACCCGATCTTCCCACGGCAAAAAAGTTTCTGAAATCCCAAAGCTATCTCTGGAATACCGGCCTGTTTGTCTGGAAAGTATCAACCATTCTAAAAAAATACAGACAATATCAGCCCGAAACCTACTCCATATTGCAAAAAATCGAACAGAGTATCGGTAAAAAGACTTTTCAAAAGAACCTGATTGACCTCTATCCGCTCTGCCAGAAAATCTCTTTCGACTACGCGATCATGGAAAAGGTTAATCCCAAAGAAGTTCGCATCATCCCTGCTGACCTGGGCTGGAATGACATTGGCACCTGGGAATCGATCTGGAGTGAGTTGCATGACGATGAAACCAATCACGGTAACATTACCAAAGGCAATGTTATTGCCCTGGACACCAATAATTCACTGATTTACGCCGACCATAAAAAAGTCATTGCCACAATCGGACTGGACGATTTGATCATCGTGGATACCCCTGACGCACTGCTGGTTTGCAGCAAGGACAAAAGCCATCAAATCAAACTGGTCGTGGAAAAACTGAAAAGCGATTTTCCGGAACTACTATAATTTCCATACGACTGAAGCCAATTTGCAAGGGAATATTTGATTTTCTAATGACAAATTTCCGACTCCTACCTATACTATCGAACGCATAGAAAGCTTTTAAATAAGTTGGCTATACTATCTTAAAAGTAATTAACTTCACCCCTAACTTTCTTTTTATGAGACATAACCGTTTTCTGCAGTCAGTTGTGATTATATTGGCAGCAGTGCTCCTTGGATTCTTCGATCTGACCGGGGAAATTCAGAAACAAATATTCCCGTTTCTGCCCCAGGAATTCTATGCCCAAAAGGTTAACCTGGGACTTGATCTTCAGGGGGGATCCCAGCTGGACTACAAAGTCGACCTGCGTAACGTACCCGAAAAAGACCGTACCAGCATTGTCGACGGCATCATCAACGTCATTCAGAAAAGAGTAAACGGTTTGGGCGTTGCCGAGCCTAATATTTATGCCTCACAGGTGGGTGAAGAAAACCACATCATCGTAGAACTGGCAGGTATCAAAGACCTTGATAAAGCCAAAGAAACGGTAGGTAAAACCATTCAGCTGGAATTCAAGGAAAGACGTGAAACTCCCGATCCAAGTTATGCCGCCAAAGTAAAAGAACAGGCTGAGGCCGCCTTAAAAGCAGTCAAAGATCAGGATTTCAAGATTTTCGGCGAAGGTGAAGCGCAATCCAATCCCGGCAAAGTCACCTACAATGAGAGCAGCGAATGGCAGTTCAAAGATCAGCTGGCTTCCGGCGTTGCCGACGAAGTGGCAAAACTACAAGCGGGACAAATTTCCGACAAACTGGTTGAAACCACCGGTGAATACGCTCTGGATCCGCAGGGCAGCCTGGTTCAGATGAGTGGTTACAGCATCGTAAAACTTTTGGAAAAACAAAACGTTGACCGCCCTCTGAACGAACCCAAAAAAGTTAAAACAGCTCACATTCTGATAGCCTATAAGGGTGCATCCTCCGCCAAAGCCGAAATTACCAGAACCGAAGAAGAAGCAAAAACAAGAGCTGAAGAAGTACTGGCTAAATTGCAACAAAACAAACCTGAATTCAGCTTCGATAACCTGGCCAAGGAATATTCCGACGATGCCAGCAACAAAGATCAGGGAGGTTTAATCGACGATTACGTATTCGAAAAATCCAATTACGCCCAGGAATACGTAGCTGCCAGCGTGGCACTGGCCAAAGCGGGAGACATTAGCGCAGTAACCAAATCCCCTTTTGGTTTTCACATTATCAAAGCAGTCGAAATCAAGGACCCGGTTAGCACAACCGTGAAAGAAGATCAGTACAAGATTTCCAGAATTTTCTACAACAGCTCCGACGACATGTGGATGGAAACCGGTCTGAACGGCCAGTATTTCCAGAGAGCCGATATTGATTTTGACCAATTATATCAACCCCACGTTGTAATTACCTTTACTCCGGAAGGAGCAAAAATGTTCGAGGATCTGACCGGCAGAAACGTCAATAAACCGATCGCTATTTTTGTCGGGGGGAACATGATTTCCGCACCGAACGTTAACGAAAAAATCGCCGGCGGAAACGCCATCATCTCCGGCAGATTCACCGTGAAAGAGGCAGAGGAACTGGCCCGCGACCTCAACACAGGAGCCATCCCCGCCCCGATTATACTGGTTGGACAAAATAATATCGGTGCCTCACTGGGACAGGACGCCTTAAACAAGAGTCTGCAAGCCGGCCTGATCGGACTGCTGATGATCGCCCTGTTTATGATCGCCCTTTATCGCTGGGCCGGCGTACTGGCAACCGTGGCGCTCTTCTTCTACACCACACTTCTGGTTTTCCTGATCAAAGCTGCCCTGCCGCTTCCTTTTGCCTTAGCCATAGCCATTCTGGTCTTTGGTTACCTGATCTACAAAATACTTAACGGTAAAGAATCCGGACCTGAAAAACTGATAGCCCTGATTCTGTCCTGTTTTGTACTCTTTTTCCTCTCCTTCCTGCTATCCACCGGAGTTGTTCTAACCCTGGCCGGTATTGCCGGTGTTATCCTATCCATTGGTATGGCCGTCGATGCCAACATCCTGATTTTTGAAAGAGTGAAAGAAGAACTGCGCGACGGACGCCCGATCGAATCAGCCGTAACAGTTGGTTTTGACCGCGCCTGGAGCTCAATCAAGGACTCCAATTTCTCATCACTGATCACCTGTGCCATTTTGTTCTATTTCGGCAGCTCCATTATTCAGGGGTTTGCCTTCAACCTGGCCGCGGGTATTCTGGTCTCCATGTTCAGCGCCATCTCCATTACCAGAGTTCTGTTATCGGCAGTCCTCAAAACCAATCTGGGACAAAGCAAAAACTTCTTCGGCAAACCAAAAACGCTGCACACCAGACTAATGCCGATTGTTCCGAAGAGAAAAGTCTTCTATACCATCTCCGTACTGGCCATCATTTTATCCATTGTTTCACTATTTACAGTCGGCCTTAAACCCAGTCTGGATTTCACCGGTGGCAGTCTGATGGAAATCAAATTCGAGAAAGCAGTTACCCCGGATGAATTGAAAGTCGCCCTGGTTGAAATTCAGGATAAAATTAATCAGGACCGAACCTCCGTCCCCGCCGGCGGCACCATGACGCTCTCCACTCCTTCCACTACCGACACAGCTTCAACCACCACGGCCGGAACTACCACTAACACCGTAAGTACTGAGTCTGCACCTGCCCAGGAAGTTAAATCCCTCCAGGGCAAACTTGATCTGGGAACCATCCACGTAGTTACTCTGGGCGATCTGCTTTCCGTGAAATCCAAGGATATTTCCGCCGAAGACCACGATCAGATCCTCCAGGAATTGAAAGCCAAGTTTGGAAACGTGGAAGAAAAGAGATTCCAGTCGGTCGGACCCACTATCGGAGAAAGTCTTCGCAATAAAGCTCTCCTGGCAGTTCTGCTCGCTTCCCTGGTAATCGTCTGTTACATCGCCTTTGCCTTCCGCAGAGTCCCCTCTTCAGTCGGCAAATGGAAATTCGGCATTTCGGCCATCATCGCCCTAATGCATGACGTAGTCGTCCTGATTGGTATCTATGTTATTCTGGGCGTAGTGATGGGACTGGAAATAGATGCCCTTTTCATTACGGCCATTCTAACCATTATGGGTTTCTCCATACACGATACGATCGTGGTACTGGACAGACTGCGTGAAAAACTTAAATCTCCCGCCAAAGACAAAACATTCGCGGAGATATCAAATGAAGCCGTAAACGAGACCTTCGCCCGTTCCGTCAACACCTCAATCACCGCAGCCTTAACACTGTTCGCGCTGGTATTGTTCGGATCTGAATCAGTCAGAGGTTTTTGTCTGGCCCTGCTGATCGGTGTAATCGTCGGTACCTATTCTTCCATCTTTGTCGCCTCCCCCATACTGGTTGACTGGTACAACAAGGTTCATCAGAAGAAATAATAATTTGTTCGTAATATCCGCACATCTTAAAGGCCGGGCTAACGCCCGGCCTTTTTAAATTTCCTGATGACAATATTCAGGTTTTGCTCTACTATTCACCTGCCTGAAAACGCGCCAGTAGCTCAGCGGATTAGAGCATCGGTCTTCGGAACCGAGGGTCGGGGGTTCGATTCCCTCCTGGCGCACCATAAAAATTCCCCCGGCAAATCGGCCAGTCCTGACACCCATGAAAACCCAAGATCATACTCTGAATAAAGTAACCAGTCAGATGCCTGCACGATTGACCGGCTATTTGGAAAACCTTTGCCGCAAATCCCCCGCCCTGGCCAGGCAGTTTTTGCCTGATGTCAGGGAACTTGATGCCCGGGGAGCCCTAAAACCCTGGACAGGAGTTTTAACAACCGGCATCCCCGGAGTAGAGAGAATGTATCTGGACCGCTGCATTATTATGCCGTTCAATCAATGCCCGGCTTACTGCCGCTTCTGCTTCCGGAAGTATTACGACAAACAAAATCCGGTCGCCATGAGCTTTTCCCAACTCGACCGGGCGATTGATTATGTCCAATCCGACCAAAGGCTTAAAAGTGTCCTGATCACCGGCGGCGACCCGTTGATGGACTTGAAACGTCTGGAATATCTGCTGATCGGACTGCGTAAAATCCCCCATATCCAGGATATCCGCATCGGAACCCGTTCGATTATGTATGATCCCGGCAGAATCACCGGGGCACTGGTTAAAATGTTGCTCAAATATCATGATCTTGAAAAATCACGGCCCATTGAAATCGCCACTCATTTCAACCATCCGGACGAACTGACTCCGGAGTCCATAAAGGCTATCACCAGACTTACCCATTCCTCCATTCGTCTCTACAATCAAACCGTGCTTCTGAAATCAATTAATGAGGATCCGCAGACACTTTTAATTCTTTTCCGGCAACTCAGATTGCTGGGCGTGGAAATTTATTACCTGTTCCATTGTGAACCGGTTAAGGGCATTTCTCATTTCCGCACAACTATTGAAAAAGGCCTGGAAATCAAAAAGTATCTTCGTGAACAAGCTGCAGGACGTCTTAATCCTGCTTATATCGTTTCCACTTCTATCGGCAAGGTGGAAATCGGGGTGGACGGATACATGGAAGAGCAAGATGGGGATTCCGTCTGGATTAAAACTCCCTACCATCTGTCAACCTTTCGTTCAGTAAATCCGGATTTCCAATTACCACCCGGCCTATGCAGGCTGGATGAAAAAGGATTGATCAGTACTCTAGAGAGCGGTTTCTTCCTCTGTAGTATCGGGAGCAGGAGTCGTCTCAGTCTCTGTTTGCTGCTCTGATTCAGTCACTGGCATTGGTTTAACTTCTGTCGTTGTAACAACATCAACCTTAGCCTTCGGATGCAAATCTTCAAAAAAGGTCGTAAAGAGCGACGGATATTTGTCAAAACAAACAATCAGATAAGCCGCGTCAAACTTCTCAACCATTTTCGCCTCATCCAGTTTATCGATCAAATAGCTGCAACGGTTTTCGGTGGCCAGCTGTAAAGCCTCGGGTAGCACAATGCTCTTTTTTTGAGCCTGTATTGAAACGTCTTTATGATTGGTAATAAAACGATAGTCCGGTGCATTAGTGCCATCATTTCCATCTGACAAAAAGGACATATGCAAAACAAAGGCCGACAAAGCCTTTTGGGCTTCACCACCGGAAGTAACCAGAAAAAGTCCCAAAGCAACCATCACCGCCGGAACCATGACCAAAGCAATTTTATCTTTTTTAAACATATTCATTAGTTATTTATTCTTAATATCATAACACAAAACAGCCCCCTATAAAAGGGCTATAAGTCTGATTTCCAATTACTTTTACCCTATCTTTTCAGGATAACCATGGTTTTGGTCAGTTTGTCATGCAAGCCCTGTTTCTTTTTATCAAAAAGAATCGGCAAAAAGCCCAATCCAAGCAAAATTAACGACAGATAAAACCCGAAGACTCTCAATATAGCTTTGATCCAACCGATTTTCTTGCCGTTATAATCGGCTATCCTGGTTTTTAAAACCATCATGCCCAGGGTTCGGGAAAAATATCCCCACATCAGAATAAAATAAACCACAGGGAACAGCACAAACCACATCCCGTCAAACGAACCCATAAAATAAAAAGCATCAATCAGATTGTAGCCCATAATCAACGACACAACCTTAAAAGACCCGGGAACCAACAACAATACCAGCAAAAAAACGATCAGCTTATCTATCAGTAAAGCGGCTAAACGCAGATACCAGGCAGCATATCTGAAATTATTGGTACTGATTCTTATTCCTTCGCTCATATAAAAAAATTAATTATTTACTCGAACCATAAACTAGCAAAATTAACCAGAATTGTCATCAGATAAGAGTCAGTGTATATTTGACCGGGTTAAATAAATTTTATGGCAGGAGAATACATACAATCAGACACCATTCAGGATTACTGGAAACAACTCAGGGTATATTACCGCTCCAGCAGTCCTTATTACGAAGAAATAGATCAGAAAACCTATGACGCCATCGAAAGGGCGGAGCGCGAAGACAGTGACAATCACCTGAACTTCGACCGGCTGGGAGATGATACACAGGCGGTCGACGTGGCTTTTTATAAATACCTGCCCGACGGCAAAATCGCCTATCGCGTCCATGTGGTGGACGTAAACGGCGCCAGGGAAGATCATTTTTTCATCATCAACAGCTTTAGCTAGATTTCCGGATCAGCCAGAGATATTCCTGTGTTCCTTCCTTGCCCAGTATCGGCGAAGGTATTTCCTGTACCACCTTCAGACCGTTTTCCCCTGCGCGCAATTTAACTTCATCCAAAATCTCCTGAACGGCTTTTTGATTTTTGAGATTACTGAAATGTCGCTTACCCAACTCAAATTGGGGCTTGATCAAAGCGATAATGTCAGTTTGCGGTCCTATCAAATCAGCCAGCACCACCCAAAATTTGGTTATGGAAACAAATGACACGTCAATAACGATCAAATCCAGTGCCTCCTCGAAATCCGTCGTGCGCAAAGTTCTGGCATCGGTTTTATTTCTAAAAATAAACTTTGGATTGGCAAGAATTTTCGGGGCAATTTGGCCTTCCCCCACGTCCACCCCATAAACCCTCCGCGCGCCTGCCTGAAGCAGATAATCACTAAACCCGCCCGTAGCCACTCCGATATCCAGACAAACCCTGTCTTTAACCGGAACCTGAAAATCTTCCACCGCGGCCTTTAATTTTAGGGCGGCTCGGCCAACATAGGAAAAATCGGACTTCAGAATTTTTACCGTCTGCCCGGCAGTCACTGAAAAAGCCGGCTTCCGGATAATCCGGCCCTCCACTTCCACCTGCCCCGATTTTATAGCCTCCTTGGCACGGTCTCTGCTCTGAAAGTAACCTTCCCTGACCAGAAAATGGTCAAGCCGGTCTCCCCAATCATTGGTTTTGTTCTGTTGCATCGGATTTCTTTTCTTTTTGCTCTACTTTAAAGATACTTTGCTCCATAAATTTTTCCAACTCAAAATTAGTCATTTTTTCGACCACTTTCTTCTCGGCAAAATAAAGAGCCAATAAATCAATTACTTCGAGCCACAATCCATCATAACGCTCTTTATCAACTCCCAACATCGGTCTGATCATATCGCCTTTGCCATCGGTAATCATTTTCAAAAAGAAAGCCTTATTTCTTCTGACGCATTCCAAAAGAGCCTTTCTGTCCAGCATCAGATAATCAAACAACATTCTCCTCTGCCAGTCGGTAAAAAGTTTCAAACCCACGGCCAACGAGTCAAAACCGTTGTTCAAATAATAATCGAGCAAATCATTGCCTCGTTCCCTGATCAGAACGGTCAGCTCCTCCCGCAAAGCCTGTTTTTCGCTTACAAATGAGTATCTGTTCATATTTCTAAATTTCCAAAAGAGGTTAGTTTACAATCGATGCGAACTTCTGTCAATATCATTGGAAAAAGTCCCCCCTCTCCGGCCTGAAAAATGCTAAAATCTGGCCATGAAAAAGCACTGTACGGACAATTCCCATTGCCATGACCAAAAGCCGCAAAACACCGGATTTCCTTTCGGTTTTTTTGAATGCTGCCTGAAAGACGAACCCGCCCCGCTCCCCCCGAAAATCCAGGATCTGAGAGCCGCTCTTCCGACATCCAATCTGGAAGAAATCAACATCAAACCCGGTGAAAAATTTCAGGTCAGCGGAGACATGATCATAGCCGATCTGCTTTTAAATTTCCCCCAAATCAAAACTTATCTGGAAGATTTACACCCCCTGGGCATGCTTTCCCCCCAACTGGACCGGATCAGCCTGGAAATATTTTTTTCAGATCAGGATCAGGACTTAGGCGTAATCTGCGACAGGTTGAATAAAATCATCAATCAGCATCAATCTTCCCATGAATAATCTGTACGCGGAAATTTTACTGCCCAGGAAAATAGGCGGCGACAAAGAAACCCTGACCTATGAGGTGCCTTTGGAAATGGCCGACACCCTGAAAACCGGTGATCTGGTGGAAATCACGCTCAGAAATAAAATCATGAGGGGCATGGTTCTGGAATTGCACACCTTAAAACCGCTTTTCACCACCAAACCGATCCGGCGCCGGGTGGAAGATTTTTTCAGTCTGACTGCCACCCAGCTGGAACTGCTGAAATATATCTCCAGATACCATTTTTGCCCGCTCCATAAAACCGTCAAGCTGTTTTTACCAACCAGCGTCTTCTCACGTAAAAGAGAAAAAATAATCAAAACTCCCGAAAATGTCCCCCACGACTCCAAACCTCTGGTACAACTTACCGCGGAACAGGAAAAAGCTTTTGAAAAAATTAATAAAGCTGCCGGTTACAAAATTTTGCTGCACGGGGTGACCGGTTCAGGAAAAACCGAAATTTACCGGAGGCTGACCATGGGAGAACTGCAGAAAGGGCGGCAAACCCTGATTCTGGTTCCGGAAATTTCCCTGACCCCCCAAACGGTCGCTCAATTTGAAAAACAGTTTGGCAAAAACATCGCCATTATCCATTCCCGTCTCACCCCATCCGAAAAACTGAAATATCTGACCAATATCGCCCGGGGGCATCATCAGATCGTCATCGGCTCCCGATCGGCAATCTTCGCGCCATTCCCCAATCTGGGACTGATCATCGTTGACGAAGAGCATGAAGATTCCTATAAGCAGGACCAGAGTCCCCGCTATCACGCCAAAGAAATTGCCAACAAAATCCTGGAAATCGAAGAGCAAAAAAGTAATTCAGTCCGGCTGATACTTGGCTCGGCCACGCCCTCCATCGAAAGCTATTATCTGGCCAAGTCCGGTTTTTACGAACTGGCCGAAATGCCCAGCCGCATCCCTCACAAAACCAAAACCCGCGCTCTGCCCGACATTCACCTGGTTGATCTGAGGGAAGAGTTGCGTAAAAAAAATTATTCAATTTTCAGCGAATTACTGCAAGACAAAATTCGCGACAACCTGGCACGGAAAGAGCAAACCATCCTCTTTTTAAACCGCCGGGGAGCCGCTTCCGCCGTAATCTGCCGTGATTGCGGACAATGCGAGGAATGTCCCCGCTGCACGGTCGCCCTGACCTATCATTCCAAAATCTCGGTTGAAAACAGTATTCTCCCCGCCCAAAGACTGATCTGTCATCACTGCGGGAGAATCTTTAAAGTACCCACGGTCTGTAAACATTGCGGCAGCCATCTGATCAAATATATCGGACTCGGTACCCAGAAAATCGAGGAGGAAGTGGCGAAGCTTTTTCCGGAAGCCCGTCTGCTGCGTGCCGATCGCGACACCACCTCTAAAAAAGATGACTTTGAACACATTTACAACGCTTTTAAGGACGGCGAGGCCGATATTCTGATCGGCACGCAAATGATCGGAAAAGGCTTGCATCTGCCCAATGTCACGCTGGTGGGCATTATTCTGGCCGACACCGGATTAACAATTCCCGATTATCGTTCAGCCGAAAAAACCTTTCAGCTGATCACCCAGGTAGCAGGACGGTCCGGCCGCGAAAAACCGGGAGAAGTAGTGATCCAAACCTATATTCCCGATCACTACGCCATTCAAAACACGCTTAAAGACGATTTTCCCGCCTTTTATGAAAGAGAAATCGGACACCGCCGGGCCGCCAGCTTCCCACCTTTCCAGAAACTGGTAAAACTGACCATAGAGAATCCCGATCAGCAAAAAGCCTATTATTTAAGCCATCAGTTATTTGCCGAACTCCAGACTCTCCGCCCCTCCTGTCCTGAACTGGTCAATGACATCACTCTGTTTCCGGCGTTTATTCCCCGGCTGAAAAACAAATACCGCTGGAACATTCTGATCGGCGGTAAAAATCCGCAAAATTTTTTGCAAAACTTCTTCTTACAAAAACCCTTCAAAAATGATATAAAAATTGACGTGGATCCGCTTCACACCATTTAATTTTCCGTATGAGCACAAGCAAAACCAAAATTTCCCTGACCGGAGTAAAACCCAGCGGCACACCCCATATCGGCAACTACCTGGGCGCCATGAAACCGATTATCGATCAACAGGGTAAACACCAGACCATCATCTTTATTGCCGATCTCCATTCCCTGACCACAGTCAGAAACGCCCAGGAATTACAAAAAAACACCCGTGACGTGGCCCTGGATTTCCTGTCATTGGGACTCGATCCCGACCGCACCATTTTCTTCCGTCAGTCGGATGTAACAGAACATACCGAACTGGCCTGGATCTTTAACTGCATTACTCCTTTTGGCTTGATGGAAAGAGCCCACGCCTGGAAAGACGCGCTGGCCACCGGTAAAAAAGATCCGACTGTCGGCCTTTTCACCTACCCGGTATTAATGGCCGCCGACATCCTGCTCTATCAGCCGGATTTCGTGCCGGTTGGCAAAGACCAGAAACAGCACGTGGAAATTGCCAGGGACATAGCTGAAAAATTCAATTCCACTTTCGGCGAAACCTTCAAACTTCCCGAACCTTCCATCCCGGAAGAAATAGCCACCATTATCGGTACCGACGGAGAACACAAAATGAGCAAAAGTTACAATAATACCATCCAGATCTTCGCCGACGACGCAGCTCTGAAAAAACAGATCATGAGCATCAAAACCGATTCAACGCCGGTGGAAGACCCCAAAAATCCCGATACCGACACGGTCTTTAAACTTTACTCCTATCTGGCCTCCGATACGGAAATCGCCTCATTGCGAGACAAATATGTTACCGGCGGATTCGGTTACGGCGATGCAAAAAAAATGCTCCTGGAAAAGTACCTGGAATTCTTCGGCCCCGCCCGTCAAAAAAGATTTGAACTGGCCAAAGATTTGGGTTATCTTGAGGACGTCCTGAAAACAGGGGCTACAAAAGCCAAAAAGATAGCTTCAGAGACTATGGAAAGCGTCAGACAAAAAGTGGGTCTGGTTTTATAACGAAATCAATTTTTGTTCAACCGTAGGAACCTAACATGAAACATACAAAATACATTTTCATCACCGGCGGTGTCTGTTCCTCCCTTGGCAAGGGAATCACGGCAGCCTCCATCGGCACTCTTCTTCAATCCTGCGGCCTGAAAGTATTTACCCTGAAACTCGACCCTTACATCAACGTCGATCCCGGCACCATGAACCCCTTCCAGCATGGAGAAGTTTATGTATTGGAAGACGGAGCCGAAACAGACCTGGATCTCGGTCATTATGAAAGATTCATCGGAGTGAACCTCAATCAAAGTTCAAACGTAACCACCGGACGTATTTATTCCGAAGTCATAGCCAATGAACGCAAAGGCATTTATCTGGGAGGAACCATTCAGGTCATCCCGCATATTACCAATGCCATTAAAAAGAAAGTCTATGAAGCGGGAGAAAACTCCAACGCCGATATCGTGCTGGTGGAAATCGGCGGCACCACCGGAGACATCGAAGGATTACCCTATCTGGAAGCAATCAGACAAATCCGGCGCGAGAAAGGCGGTGAGAACACTTTATTTGTACATTTAACCCTGCTCCCCTACCTCAAAGGCGCCAAAGAGCTCAAAACCAAACCCACCCAGGCTTCGGTCAGGGAACTCCGTTCCTGCGGTATCCAGCCCGACATTATTGTGGCCAGAGCGGACTATCAGATCACCCGCGATCTGATTAAAAAAATCTCTCTTTTCTGCGACGTCGACGAACAGGCAGTGGTTTCCTCCCCCACTCTCAACTCGATTTACGAAGTTCCCCTGAGCTATCACGAACAAAATGTTACCCAGATGATAGCCAATAAACTACTGCTGGGTCTGGTGGAACCCAAACTGGACGACTGGGTTGCTCTCAACGAAAAAATAAAAGCTAAAAAACAGGCACTTAAAATAGGACTGGTGGTGAAATACGCCAACCTGGAAGACGCTTATCTGAGCGTTATTGAATCACTAAAAATTGCCTGCTATCACCAGAACCGCGAGTTGGATCTATACTGGATCGATTCGGAAAAGCTGGAAAACCAGGACGAAAAAGCCTGGGAAATGCTCAAAGACGCCGAAGGAATATTGGTTCCCGGCGGTTTTGGAACGCGCGGTACGGAAGGAAAAATCCTGGCCGCCAAGTATTGCCGCGAGAAAAAAATCCCCTATTTCGGTATCTGTCTGGGAATGCAAATCATGTGCATCGAATTCATGAGACATATCAGCGGAGACCCCAAATACACCTCCGAGGAATTTGATGAGGATAACGTATTGGGAGAAAAATATCATGTTATCAACTTTCTGCCCGGCCAGAATAAAAACAAAGAAAAAGGAGGAACTTTAAGACTGGGCACCTACCCCTGCAGACTGGAAAAAGACTCGGTCAGCCGCTCCCTGTATAAACAGGAAATGATCGAAGAACGCCACCGCCACCGCTATGAATTTAACAACAAATTCCGGGCGGAAATAACCAAGCACGGACTGATTCCGGCAGGTATTTATCCCAAAGCCGATCTGGTGGAAATTACGGAATTGAAAGGACATCCCTTCATGATCGGTTGCCAATTTCACCCCGAATTTCTGTCCCGGCCCAATCAACCGCACCCGCTGTTCAGAGGCTTTATAGAAGCCAGCATAAAAAACCAAAAAAAATAACTCCTAAATGCCACAATACTCCTACACAGTAATTAACAAGGAAAATCAGCAGCTGAACGGCACCATTAACGCGCCCGATGAAGCTTCAGCGCGCAAAGAGCTCAACGCAATGGAATTTGCCATTCTTTCCATAACCGATATTTCCAATTATGCCGCTCCCGCCGCCGAAACACTCCCCGAAAATGTCTTAAAATTCGAATTCTCAGCCACCGATAAAAACAACAAGAAAGTGGTCGGAACAATCCAGGGAGAAGATCTTTTTTCGGTATATAAAAGACTGCTGTTCGAATACAAATTTGACGTACAACAATTATTCGCGGCCAACCTCAGCGATAAAGAAAAGGACGAAGCCATTATCAAGGGCGTGGACGAATTAAAGGACAGACTGGCGGAAGAAAAAATGGCCGAAGAGGAAGCACAGAAAAAACACGAACAGGATGAAATTGAGTTTGAAAAGAAACAGGTGAAAATGAAAGGCCAGATAGACTTCATCCTCCAAAAAGTCAGTGAAATGCTGGATACCTACAAGGATGAACTCGACCCTCCGCGCAGAGTGAAAATCAAGTACTTTGTGGAGAAACTGCTCAGAATAAAAAACAGCACCAACCTTGAGTATATCAAACAGACCTGTGAAGAAATGCTGACTTATCTGCAAAAAGAGGAAATCTTTCTGCATCAGGAACAGCGTCTGAAAGAAAAAACCAAACTCTCCATCGAAGCCAAAAGCATGATGATGCAGCTTGAGCGTATCGACAAATCCGGCAAAGACATGTTCAGTTCCATGCGCGAATGGCGGAAAAAGCACATCACTGACAATCCCGACCCCGGTTTTACGGACAAGGTTATCGATTTTTTTATCGGATTTCTGATCGGCAGCGTCCCCGAAGACGACGAAATGCTGGCTGCCCGGGAAAAAATCAGAAATACCAACACCCAGCTGCGGGAATACGTCACAATATATTTTCAAACCCCCGAACCGGATTTCAAAAAGGAAATCTGGGGCACCCTGGTCAGCCTTTGGAATCAGCGAAAACAGGACAAAAAGATATTGGCAGCATTAATCCATAAAAAACAGCTGGAAAAACTGGGTAATGTCGAATACACCGCCACGGAAATACTGGAAAAAGAGATCTTCGGCGTGACCGGCTGGGTGCTGACTTTTTACATGATTTATTATTTTGCCACTATCTATCTAAACTCCAAACAGATCAGCTTTATACCGGAAACCCGACTGAATCTTTTATTTAAAACTTCGATCGTCAAATACTTCTTCACCACTCTGTTTTTCTTTTTCTGTTTTCTGGGCATTAAAATTGAGTTTTTGAGAAGAAAACCGCTGACCACTCCCCTTTTATTGATAGTTTTCGTGGTCTGTTCCAGCCTTATTATTCTAAATTTCTAATGTATCCTATCCTTCTTCAAATCGGGCCGATCACCATCTACTCCCTCTGGATCTTTCTGGCACTGGGGATTTTTTCTTCATTGCTGATCGTCAATAAACTGTCCAAGCACCGGCTGGTAAAACTATCCTTCCTGGCTGAAAACAGCCTGCTGATTTTCTTTTGTGGTCTGATCCTGGCCAGATTGACGTTTATCGCCTACAATTTCAGCTATTTCTGGGACGTTATCAGTACGCAGGGCAACATCCTGGAAATATTTTATATCTGGGACAAAGGTTTATCGGCCTGGGGTGCTTTATTGGGAGTTGCTCTGAGCGTGTTTTTATTATGCAGAAAACACAAAGAGGACTTCCTGGCCTGGACCGACATCCTGATTATCAGCGTGCTCTTCGGCATGGTTTTCGCCGACATTGGAGCTCTTCTGGACGGAAGAAACTATGGTTCCCCCACCGAACTGCCCTGGGGAATTCTGATTGAACCCTCGCAATACGCCATCCCCATCCATCCCACTCAAATCTACGCCGCCATTTATTCGCTTTTAATAGGATTGATACTGTTTTTTCTCTTCAACCATAAATTTTTCAAAAACAGCGGAGTCATCACCTACAGCGGGATCACTCTATATTGTCTGATGCGTTTTCTGGAAGAACTGCTGCGCGGCGACGAAGCCAATCTGATTTTTGGAATGGTCAGAGAAGCACAGGTCTACAGCCTACTGGGACTTTTCTTTGGCGGATATATGCTGTATAGGTATTTTAGAAAATATTTCCAAGAAAACCATTAACCATGAGCAATACAATCATTTCCATACTGGACTATTTCTTCGGTTTTACGCCTCCTCAGTCTTTTGGGCTACAATGGACGGTCTGGGCCCTGCTTATCATCGCTATAACTACAGCCCTGGTAATTTATCTCAAAGCCAAAAAGAGCAAAGACTCCCTCCTCAGAAAAACATTGCTGGAATATCCGGGAAAATTTATCACAATTTCTATTTTTCTGGCGCTCAATCTGCTTTCCCGCCTGAACCGCGTGGAAGTGATTTCCATGCGTTTTATTACCTACCTTCTGCTGCTCTGGCTGTTATATTCCTTCTATGGATTATACCGTGATCTGACTTTTACCTATCCCCGGAAACTGGCTCAACAAAAACAAAAAATAATCAGCCTGGAAGAAAAGTATAAGGTACATAAAAATAAGCCCAGGAAACAGTCTAAAAAACGGAAATAAACGGATTAAGATTAATCAGTTTTCCAGATTGTACATAAACAACTCCATCCGGTTAGGCAGGGCCTGATCGGAGGAGTTTTTAATAAAATAAAGTTTTTTACCGTCCGACAAATCGGCGGAAAGAATTCCTGGAAAGTTAAAAAGCGTCCTGACGTTTTTAAAATACCTGTCCGACAACAGATAATTGTCTTTCATCCTGAACAGAAATAAGCCTTCCGAACGATAGATATTCGGAACCGCGGAAATAATTTCTACGGAATTCATAAACCTGGCCAGCTGAACCGTCTGTTTTTCCAAAGAATCATATTGCCAGATCTCTCTTCCCTCCTTCACATACACCGGATCCCCCCGGTCATCCAGGGTTACCGAATCAATATTGCCCTGATCAATCGGCCATAACCGGTCAGCCTTCAGCTCAAACAACTGGCCCTGATATTCCCTGCCGGCATAATCAACGGCAAGAAACTCCCTGCCCTCCAGAAAATAATATCTTACCGCAGTGATACGTTCCTGAATTTGAGGTTGTCTTGCCCACAAAACACGGTCAAAATCGCGACTCATCGCTGACAGGACATTATCCTTGAAATAGATCCACTTACCGGCAGCCGGTAAATAATTTTCCGAAAGATAAATCTTATCGGTCTTGCCGGTTAACGGATCCAATAAGTAGCGTTGACCGTCTTCATAACTAAGCAAATATTCCTTACCGATAAAATCCACATCTTTAACCTTGGCCGTGACAGCCGGAACATTCACTTTTTTAAAACTCTCAGCCTCGATAACAGGGCTTAATCCGGCAAACCAAAGTGATCCATCCTCAGACTGCCGCCAGACATGGCCAGCGCTTAAAAAGGCCTGATTTGACTTAACAGCAGAAAGATCTGCAAGCAGCTTGCTTCTGGACAATAAATCCATCGGTAACAAAAAGACCGTGGTAATTCTGGAAATCAAATCCTCTTCCACCACTATATCCAAACTGTAGTCCCAGTATTCCTCCCGTCCTACGACCAAATGGTATTTACCCGGCAAAACATTGCTGGCTGAAAAGGGTAACGTCCCCTCCAGCTGCTGGCCATCCAGATAAACCCTGGCCTGGGGATCATTATAGGTAATTTCCACTATACCGGTCCGGCGAATCTGATTTCCCCAAAAGTCATATTGATAGCCGTTAGCCAAAAATAAGACGTAGGTCAAAACCAGCATAAATAAAACAACCAATAAAAGCCGTAAAAACCAGGTCTTCCAGGAAGTAGTCATTATACTCAGGCAATATGCAAAATTTCGTAGGTAACAATACCGGCCGGTGCTTTTACATCAATCTTATCGCCAACAATATTGTTCAAGAGCTTGGCCCCGACCGGAGACTCATTGGAAATCTTTCCGGCCAACGGATCAGCTTCTGTGGTACCCACAAGGATATATTCCAGCACGGTTCCTGCGTTCTTGCCCGAAAGCGCGCGAATTTTAACCTTGTTGCCCAGTTGCACGTGCATTTGTTTGCTGGATTTCTGCAGTGCGGCTTCATCATCGATAATCTGAGCGTATTTAACCTGTTCGGTCAGTTGCATAATTCTTCCTTCCACAAAAGCCTGTTCATTTTTGGCTTCCTCATATTCGGAATTCTCGGAAAGATCGCCATAACTGACTGCCTCTTTAATTTTGGCGGCAATTTCTTTTCTGCGGGTGTTCTCCAGATAATCCAGCTCCTTTTTCAGAGCAACCAGACCGTCCCTGGTCACCAGGGTAACCTTGCTCTCATCAATAGAGGAAAGTGTCTCATGGCTTTCCCCTGAAGAAGCCAGTTTAAAAGTCTTCAAACCCTTTTTGACCGGTTTTTCAATAACAACCTTTTTGGCCGGTGCTTTCGCCTGGGGAGCTTTTACAACCTTGGCGGCTTTGACGGGCTTGCCGGACACTTTCTTGCTCTTTTTCTCTGCCATAGGATAGGTATGGTTAATATTTAATTAGGTCTAATTTTAATACTGGTTGGATGTTCTTTCAATTTTTGTAAAACTTTGGCTTCAATCTGCCTGATTCTCTCTCTGGTAACATTGAATTCCTGCCCTACTTCCTCCAGAGTATGCCCCACACCGTCTTTCAGACCAAATCTCATTTCAATAATCTTTCTTTCGCGGGGCGACAGATATTGAAGCATCTCATGGATATTTTCCTTGATCAAAACCCTGTTGGTGGCTTCCTGCGGCAATACTGCGTCATCATCTTCAATAAAATCTCCCAGCTTGCTGTCTTCCTCGGTACCAACCGGCGCCTCCAGAGAAACGATATCCTGCGATATCTTTAAAATATGCTTAACTTTCTTGACGTCCATGCCCATTTCGGCAGCCAGCTCTTCCACTACCGGTTCGCGACCCAATTCCTGCACCAGACGACGCTGGGCATGGGTCAGTTTGTTAATGGTTTCCACCATATGTACCGGAATACGGATGGTTCTGGCCTGATCGGCAATGGCACGGGTAATGGCCTGGCGAATCCACCAGGTGGCATAAGTTGAAAATTTAAAACCGCGATCCGGATCAAACTTTTCCACGGCGCGGAACAAACCGATATTACCTTCCTGAATCAAATCCAAAAAGGACAAACCGCGACCGATGTATTTTTTGGCAATACTGACCACCAGACGCAGGTTGGATTCGGCCAGCTTGGATTTGGCCGACTGATCTCCTTTTTTGATACGCCGGGCCAGATCAATTTCCTCTTTGGCTGATAACAACGATATCTTTCCAATTTCACACAAATAGAGACGAATGGAATCATTGGCGATTTCACGAAGTTCCACCGTCTTCTTTTCCACCACCACCGGCTTCGGAGGTAACTCGTCGTTGGCTTCCGTCTCCCTGGAAACCAACATTTTCTCTTTGGCATCAATAATCTCGATACCCAAATCCATCAACAGACCCATTACTTCATCCAAAAGCATCAGGTCTTCTTCGGCGTTGGGAATTGCTTTCATCAATTCCTGATGAGTCACAAATCCGTGCTCACGCCCCTTCTTTACCACCTCACGCACCGCTTCCGGGAATTGCTGCAACTTATCGTCCGAAGGCTGTACAATAAACTTTTTTGTTCTGGCCATTAAAACTTGGAGGGTTAATTAGTTAACTCGGCTTAGACTGCTGAGTTCGATCAGGATTTTTTCCATCTCCTTCTGATTGTTTTCGGCCTCGGCTTGTTTTAATTGCCTATGCAACTTCTGTCGCAAAATGGCCATGTTTTGATTGCGTATTTTGGCAAGTAAATCCTGTATCTCTTTTTCAATTGCCACATCCGGTAATTCACCGTATTTCTCCTCCACATATAAGGACATTAAACCTGCCTGTGACCTAAGCTCTTCGTCCAGACCGGCCAACATCGCCAAAACAGCTGCCTGATCAACACCTTGTGGATTATAGTTTGACAAAAACTGCTTGTAAATAGTATTAACCTTTTCCGGAAAAATCTGTTGCGTTAAATCAACTTTTGTTTCAATAAAATACTTTGGGTAATTGAGTATCAGGCCGATTAGCAGATCCTCTGGCTGATATTGGAGTTTTTTATCTTCTTCCAAGGCCTGCTTAGCGGGATGATTTTTACTGAATTTCATGACATTCATCTCATCATAAATCTGCACCTCCGGCACTCCCAGATCGGCTGCCAGACGCCTGACATAGCCATCCCTCTCCACCGAACTGTGCAATCTGCCCACCAGAATAGAAAACTCGGCCAAAATCTTGCGCTGATCCGCCAGAGAATTTTTATTAAAGCGGTTAAACAATTCTTCATAATAATGATCGGAAAACAGCTTGATTTCCCTCATCAGATTAATCAGCTGCCCGGGCTTCTCCTGGACAAAATCAGCGATATCCTTACCGGAAGGAAGAACAAGAATTTTGACCAGGAAATCAAATTCCTGTGTTAATTCAAAGCTTCTCCTGGCAGCCTCTTTCCCGGCGTTGTCCATGTCAAAAGAAAAAACCAGCTCTTCAATAATGGGTTTCAATTGCGTCAAATGCCGCTTGGTCAAAGCAGTTCCGTTAACGGCCACCGTATTTTTCAAACCGTCCTGCCAGGCCATCAGATAATCCATATAACCCTCCACAATCACCACCTGTTTGGCGGTTTTGATGGCCGGTTTGGAAACGTTAAAACCATAGAGCAACTGATTTTTCTGATAAATGGGGGTTTCCGGTGAATTCAGATATTTGGGCTGCTGGTCTGCCTGCGAAGCCCTTCCTCCAAATCCAACCACGCGGCCCAGACCGTCAAAAACAGGAAACATAATTCTGCCCCGGAAGCGGTCATAAATTCTGTTCATGGAAGTATCTTTGGCCAGCGCCAGACCCGATTGCAGTATCTGTCCGTGATTGTAGCCTTTTTTAAGCAAAAACTGATGCGTTACTTCAAAATCATCCGGCGCATACCCCAGTTTAAATTGTTTGATTGTTTCATTGGTAAGGCCTCTGCCGTGTAAATATGTCAGGGACTCACGGCCTTCGTCAGTCCACAATTTTTCCGCATAGAAATCGGTGGCCAGCTGATGAATTTCTAAAAGTACGGCTTTCTCATCTTTCTTAACAAAATTTTTGGACGTGGCTTTCTCCAGCGCCACACCGGTTTTATCGGCCAGTAATTTCAAAGCCTCGGCAAAATCAATGTTCTCTATCTCCATTAAAAAACGGAAAATGTCCCCGCCTTTGTGGCAGCCAAAACAGTAAGCAATGCCCTTATCGGGACTGACAATAAAACTGGGGGTCTTTTCGGAATGAAACGGACACAATCCTTTGAGGCTTTTGCCGATGCGCTTCAAAACGACATATTCCGCCACCAGATTCTCAATCGGCAGACGTACCTTGATTTCATCAACCGCCTCACTCATAAAATCTCTTTTAAATGGGTCAACTCTCTTTTAGCCCTTTTTACGGGTCTTTTCAACCTCCAGAATTACGACTGAAAAGCCAATTATCGCCATCACGGCCATTAACCCGATGATCGCCCAAATTTTTTGTCCGCTTCCCAATACCAGCGCCATTATTCCAAACAAAATTGAGGCCAGATAAATGACCGTCAAAGCCTGTCTGGTGGAAAGCCCCGCATAGAGCAGCCGATGGTGAAAATGCTGCAAATCTCCTTTAAACGGCGATTTTCCGGCAAACATCCTGCGCAAAATCACCCAGATGGCATCCAAAATGGGAAAACCCAGCACCAGAAAAGCGGTTCCCAGTTTGCCTCCGGAGAAAATCGCCAGGCCGGCAATCATAAAACCCACAAACATACTGCCGGTATCCCCCATCAAAATTCGGGCCGGATAAAATTCAAAATACCAGAACACCAATAGCACCACCCCCAAAAGAAGGGACATAATTATCACCGCTGTCTGGTCTACCGAATGCAATCCGGGCTTCACGCTGAGTAAAAATATTATCCAGGCAGCGATACCGGAGACCCCCGAGGAAAGTCCGTTTAAACCGTCCGCCCAGTTGAGAGTGTTCATGATCATTACTACCCACAGCACGGTTACCACCAGAGAAGCAACCGCCACCCCGCCCAGCTGAAAACCGGTCAGGCTGATTTCCGGTCCGATCGGATTGGGAAAGGCCGAAACAAAAGTCCCGCTGAAAAACAAACCCGCACCGGCCAGAAATTGCATCAATAGCCTCAGATAAGGACTGATTCCTTTCAGATCATCAATAAAACTGATCAAAGCGACCACCAGTCCTATCGATAAAAAAGCCAGTATTTTAGCATCCAGCCGGAGAAATATGCCGCACCCGGTCATAAAAGCCAAAACAATAATAATACCGCCATAATAAGGTACGGGAGGCCTGTTCAAGCCATATTTGTGAGGCCGGTCCACCAGTCCCCATTTGGGAAAAAAGTGCAGAGCCAGCTTCACCAAAAACAGTGTCAAGACAAACCCGGTTAAAGCAATCCAAAAATATGTCATTGGAAAGGAAAAAGTACTGACTAGAATATATTCAATTTCTTCCTGAATTTCAATTTACTTCCCTGCATGGTAGTTTCCACCACGCCCACCAGTTGTCCGTCCAGAAAAGCGAGCGCTTCCCCGCCCCCGTTCGGATTATCAATAAAATTTCCCCTGGCTAAAATCTGATAATCCTCATAATTAATATTTATTTTCGGTCTGCCGGCAAAAACTTTTTCCGGAGCAGTCATAACTTCCGCTAAACTTACTGCCTTCAAATCATCCAACTGCAAAGCTTCCTCCACGCCAATCCCGCCTATGGCCGTTCTGCGCAGTTCCACAACCATCCCCCCGCACCCCAACTCCTCACCCAGATCATTGGCCAGACTGCGAATATAGGTACCGCTGGAACAGTGCACCCGCAGTTTCAATCGCGGAAACTGATACTCCAAAATGTCCACCGAAAAGATCTCCACCGGCCGGCTTTTCATCTCAAAAACCTGGCCCTCCCTGGCCATCTGATAGGCCCGTTTCCCGTCGATCCTTAAAGCCGAATAGCGGGGCGGAACCTGCTCGATTTTTCCGCTAAATTTTAGTTTTAAAATTTCTAAAATTTCTTCCTCCTTCGGCGGTTTGAAAGCCGGATTTCCCTGAACCTGACGATCAATCACCTCACCGTCTATGTCAAAACTGTCACTGGTCTTGCCCAATTCCACCAAAACTTCATAAACCTTATCCTTCGCTTCCAGATAAGGTAACAGCTTGGTATATTCCCCCAGCGCCAAAATCATCAGGCCGGAGGCCAGCGGATCCAGAGTGCCGGCAAAACCGACTCTTTTCTGATTGGCAATCCTGCGCAGAGCCAAAACCAATTTAAAAGAATTGAGACCGCTCTCTTTGTCTATCAGCAGAAAACCGTTCATATAAATTTATTAGAGACCGGAATTATAATTCCACGGAAACCGGCCGGGAAAGAATTTCGCGAACCACCCGCCTGTCATCCCACTCAATTTTACCGTAGGCCAGGCATTGCACCGTTTCCGCCCCTTTGCCTGCAATCACCACGGTGTCGCCTTTCTGAGCCATATTTAGCGCATATTTGATTGCTTCCTGTCTGGTCGGTATCTTCCAGAGTCCCTGACCTTCCTGTCGTTTGATCCCGGCAGCTATGTCTTCAATTATTCCAATGCGGCTTTCCTCATAGGGATCATCGTCGGTAAGAATAATTGTATCCGCGTATTGATCGGCCATTTCACCCATTTTTGATCTTTTACCTTTATCTCTGCCTCCACCGGTAGCACCAAATACGGCATAAAGTTTTCCCGGAGTACGGTCTTTATAAAGCTCCAATAACCGCCCCAAACTATCGGCAGTATGAGCATAATCCACGATTACAGCAAATTCCTGACCGCAATCGATCTGTTCAAAACGTCCGGCGATAGTAGTGGCCTTACCCAGAGCGGATTTGATAACCGTGGCTGAAATACCGCAGGACAGGGCAACCGTCGCGGCGGCCAAAGCGTTATAAACGCTGAATTGTCCGGGCATTTTAAGTGCCACATTAATCTGATTGTTGGGCATATGTAATACAAATTCGACACCGGTCTGACTGAAACTGAGATCAGTGGCATAACAGTTCCCCGTTTTCAGGCCATAGGTATATTTCCGGTCGGCCAGAAACTGATCAAAATAAGAGGCATTTTCATCATCCAGATTTATTACCGAAACCTTGGGAATCTTTGGTTTCCTGGCCAACTTATTGATGCGTGAAAAAAGCAGTCCCTTAGCCCTCAAATACTCCTTGAATCCCCCGTGGTAATCCAGATGGTCCTCCCCGATATTGGTCAATACGGCGGTATCAAAATTAACTCCCCAGACACGATTCTGAATCATGGAATGTGAAGAAACCTCGATCACGGCAAACTGGCATCTGTCAGTTACCATTTCGCGCAACATTTTCTGTATAAAAAAAGGACTCAGCGTGGTCATTTTGCTTTCATTGAACCAGCGTCTCTCGGCCACCTGAAAATTGGTGGTGGAAGTAATCCCGACCCTGTAACCCGCTTCCTCCAAAATCGAGGCAATCAGGTTGACCGTGGTGGTCTTACCTTTGGTGCCGGTAACACCAATCACCTGGATGTTCTTGGATGGAAATCCATAAACCACACAGGCAATCATGGCCATCAGCTTGTGATAAAAAAGCCTCAAAGGATGCCTGTCGGGAATCATCTTTTTTAAATACCTGATCAAAGTGGGAGGGGTTAGGAATAAATTAATTGGATTCTAATATTTTTCTCGTCCTGGGCAATAGGCATAATGCGATTATCAGCCAGAAAAGAAAAGCTAAATCATTTTTAAACAGATAAGTATCCACCATTCCATGCAACAACATTACCAAAAGTAATGACACTCCGATCATCCGGAAAAACCGGTCATCATAGGAATTGTTCCGTACCGCCCTGTACAGGCAATAAAACACCAGCCCAATAAACATCAGGAGCCCAATCAAACCCAGATTCAGCCAAACCGCCATAAAAGTATTATGAGGATGAATCATCACCCATTCATAAGGAGCCTGCCCCAGAATCACCGGAGCTTCCAGATTATACTTCGGCTCAAACTGTCCGAAGCCGATTCCCAGCAAAGGGCTTTTACCTATAAAATTCCCGGCAATCTGATAGACCTGCAAACGCACGCTACTGGAACTGCGCTGGGTAAATTCCGTGAAATAGCGCCACTTCTCGGTATTGGCAAACAGCACCACCGCGGCCATCAAAGCAATCAGGGCAAACACTCCCAAAAAATAGGCGATTTTTTTAAGCACCAACACTTCATCGGTTTTCTCATAACGGCGGTGAATGGCAAAAGTTGAAACCAGAAAAATTAGCAGAACGGCCATCACAGCCAGCATCGCGCCATAGGACTGCGTCATCAGCAGCGCCACCGAATAGAGCACGGCCAAAACCATACCGGTCACAAACCGGGGCAGATGAAAACCCAGCAAAATCCCCCTGACAATCATTATCCAGAGAGCGGTCACCGCCGGAGCCAGATACATGGCCAGATAATTGGCGTTCACGAAAGGTCCGGAGGCCCGGCCGTCCATGGTGATAAAACTGCCGGTCGCATATTGGATAATAGCCCAAATCACCAAGGGCAAAGCCGAAAAAACATAGGCATAAATGGAATTGAAAAGCTGGGATTTGCTTTCCGTTCCAAACCACAACAGCACAAAATAAAGCCAGGGAATGATGATCCATCCTTTCAGTATTCCCAAAGCCACCTTCCGCGATTCATAAATGGTTTTTCCGTCTATCAGCATAGTCTGCGCGGGCACAATGGCCACTGCCACCAGCGAAATTACCAGAAAAAGTAAACTGAGCAGTAAAAAATTACGATTTTGTCTGAAGAAATATACCGCACCAGATTTCCAGTTTTTCTCAAGACTAAATTTCTTAATTCCCCAGACCAGTAGCTGCCAGAAAAATAATATCAAAACGGCCAGTTCCAAAACATTAAACGGCACCCCGAAAAAATCAATCTTCACCAGATATAGCGGGAAGATCAGGGGCAGTATAAAAACCAGTTTTCCGGGTTTTAACCAGTCAGGGATTTGCATGACAAACAAGCCAAATTATTACTCCCGGGCAGTTTTATATTTTTCCAGCTGGGAGCGCAGTTTTTCTTCCAGGAGATCAATCCCCTCTTCCACAGTCAAAGCGTCCGTTTCGGCGCGCAAAGTTTCCTGGGGCACGCTGGCAGTAACAGCCATCAGAATTTTCTTGTCACTGGAAAGATGTTCCTGATATTCCACGTCAACGCGGACAACCACCGACGGGTCCTCCATAATCTTGAACTTGCTCAGCATCTCAATTTTCGAAGTAATATAATCCTCTTGTCTATCGGATAATCGCAGACCTTTTTGATGAAAATTTATTTGCATGTTTTTCGTGTTAATTCTGCCGGAATTATAAGACCTGCCGGAGGCAAAGTCACCATCTTCGCATTGACTGGCGAAAGTAGTTAGGTGGAGGTTTGCGAAAAAGCCGATTTTTTGCTAGAATATAGAGATATATTTTTTTAGATGAGCTATGGCAAAAACCAACACCAACCAAACCTTCGTCCAAAGGACAGCCGCCCGCGTCAGTCAGGAAAACGCCTGGCAGCAATACAATTCCAAAGCCAAATTCGATGCCAAAAGCATGATTAAAAGCCTGGAAGAACTAGCCGGAAAGACCTTTCCTTCCGACGCCTTCAACAGCAACGCCTATCAGGAGGCCATCGTCAAATCGCTGACCGAAACCATCTCGCCGGAAGTCGGCGTGGCGGATTTCTGGAAAGCCATAGCCAAAGCCGGCTGCAAAACACTGGCCATCGAAAACGGACATCTGAACTTCTATGGAGCCAAAGATTTGAAACTGGACATCACCCCCTACACCCAGCCGATCGTTTTCGAAGCCCATTCCAGTTATTACAAACAACGCCAGCTGGAACGCGAAGCCCGCATCCTGGCCGCCCGCGAACAATTGCAGTCACTGCTAAAGGAAATACACCGCCGCTAGGCACTTCACCTCCCCCACCCGCCCGGTGGGCAGCATACCAGACGGGCCTTAACCAAGTCTTAAAAACAAATAAAAAACATAAAGCAACGACCATGAAAGCATTCGATCAAAACAAGAACCTGCACTTCCACAGTCTGAACAAATCAGATCAGGGCATTGGCCCCAAAAGACTGGTGTGGGAAGTACAGGGGCCTTCGGAACAACCGGAAACCCAAAAACCGGCCGAAGCCGCTCCTATAGTTGATTTGAATCTCTACAAATTTGAAACACCCTTCAAAGATAAAAGACAGGAAACACTACAGGACCTGGCTAAACAGAACAAAGTATTGGGCAGAAACTTCGAAGAGGCAATCAAAGAAAGTCTGACCAAGGCGGGATATGACAAAGATATCGATGCCTTTTGGACAGAATTGAAAGAAAAATACGGATGCGACAAAGTTAAAGTTGAAGGTGGAAAAATTCATTTTCTGAAAGGATCAGTGGAGGTTGCCCCAAAATTTAGTGTAGTTCCGATTACTCCGGATCTCAGCCGCTTCAGAACAGACACTCCACGCACCAAATACTATGATCCCGATTCAGGGATGGTTAATCTGAAAAACTGGAAAGAAACCCGTGAAATCACCGTCAAAGACCTTGTTCTGAATGCCAGAAACGGCACAAAAATAAATGTAACACCAGCAGGCAGCAAAAAAACCAGAACTGCCGAATTCATTGAAGACGGCCAAAAAGCCAGATACACCGACGGGAAAAAAGAAATCGTTAAAATTTTTGACGGTTACAGGGTTGAACTGGTCAGAGCCGGTGAACCCACCACTCCTGCCATTCTCGACCAGCCTGAATCCGCCTGGGGGAAATATCCCACTTTGGGCGAATTTAAATATACTGCCAGACAGGAAGGCGGTGTCAGAGAATTAAACAGGGGCGGAAATCTATTGGACAGAGAAGGCCTGAGCGCCGAAGACTACATCAGAATAGCACTGGGAGAGAAAAAAGATGATAACAAGGTAATGGATGCCAGCAATTCCAATTTACAGAAATTACGTAAACTGGTTGAACAAAAACTTTATACATTTGAAGAATATCAGAAATTTCTCGTAGAAAACAAAGCGATCCAAAAAGACCGTATTATGCTGCTGGTTGATCCACAGGTGCTGGGCAGATTGGACGAAGCCGGAAAAAGAAAAGATGAAGGTACCAAAAAAACCGAGTATAGCAGACAACTTTCCGCCAGCCTGGATGCCGAAAGAAAAACATTCATGCTGCCCAAGAATATCAGTGAAGACGTAGCCTTTACCATTACAGATAAAAAACTGCTCGAAATGGTCGATAATGCCGACAAATGGAAAAAAGCCTGGGACAGCAACAGCATCCAGGGATTAAATGAATTAAAAAACATCATTGCCAGAGAACCTATTTTTGCCGGTATAAATCCCGATTCGATTAGAGATCGCTTACGTAACGCCATCAGCAACTCCAGAAATGACCGGATTTACTTTTCCGATCTTCTGGATGACGTCCTCGACGCCAGATTTCCGTCTTTTTCACAGGACAAAGCCGGTGATAAAAAAGTTACTGACATCATGCAGAAACAGGGGAATTTTCTGAACTGGTACAAACAGATGAGCACAGACCAACAGAACCTGGATCAGTTGAAAAAAGCCTTTGGACTGCTGAACTGTTTAGGCCGCAGTACACTGGAAACAGCAACAGTCGTAAGAAGTAAAGAAAATTCAGTACTTTTAAATATCGTTTTTGATAACAAGGCTTATACGGTAAAAATAAATGAAGGCGGAGCAGTAGCCGGAGAAGAAACAGTCAAATTCTATCATTTTGGCACCGAAACATTACTGCCCAACGAAAGTCCTTTTGAAAACGGCCTGCGTTTTAAGGTAGGAACTTTAACCAGCGAAGACGAGACCGAACGCGCCGGGGTCCAGGATGAAGTCCGTGAAGCCCTCAGTCCGCGTATGACTTATAGCCGTTTCATGGAAAGTTATAAGGAAAATTTCAATCCGGACGGAACACCAAAAAATCCCAAGATCGATCCGGAATGGTTAAACCGCATGAGAGACGTTATTATCGGCGGTAACCGTTTTCTGCTGCAAACCCAGAGTCTCAAATACAACGAAAAGAGTACCGGTGATCTGGGCCGTCTCAATTTTGAACAAAACCGCAGCGGCGAAATGGACAACGAAAAATTTCTGGAAATTGTCGACGACGACGATCTCTGGATAAAAGAATGGAACAATCCCACCCTTGAAAACGTCAAACAGATCAAAAAGCTGTTTCGGGAAGAACCCATACTGCGTGAAATAGCCTCCTACTATCCCGGAGAAATTGCTCAACGGGTTCAGAAAGCCATCACAACCGGCTTGGACAGACTATTATATACCGAAGATGTTTTGGAGTACGTTCTAAAAGGACTTCCACTGCAGCCGTCTGCAACTGAAGATGAACCATTGGTTACTATTAATGGCAGCTCAGAGTTCCTCGACCACTACCACAATCTCTTTGACCAGCTGGGCAATCCCAAACCGGGAGTTGAACCGGAAGTGGCCGAAAGATACCGCGCGGTAATGAGAGCCTGCAATAAATTTGTCACGGCGTTTGAGGGAGGACGCGAACATGTTACAGAAACCAGTGAGACTTCTTCGGCCAGTCAGCTTCTGAGAAACGCCAACCTGAAAGAAGCTGCCTATTCATTTACCAATTTCTACAGTGCCGACGATGTATTGAACAACTATCAGGGAGAACAGATTTACAACGTCGCCTCGCTTACCACTCTGGATAAAGGAGTTGGATTACAGATAAATAACGACATATTCGGTTCCCAGTTCGCTGGGACAGTCGCTTTCAACAAACTGGCAGTATTTAAAGCCATCCTGCAAACCTATCCGCTAGGCCAATTAATCAGCCAGGGTAATATCAGCAAAGTTAAAGGAGGAATTAACGGCAAAGAAGCCTATGTAATAGACAAAGTTCCGGATCAGTTTAAAAATTACATGGCAGGAATGGCCGGGAACAAAAGCGTTCTGGAAACCATTATTGCCAACAAATCAAATCTGTCAGCTCCTGAAGTCAACGAGGTACTCAATCCTCAGAAAAAACTTCATCGTTTGGCAGAATACGTATTTCCACTGCAAAAATCCGCCAGAACTTATGAGGATGTCGGGGGAGGGTTAGGAGCAAATTTAAACAAGGACCGCATCTATAACCGGCTTGACTATACTTTTGCCCACACTCAATTCCTCAAACAATGCACCGTTGACGGCAATCTCAATTCGAACATTGATGAAGCCAAGATGATGGGTACCCTGAACGGATACCTGCAATTGTTTGACTCCAGACTGGAACTGCAATACGGACCTGAAAAAGCCGCCCAAATCAGAAAAGAATTTCAGGATACTTTCGGCCAGGGGTTCCCCAAAATTGACGCGAACTTTTTGGAAAATACAGCCAAAGACCCTGCCAAAAGCGAAGTCCTGCTCAAGGCACTGCACGAGGGATTCATCTTTTCCCATGAAAACAAAATCAGTGACCAGAGAAAGCAGGCAGTAGAAACTCTCAAATCCAATTATGAAAAATGGAAAGAGAGTATTTCTCCCGAAGAACTGGCGGTTCTGGAAAAAGCTCTGCGCGAACAACTCAAATTACCGGACAAACAAATTCCGGTTGCCATTGAACACCTGCTGCCCGTCTGGTTTGGTCTGGGAATAGACACCACCACCGGAACCGTGGGACTGGGCGTGGGATTGGTACATCCGATCAAACTGGTTTTTGACGGAGTAAATTACGGGACAATTACCATCGGGGGCGGAGTTACCGTCGGTGCCACCGGAATCGGAACTGAAAGAGGTCCAGCCTTTGGAGTCGGAGTCGGAGGAGGAGTCGGGTATAAAACCCCTCATCTGGGACCTTTTGCGCTATTTGGCGGAATTGCCGGCGGAGTCGGAGTCGATACCCAAGGTAACCTTGGAGCCGGCTGGGGTGTCGGCGGCGGAGTATCCATTGAATGGGGTACCGTCGGGGCCACCAAAATCAGTACGGATATAGGAATTGCCTATGTACCGGGAGCACCCTTCCCACTTCCCGGTTTCACCATCAATTTCTCCAAAGACCATGAGGCCAGCATCAGAAACGTCCGTAAGGACCTGTTTGAAAAATTTGGCCTGGATAAAATTGAAAGCCAGCTGAAAAACGTGACAACCGATCAGGAAAGAAAAACCATCATCGCCCAGAACGAATTCTTCCGCAATTCTTACGATAAAGCCTATCAGGCCCAGGGAGGTTTCAACAAAGCAAAACCGGAAGACGTCGTCCGTGCTTATGAATCCTACAAGGCCGGACTGGAAGAAGCCCTTCGTCAGGACTATGATCCATCGCTTTTCTGGGGCATAACCAGCTTGACAGTCGGTTTCGGGTTTACCAAAACCGCTACCGGAGAACCAAAATTCATCTTCCTGCTGGGTGGCTCGCTGGCCACGGGACAGGAAGTCAAATCCTACGCTTTCGAGGGCAAAAAGGCCGACGTCATGAATCAGGAAATTCAGATTGCCCACTGGAAAGAACTGATCGACCGCCGCAGCCGCGGCAATCTCAGCGACAGTGAAAAATCGGAAGTACAACAGCTGATCACTGCCGGTAAACTGATTGCCCGTCCAGGCAGCAACGACCTGGCTATTTTTATCAACCGGGAAAATCCGGAAGGAACTCCGGCTGTTATCAACGCCGCTGAAACATCATCCGATGAAATGGTAGGAAACGTGGAAAAACAATTCAACGAAAAACTGGCACCGCTCAACCTGCGCGTCAAATATGATCCAGCCAAGAAACTGTATGAACTGCTTTTCAACAACTGGGACGACAAGACCAACTATGACATCGCCGTGGACCACCGGATGAAAACCGGCGGCATCGTGGTGGAGAAAGGACATATCTATCTGGCCAGCACTTTTGAACCAAACAGCAACCTGACCATCCTGCGTTCCGATTATGAATATCCTTTCGAAAAGGCAGGAAAAAATTATCACACCATAGTAACTCTGAGCGACTCCCCTCTCACTCCCGCTCATGAAATTTATAATTCCACTCCGGAAATTCTATCCTCGCGCGGAGGAGAATGGTACCGGGAAAACGGCTTTGGCTTCAACCAATACGCCAAGAATGAACCTTCCAGATTCTTTTCTGCGGATGTCGCTGGTTTCTACGCCTTCAATCCGGAAAAGTATAAACAAAAAGATTCTGGCATGCCGGTGGACGACCAGAAAACCAAAGACAACATTAATGCTCTTTCCGTAACTCCCAGCGAAAAAGGAGAAATGGATGAAAAGGCAGTTACCGAATTCGCCAAAAACTTCCTGCGCAAACATCCGCTGGATTACCGCAAACGCAGCAACAAGGAAACCCTGGCCAATCAGTATGGCGACTTAAACGACATGATTACCAAAGAATGGGAAAAAACACATGCCGACAAAGGACCAACGGCTGCCGAATTGAATGAAATCCGTTTGAAGATTATGGATGAATCATTCAGCGAACTCGGTAGCATTAAAAGTCCTGAAGCCAGAAAACTGGCTTTTAGATCAAGACTGGATTGGACCATCAACAACATCATCAAACCCCGCTTCCAACTCCTGATTGACCGCAATCACCAGAAATACAAACCGGGAGAACCGCAATATATCCGCAATTCCGTTGAGGATCTGACCCGAACTATCATGTTGAGGGTCAGAAACATCGACATCAATGACGATAAAGGATCGGTTCTGTTAAGCAGCATTGACCGCACTTCTACCGTTGCCGGTACGCTAAACATATTCGGTTTCAGAGGCAACGTGTACGGAGCTGACAATAAAGACCCCAATCAAAGAATGCTCGGCCCCGGCCCGGATTATTCCGATGCCTTGAAGAACTCGCCGGACGGTTACGAAGCGGATATTTCCAGACTGATTTTGGAAGAAACCAGTCCCCTGCCGGACAACTTGAGTATTGCTCCGGATACCGCTACGGGACAAATCGACAAGACCAAGGTTTATGATCTGCTCCGCGCCGACCTAAGCCAAAAGATCATCTCAACCTTGTTCTCGCCTTTAAGCAAGAACCTGTTCAGTCCCGGTGTCAGAGAAGAAATCCTCAGACTGGCCGCCAGTAAAAATAATCTAACCTTTGAAGCCAATTCAGCCAAAGCGCTCTACGAATTCCAGAATCTGGTACAGGGAATCAGACAGGCTGAAATGAACGGTGAAACTTATTACATCCCCAAAAACAACCCTGATTATCGCTTCAAGTTAAACCTGGAAGTTAAGGATGGCGTTTACAAGAAATGTACCAACTACTCCATGTGGATCAATGAAAGTTTCGATTTACAGATGCGCAGCAGCAAGATTGTCCGCGGACCTGAACTAGCTGCCGCCTATGGCATATCTACCGGAACCACGCACACTCAGAGCGGGATGGAATTCAATTCCATCAATGCTGCTATGGCTATCGCGGCAGCTCCAAGTCCTGAAGCTCCGCCACCGCCGGCAACACCAGCCCAACCCGAAGCACCTGCTACAGGTGCTGTAGAGCAAACCCCTGGCGGTCCAACCACCGCTCCTACCACCCCAGGTACCCCACAAACACCCACGGAAGCAACTCCCGATATTAACGCCGGACCATAAACATTCATAAAAAAATAAAAACATTTACCAACGACTATGAAAAGATTAATTATACTGGGCAGCATCATCATAACTTCCATAAGTTTATGGGGGACTGCAACCGCTGCTGTAGAACATTTAAACCTGCCGGTATGTAACTTGGCGGTTTACCCCTACAATGCTACACAACCGGAAATTTATAATCAGGCCGCCGTGCCTTTTGTAAATACATTATCGGAAGCTCTGTGTAAGAGTAGAACTCCTTACGGTTCACCTTACAAGCAACCTCCCTTGGTTAATGAAAACCCATTGGTAAATGTGGCAGATATCGGTCTCAAAAACGTCCCTTATGCCCAACATTATCATTCCTATATCAATAATGCCCTGGAGGACGCTTATTATTATCGTTCCTATATCGATAAGTTCGAAATCAAATTACAAAGTGACGCTTTAAACAATACTGAAAAATTCCAATTACAATGTCAGACACCAGCCCCATCAACATTCACCGGAAATGCCAGTGACTTGTCCGATTGTAACGGTCAGGTCAGCGATAGTAATTTTTATGGAGGAGTCAAAGTAACTTACAATGCTAATACCGGAATCGTTCTTTGGGAATTCGGAACTGTCAATAAAAATTTACGACCTGCAATGTGGGGAAACAATGACAGTAATCCATCAGACGGAGACAATTTCAATGAAACTCTAAGCAGCGTTTATGGTTATCCCGCCAATCTCAGTGATTCGAATTCTCTTTATAGAAAATTCACCCCTTCTGTTGTTCTAAAATCAAAAAATAATTCCACCGAGATCTGGAGCGGAACAACCACTTCCAGAGCTCTGATCAGAAATTATGCCATATTAAAAAGTTCTTTTAATGCCATCACTGATAATAATCTAAAATTCTCATCTTTATGCTCAGCCTTGGGTGATTTTACAAAATGGTGTCCAGTTGCCACACCAGCCGGCGGATACGCAATTGAAATGTTGGGTGCAAACAGTAACCAAGAATGGTTCTGGTTTCCCATTGGTTCTGTAGTATCAGTCTGGCAAAAACCCTCCACTCCCCCCTCCGATCTGGCCTGCGCCGACCTGCAATGGGACGGAGCCTTTTTGAAGAAAGATCTGCTGGGAAATTACACCCCTGCCCTGGTCAATCAAAATGCCTTACTGCCGGATGAAAGCGCAGTAATGAAATTCAAAACAATTTACGAATCCGGAACAGGCACCAAACGTCCTCTGGAATACCGCTGGGTATCCTTCTACGGCGATCAGAACCGTCCCGGATGGTTCACCAATGAAGACAGTCTGTTCCTGCAGGCAGGATCCGCCGCCCTGGAGGGATATCTGCTCAACAGCCTTCCTTCCCGATTACTGATGGTTGCCCACGCCGCCGCCAAACCGGCCGCTTCCGGCAGCAGCTCAATGAACAGTGCCGCACAGCAAAGCACAGCCGCTCAGTCTGCGGTACAGTCGGCGATGATCAAACTGGGCCAATTTAAAGACGAAATTTCCGCCACGCTTTCCGGCAACCCCATTACCGACACCGACAACCAGGCTTATTACAGCGGCGGCTCGGAAGGTGTCACGGTGGGCGTTCAGGCTTTCTATGCTGACGGTAAAAATATCAGCGGAGACGGCCCGATGGTAACCACCCCCGACGGTCAAAAACAAAAAGCCCAGACCTGTCATCTGGAACTGGTCATACAACCAAAACCGGTGACCTGTATTGATCTGGAAATCAGTCCAAAAGACGTTAAGGCGAATACTCCTGTAACTTTTACGGTAAACCCAAAATTCAGCCCGTCCAATAACACTATCCCCCTCAACTATCGCTGGTCTGCCGAAAAATATCAATTGTTCCAGCCCGGTCTGGAAAAGAACCTGGGAGATATGCAATACCTTCCCGGGGTACTGGACGATAATGAAGAAAACACCTGGGTGGGAAACGGAATTACCGACCTTTTACAAACCGGCAACGGCCTGAACAACCTGTTAAACGGCTGTCCCGGCGGTATCTGCGGAGTAGAGGAAGCCATGCCTGACTTTGATCCGTCCGGCCCCATCACCGTTGACCCGATCGACCAATTACAAAATGAACAGCAGATGCTGGGCGCCAATGTCTTTGCCGAATTCGGCCAGGCAGCGGTTGCCAAACCATCAGCCGGTATGACTCAAGGAGCCGTCACTGCCATCAGCCAGGAAAGTCTGGTCAAGGCCTACACTCCGGTTGTCCAAAACGCCGGCCTGCAAAAAGAAGCTTTGGCCGGCCCAAACTTTGATCTCCTGGGCAGTTTAACTTACGGCGGTTTCCGCGATTCAGCCGCCTCTTCGACCATGGCGGTCAATCCTTACCTGGAAATCAAAGACAATCAAACTTATTACACCGGAGGCCCGGGCGGCACTATCATCAAAGTGCAGGGCGAAGGTAAAGACGGAACACTGTATCCGGCCTGTAAAAACTCACTGGTTATCCCGGCCGGGGAATCTCTCTGTCAGCAATTAAAAGTAAAATTTCTGCAACGCAACCTGGAAGTAGCCAAAGAAAATCTGGTAGCCGGCAGAAGTTATAACATACAAGTGGACCAGGCCAATTCCAAACGAACCGACGGCTCGCCCATAACCAAATACAGCATATCCGTATTCAATGAAAACGGTCCGGGCACCCTGACGGCTTCAACCAACAATGCGGCCGGATGCTCCCCCGTACAGGTCCTGCAGGTAATCAATCCTGGTCCAGTACCGAAAGCCTATGGCACAGTACCTTCCACTCCGGTCAGCTGCAGCTATGTATACACGCCAAAAGCCGGCGACAAAATCACTCTGCTGGCTGATCCTGCCGATGGAGTAGCAGCCTGTAAAATCGAACAGGTTATTCCCCAAACCACCACGCCCATCTGTAAATCACTGAATTTACTGACCAGTCCTTTGATTGCCGGAAACACCATCACTCAGGGACAACTGGTCGCCTTTTCCGCCGACCCCCGAGACACGGAAAATAAACCCCGCCCGCCTGTAGTCTACAGCGAAACCGGTAACGGCTACTTTATTGCCAACCCCAATAACGCCCCGGTTCCCGATTGTCCGGCAGTCCCGGCCAACAGCAGTAACACAGTTACCTTCTCCGCCTCCTCCGGATGTAAATATTCCTATCAGGCTCCCTCTGACAACACCGAAGCTTCCGTAACCATCAAAGTCAATGCGGATGACGGAGTTGCCGATTGTACCCGTACCTTTAAAGTCCCCTCCATACCAAAAGAAAAGGAAATCTGTCTGGCCATCAATCTCCGCGTTAACGGACAATATACCTTGAATCCAACCCTGGTTGCCGGACAAAGCTATGCCCTGCAGGTAGACCCCATGACCACCCAGGGAAACCTTATTCAAATGGTTGAATGGAGCGTTAACGGTCAGGGAAAATTGATTGGAGACCCCTCCAATCCGGGCATTTGTCCCTCTTCGATCGCCGGATCAGCCGTTACGCTGAGTGTCTGCCGCTATATTTTTGCTTCACCGGCCGACGCCACCAGCTTTGGCTTCAGAGTCAGAGCAGTTCCGGATAACGGAGTCGACAAATGTATCGCTCAAGCCAAAGGTTTCACTCCGCCTGATAATCAAACTCCCTACTGTCTGTATCTGGATTTGAATTATGATCCCAATCCTTTCCAGACCGAAGAAGATACCAACATGGACGCCACCGTCGTAATGAGTGACGGTACCCCATACAATGATTATGTACGCTTCACCTCCACTGACGGTAATGGCAAATTCAGCGGAGGCACAGGCGGAACTTCCGGCAGCGGAACCAGTAATTTCCGCACCCGAACCTACAAGAACAATACCGGTACCGTAAACTTTACCGACGGATCCGCCGACACCGGAATTAACATCTTCCTGTCCGATACCCAGGTTAAAATGTCCGCAGCCTGTATGAGACAGCTGAGACCTCAACCAGAGGAAGAAGAAGAATGCACGGAACCTCCGGTAATCGTCAAATACCCAGGCAATCGCTATTGCGCCGAGGAAGGCGTGGGCACCAACCAGTACTGTTGGGAAATCGATGGCCCCGGCGATCTGATTTTCACCAACAATTCCCGCAAAAGCACCGGCGACTGCGTAGTCCTGGACGAGGATTATGCCGACTTTGACCTTCTCGTGGAAGACTGTAATCCGGAATTCAGAGATGTCTGCTTCGATAGATACAATAAAAAAGAGAAACCGGAAAAGCCAACCATCGAAAAGCGCATTTCCAAGACCACCAACAATTATGGAAGATCGGTTTCATTCTCCACCAACGGAGAAAGCACCTTTGGATCCAGAATCAATTATCAAATCAAGTTTGAACCCAAGAATTACGTCGACGGTAAACTGATGAACGCCACCATTGCCGACCCTGCTTTCGACGGAGTCATCAACGGTTATAAATACAAGGATCTGAATAAAAATTCCGATGTCAAAGGCGACCAGATCACCGTGGACAAAGTAAACATCAAAGTCAGCCAGGGCGCACAATTCAACTCTGCCACCAGCGTGGCTAACTGCCCGGCCAATTTTGATCCGGAAAAGGATCTGGATAATGGAACCTGTTACCGCTATGAAACCAAGCCTGAATTCAAAGCCGGCGATTCCAACAGCAACGGCACCGTAATGGTTATCTACGGCATCGATTCCAACGAACCGATCTGGATAACCTATTTCGGAGTCCTCAAGCAAAATGTTGAAAACGACCAGCTGGAGGGCACCGGTCTGACCAAAGAAGATTGCCAGGATGGCGACTTCTGTCTGGAGCAATTCTACAATCAGTCCTATGTGACCGACATGGAATACTGCATCGAGGAAACCTTCACCAATGAAGACGGCTCGACTTATACCAGCTGGACTTGCACTCCGGAAACACAGAAAAATGACCGTTGTGAATTCTATATCGGTGAAAACGGAGACAAAATTCTGATCAACGGCAGCGAAAAAGACTGTGAAGAAAGCTCGCTGACCATTGCCACCACGCCCACCTGGGTGGAACTCGTCTGCCAATACTTCCTGACCCGCGCCAGCGGCGACGTGTTCCTGGAAGAGGATCTGGAATATGGAGTCGACGTATCCAAGTGCTATCCGTTCAAGAATATATCCTCCACCATTGTAACACCGATCGATGAAATTACAGGCAGTTTGGCAGGAACAGGAACCACATCAAATGCTGAAATAATTACAATCAATCATGAGATTTGTTCGGCCGGACAAAGTGACTTTGAGACACTCAACCTTACAACTGCGCAAAAAGACGCGCTCAAAATCCTTTATGGCACAGGCGTATCTGAAAAACTCTCCAGCCAGATTTGTGAAGTCGGTCTGGTACCGGGCTCTGATTGGGACAAAGACAGCATTAATGCCGCCATCAGTCAAAATATCGGCAAATTGGTCAGATGGGATGACGGTACAAACAAAGTAAACCTGATCAGTGATATCTCGCCGATTACCAATGCCGGAGGAGTATTCTACTACAAAGGCAGCGGAAATGAGACAGTCACTATCGACCAGTTAAAAATCGAAGAAGGCAAAGGAGCCCTGACCATCATTGTGGAAAACGCCGATCTGCAAATAAACGGTAACATCGAATACACGCAGGGCACACCTGCTACCACCGCCGAAGAAATTTCTTCGCTGGGAGTGATCGTACTTAACGGCAATATGTACGTAGATAAAAACGTTTCCAAGTTGGCCGGTGCCTACTTTGTACAAAGAACCGGTGACACAAAAGACGATGACTATTATGCCAAAGGAAACATTATTTCAGGCACAAAAGCAGATCCCAATGTAACATCCGAAGTAATGCTGACGGTCAACGGATCCATCTACGGCAACATCGGCCCGCTCTTCCAAAACAGAGTGGCAGCCGGTGACATCAGCAAAGATGAAGGCGCCATCACCATCCGCTATGACCAAAGAATCATCCAGAATCCTCCCGCCGGCCTGGCCGAAATTCTGGGCACCTTCAGCCAGTCACAGATTGCACAATAAATTACTGCTAAGGCATCCAAAAAGCCCCGCCATACGGCGGGGCTTTTTTGTAAGTTTTATCCGACCCCAAAAATCTTTTCTATACGCAGGATTTCACGATAAACACCTCCATTTCGCGCACCATTTCACTTTCATCATGGGTACTGATGCGGATACGGCCGGTTTTCAGCCCCAGATCGATTTCCAGTAAACGGGAATAGATTTTGCGCAATTCGGGAACGGGAAAACGCCGGCATTGATTATAAATTTTGCCGACCACAAAAGGATGTTCTTTGATGGTCTTGGCTATGGCTGCGGCGGGCTGGCCGCGCGCCGCCAGATCTTTGACCTGGGACATAATACGAAAATGTCTGACCAGCATAAAAAACATCGGAACAGCCTGTTCCCCGCTTTGAATCAATATTTCCAGAGTGCGGATGGATTCTTTGAGATTTTTCTCGCCCAACAGATCGGTCAGTTTAAAAATCGAGCTACTGGGATTGGGACAAACCACTTTTTCAATCATAGTCTTGTCCACCGGCTGGCCGGCTGAATAACTTTTCAGTTTATCAATCTCCTTGTCCAGATTCCACAAATTGTTGCCCACCAGTTCGGACATAAACCTGGCATCGCTTTCACCGATACGTATGCCCTTGGACTGGGCACGTTGAACAATCCATTTGTTCAACACCGGGCCGCTCTTCAAATCATACTGTTCCACCTGACCCAGTTTGACCAGCCGTTTATAAAGAGACGTGCGGGCATCCGGCTTCTGATGCTCCCAAAATAAAACCACCACATAGTCCGGCACATTTTTCAGCATTTCGGTAATCTTGTCCTGATCGTCATCCTCCCCCTCAGCCAGAAAATCGCTGATAAAAATCAGCTTTTTCTCACTTAAAAAAGGATAGGACTCAATGGCCGTCTGAAACTCCGAAGCGGTAAGCTCGGAGCCGCGATAGACCAGACAATTCAAATCGCCGAATTTCTCCAGAAACTTCTTCTTCCACAGTACAGCCTTTTCAAAAGCCGAAAAACTGTCTTCACCGCAAAACAGGTAAATATTGGCCTTGGGCTCCGTGTTCTGATTTTCGGGAGACAAAGTCGGCATATTGACGGGTTAATGGCGGGCGAAGTGATCCGGGAGAGACACAGGGTAGCCGGTGCAATCTGACTGTCGGAATTCATCTGTTTACATATCAGGAAAACGGCGGTGCCAGTCGGTAACCTGCTGATAGGCATGGCCGATTCTCAACAGCGTTTCCTCGGTGAACTGGGGGGAAATTATCTGTAATCCTACAGGTAAATTTTCTGAGCTGAAGCCGCAGGGCACGCTGAGGGCCGGGATACCGGCCATCGAAGCAGGAATGGTAAAGGCATCTTCCAGATACATCGATAACGGGTCGCTGGAACGGGCCCCGACCTTGAAAGCCGTACCCGGTGAAACCGGCGTCATTATCACATCCACGTCCTGAAAGGCTTTTTCAAAATCCTCCTTGATCAAAGTCCTTACTTTTAGGGCTTTGCGATAATAGGCGTCGAAATATCCGGCCGACAAAACATAGGTTCCGGTCAAGATGCGACGTTTCACTTCCGGCCCGAAGCCCTGGTCGCGGGTTTTATAATACTGATCAATAATGTCCGTGATCTCCCCTTCCGGCTTCAGTCCGTATCTGATGCCGTCATAGCGGGCCAGATTGGCGGAGAGTTCCGCCGGCATAATAATGTAATAAATGGCCACCGCGTATTTGGTATAGGGCAGACTTATTTCTTTCAGCACGGCACCCATTTTTTCGTATTCTTTGAGGGCATTGCGGATTAATTTATCCACTTCGGGATTGAGGCCTTCCACAAAATATTCTTTCGGCACGCCGATTTTCAGGCCTTTCATGGCGGATTTCTGATCGCCGGTCAAAGCAGCGGAATAATCCGGAACCGCCACGCGGGGCGTGGTGGAATCTTTGACGTCATTACCGGCTATCACCTTCATCACCATGGCCAGATCTTCCACCGTCTTGGCAAAGGAGCCGATTGTATCCAGTGAAGAAGCCATAGCTGTAACACCGGAACGGGAAACACGACCGTAAGTAACCTTCAAGCCGGAAACTCCGCAAAAAGACGCGGGCAGACGGATGGAACCACCGGTGTCTGTACCGATAGCGTAGAAAGCGGTTTGGGAGGCAATCGCTGCGGCGGATCCGCCGCTCGATCCCCCGGCCACTCTTTCCAGGTCCCAGGGATTTCTGGTTGCCCCAAAGGCGGAATACTCGGTCGATCCGCCGCAGGCAAATTCGTCGGTATTGGTTTTCCCGGTCAGCACCAGGCCGACCTCAAAAAGCTTACGGGCCACCGTGGCATTATAGGGTGGAATAAAATCCGCCAATATTTTGGAGGCGGAGGTGGAACGGATGCCTTTGGTATTCACAATATCTTTCAGCGCACCCGGAACCCCGTCCAGATCGGAAAGCAAAGCTCCCTTGGCTTGCCTTTCGTCGGCGGCGGCGGCAGCTTTTTCCGCTATTTCAGAAGTCTCCGTGATATAGGCGTTCATTTGGGGATTCAAAGCTTTCACGCGCCCGGTGATTTCCGCGGTCACTTCGGACGGTTTGAATTTTCCGGCTTTGATGCCGTCACTGACTTCTTTTAAAGTTAATTCCTTGAACATATTTTTTAATTATTTCGTCTTGGCTTACCGTCCTTACGGCAATTGTTGCAATTATTCTTCTTTAATCACTGCCCGAACGGCAATCTGATTGGAAATCTTCGGTAGAGCGGTGGCGGCCAGCAAAGAATCAGCGCTTTCCTCCATCACCGGCTGATCGGCACGCGTCACGTTTTTGAGGCCTGTAACCTGCATGGTCATTTCCACGCCATCCGTATTCACTTCTTGCAAAATCTTCATATAATCCAAAATGGAATTCATCTGCCCGGCATACTGCTCTGCCTCTGCGTTATTGATACCTATTCTGGCCAGATGGGCGATATGCTTGATTTTTTCGGCATCGATCTTTTTGTCCCGGCTGTTGGGAGCCGCGTTTTCCTGGCTTGCCATAGAGAAAGTTTATCTGCTATTTACCGATTATTACCGGTAAGAAAATTCTACACTTTAAAAACATCAAGACAAGATTTTAATTTCAGCACAAGACTGGTATAATCAGGTTTGAAAATTTCTAAACCTTACACCGTGGAAACAACGGACAACATCATTAAATCCAACGACATACTCAAAAGTCTGCGCCAGGTCTGCCTGATCTTTTTTCTGGTGATCGGCACCGGACACATTCTGACCGGCCTGATGGTCAGCCAAAACATGCTTTTGCCCCTTTCTAATGTGGTTAATCGCGTTCTGGACATACCTTTCATCATCATCGGGACGGTATTGGGGCTTTCCCAAACCAAAATTTCCTCGGACAGCAACTTCCGCAAACCGTTTTACGTCATTATGGCCGTAATTACGCTTTTAGTTTTGGGATTATTGCTGTATATTAACGTCTTCTTACCCGACAAAACCGTCTAAAAACATGTTATTTTGGAATAGAAAAAAGCAGATTGAGGGAAAAGTGATTATGGCTTTCGGCACCTTTGATTTATTGCACGCCGGCCACGAAAACTTTCTAAGGGAAGCTAAAAAGATGGGCGATTTTCTGATTGTGGTGCTGGCCCGCGACAATACCGTCCGCAGCGTCAAAGGCCGTCCACCCGTCAACAACGAAAGAGTCAGACTTAAAAATCTGCAAAAATGCGGCTGGGCCGACAAAGTTGTACTGGGAAACCATGACAACAAGCATAAAATTATTTTGAAACACCGCCCCGCCATCATTGCACTGGGTTACGACCAGTTCGCCTTTACCCAGACTCTCCAGAAAACCTTTATTGATAACAATCTGAACACGGAAATTATTAGAATGGACGCCTATTTTCCCCAAACCTACAAATCCTCGCTGATCCGCAAAGCGCAGGAGGAAACACAAAACAAGACTGAAGCCGAAAAAGTTTTTCCAGGTCTGAAAACCCCTGTGCAATTAAACTAGCTTCCCATGCTTAAAACAAAATCCCGCGATAAAATAAAAATATACGATCTGCAAACCAATATTTTTGCCGAACTGATCAGAGGAATAAAGTTGGGACTGGTCAATCTCTGGCGCAACCGTCTGCTGACCCTGGCCACCATTCTGGTTATGGCCATTATGATCTGCATCTTCAACAGCATCCTGGCCGTTAATTTCATTACCCGCCAGGCCCTCACTACCCTCAACGAGAAAGTTGACATAGTTTTTTATCTGAAAGAAGGCACCGACTACAACACAGCCAGCCTGCTCAGTTCCAAAATCAAAGAACTGCCCGGCGTGAAAAACGTCGAATATATTTCCAAAGACCAGGCCCTGGCCATTATTTCCAAAACCTATCCCGAAACCGCCGACTTTCTGCTGAAGTTCAACGTGAAAAATCCCCTTCCTGCCAGCCTAAGCGTCACCACCGAAAGCGCTGAGAATCACCGGCAGGTTTATGACTTCATTGCCGCCAGCCCCCTGGGGAAATACGTAGACGATAACAACAGTGAAAACCGCACCAACAATCAGAGCATCATCGCCTCCACCGCCGACAACCTGATCTCCATCAACAATTTCGTCAAACAGCTGATTTTCTGGGTGGTCTTCATCTTCATCATCGGCGGCTCGCTGATCATCATCAACGCCATACAGCTGACCATCTTCACCCGCCGCAACGAAATTTTCATCATGCGCCTGGTGGGCGCCACCCCCAATTTTATACGTCTGCCCTTTCTGACCGAGGGAATTTGCTACGCCGTGGTATCGGTAAGCCTGAGTTTTCTGCTGCTTTATGGCGCCGGACAGGCTCTCAATCTGGAAAGCATCTCCATTCTCAAAGAAATCACCAGTCTCAACCTGGCCAACGTCTTCCTGATTGAATTATTCCTGTGCGCCCTGCTGGCACTGATCAGCTCTCTGGCCACCGTGGAAAAATACATCAAGGGACAACTTTCCTATAATTAAATTATGGCCGCCTGACCCGGACTAACTTCCCGGAAATAAAGGCAACCGCCATCAAAACCAAAATAAATGCGCCACTTTCTGACCAAAGCACTGATTCTGCGAAAACAACCCAGCGGGGAAAACGACTGGTACCTGACGCTGTTCAGTCCCGAACTGGGAAAGATTCGGGCGGTCAGCCGCGCCTCCCGCAAAATCTGCAGCCAGAAAGGCGGTCATCTGGACCTGCTCAACCTCTGCCAATTCCAGCTTTACCGCAACAACAACCGGTTGTTAATTACCGACTGCAAAATTGAAAACTCCTACCTGGAAATCAAAAATCATCTGCAAAAAAGTCTGATTGGTTTCACCATCACCGAACTGCTTTTAAAAACCATTCAGGAGGAATCCGAAAACCCCGAACTATTTGCCATCACCCTGCAGGCGCTGGACGATCTGAGTCAAAGAAACGACGACCTGACGCTGGAAGAATTCAAAATCAAACTGCTGCGGGAAGCCGGCAGCTGGCCGGACATTTCCCTCTGTTATTTCTGCCAGAACAAATGGACGGGAGAAAACCCCATTTATTGCGACCACCAGGGACATCTGTGCTGTCAGGATTGCCAGCCCGCCAACCAAAACACCTTGGATCAGGTCTATTTCAATACCATCAAGCTGGCCAAATTTCTGGCCGAAAAAAATCATCTGCCGGTCAATCTGAAAGTCACCCGTGAACAATTGTTCGGTCTGAAAAAACTGACCGCCGTTTTCATGCAGAATTACCTGCATCAGGAGGTAAACAGCGAAAAGCTGCTCTATTGTTAAATCCCACGGCTGAATTTTTCGCGATTCCGCTGAAAGTTACATCCTGGACACCCCCGTCACACCGTCAATCATTTCCAGATTGGAAATGATCTGATCCAGTTGTTCTTCATCCGCGATATCGATAATAATGCGGCGTTTCAGATTTTTACCGTCTTTTTTCAGAGCGGCAAAATTCAATATGGTGACCTTTCGTTGATTGAAAAAATCGATTATTTCCTTCAGATAGCCCTGCCGGTCTTCCACTTCCAAAAGCAGAGAAACCTGGTATTTGACGGCATTTTCCTCCTGCTCGGCCGTGGACAGATAAGCTTTCAGCAAACGCTCCGGCGCGGCTCCGGACACAAAAGAACAGGTTATTTTATGTATGCTCACCCCTTTGGTTTTGGTAATGTACCCGACAATCTGATCAGTCAATTTGGGCTTGCAGCAACTGGAAATACGATAAGGCATATCCTTCTCTCCGCCGATAATCAGTTTCATGGCTCCTCCCGCGGATTTTACGGCATTTCGGGGCAAAAGTTTAACTTTGCGGGATTGTGGCTTGCTGTTTCGCTCGGGATTCAGCAACACTTCGGGAGATTTTCCGGTGGCGTGTCGAAAAACACTGCTGGGAGAAATCCTGCCCGCACCGATATCCTCCAATATAGCTTCTCTTTCGCTGAAACTGATGGATTTGCCCTTATAATGTTTCAGGAAAAGCAGATGGTCATCCAATTTTTCCATTTTCAATTTTTCCAGCAGAGCATTCAGGTCTTCCCTGCCCTGATCCAGCAAAGGATCCTTGTCGATATCCTTGAAGAAGCTCTTGATGCGGCTGCGGGCCAGCTTGGTTTTTACAAACTCCATCCAGCTCAGCTTGGTGTTGACCTTGGGAGTGGTAATTATCTCCACCACGTCCCCGTTTTTCAGTTCATAATCCAGGGCGGCCACATTACCGTTAACTTTGGCCAGATAACAGTGATGTCCGATCTCCGAATGTATGGCAAATGCAAAATCCAGCGGAGTGGAACCCACCGGCAATTCCTTGACCAGATTATCGGGGGTAAGCACGAAAACCCGGTCATTATACAAATTCATTTTCAGTTCCGCCGTGCCGATATCAATTGTCCCCCAATTTCTGCGCAAATCATTCAAAGCGTTAATCAGGGTTTCGTCCTGGGGCAGATTATTGCGCTCCTTGTATAACCAGTGGGCGGCATAACCGTGTTCGGCAAATTTATGCATGGCGGCCGTTCTGATCTGCACTTCCGTCGGCTTTTTCACGTCCCGTGAATTCAGCCCCACCAGCGCGGTATGAATACTCTTGTAACCGTTGGATTTGGGATTGGAAACATAATCCTTGAAACGGTCGGGCAGATTTTCATATTTTGAATTCAAAATGCTCAACACCTTATACAGTTTTTCGATATCATCCTGGGAATCCTCGTCCACGTTTTCATCCGAATTGAGAACTATGCGCATAGCATAGACGTCATAAATCTCATCAATAGTCCTGGTCTTCCTCTTCAGCTTCTTGTAGATGCTGAACAAATTTTTTATTCTCCCGGAAACCTTGACGTCAAAACCGCTTTCTTTCATGAGAGTCTCCAGCTCGGCCTTGATTTCTTCAATGGTTTTCTGTGTTTCACCCAAATACTCGCGCATTTCATTTTGCAGGGCGTTATATTCCTCCGGAAACACATAACGGAAAGCCATGTCTTCCAGCCGCAGTTTAAAATCATAAAGCCCCAGTCTGGAGGCAATCGGCACATAGACCTCCAAAATCTCCCGGGCATTGGCTTTCTGCTTTTCGGGAGTCTTGAACTGCAGGGTTTCCATGTTTTCCAGACGATCGGCCAGCCTGATCAGAATTACCCGGATGTCTTCGGCCAAAGTCATAAACATATTACTGATAACCTTGGTGTCTGAAGAAGAATAACGGGATTTAATGGAATTAATTTTCCCCAGAGCTGACACCAGCCGACGCACTTCCCCCCCGAAATACTGCTCAATTTTGTCCAGATCGCAACGCGGAGAATAACAGGCACTGATCAGAATTGAGGCCATAATGGTAGCTCTGTCCGGATTGAGTTTCAGAATTTTTTCACAGGTCAGCCTGAGGGCGCGCGAAATGTAGGGCTCGCCGGAATAACGGTACAAAGATTTATACAGATAAGAAGCGTGATCCAGGAGCTTATCCAGTATTTCACGGTCTTTGCCCGGGAAATAAGCTTCCAACTGCTGTATGTATTGTTGATCAGCCGTCATCTTTGATAGATAAACTGGCGATACTATACAACTTTTTCCCTTTTTATGGAAGAGGTCAAAAGCTATTAGAGGTTTCCCTATTTCCGAATTAAATTCAAATCACTTCCCGGCACTTCTTTCACGGTCACTCCGGTAATCAAAGCTTCCCTGTTCTGGACCACGTCATCCAGCTTGATTTTCATCTGAATCAGAGCTTCTTCATAGAGAATACTTAATTTGGTCAGCGCGGCCAGCTTGGCCTTCAACTCGACCTGTTTTTGGGCAGTATCAATAAACTTGTTAATCAAAACTTCCGACTTCTCGCCCTGGGTTTGTTCCAAAGCGGCAAAAAAATCGGTTTCATAACGATCTTTATCGGGATCCAGACTGTTAACGGATATTTTCAAATCATCAACCTGCACATTGATTTCCTTGCGCAGCTTGTTACCTTCTTCAAACAAATCGCGTGTTTCATTGACAAAGGCATCCAGAGCTTCGTCCCGGCGCACTTTGCCGTCCAGCACATCAGATACCTTTACGGCATTGGCAAAACGAAGTTTGGCCAGATATTGCACATAATAAATGTAGCGGTTTTTAATATAAACAACATCCCGCCCGAAACCATAATAGATTGCCGCCGAAATACCGGTCTGGCCGAAAAACACCGGGTCTTTCAGTAATCCAAAATAATTGGCGTTAAAGAAAATATTATAAGTGAGATCCCGGATATCGCCGTGATTTTTTCCAAAATAAACGGCTGTCCTGAATCCCCATCGCTCGAATAATTCCTGATCCACCACAATCCGGGTATTGTCCCCTTTTACCAGTTCCAAGCCTTGTTTGGGCATCAAGAGGCCGTTGATTCTGTCCATAATTTTGAAAGACGAACCGGCCCAGAAAGCCGCCGCAATCAGCGCCGCGATGATGGCCAGTTTAAATAAAAACTTAATCAGCCCGAGCACAACTCCCGCCCCCTGCCGGGAATCCCCGCCGTCCGGCTGAACAACCTCTACTTTTATTTCCGACATCTGTTGCTGTATCTGTTCTTTTCCGTGCACGACTCTTTCCAGAAGATTAAAAATTTTGCCGAACAATCCCTGTCTTTGGGGCAACTCTTCCAGCCCGTCCGCCTGATCATTTAACAAATTTTCACTGATTTTTTTGGCCTGATCCAGACTGGCCTGCTTGTCCGCCTGCTCCTCTTCCGGCACTTCCTCGGGCTTTTCCACGGGCACCTTCATCCCGTCATCAACCGTTTCAGTCTCCACATTGACAGATACCGTCCCGGTATCAACAGGTTCTCCCGCCGAGGGCTCTATGTAAGCACCCATCATTGCTTCATCAGGATGTTTTTCTTCGAATATCAGCTGGGATTCTTCCAGCTGCGGTGGTGTCTGTTCACTGGGCGGAAGCGGCGCGGGAACAAAGGGCGGTTCGGGAGAATAGCCAAATTCCGGATGAATGGTTTCAGGTTCCGCTTCCAAAAAATCACCCGATTCTTTAATCGGCTGTTCGATAGGCTGCTCCAGCGAAGCCGGAACGGCATCGGGCAAAGCTTTTTCCGAAAGAACCAGCGGCACATCCTGACCGGTTTTCATGGCCGGCTTTTTTCTTCTCCGGCGGCGGCGTTTCTTGGGCTTGTCGGGAACCACGGCATTATCGGCGGTAAAGCTGTTACCGTCATTAAGCGGGCCCGGGGTTGAAACATTTCCGGTATTTACCGGTCCGGCCGGACTGACTCCTCCGCTGCCCTGATTTTGAGTGTTTTGGGGATCGGTCATATAATGCGTTTTTCCTATTATTATAACACATTTTAGGGCTTCTCAGAAAACAAGTTACTTGATAATATTCACTATTAAACCAGAAAAAAAGACAAATATGAACACCCCGGACAATGACATACCCTCCCAAGACTGCTGTGACGACAATAAATTGGCTTCTGAAAAGGCTTCCCATCCTGCTTGCACCAACGACGTAAGTAACGACGCAATAATTATGGATTATTGTCAAAATCTGGAAGACATACTCAACTGACCTGATCCGGACAATAAAAAGCCCCGCGAAGCGGGGCTTTTATCGATATTAACGTATTTCCGGACAACAATCTTAGTCTTTCTTATCCGCTTTTTCTTCACCTTCAACCTTTCCTTCCCCTTCCGCGGCTTTTTCGCCTTCAGCTCCGGCAACCGGTTCGGCCTTCAGCTCATCCGGTACTTCGGCGACTTCTTCCTTATACTCTTCGGCGGCATTCACGGATACAACCGGCTCCTCCGGATCATCCAGTACTTCCACCTTATCTCCCAGATTCAGTTCTTTTACATAAACCGTATCTCCGATATTCTCCAGTTTGGAGACGTCGATGGTGATTTCATGCGGAATATCCATAGGCAGACATTTGACCTCGATCTCCTGTTTAACCATGGTGATAACGGCGTTGAAATTCTTTACGGCAGGTGACAAACCGGTTACTTCCACCGGAACGGTAGCAGTAACCTTCTTCTTCATGTCGATCTGTAAGAAGTCGATATGATCATATCTGTCGCTCAGAGGATTGTAGGCAATTTCATGAATCAAAACCGGAACCGTGGTCCCCTCAACTTTCAGGTTAAATACCTGGGTGGTACCGGTTTCCTTGAACAGTTTTCTAAAATTCTGATATTCGATCGCGATAGTGCGATTTTCGAAGCCCTTACCGTAACAAACAGCCGGGATAATTCCCTGCTTGCGCAACTGGTTCGGACTGACTTTGCCATCACGAATTTTGGCATCTAATACGAGAAGTTCCATAATTTTCCTATTACAGATAAAATAACGGCCAGAGTCTAACCGAAAAAAAACAACTCTGCAACAGATTTTATTGACGGCACAAGCACTACTCTTCTAATATACTTGGGCAAATCAAAATAACACTTTCACCTATGATGGACGAAATGAAGAAGTTAATGGCCCTGCAGAAAAGAGCCCAGGAAATTCAGGACAAGCTTGGAAATACTCACATTGAGGCCGATGAAGGAGAATTTACGGTAATTATCAACGGCAAACAGGAATGCGTGGACGTTTTGCAGAACGGAAAATCAATGCCGGCGCTGGTCAAAGCCCTGAACAAAGCCCTCAAAAAGTCCCAGGAAGTCGCCGCCCATGAAATGAAAGACGTGATGGGCCAGCTGGGATTGCCCGGAGCAACTAAATAATACCAACATGATTCATCGAAGAAGACCAACCCGCCGCCGCTGGACCAAGTTCCTGGCCGCGCTGCTTGCTGCTGCCGTGATTTTCGGCGGATATAAATACCTGCAATACGATTATTTCATTTCCACTCCGGTCAATCCCGACAGCCAGGAGGAAACCATTTTCACCATCAAGAAAGGCGCCAACATAAAATCCATCGCCGCCAATCTGTATACCCAAAAACTAATTCTGGACCAGGACAGTTTCAGCTGGTACGGCCGGCTGAGCGGACAAGACAAAGCCGTGAAAACAGGACGTTTCGGTCTGAAAGCCAGCATGAACAGCAAGGATATTTTAAAGGTAATTACTTCCAACGACACCCGCCAGGCCGTGGTTACCATCCCCGAAGGTTCAACCGTCCAGGATATAGACGGCATATTGGCCAATCTGGAACTGGGCAAAGCCGGTGATTTCATCCAGGCCGTCAAAGACTTTGACGATTACGAAAAATATTCCTTTCTGAAACGTTCTGAACAAAGCCAGCTGGTGCATCCCCTGGAAGGATATCTCTTTCCGGATACTTATTACGCCAACGCCTCCAATTTTTCCGAACAAAATTTTATCAGCCTGCTTTTGAATACCTTTGAAAATAAAGCTCTTCCGGTAATTCAAAGTTCTTCCCGCCCCGTTGCTGAAATAATCAATGTTGCCGCCATGGTGGAAAAAGAAGCCAACCGCGACGCCGACCGTCCGATTGTCGCCGGCATCATCTGGAAAAGGTTGGATGAGGGCTGGTTGCTGGGCATCGACGCCACGCTTTTATATCTAAAAAACGACCGGGAAATCGATTATCAGGACCTGCAGGAAGACACTCCCTATAACACCCGTAAAAAGGCCGGTTTGCCCCCGGGCCCGATCTCAAATCCCGGTCTGGCCAGCATCAAAGCAGCCGCCCAACCGGAAAACACTCCCTATTATTATTATCTGACCTCCAAAGACGGTGACATGGTTTATGCCACCACCGACGCGGAACACGTCAGCAACAAGAACAAATATCTTTAACTGTTAATCGGTCTTTCCGGAGCTACCACCGGCACCGGATTGGTTGTAGTGGCGGGAGCCGTAGTTGTGGTAGTAGTTGCCACGGGTTCCACCGGTTGCGGGGGCTGGTAGTCTATTTTAACCGTGAGAATGGGTGATTTTTTGCCGTCCTCGGTCACCCCGTAAACCTGATAACTGTTCAATCCCGGCTTCAGATTACCGTAACTGACCTTGATATTGTATGACCAGGTAGCGTCTCCCGGTTGATACTTGTTCAGTTTGAAATCATCCACCCAGACGGCATCGGCGCCCTTGGCCCCGCCGCTGATGGCAAAACCATCTTTGGTTACGACCATCCCCTCTTTATAAGATTTTCCGTCCACCGAAGTAACAGTCGGTTTTTCAATAGCCGGTTTATCGATAACCAGATCCGGTTCGGCCGACTGATATTCAATTTCCACCTTGAGTGATTCGGTTTCGGCGGCATTCTCGTCAATTCCGACAAATTCATAAACATTATTTCCCGGTTTCAGATTGCCTTTGGCCGCTGAAATTTCATAACTCCAGGTCAGAGCGTCAGCGTCAAAACTGTTAACCAGAATTTTCTGCACGGCTTCATCGCCGGCCAATAATTGTTTAAGCAGAATTTTCTTTGTACCGTCGGAGGCCTTACCGCTCAAAGACTGAGTATCCTTGGCCGTCACGATGGAACTGCTCTTGGGAGACGTCAGCGTAGGAGCGGAAAGTTCGCTCTTTTTAACCGTCACGGACGAACCACTGGCATCCGCAGTGGAATTACCGCTCAAAGCATTATCCGGAGTAGACTCACTGTCAAAAATCAAACCGGGACCGTCTTTGGCGAAATCAGTGGGATTTTCATCTTCCCTGATATTCCACAGATACCATTCGGTAGTTTGAAATATTGGATCCAAAACGCCCAGCACGGAGGGAGACTTCCTCTCGTAATACTCCTTCATCACCCGTTCGTTCAAAGTAATCTGCTGGCCGATGCCGACCGGAATTGATTCAATGCTGCGGTTTTTCCCTTCCGATTCCTCGATGATATCCACCTGCACCTGTCCCTTGATCACCCGCAAAATTTCCTCGGTATTTTTTTCCAGATCAAAAATCGTCCCCGTAATGGCGTAGGAAGCGTAATTGGTATTAATCAAAAAGTCGGTTTTGCGGATAACCGTCTGCTTCGGTTTATTAACCCAGATTTTCCCGGTGTTGAGATAAATCAGAATTTCCTGATAATCGCTTTTCTTGCTGATATCCACCAGCGTTACCTGCGTGTCCTCGTCCAGGCGCAGCATGGTGCCGTCATAAAATATGATTACCCCCTTGGCGTTTTTGAGAGTTTTGACCGAATCACCCAATTTAACTTTGGAACCATTGTAAAGATTTTCCCACTCCGAAATGCCAAACCCCAACACCTTGGAACGGCCTTCGGCTATATAAAAAATCGCATCGCCTTTGGTACTTCCAAAAAAAGATCCCCAAAGCTGGAAAGCCAGGATAATAAACACACCCAAACTAACCAGTAATACAAAGGGCAATAAATACTGGGATCTAGTGCGTCTGCGGAATCTACGCATATAGACAGTCAATTTTGTTTTCGTTAAGAAATTTCCTAAAAATTATAGCCTTTTCCGCCGTCAAGTAAAGCTTGATTAGTCAAAATCAGCATATTTCAGAAACGGATAACCGCGCCGTTTTAAAACCCCAGTTCTTTTTTCAGCGCATTGATGTCGCGCTGCAATTTCTGGTCAATTTTCATCTGATTTTCCATCTTGTTGCAGGCATGCATGACGGTGGTATGATTTCGGCCGCCAAAACAGTCTCCGATCGATTCATAGGACTGGGCCAGAATTTCCCGAATCAGATACATGCTGATCTGGCGCGGCACCATCACTTCCTTTTTTCTGTTTTCACCGATCAGATCGCTCTTGGTCAGGCTGAAATACTTGGAAACAATATCCACGACATCCTCCAGACCTCTGACCACAGTCTTGTTCTGATCTTTCAAATCAATGGTTTCTGCTCCCTGTTCGCGGCTCAATTTGCGGATCACCTGGGCCACGGTACGGATGGTGGGAGTGGAGTTTTCCAGCTGGGCCTCGCCAATGGCGGTCACCAGCACCCCGATCATTTCGCGCACGCTCTGCGTAACGTTGAAAGCGATAAATTCCAGCACTTCCGGATCCAGCATTACCTCGAATTCCGCGCAACGAGCTTTCAGAATGGCCAGACGGGTTTCAAAACTGGGTTTGGCCACCTCAATCAGCATGCCCATTCCGAAACGGCTCTTCAGGCGATCATCAAAGCCCTCCAGTTCGCGGGGCGGACGATCAGCGGACAGAATAATCTGTTTGCCGTTATCGTAAAGATCGTTGAAAGTATGAAAAAACTCCTGCTCGGAAGTGGATTTGTTGGCAAAAAACTGGATATCGTCAACAATCAGACAGTCCAAATTGCGGTATTCGTCCTTGAATGGTTTGGTATGCTTCTTGCCGATGGCCTCAACAATTTTATTGATGAAATGTTCGGCGGTCATGTAAACCACCTTTTTGTCGGGATAATTTTTCAGTATTTCGTGACCGGTGGCCTGCAAAAGATGTGTCTTGCCCAGACCGACGCCGCCATAAATGTACAGCGGGTTATAGATTCCGGCCGGTTTGGCCCCGACGGCCATGCAGGCGGCATGTACCAGGCGATTTTCGCTGCCGGGAATGAAATTATAAAGTGTATAGCGCTTGTCCAGGATCTTGCTGCGCATGCCACCGGGATTTTTCACTTCCGGACGGCCGGGAACTTTGCGAGGCTTGGGAGTGGTGCCGATTACGCTCATAAAAACGTCCACGGACAGTTTGTCGGGATGCTCGGCCTCACTCAAGGCAGTCTTCATTTCGTAATTGATGGACAGCAGATCGGGCAAAACTTCTTTGGCGACGGGCAGAATTTTGCTGTGATATCTTTCCCGGACATAGTCGGGACCGATAATGGAAGCAAACCCGATCGTCAAAACGCCCTCCTCATAAGACAGGATGGCGCTGTGCACGAAAATAGTCAGTAAATGGCCGCGCTCCACAAACGGATAAATCCGGCCCAGAATCTGTTCCCAAGCCGCTTTCTTATCAATCTGTTGGAGGTCGGTGGGCATAGATTTCCTTTCCAAAAATATAAAAGCCCAGCGATATTAATACCTTTAATTTTTCACTTCAAGACGATAATCGATTTCAGAAAACACTATCAAATAACTATCAAGTTCAAGTGAATTTCGTATACAAAAACTGAACACGATCCCCTTCCAACACTTTCCCCTAAACGAAAAGACGCATTATGTCGTTAAAGGTGACCAGGAAGATTAACAGCATCAGGATCAGAAAACCCAGCACATGGATCATCGCCTCCCAGCGCGGATTAATTTTTTTGCCGATCAGCATCGGAATCAAAATCAGAAAAAGCCGTCCTCCGTCCAGTCCCGGAAAGGGCAATATATTTATTATAGCCAGACTGAGCGACAACAAAGCTGTAAAGCGAATCAAAGACATCAGACCTTCCTGTACAAAGACAAAAGTCATCTGGGCGATTCCCACCGGCCCGGCCACGCCTTCCGGTACGGCCAGTCTGGTAAAAATACTGGCCAGAACGTTTACAAACATTTCCGCAGTTAAAACCGATAACCTGCCCATTTCCCTGACCGCCTGACCGGGAGCTTCCCAGAAAGGATAGGAAATATTTTCCACTTTGATCACCGAATAGGGCACGGTTTTTGAATAAAAACTCGCTCCGTATTCATCCAGTTTCAGCACCTCGGACAGGAGCACTCCGATCAAACCGTCCTGCCCCTTGCGCACGTAAAATTCAATTTCGGACTGGCCGCGGTGGATTTTATAAACCGCTTTATTAGGCAAAGATTCGGCCTGCAAAGCCACCGGTAAATCTTCCACCGATTTCATCAGCACGCCGTTGATCGCCACAATCTCATCCCCTTCCCGCAGTCCCGCCTGTTCGGCATTGGACCCCGGCGTAACCGTACTAATGACTATTACCTGCTCCGACATTTTTTCCGCGTCACCGGGATAGATCGCCCCCGCGGGCGTTACTTCAATTTGCGGGATTGCCGTTTTGGCCAGTTCCCGTGATAAATCCTCCAGACTGAAAACGAGCTGACCGTTGACCTTTTCAATAGTTTCGCCGGGATGAAGAGCCAGACGGGAACCCGGGTTGACGTTTTTTACCACCAGTTTTGGCAGCGGCATAGAATCATAAGCCGTAAAAAAAGGCTTTTTGGTATTGTTGACCCCACTTAAAGGCAAAATTCTGTCCCCTCTCATCACCTTGAACAAAACGTCCTCCTGGTTCTTCAGCAACTGAACCTCGTCCCCGAATAAAACTCTTTTGCCGTTAACCGATAAAATCCGGTCGCCGGGCAGAAATCCGATGTCATTGGGACCGGTATCTTTGACGATAATACCCTCCTCCAATTTGACCACCCCGCTTTTGATACCGTTAAACACGTCATCGGCCGACACGAACAAGGGTTGCATGCCCCAGGTCAAGCCGATGGTCAACAAAACAAAAGCCAGTAAAAAATTCATAATCACGCCGGCCACCACCACCGCCATTTTCTTCCAGGGTGACTGGGCGGCAAAACTGCGCTTGTTCTTTAGCACCTTGGCGTCCGAAGTATCCTCGCCGTAGAGTCGCACAAAACCGCCGAAGGGTATGGCATTGATGGAATAGAGAGTTTCGCTTTTCTTGGGCTTTCTGCCCCAGATCCTGGGCGGCATGCCCAAACCAAATTCCAGCACTTTGATGCCGCATTTTCTGGCCACCATGAAATGCCCGAATTCATGGATCAAAATCAACAATGAAAAGATGAAGATAAAGGCAATTACCGAGAGCAGCCAGACCATTTATTTTTAGTTTTAAATTTTATACTTTCATCACGTCAGCCTCTTTTTCCTTGGCAGCCTGTTCTATGCTGACGTTGGACTTGTCCACCGTTTCCTGGATCTTCTTTTCGGCCAGTTCCTGCTGATCCTCGGTGATCTGTTCGTTATTTTTCAATTTTTTGACTTCTTCCATGGCCTGATGGCGGGCAGTGCGTACGCCAATCTTGGCTTCTTCGGCCATCTTGGAAACCATCTTCACCAGTTCCTTGCGACGTTCCTCGGTCAGCTGGGGAATATTCAGTCTGATTACAATACCGTCGTTCTGTGGATTGAGTCCGATTTCCGCCATCATAATGGCCTTTTCAATGGCCGCCAGTGTTCCCCTGTCCCAAGGCTGAATCTGAATAGTTTTGGCATCGGGAATAGTGATGCTGGCAATGGCCTTGAGGGGTTGCATGACGCCGTAGGCTTCCACGGTAATGCGTTCCACCAGGGCCGCGCTGGCGCGGCCTATCTGCAGTCCGGCAAAGTCCTCATGCAGATGGTCCATTGTTTTTTTGGTTTCTTCTTCCAGTGTTTTTAAGACAATCTCAACTGACATATTTTGGTGGATTAAATTAATAAAAATTAATAAATTTTAGTACCTATTTTTTTACCCTTTAATATTTCTAGCAAATTCTGGGGATGATTCAAGTTAAAGATGGCAATCGGCACCCTGGTTTCCTTGGCCGTGGCGATCGCGGCCAGATCCATCACTCCCAATCGTCGGGCCAGCACTTCGTCGTAACTGACTTCCTTCAGCGGTTTGGCATCCTTGTATTTCTTGGGGTCTTTGTCATAGGCGTAATCAACATTGGTGGCTTTTACTATAATATCGCAATTCAATTCCCCGGCGCGCAGGGCGGCCGCCATATCGGTGGTGCAATAAGGATTGCCGGTTCCTCCGGCGCAGATCACCACCTGTCCTTCCGCGAGCAGTTTGCGGCCCCGGCGGGTATTGAAAATCTCCACCACTCCGCCGATGGGCAGCGCGGACATGGCCTCGGCTTTCACGCCGGCCGCCCGCAGCTCATCCTGCAAAGCAATGGAATTGATGATCGTGGCAATCATGCCCAGATAATCGGAATTGACCCGATCCAGATTGGAGTCCTTGAAATCACGGTAACGCCAGAAATTCCCGCCGCCGATTACCACGGCCACCTGCACCTTTTTGGCCACCAGTTTTTTTATTTCCCTGACCAGTGTCCCGACAAACTCAAAATCAATTTCCTCGCCGGTTTTCCCGCCCAGCACTTCGCCGGACAATTTCAAAAGTATCCTCTTGTATTTCAAAGCTCCTAAAGTCATTTAGCGGTTAATTAAAAGATAAGTTACGATCACCCCCAAAGCCAGACCGACCAGGAAAATCACCGGTGATTTTTTCTCCTGCTTTTCCTCCGTGGCGCTGGCCAGTTCAGTCAACAAATTGGAGGACAAAACTATGTCTTCATCCTTGTTTCTTTCCAGTACCGACAAAAAATCTTTGGAAGCCACCAGAGTGACAAATTTTTCAAATTTCACCTTGATCAGATCCTTGGGTTTGGAGGCCACGTTGGCCATTTCGGCCTGTTCCTGCGGAGCAACTTTGATTACAGCCTTTTCCAGTTTCTCGGCAAAACTTTCCATGCGGTCATGCAGAGCTTCCGCGTCATATCTGGTACTGCGGGGCGACCTTTCCATAATTGCCTCCGTGGTAACCGTGCGCCGCGGCGGCAGGGAAAATTCCGATTCCGACGATTGCGGCGTTTCCGAGGTCTCAGTACTGTCCTCAATATGATGAACGCGGAACGAAACATCATCCCTGCTTCTGTCCCGGGACTTCAAATCTAGTACTGAATCATCGGCAATTTCCACTTTTTTGACCGATTTTTTAATTGGCATGGCAACAAATTATTTGTTTTTATTTAGCCCAAATATACTACTTTTATGTTGCGGCTACAAATAAAAAACTGCGATTTGCGGCGATAATCCGCGTGCGGTCATCCGAGGATTACAAGGGACTTCTGACGCTGGCCAAATCCTTGCTGTAAACCCTGGTATAAATCTGGGTAGTTTTCACGCTGCTGTGACCCAGCAGTTCCTGCACGTAACGCAGATTGACGCCCGACTGCAGCAGATGCGTGGCAAAACTGTGCCGGAGCGAGTGAAACGATGCGGGTTTGTTGACACCGGATTTCTTGAGAGCCCTGGCAAAAACCAGCTGGGGCGTTCTGATGCTGAGTTTACCGCCTCTTTCGCTGATGAACAGGTAGTCCCCGTAGGTCTTCCCGGAGCAGTACCTTTTTAGATGCACCAGGAGTTTTTCAGGCAACAGTGTTATTCTCTCTTTCTGCCCTTTTCCGTGTCTTATACGAATAGTTTTCGAATAAAAATCGATATCCCTGACTTTTAGATCCACTACTTCACTCACCCGTAGTCCCGCACCATAGGCCAGAGCAATCATCAACTGATGTTTGAGGTTTTTAATATTGCTGAGCAGCACAATAATTTCGCTGTGTTCGAAAATCACCGGCACCTTGAGAGTTTTTTTGGCAAAACGGATATTGTCCGGAAAGCGCCGCGGCACCACCCAGCGGTAAAAAAACTTGATGGCATTCAGGTACAAATTAACCGTCTGTGGAGCATAGCCCTGATCCCGCTTGGCAATCAGATAGTCCTTGATGTCATCCGCTCTGGGAAATAAAAAAGACCCGTTTTTGTCCAGATAATCCCTGACACAACCCGTGTAGGACTTGAGCGTCTTTTTGCTATACCCCCGCAGGCGTATTTCGTTGGACAATTTATTTAAATAAATCTGCGTCAAAGCGGTAGTACTAAGGACAAGTCCAAGATAGCTCCTTCCCCTTTCCCGAAGATTAAATTTCCTTAAAATCTTCCCAACTCCCCCATTTTCGCCTAGAATACCCAAAGACACTCCCTATCCTACAACATCAACGCCTGCGGGGAGTTAGCAGCAACAATAGGATGACTATGAAACAAACAATATTACTTTTGATTTTGA
>CAZNDB010000003.1:43168-235432 GCA_964571725.1 uncultured Candidatus Peribacteria bacterium | reverse complement strand
CCACCGCCACCGCCGCCGGGGGGCGGGTCTACAGGAGGAAGCGGTGCTGTAAACTGGGATACGCCCACCTGTGAAGATACGGGAACCTGTCCGGTGGTCACTCCGCCGGTTGATGAGCCTGTTCCTCCAGTGGTTAAAAAACCCTTTAAGCTGCCGGATATTTACGAACCCGTTACTGTGGTGGAGCCGGAACCGGAAGAGATTGTCGTGGAGCCGGAAAAAGTTGAATCATTGTTAGCCGGTCCGGTTAAAATGACCGCGGAGGAACAAAAGCAGATAGTAAAAAGGATCAGGATTGCGGCAGACAGACTCACGGTGCAGATTTTGAAAAATGTCGCTCCCGAGTTTTGCGCGGATTTAACCTGTACTGAAACCAATCTTTTTAAATCAGCCGGGAGGTCTCAAACAAAGCCGGGCCAGGTCTGTAGCATCTATACTTTTGGAGGATTCAGATTTTTAATTTCCTGCCAGGATTTTGTGCTGGTTTGGCTGGTAGTTCTATTGGCGGCGGTTATTTTTTCTCCGATTGGAATATTTGTTTTTCGGAAAAAAAAGACGGTCAGGGTAAAACGATAAAATAAAAAAGCCCCGCGGAACGCGGGGCTTTTTAAGATTGTTTTAGTACTTGGCGTAATGAGCGAAGGCTTTGTTGGCCTGGGCCATCTTGATCACGTCATCACGTTTTTTGATGGCGCTTCCTTCACCGTTGGCGGCCAGGATCAGTTCGTCGGAAAGTTTTTTGGCCATGGGGGCGTTTCTCTTGGAGCGGCAGGTTTCCAGCAACCAGCGGATGGACAGGGTCATTTGCCGGCCGGCTTTGACTTCCATGGGAATCTGATAGACGGCGCCGCCGATTCTCTTGGCCTTTACTTCCAGGGTGGGCTTCAGATTGTCGAGAGCCTTTTCAAAAACTTTGACGGGTTCTTTGTGTCCTTTCGCGGCGATCATTTCCATCGCGTCGTGGAAGATTCTCTGGGCGGTACTTTTCTTGCCCTCTTTCATGATGCAGTTGATGAATTTTTCCTGCATTGCGGAGGAGTTTTCGGGAACGATTTTAAGTCTTTTCTGTGCCATTTCTAATGCGAATTAAGGTGTGTTGTACTTGATTTAAGCTTTGGGTTTCTTGGCGCCATATCTGGAGCGTCCCTGTTTGCGGTTTTGTACTCCCTGTGTATCCAGGATTCCTCTAACTACGTGGTAACGGACACCGGGAAGATCCTTTACTCTTCCGCCTCTGATCAGTACCACGCTGTGTTCCTGAAGATTGTGTCCCTCACCCGGAATATAGGCGTTTACTTCAAGCATATTAGTCAGTCTCACTTTGGCGAATTTGCGCAGAGCGGAGTTAGGCTTTTTGGGAGTCATGGTTCCGACTTTGATGCAGACGCCTCTCTTGAAAGGACTGGAATGTGCAATACTTCTGCTTTTCAGAGTATTGAAAGTGGTAAGCAAAGCCGGAGACTTACTCTTCTTAAGTTTGGGCTTTCTTGGCTTTCTGACTAATTGATTGATGGTTGGCATTGTCTTGAATTAGGAATTTATTGCTTAGTTGATTTATACAAGTTTTAACGGTAAATGCTGCACTAATCTACACAACGGACTTTGATATTGCAAGTTTTTTTTCTGCTAGATGACCGGATAAAATTTTGGTTTCTCCGACGCATTTAACTCTTCCTGTTCCGGTTCATTTTCCATTTTCAGTTCGGGGTGTTTTTTGCGATAGGTCTCGCCGGCGGGAATCAGTTTACCGATAATAACGTTTTCCTTAAGGCCTTCCAGCAGGTCAACTTTGTTGGTGGTGGAGGCTTCGACCAGTACGCGGATGGTTTCCTGGAAGGAAGCGGCTGACAGCCAGCTGTCGGTATGCAGGGAGATGCGGGTCAAACCAAGCAGTAGTCTTTCCACCGAGGCGATTTTCTTGTTTTCCTGTTCCATTTTGAGATTGGCGTCTTCGGCTTCCAGAATATCGACGACTTCACCCGGCAGATAGGCGGTGTTACCCGGATCAATGATGCGAACCTTGGAAAGCATCTGTCTGGCAATGATTTCAATGTGCTTGTCGTTGATAGTCTGACCCTGGGAGGCATAAATGCTTTGTACCTGGGAAACCAGATATTTTTGTGCGGTGTAAACGTCGGTCAGGTTGATCAGGTCGCGCAGATTGAGATGTCCGGAGGTCAAAGATTGTCCTTTGGTAACGCGATCTTTGTTCTTTACTTTGATAATTTTTCCAAAGGGTATTTTATAAGTCTTGGAAATCTTTTCCATGCTGCGCAGCAGAACATGGTTGGTGTTGGTTTCCAGTATTTTGGCGTTGAATTCAGCCCGGATCATATTCTTGCTGAGAGGGGATTTGGCAATTATTTCCTTCTCTTTGACCACGTCTCCTTTTTTGACGGTGGCTTCCAGGTCGCCGATCAGCAGGTAGTCTTTTTCCAGTGGTTCTTCGGTGGTCACGGTGATTTCCGTTTGCTGTCCCTTGGATACTATTTCAACGGTTCCGCTCAGTTCGGACATAACGGCGGGGGATTTGGGCGCGCGGGCTTCGAAGAGCTCTTCCACGCGGCTCAGACCCTGGGTGATATCGCCTTCTTCCGAGGCCACACCTCCCATGTGGAAGGTTCTCATGGTCAGCTGCGTACCAGGTTCACCGATTGACTGTGCGGCGATGATGCCGACGGCGGTTCCGGGTTCAACTTTTTTATTGGTTCCCAGGTCGCGTCCGTAGCACATGGTACAGATGCCTCCGCGGGTGCGGCAGGTGATAACGGAACGTACTTTAACTTCCTCAATTCCCAGGTCTTCAATTTGTTTGATGATGCTGCGGTCGATTTCCTGGCCCTTGTCGGCAAGAATTTCGCCGGTTTTGGGATGTACCACCGGTTCGGCCAGTACGCGCCCGAAAATTCTGTGTTCCAGTTTTTCACCGATGCGATCGGATTCCGATTTGGTGACGATATGGGAATGTACGGAACCGCAATCATGTTCCCTGATAATAATGTCCTGTACGGAGTCCACCAGACGGCGGGTCAAGTGACCGGCTTCGGCGGTTTTCAGAGCGGTATCGGATTTACCCTTTCTTCCTCCGTGAGTGGCGATGAAGTATTCCAGAATGGTAAAGCCTTCCTTGAGGTTCGATTTGATCGGAAGTTCAATCGTTTTTCCGGACGGATTGGCTACCAGTCCCTTCATGCCGCAGAGCTGAGTGATCTGTCCCCAGTTACCGCGGGCGCCGGAATTGATCATGTAATGCAGGTCGTTTTCCGGATCAATGCCGTCGATCATCACTTTGGAAATTTCATTCTTGGCCTTATTCCAGACCTTGATGGTTTGGTTATAACGTTCGTTGTCGGTAATCAGACCGCTTTGGTAAAGATTGTTGATTACTTTGATCTGATTGGAGGCGTCGTCAATAATCTGATGTTTATCGGTAGGTATAATCATGTCGGCGGCCGCGATGGACAGGCCGGAATAAGTGGCAAATTCGAAGCCCAGTTTTTTCAGGTGATCGACAATTTCCGCCACTTTGTTGCTGCCGCAGATCAGGAAGGCATCATTCAGTAGTGCGCTTAATTGTTTTTTACCGAAGGTTTGATTGTAATAGGGGAGCTCGGCCGGCAGGAAGCTGTTGAAAATCAGTCTGCCCAAAGTTGTTTCCCGGGTTTCTCCACGGAATTTGGCTTTGATTTTGGCCTGCAGGTGGAGGTTGTTGGTTCTCCAGGCCATGATGGCTTCATTGATGTCGCAGTAAGCTGTTCCTTCTCCCTTTTTACCGAGGGTTTCTTTGGTCAGATAGTAGCAACCAAGCACCATGTCCTGTACCGGGGTGACAATCGGTTCGCCGGCGGAGGGTTTCAACAGGTTGCGGTTGGAAGCAATCAGGGTTCTGGCTTCCTCCTGGGCGGGTTTGGAAAGCGGTACGTGTACGGCCATCTGGTCTCCGTCAAAGTCGGCGTTGAAAGCGGTACAAACCAGCGGGTGGATTTGAATGGCTTTTCCTTCAACCAGTACCGGACGGAAAGCCTGGATACCAAGTCTGTGCAGAGTCGGCGCGCGGTTTAACAGTACGTAACGGTCGCAGGTAACCTCTTCCAGAATATCCCAGACCTCTTTGGTACCGGCCTGAATCAATTTTTCGGAACTCTTGATGTTATGGGCCAGTCCGTCGCGAATCAGTCTGCCGATCACAAACGGTTTGAAAAGTTCCATGGCCATCTGTTTGGGCAAACCGCACTGGTCAAGTTTCAGGGATGGGCCAACCACGATTACGGAACGGCCGGAATAGTCGACGCGTTTACCCAGAAGGTTCTGGCGGAAGCGGCCCTGTTTACCTTTGAGCATGTCGGATAGGGAGCGCAGTTTTCGTTTGTCGCCGGAATTAAAGACGGTTTTGCCGGCGCGGGCGGAGTTGTTGAGCAGGGTATCGACGGCTTCCTGCAGCATTCTTTTCTCATTTCTGGAGATTACTTCAGGAGCGCCGATGGCCATCAGTCTCTTCAGGCGGTTATTTCTGTTGATGACGCGGCGATAGAGGTCATTCAGGTCGGAGGCGGCGAATCTTCCGCCGTCCAGCTGTACCATTGGGCGCAGATCCGGAGGGATCACGGGCAATACGGTCATAATCATCCACTCGGCGTTGATACCTGCTTTGAGGAGGCTTCCCGCCAGTTTCAGTCTCTTGATGATTTTCTTTTGTTTCTGTCCGCTGGCTCTGGTCAGATCCTTTTCCAGGTTCTTGATCAGCTGGTCCAGATCCAAATGCTGGATAATGTGGAGGATGGCTTCGGCTCCGATGCCGGCTTTGAAGATCTGGCCGAACTTGGTGGAAAGTTCGCGATATTCCAGTTCGGAATAGATGGCGGTAATGCGGATGCCCTCCAGCTGTTCCTTGGTTTTTTTGTGCTGGTCGTCCAGTTCATCCAGTTTCTGGGCATAATTCTTTTCGATCTTGTCGATTCTGGCTTTATCTTTCTGAGCGGCGGCTTCCGAGGTTGATTTGGACGCTTCGTCCTGGATTTTCTTTCTCAGATTCTTGTATTCGTTGGTCAGCTGTTCGCGGGATTCTTCTTTGGCCTTTTCATCCACTTCGGTGATGATATAGGCGGCAAAATAGACCACCTGTTCAATAGCCTTGATGGGAAGGTCCAAAAGCAGACCGATTCTGGAGGGAGTGGAGCGGAGAAACCAGATGTGGGTTACCGGTACGGCCAGTTTGATGTGGCCCATGCGGGAGCGGCGAACAGAGGAGTGGGTTACTTCGACTCCGCATTTTTCGCAGATAATGCCTTTGTAGCGGATTCTTTTGTACTTACCGCAATAACATTCCCAGTTTTTGGTCGGCCCGAAAATCTTTTCACAAAACAGACCGTCTCTTTCCGGTTTTTGGGTGCGGTAATTGATGGTTTCAGGTTTTTTTACTTCTCCGAAAGACCAGGACAGAATTTCCTCTGGTGAAGCCACCGAGATGGAAATTTTATCGAACAGTTCCCTGGCTTTATTTTGTGCGGAGTTACTATTTTCGTTAAAACTCATTTTTCTTTGAGGTTAAATTAGTTGAAGCAGTTTGATAATTAGTTGTTTATAGGCCCAGATTGGCATCGATGTCACCGTTGGGGGGAGGAGTATCCAGTTCTTCCTGGGGGATAAATTCTTCGCTGGAGTAGGAAGTGTGGTCTTTGCGGTCAAGTATGATCAAATCCTGGATAACGATTTCGGTTTTGAATTTTTTGATTCCCTCGGCGGCTTCCCAGCTGCGTGTTTTTAAGTATCCTTCCACGTAGATCAGTTTGCTTTTTCTCAGGTGCGTGCTACAGATCTCGGCCAGCTTGGCCCAGGCTACCAGATCGTGGTATTCAGTCAGAGCGTGTTTTCCTCCGTCTCTGGTGATCCATTCTCTGTTGGTAGCAATTGAGAAAGTGCATACCGCCTGTCCGCTGGGGGTTTGCCTAAGTTCGGGATCCCGGGTGAGATTGCCGATAAGGATAACTTTATTTACACTTCTCATAGGCCCTAAATGTTATGAAGTATTTTAAGGTTTGTTGTCTTCGTTTACTTCAGGGATATTCAGGTCTTCCAGGTTGTCCGGATTTTCTTCCATGGCCCGTAATTCTTCTTCGGGAGCGTCCTCGATCTGATCCAGATCCAGTTCGGCCTCCATCTTGGCAAAGTCTTCCAGATCGGCGGGATCTCCGCCTTCCTTTATTTCTTTCTCTTCCAGGGCTTCTTCTTCACTGTCGGTAACTACTTCAATGCCTGAGACGTGTTGTTCAACGTCTTCGGTTTCCATTCCTTCTTCAGCCAGTTTTTGACTAACCTCGGTCTGGAGGGCCAGGCTTTCGCGGATTTCCGGTGCGATTTCGGCCACTTCCTCCAATTCCGGATTCCCTTCATATTCGTCCTCCTCGGAGGTATGGGAATTTTCGAATTTAACGGACAGGCCCAGAGACTGTAATTCGCGGACCAGCACGTTGAACGATTCGGGAGTTTTGGGTTTCTTGATCGGTTCGTCTTTAACTATCGATTCATAAGCTTTGGCTCTGCCGTAAATGTCGTCGGATTTGATGGTCAGCATTTCCTGCAAAGTATGGGCGGCACCGTAAGCTTCCAGTGCCCAGACTTCCATTTCTCCGAATCTCTGTCCGCCGTGTTGGGCTTTTCCGCCGAGCGGCTGTTGGGTAACCAGGGAGTACGGACCGACGGAACGGGCGTGAATTTTATCTTCGACCAGATGGGAGAGTTTCATGATATAGGAAATTCCCACTGTGGTGATGTGATCAAAAGGTTCACCGGTGATGCCGTCGTATAACTGAATCTTGCCGGCTTCCGGTAATTTGGCCTGTATCAACAGGTCGCGGATCTGGTCGGTATGAATACCGTTCAGGGCGGGAGTGGCAACCTTGAAATTCATTTTGGAGGCGGCCCAACCCAGATGTACTTCCAGAATCTGACCGATGTTCATACGGGAAGATACGCCCAAGGGGTTCAGAATAATATCGATGGGGGTTCCGTCGGCCAGGAAAGGCATGTTTTCCTGTGGAACGATGACTGAGATTACACCTTTATTACCGTGGCGTCCGGCGACTTTGTCACCGACAGATACTTTTCTGGTCTGGGCTACGTTTACTTTAATTTGTTGATTTACTCCGGTGGGCAGTTCGTCGCCGTTGGAGCGGGAGAAAATCTGTACTCCCACGACTTTTCCTCCTTCGCCGCCGGGAAGACGGAGAGATGTGTCTTTCACGTCTCTGGCCTTGTCTCCGAAGATGGCGCGCAGCAGTCTTTCTTCAGCGGACAGTTCGGTTTCACCTTTGGGTGTGATTTTACCAACCAGAATGTCGCCTTCACGGACGGTGGCGCCGATTCTGACGATACCGTTCTCGTCCAGGTCTTTCAGTCTGGCTTCACCGACGTTGGGTATGTCACGGGTAACAATTTCCGGGCCCAGTTTGGTGTCGCGGACGTCAATGGTGAAAGCCTCAATATGCACGGAATCATAATAGCCGGCTTTAACGATACGGTCGGATACGATTACGGCGTCTTCATAGTTGTAACCTTTCCAGGCCATATAGGCGACCAATACGTTTTTGCCCAAAGCCAGCTCACCGTTTTCGGTAGCCGGTCCGTCGGACAGTATGTCGCCGCGGGTGACTCTTTGACCTTTGCTGACTCTGGCGCGGTGATGGATACAGGTGGATTGATTGGAGCGAACGTAATTGTTTAATCTGTAGATTACTTTTTTACCATTGTCGTAAATGACGACAATCTGTTCGGCGTCCACATAGGAAACTGTTCCGCTGTTCTCGGCCAGATAGATTTGTCCGGAGCTCTTGGCTACCATTTCTTCCATACCCGTACCGACAATCGGCGCGTCGGGATTGATCAGAGAGACGGCCTGACGTTGCATGTTCGAACCCATGGAAGCACGGGTGTTATCGTCGTGTTCCAAAAAGGGAATCAGCGCAGTGGTTTCGGAAATAATCTGTTTGGGTGAGATGTCCATGTGGGTGATCAGTTTGGCCGGAACCAGTTCCGGTTCACCCTTCATTCTTCCCGATACCAGAGAGTCAACGATTTGCCCCTCTTTATCCAGAGTGGTGTTGGCCTGAGCGATAACTTTATCATTATCCTCGTCAGCCGCGTAATAGCGGACATCATCGGTGGTATGTTTGAAGACCTTGATGGTTTCAAATCCCAGTTCCCTGATTTTGGCGATTTCCTTTTCGCCCAGGATGGTTTCTTTGGTCAGAACCAGTTTTCCGGTTTTGGGGTTGATCAGATCGGAACGGAGTTTCTTGCCTTTCAGAAGTTTGATGTCCTTGACCGGAATAGTATCGTTCATGGTCCGGTAAGGGGTTTCAATGAAACCGTATTTGTTGACGCGGGCATAAGTGGCCAAATGCACAACCAGACCGATGTTCGGACCTTCGGGAGTGGCAATCGGGCAGATACGGCCGTAATGGGAGGGATGCACGTCACGTACGTCAAAGGAGGCTCTTTCTCTGGTCAGACCTCCGGGACCCATGGCGGACAGACGGCGTTTATGAGCAAGCTCGGCCAGAGGATTGGTCTGGTCCATGAATTGCGACAGCTGTGAGCTGGCAAAGAATTCACGGAGAGCGGCGGTAATCGGGCGGGAGTTGATCAGCTGGGTCGGAGTAACGGTTTCCAGATCCATAACGGTCATACGGTCTTTGGCGATGCGGTCGGTGCGCAAGAGACCGACGCGGAATTTGTTCTGTACCAGTTCTCCCACGGCGCGGATGCGGCGGTTGGCCAGATGATCTATGTCATCTTCTCTGCCAACTCCGTTGTTCAGCTGAATCAGGTGTTTCAGGATGTGAACGATGTCTTCAACCTGTAACGTATGGAATTCCTTGGTGTTAGGCGTTTCCAGATTGAATCTCTTGTTGAGTTTGTATCTGGCAACCGGACCCATGTCATATTTCTTATAGTCAAAGAACATGGATTGAATGAGTGACTTGGCGTTTTCCGGCGTGGCCAGATCGCCCGGGCGGATTTTCTTGTAAATGTTCTGGTAAGCCTCGTCGACTGTTTTGGCGGGGTCTTTTTCCAGAGTGTTCAGGATGAAATCCTTGTCCGGTCCGGAAGTTATATTGGCGAACAGATCGCGAATTTCCTGATCCGTCGAGTATCCGAAGACGCGGAGCAGGGAAGTGATGTGGATTTTTCTCTTGCGGTCAATTTTCACGCTGATGATTCCTTTTTTGTCGGTTTCAATTTCCAGCCAGGCGCCGCGCTTGGGAATAATCTTGGCGCTGAAGGAATTTTGTACCCCGGAGTTTTTGGAAAAGAAGACGCCGGGTGAACGGACTATCTGTGATACGACCACTCTTTCGATACCGTTCACAATAAAAGTACCTTTATGGGTCATCAGTGGGATGGCGCCCAAAAATACATCCTGTTCTTTGATTTCACCGGTTTCCTTGTTGATCAGTTGCACGTGGACCTTGAGCGGAGCTTCATAGGTCAGATTTTTGACGCGGCAGGTCTCGGGATCGTATTTCGGTTCGTCGACGGAATGTTCCAGAAATTGAAGTTCCAGCTTCTTGCCGGAGAAATCGGTGATGGGAGAGATTTCATCGAGCAGTTCACGGATTCCGATGTCCAGAAACCAGCGGTAAGAATCCAGCTGTATTTCGATCAGGTTGGGAAGAACGATGTCTTTGTCGATGCGCTCGGTAAAATAGCGGCGATTGGAGGCTTCCTTCATGATAATGTTCTCCTTGGGCAGAAGTCTGGAAACTTCTTCGGACAGCGAGAAACTGCGGGGAGCTTTTTTGGCGGGCTCCTTAACAGGTTTGACCGGGGCCGCTTTAGCTTCTTTGGGCTTGGTTTCTTTGATGGCGGCCGGTTTTTTTTCGGGAGCCGGTTTGACTACTTTAATAGCGGCCTTTTTCACAGACTTGGGGACCGGTGCTTTTTTGGCTGTTTTGACGGCTTTGGCGGCGGGTTGTTTCTTGGCCGGTACAGGTTTTTTTGCAGCGGACTGTTTGGCCTGTTTAACAACTGCTTTTTTGGCAGCCTTGGAGGCCGGGGCTTTTTTAACGGCCACTTTTTTCAGCGGTTTTTTGGCCACGGTTTTTTTAACCGGCTTTTCGACTGCTGTTTTGATAGCTTTGGCAGCTGTCTTGGATTTGGAAACCGGCTTTAAAGTCTTTTTAACCTTAAGCTGTTTCTTGGAAGGGGATTTCTTGACCGGAAGAGCCTTTTTCACTGTCTTTTTGGCTTTGGCTGAGGAAACTTTTTTCTTCGGCATGTGCTAAAAGTTGATGAATATACTGGGATAAAGTCCTTGATCCTGGAGAGTAAATCCAAAATTAAGGTATCGCTATCTTCAACAACGCAATCGATAGTATTAATAATGTTAACCAGCTAGCGGCAATGATCAGTTGCCTTGGTTATAAGGAAAATTAACGTTTAATACTTTTCTGACAGCCTAGCGCCAGTATAGGCAGGAGAATCTTCTTGTCAAAAGATTTATTAAAGGCAGTCATAAATCAACTTGACTCGAATAAATAATAATTTCGTGGTCTATTTGGAAAGTATTTTCACCGGATCCAGTCTGGCCGCTTTCCTGGCCGGAAAATAAGCGAAACAGCAGGAGATGAAAATAGTGAAAATAATTAACAATAAAGTTTGTGAGAATTCGAAGCGGAAAAATTTTTCCGGACGGTAAAGCAAGTTTTTAATCGAACCGGCAATAATCATTTCCAGCGGCAGGGAAGCCAGCCAGGCAATCAATATGCCGATTATACTGGAACCAAAGCCCACCAGCGCGGCTTCCAACAAATATAAAAGGGAAATCCTGTTACCCGTAAGTCCGAGCGTTTTTAAAATGGCGATTTCCTTACTTTTCTCGGCGATCTTGGCCAGGAAGGTTGATGAAATCAACAGACCGGCCATGGTGATCATTATTATAAAGAAGATATTCAGGGCCAGATCGGTCAGGGAGAACAATCTTTCCAGCGACTTCAAGCTTTGCTCGGCGGTATTTACTTCCAGTCCCAGCGCTTCCAGCCGGTTTTTTACCGGTGTCAGGTCGGTGGGGGATTTTACGCGGATTGTGGAATCCAGAAAGTACTGGTCTTGCTGACCGAGCGTTTTCAGGTTGATGCGGTTGATGGTTTCCAGGGGCAAAGTGATTCCAATCAGTTTGACGTTAGGGGAAAAACCTACGATTTTGGCGCGTAGCTGTTTTACTTCTCCGGTATTGGCGGCGAAAAACGTGGATTGATTGAGTAAAATGGTCAGTTCCGAGCCGATAAAGTTTTTTTCCGTCAACTGGGGTAGTTTGTTGGCGTTGGCAAAAGAATAATTATACAGGTCGATCAGTTTTGAAGACACTACTGCCGGATAGGGTTCATCATATTGCGACCACTCCTTGGATGTGACAGTCGGACTGTCCAGCAATTCAAAAGGGGCTCCGTATAGCAGAGCGTCGGTCTGGAAAACCTGTCCCAGCAGGTCGAATTGCAGTGAGGATATGCCGCTGACGGTGTTGGTGGGGAGTACTTCAGCTATCTCAGGCATAGCTTTCATTTTTTCGACGGTTTCAGTGGTCAGCCGGGGCTGGGGAATCAGATTGACCAGATTCAGCTCCAGTTTGCTGCCTTTGGGTTTGACGTTCAGCTCGCGCAGGATTTTTTCTTTTTCACTTTCATCCAGAAAGAAATTTTTTAAACCGTTATTGAGAGTGCTTAGCAAGGTGATCAAAATCAGTCCGATAGATAACGCGGAAAACATCAGGATTATTTTTCCCGGTTGCGCTTTCCAATTGTTAAATATCAGTTTTGAATACATTAGATAAGATACTTTTTGGTTAAGGGATGCTTGCTCAGATGTCCCGCGTCAATCTGGATAATGCGGTCTGCCTTTTCTGCGATCTGGTGATCGTGGGTGACAATAATCATGGTGATTTTATCCTCCCGGCAAATATCCTGCAGCAGGTTGAGTATCTGGTGGCCGGTTTCCTGGTCCAGATTGCCTGTGGGTTCATCAGCCAGCAGCAGCACCGGTTCTCCGATCAGGGCTCTGGCGATGGCGGTACGTTGTTTTTGTCCACCGGAAACCTGCTTGGGTTTGTGTTTTTTACGGTCTTCCAGGTTCAGTTTTTGCAGCAGGAATTGGAGCTTTTTGTCTTCATTGCCGGAAAGCCGGTTGCGGCCTGACTTGATTAACAGTGGTAGAGCGATGTTGTCCTCAATGGTCAGATCATCCATCAGATTGAAATCCTGAAAGACAAAACCGATTTTTTCCGATCTGAATCTGGCCAATTCCTTTTCGTTGAGCTTTTGGGTGTCATTTTCCTCAAAAAGAATTTGTCCGTGGTCGGGCGTGTCCATCAGACCAATCAAATGAAGCAGCGTGGATTTTCCCGATCCGGAAGGACCGATGATGCTTAAAAACTCGCCTTTCTGAATGGTGAGGTTAATTTCCTTAAGCGCCGGGATTTTTATTTTGCCCAGTTTATAGGTTTTACCGATGTCGGAGAGTTCAATCAGATGTTTCACGCTTCCTCGGTTGTTTTTAGGGTTTTGATGTTGGCGAAATAGGTGGTGAAGTATTTTTTCAGGTCATCCAGATGTTTCCTGACCTTGTTATCGTCGCCAACTTCCATGAATTTGGGATTAATTTTCATGGAGATTGTTCCCGGGAAGCCGTCCTGTTTAAGTTTGGTCAGGAAGCTTTCAATCGGCAGGATGCCGGTGTCCGGTAAACTGTAGGGGGTGCCGTTTTTAACGTTGCTGACGTGCACGTGAACCAGATAAGGTTTGAGTGTCTTATAGATTCTGATCAGGTCTTCCTTGCGGCTGGCCACGCGGGTGGTGTCGATACAGACGTGTTTGAACTTTTTGAGGTCGATCACGTTGTTCATGGAATGTTCAGGAATGATACCCAGAAAAGTTTCGGAGGGAGCGTTTTCCAGAGCAATGGAAATGTTTTCCCTTTGTCGGATCTTGGGAATTTCATTTTTCAGCCAGGTGGAATACTGAAAATCAAAAATCTTGGGAGGTTGGATAACAATAACTTTGGTGCCGAGTGTTTTGGCCATATCCACGGCTCCCTGGATTTTTTTGGCTGAACTGGTGATGGGGGTGGAAATGGACAATACTGGCAATTGATATTGATCAATCAGTGTTTTGATATAGTCGGCATCCTGAGTGTCGAAGTTTTTAGGATCGACGTTGAGATCCAGCCCGTCGAACCCCACTTCTTTGACCAATTTGAAGATGCGGTTGAGACCATATCCTTTGAGACTGTCAGAACAAATTGCTAGCATATTTGTTTTTGTTGATTATTAATTCTATTTTACCATTATTTTGGGGGAAAGTTTAGGGGCAAGTGATGTTTTCCAAACCTCCCAGATAAGGTTGCAGAATTTTAGGTACTTTAATGCTGCCGTCCGGCTGCTGATAATTTTCAATTACAGCCACCCAGGTGCGTCCCACTGCCAGTCCCGAGCCGTTCAAAGTATGTACCAGCTGGGCTTTACCTGCGGTCGATTCGCCTTTGTAACGAATGGCCGCGCGACGGGCCTGGAAATCACTGAACCAGGAACAGGAACTGATTTCGCGGTAGGTGTCCTGGGAGGGAATCCAGACTTCCAGATCATAGGTTTTATGCGATCCGAAGCCCATATCTCCGCCGCAAAGCAGGATTTTGCGGTAGGGTAGTTCCAGGGCTTGCAGAATGGCTTCGGCGTGACCGGTCAGTCTTTCCAGTTCGGCTTCGGCCTGGTCGGGTTTGGTGAAGCAGACCAGTTCCACTTTATGGAACTGGTGCTGGCGGATAATGCCTTTGGTGTCTTTGCCATAACTGCCGGCTTCGCTGCGGAAGCAGGGAGTAAGGGCGCAATGGCGGATGGGCAGGTCTTTTTCTTCCAGAATTTCATCGCGGTACAGGTTGGTCACCGGGACTTCGGCGGTCGGTATCAGATAGAGCTTTTTATCAGCAAAAGGAACCTGAAAAAGGTCTTCTTCAAATTTGGGCAGTTGTCCCGTTCCGAACATCGATTCGGGATTAACCAGGTAAGGCGGAATTACTTCCTGATAGCCGGCTTTGGATTGTGTTTCCAGCATGAAGGCGGCCAGGGCCCTTTCCAGTTTGGCGCCGTTGCCTTTTAATACTGAGAAACGAGTGCCGGCAATTTTGGCGGCGCGGTCCAAGTCCAGAATGCCCAGTTTGGTGGCCAGGTCTACGTGGTCGAGTGGTTTTGCGATATCAGGCGGCGTACCCCAGCGGGAGATTTCCAGATTGTCGTTTTCATCCCTGCCGTCGGGTACAGAGTCGTGGGGGAGGTTGGGCACGGTGAAAAGTATATCATTCAGTTCTTTTTCGATTTTCTCTATGGTGGGTTCCAGAAATTTATATTTTTCCTTGAGGGCTTTGCTTTGTTCTACCAATTTGGAGCGCGTTTCAGCGTCGGATACCGGAATTTCTTTGGCCAGGCGGTTCATATCGGCCTGGAGAGTTTCCAATTGGGTCTGGATTTCGCGTTTTTCGGAGTCCAGTTGAATCATTTTATCCAGCAGCGCGGAGTCAACTTTCTTTTTGGTCAGGGCTGTTTTGTAGGCGGCAGTGTTTTCACGCAGGGCTTTGAGATCAAGCATTGTTGGTTTTGATAAAATTGGAGCGGACTTTGCGCAAATTTTATAACATAATTGTCAAAAATAAAAAAGGGCGACCACAAGGCCCCCTTTTTTAAATAGAAATGTTATTCCGGTTTATTTTTTATCCCCGTCTTTCTTCTCTTCCACAATTTCTCCTTCGGTGACATTGTCGCCGGCGGGTTTGGAAGAGTCGGCCTGGTTGGTTTCGCCTTCCTGTTTAACGCGGACGCCATCGTCGGCTGCTGCTCCGGGAGCTCCGGTGCCCGGGGCTTGCTGATAGAGGCTGGCGCCAATTTTCTGGATGGCCTCGGAAAGTTCCTCGGTGCCTTTGGTGATTTCTTCAAGCTTGGCTTCTTTGTTTTCCAGGATTTTTTTAAGGGCTTCAACTTTTTCCTGAACCGGTTTTTTCTGGTCTTCCGGGACTTTGTCGCCGGCTTCCTTGAGAGTTTTTTCGGACTGGAAGACCAGACCTTCGGCATGGTTGCGGGCTTCGATGTAATTCTTTTTCTTCTTGTCTTCCTCGGCGTGCAGTTCGGCTTCTTTCTTCATGCGTTCAATTTCGTCGCTGGAAATGTTGGAGGAGCCGGTAATGGTGATGTGCTGAACTTTAGATGTGGCTTTATCAGTAGCTTTGACATTCAAGATACCGTTGGCGTCGATGTCGAAGGTTACTTCAATTTGCGGAACGCCGCGCGGTGCCGGCGGAATGCCGTCCAGGACAAAACGGCCCAGAGATTTATTGTCGGAGGCCAGATGTCTTTCACCCTGCAGAACGTGAATTTCCACGGCCGGCTGGTTGTCTGAAGCGGTGGAGAATACCTGTGATTTGCTGGTGGGGATGGTGGAATTTCTTTCGATCAATTTGGTGGAGACTCCGCCCAGGGTTTCAATGCCCAGGGAAAGGGGAGTAACATCAAGCAGAATGACGTTTTTGACGTCACCCTGCAGTACTCCGCCCTGAATGGCGGCTCCCAGAGCCACGACTTCGTCCGGATTGACGCCGCGGTGAGGTTCTTTGCCGAAAATTTCTTTGACCTTGGCCTGGATGGCAGGGGTGCGGGTAGCACCGCCGACCAGTACAATTTCATCCAGATCGGAGGTGTAGATATGCGCGTCGTCCATGGCTTTTTTGCAGGGCTCGGCGCAGCGTTCGATCAAATCTGCAACCAGATCCTCAAATTTGGCTCTGGTTAGTTTCAGATTTAAGTGTTTTGGTGTCCCGGAGGCGTCCATGGTGATGAACGGTTCACTGATTTCCACTTCGTGCTGGGAAGAGAGCGCGCATTTGGCCTTTTCAGCGGCAGTTTTAATACGTTGAAGAGCAATCGGATCTTTGGATAAATCGGTGCCGTTGTCCTTTTTATATTCAGCAATAATCCAGTCCATAATCTTGGCGTCGAAATCGTCACCGCCCAAGTGGGTGTCGCCGTTGGTGGAAAGTACCTCGAATACTCCGTCACCCAGATCGAGAATGGAGACATCGAAAGTTCCGCCGCCCAGATCGAAGACGGCTATTTTTTTATTCTGGCCTTTTTTGTCCATGCCATAGGCCAGGGCGGCGGCGGTGGGTTCGTTGATAATTCTTTTGACGTCCAGACCGGCGATTTTACCGGCGTCTTTGGTAGCTTGTCTTTGAGAGTCGTTGAAGTAAGCCGGGACGGTAATAACAGCCTCGGTAACCGGTTCGCCCAGATAAGCTTCGGCGTCGGCGCGCAGTTTTTGCAGTACCATGGCGGAAATTTCAGCCGGTACGCGTGGCTTACCGTCCAGCATAATTTCAGCTTCGCCGCCTTTGCCCTTGATCACCTCGAAAGAAACTCTTTTGGTTTCCTCGCCGACTTCACTGAACTGGCGTCCGATGAATCTTTTGGCGGAATAAATTGTGTTCTTGGGGTTGGTGATGGACTGGGCTTTGGCGATGGTACCGACCAGTCTTTCCCCGTTTTTGATGGCAACTACGGAGGGAGTGGTGCGGTCGCCTTCCACGCTGGAAATTACAACGGCATCAGCGCCTTCCATTACCGCTACGCAGGAGTTGGTCGTTCCGAGATCGATTCCAATGATTTTTCCCATAAAATTTATTAAATTATTTTTTTAATTGGTTGTGCTCAAAGTTCTTTCATTAGCACTCTTAATTATAGAGTGCCAGTTTTTGCTTGTCAATAATTATTTTGCTTCGGCCGAGGGCTTGTTTTCGGCTTCGCTATTACCTACGACCACTTTTGCCCGGCGGATGACGCGGTCCTGGATTCTGTAACCTTTTTCCAGTTCCCGGGTGATTTGATCCTGGGGTCCGTTTTCCATCATTACGGCTTCGTGGAAATTGGGATCAAAAGCCTGTTTGTCAGTGGGAATGATTTCCAGCCCCTGCTTTTTCAAAACGTCCTGCAGTTGTTTTAGAATGGCCAAGATGCCATTTGTCCATTCCTTGGCAGCCGGGTCTTCCGGAATGTGGGCAACAGCGCGATCGATATTATCCAGCACCGGTAAAAGTTCGGTGATCAGCAGGGAATTGGCAAAAACTATGAATTTAGCTTTTTCCTCCTCGCTGCGTTTTTTGAAATTTTGCAGGTCGGCCAGGGCGTGCTGGCTGATCCGGGTCAGGTCGTCCAGTTTGTTTTTGGTCTCTTCCAGTTCGTTTTGCAGTGAGGAAAAGTCCTGGTCGCCGTTGGTTGTGGCGGCAGGGGCAGCCGGTTGTTGGGAGGTGGAGGCGGTTGTCGCGGCATTGTTATTATCTCCTGCGGGGGAGGCAGTTTGCTCGTCAGTCATGATTTAAAAATTTTAGATAAGTGATTTAATTTGTTCCAGTACGGCGCGGTTGAAGGCGTAATTGGTGCGGGTGGGAGCCAGGAGTCCGATGATGCTGGTGTGTCCCATATATTGAATAGTGGTAACCATCAAAGTGCAGCTCTGAATTTCTGGGATCAGATTTTCTTTGCCGATAAAAAATTTAATGCTTTCATCGATATTCAGACCTTTCAGAATATTTACGAAACGGTCGCCCTGTTCAAACACTTCGATTACCTGGCTGGCGCGGCTCATGTCGGCAACGAATTCGGGCTGACGGATGATGTTGGAAAGACCGATGTAAAAAGTGCGCGGATTATCCGGTACGGTAGCAAAACTGGCGACATTGGTGACGTGGGCGAGCAGGGAAACCAGGTCATGGATTTTCTGTTTAACCTTGTGCATCTGCAATTCCTTCTGTCCCAGGGCAATGGCCATTTTGGCTTCCTTGTTAACCTCTTCCTGATTGTCATTTAGTTCTTCAACAAATAGGCGATAGCCCAGATCGGTGGGTACGCGGCCCGAAGAAGTGTGAGGCTGATAAATCAAACCTTCTTTTTCCAAAGAGGCCATATCGTTTCTGATGGTGGCGGGGCTGACCTGGAATTTGTAGGAGACCAGGATGGTGTTGGAGCCGACTGGTTCGGCGGTTTCCACAAAATGCTGTACAATGGCTTTTAATACTTCCAAACGGCGGTCCAGTTTCATGACAGTTCAGATAAATTGAATTAGCAACTGCCATTATACAGTGCTAAAAATTGCTTGGCAATATTTGAGATGAAATATATTAGGAAATAATTTCGTCAAAAATCTATAGTGCGAAATTCAAATTCTATTGCGTAGTCAATGTTTTGTCTGTAATTATTTAGATGAGAGAGTCAAAAGCATAAAATACTGAATTATGGAAAGGTCTTCCTTAAACTCAGGAGTATTGCAACAGACTTTTTCCGATGTTTATCAGGATTTTTTCGGAAAGTGCAGTATTGTTCTTTCCACCAGTCTTTCCTTCAATTGGATTGAAGATTTTGCCAAACGATATAGGGGGATTTCCATCGCTCAGAAGATTCCTTTCAAGACCTATATTGGCATCGAACCGACAGGAGATCAGACTCTGGAGTGGGGGGATATTTATCAATATCAGCCCGCACAGGGAAAATTTGAAATGAATTCTTTAAAGAGGATGATTTTCCCGATTTCTGAAGTAAAGGATTATGTTAACAGGAAATTAAACAAGTTTGATAATCATTTAATTCGAGGCGGAAAGATTCATTGTTTGATCGAGCTTCCTATGGCTCATGGTTATAGTTTTCCGGGTAATTTCTCAGCGCTTTTGGCAACTTTATTGTTTATGATGTCAGGTCGTCTGACTGAAGATGAAATTGCGCAGTGGGAAAATTATCCGCCCATGGAGTTGTTGAAAAACAAGGATTCATTGTTTAGCGAGGTTTTTTATTTGGCTTGGAATATTAATTATATTGTTAAAAGCGGGGATTCGACCGGATCGGGTGCGTTTGCTTCTTTTGTTTCCAGTTCTTATCCGATTATCACTTTTCCGGCAAAGACAATCAGGTACAGGGATTATATCAGTCTGAAAGATAATAACTTTTCAGGATTGGGCAAGTTGCCTTTTTGGGGTTACCGTTTGAATGATCTTTATGCCGATTTGGATTCCGTGCCATTTTGGCCGATTGATATGGGCGTGATATTTTCCGGTAAACCTTGTATTTCTGAAAGGGTTTTACAGAAAATTAATCATGACTCCAATCATTATGTGGATTTTAAACCTCATTTTCGGCAAATTTTCGGGGATGATGTGGAAAAGGCTCCCATGTTTCCGGATTTTTATGAGAATTGTGTTCTGACCGATGAGAAAATTGTTAATAAATTTTACGATTTGTATGGGGTGTTGTCTTTGATTATGATTAGACAGCTTCATTGTTTGTTGCTGCACGGCTATCATGAAGAGGAGGTGGAAAAGTTTGTGGGGACTGTCAGCAAAAGGTATTTTATTTCTCAAGTCATGGATGAAGTTTCCCATTACATGAGTGAGTTTTTATTGAGATTGAATACTTGTTTGCTTCAGAAGAATGCTTTTACGCCTGTCGGGGTGTTTAACATTAATAATATCCAGTTGGGTGGAGGAGTGGGGTTTGTTACCAGTCCCCAATTGAACAGGACGAATCTTCTGGATACTTTTAATGAGATGCAGAAAGCTTTTCCCAATATGTCGGTGGATTATGTCAGCTGGTTGGATGGATATGGTCGCAGTGGCGTGAATGTCGAACAGAACTTGGAAACAAAGAAGTATTCGTCTTTTATCGATGCGTCTTCAGTGCTTTTATGCACTTATATGGGAAAGCACGACAGCCAGCGTTTTATCAGTGGCAGCGCGGTGGGGGATTTGGCCCGGGAATATGATGTTTTATGTAATCTGGTTGATAATTCGATCATGATTGGGGGAGATGTTGTTTCTGGAGCCGATTTGCACTCACAGAAAGCAACATTAACGCTTCTTTCCATGCTTTTAAATCAAAAGAATGAAGAAGTTTCAAGCCGGGATTTCCCCCGTTCTTCTTATTCTCAAAACAAAAATGAAATGCAGGGGAAGATAGTTCTGCCTTTAATGAAACTGATCAGGGAGAGGACTCACAAAAATTTAGCTTTAACGTGTAAAGGAACCAATACGGATTTTTTTCTCAAACTAACTTTAAAAGACGGTCAGAAGATCGGGGTAATTAAAAATTATCAATAATATCATGAATGATTTAGCTTTGATTTGTGTTAAATGTCAGAAAAAATATCCTTTCAGACTGAATTCCTGTTGTTGTGAAGATTGTAATACGCCCAATTACTCCAATCTGGTTGTTACCGGCGGGTTTGAGTTGACTCAGTTTCGGGCTAAGATGCCTTTTAGTCAGCTAACTGTTGCCTATGGTGCCCAAAATTCTCCCCTGATCAGGTCCGATCGACTGGCTGAGCTTTTTAATCTCCCTAATCTCTATATAAAAGATGAGAGTTGTTTGCCTTATGGAACACATAAGGACCGGAGAAGCGAAGTTATTATCAATGTGGCGTTGGAACAGAAAGTGGATAAAATTGTATGCTTAACGGCTGGTAATGCTGGTTACAGTCTCAGCCGCTATGCCGCTCGCGCTGGAATTGATTATACCAGTCTGGTTTTCCCCTGGGTGTCTGCGGAACGCAAGGCGACTTTGGGTGAATGGGGGCATGTTATAACTATTGATGGCAGCCGTTATAACGGCATACTTCGTCCCCGTGATTTTGTGGAGATTGTTCGCGAATACGATAAATATGAACGACGCAAGAGTTGGGAACACATTTGGGCGGTTACCAACAGCTTTGAACCAATCAGTCTGGTGGCCTATAAGGAGTTGTTTTACGAGATTGCACAGGAGAAGCCGGATTATGTGGTAGTTCCCTGCGGTAGCGGGGATATTGTGATTGGCCTGTGGCTGGGGATCAAGGAACAGGGATTGAACACGAAGATTATTGCCGTGGGTCCTAAACAGGAACATCCACTGCGTGAAGCTTTAAAGAAAAAGAAGGATGAATTAATGCTTAATGATTATCACGAATCTTCCCATGCTGAAAAATTAACCACCCCATTTACTGCAGTGTTGCCGATTCTTTGTAAAATCTTCGAGGGGAATGAGAATATATATATCGAGGTGGATAACAACGAACTGGAAAGAACTTACAATCTTCTCAAAGAAGTCGGGATCAGGTCGGAATATTCGGCCGTAGCTGCTTTTGCCGCGTTTGTGGCAAGGGAAAGGCCGGACATCCCCCAAAATGCCAAAGTGGTCATAGTAAATACGGGAAAAGGCGTCGAAAATTAACGATTTCTTTTTTTTTCAGTAGTTGTCTTTTTTCTGAATTATATAGTGAGACCGATCATAAATCGGTGGTTTATGGTACTGTTTATTTCTGAAATCGGGGGGGAGGACGTGGTTTCGTTTATTGTTCAGTTAAAGTTACTTTATCTGAATAGAGATTTTTTTGCTTTTGAGAAGAAAGTCGTCTGGAAAATCAGTGAACTTATCAAAGATGGAAGCCGTGAGTCCCTGGTAAAGCTATATTGTTGTCTGGATCCCATTTACCAGCTGATATATTATGACATAAAAAAGAAAACTACTCCCGTGTCACGCAGGATTCAGAAGGCTATTGAGATGGCTTCGATGCCTCTTTATCAGATGTCGGAAGAGGTCAGAAACAGTTATTTGCAGAAACTGATACAAATTTTATCCAAAAATAAGGTTTAATTCAGCCTTTTTTTAGTTTTGTCTTTATTTTTCAATACCTGTCTTTTTTTGGGTCGTTAGTTTAGGGCTGTCTTTTAACAAATTCCAGATGGCAATAGATAAACCCGATTTAAAAGGTTTTGACGAGCAGGACGATATTTCTTTGAAAGTTCCGCAGGAAGAAGAACGTGCGTTGAAAGCTGTCGAACAGGCTAGGGATTCGATCAAGGAGCGGATTTTGACCGGAATGAGACCAAGCGGAAAGTTACATCTCGGCCATTATGTAGGGGCTTTGGAAAACTGGCTGAAACTTCAGGAACAATATGACTGTCAGTTTTTGATTGCCGATTACCAGGCTTTTGGAGATCATCTGAAAGAAATTGAGATGATCAGGGATTCTGTGATTCAGGTTGCTCTCGACTGGTTGGCGGTGGGACTGGATCCGGAAAAAACTTCTTTTGTCGTGCAGAGCTATGTTCCCGAATCGGCTGAACTGACTTTGTTATTGAGTATGTTGGTGCCTTTGGGCAGACTGGAGCGGAATCCGACTTTAAAAGAGGAAATCAGACAGGTCCGCGAGGGGAAAGGAAATGAAAGTATCAGCGTGGGATTCTATTCCTACCCGGTCAGTCAGGCTGCAGATATTTTGCTTTCCAAGGCTGATCTGGTGCCGGTGGGTGAAGATCAGCTGCCGCATATTGAAATGACCAGGGAGATTGCCAAGAAGTTTAATAAAACCTACGGCAATATCTTTCCCATTCCGCGTGCTTTGGTAGGCCGAATTCCCCGTCTGGCCGGTGTAGACGGGAAGGCTAAAATGAGCAAAAGTCTCGGAAACTGTATTTATTTGTCCGACGATGAACAGACTGTTCTGAAAAAAGTGAACAAAATGTATACGGATCCGACCAGGGTGCACGCCGATGATCCGGGACATCTCGAAGGCAACGTGGTGTTCATGTATTTGGACGCTTTTCATAGCGATCAGCAGGAGCTGGAGGATTTAAAGCGGCTTTATACCGAAGGAAAATTATCCGACGGGGAATCAAAACGAATACTGGCAACAGATTTGATTTCTTTCTTGGCTCCCATCAGAGAAAAACGGGTTTTTTACCAACAGCACCCGGAATTGGTGCGCAAGGCGTTAATTGAGGGGAGCTTGAGAGCCAAAGAAGAGGCTTCCGAAACGATGAAAGAGGTCAAGGATGCCATGAAAATTACCAATTATTAATTAACCCAATAGCCTATGTACGCCAGTTCACCTTTAGTATCCAGTGACAATAAAACGGAGCATTCGGAAAGAGTTGCGGCGGACTTGGACGGGTTGATGGAACAGGAGCCGATGGTAAAAGACCTGGTTGATTTTCTGTCCAACCTGCAGGTAGGCGTGGACATTACTCAGATTGATGAAGTGATTCATCAGAAAGTTAGGGGGATTATGGATTCTCCCGATATTGACAAAACGGAAAGTCTTCAGCGAATTGACAGGGTCCTCTCAATTGGCCGGAAATTAAAGGTTTTGTCGGAAGCCTTAAGGGAGGATCTGCGATTTGTTACTTCCGGGGATAACCGGCAAGTGGAAGTGATGGAAATGCTTTTGCAGGACTTTTTCAAAAAGTTTAGGGAGTGGCAAAACCTTTACCCCCGTCCAATGGGTAAAACGGGTGGAACGGCTCAGTTTTTGCGCGGGCTTTCCTCTTCTTTGATGGAAATGACGGAAAAGTTGAACGAAAAATCAATTCCCTGGATTTCCGGCACGGAAGTTTCACACATGACCAGTGTTTATCAATTTTCTTCACTGCTGGGTGAAATTGTAGGACTGTTCTATCATCAGACCAACGCGGCCCGGGAAGGGGGGCCGGCTACCACTGAAATGGAGGAGCAGGTGATTAAAAAAATCGGAGAGATGATCGGTTACGGAGACGACGGTTACGGCTATCTGACTCATGGAGGTACTCATGCCAACAAAAGCGCACTGATCGCCGCCAGAAAAGTTTTCTACCGGCCGCTAATCTGTAAAATGGCGGTGGAAAAATTAAAACAGGAACATGGGGTTGAGATCGATTTTCCGTTGACGGTTAACGGAGAGGAGAAGAGGTTGTTTAGTGCACTGTCGGAAGACGATCTCCTGAAGTTGTCGCCTGACGATAAGATTGAAATTAATCAAAGATTGGGTTGGGAGGCCCAGAGGAGTGGTTTGTTTGAGGATTTGCAAAAAGCCCAGCAGGAATCGGAGGAGTTAATTCCCGCCTTACAGAGCGGTCTCTTGGACCGGATCAAATTTGTGGTGCCAAAGGGTATTAATCATCATTCCATCAGGTCAACTATTGAAAGTGTCGGTTTTGGTGCGGGAAATGTGGTGGAGGTACCGACGCAAAAGGATTCTTTCCAGGTTGATTATAACTTGCTGGAGCAAACGCTGGATCAGCTGAACCAGGACGGAAAAATTGTCATCGGTTATCTGGATGTGATTGGTTCGACCGGTTTTGGCAGTATGACTAATACCAGAAAGATTCTTGATATCAGGAAGAATTGTGAAAAAAAGAATTTCAGTTTTAATATTCATATTGACGGAGCCTATGGGGGGCCTTTGGTTGCCATGTTCCGCAATGCTGACGGAAGCATGATGTCTCTGGAGGAAGCTTGGGAGAAATATGTCACAGTGGAACAGGGGTTTTCTCCGGAACTGCTGGCGGAGCTATATGAAACGTTTTCCCATTTGGCTGAAGTGGACTCGGTAACGATTGATCTGCATAAATCCATTTTTGGTGTTTATACCGGGGGAGGAGGATCGATTCTTTGGAAAAACAAAGCTGTTAAAGAAATAATTTCCAAATTTCCTCCTTATTACGGGGACCGGGAAAACGGAGAGCCATACGCTTTTTCACGACTTGAGGGGTGTACTTTTCCCGGATCAGCAGCGGCCGCAGCCCATTTAAGTATTGAGAATGTCGGTTTGGACAATACGGGTATCGGCAAATACCATGCTGAGAGCATCAAAAGCTGCAACCGGGTCTATGACAGTTTGAAAGGACTGGAAATGCCCGGCCGGAATGGTGAAATTTTTCAGGTGGAAATTTTAAACCAGCCACAGATTCATATTATGAATTTCCGCATTTTGCCCCGGGATGCCAGCAGGAGAGAGGATAATTTCGTCAATCAAATTTCCCAGACGCTGGTTACTTTTATGCGGAACAATGAAGATGCCGGAAGGTCTTTTGGATTATCGCTGAATGAAGTAAACGGCAAAAAATACGTCAGGGTCACGACCATGAATCCTTTCGCTCTACAGGGGGGATTACTGGAGGAATTTATCAATAAACTTAAGGCGTGTATTGCATTAGGATCTTTTGAGATAAATCAGGATGAATCTGCATAAAAGGTAAATAATATTGACTAGTCCCGTGTCAGGGAATAATGTACTGATGTATTACTATATAGATACAGAGATGAAGGACTTAATTAAAAATACGGAGATTCTGGCTGAAACATTCCTGAAAATAAAAGATTTTGCTCTGATGCGGGATTTCTTGCAGGATGTTTTGACGCCGGCAGAGATCAACAGTCTTGTTGAGCGTCTGCAGGTGTTGAAATTACTTTTGGAAGGGAAATCCCAGAGGATGGTTGCTAAAAATTTACAATGTTCCATTTCAACGGTGACCAGAGGCAGTCGAATCATACAATTCGGTAAGCAGTCGATTAAAAAAGTCATTGAATGATTATGATCAAGATTTCTTCCCCAAAAAGTTGGCGAAGCCGGATGACATAAAGATGTTGGCTTGATATCGAAACAACACGTTATCAGCAATTGTTTTTCTGATCTGTTGTTGAGTGTGCTTTATAATTAATTGTTTATCTATGAAAACCAGTCAAACTTTACATTTAAACCAGGGCGGAGGGGAAAGTACCGAAACTATCGGTGGAAAAGCTTTTTCTCTGCTGCATTTAAACCATAACGGATTTAATGTCCCCGGTTTTGTACCACTCGCCTTCGGGGACTTGGATGACGCAGAAAAGATCAGGACGAAGCTTGGTGATTTTTTGATGCGATTTCCCGAAATCAGAACCTGTGCGGTGCGCAGCAGCGCACCGCAGGAAGACGGACAAAAGGCTTCTTTTGCCGGCCAATATACGACTGTTCTGAATGTTCCGGCCGATGTTGAATCGGTATTGAAGGCTATTGGGACAATAAAGAGCGATTTCGAAGCCAAGTCCGAGCAGATACAAAGCTATAGTTCTTCGCTTAATGTGCCCTGCGATAACAGACTGGGGGTATTGGTCCAGGAAATGATTGAATGTCCCGATTTTGCGGGAGTGGTTTTTTCCCGTGGTACCGACAACCATCATTATATGGAAGTGTCATATCATAATGGTTTGGGTGAAGAATTGGTTAGCGGCAAGGTTACTGGAAAACAATTGAAGGTGGTTAGAGGGGTGGACATTGGAGAGGAGACCCGGCCTGAGGTTCCATTTTTACCTGATTTGGTTAGGGAGGTTCGCAGGATTGAAGAATTGTTTGGGCATCCGGTGGACGTAGAATTTGCCTATAAAAACAAAGAGTTGTTTATTCTTCAAGCCCGTCCGATCAAGGGACTGACCAAAGAGTCAGTTGATGAAGTTGGGGAGGGAGAAATCTTGGAACAGATTAGGGCTACTTATCTGCGGGTCGGAAGTGCACTGAATGATAATTTTCTTGGCAATATGATAGATATTAATCCCCAGGAGTTGTTGGGAAAATATCCGTTGCCTTTGTCTTTTTCTCTTTTTTCCGAGATGTTTCCGGCCAGAATTATTCCTGAAGCGCGGGCGGAACTGGGTTATGACTGTTCCAGAAATAATTGTTTGCATTTGTTGGGAGGACGGGCTTTTATAGATTTCAAGACTGCAGCCAGCAATTTCAGGCCCGAAGGTATTCAGGAGGATGATTACCGGAAAATCTACGCTTACTATTTAGCTGAAATCAGGCGTAATCCTACAAAACAGAACAAGGTGGAGTTTGAATTGTTGTTTAGCTTAAATAATCCTGAGACTCGTGAAAAACTGTTGGGAATATTTGCAGGGGATGAGGACAAGGTTGATCGTATTTTGGCCTGTTTCCAAAAGACCGCGCAAAAAATAGAGGATAAAACAGGTTGTTTGATGACCGGTTTAGGCCCGGTATTGGAGGATTATTTGCGATTGATTGACGGGGAAAAACAACAAGTGGTGAATTTAACCGACCGTAGGGAAGTTTCGGGCGCTGAATTACGGCAAATGTTTGTTTCAATAATGGCGAATATTCAGGCTAAGGGAACTTTCCTGTTTACGCAGGTGGCACGAATGGATTTTTTTTATAACCGGAAGCTGGCGGAATTTCTGGAAAAGAACGGTTTGACGGATCGGACTGATTTGCTGTTGAGCGGTAACAGTAGTATCTATCTTGAATTTGTAGCCGAAATGCTCGCATTGGGGGAGAGTTCTGACGAGAAGGACAGATCGGCCAAAATAAAACGGTTGGAGGAGCAATTCGGGCATTTGCGTCAGAGCCAGTTTGATTTGCATGAGCCTGATTTTACCGAACAACAATTTTTTGAAAAAAATCTTCCCGATTTAGCAGGTTTGAGAATGAAACTGGACGAAAATGTCCGTAAAAGGCAGGTTTATGATCAGGAATTGCAATCGCTGCATGAACAACTGCCTAATGATGCGTTTGGGGAGTTGAAGTTGCTGGTCGAGAGAACCAGATTTTGTGATGAGGCCAGGGAAAGAGTGAAGTTTGTGTTTATGAAGGAATATGGTTTATTAAGACCGGTTTTGATGAAGATCCAAAGGTATTTTAATTTGGAAAGTTTTGATGATATTTTTTATCTTTCACAGGAGGATATAATTAAATTCCTGAGTGATGAACCGGTAGGGGAGGGAAGCGTAAATGAGCGTGTTATCGCTAACAGATGCCGGGAAAAGATTTTCCGGCAGATGGAAATGCCGGATGTGATCAAGGAAGATTATGATGTTTTGGTTGTTCAGAACAGGGCCAATGAAGCAGTTTTTATTTCCAGTTTGCCGGAGGTGGAAGGCGAGATTTTTTATGTACCAAAGGCGTCGTCATTGACTGATTTTGATGTGTTAAAAGATAAGATTTTGTTGTTGGAGGACTCGGATCAGGGCAGTTCGCATCTGTTTAATTTTGGAATTAGGGGTGTTATAACAAAGGTGGGCAGTGCCCATTCTCATATGGCCGTGCTTTTGAGGGAGTATGGTTTGCCTGCGGTGCTGGCCGTCGGTGAGGAGATGTTTCAAAAGTTGAAGGCGGGCAGAAAGGTGAGCGTTAACTGTAGGGACAAGAAAGTAAAAATTATATAATCTATGAATAAATCCGTGTTACTGGTTAGACATGGTCGTTTGGCAGCTCCTTTCGATGATTATGACAGGCTTAGTTACGATCAGTTGAATCAGCTTTCACTGGGAGTGGTTGATCCCGGTATTGATAGGGAAAAAGCTTTGGTTCCTCTGCAATTATTGAAGCAACGTTCAGATTGGAGCTCTTTTGAGGCTGTGCTGGTCAGTGAATCAAAAAGAACCCGGGAAACGGCCGAGATAATCTGCCCGCATTTGCCTGTTATCAAAACTTCCTCTCTCAATGAGATTATATTTGATTTGTCCCAGCTGGTGATGGAAGAACAGTTTCGTGCGGAAGGCCTGCCTGCGGTGCGGGTAGCTCTATTTACCGCTCTTTTGGAAGGAAAAAATGTGGAAAGGCTGGAAAATGTTTTTCGGCGGGTTGAAGAGCTGGAAAAATTAATCCGGGAGAGCGGGTTCAGGTCAGTGATTTGCGTTACGCACGGGTTTCTGATGAGATTTCTTCAGCTTTATTTTTTAAGAAAAGTTGACCGGCCACAGGATGTGACCAGTCAACTTCTTGCAGAGGTGATAAATCCGGATTATTTGCAGGCCATAGAGGTTCCGGAGTCCTAAGATAATGCTTTTTAAAGCTTGTCTCCAATCAGTTTGACCACTTCCACGGTGCGGGTGGAGTAGCCCCATTCGTTGTCGTACCAGGACAAAACTTTGACCATATTGCCTTCCATAACCAGCGTGGACAGGGCGTCGACAATGGAGGAGCGTTCGTCTTTTTTATAATCGATGGAAACCAAGGGCAGGGTGGAAATGCCCAGGATTCCTTTCATCGGGCCGTTGGCAGCCTCGGTCAGCAGGGAGTTTACTTCCTCAACCGTGGTGGCACGCTTGGCCAGGAAAGTGAAGTCCAGAATGGAAACCACCGGAATCGGAACGCGGATGGAATGACCGTTTAGTTTACCTTTCAGTTCGGGGATCACTTCTCCGACGGTTTGCGCCGCGCCGGTAGTCGTGGGGATGATGGACTGGCCGGCGGCACGGGCGCGGCGCAGATCCTTGTGATCCAGATCCTGCAGTCTTTGATCATTGGTATAGGCATGCACGGTGGTCATCAGGCCGTATTGGATGCCCAGTTTTTCATTGAGTACTTTGACGACCGGGGCCATGCAGTTGGTGGTGCAGGAAGCGTTGGAGACGATGTTATGTTTGGCAGGGTCGTATTGATCCTGATTTACTCCCATCAGCAGGGTGATATCGACGTTTTTACCGGGAGCGGAAATGACGACTTTTTTGGCTCCAGCCTGCAGATGTTTGGAGGCCCCTTCACGGTCGGTGAAAAGACCGGTGCATTCGATCACAATGTCCACTCCCAGGTCTTTCCAGGGCAGGGTAGTGGGGTCTTTTACCTGTAAGTATTGGACTTTCCTGCCGTCCACGGTGATGGATTTTTCATCTTCACAAACGACTTCCTGGGGCAGCGTGCCGTAACTGGAATCGTATTTGAGCAGATGGGCGCTGGTCTTGTTGTCACCGAGGTTGTTGACGGCCACAATGTCCAGCGGATAACCTTTTTCAATATTGATGCGCATAATTTGTCGGCCGATCCGGCCAAAGCCGTTGATGGCTACTTTTGGTTGGGAGGTTTCCATTTGGTGTTTGTTAGGTGTTTTTTTGTTCTTATGAATATTTTAACACATTATATATAGTATGGGAATAATCGGTGTTGTGTTCCCATCTGATCGGGTCAATTTGCCAGGCCAAAAATACCGCACAAGTCAATTATAGTTCAAAAAAACTATGCAATAAGCTTTTAAGGCGACAAGTGTTTTTGTCGTAGTTAGTATTCCTTATTAGAAAGCCTTAAGTGATGTTTTAGAGCCGTTTTAGTACAAAAAAGTTATACTGTTCTGTTCAAATTCTTTGACAATCGGGTTTCTTGGCTATAAATTCAGGTTAGTCGGTTAGTTCAAAAAAGTTGTACGTAACCGAATAGAAGTTTTGAACAAGACAAAGATAAAATAAATGGAACAAGGCTTAGCAAAGTATCATCAACCGGTTCTGATAAAAGAAGTCGTCGCCGCTTTGAAAGTGCGTGACGGAGTAACTGTTGTGGACGGTACTTTGGGGTTGGGCGGTTATTCCGAGGCTGTTTTGCAGAGCGGGAAAAAAGTGAAAGTTGTGGCTTTTGACCTGGACCGGGAGAATCTGGATTTTGCCAAAGAAAGACTGGCCGGATACGGTGATAAAGTAACTTTTGTCCATAATAATTTTGCGGAAATCGCCTCTGAACTGAAATCTTTGAAGGTGCAGGAGGTTGACGGAATCATGCTGGATCTGGGGCTGGCTTCTCCTCAAGTGGATGAGGCGGAACGCGGTTTTTCTTTTTCCAAGGAAGGGGATTTGGATATGCGTTTTGACCGCAGACAGAAATTGACCGCAGCGGAAGTGGTGAATAAATATTCGCTGGATCAACTGACCAGAATTTTTCGGGAGTATGGTGAGGAAAGATCAGCCCGCAAGGCGGCAGTGGCTATTGTTGAAGAGCGGATTAAGAGTCCTTTTGTCACCACCAACCAGCTGGCCGATTTTATAAAGACGATCATCAAACAAAAGAACACCAGGATTCATCCTGCAACCAGGATTTTTCAGGCCTTGCGCATTGAAGTAAACAAAGAACTGGAAAGTCTCCAGAAAGTATTGACCGATTCTGTCGATTTGATGGCTAAGGAAGGGCGGATTGCCGTGGTTTCTTATCATTCGCTGGAAGACCGTATCGTTAAGAATTTTTTTCGCGACAATGCCCGTGAATTCATCAATCTGCCCGATGAGTTGACCACCCGTTATTTGCAGCCAAAATTAAAAATTATTACTAAAAAGCCTCTGGTTCCGTCAGCGGCGGAGAAAGCCGCCAATCCGCGTTCACGCAGCGCGAAACTCCGGGTAGCAGAGAAAATATAAATAAAAGCAACATGAGCAAGATCTTAGTAGGATACAGCCCTTATAGAAATGACCTGAGACAGGCCAAGATGACTGAAAATTTCAATAAAGCCGAAGCGGTGGCCGCCAGCCGGGAAGTCGTTAAATTAAAGATTAGTCCGGTTTTTATGATTCTGTCGCTTTTTATCTGTACTTTGTTTTTGGGCAGTCTTTATCTGTGGAATTTCAACAAAGTGGCCACCAAAGGTTACATTCTGAAAAGACTGGAGATATCCAGGCAGGAGTTGCAGGACCAGTCTGATCTTAAAACGCTCAATTTATCCAAAGCCAAGGCTATGTCCCAGATCATCGCCAGCGGCGCAATCGATCACATGAGAAAGCCGGGAGAGGTCGATTTTGTTTATGGTGACAGCGTTATTGCCAAGGCCGATCTGTAATTGCGTCTTTTATTCCGTAGCGGTGATTTAATCTAAAATGTACCTTTTGACAAAAGGGCAATTTGAATTTTGCTTTGAATGTAGTATGCTATTACGCGTTCAGTGAAAACAGCATGGAAAACAAAGATAATTTAATTGGAGAAAAAGAAAGGGAGAAAATGTCTGTCGAGGTCTTGGTTGAAAAGGTGCAGAAGGGTGATATGCAGGCGTTTTCCAAGCTTTATGATTACTATGTGGAGAAAATCTATAAGTATTTCTATTTCAAGACCGGTCAGGAAGAGGCTTTTGATCTGACGGAAACGGTTTTTTTGAAAGTATGGGACAATATCCGGGCCTACAGAAGGAAGACCGGCAGTTCGTTTTCTTCGTGGCTGTTCAGAATTGCCCACAATCTGCTGGTTGATCATTATAGACTCACCCAGACTTCATTGGAGCTGGACCCCAACCGCCCCGACATAAAAACCGATAACAGCCCGGTTTTTCTGGCGGAGCAGAGTCTCAGCAGGAGAAGCCTGAAAGAGGCCATGTCCAAACTGAAGGATGATTATCGTGAGGTTATCACGCTGGCCTTTATCAACGGTCTGGATAACCCGGAGCTGGCCCAGATTCTGAAGAAGAGCGAGGGAACACTTCGCGTGCTTAAATTCAGGGCTTTAAAGGAATTAAAACGGATACTGCAGGAGATGGGAATTAAATCTTAGTAACGGAAAGGCCTTTTTATCGTTAGGGTAAATGATATATGTGGAAAATCTCAAGACAATCCGGTGAAAATGCTGAAGAAAAAGATCTGCAGGTCTGGGCTGAAAGCTGGTCAGGACTGGGTGGAGAAAATTATCTTTCCGAGGCTTTGAAAAAAGATTTAAAGACCAGTTTAATGGCCCGGATTGCGGCTGGCCGCCAGGAAGAGACCGAAGTGGAGCTGGAATGCGTGGCAGAACAGATCAGACAGGTGACCGCGGAAAAATTTCTGGGCAATCATCAGAAAAATCTGATTTATGAGGCTGTCTCCGGGAAGATCAGTAACCGAGTCCGTTCCTGGTTGTCAATATTCTGGTTTTTCAGAAACTGGCAGGCCGGCATAGCTTCGGTGCTGGTGTTTGTCATGATCATGGGAATGTTTGTAGTTTCTCCGGTGGAGCTGAGGGTGACCAGGGCCGCCAAATGGACCTTTCTGGAAGACGTGCAGGGAGAGGTATTTGTGAACCGGGACGGCCGGACTATGGCTGTTGATAAAAACTTTTCTTTACAGGAAGGTGATCTGGTTTTTACGGGGAAAGACGGGTTTGTAGCGATCAGATACCTGGATGACAGTGTGACGCGTCTGGGCAACGACACGTCTTTGGAAATCAGAAAACTCTACGTAAGACCGGATGATGCCGTGCAAACCGAGGTGGAATTATCACTAATGGGAGGACAGGTGTGGGCATCGGTTTATAATCTGGTCGACAGCGAGTCCAATTTTGTAATAGAAACGGAGAATGCCCGCGCGGACGTTAATTCCAGGGCTGCTTTTGCAATTGACGCTTTACACGATTTTACTTCACTGACCGTGTTTGACAATGTGGTCGATTTGACCAAAAAGCATACCAAGATTTCTTATGTGCAGCCGGTAATTGCCGGTTTTACCGCCGAGATTTCCAGTTCCCCTTTTGCTTTGCCCTCGGGTGACCGTGGTATTGCGTTAGCCAAAAGTACCAATCAGGATAAACAGTGGTTCAAGGATAACCAGGCTCTGGACAGACAGCATCAGGAAAAGCTCAAAGAAGAAAACCTTGATTTTATAACTTCCGCGGTCGCTTCTGAAGCAGCTTTGGGTGTACTGGCCGATTTCAAAGACGGAACCAAGGCTATTTTTGCCAACGCGGAAATTGAAAAAGCCCGACAGAGGTTTTTGGATGTTCATCTGGGTTTTATCAAGTCACAGGATTATTTAAACGAAGCTTCATCTGCCAATCAATACCGGAGACAGGCGACGCCACTTTTGATTCAATACAAAACGGTGATCAAGGAGGTGGTAGAGAGTTTACCGGCACTTCGTCAGGCTGACGCTGAACAGGCGGAGCGCTTGTTGCAACAGATGAAGGAAGAAGTCGGATTGCAGAAAAAGGCTTTGAGTCTGGTTATTCCCGGGGAAAAACTATATCCGGCCAAAGAAATTGTGATGGAGGCATCTTTTTATTTTGCCGTCGATTCCACTGAAAAAGCTGATTATCTGCTGGACCGGGCCAGAAACAAATTGCTGGAGATGCAAAATTTGATCGCAAAAAATAATCTGAAGGATGCTGAAGCTTCTTTCAGAAATTATCTGGCGGGTTTGGATGATCTGGTCAAGGAAGTGGGAAATTCCCGCGTCGCTGAAATTGAGGGCAGTCTGTTTGCCCTGTTGGATGAACAGATCAAACAGTTTAAGTTGTTGACGGCCATCGAAGTGGAATTGAGGGATCAAGGGGACAAGCGTTTTTCAGCTTTGGTCAATCGTGTTAAAATGGACAGTCTGGAGAAGCTGATTCAAATTGTAAAATTTTACCGGAAGAACGGTATTCCTTTTGCCACAGTGATGGAAATTAAAAACATCACGGCAGAGTTTCTGGAAAATTCTCCGGAGAAAAACCAAAGATTGGCCGATCTGGAAAAGATTTCGGCCGAGTATCCCGAATATGCCCAATTGAAGACGATGGAGGAAGTATCAGTTGAGGATCTTGATCCGGTATCGGATGTAATTGTGGATTTCCAGTCCAGTCAGGATTTGGGAATCTGCCGGTCAGAGTGTGGCGAGCAATAGTCCCAGGACGCAGGCAAAGCCTCCGATAATCCAGAATCTCATGACAACCGTGGCTTCACTCCAGCCGAGCTTTTCAAAGTGATGATGTAAAGGGGCTATTAGAAAGACTTTGCGGTGAAAGAGCTTTTTGGATCCGATCTGGATTATAACGGAAATGGTTTCTATGACGAACACGAAGCCGATCAAAGGCAAGATCAGTACGGAGTCGGTTATCATGGCAATTACCCCCAGTGTGGCCCCCAGAGAAATGGCTCCGGTATCACCCATGTAAAACTTGGCAGGGATGATGTTGAACCAGAGAAAACCTATGGTGGCACCGGCGATAACGGTACAAAAGGCGGATAATATCAGCAGTCCTTTCAGATAGGCAATTACTGCAAAAGACAAAAAGGCAATGGTGACAAGTCCTCCCGCCAGACCGTCCAGACCGTCGGTGATGTTGACGGCATTGGCGGTGGCGGTGATGATGAAAATAAACAATGGTATGTACCAGATTCCCATTGGTGAGTCACCCAGAAAAGGTATATGTATGCTCTGTATTCCCAGTCTGTAATAGAACCAGAAGGCTCCCAGCGTGGCGAAAATGGTCAGAAGCAGGAATTTCGGTTTGATGTCGATACCTTTGCTTTTTCCTTTTCCTTTTAGATTAAGATAGTCGTCCAGGGCACCCAGGAGAGCCGTGGCAACCAGCGTGAAAATCGGCAACAGGGTTTCTTCACGATTGAAGAGAGGGTTGTCGGTAATGCCCAGCCAGGAGGAAAGTCCGGACAGCAGAACAACGATCAGGGTGGTTCCCCAGATGATTACTCCTCCCATGGTGGGCGTGCCCTGTTTTTTGGCGTGAAGTTCCTTGAAAATTACGGCTTCCTCACCGGTGGAAGCTTTGTCGCGAAGCTGCTTGCCGATTTTATATTTGTGCAGGATGCGGATGAAAGGCGGAGCCAGCGTGATGGAGATTAAGAAGGCCAGAATTAACGAGCCGAAAATCAGAACCAGATAGCGGAAGTTTTCGGCGATAAAAGTTATTTGGGTGTTCATGTTTTATTTTTTATAACCATCTATAATTATCAAAAATCCATTGTGAGAGAATTTTGCTTTCATTGTAACGGGCAGGACTGTTGAGCATGATATTCATGATTTTGGGTCCGTCCGGTGATTCCACGATGCTGATCAGACATTGTCCGGCCAGGTCGGTGGTTCCGGTTTTCAGTCCGAAGACTTTCAGATAGCTGTCCAGAAGCTGATTGGTGCTTTCCATTTCATGGTTTTGGCTGCCGTCAATCGAATTGACGCTGGTTTTACGAATGGTGGCAGACTCTCTGACGATCGGTTTTTTATAAATAGCCCTGGCCAAAATTGCCAGATCGTCGACTGTCGAATATTGATCCGGATCGTCAAAACCGGTCGGGTTGCGGAACTGCGTGTGTTCCATGCCCAGTTTACGGGCCTGTTCGTTCATCTTGGCAATAAAATCTTCCAGGTTTTTGCTGTCATGGTATCCCAGCGCCAGAGCGGAATCGTTGGCCGATTTGATAAAAATCGATTTAATCAGTTCGCGAACGGTGATTTTTTCGCCCGCCAATAAATAAATTTTGGCAGGTTCCACTTCGGTGGCTCTTTTATCCACGGTGACAATTTCATTCAGATCATGTTCGTTCAGAATAACCAGGGCGGTCATCAGTTTGGTCAGGCTGGCCATGGGGAGCTGATCTCCGGCGTTCTGCTGATACAGAATCTTTCCGGTTTCCAAATCGATACTCAAGACCGATTTGGCTTCAAGTAAAGGTTGGAGTGATGTCCCGGTTTTCTGGGCGTAAGCGGAGATGCTTTGCGGTAAGGGGGGCGGTGTGGTCAGACCGGTATCGACGGGCGCGGCCAAATTGTTTAAAGCCAACAGGCTTAATAAAGAAGCCAGCATCAGGGTTGGTTAGTAATGGGGGCTGAGGCGGGAGTGGAGGCCGGAGCGGCGACAGGGGTGTCTTTTTTCTCTTCTGTTTTTTTGTCCGCGGTAGCGGTGGGTTGGGAAGTATCCCCGGATACAACGGGGTCGGTTTCCGGTGAATTGAGCGGTTTTTCGGCTGTGGGCTCCGAGGGGGTTTCGGGTTCTTCAGGAGCCAGCGGTGTCATGTAGAGGAGTTTGTTGAAAGGGTCTTCGCTGGTAAGTTTTTTGTAATCGGCTCCCAGTTCTATGACGATGGATGAATTCATCCTTTTTTCGTCCAGCAAATACTCTTCGGGAATTCCTTCCACCAATGGGGCGTCGATGGTTTCCTGAATGACGGCCAGCGTTGAAGGTATGGTCTTTTTACCGCTGGCATCGGTTTCGGGCAGATAATAGATGGTGGAGTTTTCCAGCTCGCGGTTGGAGGCGTTGCCGTAATAAACCACGTTCAGACAGTCTCTGCTCAGTCTGTTCAGGTAGTCATAGGCCAGGCCTGATATTTTCGTACCATTCAATACCTGGATTTCAGTGTTGGCGTTGATGGATTTATAGAAATAATTTTTACTGAACCGGATCACCGCTTCGGAGTTGTTGCCCGCGGGCAGGAGCACGGCGGCACCGGCAAAATAATCCCTGACCGGGGTATATAGAAGTCCGCCGCAACTGGTGAGATCATCGGACAATACCCTGGATTGGATCTGGTCTTTGTTGATGTCTTTGGCAATTTTGGCCAGTTCAATAATTTCAGCCACTGACAGATTGGTTTCCAGGCTGTCCGCCAGAGAGTTGTAGAGGTTTTGTATTTTGCCCGGATCGGTAAGTATGTTTAAACTGAGGGCTTTATCTTTGATGGCTGAGAGCAGTTGTTGTTGTCTTTTAGCGCGGTCAAAATCGCTGGTGGTCTTGCGGCTGCGCGCGTATTTCAGGGCGGTTTCCCCGTCCAGTTCCTGCAGACCTGCTTCTATGGAAAAAGTTTCATATCTGATGGTTTCTCCTTTGGGGTAATAGGGATCATAAATACTTTTTTCCACGTCCACGGTAACTCCTCCCAGCGCGTCTACTATTTTTACGAAGCCGTCGAAGTCGACTTTAATGGTGTAGTTGATAGGAATTCCCGTCAGATTGGAAACGCTTTCCGCCAGTTTTTCCATGGCCTTGGGGGAGCTGTCGTATTTGTTTAAATAAGTATCATAAATTTTATTGATTCTTTGCCCTCCGGTGACTTTATCGTCTATATAGAGATCGCGGGGAAGCGAAAGCATTTTTACGGTTTTATCCTTTTCCGACAGACTGGCCACGATGATGGTGTCGGTCAGATTGGATCCGTCATGCTCTCCGCCGCCAATGCCGACCAGCAGAAAATTACTTTGCTTGAAAGTGTCTTTTTTTAGCTCTTTACCAAAGGAAAATACCACTGAACCCAGATCCAGGCTTTTGATGATGCTGACCGTGATCCAGAACAGTCCAAAAATCAGAATGATTCCTGCTGCGATGGTAATCAGATTAACATATTGTGGTGTCCGGCCGGACGGTGTGTCCTTGCTCAGGGAGACGGGGGATAAATTGCCGGTTTCAGAAACGGTTTCTTGATGTCTGATTTTCCGTAACTGATTACGGATGCGACGTTTTTTAAAATTCATGCTTGGAAAAAAATTAGCCGGTTTTGGCGATAAATTAGAATTTGGCCAGGTTATTTTAACCAAATTCTTGTTTTGACACCAGAAGTTTTTCTGGTTAGTATCCAAGGGCAATTTTATTTATCCATTAACAAAAGAACATGAGTAATGTTACTAAAACTCTGGCGGTCTCAGGACTGATGGTTCTGTCCTTTGGATTGGCCGGTTGTCAGGATGTTTCGGCACCAACTTCTCAGAAAGCGCCTGAGGTGGCTTTGCAGGAAGGGTTGATGAAACTATCGGGCATGACTTCCTATAATTTTGATTTAGGTTTAAAGGGTGACCTGAAGGGTCCCGCCGGACAACCTCCGGCCAAGGTAACTTTTGATGCCACCATGAAGGGCGGCATTGATACCAAGGATGCCAAGGATCCCCGACTCAATCTGAATTTGAAAGGCAATATGATGGCCGATCAGGACGGAGGTGACGGTGAATTATCCTTCAGAATGAATAAAGACGCTCTTTATCTCAACCTGATGGCTTTGGAAGGCAAAGGGGCTATTACCATACCTGAAGAGATGAAGGCCGAGTTGATCAATAAGTGGTGGACTATGCCGGTTCCTCCGGAAGCTTTGGAGGAAATGGCCAAATCCATGCCACAGGGGGCAGAAGCCAACATGACTGAAGATCAGAAAAAGATGAAAGCTTTGATTGACCAGACCAAATTCTTCAAGAATGTTGCCTATGTCAATATGGAAAGCGTAGCAGGTGAACAAAGTTATCATTATACCGGTGTTTTGGACAAGGATGCTTTTTCGACTTTTGTAGCCAAGGCCGCCGAATTACAGGGTGAGACCGTCAGCGAGGAAGAAAAAGCCGAGATGAAAGCTTCACTGGAAAGTTTTGATTTCTCCGGTGATTTCTACGTAGGCAAGGATTCGGGCGTACTCAACAAGGTTAAAGGCGTATTTACCATCAAAGAGAATGCCGATCAGTCAGCTCCCAGCGGTTCCGTAACAGTTGAGGTAACCCTCTCCGATTTGAACAAACCGGTTACCATTGAGGTTCCTGCTGATGCTCAGCCGATTCCCGCCGAAGCATTAAGTTCACTTCCCCTCTAAAGTGTTTTGAGGAAATGATGAAATGAGAAAGCCCCCCGCTTCGCGGGGGGCTTTTTAATAATATTTAATTTCGATTTAAACAGGGCGGAGTAGTTTTCCAGGTATATGGTCATGCAAAGAGATTTTTGGATCAATTCGTGGATTCTGGGGTTTTTGTGGGGTATCAGCTGCCGGCTGTTTTTTTGTTATGAATCGATGATGTTTTACGTGCTTTCACTGGCCGTATTGTTCTGGACGGCTATGTTTGGCCGGGAAATCTGGGCGCTTCGGGCGGGCCGTAAATTTGTTCTGGTTATATTGGCAGGGATTTTATTGGGGATGGTGCGCATTGGTCTGGATTTGGGCGAAAACCGGCGGCCGGCGGACATTTCCGGTATGACCAGTCGGGTAGCCAATGTGGTTGGATTGCCGGACAAAAAGGGCCAGTTTCAGGAGGTACTTTTACAAACCGTTGAAGCCGATTCGGGTGCAGCAGCGAAGCTGCTGGCCAGATTTGACCGTAATGAGCCTGTTGAATACGGGCAAAAAATATTGGTGGAAGGATTCAGGCCGGACTGGGATGAACTGGATGAAAAGAAAAGGATTTATCTTTTTCGCAGAAGACTGGACGGCTTTCTGGAATCCGCCCGGATCAATAAAAAACTGGGGTTGCCGGGCAGGAATCTGCTCAGTCTGATTTATGATTTGAGGGTCTTGTTTTTGGGCTCCCTGTCTTCCAGTCTGGCTGAACCGGCGGCTTCTTTGATCAGCGGGATACTGGTGGGGGAGAGGGGCAGTCTGCCCGAGCAGGTGGCGGCTGATTTCCAGGCGACCGGGCTTTCCCATATTTTGGCTATTTCCGGTTTTAATATAACCATTATCATCAATCTGGTGATTCTTTTGACGACCGGCCGGAAAAAGATCGTCCGTTTTTGGTGCGCGTTTTCTGTAATTGTGTTTTTTGTGATTTTGACAGGGGCTTCCGCCAGTGTGGTAAGGGCGGGAGTGATGGGAATTATGATGTTACTGGTCAGGGTGTTGGAACGCCGGACCAAAATTTTGAAGATAATTCTGTTGAGCGCTTTTCTGATTGTTTGCTTTGATCCCCGTTTGCTGAATTTTGACTTATCTTTTCAGTTGTCTGTTTTTGCCACTCTCAGTCTGGTTTTGTTTTCGGAATATTTCGAGTTTTTTCCGGAGAAGGATTGGCGAAATTTATTATGGGATGGCATTGCTACAACGCTGGCCGCCCAGGTGATCACGCTGCCTTTCCTGTTTTATTATTTCGGGCGGGTTTCACTGATTTCGCCTCTGGCTAATCTGGCGGTGGGGCCGCTGATCCCGTTTTTAATGCTGATCGGAGTGGCGGTTTTGTTGACCGGTTTGATCTGGCCGGTGCTGGCCCTGCCTTTAGTCGGCGTAACAGAAATCCTGGTGCGTCAGATGCTTAATCTGGTGGGCATATTGGCTGATCTGCCTTTGGCGCAGATAGAATTCGGCAAGGGTCAGACCTGGCTGGTGATTGTATATTATTCTTTGGTGTTTATACTTTTTCGTAGACGAAAACCGGTCCCAGGTTGAGTTTGTGGTTTCTTTCCTCCGGTCCCAGGTTGAGTTTGTGGTTTCTTTCCTCGGAATGAATCAGTTTCCAGTTGGGAATTTGAAAAGCGTAAGAATAAAAACGGGTCCCTTTTTTGATCTGTTTATCCAGTTCGGGCTGAATTTTTTTCAGACTGTCCGGCAAAAGATAGCAGAAAACTATTTCCGCGTCGGAGAGGTCGCAATGTTTGAAATCGGCAAAACGGATTTGAGCTTTGGACCGCCAGATCAGTTTCCGACAAAGCGCCAGCAGGTAGACCAGAGGCGAAAGTTCGATTCCGGTGGCTTTGGCTCCGTATTCATTGGCTGCTATATAGACAAACCGCCCGTCGCCGCAGCCGATATCATAAACCCGTTGGCCTTTTTTAATTTTGGCCAGCGCTACCATTTGTCTGACGCGGTTCATGGGGGTCGGAACAAAAGGGGCTCCGTTAATCATGGACATGATGGTGGGTACGCTGATCAATATCAGAAGCACCAGGGCGAAGGTTTGATTAAAGTTCTGGCTGGTAAAATAGAGGACGGGAATAAGTATGAAAACCGTGATTACGGTGCTGAGCAGATCGAGCATTTTGTGTTTTTATAAGTTTTTAAGACTGTTGATTGATAATCGGCGGCAGAGTTATCTCCTCGGTTTTCTTGATCTGGAAAAGGGGTGGCTGGATTTCGCGGTGACGGCGTTTTTTGTTTTTGCCCAAAGACATCAGAAAGCTTTTGCCGTTTTCCACTTCGTTTTCCTCCGCCAATTTGTTAATTGTTCCAAACTGAAAGAAGCCGATGCTATTTATACCAAGTTTAAGCTTTTCCAGCAAAATCTCTTTGATTTTTTCCAGATCCATGGAGTTTTCAAAATATACTCTTTTTTCAATTTCACCCTGCAGCTTCTGTTCAATTTCTTTCTGTAATTCCAGGTGGAATTGCGGGTCGATCTCACGTGAGGTTTTGAAAAGCTGTTTGACGTTGACCGGGATCTGATAGAGATCGTTAAGTGAATTGGTTTCATAGATTTGTCTGGTGCTTTCGTTGGCGGGCAAACCCAGTTCAGTCAGGTATTCCTTTAGGGTGGGGTGCAGTTGATGTACCTCCTGCCCGTCCAGATTGATTTTAAGGGCAGCCAAATAGTCCAGACACTCAATTCCCACGGTTTGCTCAAACAGACTTAATAGGGGCGAATGCAGGGTCACGGAAAGCTCAATACTGCCGTCCACCGAAGAGCGGATCAGGGAGAAAATGCGTTCGGCCAGTTCGATTGAACTGATGGAGCCGTAAACGACTTTTCTCTTTATCAGGAAGTCCGTCCAGCCGGTAAAATAAATACAGGTTTTAATTTGGGCGGTTTTGAATGTCTTTTCCAGATTGGTCTGCTGTTTTTGCAGATATTCCTGGACGACTTTCAGGTCCATAACCAGCTCTTTTTCCAGATCGGAACAGTTGCTGTAGGCGGCCAGATTGACCATACCGGAAATCTGTACGGAATTGCCGATCAGATTCTTTTGTTGTCGGATGCCCAGCTGGGGATTTTCAATAATGGTAGAGACGATCAGGTCAAAAGTGTTTTTGGCACTGAGCAGATTTACCACCTGATTGTTTTCGGGACTGATCAGTTCAAAGTCTTCTTCCTTGAGCAGCGCGTCCAGAAACTGGGGGGATATTTCAATCAAAAACCGTAAATGTTTATTGAGGGAGTTTTTCTGGAAATTTTTGATAAAGATCAGATATTCCAGGATGTCGGGATGATGGATGCTCAGAGTAAAGCTCTGTAAAGGGGTGAAGCTGGTACTGAGGTTTTGGCGCAAAGTGTCGAAAGTTGCGGTGTAGATTTTGATAAAGGAGACCGGTCCCGAAGAAAACCCCCTGGTACTTTTAATAATCGACATTTTCTGACGGATGCGGGAAAAGTTGATGTTGGTGGAAATCAGATTCTGGAAATTGATAGCGGCCTGTTTCAGTTGATCGAAAATGTCGTTCAAATTGTCTTCCAGGACTATTTGCATGTGGTCAAAGGCTTGTTGCCCTTTGAGGATGTTTTGATGGGGGATAAAACGTCCCTGCTGAAAAAGTTTGGTCAAGGCTTCGGCATTTTCATCGCTGGTTTTATGGTAGGCGATTTTCCCGATCAGACTGTCTATATCCAGATGGTTTTGGGTGGGCGGAAGAAAAAGTTTTTTGAGTTTTTCCTGGGCGTTTTTGCTGAGTGTGGTGGCGGGGGACGGCTGGCCGGCGGCCAGCGGACTTAAGGGCAGGGAGGTAAAGGTTTTGAGTTTTTCGGACAGCTTCTGAAAACCTTCTTCCCGGCAGACGTTGGCCAACAACTCCAATAACTGGTTTTCGGTCAGATTTTTCTGTGGCCCAATCAGAAATATGTCCAGATATTTGGCGGCTTTTTCCCAGATAATTGCGGCGGAAAAGCTGTTTTCATTTTGTTCACGGGCGGTGTTTTCCAGAATTTGCTGCAATACCGTTAAGTCCAGAAATTGCTGATTACCCTGTTTGTCCAGCACTATGATTTTATCCATAGTTTTAGTTGGTTATTTTCCAGATAATTTGTTGTTCAAGATTGGCCGGGAAACTAAAGCCGGATGCTTTTTTGTGGCCGCCTCCGCCCAGTTTCCGGGCGATTTGGAATACATCGATGAATTCTTCGCGCGTTCTGAGCGATCCCCGGATCTGGTTCTGCTTTTCCTGATTGATGACCACGGCCATTTTGCTGTTTTTGGTCATGCAGACATAATCAATTAGCCCACTCAGATCGTCACAATCGGCCTGGCAGGAGGACAATTGTTCCGGTGTCACAACCGCAACCGCGTTGCCCTGTTCCGTGACTTTGATGTGTTCCAGGGCCTGTCCCCAGAGTTGATATTTGGACAGCGTGAAATTTCGGAAAAGGTTGTTTTTAATAAGCTTTAGATCTGCTCCGGCGGCCGTCAGCCGGCCGGCAATTTCCAAAAGTTGCTGACTGACGTTGGAATGCATGAAGCTGCCGGTATCATAATATATGCCCATGAGGAGCGCGGTGGCTGTTGATTTTGTGACCGGCTGTTGCCAGATTTCCATTAGTTGAAAGACAATTTCACAGGTGGAAGAATAACGGTCATATACCAGATTCAGGTCGCCATAATGGTCGTTGGAGGCGTGATGGTCGATATTAATCAAAAAAGGCCGGCCCGTGTCGGGTAGTTCAAAACCGATTTGAGATTTGCTTCCGCAATCCACGCAGATAATCAGATCATAGCGTTCGGCCTGAAACTCAGATTTGAACTCGTGAACGTTTTTTAAGCCCTGACAGGAGGAAGAAATTTCATTCAGGCAGAGGGAATCCACCTGTTTGCCCAATTTCAGGAGAATTTCCCGCAGGGACAGGTTGCTGCCGACACAATCAGGATCAGGGTGGCGGTGAGAAATGATTCCTATAGAGGAAGCTTTGTTTAGCGCCGACCAGACCTGGTCTGCCAGCTTGGGATCAACCTGTACTGATGGGGGGGAGATGCTCATGGTTAATTTTCCTGATAGGGACGGGGATTTTCCTCAGGAGGCGGATAAATCTGGTTTTTATTGTCATCATATAAATAAATGGCCCGGACCGGACAGGATTCCGCAGCCAGTTTGATTTTGGCCGTGTCATCGCTGGTTCCTACCACAAAGGCCTTGCCTTCTTCGTCCAGCTGAAACACATCCCCGGCGATTGCAACGCAGGGGGCAGCCCCGATACAGGTTCCTCTGGCTATTTGAATCAACATTGATTGTGTGTTGGTTATTTTTTCTAGTTTAAGATAGGCAATTTTGTCAGATTAGTAAATTAATGTATTACTCCGATGCGCATAATAACTGGCGTATTGGAGTAAATTGTTATAAAAACAGATTGAAATCCGCTTGAAACCTCTTGGCACGTCAAAACAGCTTTATCAAACGGATGGAGCCGATATTATTGGATGTGACCACGCTGACGTAATTCTTCGATCATTTGGCGCGGCGAAAACACCTCAATTTTTTCGTATCCCGGACGGATCACGGGGGCGTTTTTGACTGCTTGGGTGCCATCTTCTTCCAGTGCCGACAGCGGAGCGAATTGTAACAGAGTGTTTCTTTCTTCATCGGTGCCCTTGTCCCATTGGCTGTGATAAAAATCCATGCCGTAATTTTGCGCCTGGCCCTGATCGGAAAAGTTACTATTGCCCAGGAGCGCGTATTCCCCGCCAATGCGGTTTTCGTTGATATTCAGATAATGTTCCAGCAGTACGTGGGGTTTTTTGTTCGGGGTGGCTGCGGTGGGGATCAGAAAAGGTTTGTTTTCCATGCGGAATTGCGGGTCGAAGTTTTCATCGGAGGGAGAGGCGGTTCCGATGACCAGATCAAAGTATTGCAGCAGACCCGAGTTTTTCAGCCTGAGATAGGCCAGGTTTTTGGGGGCATCACTAAGAGCCAGCAAGACCAGACGGTTGATGCGCAGAGTTTCCAGAAGCAGTTCTATGTCTTCAAAAGGCTTGGTTAATTCCGCCAGGGCGGCTTTTTTACTGTCAATGGCAATACGTATGAGCTGCCCGATGCGCTGTCTGGAAAGCTGTTGAAAACAGGTCATTTCCTGCACAAGGGCGGTGTATTCGATGGTGCCGTGGGTGGTATTTACCTGTTGGATATTTTCTACAATCGTTTGATAGGGCAGCCCAGATGCTTCACTGAGGGCTTTGGCCATGGCCGGATAGGCCTTGGCGTGCGGCGGTTCCCAGGGGATCAGGGTGTCATCGATGTCGGTGATAAAGCCGGTAAGTTTTTTCTCCATAAATTTTATTTGACTGGTAGTTTATTTTGCTAATTAACAGAAGTTTTGTCAATTTTCCCGGAATTCTAAGCTTTAAATCAACTTGTTTATATACCAAGCTTGTGTTATAATTTACTCTTGACTAATTATTTAATTATCAATTATGTCATCAAAAGAGCTGTTGAAAGACCAAAATGAGTTGGAGGTTGAGCAAGCGGCTGATTTGAATGCGCGGGTGGAGCAGGTGCAGGAACTGAATGATCTGATATGCAAGTTGCCCAGTACGGAAAGTGTGGAGATGGCTAATAATGCTTTGGACATTCTCTTTGAAAAGCTGATTAAATTGATGAGTCAGCCTGCTTTTAGTGAAAAGGCTGTTACAGCCAAACTTGCTTATCTTCAGCAGGTAGTAGGTATGGCAGGATTGTGCGCTGACAGGCTGGCCGTAACAATTGGTTATATGACCGATAATGTGCGTTCTCCGGAGGGAATTGTTGATAAAACTGCCGGAAGCGTTGCGAAAACGGCCCAGGTGGAAGAAGATGATGATTCCCTGGAAGGGGGAGAGGATGGATGATCCGGTCTGGGAAATAATTGGTAGCGATACGGGGAATTGAACCCCGGTTTAAAGGTTGAAAACCTTCCGTCCTAACCACTAGACGATATCGCCTTAAAGAACCGGCACCGGATTAGTCCGGAGCAGGTTTATTATATTGTGATCTTTTTTTAAGTCAAACCAATTTCCGGCTATTTTTCTTCCAGATAAACGGGTTTTTCAGGTTTGATCATATTTTGTACCAGCGGGTTGTTCTGAATGTTTTTGAAAGACTGGGCCTGAATAATTTTTCTGACCAAGTCGTGACTTTCTTCGTTCAATTGATCCTTTTCCAGCTGTTGCTGTTTCAGGGCATAGCCCTTTTGGGTGGTCTGACTGGAATTTAGCAGATAGACAATACTGACCAGAACGATAATGGCAAGCAGCGTAAAAATAAGCATAAAGATGCTTTTTTTGAGTTCCTGGGAAAAAGGAGTTCGTACCGGGATGTTTTTCCCTCGTTTATTGATAATATCTTCGTGGGCCATGGTAACGCGGATTACTTAGGGGCGCAAAAGGAGATCAGGGTGTCGCGGGAGCGATAATTTGAACTTCACTGTGAATTACACCGGTTGATAAAGAGGCGATGGCCTGAAAAGCACTGGTGCTCAAATCGATGATGGTTCCGTTGACGTAGGGGCCGCGGTCATTGATGCGGACATCCACCTGTTTACCGTTGGCGAGATTGGTGACGCGGACGATAGTGTTGAAAGGCAGTGTTTTGTGGGCGGCGGTCATCCGGGAGTTGAGAAAGATTTCCCCGTTGGCAGTGCCCTGTCCGTCGAAACGTCCGGCGTAAAAAGTTGCCCTCCCGAATTCGGAGTGATCCTGCATTGCCCGGATGGTACGGTAGACCAGCATGGAGAAATCTCCACGGTTCAGCGTTTCGGCCGGGTTAAGTTTTCCCTGTCGGTCTGCCACGATAAAGCTTTTTTCATCGGCAATGCGGGCATAGTCCCAAAACCAGTCGGAGGGGGAAATGTCATCAAAGTTATCGGTGTAGGCGGTTTGGGTGGAAATTCCTCCCTGTAAAATTGTCATTTTCAGGGCTTCCACTTTGTTGATAGTCTGTTCCGGTTTGAAAGTCCCGTCGGGATAGCCCGAGACTACGCCGTTCTGGTAAGCTTCACAGACGTAATGGTGGTACCAGGCAGTCGGGTCCAGATCGGGAAAGGGGCACTTGGTTACGTCTATGTCGGGGGTGGCTTCCTGACTGGCAATCGGTTTTTCAGCGCTACTGAATTTTTCAAATTTTATCGCGCCAACCAGAATTTTCAGGGCTTCGGCACGATTGATTTGCTGATTTGGTTTGAAGGTGCCGTCGGGATATCCCTGGATCAGTCCCAGGTCTTTCAGATATTTGACTCCACTGTAATACTGACTGCCCACCGGCAGGTCGGGGAAAAGGTCGGTGGCTTCAGCCGGTGTTTCCTGCGCGAGGGCGAGGGAGGCAGTGACGATGCTAAAACAAGTAATAACGCAAAGGGAAGCGCTGAATGAAGTTCTGCTCAAGCCGGTTAACATATGGTTTATTAAATGGTAATTTCAGGTTTGATCACGATAAAGCGATATTCGCCCTGTCCCTGGCTTTCCGTTTTGACGTCATTGAATTTTTCCTGGGCGAGATGCAGATGCACAACCCGGCGGAAATAGGGGGCCATGGCGGGAAGACTTTGAGGCGAAGAAAGTTGTCTGACCATTTCCACTTTTCGCTCGGCCAGCTGTATGATGTGCTGTTCCTGGCGTCTGCGGTAGTTTTCGATGTCCAGACTGATTTCCGGTCTGGGAGTATCTTCTTTATCAAGATCCGCCCAGAGCAATAATTTCAGCAAATGTTGGACGGCGCCGATGTTCTCGCCGTGATGTCCGATCATCAGGTTGGGATGGGAGGTTTCAATATTGATTTTGAAGCTGTTTTCTTCGGGTGTTTCAATACGTATTTTATTGATGCTTACGCCGATTTTTTCCAGGAGGGTTTCCAGGTGCCGGTGAATTTTATTTTCCATAGGAAAAATAAATTATGGGATTTAGATTTTTATGGTAGTGATGGGGGGCTTGCCATTGCTGCTATCCCCGTTATCGGAGGCCGGAGGTTGGTCGTCGTCGTTGCCGATGACGGGATTTTTTTCAGTTTTTCTCTGTTCGGCCAATTCTTTATAGAGCTGTTTCTTTTCTTTATTGCGGGCGGGGGCAACCTGGATTTTGGTTTCAGTTTGGTCGTGAGCACGGTTGACAATTACCTGTTGTCCTATGCCGTAAATAGTGGAAAATGCCCAGTAGAGACCTACTCCCGAAGGTACCGAAGCGGTGAAGAAAGCAACCATGAAAGGCATGATGATAGTCATGGTGCGGTTGGCCATTTCCATTTCCGAACCGGCCTTTTTTTCTGTCTTTTGGGTTTTTCCCAGACTCAGTTTCAATTGCAGATATTGTAACAGTCCCACCAGGACAGGTAGAACGATGAAATCGATTTTAGTCAGATCCAACAGACCCAAAAAGTTGGTTTGTACTTTGCTTAAGTCAAAAGCCTTTAACGGTTCGTAAAGCAGATAATTGCTGCCGGGGTCCATGCCGGTCTGGATGACGTTGAAAAGTCCGATCAGTATCGGCAGCTGGATCAGCAGGGGCAGGCAACTGCCAAAAGGGCTGGCTTTGTGTTCTTTATATAAAGCCAGGGTTTCGGCGGCAATTTTTTGCTGGTCATTGCCGTGTTTGGTTTTCAGTTCGGCGATTTTGGGTTGCAGCGCCTGCAGTTTTTTCTGGGATTTGAGGGCTTTCTGGTTGGGGATAAGCAGGATGGTTCTGATCAAAATGGTCAGCAGAATGATGGCCCAGCCCAGGTTGTGGCCGGGGATAATGCTGACAAAGAAAATCAGGGCGTTATAGATCGGTTGATAGATAATGGTGTTCCAGATCCAGCCGAAGAAAGACATGTTGACGATTTCAAACTGGTTTGATTCCAGTGTTTGATCGCCGATCTGGGCTTTTAGACGGTAGTTTCCCAGAGTCCAGAACAATTCGTGATTCCAGCTTTTGAAGCTGTAGGGCAGTTTTTCCCCGGGTTTTAGCGTGATGTCGGGGTGAGCGGCGCAGTCGATTTGGGCGGTGGCGGTTTTATTAATCCATTGGCCGTTTTCCTGTTTTTCGACCAGAAAGGCTGGCTCCGGACAACGGGTTTTCAGGATAACGTCCTCGTTGGTAAAGTTTTCCAGATGGGCGATTACCTGGTCATTTTGGCTGATCTGGTTTTGTTCCACAAAGAATTGCAGGCCGGTTTTGGGCGGTTCGGCTTTGTTGAAAAACTGATTATAGATGAAGTTTACGATCAAAAAGATGATCAGAAAGGTCAGGGCCTGGCTCAGGATGTTTTTTAAAGCTTTGCTGTCCATATATTAATTATATTTTGAGGAAATCTGCCGGAGGGTGTTTAGCAGTTGAAGTTTTTTGTCGGTGAAGGTGAGCGCGGTCAAAGCCGGTTTAACGGTGATCAGATAGTCCAGATGCTGATTTGGTTCTGGATTTCCGCGGATAATTTCATAAAGCTGTCTTCTGAGCAAATTGCGGTCAACAGCCAGATTTAAGGTCTTTTTACTGACTACAACACTATAGCGGCAAAAAGTCTCTTTGTTTAGCAGAAATTTAACGGAAAAAAACTCGTTGGAGAATCTGTAGCCTTTCTTTTGCAGCCAGGAAACTTGATTTTTGGAAATACGTTGATTTTTTTTGAGCATTAAAAATGGTCAACGATGCTTTTGCTTCGAGTTTTATTTGTCACTGACGGTCAACTGTTTTCTTCCCTTGTTTCTGCGGGCGGCCAGTACTTTTCGGCCTCCTGCCGTTTTCATTCTGGCACGGAATCCGTGCATTTTTAGATGTTTTCTTTTCTGGAGTTTGGATATTGGCATGAACAAAATGGTAAATAAGCTAGCAGAAGATAACTTTAAGTTAATTTTGTGTCAATTATATTTTCATGTTAAAATCTGGCTGCCCAAACGGAAACAAAATAATAATAAAGATAAACAACAATGGCTACTCAGCAGTTAAAAACCCAATACGATTTTTTATTTGTCGGAAGCGATGAAGGCAGCTTCGTTGAAAATTATGCCTATGATCTGGGAGAAGGAGGCGAACATAGCGGAAAGGTCTATGTTTGTCTGGAGATTGTCCAGAATAATATTGATCCGGACAAGATCGGGGAGATAATTTTTGACCGGATGCGCAGGGTGTTTTTTGCCGACAGTGAGGTGGACGGTTACGAAAGGTTTGAAGAAGCCCTGAAGGAGGTTAACCGGGCTCTCAATGATTACAAAAAAGAAAGAGATAACGACTGGCTGGGAAAATTAAATATTATAATAGCGGCAGTTGTCGGTGATCAGCTTTATTTGACTCAGACCGGTGAAGCCGAGGCTTATCTGGTCCGCAAAAGACTGGCCACCACCATCAGTGATGATCTGGAAGATGCCGAAAGTAAGGATGTATTTACCAATATTGCCTCGGGCGATCTGGAGCCGGGTGATTTTGTGCTGATCAGTACCACCAGACTGCTCCGCTATGTGTCCAAGAATGATTTGTCCAAGCATGTCAGCGGTAATCTGCAGCATACGGTGGTTTCAATACGGGACTTTCTGCACGGTGAAGTGATGAGTAAAATCGGTTTAATAGCCATACAGGCCAGCCAGGCCAAGGTTTCCGCTCCGGTGGCGGGTGAGATGCCTGGAGAAGTGACTGCCGCGCATAATCGTGAAGAGGGGTTTCAGGATGTTTCCGAAGAAATTAACCGTCCCGAATCACAATCCGCCAGGGCCAAACTGTCGGTGGACAAATTCACGAAATTTCTGGGCACGACGGTTTCCAGAGTAAAAAACAAGGTCTCGGATCTGAGCAGGGACGACAGGGGAGTCAGAAGGGGAGAACCCGGCAACCCGTGGTCTTTCAGCAACTGGGGCAAGGATAAAATTTTGATTTCCATAATTGTACTGGTATTGATTCTGACTTTAGGCGTCTGGTGGCTGCGTTCAAAGGCTGATGAAGATCAGAAAATTCAGACTTTGGCTGATAATCTGGTACAGATTCGCGAGCAGATCAATTCGGCCATCACCACCGGTCAGTTTGATAAGGAAAGAGCGGGGGAAATGCTGACGGAGGCTGAACAAAGCGCTATTGAAGTACTCAACAGCGGTTATCATAAATCCAAGGCCAGGGATTTGCTGGATCTGATTCTGGAAACCAGGGATAAACTGGACGGAGTGATGCATCCAAAAGTTGAATTAATGGCTGATTTGAGCCAGAAACGCGCTAACGTCAGTGCCCTTGGGTTAATCAATCTGAAGGACAAGTTGTATGCTTATGAATATAATGCCCTTTATCCGGTGATGCTGGACAAGGTGGCGGATCCTTTGACCATTGACGATAACGAAAAGGTAATTTCCGCGGTGAATTACGATGATCAGGATTCCGTTCTGTTTTTTACCGAATCGGGAAAACTGATTGAATATAAGGATGACCGGATGAGCTTTTTGCAGACTACCGACGAGAATTTTAAAAAGGGTAAAGTAATTGATGCCTACAGCAACAAAATCTACGTTCTGGATGCGGCTGAAAATCAGATCTGGCGTTATACCCGCCGCCGGGACAAGTTTGACGCTGCGCAGCCCTATGCCAATGGCGTGGACCTGGAAAACGGGGTTGATCTGGCGATTGACGGCAATGTATACGTTTTGGGATCGGATGGCTACATCACCAAGCTGTTTCAGGGCAACAAGGAAGATTTCCCGATTAAAAAATTACCGGTCAAGAGTCTGATTTCTCCGACCAAAATATTTACCGAGGCCGACATGTCCCAGATTTTTGTTCTGGAACCGTCCGAGAATCGCGTCTTGGTCTATAATAAAGACGACAGAACCGGAGGAGCGGTTTATACCGGACAATATATTTTTGATGACCTGGAAGACATCAAGGACTTCTATGTCGACAAAGATACCAACACCATGTATGTGCTGACAGGAACGTCGATTTACAGGACCATGCTATAGATTTGGGGAAGGAAATAATGGCGCATAGAAAATCTGCGCAATATCGTGGGAAGGCCAAATAGCGGGGTTTTCTAGTTCTCGATCTGGTCGTGAATGTAGCGCGCGATCTTCAGACTGGAATCAGGATTGCTGATGCGGCTGAGATTTTCCAGGATGCGGCTCTGGTTTTTCCGTATGTATTCAACGCATTCCGGAATGCTCATTTTGGCTTCTTTCTGAATGATACCCAGCTCGTGAATCTTGATCAGTTCGGCGTTGCCCATTTCCTGTCCGGGAATTACATGGGTAATGATCATGGGTTTTTTTGCGGCGATGCATTCCATGACGGTAGCGCCGCCGGCTTTGGTGACTATTAAATCGGAGTTTTTGATAAATTCCGGCATTTGGTCGGTCCAGCCGATGATGCGGGTGTTTTCCTGATGGTCGAATTCTTCCAGTTTGGGATATAATTCCATATTTCTTCCGCAGATGACAATCAGATTGACGTCTTTTACTCCGTTTCTGATTTCATTGATCATTTTAACAGTTGCCTTGGTTTTTTCGGTCGTGGGCATGAGGATAATCGTGTAGAGATCTGGGTTTAAGTTGAGGCTTCCCAGAAATTCCCGGCGATTGGAGGGGGTGGACAGTTCAAGTTTTACGGGAAAGCCCAGAATCTGGATTTTATCTTCTTGTACGCCCAGTTTTTTCATGGAAATGGCGGTCTCGAAATTGGCCACTATATGGGCGTCAGGATTGGCGGTGGCCCAGGCGTTATGAATGGAAATGGAATCGGTAACCAGACTCAAAAATTTGATATTCCCCATCTTTTTGATGATCAGAGAAGCCAGGTATTCCCAGATGGGATAATTGGAAATGATAATGTGGGGATTGTAGGATTTGAAAAGTTTTTCGATGCGCGTGGCGTTCAGCGGGTAATTGATCAGATTGATGAATTTAATCGGCCATTTGGCGTCGGTAGCTTCGAAAAAATATTTATAGGCGTCCGGCAGATATTTGGTGGATCCCTCATAGGCTCTGATGGTGGCTTTGTTGAAAAGCGAGCCGATTACTTCATAAAAATCAATAATAACTACGTTATAATCGCGTCCATAGAGGTGCTCCATGCCTTGTACCATGGCTTTGGAGGCACTCATGTGTCCCTGTCCCATGATTGAACTCAGTATCAATACGTTCTTGCGTTTTTGCGGGAAAATTTTGATTTTTTGTTTGAGCAGATTCAAAAGATTTTCGATACTGTCATTTTCGGCCTGGGTGATCTGATGTTGCTGGTGGGCCAGATTGCAGAGCTGTACGGCTTTAATGAGACGGGTGTCCAGCAAGCCCAATTTATAATCCACCTGTTCGATTTCCGGCTCTTCCAGGGCCACGGCCATCTCCGAGGAAAGATCGATCATTTCAACTTCCAGTCTGCCCAGTATGGCGGAAGCGGGCTTGTTTTTCAGAATTTCTTCAATCTGATCCAGGCATTTTAAAGTTTCCCGGTAAATTGAAGTGTTGGTATAAAGTTTCATGAGAATGGGGGGCTAAATTAACTTGACCGCCTGTCGGGCAATTTCCAGTTCCTCGTTGGCCGGGATGATCATAATTTTGGCCCGGCTGTTTTTGTTTTCCAGGAAAGTCTGATTTTTGCGGTTTTTTTGTTTGTCCAGGGTGACGTTCAGGTGTCCCGTGTAGCTGAAGATCTTCTCCCGGGCATACCAGGCGTTCTCGCCGACTCCGCCGGTCATGATAATGGCATCAATTCCTCCCAAAAGACCGATATAGGCGTTCAGGTACTTGCCGATACGGTAGCAATAGGAGTCCAGGGCCTGCATGGCCCGGGGATTTTTCTTTTGGACCGCGGCGTGGATAGTTCTCATGTCCGAACTGAGCCCGCTCATGCCCAGAAGTCCCGACTGTTTGTTTAAAAACTCAGTGGTTTCGTGGAGATCTTTTTTCAATTTATTGCTTAGAACCTCCAGCAGGGCCGGGTCGATGTCTCCGGACCGGGTGCCCATCATCAGGCCTTCCAGAGGTGTGAACCCCATGCTGTTTTCAATACTTTTACCGTTTTTGATGGCGGTCATGGAACAGCCGTTGCCCAGATGAACGCAAATCAGTTTCTGATATTTTTGACGGCGTTGTTTGAGCAGGCGGGTGGCTTCGCGGGTGACGTATTCGTTGTTGATGCCGTGAAATCCATAACGGCGCAGTCCGAATTTTTTATAGAGGTCGGTGGGGATGGCATACAGATAGGCTGTTTTCGGCATGGTGGAATGGAAGGATGTGTCGAAAGCGGCTACCTGGGGAATATGGGGAAAAATTTTCACGCAGGCCTCCATGCAGGCGATATGGGCGGGATTGTGCAGAGGAGCCAGTTCGGAAAGCTTTTTGATGTCGCTTAAGATCTTGGGCGTCACTTTGACCGGTTTGATGTATTTTTCTCCGCCATGCACAATGCGGTGGCCGATCAGCTCGATATGGTCTTTTTCCGTAAGAAACTGGAATTTTTTGAGATGGTCAAAAATGGCTTTGAGCGCCTGGAGATGGTTTTCCAGAGGCAGTTTGATCAATTTGGCGTCGCGGTCGGAGGCAATGCCCAGCTGGGAATTTTTTAGACCGATGGCTTCGGCCATTCCTTTAACTTTTAAGCTGAAATTGAGGCCGGTTTGCCGGAAAATTTTAAATTTGATGGAAGATGAACCGGAATTGATTACGAGAATGAGCATTTGAAAGTGTTATTTCACGATACTGCCGACAGCCTCGTTGGCTTCACCAATAGCCTGTTTTGCTTCTTCAATTTTTTGTCCGGCTTCGTTAATCTGTTGAATTTTTTCGTCTATGGATTGTTTGGTTTGATCCACTTGCGTCTTAACCTGATTAACGCTGGTTTCCACCTGATTGACCCGTTCTTCAATACCGGTCTTTACCGAATTGGCTTTATCCTGAACATTGGTGACCGTTTCGTCGATGGTGGAGCGGATATCACGGGCGGATTGTTGCATGAACTGGCAACCGCCCAGCATGATTACGGTCAGAAAAGTCAGCAATATAAAGGAGGTGTTGGTTAATTTTACGGTCATTTTTGTTTAGAGAAAAGTTGTTTAAAATCCCCGTTAAATTTATTGAGGAAAAAGTGCATGTTGATAATGTCATCGGTGGAGATGTTGGTTCCGTTCAAGAGTTGCTTGTCTATTTCCTTTTCGGTGATGGCACGGTGGGCGCGGATGATTTGTTTGCCCTTGCTCTTGGGCTCGGACAGGTTCCGTTCCTCATCGCTGATGGTGATGTGTACCAGTATTTGATTGTGGCAATGAGGACAGTGCAGGTTGAAAAGCCCCTGATCGTCAAAAGTGGACAGTACTTCAATGCTCTCGCCTTCATAGGTTGCCTGGCAACCGGAACAGGGGAGCGTTTTTCTCAGATATCGTACTACTTGTGATAATTCACTAAAGTTCATTTTTTTACTTTTAATGCTGGCGTGATTTATATTATGTAAAATGGTTTTTTGACCATTTGTGCGTATGGTATTGTGCCTTTAAATGCCGATTTCGGCAAGCTTTTTTAGGGTGTCTTCCTTACCCAGTACCCAGATTGATTCGAAAGCTCCCACGGAAAATTCCTCGTGAGTCAGGGCTACCCGGAGCGGCCAGAGAATTTCACCGTTTTTGCGGCCGGCTTCCTTGATTTTACCCAGAAACAGCTCTTTCAGCGCGAGCAGCGTTTCCTGGCCGCTCAGCTGGTCGATGATGGCTTTGCAGAAGCTCAGCGAGTCTTTGGCCTGGTCCAGGGTTTCAACGCCCATTTTGGGGTTCAGGAGCTGGTTTTGGTCGAGTGGTTTGGGCTCAAAAAGATAATGGATTTGAGTCCAGGCGTCGGCCGGTTTCTGGAGGATTTTTTCTTCGGTAACCAGCAGGGCTTTCAAAAATTTCTCCCGGTTGGCGGCAAAGAGCGGGTTTTCCTGCAGGGAGGGACAGAGTGCCAGCAGTAATTCGCTGTGTTTCTGCTCAAATTGGGCGGCCGGGGCGGGATCGGCAAAAGTATAGGTGTGATTCTGGTGTTTATCGACGGTGATCTGGACTGCGGAGTCCAGTTTTTTAGCTTCCTGATCCAATTTTGTGTAAAATTTAATCTTATTCCAGAGATGATTGAACCAGTCCAGTTTTTCCAGATTGAAAACAGCGCCGGATTTATTGATGCCTTCCAGCGTGAAAGCCTTGATCATTTCCTCCAGCGAAAAGATTTCCTGTTCGCTGCCCTTGCCGGGATTCCAGCCCATCAAAACGACAAAATTCAAGAGTGCTTCAGGGGAGTAACCTTTATCCAGATATGATTCTACGGAAACGTCATTTTGACGTTTGGAAAGCTTGGTTTTATCGGCATTGAGAATCAGGGGCAAGTGGGCGTATTCAGGAATCGGCCAGCCGAAAGCCTCATACATGATGATATGTTTGGGAGTGGAAGCCAGCCATTCTTCGGCCCGCAGGACATGGGTGATTTCCATCAGGTGATCGTCCACCACGTTGGCCAGGTGATAAGTGGGCAGGCCGTCGGATTTGATTAAAACCTGATCGTCAACCTGGTTGCCCATGAAGGTAACGCGGCCTCTGACATGGTCTTTGAATTCGATTTTGCGGTCGCGGGGCATTTTCAGACGGATTACGTGTGAAACGCCGGACTGAAGCTTGGCGGAGACTTCTTCGGGAGTCAGTTTCAGACAGCGGCGGTCATACATGGGGGCCAGTTTGGCGGCAGTTTGCTCCGCCCGCATTTTGTCCAGATCTTCCGGTGTACAAAAACAGTGATAGGCATGACCTTTTTCTAACAATTCCTGGGCATACTTTGTATATAGTTCGTGGCGTTCTGATTGGATATAAGGGCCTTTGTCGCCTTTTTCAGTCAGCGTGGAATAACGGGGATCTTTGTAGATGTTGGATGGTTTATCACTGACGACCGGTCCTTCATCGGCGGTCATTCCAATTTGTTCCATTACCCTGATTAGTTTTTCCACGGCGCCTTCCACATAGCGGGTCTGGTCGGTGTCTTCGATGCGCAGGACAAACGTTCCCCCCTGCTGTTTGGCATAAAGATAGCTGTAGAGGGCGGTGCGAAGGCCTCCGATGTGCAGATAACCGGTCGGGGACGGGGCAAAACGGGTACGGACAGTCATGATGCGATTCTTAAATTTTAACGTGCCGAATATAGCAGAAGATTTGCCGCAAGACTAGGATTTGTTTATACTGCTGGGGAACGCAGACCAGAATACATCCAACAAGTTTTTCAATATGGCTAGAAGGAAAAAAAGAAGCACTACCACGCGCGCCCGCACCCGCAGAGCCGCAAAAGCTCCAATAACTCTCAATGTTCCCAAATCGGTTTTGAGGGAAATTTACGGGGTTTTTTATCTCGGTTTGGGGGTGTTTACCATTCTCAGTCTGAATAACAGTTTTGGAATAATCGGGGAGGCCTGGCTGGAGTTTCTGAAACCGATACTGGGCTGGGGGATTTACGGTTTCCCGTTTGTGCTGATCCTGGTTTCGCTGATGTACTTTTTATCCAAGCGCATTAATCTTCCCTTATCCCGGATAACGGGTGTGGCGGTTATGATGCTGGCGGTGCTGTCCATATTGCATTTGTCTGTACCGATGGAGAGTATTTATAGTGTGGCTCAAAAGGGTGAATATGGAGGATATGTGGGATTTACAACCAATTTCTTTTTGCTGGAAGTGTTGAAGATGGGTACGGTGGGTGCCAGCGCGGTTTTTCTGGTACTGCTTTTGACCGGGATATTGCTGACTTTCCAGTTGTCTCTTTTGACCATTTTGAAATTATTCAAACCCAGTCTGCCGCAGATCCGTCTGAACCAGGTGGATGACCTGAAAATCAGCCGTAATCATCGCAATGAAGATTTGATCCGGGCGGATGATGACATAAATGAGGAAGAAATTTTCAAAAAGATTGACCGGATGCCGGACAGCGATTTCTCCATGCCGGAAGAGGCTGTGCCGACCCTGAAAATCAAAAGAGCGGCTATTTCCCAGGATGTTCCGGTGATTGATCAGGAAACGGGCGAAATTATGGAGGGGGAAGAACCGAAAATGAAAACCCGCAAAATTTCCATTAAAAACGAATCCGAGGAAGCCCTCACTTCACGTTCCAGCGATGCCGACAGCCATTGGGCTCCGCCCAGTCTGGACATTCTTTCTCCCGCCGTGCCGGACGTAGCGCTGGATGATGATCTGCTGGCCGACAATGCCCGCAAAATTCAGGCCAAACTGGAACAGTTCGGGATTGACGTAACCATGCATGAAGTACACGTGGGGCCGACTGTTATTCAATATACTTTGAAGCCTTCCGAAGGTATCAAGCTTTCCAAAATTACCACGCTCAAGAACGATCTGGCTCTGGCGCTGGCCGCGACTGCCATTCGTATTGAGGCTCCCATTCCCGGGAAAAGTCTGGTGGGTATCGAAGTCCCCAATGAGCACCGCAGCATCGTGCATCTCAGGGAAGTTTTGGAGAGCAAGGAATATAATGAAATCAAATCCAATCTGCGCTTCCCCCTGGGACGCGATGTGGCCGGTAAACCGATGTGTGCCGATTTGACCACCATGCCGCATTTGCTGATTGCCGGTGCTACCGGTTCGGGAAAGTCAGTCGGGGTGAACGCTTTTCTGATTTCGCTGCTGTATCAAAATTCGCCTTCCGATCTGCGTCTGATTTTGATCGATCCAAAGCGGGTCGAATTGAAGGTCTATAACGGTTTGCCTCATCTTCTTACGCCGGTAATTAATGATCCGGAAAAGGCCGCGATTGCCCTGCGCTGGTGCGTGGCCGAGATGAACCGCCGTTACAGGGCTCTTTCCGATCATGGTGTCCGCAATATCAACGAATACAATGAAATGGTCAGGGAAAGACAGGCGGCTGCCGACCGTGCACTGAAAGAAAATGGCGGCGTGTTTAAGGAGGCGGTGGAAAAAGCTCACGACAAAGTGGACGTTGATGAGGGCGCGACCTTTCTGTCGATGCCCGAGGATCACAAGGAATCGGAGGAGATTCCGCAAAAAATGCCTAACATTGTGGTTATCGTGGATGAGTTGAACGATTTGATGATGGCTACCGGAAAAGAGGTGGAAGCTTCAGTCTGCCGCATTGCCCAGATGGCCCGCGCCGTCGGTATGCATCTGGTGGTTGCAACGCAGCGTCCGTCGGTTGATGTGATCACCGGTTTGATCAAGGCCAATATTCCTTCCAGAATTGCTTTTGCCGTATCCAGCCAGGTGGATTCCAGAACGATTATTGATACGATTGGCGCTGAAGATCTGCTGGGCAAGGGGGACATGCTTTATTTGGGCGGAGGCACCAGCAAGCTGGTTCGTATCCAGGGAATTTACGTTTCCACCAAGGAAATTGAACGGGTCATCAATAACGTGAAACTTCACGGTGAACCGATGTACGAAGACATTATTTCCCCCAAAATTGCCGCTGATTCGGTTCAGGGTTTGCCGCGATCCAGTTTGTCTGATGAGGAGGTCGGGGATGATTTATATGAGCAAGCCTTGAATGTCGTGATGGAATCCCGCAAAGCCTCCGCGTCACTTCTGCAACGGCGTCTGAAAGTGGGTTATGCGCGCGCAGCGCGCCTTTTGGACATGATGGAAGAGAAGGGCGCTATTGGTCCGGTTAACGGGGCCAAGGCTAGGGAAATTTATATGGATTAGGAAATTCCTGAATTGGTGTTTTACTGGGTTGACTGCTAAAAAGTCTGTGTGCCCAGACTTTTTGGTGTGTTAAGAAAATGCGATGATTTGATAACCGTACTTTTCTACTTCCTCTTCAGTCCAGAGGTGAAGATCTTTGGTCTTGCCCACATAGGTGACCTTTTTTTCCAGGCTGCGGCCGGTGTAATCACGGGTGGCCGGATCCCATTCGCGCAGAAACAAAACATCTCCCTCGTGGCATTCCCAGTCGGCCAGACGCAGTTCATAGGTCTTTTTCCCTTCCAGAATTTTCTGGAAATATTCCGGCCAGATTTTTTTTTCGTGTTTCATGTGGAAAATTTATTTCAATAATTGCTCCACCAATTGGATCAGGTATTCCAGCATTTTTGCTTTCTGTTCGCCCGGCTTGTCGGAAGTCAGGACGTCTGCCAAAATGGTGCCCCAGGTGCGCTCCAGCAGGCAGCTGCGGATCAGGCGGGTGGGATTTTTGTAACCCAGTTTGCGGGCTACCGAGAGCACGGCTTTTTGCCAGTCTGCAACCTTTGTCAGCCATTCCGTCAGCGGCAGGTTATAATAATCACCCATCAGAAAACAGGACCAGGCTATTCCGCCCAGTTCATATCCTTCCGGGTACATTTTGGTCAGACTGAAATCGAAGATCCAATATTTGCCGTCAGTGGCGCGGACCAGATGTTTGGGCCAGAAATTTCCTTTGCTCCAGACCATCGGGCGGCCGGCAAAAGTGCGGCTGATCACCCGCAGGCTTTCGCTGTACAGTTTTGCGAAGCGCTCGGTATCCAGCAGACGCGGCTGGTTCTGCAAGATTGAGGCGTATTCCGCCGTGGTAGCCAGATCGGCCCAGCGGGAAAGGCGCATGACGTGGAAATCGTTGGCCGGCAGGGACTCGGAGAGGGCCAGCGGGCGGGAGGGAGACTGCGGAAAGGTTTGGCGGTATTCCAGGTACAATTTAATGAACTCCTTGCGGTGCGAGTCAATATAGGCGCGGTCAAAGATCTGTCCGTCGGGGATTTTCTCCATCAGAATCCAGGCAATTCCCGGGGACAATTGCTCGGCCTGAAAGATTTCCGGTGCTTTGATGATAGGGTTCTGGTTCTTCTCCAGGAATTGACGGTGAGCACTGACTTCCAGCATCAGACGGGGATCATCCAGAATTTTCAAAATGGCTGGCCGGCCTTGATAATCGCATCGGTAAATCCTGCCGCGGATCTGGTCCTGCAGGTAATATTTACCTTCATAAAGAGGCATTAGTCCGGAGACGGAGGTCTTTTCCCGAATTTTCTCCAGAATGTTTTCGATGTTGTTCATGGGGGAAATTGAAAAACAGCGTCATTATACTACTGATTCGGCTGCTCACACTAATGGTGTCAGTTTAGCAAATTCTGGATTGCCCCGAAAAACACTATAAAAATGATCAGGGCCAGACTTACCGAAAGAATATTAAAGGTAATCAGTCCGTTGTTGAAACTGTTGGTGAGCATTTTGTCTTTGCGGTTTTTCTTCAGCCAGACGTTCAGGGCCACGCTGATGGCCAGAGCCAGGTAAACGCCGTTGGTGCCGAGCAATTTCAGCATGGTAAGGAAGAAGATGGCCGAGAAAAATATTCCGCAGAGAAAGAAGATAATGCGGTTGGTGAGGGTGGTGTCGCTTTTCACGGCTCTTTCTAGGATTTTTGGTATGGGCATTTTTTTGCTTTTACTCCACATTTGGGACAAATTTCATTGCGGCCCAGTCCGTCGCAGGCCAGTTTCGGGCTGGAGTTTTCGGCACCGCTACGGACAACTCTGGCCGGGTTGCCGGAAGCCGGCTGATTGGACATGGCCCAGTCGGAGGATCCGGCTGCGCCGCCGGCGTTAGTTGTAACTTTCAGACCGCTGTTCTGCAAATTGCCTTCCAGGCTGTCGGCGTTGGTAACAAAGTGCTGGACGGGCGCGGAGGGTTTTAGCAGGTGAGCAGGCAGCTGAGCCTCCAGGTTCAGGCGGAAGAGTGTGTTGATAGTGTTGATCTGGATGTCGGTCAGGAGTTTCATAAACATTTGGAAGGCCTGTTCCTTGTATTCGATCAGCGGATCACGCTGGCCGTAGCCGCGCAGTGAGACGCTTTCCCGCAGGTTCTGCATGTTGTCGATGTGTTCCATCCAGAGAGAATCAATAATGGAAAGGGACACGGCTTTTTCCAGACGTCTCAAAACCTCCGCGTCGGTCAGGCGGTCTTCTTTTTGTTGATATTGATCAAACAAAAACAGCTTCAGATGTTCAATCAGAGCTTCCTCGTCATTGAGGTCGGACAACTGTTCCAGGGAAAGCTGGGATTTGGCGTCAGGAGCAAGTACGCTCAGGTCTTCGATCATTTTTTCACAATCGTATTCGCGGTTTTCCACAATCTGATGGTTGCGGACGGTTCTTTCGGCTTCTTTTTCAATCAGAACGATGATGTCGTTTTTGATGTTATCATTGAAGAGGGCTTTGCGGCGTCGGGAATAGATTATTTCGCGGTGTTTGTTCATCACGTCGTCGTATTCCACCAGGTGTTTTCTGATGTCGAAGTTGCGTCCTTCCACTTTCTTCTGGGCGCTTTCAATGGAGTTGCTGATCATTTTGTTCTGGATGGGGGTTTCGTCGGGCAGGTTGAGCATTTCCATCATATGCTGGATTCTCTCGCCGGCAAAAAGTCTCATCAATTCGTCGTCCATGGAGACAAAGAAATGACTTTCGCCCGGATCTCCCTGACGGCCGGTGCGGCCGCGCAGCTGATTGTCAATGCGGCGGGATTCATGTCTTTCCGTGCCGATCACCAGCAAACCTCCCAGGCCTTTTACTTCATCGTCGATTTTGATGTCGGTTCCGCGACCGGCCATGTTGGTGGCGATGGTCACGGCTCCTTTAACGCCGGCCTGGGCGATGATTTCAGCTTCTTTTTCATGGTATTTGGCGTTCAAAACGGCGTGCGGGATACCTTCTTTTTGCAGAATTTTACTGAGAGCTTCCGATTTTTCGATGGAGACCGTACCGATCAATACCGGTTGTCCTTTCTCATAGGCGGTTTTGACTTTGGAGGCGACGGCCATGAATTTGCCGCGCTGGTTTTTGAAAATGACGTCGGACTGGTCGAAGCGGACTACCGGCCGGTTGGTGGGAACGACGATGGTTTCCAGTCCGTAAATTTGCATGAATTCTTCTTCTTCGGTTTTGGCCGTACCGGTCATGCCGGCCAGTTTCTTGAACAGTCTGAAATAGTTCTGCAGGGTGACGGTGGCCAGGGTTTTGCTTTCACGTTTGATTTCCACGTTTTCCTTGGCTTCGATGGCCTGGTGCAGACCGTCGGAATAGCGTCTTCCGGCCATCAGACGGCCGGTGAATTCGTCAACTATGACAATTTCCCCGTCCTTGATGACATAATCCACGTCGTTCTTGAACAGGTAATTGGCTTTGAGTGCCTGCTCAATGTGGTGAACTTCCTCAAATCCGGCGTCGGTATAAATATTGTCCACGCCCATCATTTTTTCCATCTTGGCGATGCCTTCCTCGGTTAGAGTGGCGGCTTTCTGTTTCTCATCAATTTCAAAGTCCACGCCTTCCTCCAGTCCTTTGACCAGACGCGTATATTTTTGATATTTGTCGGTGGATTCGGCGGCGGCGGTGGAAATAATCAAAGGAGTTCTGGCTTCGTCGATCAGGATGGAGTCCACTTCATCCACGATGGCGTAATTCAGTTCCCTTTGAACCAGCGCGTCCGGTTCGGTGGACATGTTGTCGCGCAGATAATCGAAACCGAATTCACTGTTGGTGCCGTAGGTAATGTCACAGCGGTAGGCCTCTTTTTTGGCGTTGGTGGGCATATTGTTCAGAACCACTCCCACTGAAAGTCCCAGAAATTTAAACAGCACGCCCATCCAGGCGGAGTCTCTTTGGGCCAGATATTCGTTTACGGTTACCAGAAAAGCGCCTTTCCCTGCCAAAGCGTTCAGATAAAGGGGCATGGTACAGACCAGGGTTTTTCCTTCACCGGTTTTCATTTCAGCGATTTTTCCCTGATGCAGAGCGATGCCTCCCATCAGCTGCACGTCAAAGGGGATCATGCGCCAGACATATTTATTGGCGGCAATTTCTTTGGCAACTTCCTCGGGTGTTTTTCCCTCTTCTTTTTCCAGCTCTTCCTGGGCGGCGGTGCTTTTTTCGGAGTACAGTTTGCCGATTTCAAACTCCCGGCCGTGAATACGGCGGCAGGCGTTTTTTACCAGGGCAAAAGCTTCGGGAAGCAGGTCGTCCAGGGATTCACCGTTGGCGATTCTTTGCTGGAATTCGGCGGTTTTACGTGGAAAATCCTCATCGGAAGTCAGGGTTTTTTGATATTCTTCTTCGATGGCGTTAATTTTGGGGATCAGGGGGCGGATTTTTTTCAGGGCTCTTTCGTTGGGTTCACCGATAATTCTTTCAATAAGTTTGCGGACCATGGTTGATTATTGTGATTGTTTGGGGAGGAGGAATACGAGAGCACACTCGCTGTCTGCGGCAGCTCGTGTGTGGAGTTTACTTTATTCTTCAAAATTTTTAAAGGGAACTAAGACGGTCTGAATAAAAATTTTTAAATCCAGGAGCAGGTTCCAGTTTTCGATATAGTAGGTGTCCAGCCGGACTTCCTGGTCGAACTCCAGATCGCTGCGGCCGCTGACCTGGGCCATTCCGGTGATGCCGGGTTTGACGGTCAGGACGAATTTGTGATGGCGGTCGTAGTGGGCGACTTCTTCCGGCAGATGGGGGCGCGGTCCGACCATGGACATTTCTCCCTTCAGTACATTGAACAGCTGGGGTAATTCGTCCAGGGAAGTTTTGCGGAGAAAACGGCCGATTTTGGTGACGCGGGGATCGTTTTTGATTTTTACCATGGGCGTGCCCTGTCTGATATTCAGGTGGGAGAGGTCGGTGTAGCGCAGATTGTGAGTATTGGGCTTCATGGTCCGAAACTTGTAGAACTTGAACAGACGGCCTTTCAATCCGACTCTTTGTACACGTGATCCGTCGTCCAGATATTTGAAGAGGATTGTACCTTTGGGATCGTCCAGTTTAATCAATATGGCGATCACCAGCATAACGGGGGAGAGGAGGATCAAAAGCAGCAGAGCGGCCAGAAAATCAAAAGCCCTTTTAACGACTCTGGCCCAGCCGTCCAGCGGAGTGGGTTTAAGAGTAATTATGGGAATTCCCGAAGGAGTTTCAATTTTAATGTTGGAACGTTGCATTTCCAGCTGATCGGGTATGAAACTGTATTCCAGCTGATGTTCACGGCAAAAATCCAGCAAAGTTCCTTCCTGGTTGGGAGTGATTTGTTCTTTGCACTGGATGATTTTTTCAATGCGGTGTTTTTGGACAATTTCCGCCAGGTTTTCGATGGAGCCCAGATAATGAATTTTGCCGAGGTTTTTGTCTTCCGATTCCAGATAACCGACGCATTTGTACTGGGGATTTTTAAAATAGTTGGCCAGGATTTCTTCGGTGGTGGCTCCGGTGCCGATCAGCAAAACTCTGGTCTGGGCGATGCCTTTGCGGTAAAGGCGGTTTTGCAGGTTTTGCAGAAGGGTCCTTCCGGCTGAGATCAGCAGAAAAGCAAAAATCCAGCTTTGCAGCAGAGCCAGACGGGAGAAGGGGAAAGTCCTGATCAGGAAATAATAAGTAATGATGGCAAAAAGCCAGATCATACTGGCGGCGAAAATTTTGGACAATTGTTGTCCCAGTGATTCGGGTCTTTTCAGACTGTACAACCCGAAAAAAGCAAATAAAATCAGCAGCAGGGTTGCCGCGATGGCCGTGAAGGTCAGATATTCGTTGTATTCGGGAAAGGTAGCCAGGCTGACCGGCAATTGTACGCCGGGGATCAAGTCGGTGGTCAGACGAACCTGATAGGCGATCAGGAACGCCAAAATTGTCAGCAGGAAGTCTACTGGAATTCTGAGGGCACCGAAAAAAATCTCAAGTGGTTTCATCTTACATAAAAAAAGATCCTATCAAATCATAAGCCGAGTTCTGTATAACGGCAAGCCCTTGTGGGGCCTCCCGTCCAGTAATCATCTATCTAGGCGCCACCTTGCGGTGGAGCTCAAGCGGTGGGGAGTTCCGGACCTGTTAAGCCAGGTAATCCCGAAATCTCCCATCCCACCTTGCGCCAAATGGGGTTTGCCATAACACTCCGTTCACACGGAGGCACCTCGCCTGGCCGGAACCGAAGTCCAGGCCGGACGGCAAGGCTTTTCACCTTTGGTTTTGTTGTTTCCGGATCAATCTTGCGACTGAAGCGGACGGACAAAACTAGTATAGTCTCTGTGGCACTTTCCATACCGGCCGTTTAGGGCGGACGGCTGCTTCCGTTAGAAGCCATTATGCTTAACGGGCGCTCGGACTTTCCTCTCGTTTTTAAGGATCACTTCCGGCCGAAACCGGGAGAGTCTCAAAACCAGCGATTACTCATTGATAGGATCGCCGCTATTTTCGCCAAAATTGTCTCGAAATGCAAGCTGAAATTGACAACTATGGGAAAATGTTGTCAAAGCGTGGGGGCGTATTTTATTTATTTCTTGCTCTCGCGGAATTTTTTGAATTCGCTCTTGAAGAATTTTACGGCATAGAGGCATTCTTTGACTTTCTCGTTGTCCGGTTCAATTTCCAGGACTTTGCGGAAGAGGTCATTGGCTTTGTCGAATTCCTTATCGTTGAGGTAACAGATGCCCAGGTCGCTGAGGATCAGGGGATCGCGGGGGCTCAGATTGAGAGATCGTTCCAGAATCACCAGTCCCTGCTTTTTTTCGCCGGAATGGAAAATTGACCAGCCCAGGCAGCGTAAAATTTCCGGATGATTGGGTTGGATGCGGTCGGCGGTTTCCAAATGACTGATGGAATCTTCCCATTTCCCAAGGGCGGAATGGGCGAAACCGATCAGATAATGGGCGTTGGCGGAACCCGGGTTCAAACGGAGAGCCTGAATCAGAGCGCGCTCGGCTTTTTCATATTCCCGCATACTGAGAAAGTTGTCGCCGATTTCTTCGTAGGCCTGTTGGCTGTCCAGATCCTGAGTAAGCACTTTTTCACAGATTCTGATTGCTTCCAGATGTTCGCCGGCCATTTTGAGCCGGTCGGATTCGGATAGAAGGTAATTAAAGTCTATTGGTTCGCTGGGCATTTTTGTTTTGGTTTTTGTAAATCTAGAAATTATAGCAAATTTTCCGGATTTCTTCAATGCTCCAGACGTGTATTTGATAACTAATTGAAAATGGCAATTGACGCCGAGGACTTTTTTTATTACAACTTCAATTTTCTCAGGTAATCCCGCAGCTCCGGTCCCAGATCCTTTCGTTTCAGGGCGAAGTCAATATTAGCAGTTAATAAGCCGATTTTCTGGCCGGTGTCATAACGGCGGCCTTCCATTATCTGGGCATAGATGCGTTCTTTTTTTAACAGAACTTCAAAACCATCGATCAATCTTTGTTCACCTCCGGTGCTGCGTCCTCCTTTTTCGATGCAATCAAAAACTTCGGGCGTAATAATGTATTTACCGATGATGGCCAGATTGGACGGTGCCTTTTCAGGTTTGGGTTTTTCCACTAGTTGTTCCACTTCATACAAACCTTTTTTTACCGCTTTTCCTCCGATCACTCCATAACTGGAAATTTCTTCGCGGGGGACCTCCTTGACGCCGATTACGGAACAGCCCGTTTCATTGTAAACGTCAATCAACTGTTTGATGGCCGGTACTTTTCCGTCAATTACGTCATCGCCGAACAAAACGGCGCAGGGTTCATTGCCTATCAGGCTGCGGGCGCAGAGGATGGCGTGGCCGTCACCCAGCGGTTTGGGCTGACGTACGTAGACGAAATTGGCTAGTTTGGAAATGTTGCGTATTTCTTCCAGCAAGTCGTGTTTGTCTTTTTCCACCAGGGTGTATTCCAGTTCAAAACTGGTATCAAAGTGATCCTCAATGGCGCGTTTGCCGCGGCCGGTAACCATGATGATATCGGTGATTCCGGCAGCCACGGCTTCTTCCACCAGGTATTGGATGACCGGTTTGTCCACAATCGGCAGCATTTCTTTGGGCTGGGCCTTGGTGGCGGGCAGAAAGCGGGTTCCGAAACCGGCAACCGGGAAAATGGCTTTGGTAATCGGCTTTGGTTTGGACATGTTAATCGTTTTTAATTCTGATCAGCTTGGTTTTGTTGTTTTCCGAGGTTTTGGGGATAATGATTTTTAAAATACCGTCTTTAAAGCTGGCGCTGATTTGACTCTGGTTGGCATTGTCGGGCAGAACGATTGAACGTGAAAATTCACCCCAGAAGCATTCCTGTATTATATAGTCATCCACCGGCATCTTGAAATCGAGCGTTCTTTTGCCGCTGATGACCAGAATGTCATCGGTCAGACCAATGTTAATGTCCTGGAGTTTTACTCCGGCGATTGGGGCGATAATGGTCAGTTCGGAAGGGGATTCATAAACGTCCACGGACAGTTGCCCGATTTCTTCCTCGGCCTCGGCAAGCTTCTTTTCAGCCTGTTCGAGGCTGACCTTCACGGCGGGTTTTTTATGGGTGTCTTTGTTCATGGGGAAAATTTACGTGGTGGGTGAAAAATTAAATTCAGTTGTTTTGCGTATTTACTTTTTTAACTTTTCTTCTTTTGGCGGTCGCCGGTTTGATGTCACGTTTTTTGTCGTCCTGATCTTCAGTTTCGCCAAAAAAAGATAGAAATTCGGAGCGTGTCAGAGTTTCAGTTTCCAATAATTTCTCGGCGATTTTGATGATGGTGTTTTTCTGATCTTTGATGATGTTGGTTGCATAGACTCTGGCATTTTCCAGAATAGCCTTAACCTCGGCGTCGACTTTTTTGGCGGTTTCCTCGGAATAATTTTTCATGTGGCCCAGGTCGCGCCCCAGGAAAATTTCATGGTTCTGTTCACCCAGGGTAATGGGACCCAAAAGAGGACTCATACCGTATTTGGTAACCATGTTGGTAGCGATGGCGGTGGCTTTTTCCAGGTCGTTGGAAGCGCCGGTGCTCATTTCACCGAAGAATTCAATTTCGGCGCAATAACCACCGAACAGCGAGCAGATTTCGTCAAAGAATTTGGATTTGGTATAGAGATGTTTATCGTCTTCGGGCAGGAACCAGGTTACTCCCAAAGCCATGCCGCGGGAGATGATGGAAATCTTATGAACCGGATCGCAGTTGGCCGTTGAGTGGCCGACTACGGCGTGGCCAACCTCGTGATAGGCGGTACGTTTTTTTTCTTTTTCAGAGAGTCCCTTGGATTTTCTTTCCGGGCCCATCATCACTTTTTCCACGGATTCCTGCAGGTCGTCCTGGGTGATTTGTTTGCGGTCTTCCTTGGCGGCCAGAATGGCCGCCTCATTCATGACGTTTTCCAGATCGGCGCCGGAAAATCCGGGCGTGTGCTGGGCGATCACGGTAATATTGATGTCTTTTTCCAGAGGTTTGTTGCGGCCATGCACTTTCAGAATGGCTTCACGGTCTTTCAAGTCGGGCAAATCAACCATCACTCTGCGGTCGAAGCGGCCGGGTCTCAGCAGTGCCGGGTCCAGAACGTCGGGGCGGTTGGTGGCAGCCATTACGATGACTCCGGTATCGTTTTCGAAACCGTCCATTTCGGTCAGAATCTGATTGAGAGTCTGCTCTCTTTCGTCGTGTCCGCCGCCCAGTCCGGTACCGCGTTGTCTTCCCACCGCGTCGATTTCATCAATGAAGACAATGCAGGGAGCGTTTTTCTGGGCTTTTTTAAACAAATCCCGGACGCGCGACGCGCCGACACCCACAAACATTTCCACGAATTCCGAACCGGAAATGCTGAAAAACGGAACATTGGCTTCCCCGGCGACGGCGCGCGCCAGCAGGGTCTTACCCGTACCGGGTGAACCGACCAGCAGAACGCCTTTGGGAATTTTGGCTCCCATCTGGGCGTATTTGGAAGGACTTTTCAGGAAGTCGACGATTTCCACAAGTTCCTGTTTGGCCTCCTCGGCTCCGGCGACGTCGGAAAACATGGTTTTTTTCTTGGTACCGTCGAAAAGTTTGGCTTTGCTTTTGCCGAACGACATGGCCTGGTTATTGCTGCTTTGGGCCTGTCTCATCATGAAGACGAAAAATCCCACGATCAGCAGAATGGGCAGAACATTGACCAGCAGTGTCAGCCAGAATCCGTTACCGGAAACAGGTTGTATGTCGGTTTCAATGTCTTTTTTTACGTCCTCCGGAACTTTGGCCAGAATCTCGTCCAGGGTGGAGGATGGTTCTTTATAGGTATAGGACTGTGAGCCGTCTACCCGGGTGACATTGAGTTTGTCGGATTCGGTGTCCAGGGAAATTTTGGCAACTTTTCCGTTCTGAACCTCCTCGATGAACTGATTGAGGGTGATTTTTTTGCTGATGCTGCTTCCTCCGCTCCATATTACGGCCAGAGCTGAAACGGCAAGTATAACCGCCAGTAAAGCCAGAAAATTATTGGATCCCGGTTTTTGTCCTGAAGTTTGACTAATAGGCATGTGAAAATTTTTAGTATTTCTATTTCTGCTGCGATATTTTAATCGAGTTTACGCTCCATCACAACTAGTCTTTTCCGTTTTTTGGCGTCTTTGATTGTTTTAAGAAAAGTTTTCCGGCCGAATTCTTTTTTTAAACCGGCTTTTTTCTTCCCGATGGTCAGAAGTATTTCCTCCAGGGTTTGTCTGGTCAGGGATTGTTCGTGAAGTTCCGTACATATTTTGCGCAGCAGAATTTTTTGCATTATGACCGGTTGTTTGAGAAAGAGTTCCTGATCAAAATAAAATTTTTTGTCGTCCGAATGGAGGTTGTCAGTTAACCAATCATCGGCCAGAGTATCGACCAGATCCAGCGTCCGGGTAAGGTCTTGCAGCGATTCTCCGGCGGTCACCAAAAAGTTGGCGTTGATTTTTTCCAGCGGGGGAATCACTTTCAGGCGTATCTGATTGCGTGAAAATTTCGCGGATAAATTGGAGCGGTCCAGGCGGTAGGAAATGCCGTTTTTGGCCAGCCATTTGAGAATTTCATTTTTAGGTATGTTCAGCAGCGGCCTGAATAAATGTCTTTTTCGGTCAAATTCCCGCATTGAAGCAAAGCCGCGGAAAGAACTGCCCCTGGTCAGATTAAGCAGAAAAGTTTCAATCTGATCGTTGAGATGATGTCCAACCATAATCAGTTTGGCGGAATATTTTTGACGCACTTTTTCGAAAAAATCGTAGCGCAGATTGCGACAGTTGTTTTCCAGATTTCCTTTTTTGATCGAATCGCCGGCCTGCAGGATTTCCAGCGTCAGACGGTGGCGGCGGCAGAGCTCTTCCACGAATTTCTGGTCCAGGTCACTGGCTTTTTTCCTGAGCCGATAGTTCACGTGGCAGACAATAATTTTCAGTTTCAGAGGGTGGCGTAAGAGAGTTTCCAGCAGAAAAACCGAGTCCGGCCCGCCGGACAGGCCGATGACAATGGTGTCGGCAGGTTCAAGCCTGGCCGAGATTCTGTCTTTGAGAGAGTTTAATAATTGCATCGAAATTGTCGTCCGGGGACGTTAAATTGCGTGATTCATGTCCACATTTTAGACATTTATGGAGAATGATAAAGCCCTTTTTACCGCTTTGGTCCAAACCGACCGGTTCCAGCAGTCCCAGGCAGTCGGAAGCGCGGTCTCCGGGGATTTGCAGGTCAACGTGCCGGCTGAACAGACACAGTTGACAATGGTTTCTGCAGGTCTGTGGAGCGGGGGAGTTTTGATGTCCGCAATTTAGACAGACAAAAGACGTATTGATCTTCTTTGTACGGGCCATGGTGCTTTGCAAGTAAGGCAAAATTATGGTAGAATATTAGGATTAAAACTCATAAAAGGCAACTATGGCAATTATATCCAATAATAAGGCTCCGGAAACAGACAGTCAGGTCAACCAGAAGACGGGTAAAGGTGGAATGCTGAATTATGTCCTGTTTTTTCTGGTAATCGGACTGGTACTGTATGGAGTCTTTCTAAGTTTTGACAAGGGCAGGATTCTCAGTAATACCACCGATCTGGAAAAGCAGACCCGTGATATTCAAGCGCAGATTGATACTATCAAGAGTAACAAGGTGGAAGTGAGCCAGAATGCTTCCGAAGCCCTGGCCAAAATCGAGTCCGACGAAATCCGCTGGTCAGAGGTCATCTCAGAAGTGGAAAAACTTTTACCCCAGGATTCTTTCGGCAAACGAAAAGTGGAAATTTTGTCTTATTCCGGTACCGGTCAGGGAAAAATTGTTTTGAGCATGGTTACCCAACCGGCCGCTTTACCTCCTTATGATGCCGTTGCCGGGATTATTGCCACGTTTAACAACAGTGTCTTTTTCAAAGATGCTTATGTCCCATCCATTGCCAAAGGCACAGATGAGACCGGCTCCGTTTCACTGAGTTTCATGCTGAATACCGACTATAAAAAAGCGGAAACCGGTTCCGATTCCCTGCAACTTTCCAATGACGGCACCGCGAGCACGTCAAATACGGAAAACAACACCCCAAAAATACCAAGAAATAATTAGTTAAATATGAAAAGTAATAATACATCCTCAATAGTCAGTCTGATCCTGCTGGTGGCGCTGGTGGCGGTCGGAATATTCTGGTTTAAACCCAATCTGGATGAAACATCCGCGCTCAGGGTTACCGAGCGGGCGCGTGAAGCCGATAAAAAGACCGCGGAAGACCAGCTGGCAACGTTACAGGCAGCTCAGGCCAATTTACAGGGTGCCGGTGAGATTGAGCAACAAACAGTTTTAACGGCTGTTCCGGAAAGATTTGAGCAGGATAAATTAATTACCCTGATTACTGACATTGCCAGCAAAAACGATGTCAACATTGGCAGTATCAGTTTTTCAATTCCACTGGGGTCTAAGGAACAATTAAAGAAAGCAACTGTCAGCATCAGCATGACCGGCAATGAATCCGATCTGATCAGACTTTTGAAGGGACTGGAAAACAGCCCCCGCAAGATGGTGGTTAAGAACATTACCGTTCAATTTGGTACGACCGAAGGGATGGCCAGGGTCAATTTCAGTATCAGTCTGGAAACTTATTTCCAGGCCGGTCTTTAAACCGCTAAACTTATCATAATGGAAGACAACAATCAGAAAAAAATCGATAAGTTACTGAGGCAGTCCGTAAAAGAGGATCCGCGCAGATCAGTAATTTATGGCACTTACGATAATTCCGGGGCCGGACTTTTGACCCGTATGGAGGATTTTCTGATTGATCATGGCCGGATTTCCCTGCAGGAAAAAGTTTATTTTTTTCACCTGCTGGCAGTGATGATTGATGCCGGCATTCCCCTGATTACAGCCATGAATATCCTGGCTACCCGGGCGGAAAGCGTGCGTTTTGCCAGAATTTTAAATACCGTCGCCTATAATCTGAAACAGGGAAGTCTTTTTTCCACTGCCCTTTCCCGTTTTGCCGATGTTTTCGGGGAAATGGAGATTGGCATTGTTCGTTCCGGCGAAGCCGCCGGTAATCTGGATAAAATGCTTTTCAAGCTGTCCGCTCAGCTGGATAAGTCCAATACTTTACAGGTGAAGCTGATTACGGCTTCCATCTATCCTTTGGCCGTGTTGGGCGTTTTGATTATCGCAGCCGCCGGCATGATGACTTTTGTTATCCCCTCGCTGGTGGGACTTTTGATGGAAGGTGGTATGAAAGAGTCCGACATGCCCGTAATGACCAAGCTGCTGATTGCAATTTCGGCCTTTCTGACATCTTATTGGTGGGCCATTATAATCGGAGCGCTGGTTATTTATTTTCTTTTCAAAATCTGGACTGAATCGGAGGGAGGTCGTTATCGCTGGGACATCATGAAATTGAAATTTCCGGTAGTCGGAGTGCTGCTCAGAAAGGTCTATGTACTGCGCTTTATATCCAATCTGGGAATATTGATCGAGTCCGGGTTGCCGGTGATTAAATCCCTGGAAATTATTGCCCAAAGTATGTCTTCCCAAATGTATTCCCTGAAAACCTGGGAGGTGATTGCCAAGGTGCGGGACGGGGAAAAAATCTCCGCCGCTCTGATGGATTCTCCTTTTCTTTTTCCCGAAACGGTCACCCAGATGCTGTCGGTAGGTGAACAGACGGCTGCCATCGGTCGTATTTCAGAAAAAATTGCCGAACATTATGATCAGGAAATTGATAATAGTCTGAAACGTCTGACCAGCTTGTTTGAGCCGATTATGATCGTGCTGGTGGGCGTAACGGTGGCTCTGCTGGCCCTGGCGATTCTGTCACCGGTCTTCAAATTGTCCTCTTTAGTTTAATTTCATGAAACAGAGGTCCGAACAAATATCCGGTCAGAAGAAAGGGTTTACTTTAATAGAACTGCTGATTGTTATTTGTATCATTGCCCTGATGACGGTGATCGCCGTTGCCAATTATGCCGCCGTGGAAAGACAGGCCCGGGTGGAATTTGCCACCGATACGCTGGTCTCCACTTTGCGGGAAGTGCAGGTGTTGGCCAGAAGCGGCAATGTAGTGCGGCAGGAAAGTACCAGTACGGAACCCGATAAATCGGTTTTGCAGTGTTACGCGGTTAAAATTGTTACCGGTACGGACGAAACCAAAGCCGGATTATTTACTGCCCAGACCAATTACGTCGCGGAGGGCGAAAACGGCGTTGTGGACAGTTGTCAAAGGGTTCCCGGCGCAGAAAACTGGAGAAAATCCGAAGTTTTTACCGGAAAAGTGATTTTAATTGGTGAGGGAACGGAAAATACCTATTATTTTAAACCTCCTTTTGGACAAATTCTGGAGCTGCAGCAGGATAGTTTGGTCAGACCGGTAAGCCAAATTGTGACTTTCAAAGTGGGTGACGTGGATTCGCCGGATCTGGACAGACAAGTGGAATTTGATTTGTCTACGGGAGCGGTCAGAAGAATCTAACTGATTTTAGGTCAAAAGAGGGAGGATACGGCTTTTAAAAAAGCTGTTTTTTTGGTATAATTAAGGGATAAATTAGAATTTTTGATGACTGCAGAAAAACGACAATCAGAAATTGTAAAAAACTCTCTCCGCCAGATGGCTTTTACGTTGCCGGAGGTAATAATCTCTTTTAGCGTTTTGGCCATGGTGATTACCAGCGCGGTCAGCATTCTCAGCGTGGTGATGAGAACCAATTCGGATAATGTCAGCAGTCTGATTGCCAACGGCCTGGCCCAGGAAGGGTTGGAAGCAGTCAGGTTTATACGCGATTCCAACGTCTATCTGGGACTTGGTTTTGACGGTGCCAAAAAAAATTCCGTTGACCAGTTCTCTTTCTGGGGCGAAAAACTTTATGAAGACAACGTTTTGAACGGAGAGTCTTTTTTCAAACTGGTTACTTTTGAGAATCCGTCTTTGAGCTGCGATAAATTAAATCTGAAGCTTTGTCTGCCGGTCAGTCTGGTCAAACTGGAACAGGCCACCTGGCAGGATCTGTCAAAATCCGATTCCACCTTGGTTTATCTTGATCAGGGCGAAGCCGGCGCCGATGCTCAGATTCAAAGCAGGTTTAGATATTTTCAAACCGATAATTATACGGAGATTCCTTCTTCCGCTCAGGCCACTGCCTTTCACAGAATGATTCGCATTCAACCTGTTCTATCCGATAAGGGAGAGATTAATTCTCTCCGGATAAATTCGATTGTTACCTGGGAGGGGATAAACGGAATACCCAGAAAAGTTGTTCTGACCACCAATTTAACTGACTGGAGATAATGAAAAACCCCAAAAGACAAAAAGGTTTCACCCTGATCGAATTGCTGATTGCAATTGCTATCTTCATGGGGTTTATGGTGGTTGCCGTTGACGCTTATCTGCAGGTGATACGGGCTCAGAAGTCGGCCAATGAAACCAGACAGATTTATTCCGAACTGCGCAATTTTGTGGATTACGTGAACAATGAAATGCGCGAAGGAACCGTGGATTATTTTTGTTATAACCAGGATTTCGGGGAAAACATCGTTTTCAATCAGATGTCACTGGTGAGATGTTACGATTCCGCTCTTCTGACGGTTAGTTCCGGTGATAATCTTCGCACCATTTCCCGGGACGGTTTAACCAGCAGCATTATTAAATTTGATCCGGTGACGCAGAAAGTCTGTCTGAAGAGATACAGGAGTCTGAACGGTTCGTGGCAGCTGGAAAGCGGTTATGAGAATGCTGCAACGGAGGGTGAAGGAAACGGTTGCGGAGATTACAAAGAATTTGCTTTCTCCAATCTGAAAGTGAACGACGTGCGTTTTGAAATATTGCCCCAGAAAGATCCCCAGGGTGCCGGTTCGGCAAAAGATCTGGCCACCCAGCTGCAACCGATGGTGAGAATGTATCTGGACGTGGGATCGAAATTGGACACGGTTAAATTTGATTTGAAATATCAGACCTTAATCACCGCCAGAAATTAATGATTAAACCGCATCAAAATCCGGTGTTGAAAAAAGGCTCGGCTCTGCTGATCACTTTATTGATGTTAGGTGTTTTAATGACCATGACTTTGGGTATAAGCACGTTGGTGCTCAAAGAAATTCGGGTTACCCAGTCGATTGTGGATGCCAATAAGGCCTATTATGCCGCGGAAGCCGGAGTAGAGGATGCTTTGCTGGCGCTTTCCGACAGTTTACCGGGTAAAGAACCGCGGGGCGAATTGGCGGCGGACCCGAATGATGAGATTGATCCGTCTTTTTCCTACGGTTATTCCACCAGTAACCGCACTGACTCCATTCCCGGATTTCCCCAGGGTCAGCCGATTTTTGTGGACAGGGTGGCCGGAGTGGACGGCGGGCAGATAAACGCGGATTGTCAGATCAGTAACGCCCGCAATCCGATGGCGATAGCCTATTCCAGACAGCAGGTATACGAAGATTGTCCCAAAGCCACCTACAGAAAACTGGGATTGAACGAGACCCATATCATTCCGTTGTACAGCGCGGAGGATGATGGCGATTCGACTGTTTCGGTAAATGATTTTTTGATTGAATATTATTTGAATTTGAGGGACGGCAGTGATTTATACGGTCCCTTGCAGGGAATGAAACTGGAAGAGTTTGATGTGTTGCGCTGGAAAATTTACGGTAAGCCCCTGGTTGACAGCGGGGTACAGAGAACGGAATCTATTGCCGATTTTTATCCCGGGGTTACCAACAACAGTCCAGACCGTCCTGTTTGTATCGGTACTGATGCCAATATACGGGCGGTAAGCGGGGCAAAGGCTGAAACCTGCGTGTTTCCCAGTTTAAGTCCGAAACCTCCCAAGCTTGGTGAAAATACCGATTTGAGTGATGTGACTCTCTGGTCCGCTGCCCGTGAGTGTTATCAGACCGATGCCGGAGTGGCCGTAACCGGCGGGGCTTTGATCAAGGGAACCACCATAGGCGATGCGACCGGCTGTCAGATGCGCGACTTTATTGATAATCACAAAGAGAATTATCTGATTCTGACCAACATGGTTAATCCCAACGTGGCCGGAATTGCCAATCTGAAGGATCCCAGCCAGCTGGCCCGGGCTGATATCTATTACCGCGTACTGGCCAGGCGTGATACGCAAGCTGAGGCCGGGTCTGCGGGTCAGGAGGCTCCCAAACTGGTCAAAGATTTTGCCGAGATCAGCAGCCGGGGATTTTCAGCCGCCGGTACTGTGACCAAGAGCCTGGATGTCAGATACAAAGCTCCGGGATTTTTACCGGTGTTCAATTTTTCTTTATATAGGACCCGCAATGAAGCGGAAACAGTAAACACAAATAATCAGTAGTCATGGTAAATGATATGACCCACAATTTGGATGCGGAACCGGTCAGGGATGACGGTGCGAATACCGGCAGACCTCCGCTGGACCTGCGCCTGCAAAAGTTTGCGGAGCAGGAAGATGCGGGGAAAAAATTTAACGGTGGCTGTCCGATTTCCGCTGATATTGATAAAACTTTGGAACTGCTTCGAGACAACGTGAAACCTTATGATCCCGATTTGCCGGGAAAAGCGATGGCTTCTCTGGAGAAATATTTGCAGGCCGGACAGAAGATTGAGGATGTCTGGATGCAGAAAATTGCCGAGGGAGCCAATTATATTGGGATCGTGGGCGGTGAGGTTGATTTTTACCGGGGCGAGGAAAAATTAGCCCTGAAAACCGTTCCGCTGGAATTCCCGATAGCCCCGCGGGTGATGAGGTTTCGGGAGGTGGAAAGAGGGCGGGTCAAGTATGACGCCAAGTTGGCCAGGCAGAGAATCATCGATCAGATGTCCAACAAAAACAAAGAAAATAATAATATTCAAGACAATGACAACATTTATTCCTAAACAGAATCCGGAAAAATGGATTTTTCTGCAGAAGAGAATGGTTTTTGATGTGAACAAGCCAGATACTGCTGCGGATTCTGACGACGCGGCCAAAAAGGCCAAGGAGGCCAAAGATGCCCAGGAAAAAGCCGAGCGGGACAAACAGGCAGGAGAGAGATTGAACAATATTGAAAAACAATATGATCAGCTGAAGACCGGTACGGACAAACATATTGATATGAAGCCCCGGCCCGATGCGGTCAGTTTGAGAAATACTCTGAAGGGCAATGCCGATATTAAAAATGCCGTGCAGGAAATTCAAAAAACCGATAATAAGTTTACGATTGAAAGGATGGTGGATGATATGATGACAGGAATTCTGGAAAGGGCTAGTAGCGCGGATAAAATTGGTGCAATAGATAATGGGAAAAAGACTGCAGGAGAAAAACAGGCGGCACGGAATACTGAGATAAACCGGTGGCTGAAGGACAACAAAATTGCTTCATTCGCGATTGAAAACGGGAAATGGCGGTTTTTTGATAAAGAAAAAAAACTGATATCTTCTCCGATACAAATGACAGCCACCAGTGAGGAATCCAAGAATTATATGAATCGCCGTCAGGCCGAGAAAAAAGACAGTGAAGCCAAGGCCAAACAGGAGGCTGCCAACCGGGAGCGCACCAAACCGGAGAATCTGGAGAAGGTGAGCGGGAATAATGCGCCAAAACTTGATCCCAGCGTGAGTCTGTCGGACTTGGTTAAATCTCTAGAAGCTTCAATAACCAGGGATAAGGGCAAACCAATTACTGCGGCTGAAATGGAAACGGCTTTGCAAAGTTATATAAATGCCGATGATCCGTCCAATAAATCACCGGCAGAAAAATACACTAATTTTATCAACAAACTAACCGGACAAGGCTACACCAATGTGAGAATAGAAAACGGTGTGTTTGTGTTTTTGAAAGAAGGCGGGAAAGCGCCAAGCAGTAATCCATTGAAAGTGTTATACGGTCCGGAAGCCAATGGCGGGCAACATTTGGCCTATGCCCATGATAATCTTTCGGTCCGGGCTCAGGAGAAAGGGAAGGAAGCGGTTGCCAAGGCTGCACAGGAAAAGGCCGATAAAGAACCCAAATCAACGGCCCTAGACGGGACTGAACAGGAGGTGGCAAAATTATTAAATAAAAAAGATGTTGCGGAGGTGGATAAACGGTATTTGCCAGCTTTGCAGCAAATATTGCAATATAATGACGGGCCTCCGGTGAAGGTAAATGTTCCCCTTGGTGATGGAGCAATCGCCTGTGATTTCTATAAAGGTAAGAGTGGTGATTATTATTTGCGGATGGATTCCGGGAAAATTCTGTCGGACTATAACCCTAAAGCTGAAGGAAAAGCCGGATTACAGGAAGCGCAAAAGTATTATGCGGCCAGATTAAATGACGGGTCTATCTTACAGGAAGCTCAAAGTAAGACCGTCAGAGATAAGTCGAATTTTGAGGCCTGGGGATTGACTGTTGATAATGGTCCCGAAGATAAAGACGGAGGAGTACAATATGAATTTGACTGGGCTGTGGGGCTGTCCAAAGATCCGCGCGTTAATATTAAGTCATTGCTGCATGGCGAACTAGATGTCAGGGTTGTACATAGCAGTGTTAATCGCCAAGGTGAATACCGTTTTAGGGCAGGTGGTTTTTCGGATATGATGAGAACTCTAAAACAATTACAGGATAGGGCGGAACATCCGGATGACAGAGATCCCCGCGATGAGCAGGCGGAAATGGAAAGAAGGTTTTTTGAAGAAATGGGAACTGAAAAGGGGCCAGAAAAAGGATTGAAATTGATTCAATCAATGGCGCGAAGTCTGAATGCCGGAGAGGTATTGAATATCAGATCTATGCGCAATATGGAAGCCGCAAACGGTAAAGTACAGGAATCCGGAGACAAGGGGCATATCCTGGTGATTGACTGGATGCAGAAACTTGATCCGCCTCAGAGCCTGCAAATAATTCATAACGGTAATGGAGATTTTAAGTTTAATCTGATTCCCCTCGGGCAACAATTGGGGACTTTTCACGGAGAACCAGGAATGGCAGTTAATAAGGCTTTAAGCTTGCTGGCTGTACAGAAGGAACAGATGACTACCAAGGGGGGAGAGAAGGTATCTGAACAAGGACTTGGTAAAATGCTGGATAATTTTAACGCCAAGCATTCCGCCACATTCGGCGGTACGTTTGAAAGGCCTGATAATGTACGCATAACTTCGATGTCGCCGGATGGACTTGCTTATCTTTCGATCGATGGAATGTCCGCCAGAATGTTTAATTTGGGTACACCGACGGAACCGAATTTACAGGAGTTTCGCCGGGCCAGAAATGAGGGCTATTTCATAGTCAAACCGCAGGGATTGGAACCCCCAAAAGAACAACCGGCTACTGTGGAACCTGGTAAGGAACAGCCGAAACCTCCGGAGGAACCGAAACCGAAGATTAATGTTTTGCATGATGACAAGGAACCGACAGAAGTGCCCAATGACAACAAAATAAAAATTGCAGCTGTTGATAATGTTTTAAAGGGCGTTCCAAAACTGGAAAATTATGAAAGGGTAAGAAAATATTTACTGGCCAAAGAAGTGGGGGATAGTACTCCGGCAGGGACTGGTGAAAAAGTAAAAGTGTTATATTATATTAAGCAGATGTGGGAGTTGATCTCAAAACTTCCCATTGCGGAATTGAAACCCAAAGACGGGGAAAATACCGAGAGTTCTTCGTACCAATCACGGGTCAGGAAAATTATTGCCGGGACTCCGTTCAGAAAAAACTTTGATAGCGTGGTCAATGATAACGAAAAGTTACCAATGGAGAAGGACGGTAAGAATATCTTAAAAAATCTGCCCAGTACGCGGGCTTTTGTTGGAGTTCTGTTGAACGCAGATCAGACGGAAGCGGGTTGGAATACAATGGGTTATGGAGATTTTGTCGAAGCCCAAAAGGCTTATGCCGCCGGAATGGAGGAAGCTTTGAAAGCGGTTCAGACTAAACTTGGCGCGATGAAAAGCACGGAGCCTTTGCAGACCTATGACCGTCGTTTTCAGGAGGCTTTAATTAAAGTCATCAAATACCCCAAGACCTTTTATAAGGAATATCAGGAAAATGAGAAAAATAAGAAAAATAAGAAAGAATATCCCCGTTATAAAAAGGATCAGGAGACTCAAGCAGCAGCCCAAAAGGAATATCAGGAGGCAAAGACAAAACCTTATCCAACTTTTAAAGAATTTGCCAACTCTCCAAACTGGAAAGAGTTGCCTTTAGCTGCGTTAAACAAGATTAATCAAACTGAAAATTTTGATACGAGTAAATTATTCTTGTCAAGAATTGAAGGAAATTCCTCGGTATCGGAAAACTCAGTCAGTTTCAATGTCCGGGCTGGAATGCCTGGTAACGAAAAACCCCTGACCCTGAATTTTTATAAAACATCACAGGGGATGGAAATATCTGTCGCACCGGGTTGGAACAATTTTGTGGAGGGGGGAAACAGACATATGGCCATGAACGCTGAAAAAAATGCCGTTTCAACCCTGATCAATATGGCCGTTAATAACGAGCCCGGTTATCTGGCTGGTGTTTCGGTAAAACCCCAAGCGGCTCCAGCACAGGTTCCCCCAGCCCAGGCGCCTAAAGCTCCGGCCACAATAGGCAATGTTCCGGAAGCTGTGCCGGTAATGACCAGAGAACGGGAAGGAACTGATGCCGCCAGAGAAGCTGGCAGAAAAATTGGTGTCTTGATTGTAGAATCCAATTATAATGTTGGTTCAGCAGGTCAGAGGACAATTGCTGATACGATCAATAAATTTCCAGAAATAAAAAATATTTTGGTACCGCCTCAAGGGATGACTGTAGAAAGTTTCATTGCTGCCTTGAAGCAAGGATCTGTCACGCAGGACCAAATGCGGTATTTTTATAACAATCAGAAAGTACTGTATGGAACCGATCAACCAAAGGATACAGTGTCCTCTGCCAGTTCTCAAACCGCTCCTGCCAAATAGCTTGGATTTGATTTAAAACAGTTTGTTTAGTAGATTTCAGGGGTAAAGATTTTTACCCCATTTTCTGATCCAAGAAATGTCCAAAGCCAATAAATTTTATGTTACCACTTCGATTGCTTATGTGAACGCCGGTCCCCATGTGGGTTACGCCATGGAGTTGTTGCAAGCTGATGCACTGGCCCGCTATAACCGTTTGGAGGGCAGAGACGTGTTTTTTATGACCGGTACGGACGAGCACGGCTTGAAAATCGCCCAGGTGGCCGAGCAAAGGGGAGTCTGGCCGCAGGAACTGGCCAATGAAGTGTCTGCCCTGTTTCAGGATCTGGCGGAAAAGATGGGTGTAAGCAATGATCATTTTGTTCGTACAACGGATGAGAAACACGTGGCTTTTGTACAGGAGATGTGGAAGAAACTGGACGCGGCGGGGGATTTATATAAATCCAATTATACCGGTCTTTATTGTGTGGGCTGTGAAAAATACATTCTGGAAAAAGAGCTGGTGGACGGCAATTGTCCGATTCATAAAAAGCCGCCGATTAAAGTGGCGGAGGAAAATTATTTTTTTCGTCTGTCCAAATATGCCGATCAAATCAAAGCCAAGATAGCTTCGGATGAAGTTAAGGTTGTTCCGGAATCACGTAAAAATGAAGTGTTGAGTTTCTTTGAGGAGGGCGTGACGGATATCAGTTTTTCCCGTCCGCGGGATTCGGTGAAATGGGGAATTGAGATTCCCGGTGACGATACGCAGCTGATGTATGTGTGGTGCGATGCCCTGACCAATTATATTTCGGTAATTGACCGGGATAAATTTTGGCCGGCGGACGTGCATGTGATCGGTAAAGATATTTTGCGTTTTCATGCCGTGATTTGGCTGGGAATGCTGTTGTCGGCCGGGTTTGAATTGCCCAAGTCCATTATGGTTCACGGTTTTATAACTTCCGAGGGCCAGAAGATGAGCAAGTCTTTGGGCAACGTGAAGGACCCTTTTGAATATCTGGAGAAGAACGGCAGAGACGCTTTGCGGTATTTTTTGCTCAGAGAAATTCCGACTTTGAATGACGGGGATTTTAGTCAGGAGCGCTTTGATATCGTTTATAACGATGAATTGGCCAACACCTTTGGTAATCTGGTCAGCCGGGTTTTTGCCATGAATAAGAAATATTTTGACGGGAAAGTCCCGGGAAAAGGTGCTGATGAAGGATTTGAAGTGAAGGTGGGGCAGGCCTGGGTGAATCTGGAAAAGCATTTTTCCGAATATGATCTCAAAAAGGCGGCAGAGGTGATTTTGGATTTGGGTTTCGCGGCCAACAAATATGTGGAGGACAGCAAACCCTGGGGTTTGGCTAAAGAAAGTTCTGACCGGCTTCCCGGCGTTATGTACAATTTATTGGAATTAATACGGCAACTGGCCTTGATGTTACTGCCCTTTATTCCGGATTCTGCGGAAAAAATTCTGAAACTCTATGATGCAGAGTTTGCCGTTGCCGGATTTTCCTGGATAGGTAAAAAGGATTTCGGGTTACTGAAAAGTGGCACTTCACTGGGCGAAGCCGGAGTGCTGTTTCCGAAATTGAATTTAAATAATGTTATAAATTAGAGGGGGCCTGACTTGGCACGTTTCCAGTACCCGCTCCCTGAGTTGACGGAGGTGTACCGGTTTGGGTGGTCGGATTACTGTTGGCACTGATCACTACACTTATTACAGCTTTCACGATGACCCAGGAAAATATAATTACTATCAGTCCTATGATGGCCCAGGTTAAAGTTTTCTTGGCTTTATCGATGAGTGCCTGTTCACCATGTGAAACAACTGCTATCAAACCGGAAATTGCAATAATGATTATGGCAACCGGGGCAGCAACTGTGATCAGTCCACCGGCGATAATTTGTAATACATAATTTCCAAAGGCCGCCTCCGCGCCTGATTTGGCGAGAGTTTCCGTTCCGATAATTACTCCCGGTGAATTATCCGGTTTTAGATTGGGATCAAGAACAACCCGGGTCATCAGATCCTGATTGTCTAAAGGTATGGCCATAGCGGTGCCAAGTCCGGCTGTCCAGATAGTGAGGGCCAATATTGCCAGGATTAATTTTGGGATTTTTTTAGTCATTTTTGTTTATAATTTGGAGGGTGCCTGACTTGGTACGGTGCCACCTCCGTTAGCCGGTGCCGCTGGCGCCGCCGGCGCTGAACTACCGCTCTGTTGCCCTCCTCCTCCTGCTCCCGGCGTGAAAATCTGCAGTTCGGATACGCCGATTACCACGGCATAGGATACGGCAATGATAACCAGTCCAGCCACTGAATAATAGGTGATGCGTTTTCCTTTCTCCAGCAGATCTCCGTTGCCCTGTGAAACGATCATCATTACTCCGCCCACCGTAAAGGAGAGCAGTGTCAGTGCGCCGCTGATATTGAGCAGAATTTTGATTATGCTTGTCAGTGAAGCTTTCCAGTCTTTTTGAGGCAGATTGTTGACCGCGTCCAGTTTGGTGCCGGTTGTTTCGGTAGTGTAGGTGAAGCGTTGAAACAATTCGTCTGCGGATACGCCGGCGTCCTGGGAGGCGGGGGCCTGGCTGCCCGTTGTTCCGCTTGAACCGGCGGGGACGGCCGGATCCGTGGGATCAGCCAGACAAACAGCAGGAACAATCAACCATAAAAGCGCAATGGTAGCCAGGATTTTTCTGATTGTGATTTTTGTTCCAATCATTTTATACCGTTATTGAGGCAATAATTCTGACGATGGCATAGGAAAGGCCAGCGACCAATAAACCGATCAGCGACCAGGTCAGCGTTTTCTGGGCCTTTCCCGCGGCGTCGGTGTTGCCGTAAGCGGTTAAAAGCTGTATGCCGCTGATAATAGTGAATAGCAGGGCCAGGGCTCCAGTAATACCGATAATTGAACTGGCTATGCCCGGCAGAAGCCGTTGTTCCATATAGGTTTTGTTGGATTCCTGGGAGGTGTTGTGAGGTATATAAAGTTTTTCGGTGCTGGTACCACCGCTCGGGATAATGGGCGGTTGGGTGATGGTGCCCTGGGCCAGCGAGACACTGGCAAAAGAAATCAGCAGATATAGTCCGAGCAGGAACAGTCTGGCATATTTACAGCTGATTTTCGGGGCAAGTTTTTTCATTGGCTAAATTACAAAGAAGTTCGGATTGATGGTGTAAAGAATGATGGCCGATAAGAACAGCACCACCAGTCCGGTTATGGATTTGGTAATGATTTTGTTGGCTTCGGTGATCTGGGTGGTGTTGTCGCCGGCGGTTGAACGCATGATTCCCGCGATGATCAGAGCAAGTACGGCAATCAGGCCGCCCAGTGTGGCTATGTACTTATAGATTTGTCCCATGTAGTAGTACAGTAATTCCGTGCCGGCTCCGGAGACATAGACCATAATGGGTTCGCAGATGGTGTAGGTGTCGTTTTCGGCCGGTGTTTTTGCCAATACTTCAGCAATTTCTTTGCTGTTTGAACATCCGGAAGGGGAAGAAGTTGTGAAGGTTGTAGAGCATTTGCGGATCAGATTCTCGCCTGCTTTAGCGGGGTCTGAAGGTTTAATGGTACATTCAATTTTCCGGTAGCAGTTGAAGGTGTTTTTGTTGTCGGGGGCACCCAGTCTTTCTTCGGTAATCACAACCATTTTGTCTGAAAATTCTCTATCGTCTACCGGTACTTTTTCGTCAACGGATTTGTTTTGGTTGTTTACAAAAGTGCAGACCTGAAATTGCGTTAAGGCAAATGAAACTTGCGAGATTGAAATCGTAATGATACTGGCAAGAGTGAGTAACAAGATTTTTGTGACAAATTTTTTCATTTATTTTCCGGCGGTTTCAAAAAGTAAATTCTGGACGAAAGCTACGATGAAATAGGCGCTCAAAGTAATTACCAGCCCGACTATGGCCTTTGTTAATATTTCGATGCCCCGGTTTCTTTGTGTTTCGTTGCCAGTAGAGGTCATCATCATAAAACCGGCGACGACTATGGCCAGAAAGCTTAAAGAGGCTGACATCAGGGCGACCATGTTAATGGCCTGCAGGATGAAAGAGGCGGTGGGGTTGCTGCTTTTCAGATAACTCTGATCCTGGCTGCCTTGCGTAACGCCAGCCCCGGTTTGTCCCTCGGTGTTTTCTTTGAGGGAAAGTACCTGGCCGACATTCATCTGGCTATATTGACTTCGGTCCAGCTGCGCCCAGGCGGTTTGTCCAATATTCAACGACAACAACAGTCCGACCAGCAGGGTTTTCAAAATCAGAGCGGCGGATTTTGTGATGTTAAGCGTTGGCATTGTTATCGATAATGTCTTCGGGAATATTTTCCAGGGCGACTTCTTCGCTGATAATTCCGGCTTCCAATAACTCGGTAATGGACTTCTTCATGGTTTGCATACCTTCTTTGAAACCGGTTTCGATGGCGGAGTTCAGCTGATGGGTCTTGTTTTTACGGATCATGTTGGCTACGGCATTGTTGTTGATCATGATTTCCAGACCGGCCACGCGGCCGTTGCCGTCTTTGGTTTTGAGCAGTGTCTGCCAGACTACGGCTTTCAGGGAACCGGCCAGCTGCATTCTGATCTGATTTTGCTGATTGGTCGGGAAGGCGTCGATGATACGGTCGATGGAAGCGGCGGCTCCGTTGGTATGCAGAGTGGCGAACACCAAGTGACCGGTTTCAGCGGCGGTAAGAGCCAGTGCAATGGTTTCCAGATCACGCATTTCACCAACCAGAATTACATCCGGATCTTCACGCAGGGCGGAACGCAGGGCTTTCTGAAAGCTCAGGGTGTGGGTGCCGACTTCACGTTGATCGATGACGGATTTAACGTTTTCATGGACGTATTCAATGGGGTCTTCAATGGTGATGATATGGCGCGCGTCTTTGGAGTTGACCTCATTTAACATGGCGGCCAGGGTGGTGGATTTACCTGAACCGGTGGCACCGGTTACGATGACCAGACCCAGGTCGGTGACGGCAATTTCCTTTAATTTATCCGGGAGTCCCAATTCTTCCAGGGTGTGGACGTTTTCCGGAATGACGCGGAAACAGGCTCCGATTCCCTTTCTTTGGACGAACATATTTACTCTGAAGCGTGAAACTCCGGGTACTTCCAGAGAGAAGTCGAGATCGAGAGTGCGGGAAAATTCTTCCTTTTGTTTGTCGCTTAGAATTTCGGAAAGGTAGTCCTCAGCCATTTTTTTGGACAGCACCGGATGTTCTTCGATGGAGATCAGATTACCGTTGATGCGCAGAATGGGCTTGGTACCTGTGGTGATATAGACATCGGAAGCTTTGTACTGAACAGCGGTTTTGAAGATTTTGTCTAATTGAGCCATAATTTTATTTTTATTTTGGCCGGTTTTCCGGCGGGGGATTTTTTAAATTTTGAAATCGTCAGGACTGATGCCTTCCTCGAAGCGGGGGAGAACGTTCTCAATAGCAGCCCAGTCGCTGTCGCTGCTTTCCGGAACCACTATAGTGATCCGGTCGCCGATCTCTGCTTTGAAATAGGTTACGGAAGCCAGCAATACTTTGTAGGACTTCCCTCCGGCAATGACGCGGTAAACGCCATCATCATAGGTAAGCGTTCCAACCAGCTTTTTTCTTTCGATAGGGCCGATCTGTTTGTACAGAAAGGTTCCGTCCTCGGTAATAGTCAGTTTTAAAACGTCTCCGGGGACCAGCTTGGATTTGGAGGCATAATTGGCCGGAACGGAATAAACGCGGGCATCGGGTCCGATCATATTTTGACCGTCAAACGATCCCTCGATAATATGCTGTTCGCCAACCTGTTTGTGGCTGCCGACTTTCTCGGCCATTTTGGCAAGCTGATTCTGACCTGATTCCCCGGCCATTTCAGCCAGCATTTGTTTGGCCGAGCGCAGCGAGGCCTCAGCACTGTCTAAAATTTCCCTGATTAAAGCAATTTTCGAAGACTTGGACATGTTTTTTTGTTTTAGTTTTATTTTTTGTTCACTTAATTATAGCAAAAAAACGGCTTCCGAACAATTAGAAAAGCCAAAACTTCCAATTTTGCCAAGCCCTTTTTCAGGCGTTCTTTTTGGTCTTGGCCAGAAGACGGTCCAACAGATAGCGGCGGGTGGCTCCGACATTGGTAAAAATGCGGAAAGTGAAGACAAAAGCGGCAGCCAGATAGAGGTCCAGGCCCAGTTTATCGCCCAAAATGGTTATCAGAACGGACAGAACAATATTAAACCCCAGACCGGTCATAAAAATGATTCCGTCAAAGCGGTCATTGGTAGCCTCGGCCCGGATAGCGCCGAAAAGGGCATCCAGAATACCCATAATGATAACCGCGGAATATTTGGTGAGCTCGATCGGAATGGAAAAATTGAGTGCCAGTCCGATGATTACTCCGATCAAGATGCCGAGAAATGCCCAGGTCATAGTGAGATTTTATGCGGTAATTGCTTTGGTTTAGCGACGTTTGTACAGTACTTTTTCAGCATTGGTACCCGTTATTCTCAAGTCTATATATTCCAGGGGAGTCTTGTAAATATCCAGTTTGGGCAGTGCTCTTTTTAGCTTGTCAATTTGTGAAATGATGGTCTTGGTAGAATCAAACCAAACGTCAAAACCTTTTTCGGTTTTCAGGTGGATTTCCCGGGCCTGTTTCAGATAGACGGCTTCCACAACCTTGATGCCGAATTTTTCCTCAAAGAGATTGACCAGTTTGATAATGTAATCCAGTTTTTCCTGATCCAGGGGAAAGGCGTTGATGCCCAGGGCCTGTTTGGTACTTACGCGGATATAGGGCAGATCGGGGTTTTCCTCGTTTTCCATGATAATCATGCCGTTGCTGTTGACCAGATATTTTTTCTGGACTTTGATGCCGTCGACGCCGTCGATAATATCGATGATGTTGGCCGTGACCGGAAATTTTTCCAGTTCAATTTCGATGTTTTTGGGCAGGATCTTTTTGATTTTGACGCTTCTGTATTCGGGGTTTTCCTTGAGCATTTCCGCAGACAGAATATTTTCGTCGAAAAGCAGGATATTCTGGTTGGACAGTATGGCGGTGGCGATTTCGTTTAATTTCAAATTGGTGGTGATTTCGGTTCCTTCTTCATAGATCTGAAACCCCTCAATCTGGAAATAGTCGGTAAAAAACGTGAAATAGGTCAGTCCTCCCAGGGTAAATATAATCAGCAGAATAATCAGTATTTTTCTGAGTTTTGAGGATTTTTGATGGGTCAGGCGGTTGGGCGGGAGCGCAATATTGGCCTTGGAGGTGCGGCGGATTTTTTTGCGCAGTTTGATGGGGGCGCGGAGATTTTTGGCAGTGACATAGGGATTGGAGGTCTGGGAAATGGAGGCTTTGCCAAAGACCCTGCGGCGGCTTTTTATTTCCTGCCGGCGGGGGGGCTTGGTAAAGAGACTTTTTGCTTTCCTCCGGCCAAAAAGCGACATCGGGGACGATTAGGTTAAGTCGTCCTAAAGATACAGCAGAGAGAGCAGAGTGACAAGCAGAAGGCCGCCAAATCCCAATGCCAAAGGTTTGAGAAGTTTTCTGTTTCCAAACAGATAAACCATCGGCAGTTTTTGGAGGAAGTTCAGGAAAATTACTCCCAGGATGATGTTTTTGGCGACTCCCAAAGTCAGGACTGTTCCGGCTATGTCGGCCGTGGAAATGATAATCGGATCGTCGACTGATAAAAAGGCCATCAAAGCAGCCAACACATAGTATAAATTCAGATCGGCATAGCGTAAAATCAGATTGGCGCCCAGCATGGTCAAAATTACGAAGACCGACAGTTTAAAAGCACTTTTCAGGTTCAGCGGCGATTTTACCTGGACCAGTTCTTTTTGTTTGATATCCCGTTTCTGTAACATTTTACCGGCCTGGTGTTTTTTTTCGCCGTAAAGGTGGAACAACCAGCCGGAAAGCAGCAGATAGGTGCACATGGCCAACAGACTGGGAAATACCCGGTCAAAAAGACTCAGGTTCAAGGTTCTGACCAGAACCATCATTTTGAAAAAGCTGCTGCCGCAAGCCAATAAAATGCCAGCCACAAACGGATAGGTTATGTCCAGGTGCTCTTTGCTGGTGGTCGACAGGTTGAGCGAAGTTACGGTGCTGGAATAGAAACCTCCGATTAATCCGGTCAGGCTATAGGCTTTGTTTTTACCAAAGATCTTTACCAGAATATAACCCAGAAAGTTCAGACCGCTGATGATTACGATCAGCAGCCAGATGCGGTAAGGATTGATAATGTTGGTGGAAAGCGGAGTGGTGATGGAGGAAGGTTCAAAAAACTGCACCAGGGTTTGGTCATAGGGTACATTGGGCAGAAAGGGCAGAATGATAAAGGCGATTATCACAAATTTTACGCCGTCAATCAGTTCCGGATACGATACTCCGTAAATAAACTGCTTGAGGGTGTATTTCAGAGAGAGGACAAAAGTGGTGATGATAGCCACGGCAAGGGCCACCTGGATTTGGCCGGCAAACGCCAGCGCGCCCATCAGAAAAACGATAATTGAACTGAGGGCGGTTTTGTAACTCATGATTTTTTCACCTTCGTTGGCTTTGCTGGTCAGGGGGAGCAGGCTGAAAGTAATGACGGCCACCAGAGAGATCAGAAAAACCCATTCGTTGATAATCTGACTCAAATAGATGGCGGAACCTCCAAATATGCCGATCAGGATGTCGGTGCGGATGCCGATGGGGCTTTTTTCCTTGTTCAATTGCATGCTTTTCTCTCTTTCCAGGCCGACGATTGCTCCGATCACGCCGCCAATGAAAAGACGGAAGATAGCCATGTTTATATCAAGTTCCATGTCGGGGTCAATTAAAAAATCCCTTTATTATAGCACCATTCGGGGTTTTTGATAAGTCCTGGCCGGTTTTTGGATTACTATTTGGCGGTGTCGTTTGAAGCTGGACGGCCCAGTTTTTGGTCGTGTTCCTTAATTGTTTCTGCCCTCAGATCCCGGTAAAAGTGTTGAATTTGTTCCAGGGTCAGATTTCCACTCGTATTTTTAGTGATGTACTTTTCGATATCTCTGATATAAGACCCGTCTCTCTGGTAGTACCCGTCATAGGTTACTTTGGAAGCTTCATGGAATACTTTTATCAGCCCTTCCAGTTTTTGCAGGTCGAGACGGGGATGGGTTTGGCCCGGGGCAGCCGGAATGATATAGACGGATTGCCCCTCATAGAGTCCGCGCAGGAAAGAATCGTAATATTCTTTTAGTCCTTCGCTTTCTTTTCCATAATAATAGAGATCCATGAAATGGGTGGCTTCATCCATAAGTTTGTTTCCCAGAGTCTCGGCGTCTGTAGGTTCCAGGTTTTCCATAATTTTACTGAAATCGTGGTTTCCCCCCAGATTGAAAGGTTTGATGGTTCTGAGAACTTCTGCTTTGGCTCTTTCTTCGCTTTCAATGACATCCGAAGAACGATAGTGTGTCGGCTGATGCTGCAGGATGCCGGCAGTCCGGTCCACCCATTTCTGGAAACTGGCCAGATTGTTGTGATAGAGGGGATGCAGGTTTTGAATCATAATCATGAGTTCACGGGTGTTTGTTCCCCATCTTTGGATCAGTTGTTCCAGGGAGTCCAGTACCTGCTTGAATTTTCCGGCGTCATTTTCATAGAGTGGGTAAAGGGAGATAAGTGGGCGGGGATCCGTGAGACGCGTTCGCGCAATAAAATCGGTCATCAGGTTTTGTATTGGCAGGGTGATAATTTTTTTATTGGCCAGACAGTCTTCAATAATTCCAAAGGCCAGATTATCAAAGTGGTCATCACCGAAAATTTCGGGTTTCCGGTCATAGGTGGAATAGATGCGGCGAACAAAAACTGCCAGACGATTGAGCAGGGTAATATCGGGATTGTGTTTGACGATCAGCTTGAAAAGCTGTTGTTTGCGGATATTGTCCCGATAGCCAAATTTATTGATGATTAATTCGTCCACCCGTTCCCTTTGTCTTTCCAGATCGATGAAACGGACCCCCAGTTTATCCATGAACTCCATATCCAATTCCTGCGTTGAGAGACCGGGTAAATCTTTGCCGGCATTGGTCCGGAATTTGGCCAGCATGGAGTATAAATATTTCAAATCGTCTCCGAGGGCGGTTTTCAAGGCCTGTGTAAGTTCCCGGTGGTCGGCTTCTTTCTGATAGAAAGCAGATCCGCGTATTTTTCCCCGGATGATATGTAATTTTTCGATTTCATTTTTGGAAAAACCATAGGATTTAAGTTCATCGAGGAATTCCCGGTCCAGATTTGCTCCTCCCCATTGGCTCAGATCCACTCCTTCCGGAATAATCCGTTTATGAATAGCGGAACTGATATCATGGATTTTAGCTGAGGATTGATCCGCGGCTTCCAGGGATTCGTTTTTTTCACGCTTTCTGTCGCCGCTTTCCGGAGGCAGGGAGTCGGGTTTTTGGGAATCGTCGTCTTTTTGTTCGATAGTCTGGAGATTGGATGAAGACATATATTTTTATATTGGAAATAGATAATCTGTTTATTATAACACAAATTAATTATTCAGCAAGGAAGGGGGGACTTTCTGGAGGCATAATGGAAAAACACCGGTCAATCGTGGATTGAACGGTGTTTTAATAGTCAAACGAGAATTGGAAAGCTGTTTTATTTAGGCCTTCTTTTTGGCCGCGGCTTTTTTGGTGGCAACTTTGGCTTTGGCGGTGGCTTTCTTGGCGGCGGTGGTCTTTTTGGCGGGTTTGGCTGTTTTGGTAACGGCCACTTTCTTGCCGTAGCGGGCTTCCATCAGGGCTGCCAGGAGAGGAGCCTTTCTGACTTTGGCCTTGGCTTTATTGACTTTTTTGGTCACCTTGCTTTTGGGGCGGGTGGCGTTCATGGTGTGTAAACCGTGCTGATGATTGACGTGCTTATTAGACATAGAAAAATTGATGATAAATTCGTGCGAAGCGGCCTTATTAAAACGGAGGAACCTCTAAAAGTCAAATTTAATCGATTTCTTCGAAGTCGATTAATTCTGCGTCGGCGGGAATTGGTTGACTGTCATCTACGTTGAAATTGGGACTGGTTTTGATTTGTTCGTTCTGGGCCTTCTTTTTTTCGGTGAAAGTGTAATCAACATCCAGTTCAATACCTTTACTGTGCGGTATAAAGACATTTTCTTCATCAAAAATCTGGCTGACCTGCAGGGCCAGGTCGGATTTAATGGCCAGCAGGTTGCAGGGTAGTTGGACCCAACAGCGTATGGTGAAAACAACGCCGTCCTCATCGAACTTTTTGAAAACAATTTTGTGGGAGGGTTTTTTGAGAATGCTTTGGTGGTTGCGAATGATGTTGTCCAGAACTTTTATGGCGTGCAGGTAGTCTGACCCGAAGCCCAGTTTGATTTCCACCTCGATCCGTCTGATGTTGCTGCGGGAGTGGTTGATGATGGATTGAGTCATGACGTCGCTGTTGTAGATGGTCACGTCTTTTTGGTCGAAGGTACGCAGCGTGGTGGCCTGAAAATCAATTTTATCCACTTTTCCGGTATGTCCTTTGATGTTGATAATGTCGCCGATTTTGAAAGGGGATTTAAACATGATCAGAATGCCAGCCACATAGTTTTTGATAATGTCCTGTAAACCGTAACTGAGACCCAGAATTGTAACGCTGACCAGCAGCGTCATATCGATGCCGACGATGCGCAGGGCCAGGGTAATGGAAATGACAATGATGAAACCGGTAACGAGTTTTTCAAACAGATTAAGGGCGGTTTTTTGCTGTTCGTGTTCCAGCGCGATTTTATTCAGATATCGTTTGGCGTAGCGTATAACAAAAATACCGATGACGATGATCAGTGCCGCTTCCAACACTTGTACAAATTTGGTCAGAAGATAGGGACCAAGGTTGGCAAAATCAATTTGTCCGCCTTCGGTGCCGGAGGAAACGTTGGTATTGGTGTTGATTGGTGCCGCCATGGATTCTGTTAGCGATAATCTGCTTATTATAGCACAAAATGGCAGCTTTGAAAAAGCGTTATATCGGGAAAAAGGGTGGGAACGGTCTTATTTATCCCTGGAGACGCGTTTGCGGTCCAGTTCGGTCAGGAACTTTTTGCGCAGACGGATGGACTTCGGGGTGACTTCCACCAGCTCATCGGACTGGATGTATTCCAGCGCGCTTTCCAGTGTGATTTCACGGGGCGTGGTGATCTTGATGGCCTGATCGGAGGCGGTGGTGCGCATATTGGACATCCTTTTCTCTTTGCAGGGATTGACCGTCAGATCTTCTCCGCGGGCGTTTTCACCGATAATCATGCCTTCATAAACCGGAGTAACCGGCGGTACGAACAGAGTTCCTCTTTCCTGTAGATAAAATAGCGCGTAAGCAACCGTAACGCCTTTGTCACCGGAAATCAGAACGCCGTTGCCCCTGTGCGGAATGAGGCCTTTGTAACCGTCATATTTGAGAAAACTGTGATCCATCAGACCTTCGCCGCGGGTATCCATGACGAATTCGGAACGGAAACCCAGCAGACCGCGGGTAGGAATTTCATATTCGATGCGCGTGATGCCGTTTTCGGTAACCAGATCTTTCATCTCGCCTTTGCGGCGGCCCAGTTTTTCGATCACGGTTCCGGAAAATTCTTCCGGGACGCTGATAATCAGTTGTTCAATCGGTTCGCATTTCTGGCCGTCGATGTCTTTAAGAATTACTTCGGGTTGGGAAACCTGCAACTCAAAACCTTCGCGGCGCATGGCCTCGATTAGTACGGACAGATGCAGTTCGCCGCGACCGGATACCTTGTAGCCGTCGGTTCCTTCCAGGGGTTCAACGCGGAGACCGACATTGGTTTGTAATTCCTTGTCCAGACGGTCCTTGATGTGGCGTGTGGTGACGAATTTCCCTTCCTTGCCGGCAAAAGGGGAGTTGTTGACCAGAAAATTCATCTGCAGGGTTGGCTCGTCGATTTGCAGGAGGGGCAGGGCAACCGGGAGCGCAGGATCGGTGACGGTTTCGCCGATGGTGATGTCCGGGAATCCGGCAATAGCCACGATTTCTCCGGCATCAGCTTCTTTTATTACTTCAGTTTGGCGTACGCCTTCGTAAATAAAGATCTTGGTGACGCGGGAAGTCCTTTTGCTGCCGTCGATTTTGCAGATGGTGACGTTTTGACCAACCTTGAGAGTTCCTTTCAGTATGCGTCCGATGGCGATGCGTCCGATGTAATCGTCATAACCGAGGTTGGTAACCTGCATTTGCAGGGGTTTTTGCGCCAAAGATTCATCGTAAAGGGGGACGTGTTTGAGGATAGTGTCAAAAAGCGGGGTGAGGTCTTTGCTTTCGTCCTCCATATTATATTTGGCGATTCCCTCGCGGCCGATGGCATAAATAATTGGGAAATCCAACTGTTCGTCAGTGGCGCCGAGTTTCACGAAGAGGTCGAAGACCTGGTCCACGACCGTTTCGGCGCGCTGGTCCTTGCGATCGATTTTGTTGATGACCACGATCGGTTTGTGGCCGAGCTTCAGGGATTTGGCCAGCACGAATTTGGTCTGTGGCATGGGGCCTTCCTTGGCGTCTACCAGCAGAATCACGCAATCCACCATTTTCAGGATGCGTTCCACTTCGGAACTGAAATCGGCGTGGCCGGGAGTGTCAACTATATTAATCTTCACGTCCTTGTAAAAAGCGGCGCAGTTTTTGGCAAAAATAGTGATGCCTCTTTCGCGTTCCTGGTCGTTGGAATCCATGACCAGTTCTTCCACTTTTTCGTGGGTGTTGAAGGCTCCGCCCTGGCGGAGCAGATGGTCGGTCAAGGTGGTTTTTCCGTGATCAACGTGGGCGATGATAGCGATTGAGAGGGTTTTCATAGCGGTAACTTGAGAATTAACTTGGAGATGAGGTTTTGCCGGGGCAGTAAGCGAAAGAAATGTATATTTTAAAACATTATTGCCAATTAGCCACGGAATACTAGCCCAAGGCTGACAGATTAGCAAATTGAATTTTTTTATTTGAACTGAGTTTCAGTTATTGTTTGATTGAAATATCGCACGGGCAATTGACAAACGCGTGGAAAGATTGGTAATGTGCAATCTCCTGAATTTTAAAATATTGAGTCTAAACAAGTATGACCAAAATAGAAGTCATCGAGGTACCAAATTTTCCACTGGTAAAGCCTGGAGATGATTTGGGGGAGATGGTGATGGATTATGCTGATTCGATTCAAGACAGGGACATCATTGTTATTGCGCAAAAGATTGTTTCCAAGGCAGAGGACAGACTTATTTGGCTTGATACAGTGATACCTTCAGAATATGCTCTGGAATTGGCCAGAAAGACCGGCAGATCTCCCGAGTTCTGTGAACTGGTTTTGAGGGAATCTAAATCAATTATTGATATAAAAGGTAAGGTAATTGTAGTAGAGCACAACAACGGAATGGTTTGTACTTCGGCAGGGATAGACATGTCTAATATTGATCAGGAAGATAGGCAAAGAGTCGTTTTATTACCATTGGATGCGGATGCAAGCGCGGAAAAAATCCGGAAACGGATAGAATCTCAAGTTAGAGAAGTCTCCGTAATCATTTCTGATAGTCTGGGGAATGCCAATAGAGGTGGTTCTATCGGTGCTGCGATTGGTTTTTCCGGAATTAAAGGATTGGAGCAAAAGACCGGTCCGGATCTTTATGGGAAGATCGGAAAACCGCTAATGAATATAGTTGACAGGGTTGCTGCGGCTGCCTCTATTTTGATGGGCGAGTCTGCTGAGGGTAAACCCGTGGTTATTGTGAGAGGAGTTGATTATACGAGAGATATACGCAGTAAATTGAGTGATATCTTAATACCCAACAAATGAAGATCACTTGTTTGTATAAGGATGATATTCAAAATGATCCGATAGAAATTGTCGAAAGAAAAGGATTGGGCCATCCTGATACTCTTGCGGATGGTTTGGCCGAGATTATTTCTATCGAGTATTCGAAATATACTCTGGAAAAGTATGGCGCAGTACTTCACCATAATTTAGATAAATTAGGAATAGGGGGCGGTCTTTGGAAACGAGGTTTTGGATACGGTGAGAAGATTAAGAACGTTAGGGTGAACTTTGGCGGGAGAATGAGTTCTGCATTTGGGAATGCCGAAATTCCCTATCGCGAAATTCAGGAATCAGCTGCAAGATCTTACTTACGGAAAGTGTTGCCGGGTCTTAACGTTGAGGAAGACTTGATTTTTGCACACGAAACGTCCGATCATTCGATGAATCCCAGTTGGTATAGACCTCAAACTCTGGACGATGTACCGGATAGTAAAAAGCAATGGGCTAACGATACGGCTTGTGTTGTTGCTCATTATCCAACATCAGTTGCCGAAAATTTGACCCAGCTACTGGAAAATTACTTTTATACCGATCCTTATACTCCCAAATTTGATTTTATTGGTCAGGACATAAAAGTAATGACGGTCCGGCACTTATCGCGTTTTGATGTAACGATGTGCGTTCCAATGATCAGTCACAAGGTTCATACAATTGAACAGTATTTTGAATATAAAGCAGAACTGCACAGAGAGTTGCTGGCGTTGTCCAATAGTCTGGTTGGTACCGGTTGTGACATAAATCTTCAAATTAATACTGCAGACCAAAATTCGTTACGACCTGCCCCCTACCTGACTGCGACTGGCAGTTGTATTGAATTTGGAGAGGAAGGGTATGTTGGGAGAGGTAATCGGGTAAACGGATTGATTTCGATCATGCGATCCAGCAGCGTGGAAGCCCCTTTCGGAAAGAATCCCGTGTATCATACCGGTAGAGTACATTCATATTACGCTGCAGAAATTTCCAGAGCCATTTATGAGGCTTTCGGTTCTGCCAATACAGTAATTATTAAGACTAATAATGGAGAACCATTATTAGAGCCATCTTCGGTCATTGTATATATGGCACGTGTCGGGATAGAGCCGGTAGAACGCAGTGGCGTTGAGAAAATTATTCGTGAAGTTTTTTTAAAAAATGATCATTTGCAGAAATTATTGGGAGGTTATTTAATGCCAAAATCATGGTAGAGATTGATAAAATCGGTGTGGAAATCGGGGGTGAGGCGGTGACGATTTCAAGCGAATCCGGTATTATCAGAACCTTGTTTGATCGACATGAAAGGTTTAGTCGGGCAATGCCAGGATATAGACTGGTTGAGCCGGATTTACCGGGTTCAAGGCTGGACTTTACCTCTGGAAAGCCTGAATACGTAATTACCGGTGAAAACAGCGTATCGTTTCAGGCTCCATATGACAGCGTCAGCGGTGAGGTTCTTTCATATGCGTGCTATCCTTTGACTGAGGCCGCACGGCAAAGAAAGGGGCGTTTGACTAGCCATGCCGCAACGGTAGAAATAGGCCGGCAGGGGATAGTAATTTTTGGAAAAGAAGGTGCAGGGAAAAGCTCACTGGCAATAGAATTGTGTCGTCATGCAGAAGCACGATTGATTGGGAATGATTTATCGATAATCGGAATGGATGAAAACGGGTTTCCCGCAGTTTTTGACGGCACAAAAATAGTTTACTTGAGGAAGGAATCGGTAAGCAGAAATTTACCTGATCTGTTACCGTTGTTTTCCGGATCAGATCTGGATACTTGGAGACATAAACAATATGTTGCCCCTGAAAGTTTAGGTATTGAATCCACAAGGGGGAATATACAACTTAAACTTGCACTTGTTGTTCATGTGGATCAGGGACAAGAAAAACTATTTGTAAAAGATGATAGTCATGATTTTGTGACAAAGCTGGTTCTAAATGAAAACTTTTCCCGGCATATTCGTGCCACTGCTAATCCGGGTATGGGCAGTAATGGAGAATTTATGTATTATATGCCAAGTTTTGATTGTCCTGAATTATACGAGATCAGGCAACTTTTTATGTCAAGATTGTTGGCGGAAGGTCTGTTGTATGTGTCAGGGAGGATTGACGATATTGTCAAATTTGTTCAATCCAGCGTTTCAAAACTATAAATAACACGAATACATAGCAATAAACCCATTCTGAATATGAGAATTCTCGTAGGACTACCAGCGTATAATGAAGAGGGAACTATTGAAGCGGTTGTTATGGCGATAGACAAGGGTTTGAGGGAATATCTGCCCAAAGACGATTCCGCATCAATATTACTTGTGGATAGCGACAGTACGGACTCAACAGTAGAGGTATTTTCCAATCTCAGAATAAGTTTTTCGAAGGAATGCATTGTTAATAAATCCAGACCGAGAGGCAAGGGAGCAAACCTCTTGGAAATATTTAAAGTCATGATCAGGGATGGGTACGATTATTTGCTGCTTTTTGACACTGATCTGAGATCAATTGAACCGATGTGGATGGATGTTTATTTACAACAAATTATTCGCAACCATGTCGATTTGATTACGCCCGTTTACTCCCGAAATAAATTTGAGGGAAGTGCAACCAATCATTTTACTTTCCCGATACTATATGCCTTAACGGGATATTGCATCCGGCAACCTATTGCGGGTGATTTTGGGATGAGCAGGGCTTTGGTGCAGGCATTATTGAATATTGATTTCCACCCGGATACTTTGCTGTATGGGATAGACGTATTTATTACTTATTCTGCGATGCAGGGAGCTTTTAAGATTGGTCAAATAAAATTAAGTAAAAAAATTCATAAAGCAAGTTTCCCCAATCTGGCCATAATGTTTCCGCAGATAGCCAACTCTCTGCTTTATCAGCTTGAAAAACGTCCTTTTAGGAGTCTGAACAGGGCTCTTAAGGCTTGTTCTAGTTACTTTTTAGACGACATTTCCAGATTTGATCATTATGCCGAGGCATTGAATTTAAAAAAGCAGGCCCTTTTGTCCTTACGGCAACGTCTCAAGAACTCGCTATTTGAAGGAATAACATTAGATGATGATATGGTGACAGACCAGCAATGGGCCAGCGTTCTTTCCCGTGTCATAAAAAACATTCCAATCAGCAAAGAGAATCTGGCGGTTTTATCGGATCTCTATATCGTGAGAGTGGTCAGTTTCTGGGAAAGTATACTTGAAACACCTCAGCGCGAAGTTGAAGACAGGATTGTAAACGTTTCCATTCTCTTAAATAAATCATTAACTTGATAAAATGAACTACAGCGCGCTTATTGGTAGCCCAGTGGAGCACAGTGTGTCAAACTACTTGTTTCAATATTTTGCTGAGACGCAGGGGCTGGATTATAGTCATCTTAAAATCAATGTTCCGGAAGCCGGCAGGCTAAAATCTGTCTTTGAGTCAATGCGTGAGCTTGGTTTCAAAGGGTTTAATATCACGTTACCCCATAAGATGGACGCGGTGAGTTTATTGGATAGCTTTGACGAAAATGTGAGAGCGTGTGGTGCCGTAAATACCGTAAAAATTTCGGAAAAAGGTTTTCAGGGATTCAACACGGATTGTTATGGAGCGATTACGACAATTTCCAAACGATTAAAACCTCTGGAAACGGCGGATAAGGTGCTGATTTTGGGGGCGGGAGGGGCCGCAAGGGCAGTTCTCAACGAACTTGGAAAATTTACGTCTAATGTCTGGATTACGAACAGGGATCACAATAAGGCGGTAAACCTTATGGGAAGGTTTCATTGTCTTAAAGAAGCAATTCCTTTTGATCAGTATGCCATTGCTAAAATATTACTCCAGGAGGATATCAACTATATAATTAACGTAACGCCGGTAGGGATGTCCCCTCAAAGTTCCGTCTCTTTGCTGGAAGTGGAAACTTTTGATCTACTTCAGTCTGCGTTTTTTTTCGACAAACCCAGATATTTTTTTGATGCAATATTTAACCCTCTTGAAACCAAGTTTTTAAAGTTGGCGAAAGAGCATGGTGCACATGTCTGCGGAGGACTGTACTGGATGATCTATCAGGGCGTAAAGGCTTTTGAGATATGGAATGACTGTCATTTAGATGAGGGTGGAGTTGAGGCTATTTATAAGAAATTATCCGCTAAATTATGATGAACGTTTGTTTGAGTATAATAAATGACGAAATCAGCTCCGATCTGGAAGAATGTATTTCCTTTTGTAGGAAGCATAATGTTGTATGGATTGAGTTAAGATCTTTTAACAACACAAGCGTTTTTAATTTGTCCGATCAAACGTTGGAACATGTGGCGTCCCGTTTTCGCGAATCCGGGCTCCAGGTGAGCTGTATTGCTTCTCCTTTGTACAAATGGGATCTGGAAGAGAAAGTTATTAGTCATCAGTTCGGCTTTAATAAAGTGAAAACGGAAGAATATTATATTGACCGAAGCCTATACATTGCCCAACTCTTCAAATGCGAAAGGGTCAGGGTGTTTTCTTTTTTGGATTCAGAAACTTTTCGTTTCCAAACATTAGTTCAAAGATTGGCGCCGTTGCTTGAGAAAGCGAATAAAGCCGGTATCTCAATTCTTATGGAAAACGAACCAATCTGTAATATTAAATTTATCAAACAACTCGGGGGAATATCTGCATTTGATTCCGGGAACATTTCCCCTCTGGTTGATTTAGGTAACGAGTTTTCAATTGGGAACAGCGTGATTGGCCGGGATGAATGGAAGGTTATTGAATCAAGTCATTATTTTCATATAAAAGATTACGACGTGACCGGAAAAAGATATGTGGTTCTCGGACAGGGAGATATTCCCTATCAAGAAGTGTTTGCCCAACTGTTAAAGGCAAATCCAAAACATCCAATATTTTTATCTCTGGAAACCCATACGGGAAACGTTCAGGACACACTGGATTCATTCATTTATTTAAGAACATTATGCCGTTAAAAGTCGCGTTGATAGGAACGGGTAATATTGCCCATAAACACTACCTTGCGTTGTCCGAAAATTCTGAGGCGGGTATATGCGGTGTCTATGATATAGATCTGGAAACAGGGCGCCGGTTTGCAGAAAAATATCATCTAAATCAGTTTGCGTCACTGGAGGAATCAATTCAAAATACGGATATTATTTCAGTTTGTACTCCTCATCACCTGCATGCTCCCATTATTAAAAAGGTACTAAAGGCGGGGAAAATTTGTATATCTGAAAAACCACTTTGTCTTCACAAATCAGAATTAAGAGGGATCAAGGCCAATTGGGCGGGTCGACTGTATATGATTACGCAGAACAGATTTAATATGGCTGTACAAACGGTAAGGAAGGCCCTGGTGGAGGGAAAGTTAGGGAAGATATTATATTGCGCAGGGGCAACCAGATGGTACCGGCCATTTGAGTATTACCAACACAGCTGGAAAGGGATAAAAAATAAGGAAGGAGGCATACTTTACAACCAGGGTATACATTTGCTTGATTTATGCCATTGGTTGCCGGATCTGAATATTAATGAGTCCAAAGTTGTGTTTGCCAATAAACAACTTTTGGATTTGGGATATTGCATTGAAACAGAAAATTTTATGTCAGTGATGCTTCAAAATCATTCGATACCAATAAATCTGGAATTCTCGACTTGTGTCAGTAATCGGAATCTGGAAAACACTCTCCTGATTGTGGGAGAAAAAGGGACTATTAAGATTGGGGGGCCCGGCTTGAATAAAATTGAGTATTCTTCTATCTTTCTGGACGGAAATGATGAAACGGAACCCGATAAAAACGACATATATGGTTTAGGGCACAGGCATAATTATACGGCAGTGCTAAAATCAATAATCTACGGTAGTATAGGGAGTGAAGTTTGCGGATATCAACAGGCGGTGGATTTAACAGCCAAAATTGAAGACATTTACAGTTTTTGCAATAAGAATGCTAAACAAAAGTGATGATCAAAAAATAGAAGAAGCTATAATTTTTTTGGTACAGGCATTACAGACGTTTAATCGAAGTACAAAACCGGTTCTCATGCATAGCTTAAGAATTGCCTATTGGCTTTATGATCTTGGTTATGGCAAAGACATTGTCATAGCGGCGTTATTTCACGATCTAATGGAGGATTCTTCAGTGGAAGAGAATACTTTGGTTGAAAGATTTGGCAGAAACGTTTTTGATATGGTGCTGGCCTGTACTCTGGATAAAACTATTGAAGATCACAAAGCAAGATACTTCAAGTCGTTTATGGAAGCTGATCGAATGGGAGCGGCTTGTTTGATTGTTCGGGCAGCCGATTTGATAGACAATTCTTATTATTATCATTTGGCCGAAAATGAAAAGCAATTTCAGATATTATTGGAGAAGTTTAATTGTTTTTTGAAGATATCCGAACAAAAACTGTCACGGGAGAAAGTCTGGCCAACACTGCTGGAAAGAAAAGCCGAAATTGAATCGATCAAATGGAATAGTTACTAATTTCATTTTCTCAGAACCAGAAATAAACAATCACCAATATTTGCCGAATTGTCTCTAAACAGATCCAATTCTCTTTTCATTACTGGGACAAACAATTCTTTTTGGTGGGAAGCAAACTCGCTGATGAAATGATCATGTAATTTAACTTCAGATCTGACTCGTTCGTTCAGGATTGTTTTAAATGGAGAAAAGGCCTTCATGTATCCGGCAAACTCACTGAATAAGTAGTATTTTGATTCAACTATGTTAAGACCGTGTTTGAGAAACAGTCTTTCCCATTTTTGTTTGTTATACATATTTTTATGGCCCAGAAATATTTTCATTACCCGGCTGTATTCTTGTTTGGGACCTGGATTAACACATTTAATGGAAGATTCCAGAGGGATTGTAATCAGTGCGTAACCACCTTTAATTAAAAATTTCGCAATATTCTGGATAGCGGCGTTTGGGTCCGAGGTGTGTTCAAGCACAGAATTGGAGATGATCAGATCAGCTTTAATTGGATTGCCTGAGGAGATTTTTTGTGAAATGTCAAACTTTTGTAACTCATCGTGCTGGTTGAATTTTTTTGCTTCTTCAAGCTGCTCCGGCAGCAAATCAATTCCAAGTTTGAAATGGACATCCAACAGGTTACTAAAATATCCATTACCGACTCCAATATCCAGCGCACAGGTTGAGGATTGTAAATGCAGCTGAGTGATTTTTGAATTTAAGATTTGTGCTTCAACGCTTCTTAGAGCTGCCAAACCTGGATTGAACCAATAATGCTGAAATACATTGCAATCTTTGGTCATACTGTTATTAGAAATGGTATTGCTTGTAACAAATAATATCATAAAAAAGAAGAACCAGGATGTCTTTGCAGGTAAAATATCAGTGGCCGATTTTATGGAGCGGTATACGGGAATCGAACCCGTGTCTCAACCTTGGGAAGGTCGCGTTCTACCATTGAACCAATACCGCGGACATGAAGGGGCTGCGCGCGCAGACTTTCGAGTCGATTTTACAGAAAATTTTAAAAACGGCAATTCAATATGGACTGGAACTTTCAGAAAAGATCAGGGAAGCAAAGGGGAAGCGTATTTCGCTAACGCTGCGTGCGGATCCAGGATTTTTCCAGTAATCTTAACTGACGGCGGTGGTCGCGGTAGCTGGGATCGAACTTTTCGACTTTGTCCCAGAATTTGGCCGAATGATTCATCTCGAACAGGTGGCAATATTCGTGGATAACGATGTATTGCTGGATTTCCAGCGGCAGCTTGGCCAGGTCGATATTGAAATTAAGGTTGTTTTTTGAGGAAGCTGACCCCCAGCGGCTGCGCATTTTTTTATAGCGGATGTCCTTGAGCGGCCGGGGGGCGAAATTTTGCAAAAGCAGCAGGGTTTCTTCGGTAATGTTTTTGGTGGAACGGCGGTAGAGCGTTTCGGTCATGATTCGTAGCTGATTCAACTGTTGTTTGGTACTGAGGTCATAACAGAGCGTGGCCAGGGCGTGGTTATCCTTTATTTCCAGCCGGGATTTTTTCAGGGCGTGGAAATCGATGATCAGAGGCAGGGGCTTGCCATGATAAATGATTTTTTCCATGTGGTGTTGTTTCAGGTATCATATATAATCCCAAAGGGAAATTAGAACAAACTTTATGGAATTGGATAGTCAGGAATTTGAGTTGATGGTGCGGCGGGCTTTTGAAAAAAAAGTTCCGGCGGAATTTCGCGAGCAGCTGGAGAACGTGGATATTCTGGTGGAGGAGTGGCCGCCCGAACCTTATCGTGGCAGCCGTCGAACTTTACTGGGATTGTTCCAGGGGGTACCAAAAACTGCACCATATAATATGTTCAGTGGTGTGCAGCCATCAAAAATTACTTTATTTGAGAAAACCATTTTAGCATCGGTTGCCGATTTGCAGGAGCTGGAAAATCTGATTTTGCAGGTTTTGCTTCACGAAATCGCCCATTACTTCGGCTATAACGAGGAGCAGATGGTTTATATGGACGCACGGTTACGGCGAAAACTTCGAAAAGGAACAAGGAGTTAGCCGGGCAGTTGGTGGTGTTTCAAAATTTCTTTAACCTGGGAGGAACTGTCGCAGGACATTAATTGCATTCGCAATTCCTTGGCGCCCGCGAAGCCGCGGCAGTACCAGCCCAGATGCTTTTTCATGGGGGCGAAGATCTGGCTGGGGGTGAGAGTGGAATTAGCTGCGCGGTGAGTGCTAAAAATTTCTTCGTGTTTGAGACAGTGTTCCAGAGCGATGTGGAATTTTTCGTTGAGGCCGGGAGGCGCGGCGTCGCTGAAGATCCAGGGCTCGCCGAATACGGCTCGCCCGATCAGCGCCCCGTCAACCTGGTACCGTTTAATTTTCTCCAGGGCATCGGGCAGGGATTTTACGTCACCGTTGCCGAGAATGGTGGTGGGATATTTGGCAGCATGGACGATGTCGGCGGCTTTGGTGATTTCATCCCAATGAGCTTCGCCAGTGTACATTTCGCGGAGCGTGCGGCCGTGCAGGGTAATATTATCCGGTTCACAGGAAAGCAAAGTTTCGATCCAGGATTCGGTGATCACTTTTTCGTAACCCAGGCGGGTTTTTACGGATACGGGGAGGAGGCGGCGCGGCGGGGGGCCGCCGTGGACTTTCTGTTGTTTGCGGATGAACGGCAGGAGGTCCTGATGAACGCCGGCTTCCTGTAAGGTTTTGCCGGCGGCCCAATCTGCAGCGGCGAGTTTCGCTGTGCGCAAAATGTCGCAGGCCAGTTTGGGTGTTTTGATCAGTCCCGCGCCGCCTCCATGACCGGAAACCGCCTTGGAAGGACAGCCCATGTTGATGTCGATGCCATCGAATCCCAGTTCGGCGACGATGAAAGCAGCCTGATAAAAATTTTCCGGCGTGATGCCGTAAATTTGTCCGATGATAGGGTGTTCAGAGGAATCATACAGAAAGGCCGGCAGGGTTTTTACGGCTCCGTGGGCGAGTCCTTCAACATTGATAAATTCCGTGAAAATCACGGATGGTTTCCCGTATTTGGCTACCAAATAACGAAAGGCCGCGTCAGTGACTCCGTCCATGGGGGACAGTCCGATCACCGGCTTGCTCAGATTTTGCCAAAATTTGGAATGCATAAACAAATTGTATCTGATATACTCTGCTCAAACAAAATTTAACAATTTTTAGCATGGTTTTGTCTAAAACAAAAACTGTAAAAAACACCAAAAAATTTCTGACGGCGGAACAGCTCCAATGGTTCAAGGATTATCACGCCCTGACCAATTATATCGGTGCTTCAACGCTTTATCTGAAGGATAATTTTTTGCTGAAGCGGCCACTGTCCAAAGCGGATATCAAAGAGAGAATACTGGGACACTGGGGAACTGTGCCGGGTCTGAATTTTATTTATGCCCATGCCAATTTCCTGATTAAACGCTATCAACAGAAGGCCCTTTTTATCACCGGTCCCGGACACGGGGCTCCCGCCATTCTGGCCAATAATTTTGTGGACGGAACGATGGGAGACTACTATCGGGAATTTTCACGGGACGGTAAGGGAATGGGAAATCTGATCAAAGGTTTTTCCTGGCCTTACAAACTGCCCAGTCACGTGACTCCGGATGTACCGGGTTCTATTTTGGAAGGAGGAGAGCTGGGTTATTCTCTGGCGACCGCCTATGGAGCGGTGATGGATAATCCCGATCTGCTGGCCGTGTGCGTAGTGGGTGACGGTGAGTCCGAATCCGGTCCGCTGGCCGCGGCCTGGCATTCCAATAAATTTTTGAACCCGGCTGAATCGGGTGCCGTTTTGCCGATTATACATGTGAACGGTTACAAGATTTCCGGCCCTTCGATCTACTCCACGATGAGTGACGAGGAACTGGAACATCTGTTCAAGGGATATGGTTACAAACCCTATTTCGTGGTTGATAAAGAAGAGAATCTGCACGAGTGCATGGCCAAAAATCTGGATGCCGCCTATCGGGACATCAAAGCAATCTGGAAAAAAGCGCGTGAAGAAAAGTGCGTGACCAAGACCGCCTGGCCGGTGATCATTTTCCGTTCGATGAAAGGCTGGACCGGTACGAAAAGTATTGGTGACAAGAAAATTGAAGACAATTACCGTTCACACGGTATTCCGCTGGCCGATCCAAAGGGTGATCCCATTCAGTTCAAAGCTTTATCAGCCTGGCTGTCATCGTACAATGCCAAGAATCTGGTGGACGGCAAGGGCCGCCCGCTTCCGAAAGTCCTGACTTACGTGCCGCAGGGTGATTTACGGATGGGGAAATGCAAACACGCCTATGGAGGAAATCTGGTCAAAGATTTGCCGATGCCCAAACCGGAAAAATATGAATTCAAAGGCCGTCACGGTGAAGTGATGGGACAGTCAACCCGCATTGCCACCGAGTGGTTCAACGAGGTGTTTGTTATGGATAAAAAGAAGGATAAAGCATTGCGTTATTTCTGCCCGGACGAGACCGAATCAAATAAAATGGGCAAACTTTTTGTGGGAGCCGGTCGCGAGTATGTCTGGCCGGTAAAGGTAGAGGATGAATGTATCGTGACCAAAGGACGGGTGATTGAAATGCTTTCCGAGCATACTTTGCTGGGTATGCTGCTGGGATATATTTTGACCGGCAGACACGGGATGTTTGCCACTTACGAAGCTTTTTCGATGATCAACGTCAGCATGGTGGATCAGCATTGCAAATTCATCAAACAGGCCAAGAGAATAAAATGGCGCAAGCCGATCGGGGCCCTGAATTATTTGCTTACTTCCAATTGTTGGAGGCAGGAACACAACGGGTTTTCACATCAGAACGTCGGATTTATCAGTAATGCTTTGGAAAAAAACGCTGAGATGGTTTCCGTTTATTTCCCGCCCGATGCCAACAGTCTGATGGTGACCTGGGAGCAAAATCTGAAGAGTCGCGACAAAGTAAACGTGGTGGTGTCCGGTAAAACCGATTTGCCGCAATGGCTGAGCGTCAAAGAAGCCCGCCGCCAGTTTGAAAAAGGCGTGATGGTTTGGGACTGGATTGATCCGGACGGATCGAAGGATCCGGATGTAGTGCTGGCCGCGGCGGGCGATTACATGGTGGAGGAAGTGGTAGCCGCCGTTGATATTTTGCGCCATGAAATTCCGGAATTTAAAACCCGTTTTGTCTGCGTCAGCGAAATGACGGCCAAGGGATTTGGTCCGGCTAAAAGACATCTGGGACCGTCCAATCTGGGTGAATTTGAGAAATATTTCACCAAAGACAAACCAATTATTTTCAATTTCCACGGTTATGCCATTACGGTAAAGAAGTTGTTGTTCGGACATCCCCATGACGAAAGATTCTCCATACACGGTTACAATGAGGAGGGATCAACAACCACTCCTTTTGATATGCAATTCCGCAACGGGACCTCCCGCTTTCACTTGGTGATTGAGGCTCTGGAGAGGGCTGGAGTGAACAATAAAAAGTATGCCCGCAAAGCCAAAGCTCTGGTTAAAAAATACCAAAAGAAACTGGATTTGCACGTCAAATACGTCAAAGAAAACGGCGTGGATTTACCGGAGGTTGTGCACTGGACATGGGATAATTAAGGCCGCGGACGCATCAACTTTTTGATGCTGTCCAATAACAGAGGGATATCATAGGGTTTCTGGTGGAAAGCGTCGATCAGTCCAGAGTTCAAGGCATCTTGAACTCTTTGGAATTTGGGGGAGATTTTTTCCACGCCGCTAACCAGAATGAAAGTTAGTCCTTTTTCTTGCCGGATTTGCTTGGTGATTTCTGCAATATCCAAACCTTCTCCGGGACCGCCTTGAGTTAGTTCCAGATCTGAAACAATCACATCTCCGTTTCCCAGCCCGTTAATGGCTTGCAGCGCGGAAACCTGATCACCAGCTTCGAAGACAATGGAAAAATGTTTGTTCATCAGCCGGCGAATGCCCCTGCGTATGGCTGCGTCATCATCAATCAGCAGGATATTTCGGTCCTGTGCAATCGGTTCTTCCGGGGGCTGGATTACATTTGGCAGCATAGGGATAGGGTTCAATTAATTTAAAAGGAAGATTAAAATAAGGCGTAAGTTTCGCTCAAAAAGCTGTTTTTGTCAACTGTAAACTATTCCTTTTTCTTTTGTTTGGCTTAAACTTCTCTTAAACAAATTTACATTTATAATATGCTATTTTTTCTGGATACCGCCAATTTGGAGGATATTAAAAAATATGCCGCTTTGGGTGTAGTTGACGGGGTCACTACCAATCCTTCCCTGATTGCCAAGGAGGGCGTTTCTCTGGAGAAAAGAATTAAGGAAATCTGTGAAGTTGTGAAAGGTCCCGTCAGTTCCGAAGTAATTGCTACAGATTTTGACGGTATGCTGGCTGAAGCCAGAAAATACCGGACCTGGGCGGAAAACGTTTATGTAAAAGTTCCCATGACTGTTGACGGGATCAAGGCCTGCAAAGTTTTGACCGAAGAGGGCGTGAACGTTAACGTCACATTGGTTTTTTCCGTGAATCAGGCTCTGCTGGCCGCAAAAGCCGGGGCAAAACTGGTCAGCCCTTTTGTGGGCAGACTGGATGACATTTCAGAAGACGGGATGCTGCTGGTGGAAGAAATGGTGGCGGTTTTTGACAATTATAATTTTGAAGCAAAAGTGCTGGCTGCGTCGATCCGTCATCCGGAACACGTGACTAAAGCGGCGTTGGCCGGGGCCGATATTGCCACGATCCCGCCCGCGGTTATGGAAATGCTATTTAAGCATCCCTTAACCGATAAAGGGTTGGCGGCGTTTCTGGCCGATTGGGAAAAAGTAAAAAACTTGCAAAAATAAACATGGTTAAATTTGATTTTACCCTTCTCGGGAAAATCCCTTCCGCACAGGGAATTTCAGAATCCGAGTTGAAGAAATATGAAAAAGCCACGGGCAATTATGTTGCAGCCCTACAGTCCCGAGATCAGGATTTTTTAAAGGTTTTGGATGATCAGGACACGCTGAACTCAATCAGAAATTTTGTTTTCAAAACCAAGGATCGTTACCGGGATGTGGTGGTTTTGGGAATCGGCGGTTCGGCATTGGGAGCCATTTGTTTGCGGAACGCGCTGGGGCCGCTTTTTGAGAAGACTTCTTTCGGAACTGTCAGGCTGACTGTTTTGGATAACATCGATCCGGTTTTACTTGCGGAATTTGAGCAATCGGTCGATCTCAAACACACTCTTTTTCTGGTGATTACCAAATCGGGAGGAACTCCGGAGACGCTGGCTCAATTTTTGTATTTCAAATCAAAGATAGAGGCTAAAAAACTGGACTGGCTGAGGCATTTTGTTTTTGTCACGGATCCTCATCGCGGGTTGCTGCGGAAATTGGCCGTTTCGAATCCCACTCTGCCGGTTTTTGACGTTCCCGAAAAAGTCGGAGGCCGGTTTTCCATACTTACTTCCGTGGGATTATTGCCGGCAGTGCTGGCCGGGATAGATATCGAAAAATTACTGGCCGGAGCGCGCAAAGCTGCCAAGCAGGCGCAAAGTCCGGATTGGCGTAAGAATGATGCTTTTCGTTTGGCGGTGGTTCAATATTTGCTTTATAAAAAAGGGAAAAACATCACGGTCTTTTTTTCCTATGCCCAGAAACTCTGGAAGCTGGCCGACTGGTACAGGCAACTTTTGGCTGAAAGCATCGGCAAGGAATTCGATCGTAAAGGGAATCGCGTAAACGTAGGAATTACTCCTGTTTCGGCCCTGGGTGCTACCGATCAGCATTCCCAAAACCAGCTTTATAACGAGGGGCCCGACGATAAATTTTATTTGTTTCTGGAGGTTGTCAAACCGGCGGTTGATTTGAAAATTCCCTTTGACCGTGAGTGGCAGCCCAAAGAAATTTCCTATTTGAAAAACATCAGTTTCAACCGGTTGTTGCTGACCGAGATGGAGGGAACTATGGTGGCACTGCTCAAGAAAAACCGGCCCCTGGCGAAAATCAGTCTGGAGCGACTGGATGCCGAAAATCTGGGGCGATTGCTGGTTACCCTGGAGGCATCCGTGGCTTTTTTGGGTGAGCTGTTCGGGATCGATGCCTATAACCAGCCGGGTGTGGAATTGTCCAAAAAATTGACCAAAGCAATGTTAACCAAGTAAAAAATGCAAATTCCCAGGATTGGAGAATCACTCCAAAAAGAACAGGAGGATTTTTTGAAAATTTTTGCCAAAGACTGTCGCTGGATGATTCTGAAAATGCTGCAAAAAGCTGAAAGCGGACATCCGGGAGGATCGCTTTCCTCGATTGATTTTCTGACCGTGATCTATGCGGCGATTATTTCCCAGTCCGGAGAAAAGATTGTCATTTCCAACGGGCACATTACGCCGGCAGTTTATAGCGTGCTGGCTGAACTGGGCTATGTTGACCGTGAAGCTTTGCTTTCAACCTTTCGTGCCGCGGGCAGTATATTTGAAGGACATGTGGCGCGCTGCGTACCGGGTGTCTGGTACGGGACGGGACCGCTGGGGATTGGTCTTTCCGCGGCTTGTGGATTTGCCCTGGCCGAGAAAATGCAAAAGACCGGCCGTAAGGTTTTTGGCGTGCTGGGTGACGGTGAGGCCGATGAGGGACAGATTTTTGAAATGATGAATTTCGCGGCCAAGAACCGTTTAAATAATTTAATAGTGTTTTGTGATTTCAATGGCGTGCAGCTGACCGACGCGCTGGAAAAAATAATGCCCGTGAATATTACGGGGCATTTTCAGGCGGCCGGCTGGCGGGTGATAGAGGTTGACGGTCACGATTACCGGGACATTTGGAGGGGGATTTCCGGGGCTTATGAAGGAGCGACGGAGGCCGCGGGAGCCGGGGATGATGGGAAACCGGTTCTGATTATGGCCAGAACAGTAATGGGTAAAGGAGTTGATTTTATGGAAACGGAAGGACTGGCCCACCGGGCGACCTGGCATGGAAAAGCTCCGTCGGCGGAACAGGTGGAAAAAGTGATCGGGAATTTCGTACTGACTGCGGATGAAAGAAAATTAATTGAGGAATTTGCCGGACAGGTGAAATGGAAACCAGAGCAACCGGTCTTGGAGTGGCCCGAAAAAAACAGTTTAAATCCGGGGCAAGCAGTGCTGTATCCGGCCGAAGAATTAACCGATTGCCGCACGGCCTATGGAAAAGCTCTGAAGGATCTGGCCGACGTTAATCCCCAAATTTTGGCTTTGACGGCTGATTTGCGGGGGTCGGTGATGACCAAATATCTGGCCGAGGCCTATCCTGATCGTCACATTGAATGCGGTATTTCCGAACAGCATATGATGACGCTGGCCGGGGGCTTGAGCTTGGCGGGATATGTGCCCTTTGTTTCCACTTTTGGCGTGTTTATGACTTCGCGGGCCAAGGATCAGGCCAGAGTCAATGACGTCAACAATACCAATGTCAAAATGGTGGCCACTCACTGCGGACTTTCGGTGGGAGAAGACGGCCCGACCCATCAGGCTATTGATGACGCAGGGTCATTTCTGGGACTTTTTAATACCAAAGTGATTGAACCCGCCGATCCCAATCATACCGACCGTATGATCCGTTACATCGCTACCCATGACGGTAATTTTTACGTCAGAATGGGGCGTCACAAGATCCCCGTAATTACCGGCGAGGATGGGTTGCCTTTTTACGGTATCGATTATGTTTATGAATATGGGAAAACCGATTTGCTCCGGGCGGGGACGGGTGTAACAGTGGTGGCCGTGGGGTCGATGGTGCATGAGGCGCTGGAAGCGTGGAAGTTAATGGCGGCGCGTGGAAAGAGTTTTGAGCTGATTGCGGTATCTTCAATCAAACAATTTGATCGGACTGTGCTTGAATCAATCAAAAAAACCGGCCGGGTGGTAACGGTGGAGGATCATAATGCCAAATCCGGACTGTATTCCCAGCTGGCCACTTTCATTCTGGGGGAAGGGTTGAAAGTAAGCTTATTTGAGTCATTGGCAGTCAATTCCTATCAAAGATCGGGGAAATACGAAGATTTATACGCGGCAACTGGTCTGAACGCCGAAAATGTGTTAAAATATCTGGATAAGATAATTTAACATTCACGCCAATGGCAGGAGTAGTAAAAGGATTGATTGACCACTTGAAGGTTAAAACATTAAATTTACGCAGAGAATTAAGGAAAAAAGATCATTTTCGGGTAGCGATTTTCGGATCGGCCAGGATTCAACCCGGGGATGAGATTTATCAGGAAGTTTATGATTTGGCCAAGAAGATTGGCCAACACGGTTATGACGTTATTACCGGCGGTGGTCCGGGTTTGATGGAAGCCGCCAATGCCGGTCATATGGCCGGTGATAAGTCTGGTAAGGCCGACTCGATCGGGTTGGTAATCAGTCTGCCTTTTGAAAACAAAGGGAACCCCCATCTGGAAATCCGGCATCGTTTCAAGCATTTTTCCAAGAGATTGGATACCTTTCTAGCTTTGTCCAATGTGATGGTGGTAACTACCGGCGGTATCGGATCGCTTTTGGAACTCTATTATATGTGGCAGCATCTGCAGGTGCATCATAGTGCCTATAAACCTATTATTCTGATTGGTCGCATGTGGAAAGATCTTATTGCCTGGATGAAAAAAGACGTTTTGCCCAGTCATCTGGTCAGTCCCGAAGACTTTGATTATGTTTATATTGCCAAAGATGATGTTGAAGCCATGGAAATGATTGATACTTTCCATGAACTTTATACAAAAGAAAAACATCTGCGGAAGATTGTCTGCAAAGAGGCCGTGTGCGAAATTCCCAGTCAGATAGAGGCCAGAAGAAAAGCAGAAGAAGATGCCGCTCAAAAATAATGGCGGTTTAAATTTTAATTTTCAATTTAATGGGGGCGTGATCCGATCCAGTGGTTTGGTCGTCGATGTCCGCTTCAACCAGATGTGACTTCAGTTGGGGGCTGGTAATAAAATAGTCAATTCTCCAGCCGATGTTTCGTTCGCGGGCCTTGGTTTTCATGTCCCACCAGGAATAACGGTCGGGTTCGGGGTGGAATTGTCTGAAAGTATCGATGTAACCTTTTTGATCGATCAGGTGATTGAGCCAGGCTCTTTCCACCTCCATGAAGCCTGAAGTGTTTCGGTTTTCTTTGGGGCGGGCCAGATCGATTTCGTTATGGGCGGTATTTACGTCCCCGCAAAAGATGGTGGGTTTGGAGAAGCTTTCCATCAGCTTTTCAAAACGATTATAGAAGTCCAGTTTGTATTCCACGCGGTGCATGCCCTGTCCGCCGTTGGGAAAATAACCGGTGAAGAAAAAGAACTTATCAAATTCCAGGCCGAGCAGGCGGCCTTCGGCATCGAGAATCGGATCTTCAAAATGGTCGATGACTTTGAGCGGTTTCAGGCGGCTGTAAATTGCCACGCCGGAATATCCTTTGCGTTCGCCGGATTTCCAGTAACTTTTATATCCGTCGATGTTAAGCAATTTTTCTGAGAGTTGTTCGGGATGGGATTTGGTTTCCTGCAGGGCGATAATGTCGGCATTGCTGGTTTCGGCCCAGTGGATAAAGTCTTTTTTTTCAGCGGCGCGGAGGCCGTTGACGTTCCAGCTGTAGAATAAGAGTTCAGGCATGGTATTTTTTGCGCTAGTTTTCGTAAATTAGGAGTGTGTTCCTCGATCTTGCTAAGAATTCAATTGCTGAATTGAATTCTCTTTACGCACGGGCCGCAATTACTATATTTGCGGCATGTCGAGCACTCCATCTTCGGACACTACTAAATTTACTTCAACACGCTTTAAAATACCATGCCTGAACTTGGTAATGGGGTACGCTCGAAATTTCCATACCTGAACTTTGAGAATTACATGCTATGAAGCTCAGCAGGTTTATTTGGCATTTCCAATACGCTTGGTCATGACATAAATTGGCAGGTCAATCGTACCCATGCGATGTGTTGTTTTTCTGATTACTTTGTATCCGTGTTTACGGTAAAAGTTTTTAGCGGTAATGGAGGCTTCTATGTCAATTTTTTTAAATCCCATTTTTTGCAGGGATTGTTCAGCAGTTTCAAGCAGACGGGATCCGATGCCCTGACCGATGTAATCTTTATGAATGTAAAGGCCCCAGAACTTTCCCTCGAGGGTATGGTCGCAGTATCCGACGATTTTACCGTCTTTAACGGCAACCCATCGTTTACATTGGTCTGCGCTGGATCGCAGCTTTTTGGCGCTGGGGCGTGCCGACCAGACTTTGATCATTTCCGGTGGATAATCCTTTGAGTTTACCTGACGGATGGTTTGTCGGTGAAAGCGGGCGATTGCAGCTAAATCCTGGTCTTTCGCAAAACGTATGTACATATTCTATGAGGTTGTCGGGTACTGATAGAGATAGCATTTGATTTTGCCGTTGAAGAGTTTGCGGTTTTTGGCGGCTTTGCGGCCGAAGACTTCTTCGAATTTTTCGAAGGCGGTGATCAGAAAGAGGGAACAACCGGTGGTCTTGGCGAATAATTGTCCCAGGTCGCGGCAGGTTTTTTCCACTTCACCCTCGTCTGACAGGCGTTCGCCGTAAGGAGGATTGGTTATAATGGTGCAGTTTTTCATTTTCTGGAAATTCAGATTGCGGAAATCCATCACGGTGAAATGCAAAACTTTTTCCAGACCGGCCAGAGTGGAATTGGACTGGGCAATTCTGACCGATTCGGGATCGATGTCGTAGCCGTTGATGTTCAGGGTGAGTTCTTTTTGCTGCTGCACGGCTTCTTCGCGGAGTTTATCCAGACGGTCTTTGGTCCAGCCCTGCCAGTTTTCAAAAGCGAAGTGGCGTTTCAGTCCCGGAGCGATATTTAGCGCGATCATCGCCGCCTCCATCAAAATAGTCCCGCTGCCGCAAAACGGATCAATCAGCGGCCGTTCGGGAGTCCAGTCGGACAGCATGACCAAAGCGGCGGCCAGGGTTTCCTTGATGGGCGCCTGATTGGCTTCCGGGCGATAGCCGCGTTTGTGCAGGCTTTCGCCGGAGGTGTCGATGCTGACGGTACAGATGTCGCTGTTCAGTCTGACCAGAATGGAGTATTCAGGCCCGTTTTCGGGAATCTGGTCGAGCTTGTAATGGGCCTGCAATTTTTTGACGATGGCTTTTTTGGCAATGCTTTGGATGGACGGTTCATGGTGCAGGGTGGATTTGCTGGTGGTGCAGAGTACGGGGAAGCTGGCTTCAGCAGGCAGAATTTTAGCCCAATCCAGGGCGTTGATATTATCGAACAGTTCATCGAAAGTTCTGGCCTGGAATTCCGAGAGTTTGATGTGTACGCGTTCCACACAGCGGAACCAGAGATTGGCCCGGGCCAAATCGTCTTCCTCACCTTTGAAGGTCACCCGGCCGTCCTCGGTTTTCACGACCCAGAGACCCAGTTTTTTGATTTCCTGATAGACCAGTTTTTCCAGTCCGAAGCTGCAGGTGGCGATGAGTTCCATATATTGTTAGTGAGAGGGCCGAAAACCTATTTAGATAGTGTTTGACGCGGCTATGGTGGCAGAACTTGGTGTGAAAGGCAAGTTCCCGGTCGAAGCAGGGGGCATTGACAAAATATGTTATTGCTCTATGCTTTTATCGCCATAATCTTTGCCTTATGTCGAACAATTTAATCGATGGTTCGGTTCTGATTGATGATTTGCGACGCGAGTTCGACCAAGTGGTCATCAATACACCGGAATTGAGAGATAAATTGGTGAAATTGATGATATTGCGTCGTGACACTCATGATCTGGTCAGTTATGTGCTCGATTGTGAAGTTGAATACAGGGAAGTTGCCGAAGAAAATAAACTTCAATGTTTAACATATTTGTGGGAATTTGCTTTGGAGCACGATGAACAATTGCCTGATAATTTGATCAGGATTGTTCGCCTGGTGCGAATGATACGGGAGAAAATTGACCTCAATCTGCTACCAAAATGAGTGTTACCGGTACTGCCAGTGGACTGGATCAGGTCAGAATACTTGCCTGGCTGCTGATGGGGGAAAACTCCAGAGTGCAAAGACGTTTGGATCATTTTAAACAGATGAGTTATTGGGATCATTTGAGACCGGGCGCAGTACTGCCGATATCTGTCCCGGGGGTGATTTTGTGCATTTATACGCTGTCTTATTTAGATAAAATGGAAGGGTCTATAGTGTCAAAAGCTCTTATGTATTTGTATGTATTGATACCGTTTTTGTTTTGTGCCGGTGCTTCAAGTTTAGCTGTAAAAAAGCTTGTTTCTGCTCCAGCCCGTGATTCCAGGCAGGCTATCAGTAAACATTATCAGCAGATGGAGGTGCCGGCTGAGGTTCAGTCATTTGTTCGATTGATGCTGGAGGTGCAAAAATGGGTTGTCGGATTGCCGAAATTGAATGATCCACAGGGGATTACCGGACAACTAAAAGAATTGGAGATGAAGGCTTATGAAGCCATACAGCTGATTTCGGCCCATCGGGATTTGTTTGGGCGGGTACCTTCTGATGAGGAAAAGGCTCCTAAGGCCGCTCGGGAAAAAAAGAAAGTTAGAATTGCCGGCCAGGAGTCGGAGAAAAGACGTTTAAGGGTGCAGGAAGAAAAGCTTGTTCCGGCGGTAATAACTGATGAAGCGGCGGGAGCTGCCGAGAGGGTCGTTACTATCGATGAATGGCCTGAGGAAAAGAATGCAAAAAGACATTAGCAATCTCTTGCCTTGAGTGCTAAACGGGGTTATAATCTGGTTTGAACTTTAGAAATTTGTTTAAACCGTATTTTTATGAATTTCGAAAATTACACAACCAAGGCTGCCGAAGCCATCCAGGCGATGATGGATTTGGCCACCAAAAAGTCTCACCAGGTGCTGACACCCTGGCATCTCCTGTATGTTCTAATTGATCAGAAGGGCGGAGTGGTGCCTGGTTTATTGCAAAAAGCGGAGAAAAAACCCGATGCGTTATTGACTGCGATAGAGGAAAAGTTTTCCGGAATGCCATCCGTATCTGGAGGTCAGATTTACTTTGAGCCTTCTTTGAAAAAAAATCTGGACAGCGCGGAGGGTGAAGCTTCCAAACTGCACGATGAATATATTTCCACCGAGCATCTTTTTCTGGCTCTGCTGGACATTCCCGAAGTAGCCAAGCTGGTGCAGATGAATAAAAACGACGTGCTGAAAGTTCTGGCCGGATTTCGTTCCACCCAGCGGGTAACTTCCCGCGATCCGGAAGAGAAATATCAGGTGCTCAAAAAGTACACTATTGATTTTACCGAGCTGGCTGCTAAAGGGAAACTGGATCCGGTGATCGGACGCGACGATGAAATCCGCCGGGTGATGCAGATTCTGTCCCGCCGCACCAAAAATAATCCGGTGCTGGTTGGTGAACCGGGTACGGGTAAAACCGCGGTGGTGGAAGGTCTGGCCAATAAAATTATCAATTCCGATGTGCCGGATGTTTTGAAGAATAAGAAAATTCTGGGACTGGATTTGGGCGCGTTGTTGGCCGGAACGCAATATCGCGGACAGTTTGAGGAAAGACTGAAGGCGATTATTTCCGAAATCGAGGCTTCCAACGGGGAGATTATACTTTTTATCGATGAGCTCCATACCATTGTGGGGGCCGGCGCGCAGGAGGGCAGTACTGATGCTTCGAATATGCTGAAGCCGGCCCTGGCCAGAGGGAAGTTACGCACGGTGGGTGCCACGACTTTGAAGGAATACCGCAAATATATTGAAAAAGACGCGGCTCTGGAACGCCGTTTCCAGCCGGTGATGGTCAGTGAACCGTCACTGAAGGACGCTATCTCCATTCTGCGCGGCATCAAGGAAAAATATGAAGTGCATCACGGGGTGCGCATCCGCGATAACGCCATTGTGGCGGCGGTGGATTTGTCCAGCCGTTACATTGCTGACCGTTTTTTGCCGGATAAGGCCATCGATTTGATGGACGAAGCCGCCTCGGTTCTGAAAATTGAAATTGATTCCAAGCCGACGGAAATTGACAATCTGCATCGCCGGATTACCCAGCTGGAAATTGAAAAGGAAGCTCTGAAGGCCGAGAAGGACGACAAGGCCGCCAAAACCAGACTGAAAGAACTGGAAAAGGAATTGGCTGATCTGAATAATGAAAACAAGGAGTTGGAAATCCAGTGGAATAATGAAAAGGAGGCCATTAACCGCATCAAAGAATCCACCAAGAAAATTGACGGGTTGCGTTTGGAAGCCGGGCAGGCGGAAAGAGTGGGGAATTATCAGAAGGTGGCGGAAATCAATTACGGACTGATTCCCGGGCTGGAAAAAGAAATCAAGGAAGCTCAGTCCAAACTGGCCAAGCTGCAAAAAGACCGGAAAATCCTCAAAGAAGAAGTAACGGAGGAGGATATTGCCAAGGTGGTTTCCCGCTGGACGGGAATTCCGGTGACTAAAATGCTCAAGGAAGAGTCCCAGAAACTGGTGGACATGGAAAAGGCACTGGGCAAAAGAGTGATCGGACAGAAGAAAGCAATCGAGGCTGTGTCCAAAGCTATCCGCCGCAATCGCGCCGGTATAGCCGAAGAAAACCGGCCGGTAGGCTCGTTTATTTTTGTCGGTCCGACCGGCGTTGGTAAAACCGAACTGGCCAAAGCTCTGGCCCAATTCATGTTCAACGACGAAAGGATGATGACCAGAATTGATATGAGTGAATATATGGAGAAGCATTCGGTGGCTCGCCTGATCGGCTCGCCCCCGGGCTACGTGGGCTACGAAGAAGGCGGGCAGCTGACCGAGGCGGTGCGCCGCCACCCATACAGCGTCTTGCTTTTGGATGAAATTGAAAAAGCCCATCCCGATGTCTTCAATGTTTTGTTACAGGTTCTGGACGACGGGAGATTAACAGATTCCAAGGGCCGTACGGTGGATTTCAAAAATACCGTTATTATCATGACCTCCAACCTGGGGTCGGCGGAAATTGCCGACCTGGCCAAGGATGCCGCGGAACAGCAAAAAACAGTCATGAAAATTCTGCACGCATTTTTCCGTCCGGAGTTCTTGAACAGACTGGATGATATAATCGTATTCCAGAGACTGACTAAAGAAGAATTGGCTGAAATTGTGGAATTGCAGGTGGAATTGGTGCGCAAGCGGCTGAAGAAAAAGAATATTGATCTGGAAATTTCCAAGATGGCAGCTATGTATCTGGTGTCCGCCGGCTTTGACGACCTGTTCGGAGCCAGACCGCTGAAGCGTCTGATTCAGACCAAGATTCTGGACGAACTGGCTTTGCAAATTCTGGAGGGAAAAGTTAAAGAAGGTGATAAAATCATGGTGGATTTTGCTGATGATCAAATCAGCTTCAATAAAATTTAAAACAAAATGAAAAAAGCGGTGATTTTCGATATGGACGGAGTGGTTTCCGATACTCAGAAAATCCATTCCCGGGTTTGGTCGCTGGTGATGGGTAAATACGGTATCAATATCAGCGCGGATGAAGTTACGTACAGACTGGCCGGACAAAAAGTTACCGAGGCCTTTGGCGCACTGATGAAAGAATACGGGTTGGAGCAGTTTTTGGGAAAAGCTCTGGACGAAAAGGAACGGATGATGCAAGAACCCCGGCAGCGGGTGGTGAAACCAATCAAAGGTATAAAAATTTTATTGAAAAAATTGCACCGTGACGGCCGGGATATTGCTTTGGCCACCGGATCCAATCTGGCCAGTGCGGAAAGGGTGCTGGACATTCTGGAAATACGGGATTATTTCAAAGTATTGGTGACGGCAGACGATGTTACCAACGGCAAACCCGATCCGGAAGTCTATCTGAAAGCCGCCAAGGCCCTGGGGCGCGAACCGTCAGATTGCGTGGTGGTGGAGGATGCCCGAAACGGCATGATTGCCGCCAAGCTGGCCGGCATGAAATGCATTGGACTGTTGCCGGAGGAGTTGGGGCGTGAAAATTATCCGGCTGATCTTTTCGTGAGCAGCCTTACCGAATTAACTTTGGCCAGTTTTAGTTGAGCAGTAGAAAGCCCACATTCAAATAGGTGGCAAAAGTAATCCAGATCAGATAGGGCACAAGCAACAGCGCGCTATTGTGACTGGTACGGTTGAAGTAGTAAATATTGGTGACGGTGAGTCCCCACATGATAATGATGTCAATCAGACTCCAGAGCGGGGTGTGCAGATTAAAGAAAAGCAGCGACCAGAGAAAGTTGCTGATCAATTGCAGGATGAAGAACAGATAGCCTCTTTCTTTGCTGGAGGGTTTGCCGCGGGCGGACCAGAACAGGTAGAGAGAAATGCCCATCATGATATATAGAAGCGTCCAGACGGGGCCGAATACCCAGCCGGGCGGCGTGAGCGGAGGTTTTACCAGCAGGTTATAGTAGCTGTCGATTCCGGTGGAGGTCAGATAGCCGCTGGTTAGTCCCACTACCAGAGGAAAGATCAGGCTTGGGACTAGTTGTGAAACGTTTATTTTCATAATTTCCGGCATTCTATCAAAGGGGCAGTTTGGCCGTCAATAAATTAGTTTGCCAGCCGCCGGGATTTGGGATTAAATAGTGAGGTGTCCGAGCAGTTAGCAACCGAACCTAAATGGCCAAGCCGGAAGTGGAAAAAATTCAGGAACAGAACAAGGAAACCGTTAAAAAGATTCTTTCCAAGACGGGTTGGACCAGATTTACGCTGTATTTTATACTGGCGGTTTTAATCTGGAACACTTTTCAAATTTGGGCGATGATCGGAGTGGTAGGCCGCGTTGAAAAGTACAATCAGGGCGTGGTGGATGAAGTAGGCGGATTAACCGGAGACGTGAAATTGTTTGCCGGTGATCTGAACGAGATCAGAAAGTTTTTATTATTGCCGGAAAAAAACTATTCCGTTGATCAGTCCGGTGGAGAAGATGTTGGAAAAGATCAGGATAAAGGATCGGAAAACGCCGTGGCCATGTTTGCTTTCCTGGATTCGCTGGTCAGTACGGAGAAGCAGACTCAGAATCGCCAGGCAGCTCAGGGCCCGTTTGAAGCATTGCTGACAAACGCGGAATTTAACTCAAAATTAACCGGCGCGCAGATTTTGCCCGCAGAGAAAGGTGATTTACAAATCAAATATAATGACGGTGCCGCGGTATTGTCTGACGGAACAAAGAATGAACTTTTCGGACAGCCTTTATATAATCTGGTTTTTGATGCGGATAATAACCTGTTTCTGGTGCAGAGCGCACTGGGTGAAGGAAAATTTCCCGATTTCGGTAAAGCGGATTTTGCAGTTAAATTGGCCGATTTTATGCTGAAAAATCTGGAGATGGTGCGTGCCGCCAAACTGAAATCAATAGAGGTGGCCAAGGCTGAAGATGAAAAAGCCAGGCAACTGGTGGAACAGACTTTGCAGCAGAAAAAACAGGAACTGGAATCTCTCGTCAAAGACAAAGCTTTTGTGGAAACGCTGGCCGGAGTTGGTTTGAATGTCGCGGAGAAACCCCGTGAGGAAACCGGTAAATATATTTTTGACGTGCTGGACGCTACAGGAAAGCTTAAATTTTCCCTGGCTCTGGAAATCAGTTCCGGAATGATCAAGGTTTTGAGGGATAATCAGGAAATTGATATCAAATCTTTTCTGGAGGACGGCTCAAAAAAAAACTTTTAGTTTTGCCGGATAAAATTCCCGATTATGGAGATCAGGCCTTGGTTGTACCCGGCCAGATGAATATTTTGGTGGCCGGAAAAAACGGGGGACTGGTGGACACCATGATTTATGCCAATATCAACCCTGAAACCAGAAAAATTACGCTAATCAGTGTTCCCCGCGATCTTTATTTTAATAACCGCAAAATCAACAGTTATTACGCGCTTTACGGGATGGATGAGATGAAGCGCACCTTGTCCAAAATCAGCGGTTACCAGATTGACAAGTTTATTCTGATCGATATGTACGCTTTCATTGATGTGATCGATTTGATTGGCGGTATTGACGTGCATTTGGACGAGGCCGTGATTGATCCGACTTACAGAACTTTCGATAACGGTGAATGGTCGACTCTTTATTACCGGGCCGGTGACCACCATCTTTCCGGTAAACAGGCTTTGCGGCTGGCCCGAACCCGTCACACCAGCAGTGATTTCGCCCGGGCCGAGCGCCAGCAGATGATCATCAAGGCCGTTCAGTCCAAGGCCAGGGCTTTTGGTTTCGGGGACGCCGATAAACTGACGGCGATGGCCAAAACGGTACTGGAGAAAACGGAAACGGACATCGGTCTGGCCGATGCCCTGGCCGCCTATTTTCGTTATCAGGGATTTGAAATTCAAAGCGGAAATGTTTTGTCTTCCGGTAATGTGCTGGAGTCCAAAGACACCGGTGAAGACAAGGCCGGTAAATGTCTGCAGGACTTGGAGAAACAAAATCTGAAGTCGCCCCTGCCCGAAGAGGATCTGAAGAAAAAACAGGATGATTGTAAGCAAATCAAGGGCGAATATATTCTGTTGCCACGCAACGGGAATTGGAACACAATTAGATGGTATTTCCACCAGTTGATTGAAAGCTAAGGGTGCTCGCAGCATTGACAAATAATAAAATTGTAGTATATTAACGACAGTTTTAAAACAGCCAAATGGCAAAATACATTGTCGAAAAAGGCGGTGAACCCGGGACGGAAGAAGGCCTTGATAGAGGTCCGGATGAAGGGAATTTGCTTTTTGACGTGTACGAGCTGGAACAGTTGTTGCACATTATTTCCAACGATCTTTTGGATGAGCGGCAGCTGGTGGAAGATCTGGTCAGACGCTTATTTCCGGGTGCCCGCCTGGAATGGACCGATTTGGAAGTTGTTGAGGAGGAACCGGTTCCCTCGGAACATGAGGTCAGAACGAAAAGTGATTTTTTTTTAAGGAGTTTTTGTTCAATGGAATGTTTTGATAAAAAACTGACGATAAGGCCTCCTGAAGGAGTTTATCTGGATATGTCCGGCGGGAGAATGATGATGCTGAGAATCATGATCCGGGAACTGGAAAAAAAGCGCGAGAAGCAGGCTCGCCAGTTGGAAACGGCCCAAACCGTGGCCGCCCTTATCCACAATATGCGTAATGCCGTGACGGTCGTTTCCATGTGGAATGATCTCAACGCGCAAACTACCGTGGCCAATACTGAGGGGGACAGGTCATTGTTAACGTCCGATAAATTCCGGGGAGACGTCAGGCTTTCCTTAGACCGTCTGCGTGACATGTCGGCATTGGCTCTGAAGATTATTATGAAAGGGGAAGGGGAATTGAAACCTTCTCTGAAGAGGGTTTCGGTCAATCATTTGATTGAGGATACGCAAAGAAAATTTCCCGACCACACCATTACGACCAATCTGTCGGGAAATCAGGATTTAAATCTGATGGTAGATATCAATTTTTTGAATCAGGTTCTGGATAATCTGATTGTGAATGCCTATAAGTACGGCCACTATCGCGGGGTGCCGCTGGAAATCGGTTTCCATAAAACCGGCAATCTTCTGGTTATACAGGTGGTGGATCAGGGGCAGGGAATAAAAGAGAATCCGGAAAAACTGTTTGAGTTCGGTTACAGGGCCGATAAAAGCAAACCGGACGGATACGGGATCGGTTTGGCTTTTAGCAGACAGATAATTGAAGCAATGGGAGGGTCGATTATGGCCCGTAATAATTTTGACAGCGCGGGGGCAACTTTTGCCATTTATTTTCCCATGGTCTAGAATAACGCTGACGCTAAGGTAAAACATCAAAAATAAAAAATGACGCTAAAAAGGAAAGTTGTTTTTATTACGGGAGCATCCAGGGCGATCGGCAGGGAAACCGCCGAGATGTTTGCCAGGGAAGGGGCTGATTTGGCTTTACATTGTCATCTTTGGGACAAGGAGGAAGATACAATGCTAAAACATCTTCGCCAGACTTACGGGGTTAAAGCGGAGTTTTTTGAGGCTGATTTTTCACGTTTTCCTTCCGTAAAAAAGATGGTGCAGGCGGTCTATAAAAAATTCGGGCGGGTGGACGTGCTGGTCAATAACGCCGGAGTATATCCCGAGAACGATTTTTTCCAGACTACCGAGAAAATCTGGGATTATGCCATGTCTGTTAATCTGAAGGCGGGATATTTCATTACGCAGGCGGTTTCCAAAAAGATGCTGGAACAGAAAATCAAAGGCAATATCATCAATATCGCTTCGGTAGCCGGGCTTTATCCCAGAAAGAGCAGTTTTGAGTATTCTTTGGCTAAGGCGGCGGTAATTCAATTCAGCAAATCCCTGTCACTTTTGCTGGCCCCGAAGATTCGAGTCAACGCGATCGCTCCCAGTTATACCTGGAGCGGGTTTATGTCTTTCATGAAAAAGCCGGAAGAAGTTAAGAAGCGTATGAAAATGATTCCGCTCCATCGTTTTAATATGCCCCGGGACATTGCCAATGCCGTGTTTTTTCTGGCTTCCGAGGAATCGCGCAACATTACGGGACAGGTGCTGGTGATTGACGGGGGTAGAGGGGCTTCGGTTTCCTGAAAATGGTGAAAATTTAAGGTTTACATTAGCCGGGCTAGTTGTATAATCCAGGCTCTGTTTTAGCAAACAGTTTACTAAAAATAATTATGGCTAAAGAGTTTTATCAACAGGATACCAGGCTGGCTGAGGCCAGACCTGATCTGATGGCCACTCAACAAAGAATTTATGCTTCCCGTGAGGATGACAACGATTTCAGCGGTTTTGGCACCGGGCGTTCGAAACCGATTGTCCGGGACAGGTTGTTTGTGGCTAATACTTCTGAAATTGAAACTAATGAAGCAGATGCAGTGCTGTCAGGTGTAAGAAAACTGCTGGATGAAATACAAAGCAGAATTGTCGTGGCCTATAGCGGTGATTTGCCGATCGGGGAAGGTGAATACGGTAATGCCGACTGGTATCAGGAAAATGCCCTGATGCATCGCGAAAAGGGTTTTGGTCAGCAGGTAAATGCCTATAAACTGGATCATATTATGCGGATTGAGCCGCAACAGATGATTCAGCCTCATTTTGACCTGATGGTGCTGGACAAGGACCTGACTACTGCCTTTCTGGGCAATGATTTTATTTACGGTCTGGTAAAATATCCCAACAGCTTGTTATCGGTTTGCCGTCTGCGGGGCAAGTTTGAAGATTATCGGGTCTACCTGGCACTGTTGTCCCTGATTGGAGCCCAGCAAACCGCGCGTTTGATGGGGCTTTCCAGAAGAAATTTCAATGAGAAAGGGGATAATCATTTTGACGGTTATTGTAACGGGGAAAAGGGTCCCTGTTTGATGGAGCCACTGACGCTGGCCGGCAATGATCCTGAAGAACAGGTTGATTTGTTGGCCGGAGAGGTCAACTGGCTTTGTGAGGATTGCCTGGAAGAGGCTGAATACAGACGAAAAGACCTGCAAAGAAAGGATATGATTTGGTAAAAAGTTAAAGCTCAAACAGGTGAGTTGCGCTATTGACATTCTTATGTTCTTAATATATTATCCGTTTTTCAAACAGATTAAAATTTATGCCACATAGAAACTACGGAGGCCGGAGCAGTGTAAAACGAGGGCCGTCACATTACGGAGGAAACAGATTCGGAGGGAATCAAAAAAGAGGGTTCAGAGACCAGAAAATTGATGTGTCCAAGTTTATCAACAAGACCGTCGTATCTGCCGAACCCGTCAAAGAATACATTCCGCAAAATTTATTCAGTGATTTCGCGCTGGATGAGAGCCTGAAGAAAAACGTGGCCCGCAAAGGATATACCAAGCCCACGCCGATTCAGGATCAATCCATCCCTTTAATTCTGGAAGGAAAGGATCTGGTGGGTATTGCCAATACCGGTACCGGTAAAACCGCGGCCTTTTTGCTGCCGCTTTTACATAAGGTTTTGAAAAACCGCAGCGAGAAAATTCTGATTCTGGCTCCGACCAGAGAACTGGCGCAACAGATCAAGGAAGAATTCATCATGTTTGCCACCGGCCTGGGTTTGACCGCTTCACTGTGCATTGGAGGCGCCAATATCATGACCCAGATCAGGGATTTACGCAGAAATACCAATCTAATTATCGGAACTCCCGGCCGCATCAAAGATTTGATTCAGAGAAGAGTGTTGAATCTGAACATCTGCCACAATGTGGTACTGGATGAGGCCGATCGTATGCTGGATATGGGCTTTATTCCCGATATTAAACTGATTTTTTCCCATCTGCCCAAAGACCGCCAAACTTTGTTCTTTTCCGCGACTTTGCCGCGTGAAGTGGAGGGCATGATCAATGAATTTTTAAAGAATCCCGAACGGGTTTCCGTGAAAGTCAGGGATACCGCCGCTACCATTCATCAGGACGTGATCCGCATCGAAGGCGGACGTCAGAGAGTGGACGTGCTGGAAGACCTGCTGGTACAGAAAGAATTCCAGAAAGTACTGGTTTTCGGCCGGACCAAACACGGCGTGGAAAAATTATCCAAGTATTTAAACAGCAAGGGCTTCAGGGTTGCTTCAATTCACGGTAACAAAACCCAGAACAGAAGACAGGTGGCGCTGAACGATTTCAAGGCCAACCGGGTACAGGTGCTGATCGCCACGGATGTGGCGGCGCGCGGCCTGGACATCGCCGATGTCAGCCACGTGATTAACTACGATTTGCCGGCCACCTACGACGACTATATACATAGAATCGGCAGAACAGGCCGCGCGGATAAAGCGGGGATTGCCCTGACTTTCGTGGGGTAGAAGTTTTGTTTTGTGGGCGGACTTGAAATGTAATAGTATGGGCGCATGGAAAATTGGGATTTCATATTGGGCCTGATTCAAACCTATGGTTACTGGGTGGTATTTCTGGGCATTCTGATTGAATGCACCGGAGTTCCGTTCCCGGGGGAAACCGTTCTGCTGATCGGCAGTATCGCGGCCGCCCAGGGGCATATGAATATTTTTGTGGTGATTTCCCTGGCCGCTTTGGCGGCGATTCTGGGGGATAATTTCGGTTACTGGATTGGCCGGAAACTGGGACGAAACTTTTTGTTTGCCAAGTTGCAGAAATGGCGGATCATGAAAGCCTATGAGATAAAAAGGGCCGAGAAATCCTTTCTGAAGTACGGCAGCGCGACTATTTTTATCGGACGTTTTACGCCGCTTTTGCGCATCTATGCCGCTTTGCTGGCGGGAATCTTTGAGATACCCTATAAGATATTTTTAACTCTGAATATAATCGGCGGTATTGCTTGGGCGACTCTGATGGGGACGCTGGGGTTTACCCTGGGCAGGAATGTGGCTTATTTAACGCAGGCCGTAAACAACATACAATTAGTGGGGGTGATATTGATACTGGCACCGTTTATCTGGTGGTTGATCAAGAAATACTGGAGCCGCTGGAGGAGAGGTTATAAGTGGCTGACCATGAAACCCCACAGGGGAGTCGCTTTGCGTTCCCTGCAGATTGAAGTGAGGGATATCGTGGAAGAAACAAGGTCGGAAGTGGTCTATCTGTGATTTTCAAAGGAATGCTGAGTCTTTCCACGTGCCGGGTCGCAGCTGCTATTTGGTGTCATAAAAATTTTTGCCCAGGGCGGCATAGATAGGGCACCAACAGGTGCGGGCCTGAACAACAAAAAAGAAACCGGCAAAAAGCAAAAAAGGATGCCAGTTGGTGAAAATGGTGCTGATCAATATCACGATGCCGATTCCAAACCGTATCCAGCGGCCGGCCGTGCTGATGTTTTTGCAGGCTTTTCTGGCGGGACTTTTTGCGAATTTAATAAACAGCAGATGACAGAATTTTGCGAAAAGGCCGGCCAGCGCCAGCATTACCACCAGATAACCGATCCCAAAAGGGGATAATAAAAAGCTGGAGGGGGAATCTTCAAAAAAGGAAACTTTCAGTTGGGGTATAACCAGGATTGAGTTGATCATTTCTTCCAGAGGGAAGGATTCGATGGTTCCGATAGCCAGTGCATAGCGTCCCTGATTGCCATTCCCATAGACCTCCACTTCATAGGTTCCTGCGGCCATTTTTTGTTTAAATTCCGGCCCCCTGAAATAATTGTCATAACCGAATGGTTCAAAGAATGGTTCCCAGGTGCCGCTGCCGGCTTTTAATTCTGCCATATGTGCTCTGGTGCCGTTAATCCGGTAGAGAGTGGCGGAATAACGTCCGTGTGGGTTGGTGTTGGCCGGGACTGTTATTTGTAAATACAGCTCGAAGGGTTTTAGCGAATCAATGTGATAAATCCGGGGATTGCCCGTCAGATTGTCGTAATAGGCTTTGGAAATTTCAGGATCCGTGACTAAAACGCGGACATTTTCGGTGTCCACCAGGCGCGGTTGATGGGCTGATACGATCAGGGGGATGGTGAGTAGCGGCAGGAGCAAGATCATCCAGGCAAGCGCATGTTTAAAATAATTTCTCATGAAAATAATCCTAAATTTTGTCTTGCGTTAAATTATACCCCTAATTTTGCCAATGGCGAATTTTTTATAGTCAATTACTTATTAACCGTTCTGATCCCCGGTTGTTTGAACAATCTATTATCAGACATAAATCATTGACAAAATTACCGGCTAGTTTCAAGCTGGAGTTGTCCTGACCAATAATAATATGGCACCAATTGATGAGAAATCGTTTGGCAGAAACCGGTCAATTTCTGACGATGATGATATTTCGACCGTTGATGAGTTATTGGGTTTAGCTGAAACTGATGAAATTCCCGTTGATGACATCATTGATTCTGCCGCAAACGAAAGCGAGCTGGTGGAGGCTCTGACTCGGGAGCATAACGAACAGTTTTCCGCGGCTTCAGCCGTGGAAAAACCACGTCCCGCCAGGAGACTTTCCGAGGCAAACGGTGAGCAGGCGTTTCCTTTCAAGCTTGGCGACAGGGCGGTTTATCCGGCGCAGGGCGTGGCGGAGGTTATTGATATTAAACAAATGACAGTTAACGGTATAGAGCAGCAGTTTTTTGTCTTGCAGATCATGGGTACCAACCGCAAAGTAATGATTCCTTTTGATAATGCCGCCAGCGCGGGGGTCCGTCCGGTTATTACTGTAGATCAGATCGAGGAAGTTTGGGAGCTTCTGGGAGAAAGAATGACTGATTTTGGAGGCAAGGCCTGGCATCGCCGCTATAAAGATTTTATCGATAAATTGCGCAGCGGATCCATTTTTGACGTAGTGGAAGTGGTTCGGGATTTGAACCTGCTGAGCAGGACAAAAACTCTGTCTTTTGGCGAAAGCAGCCTTTTGGAAAAAGCCAAAACACTGCTGGTCAATGAAATTGCCCTGGTTCGCGGACAACCGGAGGTCGAAATTAGAAATGAGTTGTCCCGTCTGCTGAATTAGCTTTTTTTCTTTCCGGATTTCTGATGACCGCCTGTGATTGTATCAGCTATGTCTTTGAGATCTTCCTTGGTGGTTAAGTCCTTTTTCTTGTCATAGACGTTATCGAACATCAGTTCGTCAGGCCGGTCCTTGAAGTTTTTATAGGTACCGCTGACGGCGCCATAACGGATAATTCCCAGTTTGCGCAATAAATCCAAAAATTTCATGGGTAGTTGTTAAATAGAATGATTATTTATTTTTACGGCTGTGTTTTTTCGCGGTCTTTTTCTGAAAACTCCAATGGCGTTTTTCCACATAGACAATTTGCCACCATTTAAGTCCCGTCCATAATCCTCCAACCAGTCCGGCAATCAGCAAAAGTCCAGGAACATAGACCGGAAGGTGGGTGCTGAACAGCCAGAAGGTGCTTTGCACGGGAACTGTATCGGCGGCGGCGAAAATGTAGAAATACCAGAAATCCAGCAGGGTGTGGACGATGCTCATCAGTAATACGCCGAGCAACATGGTTAAAAGCAGGTACACGGTTTTTTTAAGAGACATGTGTTTTTGTTAGTGGTTTGAAATGATTTTACAGGATGTCGGATTGTTTTTGAAGAATTAACTGCAGTTTTTCTTTCCGGCTAAGTTTTTTCAAAACGGCCTCGCGTTTTTTGGCTTCGCTGAAGGTGCTGAATTTTTCCTGATGGATCAGCCTCACAGGCCGGCGGGCTTTGGTGTACCTGGCTCCGGATTTGAGGTGATTGTGGGCGTGCAGCCTTTTGTCCAGATCATTGGTGGAGCCGATGTAAAGTGTGCGGTCACTGCACTCCAGGATGTAAGTTATGAAGGGGAAGGTCATGGGCGGCGGTGAAAATATTTTGGGGTTGGTGAGGAGTTGTGAGTCGTGGATTTTCCTCTGCTGTGCCCCGCGAGAGCCGGTAAATTTTTTCGGCCAATTTGGTCATCAGCCGGGAATGATTTTCGCTGGCGGATTGATCAATCAACTCTTGGTCCTGCAGAACTTCCGCCATCAGGCTGTGCTGGACATCGATGAGAGAATCAATAGCCCAGCCTACGCCAAAAGGAGCGCGGGCGGGCGTGAGCAGGCTGGTGTCGATCAGTTTAATTTGTTCGCGAGAATCGATCAAAATGTTACAGGCCCCCAATTTGTCAGCCGGCATTTTGCCGCGGAGATGATCGATCAGATGCTTGATTGATTCAAAACCCATGAAATCCACTCCCGAATCGTTTTGCCGGCGGATGTTCAAGGATTGTCTGGTAAGTTCGGTGAATTGTTCCCGGATGGAAGGATCTTTTAGATCGGCTTCGCGGAGGGCTCTTCCATGGATTTCCTCAACCAGGATGGCATAGGGAGGTTTAACGATGGACTGGCCGTCATCAATAATTGGTTCAATAACCAGGCTGGTTTCCGGAATAGGGGTGCTGTAAGCCTGGTGGATGGCCAGGTCTTTTTGTACGGTAGCCGGCGTGCTGACGTCCCATCTCCGGCCGGTCCAATGGGGATATTTGATCAGTCTGCCCTCGCGCTGCTGCTTGTCGCGCAGCCGGCCGACGACATGCTGGGCTCCCCGGCCGATTTTCCGGGGTTCAATTTCAAAGTAGTTTTTTCCTTCAATCATAGCGGTGAAGTTGCGGTGAGTTTATTACCGGTATTATAGGCGGGGGCGGACGGAAGTTGCAAATCAGGACGTTTCTGACCGGCTATATTGGGGGTTCCAGGGCGAGAATATACCGTGATTTGCAGGTATAAATATGGTATAATATTAAAATTATATTTAATTAATTTGCCATGTTCCAGGATCCTGAAACTTTCTCGATGTCAAACTTGAATCCGGCGCCAGCACAACCGTCTGCGTCCGTTCCAGAACCGTCAGCTTCACAGACTCCCGGTTTGGCGCCTGTGCCAAATCCCGCAGTGGAGCCTTCTTCCGCCTCTCAACCCCCTCTGGAACAGGGGTTACTGGAAATAATTAAAGGGACTTTGCTGGTGGTGAAGAAAAAGTTAGGTCTTTTTCTAGGTGTTACTATTTTGAACTTTCTGATTGTCATCGCAATTATGGTTTTTGCCATACCGGCAATCTGGGCCGCCAGTTCCGGCGGCATGGCTACCATGTTTTTGATGATTGTTTTGATCGGCCTGTCTTTGATGCTGATCAGTTATTTGTTTTACGGCAGCATGTCCAATCAGGCGGCGGCAGCTATTCGCGGTTTGCCCACCAGATTTGGAGAGTCGGTCTCTTCAACTTTCAAAAACACCGGCCGGATCATTTATTTGTTATTTAAAATATTTATTTATTCCCGAATCTGGTTGATGTTCGTGATTCTGATTTTGTTTGCTCTGATAGGAATGTTTGGAGCTTTGCTGGGCGGACCGGTTTTGGTAATGATCTTATCATTTATTTTGGGACTTTCCGCACCGGTGATTATTATCTATTCCATGGTGCGGTCTCTGCGCGCCTGTCTGGCCGTCCCCGTTCTGATGGCTGATCCCGAATTGACCGCGCAGGAATCTCTGGAGAAAAGTTTGGAGCTGACTGACCACAAATGGTGGCTGGTTTTCAGTTTTTTGACGGTTTTTGGTTTTTTGATGACGGCTTTTCCGACTCTCTTAACTTTTCTGGGTCTGCTGACCAAGAGCACGGTGATAGTCGGAGTGGCCAACATTATAACTGTGATTTTCGGCATCTTGTCCTATGCCATATCTTTGTCGTTTTTTCAGGTGTTGGTGGACAGGCTGGACGATGCCGGCCGGATCATTAAATTACACGTCGGCGTATTGATCGGGGCAATTGTGGTTCTGCTTTTGCCGGTCATTGTGGGAGTGGCGGTCCCGCTTCTGGGGCTTTCCACTTCAGAGAGCTCACTGGATTCGGATCTCAGCAATGCTCTTTTGAAAAACATGATCTCAACTTCTTCCAACAAGGATGTTGAGCCTGTTCTGGGAGTGGGAGAGGGATTACAAGAACCTGCGAAAGTTCTTACCGAAGAAGAAAAAGCTGCGGCTAAAATTGACGATGCTGCCAGAATTGATAATCTGAAAAAACTGGAGGCGGCCGTTGAGAAATATCATGGTGAAACGGGGATATATCCCGATAAAAATCATTGCGTGACCCGTTTAAGCGTAGATGACTGGAATTATCTGAAGGGTTTTGAGACGGATGATAAGGTGAAAAACCTGCAGTTTAGCGAATTGGTAAAATTTCCCAGCCGGGTGGGCTTTTCCTGTTATTCACAGCTGTATCAATATTTGACCGGAGATAATTATGCTTTTTTTACTCCTGTTGACGATCCGGCCAACGGTAACATTGGGACCTTTTTCACCAGTCTGGAAGAAGCCCAGAATTTCCAGCCCGCCGATGGTGGAAAATATTATGCGCTGGTACATTTGGCCGGCAGTGCCCAGGTTTTGGATCCCGCCCCGGCTGATTCTGCCCCTGTTAAAGTACCCCGGGTTAAAAGGAATTAAAGAGCGGCATTTTAAAAAAGGACGCCAGGCTGAGTTTTTAAAGGCAGGCTGAAATCTTGCCAAATTTATGCTATAGTCCGCTCAGAGTCAGAGTGAGAAATTTTTAATTTTTTCAATATGTCTATCAACCAACCAAAACGGGGGGCGGTCATTGTGCTGTGCGCGGCCATGCTGCTGGCTTTTACTGCCTGGGGTTTGGCGCAGGCCAATACGGAAACTTCTTCCGGCTGGGATCCGGTGACTGCGGATTCATCGATACAATTTTCGGCCAAACTGAATGCCGATGGCTCGGTGACCGCCAATTGGAGCAAATATTACCACGCGGAGACATTTACTTATTACAAACTGGTGCGTTCACAGACCAACAGCAGCCCGGCCTATCCCGAAGACGGTTATATTTATTATGGAGGCGACGTGAATGTTTTGACCTATACCGACAGCGAGGTGCCGGCTGGAACTAATTATTACCGCATCTGTCAGATTGCCTCACCCAAGAGGTATTGTTCGGCGACGGTGGTGAGGATTGAAACATCGGGGGCTGTCTCAACAGTGACTTTGAGTGAACAACCGGCTGAAGAAAAACCGGTACCGACTTTGTATGAAAATTCCAGCGTGGAAAATCCCAGTGCCATTTTTGATGATGTCCCGGCCGATCACTGGGCTTTGTCCTGCATCGACCGTTTGAAGACGGCGGGAGTTACCACCGGCAACGGAGAGGGGAATTTTGAGCCGGAAAAAGCGGTCAATCGCGCCGAATTTGCCAAGATGGTGATGGAGGCTTATTACCCGGTGAACGGTGATTTGCCCAATGAAACCGATCAGTGTTTTGCCGATATTGATACCGGGGCCTGGTATGCGCCCTATGTTTGTACAGCCAAAGTGAAGGCCATAATTCTGGGCTATAGCGACAATACTTTTCGTCCGGCTTATTTAATTAGTCGCGCCGAAGGTGTGTCCATCATTATCAGGACGCTGGGAATTTTGCAGACGGCCACCAGTACTCCTTTCCGTGATGTGATAGCGGACTGGCAGATCAAACTGATTGGCACGGCGGTGGAGAAGGGATTGGTGAAAGGTTATACGGCGACGACTTTTGGGCCCAATGACTTTTTGACCAAAGCACAGGCTGCCCAGATGATTTGCAATGCCCTGGACACCCAAACCGAGCCGCATCCGGAAAATAATCCGCCGGTGGAAGCGGTGACGCCGCCAGTTGAATTGCCCGCGCAGGAGCCCTCTGACATTGGCACTCCTTCAGCACGTACTGAAGCAATAATCATCGGCCACAACAATACCAATCTTTCCCAAATTCCTGCTGAATTTATCGCGGCGGCCCAGGACAAATTGCGCATCGCTTATGGCCATACTTCCCATGGCAGCCAATTGACCAGCGGGATGTCACTGCTAACCCTGCTGTCCAGCGTTAATTATGGCTACAGCGCCGATGGGGCCGGAGGATCACTCTATTACAATGAAAATGTTTTGAGCGGCGATCTGGGCGGGGATTGGGACACTCAAACCCGCAATCTGCTCAATCAGACCAGCAATAGAATCAATCTGGTGATGTGGTCTTGGTGCGGACAGCTTTCCGATATGAGCACGGCTGACGTAAGCAGTTATTTGAACAAAATGAATCAAATGGAAGAGGATTTTCCGGCGGTAACTTTTGTTTATTTCACGGGACATCTGGACGGCAGCGGCGAGTCCGGTACGCTGCATCGCAACAATGAACAAATCCGCAAATTTGTGCGCGACAACAAAAAGGTTTTGTTCGATTTTGCCGATATCGAAAGTTACGATCCTTCCGGCGCTTATTTTCTGAATCGGGAGGCTACCGACGCCAACGATTATGACGGTGGAAACTGGGCTGACCAGTGGTGTGCCGCCAATTCCGGTTCGCCGCTGTGCGCACAGGTTTCTTGCGCCCATTCGACTTCCCTGAACTGCAACTTGAAAGGCCGCGCCACCTGGTGGATGTTCGCCAGACTGGCGGGGTGGGAGGGGATGTAAAAGTTGGTAGGTACAAAGAAAAAGCCCGTCCGTGAGGAGGGGCTTTTATAAATTTTTCAGAGCCAGGTCCCGTAAAAATTGCGAAACTGAAGAATAACCTTTTTTCAGGGCTAACGCTTCGATTTGTTTTTTATCATCGGGTTTGACGCGGAATCTGATGATTTCATCCGGCTGTTTTTTGTGCTGTTTTTCGGCCAGGATTAGCTGCGGGAGATCGTTCAGAAGCGGGGGAATATCCTCATTGAGAAATTCCTGCTCGATGTTGGCGGCGTCACATTTAATCAGCGTGGACTTTTGGGAGGCTTCACTAAGCGTAAAAAAGTATTTTTTGTTGTTGATCAGCAGATAGCTGGTGATGGTTTTTCTCATTGGATCAGGTCTTTTATGAATTGGTAGGCCAGGGTTTTATAGAATTGTTTACAGTCATTGTTGTGAATGGGGATGATCAGGTCGGGTTTGGGATCAGGGTGTTTAAACTTGATGTGGCTGCCCTTGGCTGGAACTTTTTGACAGCCAAGGTAGAGCAATAAAATTTCTATTTGCGGATAGGACAGGGAGGCTGGATTTTGTGCGAATTTATTGAGTAATTTAGATTTTTTGGTCATGGAGATCGATGATTGCCCCATGTAGCTATATTGTATATTAATGTGGCTACGAGGGCAAGATGGATAAACATCTGAACAATAACAGAGGGGGATTAACAGAATATGAAAATTTTATGAATGGTGGTCACGTGACCATCAGGTCTGTGCACACAGACCTTTATGGTTATTAGATGGCTTCCTGCTGAGGTAAAATCAGTGTAAAAGTTTGCACGTGCAAAGAAAAAGTGCAAAGAAAAAGCCCGTCCGGGGGGAGGGGCTTTTTCTGCAGCTTTGGGCTGACATTTACCCTGTCTTATTAATTATAGGGGCTGGTAACGGTAGAAGCAAGGGGGCGGAATTGTGGTGGGAGGCCAAGTATTGAGGCGCCGGTGATCTTTGTAGCCATTATCGGATTTGCTGCCTTTTTGCTGTATTTTTCGATAGTGCCCCAAGGGGACAGGGGAGTATTATACGGAAAATATCAGTTAGTTTTTGCTCATGTCTATACCCAAGCCCATGTCCAAGCCCGCCTATACGGCCAAATTCACGCCCATGCTCTCCAAGTCCGATTTCATGAAGTTTCTGCAGTGCGAGAAGTACCTGTGGCTGTACAAGAACCGGCGGGATCTGCTGCCGGAGGAGGTGAGCGAGCAACAGCAGGCGATTTTTGATCAGGGTTTTGCGGTGGAGGAATATGCGGCGAAACTTTTGCCGGGGGCAGAGCCGCAGCTGGTGGCCCGCGCCCCGTATAAAGGTCTCACAGGCTCGCCCACGTCGATGGTGGGCGGTAAAGTGATGCTCTATGCCCGCGCCGACTTTGTCACCCATGACCCGCACGAAGACACCTACGACATCTATGAGGTCAAATCCACCACGCAGGTCAAACCGGAGCATTTGCCGGATCTGGCTTTTCAGAAAATTGCCTTCACTGCAGCGGGATATAAAGTGCGGCGAACTTTTCTGGTGCACCTGAACAATGAATATGTCTGCCAGGGCGCCATTGACGCGCATGAGCTGCTGACGATAGAGGACATCACGGCCGACGTGGAGGAGATGCAAAAGGAAATCGAGCCCATGATCCCGGAAGCCATCAAGGCGATGGCGGAGCCGGAGGAAATAAAGGTGCGCATCATCAAGCAGTGCAGCAATCCCTACGAATGTCCCTTTATCCCATATTGCTGGCCGCAGGCGGGCATCCCGGAGACCAACAGTATCTATGATCTGACCAGAATCAGCGAAAGCACTTTGGTGGAACTCCTGGATCGCGGCATCAGGCGTATCGAGGATATTCCCGACGATATCGAACTCGGCAAAGAGCAGGCCGCCCAGGTGCAAACCGCCAGGACGCAGCAGCCGATTATTGATCGCGCGGGGATCAAAAAGGCCCTGAAGAAGCTCCAATATCCGCTCTATTTTCTGGATTACGAGACGGTGGGGCCGGCCATTCCGCTGTGGGACTCTACCCGCCCGTATCAGCAGGTTTGTTTTCAATATTCGCTGCATGTGCTGCGGACTCCGGGAGGGGAGCTGGAACACTATGAACACCTGGCCGAAGGCCGCGGGAATCCCGTGCCGGGGCTGCTGAAGCAACTGAAGCACGATATCGCCGATGATCAGGGGTCGGTGATTGTCTGGTACAAATCTTTTGAAATGACGCGCAATCAGGAAATGGCCGAAATGTACCCGGAGTACCGCGATTTTCTGGAATCGGTGAACGGGCGGATTTATGACCTGCGGGATATCTTCAAAGATCTTTTATACGTGCATCCGGATTTCCGGGGAAGTACTTCGATCAAGGCGGTGCTGCCCGCGCTGGTGCCGGAACTTTCCTATGACAATCTGGAGGACATCCGGGAGGGGACGATGGCGGGTCTGCGGTGGCTGCAATTGAACTTTGGAACGGGTCTATTGGAGGAGCAAAGAGCGAAGGTGCGGCAGAATCTGCTGAAATACTGTGAGCGGGACACACTGGCGATGGTGAGGGTGATGGGGGAGATCGAAAATTAAGATAGATAATTTTACTTATTGTTTATATTAAATATATCTACAGCCAACTTCACCAGCTTTTCTGTTCTATTTAATATATCTCCTTTTGTCCAACTTTCCTTGTCTTTTAGATCTTCATTGAGAAATAATTTGTTTTTGTAACCAGTGTAATTATCAGCCTTATTTTTTCTGTCTCTTTTTTTCTTAAACTCGTAATTCGACAATTCCTGGTTATATCCAGTTAAAGTAAGATTTCCAAGCGTGTGAACACACTCTTCTTGAATTAATTCTGCCTTTTCTTTATCACCATCTGCAATCATTTCGATCCAGGGTTTTGGTATATTTTGTCCTTCAGGAAATATGTGTTCAATGGTCCAAACTAGTTTTTTACTTTTATCCCTGGCCCAAAAGTCTGTAAATGTTTCTTTAGTACCCTTCGTCTCTTCAATTTTACTTAAAATGAATCTTGTTGCGTCCACATTCATTTCATAGATATTTCCAGTCATTTTTTCTCTAAATGTGTTTAAACTAGATATTCGCGAATCGTGCATCAAGAATTCATTAATAAAGGACATATTGATTTTACTTTTGTCCTTTTCCATTTCTTCAATTAAATCAATAAATATCTGGTCTAAATTCCTGGTATTTGGAAAGTCAGTGATATTTCTCCTGATAAAGTATTTGACTAGGAAATTTAAAACATCTTTGTAAAAGTTTAGATTTAGTTTTTCTTTCTGTGCAAATAAATATAGAAGGAATGCATATGCCGGCGCAGCTTTTACGTTATCTAGGTCCCGTAATTCGCTTGTTAAATCGAGAAATTCCGAGCTCACTTCTGTTTTTTTGTAGAAAATTAGGTTGTGATAAATCGCAGAATGTGAATATAGTTTGTCAAATATTGAATCTGGGTCTCTAGTAATTAGAGTCTCATATATCTTTATGATGCTTGATTTTGTGGCTCGTGGTATTCCATCAACCTTTATGTCCGGGTTATACTTAAAGGCGTTATAGAATTGTCTTAAGAATCTCTCTTGAATCGGATAATCAGGAAGGTTGTTAATGATTGTGTTCCATTTACTGAATGCCGTATCGATGCTCATTTTGTCTTTTTTTTCAAGCTCAGCCAACATTTTATTTTTAATTAAATCTATCGCTGATAAGGGGACTCCTCGATTATTTAGACTTTCAAACAGCATAAATGCGTCGGAATGTGAGCTGACCTCTATTTTGACTAAAAGAGTGTTATTTATTTTTGTAAGTAGGTCTACCAGCCTTGGTTTATCTAGTTTTTCCAGTCTTTCAATGAAATATCTAAATGCTTTAAAAATTCTTCGATTGCCGCGATTTTGTGTGTTATCACTGAAATCGAGGATACCTATTTCAGTTAAAACCGCTTGATAGTCGCTGAAATTATTGTTTTGATGGGAAAGTTCAAGCTTTAATTCGCTCTTGTTTTGTTTTTGAATCAATCGTGATTTTAGGTTCCATAGTTCATTTTTTAAATCCTCATCTTCCTCTAAATTGGAATTTTTTAATAATGAATATATGGCACAATAAAGAAGAGAAATTGTGGATAGCCGTTGTTGCCCATCAACAACTTCTAGTTCGGCAACTTGCAGTACATCAACTCCTTTATTAATGCATATAATTGATCCGATAAAATGGCTTCCGTCGCTCTCATCGATATCATTAAGTAAATCTTCCCAGTCTTCCTTTGTCCAAGTAAATTCTCTTTGATATTTGGGAATTATATATTTAATTTGCTTATCAATTGAAAAAATATCGGCGATTGTATATTTGTTGGCAGAGGTAATCATTTTGTTTTTAGTGATGGGTATGAACACTTTACTTTTACGATCGCTCAATGGGTACTTTAGCGTAAAGATTCTTCTGAAACTTGAAGAATATCATACGAATCTTGCCAACATCTCCAAGTGATTGTTCCGCGTCTGCAATAGCGTGATATTTCAGGTTGAGTAAGATTGGCAGCTTTTCTTCGTCGAGCTCTTCAACACCTTTTTCTTCGTATTTTGATAGAACAAATTCTAGAAATTCTTTTTGTTTTTCATCCAACCCTTCAAGAATTGAGCTTTTTGCCGCTTCTGCTCTATCGACACGGGAAATTGGTGGGGTACAGAAAGAAACGTATGCAAGGACATCAAACAAATCGCTTTGTTCGGCGTTGATTAGTTTTTGCATGGTTTCCAGCTCATCTTTGCCATATCCCTTTTCAGCAATTTTTTCCAGGAATGCTTTACGGGTTGTTGGATTAGACCAAATCTTCCTTAGCTCGTTCTCGCTTTTAAAGAATTCCGGCATATGTCCGAACATATTGTCCATAAACTCCTGGACGGAAATGGGTTTGCCATCCATAGTCCAGAATGAGGTGGAAATCATGTGTTGAATTTCGCGTTCTTTACCATCGCGTAGTTTGATTTTAAGTTTCTGTTTAGGCTCGGTATCCATTTCAAGAGGTTTTGAGAAAGTTTTGGTCGGTTTGTTTCCTGAGGTATCTGGAATTTTATCTTCGCCGGACGGTTCAATTGGTTCACCATCCCATTCTGGATCGGAGAAATGCTTATATGCATCTACAAAATCATAAATGGTGAAAAACTCTTTGCCATCGAAAAGTCTCGTACCCCTTCCAATAATTTGTTTAAACTCAATTAATGAATTTATAGGTCTCATTAAGACAATGTTTCGAATGTTTCTTGCATCTACTCCGGTAGAAAGTTTCTGGGAAGTAGTCAAGATGGTAGGAATAGTTTTTTCGTTGTCCTGAAATTCTCGCAAAAATTGTTCTCCTCTTAGTCCATCATTTGCGGTAACACGAACGCAATAATTAGGCTCTTTACTGTTTTTCATTTGATTAACCAGGTCTCGTACAGCTGCCGCGTGTTCCTGCGTGGCACAGAAAATAATGGTTTTTTCGTTTTGATCCATCTCATGCAATAGAAGGGCTACTCTTTTTGCTTCTCTTTCCTTGATTTCAATGATGCGGTTAAAGTCCTCTTCCTGATAAACTTTTCCTTCTTCTACTTCACCTTCGATAACCTGATCGTCGGATGTATAGACATAGGTATCAAGTGTGGTTTGTATTCGCTTTACTTTGAAAGGTGTCAAAAATCCATCATTAATTCCTTCCTTTAGAGAATAAACGTATACGGGTTCACCGAAATATCTATAAGTATCGATGTTATCTTTTCGTTTTGGTGTAGCCGTTAAACCCAGTTGGACTGCGGGAGAAAAATATTCCATAATTCCGCGCCAGTTGCCTTCATCATTTGCTCCGCCTCGGTGACACTCATCGATAATAATTAGATCAAAAAAATCTTTAGGATAATCGCCAAAATAAGGGGTGCTATTCGGCCCGCTCATAAAGGTCTGGAAAATCGTGAAATAAACACTTCCACTCATGGGGACAGTTCCTTTTTTTCTGATATCCAAAGGATTGATACGGACTAGAGCGTCTTCTCCAAAAGCAGAAAAGGCGTTGAAAGCTTGATCAGCGAGGATGTTTCTATCAGCGAGAAAAAGAATTCTGGGGCGCCGGGATCCGTCTCGTTTCAAATTCCAGCGGGTCTGGAATAATTTCCAGGAGATCTGAAAAGCTACAGCTGTTTTCCCTGTTCCTGTGGCCATTGTAAGTAGAATCCTGTCTTTTTCTTCAGCAATGGCGTTTAGAACCTTGTGGATGGCAATTTCCTGGTAATAACGTTTTCCGTATTCACCTTCGTTGGGGATATGAGCAAATTTTTCTTTCCATTCGTTCTGGTCAGAAAACGTTTTATTCCAAAGTTCATCGGGTGAGGGGAATGCTTCGACATTCTCCTCATTTCCGGTTTTTATGGACATTTCATAGATTGCTTTGCCATTAGTGGCATAGGCATAATCAATATGTAGCTTTTGTGCATATGCTTTAGCCTGCATAACTCCTTCAGCTGCTTCCAGTTCGTCTGATTTGGCTTCGATTACGGCAATTTTCCGGTTCTTATAAACCAGAATATAGTCTGCAATGTCCCGTTTTCCTCGACCACCGGCTTGAATTTTCCCGTCAGTAATAGGGGATTCCCGCAGAATTTTTGATCCTTCAATTTCACCCCAGCCACTAGCTTTGAGTTTTGGATCAATATACTCTGCTCTGGTTTCTGATTCGTTCATGTGTTTAAGCTTGGATACAAACCATTATTGTTTGTATCTATTTTATTTGAAATGTATACAAAAAGGTCAGTTTTGTATACATTAAATCGGATTTTATGATTATGGCAACTATCCATCTACCCATTTATCCCAATACTCTTGGTTGATTTCTCTTTGGCTGGTAGCTAAATCTGGATACACTTGATTGATAATTTGATGTTTATTGTTCTCGTTATATGCAATCAAAATCTGCCCGGTAAATTTGAATCTTTTTGTTAAAAGATGTTTATGTAATTTCTCGAAGTCAATATTCATAGGTGCTGTTTGATCCTTAATTGGTTTCCCCTGCAATATGATTAATAAATTTGTTTTGCCAATGTCTTGTCCATATTTGTTTAATGCTTTTTCGATAGTTTCCGAGACGTCATGAGTATCTAATTTTTTCTTATGTTGTTTCAGTTGGAATATTTTGAGACTATCATCAGATATGATTCCAAAATCCATCAATGTTTGTTCTTCGATTGCGTGTATCAGGTCGTCAATACTATGAATTTTTAATTTGTGGGGATTAAGACCCTTTTTAAGCTCAAAGCAGATTTTGCTTTTATCTGTGCAGAATAGTAAGGAATATTCGATTGCACTAAATATTTCTATATCTTCTTTTCGTTTATTTCCCTTTGCTACGATTACATCGGTTATTTCATCCATTAACTTTTTGTTCCCATGTAAATCAGTAAAAGATAGTTTTTGGCGCTTTAATTCTTTTAATAATTCGGAAAACTTTCCCTGCTGAAATATGTCTCTTAAGTCATTTTTCTCAAAACAGATCAGGTTTAATCCTTTATAATAATAGAATTTCATAATTGGCCACTAAAAGCTTTTTTGAGGACAGATTTTTTCAATTCTTCAAGGTCGGCAAGCTCTTTCAAATATATAGTTTCCAATCTTTTGGTCTCAGTGGAAAGAGCGTCGAGTTGAGTAATTATACATTTTTGTTCACTAATTGAATGAGGATAAGAAAAACGAATTTTTTTCAATGCTCCGCCATTAAATTGAGGTTGTGCTGACCCGGCGGATAATTCTTTAACCTGATCCCAATAAATCTTAGATTTTGAAAAATACCAATACAACCTTTTTGTGAGTTTTTTAAATTCAATTCTAATTAGATATGATGCAAATATTGATTTTTCATCACTTTCAAAAAATAATACATTGCCTGCTGACGCCCCCGTTCGTGCCATTAATAAATCTCCATTATTTAAAAAATATTTATCTTGATCTTTAAAAGAGTTTAGATACATTTTCCTGGTTTTAGTTAAAAGCCCATTTTCATCTGTGTCAGTAATCCTGATAAATCTAAGATCACCATTTGTTTTTGCTTTCTCTGTATGACCATATTCAATTTTAGCAATTTCCCCAATTTCTTTCTCTTCCCAATCCTTACCTGGATTCGCAAAAACACTCTGCAAATATGATTCAAAAAGTTCTTTGACATTTTGAAGATTATTTTTTGTGTTTTCTATTGCCTTCGCTGTTTCCCAGAAAACCTCATCCAAAATTTTCACGATGCGTTGTTGTTCGGGAAGTGGTGGGAGTGGAATTTCAATGTTTTCAAATTCTTCTTTATTCAGATGCGGAATAGCAGATCCGGTTCTAGCTTTTGTAAAGTTTTCTCTGTGTGTTACCAAAAAGTGTAGAAGATATTTCGGGTTTAAAGTATCTTTTGGAAATTTAACAATTCCCATTGTTGAAGCTAATGCACCTTCTAAATCTGTAAATATTTCACCAGAGTTTGATCCATCCATAATAATTACAATGTCGTCTCTTTTTACCCAAACGGACGAAGGACAATTTTCTGCAACAAATTCTGGAACTTCGGTTCCACGAACTACTTTTGCTGTTAAATATGGCTTAGAACTCTTAGGCACAAACCTAGAAGGTTTTTTGCCTTTTATTAAATTGCATACTTCGCTCAGTTTTTTTGTTTGCCAATTAGTTTGCATGAATTTGTCTTGAAATTGCATCCAAAATCTTTGTACTTTGTGAGTCTAGTCTTTTCATTTCCTCCAAAATTTCTTTTGGTTCCCGTAAAACAGTTTTATCTGCTTTATTTGGATTTTTGACTGATAAATCAAAGGTTGTTTGGTCTATATCCTTTGCCTCTACATTCCATGAATTTGGACTGTTGGTCTGTGCTTTTTGTAATTCTACGAACTCTGCTAAATCGGCTTCACTTAGGGGACTACCTTTACCAAGATTGCGAGTTAAATTCAACTGATAGTACCAAACTTTTTTGGTTGGTGATCCTTTTTCAAAAAATAATACTACGGTTTTGACACCAGCTCCCTGAAAAGCTCCACCGGGCAAATCAAGTACAGCGTAAAGGTTACAGGTTTCTAAAAGTAGTTTGCGTAGGGAAACCGAGGCGTTATCGGTATTGGAAAGAAAAGTGTTTTTAATTACTATGCCAGCCCGCCCTCCAGCTTTTAAAATTTTGATGAAATGCTGTAGAAAAAGAAAAGCGGTTTCACCTGTTTTTATTGGAAAGTTTTGCTGGATCTCCCGACCAATTCCAGCGCCAAAGGGTGGGTTGGCAAGGATAATATCGAAGCGGTCTTTTTCCTGAATATCGTTAATGTTTTCTGCAAGTGTATTGGTATGTCTGATGTTTGGGGCTTCGACTCCATGCAGAATCATGTTCATGATGCCGATGATATAGGCAAGAGATTTTATTTCTTTCCCATAAAAGGTCTTATTTTGGAGTGTCGCCATTTGGCTGGAAGACAACTTAGCCTGGTTCTGAGTAAGATAATTGTAAGCTTCTACCAAAAATCCCGCGCTTCCACAGGCACCATCATAAATTGTTTCACCGATCTTGGGGTCAATGACTTTAACGATGGTTTTGATGAGTGGACGAGGAGTGTAATATTCGCCGCCGTTTCGGCCAGCGTTGCCCATATTCTTGATTTTGGCTTCGTAGAGATGGGATAATTCGTGTTTTTCTTCATAGAGCCGGAAATGCATTCCATCAACTATGTTTAAGATTTCACGGAGTTTATAACCACTGGATATTTTATTTTTTAACTCATGGAAAATTTCCCCGATTTTATATTCGATAGTGTGAGGGTCTTCTGCTCTGAATTTTTTAAGATAAAGGAAAAGTTTATTGTTTACAAATTCTCTCAGATCGTCACCGTCGAGGGCTTTATTGTGATCTAGTTTGCCGCTTTTCTCCTTGGGGCAAGCCCAGGTGTTCCAACGATACTCCGGCGACAAGATATATTTGTACGGTTTTCCGGCCAGTGCTGCTTCGGTTCTTTTTGTTTCCTCCAAATCATCCAGGTATTTCAGAAAAAGAATCCAGGAAGTTTGCTCGACATAATCCAATTCAGTTCCGCAGCCGGAATCAGTATGGAGGATATTGTCTATGTTTTTGAAAGATTGTTCGAACATAATAATTATCTAGTTAAACAAATTTTTTCTCTAAATTGTGCAACCAATTTCCAATTTCCAGTTTCTTTGCCGATTCTACCAGCAACTATGCCAGGAGAAATGTCTATTTTTTTGGAAAAAGCTAAAATCTTTTGAGCAAAATTACCTGAGGTAATTGAATATTTTAAATCTTCAAAGCCAGCATCAGGGGGGATTAAGAGATCTCTTGCGAACTGATCAGCTTCTTTTTCTAATTCAGATATATCTTCACTATCTTTGAAATCAACAAAAATCTCCTTTTTACTATGTTTCAGAACGTGCCCAATTTCATGAAAGAAAGTAAACCAAAAGATATCCGCATATTTATATCTCAAATTAACCTGAACAAGAGATTTATTAGAATTAATCCATCTTGTTGCACCATTTACATAAGTGTTTTTAAGATGAGGAGTATATATAAGTGTAATTCCTGATTCTGCACAAATATTTACTAGTTCTCTTGAATAAATTTCAGGTTTTTTAGTAGTCAGCGATCGCATTTTTAATAATGAAGATTGAAGTAACTTCATATCAAAAGAATTGGTTTCAATCTTAGACGATTCTATTCGTCCAATTTCCAACCAGGCTGCTAATGATTCTTTATTAATTTTTTGTCCATTTGATTTCCTAAAAGCAACAGGGATAGCCTCTTCAAGAAATTCCAAAGAATTAACTGAAAAAAACTTTAACAGCTCCTTAATTTTATATGTTTTGTCCTTGCTATTCTTTAAATAACCAAATTTTACTAATTCAGCATAACAAGCAAATTTACTTAGAAATTTAGTTTCAGATTCAAGACGTGCTTGATCCTTTAATCTAAGCAGGTCCATATCATAACTAGCTTGCATATTTAGAAGGCCAACCTCAGAGATCCCCAACACTCTTTGAAATTTCAAAGCTGTTTCTGGTGTAACTGGGTTTTTGCCGTTTAATATTTCACTGATAGTTTTTTCAGTTAGATCACTTCTAATACTTAATTCTGATTGTGACATTCCCAACATATCAAGCACCTCCTTGATTGTTTTTCCAGGATGTATAGCTATTGGCGGTTGATATCCTTTAGTTTCCATGTCAGTACAATTATTTATGGTAATTTTTTATTCCAATTATTATTACTCCAGTTATCGTGCTTTGATTTGTCGAATCAAAGTCGGCTGCAGACATGAAACACAGTCTCCATTTCCCTCGACCACCTCCTTCATTTGGTAGATCAACTGCAAAGTAATTGTTCACACAATGCTTGTGCATATTTATCGGCAGGTCAGCATATGTGGGAAACATAGCAAGCTCCTGGAGTCTCTGAGAAACTTTTTCTGCAACCTTCTCACCATAATGTTTTTTCAAAAAACTAAAGTCATGCAAATCTTTCTTTAATTTCTCGTTTTTCCAGTAAATATCCATTAATTATTAACTGAACGGCCAGACTTTTTTAATTTACCCCTGAGGTTAAGAAAAATCAAGACTTTCTTCCGTCTTCCTTATTTTCCCTATTTTGCATCTGTCCTACACCTATGCCCCCACGCGCTGCAGAGTGGGACATTCCAGAGCTGGCCGTCCCGGGGATCCCAGACGCAGGTGCCGATCCTGAATTTATTGACCGGAGTATGGCACTTGCCGCAAATTTGGGCCTGGCAGGGGCAGGCGACCTGCACCATTCGTCCCTGGAAAAGGCATTCTCCCCGCTGATATCCGCAGCGGTCGCAGGGCGCCAGACCCTCCGGGACAGGGAAAGGAAGTTCCCGTTCCAAGAGCGGCGGACGATCGGATTCGCTGACCAGCCCTTCCGGGGTGATATAGACGCATTCCCGGAGGTCCAGTACCAGACAGCCGTGCGTTTGATTGGCAACGCTTTGGATAGTGATCAGGTGGATCAGGAGCTCTTTGCAGGCCGGGCGAAGGAAGCCGTTTTGATGCGAGTCTTTGGGCAGGGCACGGGCGAGGGGCGTGATGGTGGCGGTGGGGCTGGCGAGAGCTTCCGGCGTTGGCGGACCGGACGGGCTGCTTAATTCTGCTGGCGAGCCGGCCTCGACGAGATAGGGGAAATCATAGCTATGCAGGTACTTCATACAAAATGAGGGTTAAATTGCCTGGCGATCTAACCTTCATCGAGCTATTGGCCATTGTAGGGCGCGCTGGTCCATGGGAGTGCGTTTCCCGGGGAGGCGCGTTCACGTTCCATGAGGAGGCGCGTGAATCCTGTTCATCATTCTTGGTTGTGGCACCTGGCCTGTTCTGACTGTGTTTCTTGCGGGGCGATATTCGCGGACTGCAACGAACTTAGTCGTGGGCTGGTTGCCGGCGGGTCATAGAGCCAATTCTCTCGCCGCACTCTCGATGAAAGCAATACTACCGTATACTATTATATATAGGGCGTCAAGGGGGGGCTTTTGGCGGGCCGGGGCGAGATCCGCTGACAAAGAAAAAGCCCCGCATTGCTGTGAGGCTTTTTCTGCAGCTTTGGGCTGGCAGCAACTTTCTCGTCTCTATAAATTATAAACGCTGGCCCTGGTGGAAGCAATGGGAGTTGAACCCATAGCGATCTATCTGACGAGAAAGTCGCTGCAACCGTGCTGCTCCCATCAGCGGCCAGCTTGAGAGCACCATAAATAATAGACATTAACTCATAATGAAATATTCTTAGACTCTTTCTGAAAGGTTAAAGTCTGTGCGCACAGACTTTTTACTCTGTTTGGTGGCTTTGGAAAGCTGTTTTGATTTTTTCGGCGATTTTCGTGACTTCTGAGCTGCCCAGAGTTTGATTATTCTTTTGGGTCAGGAGGCTTAAAAGAAATTCGCTACGAATAACGCGGGCGTTGTTTTTAACCGGGTGCAGACCAAAACGTAATATTTGGCGACCGGTAAAGACTAAAATCGGCATAACTGAAAGGTAGGGCTGGTTTAATTCGTTTTTGAGGAATTTACTCAAGGTAATAGCGTTACTGATGGTTTGTCCAAGGGGATCCTTATCTGGAGACTTACCATTAAAGGTTAAGGTTTTTCCATTAAACCCGATTTTTGCGGAGCCTTTGTAGTTTTTCACTTCCAGCGCGAAGATTCCAGTCGGCCCCACCACCACAAAGTCGATATTGCCTCCCTGGGGCTTTTGGATATCGGGGATGATTTGGTATTCATCGGGAAGTTGTGTCAGAATTTTTTGAATTTGGAGTTCGCCAGTGTCGCCTTTGTCATAATTGTCGCTGACTTTTTCCCAGTAACTTGATGTCTTTTTCCAGACAATGATAAATATAATTCCGGCGACGAGGAGCAGGATAGAGGAGATTATGTTGGTGACGATAGGATGAATCAGGAAGTATTGGGAAACTATTATCATCAAGATCGCAAATAGGATCAGATAAAGTAGGATGGAGACGCTTCTGTTGATCAGATATCTGCTTCTTTCTTTGAGAAACTTGGCCATATAATTGGTTAATCAGATTATTATAGCTTATTTCGGGTGTTTGGACTATCAACCACAAAGAAAAAGCCCCGCATTGCTGTGAGGCTTTTTCTGCAGCTTTGGGCTGGCAGCAACTTTCTCGTCTCTATAAATTATAAACGCTGGCCCTGGTGGAAGCAATGGGAGTTGAACCCATAGCGATCTATCTGACGAGAAAGTCGCTGCAACCGTGCTGCTCCCATCAGCGGCCAGCTTGAGAGCACCATAAATAATAGACATTAACTCATAATGAAATATTCTTAAGCCATTTCTGAACGTTTCAGCTCTGCCCGTGCAAACTTTCCCCGCCGATTTCCTTTTTTATAGCTTATTGGCCGCTTTCGGACTATGATGTGGGTTGATCTTTCAATTATTTATCCATTTACCCCTATATTTATGTCCATTAGCATCCTTTTGGCACGTATCGCCGCTTTGGGTTATCTGAGCATTGGTCTGGGCGTGTTTATCAATCCGGGTCATTTTCGCAAGGTGATGGATGATCTGGTGAAAAGTCCCGGCATGGCCTATGTGGCCTCACTGATGGCACTGGTTTTGGGTTGTCTGATGGTGGCGGTGCATAATGTCTGGGTCTGGAACTGGCCGGTTTTGATTACGATCCTGGGTTGGGGCGCGATTGTAAAAGGTGTGGCGGGACTGCTTTTCCCGGAACCTTTTCTGAATATGTCGCACCGGCTGGTAAACAAAATCAAACCATTTTCTTCCGTGGGGGGAGTGACTGTGATTCTGGGCCTGATTCTGGGTTATTTTGGCTTCTTTGCCGGTTAATCAGGGCCTGGGCGAAAAGACATAATATCTAAAGAAAAAGCCCCGCATTGCTGTGAGGCTTTTCCTGAAGCTTTTTGACATCAGACTGATTAATGTTAAAATTAACCCCTTACAAAGGCGTAATGGTTGACTGGTTTTGACAAGAATCCCGCTTAGGACTGATAATCACACTAATCAATTAACAGACCAATCCTATGAATGAAAAAGGATATTCCAAAGATATTGATCGTTCTGCGCCGGATGAGTCCGGAAAAACGGGCATTCTTACCGGCGGCGTGACCGGGGCGGCTGTTTTGGCGCTGGCTTTTTCGTTTGGACAGGCTGTGTCCAGGAATATCCAGCCGGATGACAATCCGGAACGTTCAATTCCGGAAGAAACGATGGATCGGACCCCCGCGCAGACGGGAATGAGCCCGGAAGAAATTGCCAAATATCGTGAGATGGAAAGGGTCTGTATGCATATTTACAGTCTATATCGGAACATTTTTACCAAAGGGGAATACATTGCAACGCGCAGGGAGACCCAATATCTGGGTATAGAGTAGCTGCGGGGCGGAATGAAGGTGTTCAATCTTCCTCCGCTGACAGTAGACGGTACGCCTTTCAGCCAGATTAAGCTGGAGAGATTGGATTGTCCCCATGGAGTCAGTTCAATTGGTATGGCAGAATACCGGAAGTTGTCTTGCCAGCCTCATCCCTGCGGTCAAAGTCCTGTACAAGGTCCCTTCAGGATCACTTTGTCTAATGCTGCTCTAAAGCATGTCTATGAATTATATCAGGACCGGGTGGATCATTATGTTTATGATAAGAAAAATCCAAATGTCGATACCGAAGGGCGACTGGATTTTGTGGACGGAAGAAGCGTTCCACTCATCCATCCCAATGCCCGGGCTTTTGCCGCGCAAACCAATGAACACATTCAGACTAATCCCTTTAACATTGATGGTCTGATCAGCGTTTGTGCAGGAGACAAGCAGGATGTTATTGAAAGGAGACTCAACTCCCTGGATCAGAGAATAACTGTTTTATATGATGCTGCCAGAGCCCGCGCAACAGCAGAAGAGGACAGACTGATGAGATAGTTTGCTGGTTTATCCGGGATCTTTTTTGCCGGAATGCCGGAACTGGACTTCCCGGCAATGTTGTTTATTTTCACGGGAAACAGACGGGCCTCCTTTTAGGAAGTCCGTCTGCAATGGCGCAAGCTCAAATACTGCTTTCATCCATTTTTCCCTTCAATGCGGGGGGGATTTGGTGGTGGGGGGAGTTACCGGGAGGGCGGGTCGGTGGCGGGCTAGTTCCAGGGCTGCCGGCTGTCTGCGGCGACTTCGCCGATCTGGCCTAGCAGGGAGGGGAGGGGAACCAGGTACTGGCCCAGTTCTTCGACAGTCACCAGCAGCACTTTTTCATGCTCTACCAGCAAATTCAGACCGCACATCAGTTCCGCGGGGGTGGCAACCGGTCGGCCATGACTGTTCAACTTCAGCAGAGTGTTCATGATCTGGCCGACGTGGACTCCGCACCACTTGCCATAGCTCTTACAGGAGCTGAGAAGCAGGCAGGAGGCCAGGTGTTCCGGTCCGCCATCGGGGAATTCCTCGTCGATGACTTTTCCCCAGGGCTGATTCAGGTCCAGGGGTATCGGGCTGACTCCCGTCCACTCCAGAAAGGGAGCAGGGATATCCACGAGGTCGGTGGTCTTTTTCATGACAAATCTCTCCCTCCTTCAAAATTTTCTACGCGATTGGATGAAGCAATAATTCAAGCAGCAGATGGTCGCTTGGCCTGTATGCAAGCCGGACGACACAGGGATGGAATATACCATATAATATAAAATCGTCAAGACGTGCTGGACGATTAAATTATTTATCCGAAAGTGGCAATTACTCCGTGTCTGTCTCTTCGCCGATTTTCAGTTTGAAAGGGGAGGCAGTATTTTTGTCCAAAGGCCGGATGGAGTCAGTTTCCCGGGTGGACAGTTCCTCCAGCTGCTGTTTGGATTTCAGCTCGATCAGATCACACAGATGTTCCATTTTCGCGGCGAAGCGGGGTTCATAGGCAGTAGCCAGAGGCAGAATCCATTCGCGAGTTTCGGCCACTTTGCTCAGGCATTTTTCGGGAGTCCATCTGGATCCGGCCGGCGGATCCGTCATATCGGAAAGGTTGTGGATGCGGTCGGCGCATTTGGCAATGGCGGCGCGTCTGCCGCATCTTTTGATTGAATCAAAATATTCTTGTTTGGTGCGGCTGATTGCTTTCACAACCAGTCCGGTCAGGGGATCTTCCACGCCGTATTCACGGGAAACCGTCAGAATTTCGCGTGCCACTTCCGGGCCGAACAACTGTTCCAGCATCGAAAGTGAAATAAAAGTGTCTTCCAGACTGTCATGCAAAATTGCCAGAATAATGTAGTCTGCTTCCTTGTACCCGCTGTCGATCAGCAGGGTGGCCACTCCCCGCAGGTGCTCGAAATAGCGTTCGCCGGAATCGCGGCACTGTTTACTGTGCCATTGTTTGGCCAGGGCGTAGGCCCAATGAATACGCTGGCGCTGGCTTTGCGTCATGGCCGGAATGCGATCGAAAAATTCGAATCGATTCATCTTGGCTTGTGTTTGTGGCTTACATCTCTGATGTTGTAAAAATAACAATTAAAACAAAAAATGTCAAAGCAGGGCTTTTTGCAGTGTGCAATGTAGCCCGGCAATGTGCAGACGGTCGATATTTTATTTAATCAGCGGGCCGGATTGCACCACCTCAAAGGCACTGCCCGGAACAGTTTTTAGCTGATTCAGGTCGTCGTCGTTCCACCGGGTGTCGGCTTCACCGGTGATATACCAGTCGGAACCGTTGTCGGCCACAATCATGCCGTATTTTTTCAGGCCTTGCAGAATTACCAGAGAATGACCGGTAAAACCGGAAAGATCAAAGTCCGCTTTCAGGCGCAGACGCAGACCCATAGGTGGCAGATTGGGGTCGGTGGAGCTGCTGGCATAGTGCGTGGCCGGATGAATGTAGGCTTTTTGCGATTCGGAAACGGTGAAGCGCAGGGCGTGGTTGACTGCGCCGCCGGCGACTTCGTCATAGCGGGCCAGCCCGGGCAGAATGGGCAGGCCGGCGGCATCGGCGGAAGTCCAGCCTTCGGGGCGCAGGGCATTGCTGGTTAAATCGAATTTGGAGGCCTGTGCGGCGTCCCAGCCGCTGCCATTTTTAGCCGCGACATACAGTTCGTATAAGATGCAGCTGGCGGTATCCAGGGTCAGCAGATGAGCATCTCCGCCGTTTTCCACTCTAGCGTCGGCAGGGATGGGATACGGTCCCGGATCGCTTTCTTCCGGATAATCGGTGATATTGATGGGTACCAGTGCCTGGCCGGATCCGACAATGTTGATGGGAATTCCATATTCGCCGTTACCGCCGAAATCCGCGTGCAGGTGGCCGGATGCTCCGATACTGGCGATGTAATTGGCGGAATTGGGATCCACGGGGTCGGACGAGATGTCCCGGTTCCAGGCATTGTCGGCGGGGAAAATCTGGCAGCTGCCGATTTTGGGCGGATTGGTGTTGGTGGTGGCGGGCGGGGTCGTAGTGCCCCCTGTGTGGCCTGGAGTGCCGGCCAGTTGAGCGTAAGTTTTGGAATCTTTGGAGGTAATGTTTTGTCGCAGACGATAAATCATCTCTACCATTTCCCCGCGGTTGATTCGGTAATCAAAGCTCGTGACGGAGGTCGGTATGGCTTTCAATTCGGCCAGTTTTTCCACATAGGGTTTGTACCAGGTGGTCGCGTCAGTCTTTATGTCATATTTATAGGCGCCCACGATAATCTTGGCCGCTTCGGCAAAATTGATATTGCCGGCCGGTTTGAAAGTCCCGTCGGGATAGCCGCCTATGACCTGATTTTCTACCGCTTTGCGGAGATAGGGGATATACCATTGGCCATTTTCCACATCGCTGAAGGGAACCCCGATCAGCGCGTAAATATCAAAACCCGAAGGATCCTGCGCGGAATTATAATTGAAGGCCGCTCCGATGATGATTTTGGTAAATTCAGCCCGGTTAATGTTGTTGGCCGCTTTGAAAGTGCCGTCGGGATAGCCGCCGACTATGCCCTGTTGTTCGGCGTAATTGATGGCGTCTGCGTAGGTGTTGCTGCTGTTGACGTCGCTGAAAGCCGCCAGGGAAGTGAGTGCCGTCTGGCTGACAATCAGTCCCGCCAGAAAAAGGTATAAAAATTTATGATTTTTCATGTAGGTGTTTGAAATGATTCTCAACTGTACCTTAAATCCGGAAGATAATACAGGAAAAACCGTCAGCTTTTTAGATTTATTTAATGGTCGGTTAATGTGCCGGAGTTATGTTGTTCGTGACATCGTAATAGTGGGACTCACTGTATTGATATAGTATTTACAATGTCATTACACCGGGGTAGAATTAAATTGAACATTTACCCCAAAAACAGATGAAAATGACTCAAATTCAAATCAGAATTGATGAAAAAACCAAAAAGGACGCGCAGGCTATCCTGAGCGATCTGGGCCTGGATCTCAGCTCGGCCATCAAGGTTTATCTAAAACAGATCGTGATTTATCGCGGTATCCCGTTGCAATTGCTCACTGAAAACGGTTTGACCGTAGCCCAGGAGCAGGCGATTTTGAAGGCAGCGGCGGAGGCGAAAAAAGGTAAAAATGTGATAGTGACAAATAACTGGCAGGAGGCCAAGGCCCATCTGGATAAGTTAAAACGTCGTAAATGAGAATATTGTCGAACAAGTTTAAATGTGCCAAATGAAAATATCGCATCATCACAACTTTAATAAGGCCTATTCGAAGCTGGAGGCAAAACTGCAAAGCAGGGTTGATGAAGTTCTGGAAATTTTTCATACCAACCCGAAAGATCGAAAGCTGGACAATCATTCTCTAAAGGGCGATCTGGAGGGTAAACGGGCGATCAGGGTGACTTGGGATGTCCGAATTGTTTTTGAAGAGTTTGACGATTACGCTGAGGTGCTGCTGGTGGATGTCGGCAGTCACAATCAGGTTTATTGATTGGCACTTTCGTTCTATGATGGCGGCATGTTTGACGTACCGTTTCAAAACTGGGATGAAGATCAGTGGGGTAAGTGGGAATCTTTATGCCGGGTTCCGCCGGTAAGGCTGGCCCTGGTGAATGTTAATATGCCGTCCGATCTGGCCCAGCTGGCGCAGGTTATTTTGGCTACCTGTGTGGAGGAACGAACAGACTCGCAGGGTTCATCTGGGGGTGCGGTGCCGCACGTGGCGACTTATCTGATCGGACAAACTCTAAATTTTACACAGCCGAAAATCAAAAATAAAATCACTTCCTGGAACATCGCGGAAGAGGCGATTCAACGTATTCCACGACGGGTGGCGACTTTGGAAGAATTGAAGTCGGTTGGCTTTCGGTTGGTGGGAACTTCACCGAACGAAGGAGTGAATGCCTTGGATTTCCAGTGGGGAGAGCGTGATGTGGCTGTGATCGGCGGAGACAAGGGACTGTCTGCTAAAAATCGCGCACTGCTGGATGAGATGGTGCGGATTCCCTGTAGCTCAGAGGTGCCGTTTTTGACAATTCCCACTGTCGTGCCGCTACTGACCTGGCCGGTTTTGCAGCAGCGGGGATTGTGGGGGAACGCGGGTTAAAGCTGGCGATTATCCTCCCTTCTGCAAAGTCAGCGTGACTTTGATGCCGGCGTTATCTTCCTGTTCGCTGCACATCAGGGTCAGATTGGCGGATTGGTCGTTGCTGAAACTGCCGGTTTTATAGGTGTCCTCCCGGCGCAGTTCTTCGCTGGCCTTCCAGCCGGCGGAAGTAATCAGTGAGGCCTGTTCGTCGCAGACTTTATCCAGTTCACCGGCGGTCATATAGACTTTTTGGGTGTTTTTGCCGATGGTCCGGTCCTGCACATCGGTGGCTGAGCCCAGCAGATTGAAATTTTCGAAAGTGGCCGTGCCGCAGGCACTCAGAATCATTGCCGCCAGTAAGGCCAGGGCAAACGGGCGTTTGCCGCCGGCAAGATGGTTGGGATTTTTCATGGGGTTGGGGATCAATGGATAGTTATGATTATTTTATACAACAAAATTTATCTTTTTTTAAGACCATGTTCTGCTATGATTTATGAGATGTCTTAATAAAAAGCTCATGTTTAAAAAATTCTTTTTGCTGGGTTTTATGCTGATTGGATTGACGGGAGGACTGTTGACGGGGACTCCGGCTGTTTTTGCCGAAGACTGTCTGCGTGATCCCGTTTATGATCGCGACTGGAACGCAGAGGTGACTACAGGAGCGCGGCTCAGGGATATTCCCTGTATGGAAACTTCGGTGGTTCTGACCACTTTACCGGTGGGAGAGGTTATCAAAGTAATTGCCGAGACTGACGGATACTATAAAATCCGCCGGGCCAACGGGCAGGAGGGATGGGTGGGGCAATGGCTGATTACCGCGACTTCCAAGCCTTTCAACGCAACTGCACCCGCTCAGCCGGAAACTCCGGTGGTGCCGCAGGAAAGACTTTATGATATCAAGGGCCATCAATATGAGACGGCCATCCGTTGGATGGATACCAATGGAATTATTTCCGGCTATCCCGACGGGAGTTTCAGGCCGGACGGGACATTGAACCGCGCCGAGTTGGTGAAAATTATGTCTTTGACCTACAGTATGGGCAATCCGCTTTTTAATTTCCAGGACCAGCTGGTGCAAAATGATACCGCCTGTTTCAGCGATATTGCCAAAGGCCAATGGTACACGCCCTATGTCTGCTATGCCAAATCGGTCGGAGTGGTTGGCGGTTATCCCGACGGTTTGTTCAGACCGGATTTCCCGGTGTCGCGCGTGGAAGCTTTGAAGATAGTTCTGAATTCTTTGGATATGTCCGTATCGCTGACCACCGAAAAGAATTATTTTGATGATACTGATGTGAATGCCTGGTACGCGCCTTATATCAGTTTTGCCTATTTCAATAATCTGATTCCTGAAAAATCCGGGAATTTCTATCCCGCCAGACCGATTTTGCGCGGCGAAGTAAGCAATTTAATCTATCTGACCTACCTGCTGGGACAATCCTAGAATAAGAGGGCTTTGTTCAGCATATAACTATGGGGAGGGGGAGTGTTGACATGGTGTGTTGACTAGTTTATAGTACCCTCTAATTTGCTATAAACTATGACCCGCGATAGAGCTAAAGATTGGGTAAATGCAGCTGAAGAAGCTGACTTGCCTGCCATAAGGACCGACGTGAAATCACGGCCGGTATTGCCTGCTGTTCCGGCCAGTTTGGTGGCATCCGGAGCGCAGCCAGTGATTGATGATTTTCAACGCAGAGTGGCGGATTTAACACAGACGGTTATTTTTAAAGAGACGCCGTTGGATCAGCTTGAGATCCCGGAACAGGGAGAGGCACGGGAGCGCCTGAAGAGTGCTATCAAACGCCGTATTATTGCCACTTTTGACCGAATTCAGACTGCAAAAACGGCAGAGGGAAACACTGCCATTATCAATCCTATCCGCCGCCGGCTGGCCAAACTTTTTAATCTGGAAGAAGATCAATTTGCCCCTTCCATTGAGCAGATGCGGCAGGAACTTTTGAATCATGGGTATGTTTATCTTCCGGGAATAGTCGTGGCCATATCGCCCGATTGTTTGGAAGCGGTGAAAATAAGAATTGAGACGGTTTTTATCGAACAATGTCAAAATGTTGATCAGCAGAGACAGGTGATTCGACTGACCGCCGGCATCACTGACAGAGATTTTAAATATATTGGCAGGCTGGGGGGCTACAGTCTGTTTAAGTTAAAGGAAAGTATATTGAATAAACTGATTTCTTCATCAATTTCTTTGCCCGGGTCGTCTGCTCAGCCGGATATGAATAATTTAAGCGGTGACTGGGATTGGGATTTGGACGTTGACTGGACACCTTTTATCGATCCAAAAAAACGATAAACCGTAAAGGAAAGGGGATATGGCTGGGGTGTGCTGCCGGCAGAATTGAATTTGCCAGGCTTTAAAAGTTTTTTTAAAATAAGTGTTGAATTTGTAAATCTTTTGTAGTATGATTATATGAAGACGCAAAAAAAGAAAGGTTCTTTGACATCCCGGCAAAAAGCTTTTAGGAAGAGTTGAGAGGCCAAAAAGACTGCAAAATTGGTTTTTCGGCCCTTCCTATAAACTTTCCTCCCCATGAAAGTGGGTAGGTTCTCCAGAAAAACCTGTTGTTAAGGTAAAACTTCGGTTTTACCCGCTCAAGTGATTTCGAAAGGGATCATGAGGGACGCTCAATAGGGATTGTTCCTTTTTTATGGCATTGTCGGAAAGGTCCGAAGGATGAATAAAAAAGAAATGAATTTGAACTGGTTGGTACTATAAGGGTGTTAACGATCCTTCTTGTCGAAAGGCGGGAAAGGAAGAAAACATTCTGTGATTGAACAAGAATAACGGTAACGTTAATCAAGTAAAGATCATCGAGTATGAAATACTGGGAAAGAAAGTCTTTTCCAAGGTTTATACCTGAATAATACTGATTAAGCTTGGGTCGCTTGACGCAAGTCAGGTCGCCAAAAGGGAAATTTACTTGTAAAGCCAGATGCAATTTATCTTGTGTTCAACTTTATGGACAATCTCAAATGATTCTGGGGGACAGAGTAAGGTTTTAGTTAGGTACAAAAGGAGCTATCCGCAAGGATGGCTCTTTTTTATGTCTTTTTTGGGGAAAAAGGTTTACTGACAGTGCTTTTCCGTCAACAATAAAATTGCACTGTGGATTCCGCGCCGGTCTTCTGTTAGAATCTGCGCGGTTTAAATTTCTAACCAAAAGCACCTATGATTAAAGAGTATGTTCCGGCCGTTGTGTCCCCGGAGGACAGAAAAATCGCTGATGATAATTTTGCCAGATGGAATTCCGCTTTATTGACCCGTGACGCCGCCAAAGTGGCTGAACTTTATACGGAAGATTGTACTTTTTTACCGACCGTCTCCGATCAATTCAAGATGGGTCAGCTGGGCGCGCAGGAATACTTCAAGCATTTTTTGGAAAAGAATCCGGCCGGTAAGGTGGTGGCTGACGCGGTGCAGTTCTTTGGAACGGACAGTTATCTGCATTCGGGCATGTATAATTTCGAGCTGGGGCCGGACAGTGAGCGCAAAATTGTGGAAGCCCGTTTTTCTTTTGTCTGGAAAAAGGATCCCCAGGGACAATGGTTGATTGCCCATCATCATTCTTCGGTAAAACCGCAGGTTTAATTGGTTGCAGATTTATTCGTTTTCGTAGCGGGCGTTGATTCGGCTCAATATGTTGATGGCAGCTAACAAATCGCCCTTACCGATTTCCAGCAGTTTTTGCCGGTATCTCTCATAAAGAGACTGGAGTCTTTCCGGAGGCAATTGTGTTCCGCCCAGGTATTCCGGAGAATAGAGGGGATAGGCATAGCTGCCCGTCAGAAAATAAGCCTGGTACAAAAGCTCTTTTTCGGTCAGGTATTTTTCTGAAATATCCAAAGAGTGGAGGTGGTTGTTGTATCCGATATCCAGGCAGTTTTGCGAATTATTTTTACAATCGGGAACTTTGTCCGGTTCGACTAATAAAAGACCGGGTGGAATAGAGTTACCTTCATAAGTGCGTGACCAGTAGGAATGCAAATCGTCTCCGTGATAAACGGCTTTGTTGATGGTGGGAAACTGTATGCTGGTATGGTTGGCCGAATCTAATATCGGGTAAATCTTTTTGGTTGGAATACCAATGGTTTGCAGGACCTGTTTAAAAAATTCCACGCTGCCAAAACAGCCCTGAATGTGCATTAACCGTTTTTTTTCAGTTTGACCGGTCAGGTCCATGATGGTTGGGGCTCCCAAATGTTCATATTTTTCCAGTAATTTGGAATCGGTTTCATCAATATGCTGAAAATGCATGGCGTGCTCTCTGAACCAGTCGATCAGACTTTCGATGGTTTGCTGATGGGTTGGTTTGATCAGTTTTTGTTCGCGCAGGAAGGCAAATATTTCTTCCGGATAGGAGGGGGCCAGCGGATAAAAACGGTATTCCAGCTGATTGGAGGGATTTCTAAAAGCAAAATGAGATGACGTGTCGCAAAGGGTTTTGAGCTGTTCGTCGCTCAGATCTTCCAAAGACCAGGGGATTTGCTGCTGCAGGTCCAGATATAACTGATAGGCGATGGTCCGGCTTTGCATAGTTAATGTTTCCGACTCGGTCATGACTGTAATACAGTTCATCGGTTCTTCATTTTCCAGGGCATGATTGGCCGCTGTTCCGAATCTGGTCCGGTCCAGGCTTTTTTGGTCCAGGTAGTCTTGCAGATATTGATTGACTTGTTCAACCAGCTGCGGTTCCTTTTGCATCAGAATCTTGTAGACACGTGGATAAAGCGAATTGACCAGTCCGCCGCTTTCTTTACTGATGGGTGTGCCAACAGTTTGTTCGCAGCCGGCCGCTGCAGCCGCACTGATGGCCATGATGCCTTTTAAAAAGGATCGGCGGCCGAGTTGTCGTTCGGGAAGCGCGTCAAAATTTGTTCCGGATTCGAGCGTTTTCATTGTTTAGATATGGCTTAATATTTTAATTTTACACTAATGAAGTTGTTATTTCCAGAAGCAGAATTGGCTTTTCCATTTTCCGCAGGTAAAATACTGCCGAATTTATTTTTAATTTTAATTTATGACGAAATCCTGGTTGGCCGCTATGGCCGCTCTATTAATCTTATTGGCGGGATGTAGCAATTATTCCACCGGACAGATGTCTACGGATCAGACCGCCAACACCTCAGCCAACACTGCCGGACAGGGTGATCTTTTGTCAGACTCAAAGGGCGGGGATGCTCAACCGGAGGATTTTAACTGGACTATTTACGTCAACGACAGCTCCACCATTAGTATGGGACAGATGAACTTTGATTTGGCGATTGATCTGAAAGCCGTGAACACTTCCGGACAGATTTATGGTGAATATATCGGCAGTGCCACCACCAAGGCCCGCAGCTATATGGATACGGCCAAGGGGTCGATTGATGCTCCGGTGGAGGGACAAACCACCAGTCTGGTCATTAACGTGAATCCTTCAGTTAGTGATGATGAAAAACTGGCTCCTCTGACACCGGAAGATCCGGATGACGGCAAACTGGCGTCGTTGGTTCCGGACGAATCCGATGACGGTAAATTGGCTCCGCTGACCGATGGTGATGATGAGCCGGATTACCAGGGATCGGGGATGATGGTGCTGCAATCCGGTGGAACCGGAACGGTTACGGTTAAAGGAGTGTCAGTATCACGCGGAATTGGAAATACTTCCAATAATCCTTTGAATGTCTTTATAAAAGGCAGCACTGTACGTCTGGAAGTACAAATTCCCGAAATCGGATCCGTTTATTTTGACGGGTATATTCGGGGGGAGGGGAAGTAAACCTGATCAGAAAGTTTTTTTTATTCAGCTTTTGGGGCGGTGAGAGCATGATGGTATCTAAAAAGCCTTTGTGTTCATGTCCGTTAATTCTTGACAAGCTTGGGGTTATGAATATATACTCATAACGTCTAAGCCGTTAACCAAAATGTTTATGCCTAATATGGATAAAACCGGTCCCGCCGGAGCTGGCCCGATGACGGGTCGTAGTACTGGAGTTTGTTCGGGTGATAAGAACATTGATGGTAATTGTCAGAGAGGGAAAGGGTTTGGTCAGGGGCTGAGGTTGAAGAGAAGGGGCCAGGCATGTTGCTGTGGCAGAGGAGTCCGAAGATCGGCAACTTTAAATTCAGAAAATTAGTTTATTCTAATCGTAATTTAACAGATATGCCCCGACCGAGACTTGGCAGGAGGATATTGGAGGATCCGAAGGTAACTTTTTATAAACCCCGGGGGATTCCTCTGGGGTTGTTGAAAATTATTGAGTTGACGCATGAGGAATGGGAGGCTTTGAGGTTGAAATATATTGATGGACTGGACCAGAAAGCCACGGCGAAGAAAATGGAAACTTCACAAAGCACCCTGCAAAGGATATTGTCTTCCGCCCAGAAAAAATTGGGGGAAGCAGTGGTAACCGGCGCGGCTATAAAAATTATAAAAAAATGAATATGAGCGAGGCAATTAGAAGGATCTTTAAAAGACCCGTATTTCTACTTTATGGCGCTATGGTTGCGGTGATCCTGGTTTTTACGGCGATTTTGCAATATAGCGCTCCGTTGATTGTCTCCCTGGAGGAGCAAGGCAGTGGTCATGAACTATTACATGGAACGGTTACTCAAATTATAGGGACCGCGGCAGACGGGGTGGATCAGATGTTTAAAGTCAGAGCCAATAGCGGTGCGGAAAAGGGCAGGTTGATAGATGTTTCGCTTAATTCCCTAAATGCTTTTAACTCCTATGAAGTGGGGGCAGAAGTACAGATTTATAAATCTGTCGATCAGGAAAGCGGTACCAGTAATTATGAAATTGCCGATTATAATCATCAGAACGGTTTGTTGTGGCTGGTGCTGGTTTTCGCGCTTTTGTCGATACTGATTGCCCGCAAAAAAGGTTTTACGGCCATTTTAAGCATAATAATCGCTTTGTTCTTTTTTTATTTTCTTTTTCTGAGAATGGTTATCGCGGGGTATTCACCGCTTTTGTCCTGTCTACTGTTTGTGCTGGTGGTAACGCTTCTTACCATTCCCATGATTCATGGTTTCAACAAAAAGTCTTTGTCGGCGATTTTAGCCATTTTGGCCGGTTACCTGCTTTCCGTATTGATTGCCATGTTGTTTGCCGGACTGGTGAAACTGGGGCAGGCCCCGGATGAGGATTTCAGGGTTTTATCGATTAATTATCCGTTGATTGATTTGTCTTCATTGCTGATTGCCTCACTCTTTATTGGAGCAGTGGGGGCTTTGATCGATACCGCGATTTCCATCTCTTCGGCTATTTTCGAGGCTTTGAAGGAGCATTCCGGTTATGCTTTTAAAACTGTTTATAAAATCGGCATGGAGATTGGAAAGGACGTACTTGCTTCCATGACCAATACTTTGCTGTTTGCCTATCTGGCGAGCAGTCTTCCTTTCCTGATTCTGATTACCCTCAGCAAGGGCAGCACAATGACTGAATTGATCAATTATGATTTTATAGCTTTGGAGTTGACCAGGACTTTTATTGGCGCTATTTCTCTGGTGCTTTTGATTCCGCTCACGGCTTCCATTTCCGCTTATTATTTTATTAAATTTAAAAAAGAAATATGAAAAGAGTTTTAATTAGTTTAGTACTGGTAATTTTGGGGGTTCCCGGACTGGTTTCGGCCGAGATTGCTCCCCAGGTGTATTTCTTTTATGGTGATGGCTGTCCCCATTGTGCCCTGGTTGAACCTGTGATCGATCAACTTGCCGTAAAATATCCGGACGTCCGGATGGAAAAAATGGAGGTTTATAAAAACCGGGACAATGCCCTGAAATTAAACGATATGTTTGAAAGTCATGATGTTACCGCGGATAATAGGGGAGTACCGGTGGTGTTTTTAAACGGGACGTATTTTTTGGGCGATAAGCCGATTATTGAAAATCTGGAAAAAGAAATCGTCAATTTTAAAAAAGAAATTACAGCTTTCACTACCGTGGAGTCTGCGACTGATCCGCTTTTGACCAAAGATCAGTCTGTTCAGGAAGTTCCTGCCAAGCCGGCACCTCCCTCACTCTGGGTTATTACCAGTATGGCCCTGGTGGATTCAATTAATCCCTGTGCCATTGCGGTTTTGATAATTTTGCTGGGGGCTCTGCTGGCCTATAAAGATGGTGACAAGAAACGCCTGCTGGCGGGAGGATTGGCTTTTACTGCTGCTATTTATATTGCTTATTTTCTGTTTGGACTGGGCATCAGTTTTTCTTTTCAACTGTTTGAAGGATCATCTTATTGGATTTTTAAAGGTATGGGGGTTTTGGCGATAATATTGGGGTTGGCCAACATTAAAGATTTTGTCTGGTATGGCGGAGGAGGTTTTGTGATGGAAATTCCCAGGTCCTGGAGGCCGCTTCTGCAAAAGATTATTAAAGGCGTGGTCTCACCTTTGGGGGCTTTTCTGACGGGATTTGTCGTGACTCTTTTTGAACTTCCCTGTACCGGCGGTCCATATTTCGTGGTTTTGGGGCTTTTGTCTGTAAATGAGAGTATTTATCAGATAATTCCAACTTTGTTGTATTATAATTTGTTTTTCGTGCTGCCTCTTTTACTGATTACTTTCTTGATTTATCTGGGCTACTCCTCAGTGGAAAAAGCCGGTCAGTGGAAGGACCGTAATATTCGCGTTTTGCACCTGGTCGCGGGCGTAATTATGGCCCTTTTGGGAGTATGGGTGTTGATGTCGTGAAATTTGCGCGGTTTCACTGCGGGTGTAATAAAGAAGCCCTCATTTTCGGGGGCTTCTTTATTTTATTCTCCTATGATTGGAGAAGATGTTTCTTATTCAGCTTCCACGTTTCCGGCATTGGGATTGGGATCGTTGGGATTCGGACATTGGCCGTCAAAGTTGGCCTGGGCGGTGCACAGCGTTCCGTCGGTTCTGCGGCACATGGGAGTTCCCATACCAACATTTTCAACTGTTCCGCCGGTGATAGCGCAATAAATCTGGGCGTCATTTTCATAGCCGGTGATTTTCAGGCCGCCTGCCGGGCAGTCGCCGCGTAAAAGTGCCCATTCTTCGCATTGGCGATTGTCTTCAAAAAGACAGACTCCGTATTGCCCCTGCTTGTTGTTGCGCATTTCCAGTTTGCCGCCTTGCTGGCTGCAATTTTGTGAGGCCGGGTTGGCGAGGGTAACGGGTTTGGGGTTAGTCGTGGCTGCCGTTGCAGAATTTGTGACTGGTGTGGAGTCGGTGGCGGATTCAGTGGTGGATGCCGGGCAGGGGGCAAATTCGCATGTGGGGCCGGATCGTCCGACAGCGGAGCCGTCAGGGCATATTTTTGCATCCATGGTACAGGCGATGGGGGATTGATTTTGGTCTTTATCCGGAGTGTTTTCAGCGGGTGGAGTTGCTACTTTGATTTGGGCGCAGCCCACGGCGATCAGAGCCAAGGCGATGATTGATATTACCGTGAAAATTGATGGTGTTTTTTTCATAAATATTTATTTAGGCGTTTTGGGTCAGCCCAATTCTACCATAAATTTTAAAAAGCCCTTGTTTCCAAGGACTTCTTTCTGTTCTTTTTTGGCTCCCCCTGCTGGATATGTTGAGAACTGTATTATGCGATTTTCTATTGATAACAGATAAGGTACAATCGAGTCAGATATAACCATCTTTACCATGAATGAGATTTGGAAGGTCCAGAAGGCTATTAAATTTGCCACCAAGACGCATGAAATTTACCAAAAGCAGAAGCGCAAAGGTAAGGATGTTTCATATATCGTTCATCCTTTAACCGTGGGAATTATTTTGTCCGGAATTGGCGTTGATTCCGACCTGGTTTGCGCAGGGATTTTACATGATACCATTGAGGATAGTATTCCGGAGAAGAAAGTGACATTTGAAATGCTGGAAAATCGATTTGGCAGAAGAGTTGCTCAAACGGTACTGGATGTCTCTGAGACGGATAAAAGCTTGTCTTGGGAAGAGAGAAAACAAGAGGCTCTCGAACATATTAAAGGATTTTCACACGATTCTCTTTTGGTAAAATCAGCCGACATAATTAGCAATCTGACGGAACTGCTTGATGATTACAAAAAGGAGGGAGAACAGATCTTTCTCAGATTTAATGCCCCGAAAGACAAAAAAATACGGCATTCATTGGAAACGATTACTGCAATCATAGACCGATGGCCGGACAGTCCGCTGGTTCAGAATTTGAGGTCTTTGGCGGATGAATTACAAATGATTGGAGCAAAAGAGTTCATGTCGGAATCTCCGGCTAAAATTGTTGAATATGCCGAACAAAAGGAAACTGATGAACTGGTTTGTCCCGTCTGTGGCTGGAAAGGAAGACAGGATGAGGGGAGCAAGGAGTATTATGACGTGCTTATGGACATATCCTGTCCCAATTGCGATAAAATGCTTTTAGTGATCAATTATCCGTCGGTTAAAAAGAAGGAGGGATAGGGTGGTTTTGAATTTGGGGATTAAAAGAAACACCTTACATTTCTGTAAGGTGTTTTATAGCAATGTGCTGATATCTTTCTCACCTAATACTTTTTCTAGCAAGAAGGATATTGCAACCTTGAATGGTCATTGTTGGACTTCGATTTCTCTATGGCAATTTGCACAAAGAAGGATGCAAAGATCTAGTTCTGCCCGGACTTTTTCCCAGCTTCGAGTATACCCTTTGGCAGAAATTCCAAAATTTTTGTAGTTTTGATCATGATGAAATTCAAGTGTGTCAAAACACTTCGAATATCCGCATTTTTGACATTGGCCACCTTTATATTCAATAGCTTTCAAACGCAAAGATTTTCTTTTTAAGGTGACGGCTCTCTTAAGATATTCCGCTCGGTCTTGGTAACTTCTTTTATCGCTCATAAATGTTGATTTATTTGAGTAATTTTATAATAAAGAAGCCCTTGTTTCCAAGGACTTCTTTCTGTTCTTTTATGGCTCCGCATTCTGGAAGCTGTCAGCACATGCTTTGCCAGAGGGGAGGCTGGTTATTTCCCGTATCATATCGTGAATGAGCATATTGATGCAATCGGGGTGAGAGCACGTGGGGACAAGTTGTCCCTATGAATTTTTTGTCGAAATATGAGAATGCATATTCTGGTTTAGAGCTCTAAAGTGGAATATGGGAATTTATATTCTACTGTTGGTGAAGTTTACTTGCTATTTGGCGGCCAAAGAGTAAATTATCTTTGTGTATGTTTGTATAACTTTGTAATTACGCTAATTTATAGCATATGTTTGAGGATAAACCAGACATTCTCTCCATTGGAGAGGTAGCAGAAATGCTGAATGTTTCGACCATGACACTCCGACGTTGGGATAAAGAGGGCATTTTGAAAGCGTTTCGCCCAAGTATGACCAAACAGCGACGGTATCATAAAAAAGATGTGATTGCCTTTCTGAAATCTACCCCAGAAACGCACAAAAAAGCCAAATCTAGAAGAAAAATAACACCTTTTCCATGAACAATTTTCAAAATAAAGTAAGTCTAATCTGGAATATCGCCGAGTTTCTGCGCGGTAGTTGGAAGCAGCACGAATATCAGGATGTTGTGCTTCCTTTAACTGTACTTAAGCGTCTTGATTCGGTTTTGGAGAAAACCAAAGAGAAAGTTTTGAAGGAATACAACCAGCATCAGGGGAAAATCAATGTGTCTCCGATTTTGAAGGACATTACGGGCGTTGGGTTTTATAACACCTCAGTTTATGACTTTCACAAACTTTTGGACGATCAGAAAGATATTTCCAAGAACTTGCGGAACTACATCAGCGGCTTTTCTGAAAACGTTCAGCAAATTATTGAGAAATTTGATTTTGAAAAGCATCTTGCCCGTCTTGAGGGTGGAAACCTCCTTTATCTCATTATTAAGGAGTTGAATAAGGTTGATCTGCATCCTGATGCCGTTAGTAACACGGAAATGGGATACATTTTTGAAGAGCTGATTCGCAGATTTTCTGAACAATCCAATGAGACAGCTGGGGAACACTACACTCCGCGCGAGGTGATCCAAATGATGGTGGAGGTGATGTTCACGATGGATAAGCATTTGCTCAAAAAAGAGCACACTATTAAAACCATTTACGACCCATGTTGCGGTACAGGAGGTATGTTAGCAGTTTCAAAGAAATTTATTGCCGAACATATCAATTCCAAAGCGGATATTTATCTGTATGGACAAGAGCTGAATCCCGTCACGTATGCCATGTGTAAAGCTGATATGCTGATTAAAGGAGAAGATGCCGACAAAATTAAAGGTGGTGAAAAAGATCACTCCAAGGCAAGCACGCTTTCTAATGATCAATTTATCGACCAACATTTTGATTATTGCCTTACAAATCCGCCGTTTGGCGTGGATTGGAGAAAGGATCAGGAAGCAGTTGAACGCGAGGCACAGCGTGGCCATGCGGGCAGGTTTGGCGCAGGTACTCCGCGAAGTTCTGATGGCCAGCTGCTCTTTTTGCAACACATGATTTCGAAAATGCAGAATCCTTTGAGTGGTGGTGGCCGTATTGCAATTGTTTTCAACGGTTCGCCGCTTTTTACGGGTGATGCTGGGAGTGGTGAAAGCGAAATTCGCCGCTGGATTTTGGAGAATGATTGGCTTGAAGCGATCGTTGCCCTGCCTGATCAGCTTTTTTATAACACGGGTATCTCGACTTATGTCTGGTTTTTAACCAACCGCAAAGAGCATGAGCGTAAAGGGAAAGTTCAATTGATCGATGCTCGTGGATTTTTCAAGAAGATGCGAAAAAGTTTGGGCAATAAGCGCAATGAAATAACCGATGAAGATCGAGTTAATATCGTGAAGCTTTATGACGAGTTTAAGAGCTCAAAGCATAGCAAAATTTTCAAAACTATAGATTTTGCATTCAGGCAGATTACGATTGAGCGACCGTTAAGGCTTAATTTTCAAGTAAGTGCAGAAAGAATTGAGCACGTGAAAGAACAGTCTACATTTAAGGGTTTAGCTGAAAGTAAAAAGAAAGGTGACGCTGGGATTTTGGAGATTGAGGAGGGAAAAGCATTTCAAAAAGAGGTCTTGTCTGTGCTGGAAAAGCTGGATAGCAAACTGTATCGAAATCGTGAGGCATTTCTTGAGGCTTTTGACGAAGCTTTTAAAAAGTCTGGCATAAAACTGCCTGTTTCACTTAAGAAAGGAATTTTGGAAGGTTTGAGCGAACGTGACGAGGAAGCCGATATTTGCTTGGACAGTAAAGGTAATCCTGAACCCGATAGCGAACTGCGCGATACCGAAAATGTGCCTTATGAACAGGATATTTATGAGTACTTTGAGAAAGAAGTGAAGCCTTATGCGCCTGATGCGTGGATTGATGAAAAGAAAATTGATGATAAAGACAGTAAAGTTGGCCGTGTTGGCTATGAAATTCCCGTCACACGTTATTTCTACCAATATCAACCACCTCGTGCGCTTGAAGAGATTGAGGCGGACATTGAGCAGGTGGAAAACGAACTGCTCGGCTTATTTAAGGAATTAACCAAATAACTCATGAAAATCCGCACACTTTCGCCATCGGCCTACATCCTGCGCAAACAATGGGAGCGCGAGGATAAAAAAGTCTTTACCAAATTCAGGAAAGATGAAGAGGTATTGCAGGTTATTAACGCATTGGCGGAAATGATTGTGAAGCTGGAAACGGGAAAGAGTGATCGAATTTTATTTTATTGTTAAATGAATTATAGATGAAGGTTCAACTAAAAAAACAACATAGTAAATACTCAATGTACAAGCATACGGGAATACCGTGGCTTGGTGAGGTGCCTGAAGGATGGAACGTATTACCTTTAAAAAGGATTGTGATGCCAAAAATTACTGATGGCCCTCATACAACCCCTTCTTTTGTCGACGAAGGAATTCCTTTCATTTCTGTTGAGGCTATTAATGCCGATGGATCAATAAATTTTGAACACAGGAGAGGAAATATAGAAACTGCTTTACATCGAGAATATTGCAAGAAATGTAAGCCCAAAAAAAACGATATTTTGCTTGTAAAATCAGGTTCAACTACTGGGAAAACAGCATTGGTAAAAGTCGATTTTGATTTTTCAATATGGTCTCCATTGGCTCTTATTAGAGCTAACAAAAAAATGTTAGATTTTCATTTTTTGTATTTTTATTTGCAGAGTTTGGATTTCCAGAGACAAGTGCAATTATTTTGGACATTTGGCACTCAGCCCAATATTGGTATGGGCTCACTTGAAAAACTTAATGTTATATTTCCAAGTATTGATGAGCAGAAAAAAATATCAATTTTATTAGGAAGTAACATTGCAATTATTGATTCCATTATTTTAAAGAAACAGAAGCAGATTGAGCTTCTTAAGGAAAAACGATCTGCCCTGATCAATCGAGCAGTAACAAAAGGTATTGATAATGGTGTAGAGATGAAAGATAGTGGCGTGCAGTGGATAGGGAAAATCCCTAAACATTGGCAGGAAAAACCGCTTTTTGCATGTGCTTATGAAAAGAAAGTTAAGAATATTGGCAATAAAATAGATAAAGTGCTTTCTCTAAGCTATGGGCAGATTGTTATTCGAGATGTTGAGAGTAATTTCGGCTTATTGCCAGAGTCTTTTGAAACGTATCAAATTGTCGATCCTGGAGATGTTATTTTAAGACTAACTGATTTGCAAAATGACAAAAAAAGTTTACGTGTTGGGCTTGTAAAGGAAGTTGGAATAATTACTTCAGCATATGTGTGTTTAAGGGCAAAGGCTTCTCTTTTACATGATTATTTCTATGAATTATTGCATTCTTATGATATTGAGAAAGTTTTCTATAGCTTAGGAGCAGGTGTAAGGGAGACGATGAAGTTTGGAGACCTTAAAAGGTTATCGGTTTTAATTCCCCCAGAGGAGGAGCAAGATAGAATTACACATTTTATAATAAATGAGACCGAAAAAATTGATTCTGCAATTGTCAGAATTGGGCGTTCATTAAATCTTTTACATGAATATAAAAACTCTCTTATTTCGAATGTCATCACGGGCAGAATAAAAATAATTTAATCTTTATGCAACCAAACTTTTTTATCAAATATCGGGGGATAAATGTGAGTAACGACTCTGCAGTTGATTTGGTGGCATTGGGTGAGTCAATTATAGGTTTTGATGCCCTTATTAAGGACATATTTGAGATTTCTAAAATTAATGGTGAAGTATCTGTAAGTGCTACCAAAACAAGGGATGGCTCATTGATTGTTGATATTTTGGTAACTATTTCAAATATTGCGAACGCAATACCTTTTGAAAGGGTTGAGGATTTATTGAATTTTTTGAGAATCGTCGACCATAACGCATGGGAATTGGCCAATAATTTTTTTAATGATTTAACTCATGCACATAGGACGTTAAACGATTATTTCGCAGCCAATCCGCTTGATTACACTTTGGCGTGCAGCTTTGTTGCTTATTTAATTGGAAGAGCTAAAAAGCACAAGCAGAAACCAGATCTGGATGATTTGCCAAAGGATTATGCGATTGCGTTGCATAAAGCAATTAAGGCACGAAAATTTAAAAAGGCTATTTCTCCATTGATTGAAAATGAAGTTACTTCTATTGAAGTAAGTGACGACCGCGATTTTGGTCGAGAGAGTACGGCAGTTATCAATGCGAGTAATTTTGAGAATTATTTGAGTGAAGATGAAGAGACAATCCTGCCTGATTATGAAAACGGGAAAGTATATTTGTTTACTGGGGCGATAGTCAGTATTCAATGTATTAGAGGGGAAACAATGAAAATTCGTATACATGGATTTCACAAAAAATACCGTGATTTAGTGGCATTCCCAGAAGAGGGCAAGACAACTGAAGATTATATGGCATTTTATGGGAAAGATAAGACAATATTGATTAAAGCATTGATTGAAAGATCATCTTTATACCAAAAGCCTAAAATTCATATACGTGAAATGAGCTTACAAAATCAGCCATTATTTGAATAAAATTTAACTTTTTTAAACTATGCAACCATTCAAACCACACGCATTGCCGATAAAAAATCTCGACTGGACTCGATTTATTCACCTCATTGGTGAATCGAATCGGGAGGTTGCACGCTTTGATGGGCTTTTGCAGAGCATGCAGAATCCTGGGGTACTGCTTTCACCTCTTACCACACAGGAAGCCGTGCTTTCATCGAAAATTGAGGGTACGCAGGTTACTTTGCAGGAAGTGTTGGAGTTTGAAGCCGATCCAACCGAACATGCAGAGAAACATGATGACATTGAGGAGGTTTTGAATTACCGAAAAGCGATGCACTATGCTGTGGAAAATCTGGATAAAGTTTCTTTTTCTGGAAGGCTGATTAAAGGGGTTCATTCAATCTTGCTTGATGGCGTAAGAGGTGAAAATAAGGATCGAGGAAATTTTAGGAGTGGACAAGTGCATATCGGAAAATCAAAGAAGATTGAAGAAGCCAGCTATGTTCCGCCTGCACCTCATGATATTGCTGATGCTTTCTCGAATCTTGAGAGGTATTGCCACGAAACCGAAAAAGATGACCTCGTGCAGTTGGCTATTATTCATGCCCAATTTGAGATTATTCACCCGTTTTGGGATGGAAATGGTCGTGTTGGTCGCATCATCCTGCCGCTTTTCCTTTATTTCAAGAAAGTGCTCACAAGTCCGATGTTTTATTTGAGTGCCTATTTTGAAAAGAATAGGGATGAGTATTATCAGTATTTGAAAGGAGTTTCCGAGAAAAATGATTGGGAATCATGGATTGAGTATTTCTTACAGGCCGTTGTGACTCAGGCAAAAGAGAATGTCATCAAAGCAAAAGCGATTCATAGCCTTTATGATCAGAAAAAGAATCGAATTGTAGCTTTGACTCATTCGCAGTTCGCTATACAGGCTTTGGACTTTTTGTTTTCATTTCCGATTTTCACTTCTTCACAGTTTTATGAGCGTTCTAATATCCCTGTCGCGACGGCAAAGAGAATCTTAGAGGTGCTTGAAAAAGGTGAAGTGATCAAAATGGTGAAAGAAGGCAAAGGCCGTAAAGGAAGAGTTTACATCTTCCCAAAGCTCATAAAGATTACTGGATAATTTGTGCGGTGCATGGATTATCCATAAAAACTTTACTGGCTCATAAAATAGAAAAAGTGAGCCGCAAAAGAATTTGTAGATAATATGTGAGCGACAAAAAATTGTAACAATAACTTCTAAACTTTAACGAAAAATATGCCAACCAATACCCGTGAAATCGGCTTTGAAGCCTACATTGAAACCTTTCTCATCGATCAAAACGGCTATGAAAAGCGTAAGCCCGAAAACTACGATAAGGCCTTATGTGTCGATCGTGAGGTGACTCTGCGGTTTATAAAAGCGACTCAGCCGAAAGAATGGGAACTCATGGCAGAGCATCATGGTAGTTTTGCAGAAGACAAGTTTTTTAAGCGGCTTAATGAGGAAATTAAGGCGCGTGGACTGCTGGATGTGATGCGTACAGGCCTTAAAGACAACGGTTCATCTTTTTCTTTGGCCTATTTCAAGCCTGTAACGAGTATCAATGCGGAAACTCAAGAACTTTATGAGGGAAATATTTTTAGCGTGATGCGTCAGGTGAAGTACAGTACCCGTAACGAAAATTCGATCGATATGGTGATTTTTTTGAATGGTTTGCCGATTTTTACGATTGAACTCAAAAACCAGCTCACAGGACAGTCGGTTACCAACGCTTTGAGGCAATACAAGACTGATCGTGATCCAAACGAGCCGTTGTTGCAATTTAAACGAGCTTTGACGCATTTTGCCGTGGATACCGACGAAGTGTACATGACGACCAAGCTTGAGGGGCTTAAAACCTTTTTCTTGCCCTTCAACAAAGGCAATGAAATGTCGGCAGGAAATCCGCCAGCCAAGAACAAATACAAAACAGAGTACGTGTGGGAGGATATTTGGACAAAAGACACTGTTCTTGAGATAGTTAGCCGCTTTTTGTGCCTGCAAAAAGAAGAAAAGATTGATGCAAACGGTAAAAAGAGGGTTGAAGAAAAATTGATTTTCCCGCGTTATCACCAGCTTGATGCGGTTCGCAGGCTTATTACGGACTCAAGGGAAAGTGGTGCAGGAAAAAACTATCTCATTCAACATAGTGCAGGAAGCGGAAAGAGTAATACGATTGCGTGGGTTGCGCACCGTCTTGCGGATTTGCACGATGAGGCGGATAAGAAAGTTTTTGATTCCGTGATAATCATCACTGATCGTCGCGTGCTTGATAAACAGCTCCAGAATACGGTTGCACAGTTTGAGCAAGTACGAGGCGTGGTAAAGAAGATTGATAAGCATAGTTCTCAGCTTCGTGAAGCTCTGGAAAACGGCGAGAAAATTATCATTACCACTTTGCAGAAATTCCCCGTGATTGTGGAGGATATGGAGAAATTATCGGGAAAGAATTTTGCGGTCATCATCGATGAGGCGCATTCTTCTCAAACAGGTGAAAGCGCAAAGACACTTAAACAGGTTCTGACCTTTGACGAACAGGAAAAGGATTATGAGGACGGTGAAGAGTTTATTTTGGCGGAGATGAAAGCACGTGGCAGACAAAAGAATGTGAGCTTTTTGGCCTTTACCGCAACACCAAAACAAAAGACACTGGAAATGTTTGGAGAAAAACAGTTTGATGGAACTTTCAGACCGTTCTCGATTTATTCGATGAAACAGGCTATTGATGAAGGCTTTATTCTGGATGTTCTCAAGAACTACACCACGTACCAGATGTATTTTAACCTGCTTAAAAAAGTGCAGGACGATCCTGATTATAAGAAGAAGAAGGCTCAAAGACTAATGGTGGATTTTGTTGGAAAACATGAAGTGGCGATTCAAAAGAAAATCGAAATTATTGTGACTCATTTTTGGGAAAATATTGCCCGTGAAATTGGTGGTAAGGCTAAGGCAATGATTGTAACCCGTTCCCGTTTGCATGCTGTGCGTTTTAAGTTGGAAATGGATGCTTATCTTGCGAAGAATAATTTGCCGATGAAGTCACTGGTTGCTTTTTCTGGAACGGTAGATGATGGTGATCTGGAATACACCGAATCTCAAATGAATGGTGTTTCGGAAAATCAGACGGCGGACACTTTCAAAGAAGATGATTACAAGTTTTTGATTGTAGCGGAGAAATTCCAGACTGGCTTTGATGAGCCGCTTTTGACCGCTATGTATGTGGATAAAAAGCTTTCTGGAGTAAACTGTGTGCAAACACTTTCGCGCTTGAATCGGACAAGACCAGACAAAGAGGAAACGTTTGTGTTGGATTTTGTAAATAATACGGACGACATCAAAGAATCCTTCCAGCCTTATTACACAACAACGGTACTTGCTGAAGCCACTGATCCGAATATCTTGCATGACTTACAGCGAGATATTTTGAATTACAAACTTTTTGATGAACGTGAAATCGGAGAGTTTTGCAAAATGTATTTCCGTGGAGTTTCTCCAAGTGAGCTGAATGGATTTTTGGACGTAATTAAGCCTCGTTTTCTGGAACTTGATAAAGAACAACAAACGGACTGCAGAAAGAAAATGAGCGAATACCTCAAGAAATACGCCTTTATTTCACAGATCATTTCATTTAGCGATAGTAGTCTTGAAAAGCTTTATGTTTTCTTACGGCTTTATCGCAGAAAATTGCCGATAACAACGGAGACATTGCCATTTGAGGTACTTGACTCCGTTGATCTGGAATCAATCAAAATACCGCAGGTCGGGCAAACCAGTATCACGCTCGAAAATGAAGATGGTGCACTTGAGCCGATTGCAGGACGTGGCAGAGGGAAAAATGAGGATGAGAATGAAGCTTTGTCGAAGATTATCAAAGAGGTCAATGAGCGCTTTGGCACAACGTTCAGCGAAGAAGATCGAATCATATTGAACAATCTTACCAAACGCCTACTCGACCACAATGCGCTTGCAGGAGCGGTGAAAAACAATAATTCGCAAGATGCGGTGAAGGTGAAGTTTGATGAAGTTTTTGAAAAAGAACTGATCTCAATGTTCCGAAATAACTTTGATTTGTACCAGAAGCTGGATTCAAACGCTGATCTTAAGGACTATGTAAACCGCAAGATGTTTGATTTTATTCAGAAGAAATTGAAGAAGGATGGAGGAAAGGAATAGTTTTAAATTTTCAACATTATATGAAAATTAAAAGAATTAGAATTGAGGGTTATCGTTCAGTTAATGACGCAATTGAGCTCGAACTTGGAAACGTTAATGCCCTGATAGGCTCAAATAATGTTGGAAAAACAAATATTCTAAATGCTATATGGTCTGTACTTGGGAAAGATTGGGTTACAGTAAATTCTTTTGCCGAGAATGATCTTTATCAAAATGATCAGGAAAAAGATATTGATATTGAGGTTGAATTTGAAGAGCCGTATAAATATGAGCAATACAAAGGCGTTGAGGCGATTGATATACCAAAAATTGCCTTTAGGTACACAAAATATAAAATCGGTGAGCATGCAGGAGAAAGAAGATTGGAGAAGAAGTGCTTAACCGCTGATGATAAGCCCGTTCAGATTTTGGCCAAGAAACCTCAAAAAGGTGAAAAAAGACAGTACCAGCCGCTCACCTCGATTCCGCAGGATGTTCAGGAGGCCATACCTGTCGTTTACATCAGAGCCAATAGAGAATTGAGATATCATCTTCCTGATGCTAAAAATTCTTTACTTGCAGCGTTGCTTCATGATGTCGATCGTGATTTCCAAAGTCCAGAAAATAAAATATCTGTAAAAAATGCTCAAGGGCAGCAAGTAGATGTGACAAGAGTTGAAAGATTTAATCAGTGTATTAAGGCAGCTATTGAATCCTTGAAAACAGAAGATTTTTTAGCTCTTGAAAAGAGTATTCGGGATAATGCCTTGTTGCAGCTTGGCATAGACCCTGCGAACTCTGGAGTAAATGTCTTTTTTCAGCCATTAACATCTTTGGATTTTTATAAATCTTTAAATATTTTTGTCGAGGAAAATGGTTTTAGTCTTAATGCTACGGAGTTAGGAGGAGGTTTTCAAAACGCATTGGTGATTGCAATTCTTAAGGCTTTTGAGGAAAGAAAAAAATCAGGTGCAGTTTTTCTTATTGAGGAACCAGAGATGTTTTTGCATCCACAAATGCAGCGATCTTTATATAAAACTATACGCAAAATTGGGGCAACGAATCAGGTCATTTACACGACGCATTCTCCCCATTTCGTAACAATTCCAGAATACGATGAAATAATTTTGGTGAGTAAAAATGAAAGTGGCACAAAGAGGCGAAAGACCTCTCTTCCAAAAACGCCAGAACTTGAGCAGAAACTCAGAAAAGAGCTTGATCCAGAAAGAAGCGAATTTTTCTTCGCAAAAAGAGTACTTTTTGTAGAAGGGGATACCGAGAAATTGGCATTGCCTGAATATGCGATAAGAGAGGTTTTGGATTTTGACGAAGCTGGCGGAACAATTGTAGAAGTTGGTGGAAAAAGGAATCTTCAGATGTTGGCTGATGTTGCTCTTTCTTTCGATATACCTACTGGAATTATTTACGACACCGATTCATCTGATTTTAGTGATAAACAGGAGGAAAAAGAATTCAATCAGTTGCTGGATGGGTATTCAAAAAAAGGCGCAAAGGTTTGGAAATTTGAGAAAAACTATGAGGAGGAATTGAAAAAAGCTTTTACAGAAACTGTTTATCAGGCTGCTTGTCAAAAATATCCAAAAACATCAAAGGCTATAAAAGCCAGATTGATTGCTCAAGATGTTGCTTATTCTGTTCCAGATTTTATTAAGCCAATTATTAAATGGCTGGCGAATAAGGAATAACTTTTTCTTGCATCCCTGTTCCAAATTAGTATAATTACCTCGTAAGATTTTGAGTCTCAAAGACCAGTTCGTCCACGTTTCGTGGGCAAAAAACTGGCCTTTTTTTGTGTCTCAAAATCCTACGAATGTTACAAATGTTATACGGACAGGCTATGTTGGGAAAACAGCATACAATAAAGGCAAAAAAGAAGTTTCTTGAGGCGCTGAAAAAACGTCGGGGAATTGTGACGCTTGCATGCAAGGAAGCGGATGTTTCGCCGATGACTTTTTATCGCTGGCAGAACGATGATTCCGAATTTTACCAGTTGTCTGAGGAAATTCGGGATGTCGAGATTGGCATCATTGCCGAGGATAGGTTGGCGGAATACATAATTGTCCACAAAGACCCGAACATGATCCGCTTTTATCTGCAGTCCAGAAGCAGAAAGTACATTCAAAGACTTCAAATGCAGACTGAAGACCCGACCAAGGTTTTGGCTGATCTTTTGAAGTTGGACGATTTTTGACCCGTACGCACATAAATAATGAATACACATGAAGAATCACATACTGCAGGAACCCTTACAGACACGCAAAAGAACGAATTGCGTGGCCTTTTTGAGCCTAAATACGGGCATGAACTCAGCGATGAGGATTTGTTTGAAATTCATTTTAATCTGAAGCGCTTTTTTATGGCTGTCAGCAAAGTTTCTTAATTTTTTTCACATGAACAACACATTTTTTCACACCGCCGATTGGTACCTGTTTGTTTGGTTGTTAGCACACGGTTTCGTGGTTAAACAAATTGAGAGAAATAATCCGAGCAAGTGCCAATTTTATTTTGAAAGTTCAACTGAGCTTGAGGACGGCGTTCAGGCTTTTTGGAGGAATGAAACTGTGAATGTGCAGGATTTTATTCTGGCCATTAAAAAGGCAAAAGTGTTGCTTCATGCCGATAGTTTTTGAAAGTAGCAAATATGGCCAGTGATTCAAGTTTTAAGAGAGGAACAGGAGGTTGTCATCACAAGGGTAGAGGAGGGTATTGAGGGATTATGGCTTATTCACTGGATATTTGTGTCGTTTAGAGCATTGTGTTGGTAACTAAAGATATATATGCAAAGAACAGTTCTCTATTGTCGCAAGTCTTCGGACAGCGATGACAGGCAGGTACAATCGCTAGATGATCAGGAAACTGAGCTGAAGGATTTTGTGAAGAGGGCTAATGGATTTGCACAAAACAGCAATGAGAGAATGGAGATTGTGGAGATCATTAAAGAAAGTTGCTCGGCTAAGAACTCGGGAGAAAGGCCGCTTTTTAACAGAATGATCGAAGAGGCGCAAAGGGGAAAGTATGACGTTATTTTGATCTGGGCTCCTGATCGTATTTCGAGGAATTTAGGTGATATGGACAAAATTATCAGGCTTTTGGAAGGACATAAGATCAAACATCTCCTTACTCAGTCTAACCAGACCTACGGCAATAGAGCGATTGAAAAGGGCATGCTGCAGTATTGTGTAGTGAATGCCAAAATGGAAAATGACCAGAAAGGTGAGAACGTTGTGCGCGGATTGAAGCGAAAAATTCGTGATGGCAATTGGATCGGCAACGCCCGACTTGGCTATTTGAATTTTGGAAACAAGAAAGGCCAGCGTTGGGTCGATAAAGACCCTGAGCGATGGGAAATTATCAAGCAATGCTGGGAAATGTTTGCGACTGGAGCCTATTCTGTGCCAAAAATCAGGGATAAAGCCGAAGAGCTCGGACTCCGATCACGGCCAATGAGAAACAAACCCGAAGGCGCACGTGTGGGCATTAATACCTATTACGATATGTTCTGGAATGTTTTTTATTTGGGCAAAATGCTGATAGGGAAAAAGGAGGATGTGAAACTTTTGCCAGAATTAAAAACAATGATTCTCAATGGTGAAATTGAGGGTGAAATTTTTGAAGACTACGTTATTGTGAAGGGCAAACATCCACCGATGATTTCTGAAGAAATGTTTAGACGCGTTCAGGGGATTCTGAGAGAGCGTGGTCTCGCGAATCATTGCACGACTGCGAAGTTCAAGGACTTTGTTTTTGCTGGACTGATTTTGTGTGGCGAATGTGGTCATGCGGTTGTGACCGAAGAAAAGACCAAATACAAGTGCACTGACTGTGGAACTTGGTTTACCTGCTCGTCCGCTCGTCCAACTCCTACCGATTGTAAGCACTGTAAGAAGCCTTTGAGCAGGCAGGCGCTGGAAAACAGCTCTTGCTACTGCTATGCCCATTGTTCGGGCAAAAATAAGGAAAAGAAATTTTGTCCGCAGACTTTTCACCCGAATGGTAGACCAAAACCAACTATTCCCGTGATTGAGCTGGAAAAACAGGTTGATGACATGTTGAACCGTCTTTCGATGGATGAGGAGGTTTATGCCTACTGTATCGGTACGTTAAAAGACGAACACTTTCAGAATAAGATTGTCCAAAACCAGTCTTTGACGCTTTTGCAGAGAGATCACAAGCGTATCAAGGAGAAAGTCGATAAACTGGTGGATTTGAGGCTTGCTGGAGAGATTGATGCCGAGTATTTCGCAAATAAGAAATCGGAGCTGGAAACAAATATTAAGGAGATCATGCAGCAATTGGAGAAGTTTAACCAGAAAAATACCGATTGGGTCGAACAGACAGAAACCTTCCTGAATATGGCTTCCAGAGCCAGTCTTGCGTTTAAAAAAGGAGATAATCCTACAAAACGGGAAATCCTGAAAAGTATCAGCTCGCACATCTATTTGCAGGGCGGTAAACTCCGCTTCGAATTCCGCAAACCTTTTGACATACTACTCAAAGAACCGCCAGTGCAAGCCTTGAATGCTGTATCGAAAAATCACGAGTTCGAACCAAACGAACGTCAGGAAAAAGCCAAAATTGTTGCTTTTGGCTCTCGTTTTTCTGAATGGCTCCCCCGATTGGGCTCGAACCAATGACCTACCGGTTACACTTATTCTTATGTTTCCATAAGGCGTGGACTATATCTTCGCCGTAATGCCATAAGGGTTGGAAATGGCATGTTAGGCGCGTCGGTATCTAGTCTCTACGGCGCCCCTCCGAAGTTTTGAGGCTAAGGAAGGTTCCCACGGTATTGGCATGCCGCGCGGGGGACCGAAGTCCGAGGCGGGGGTTAGCTTTCACCGTTATCCCAACGAGTTTCAATCAGGCTTTTACCTGAAAGCTGCGTTTATTGTCACAGCCGGTTGCTCTACCACTGAGCTACAGGGGAATACATCTGCTTGTGCGAGGAACGAACTCTGTTTTTGGAACAGTCGAACAGAGCGCATTTAATATAGCAAAAAATCCGGCAATGGCAATGTTTTTTCGCGGTAAAATTAACAATTGATGCCGGGCAACATGGTCACGTGACCATGCAAAATGTAACAGTTGACGCGGGAGTCAAGCTTGGTGAGGGGTGTGCTGATGTGTTTATATGGGCCTAGATCAATGGCTTCAATCTGACAATTTCGCGGCAGACGGTTTGGTCCGGGCGCTCGTAGATCATGGTTTCGCTGACCGTGGGATTGAGGTTCAGTTCTTTGATGACATTTTCCGGCAGCAGTGGTTCTTTCTGGAAACCAAATTTTTCCAGATGCTGATGCAGTCTTTCCATGGTCAGGTAATCCCGGCCGTCGCGATAGGCCAGCAGGGTCAATACCACCCGGGCTTCCGGGGCGAGTAAGGGTTTCAAATTGGTCAGAAAACCTGCCAGCAGATTTTCCACCATGGCCTGGGTTTCCTCGATTTGGCTGGTGGAAGGAGTGCGACTGACCGGGGGGCCCAGGAATGTTTCGCTGACTACGGCGGCCACAGATTCAGGCAGGTCGGATTTGGTGATTTTAGTGGCGTCTTTGCTGAACAGCTTCATTTTGGCTTTAATGGGGGTTTGTTTGCTCAGCCATTCCAGGTTTTTATGACATTTGTCGATGTTTTCGCGGGAAAGGTCGGAGCCGATCACGTCAATGTTCATGAGAAGCCCCTCCATCAGGATGGTGCCGATGCCGCAGAAAGGATCATAGATGCTGGAACCGGCGGGGGCTCCGGAGAGATTGATCATAATCTGGGCCAGTTTGGGCGGTAGCATGCCCAACCTGGGGTCTCTTTCCGGTCTTTCGTAGTCGCGGACGGAATAATTGGTGATGTTTTGCAGAGCTATGGTGGTGCCCAGCTGCCATTCGCTGCTGAATTCCACGCCGTTGAATTCGGCGCCTTTCTGGAGCAGATTTTCCCCCATAACCAGGGCGGTCGGAGGATTTTGGAAGTTATTGTTTACAAAGCGGCTGGACAGTCCCGCGGCTTTCAGTTTTTTCTTAGTCAGCATTAAGGAATTTTTCAGCAACTGTTCAGGAACACCCTTCATACTGTGCAGGGAAATCGCATAGCGGATCTTATCGGTGCGGCCCTGAAATTTCTCGACGGCCAGATCGCTGATCATTTGAGCCAATTGTCCGGAGCGGCTTTCCAGCTCGATTTTTACAATTTTGGTGGTACCGCCCAGACGGTCCATCAGTTCTTGGGGGGCGGTGATTTCTTCTTTAAGTCCCACAGCCAGAAATTCATTCTGCAGGGCCAGATATTGGGTATCGGCCGGGAGCACGGAAACCAGCTCTGCCAGCGATAAAAGGGGCTTTCTGCCCAGAAAAAAGATGTATTTAATCATATTCATAAAACAATTCAACCTATCTTTCTCTTAAAATGACTCAAAAAGCAATGGAAAATGAGGGGAGAGGGGCTGGGAAAAATTTGCAACGAGGCGCGGTGAACCCGGTCCAAAGGTGGATCTGGGCTATACTGGTTTTACTGGCGCTGTTGGCTTTATCCGCCTCTTTTTGCTGCGGTTTGGCCATTGGTGGCTATCTGGAGTCCGTAAAACTGCGCCAATCGCTGGAGGCAATTGCGGATATTAATCACTGTTATCCCTGACGGGATTATTGAGTAACAGTAAATATAGGTCCCTGCACCGGGAATTCTCCGCCGGCTTGTACTGACGGATTTAAAACCAGACTTGCGGAGCCAGGAATCTCTAACCCGTGTTGTGCCCCTGTATCAGCATTGGAACTGATATTGCCATGACTGCATAAGGTTTTTACTTCAGTGGGGCCGATGTTAATGCCGTTATTGTTATCCAGCGTCAGATTGTCAAAAGTCACCTGTCCGTTGTTCTGATTTATTTCGGTAAAGTCCGAAAGAGCTATATCATAAATAAAAAGTCTCAGAGAATTTATGTCGGTATAATTCCCGGTGCCGATGTGTTCCATGGTGAGTGACATCAGGTTGGTTTGCTGGCAGGAATTGGCAAAATTCCAGCAGCCGAGATTTTCGTCCGTACTGCCTTTAGCCAAAACAGAACCGTCCGGCACATTGTTCCTTTCGACAGTTACGCAGGGAAAATCTTTGGCCACCAGGGTGTGAGTTTCACTGCCAAATTCCGGCATGGTTGACAGGGTTTGGAGCACACATTGGATTTTATTCCCGATTAAGGCCTGGTTGTCTTCAACATTGATGGAAACTGAAACGAAAACTCTTTCTGCGGGGGCTACCTCGGCTGTGCCCGAAAGAACTATTTGTTGTGATATGTCTGAGCCATAGGGATACAATTCGTTTGGTCCCAGCAGGGTGTTTAAAGGGACGCCTGAATGCTCTCTATGCTGGAGTTTGATCTGTTTAAAATTAGCCGCGGCGGTGTCACTGTTGAGCAGATCTTTTTCATCGGCCAGGCCGTCTCCGTTCATTATTTCCAGTTTGGTTTGCCAATCGGACAGAATCAGATTCTGCGGGTTACAGTTGAAAATGACGGCATCCAGACAGGGGACTTCGTTTGTGCCGATCGGGATATTCATTGCTGCGGGGCCTTCGTAATCAATAAAAACGCTTCCTGCCCATACGTTCAATACCGAGTGGGTATCGGTTTCGGAGTATTGATTAATTATTTCCGTAGCTGAACTATAGGTGCTGCCGATTGCAGACAGGTCAGAAGCCTTTTCCAGAAAAGTGTCCAGACCATAATGGCAGCAGTTGGCTTCGTGATCAGCAGTAATCTGAAAAAATTCGCTGTTTCCTCTGGTAATATGGTAGGGGGTTGGAAAAGAAAAATTTAGATAACCCAGATATCCGCCTTGTTCCTCGAATTGTCCGGTGGCAACCGGAGTATCGTTTCCTTCCGCGAATAATTTTACTTGGCCCGATATGCCGGTTCCTTCGCATCCCGTGGCTCGGACCTTTAATCTGATGCTTTTGATGAGCTGATCTTCGATGTTATCCGTGTCCACTCTGAGGCTGGCGGTCAGTGCTTCGTTTTGAGTACCGACAAGCTCAGGAATAGTCAGATCGTTTCGGACGGTCAAAGTTCCCGGTTGGGCGACTGATCCGCCCTGACCGCCCAGACCGGCTTCGTTTCCACCACTGCCATTTTTCCCTCCATCATTATCGGGAATTGTACTGTTTAGATCAGTGTCGGAAGATTGGGCGCGTCCCCCGCAAGCATTGGCGGAGAGGGCTGCTGCCAATCCAAATGAAGCGAGCTGATTAAATTTTTTCATGAAAAAGAATCAAATGTTGTTATATTAATCCATAACAACGAATTCTATTCTTGTCAAATTAGAGCGCGAATTATTTTTCCTTCTTATACTTGGCAATTCCGGCCAGCTGTTCGCGCAGAGCCTGCATCTTCAACTCCTGATACAGTTTTTCGATTTCCTCGGTGCTCTTGGCGGTTTTCAGCAGTTCTTCGGCCCGGGCTCGTGCCGCTTTCACCTGTTCCAGGGCAATTTCCTCGATGTTTTCGGCCTGATCGGCCAGAATGGTGGCCTGGTTGTTGTTTACTTCCAGATAGCCGCTGGCAATAAAAATAGTGTTTTCGGAACCGTCTTCCAGTTTCATTTTGATCGCTCCCAGCCCCAACTGGCCTATTACCGGATGGTGTCCGGTCAAAACGCCCATTTCACCGGTAACGGCAGGTACGGTCAGGCTTTCGATCATTCCATCGAAGAGCATTTTTTCCGGTGTTGCTATGTGCAGGTGAAACATGGCTGGGTAGGGGTGACGGGTAAAAGTAGGTTGGCGCGAGTGTGGGTGCGTGGTGATTATTTTTTGGCAGCAGCGCAACTATTTAGCTGCACGTCGGGAATCTCCGGACTGAGCGGCCTTTTCCTTTTCATGCTTTTCTACGGCTTGTTCGATGGTACCAACCATGTAGAAATCCTGTTCATTCAGATTGTCATGCTTGCCTTCGATGATTTCCTTGAATCCTCGTACGGTATCCTCGATTTTTACGTATTGTCCGGCAATATTGGTAAACTGTTCGGCTACGGAGAAAGGTTGGGACAAAAATCTCTGAATTTTGCGGGCACGGGCTACGGTCAGCTTGTCTTCTTCGGCCAATTCATCGATACCCAGAATGGCGATGATGTCCTGTAAATCCTTATATCTCTGCAGAATGCGTTGTACTTCGCGGGTGGTCTTGTAATGTTCCTCGCCGACCACATTGGGATCAAGCTGGCGGGAAGTGGAAGCCAGAGGATCAACAGCCGGGTAAATACCCATTTCAGTCAGGGCGCGGGACAATACCACGGTGGAATCCAAGTGGGAAAAGGTAGTGGCCGGAGCGGGGTCAGTCAGGTCATCAGCGGGTACGAATACGGCCTGTACGGAAGTGATGGAGCCGTCCTTGGTGGAAGTGATTCTTTCCTGCAGGGCACCCATTTCAGTGGCCAGGTTGGGCTGATAACCTACGGCGGAAGGCATACGGCCGAGCAGAGCGGAAACTTCGGAACCAGCCTGTGAGAAACGGAAGATGTTATCCACGAACAGCAATACGTCGCGTTTTTCCACGTCGCGGAAATATTCGGCCATGGTGAGGCCGGTCAAAGCCACGCGCAGACGCGCTCCAGGCGGTTCGTTCATCTGTCCGAAGACCATGGCGGTTTTGGCTAATACTCCGGATTCTTTCATTTCAGTATAGAGGTCATTACCTTCACGGGTTCTTTCTCCGACGCCGGCAAATACCGAGAAACCTCCGTGTTCGGTGGCGATATTGTGGATTAATTCCTGAATCAAAACGGTTTTTCCCACGCCGGCTCCTCCGAACAGACCGACCTTGCCGCCTTTGGCAAAGGGACAAATCAGGTCGATTACTTTCAGACCGGTTTCAAAAATTTCAGTGGTGGGGGATTGGTCGGCAAAAGCGGGGATTGGGCGGTGTATTTCCCATTCTTCCGAGCCCACGGCCGGCAGACCGTCAATTGGTTTACCGAGAACGTTCAGCATGCGGCCCAGGACTTTCTGTCCGACCGGAGTGGAGATGGCTTTGCCGGTGGAGACTCCTTCCTGTCCGCGGACCAGACCGTCGGTGGAATCCATGGCGATGCCGCGTACCTGATTGTCGCCCAGCTGTTGCTGAATTTCCACGACCAGAGTCTGTTCATGGAGCATGATTTCCACTGTTTCCAGAATTTTCGGTAATTCGCCCGGTGCGAACTCCAGGTCTACGACCGGCCCGATTACCTGTGATATTTTACCTTTTGCCATATTCTTGAGATTACTTGATTAATAATTATTATTGAGCAACGGATCCGCTGACCACTTCCAGTAACTGGGTGGTGATTCTGGACTGACGGGCTTTGTTATAATGCAATGTTAGGCGGGAGATGATTTCTTTGGCATTGTCGGAAGCTGTGCGCATGGCCATCATGCGGGCGCTGTGTTCGGAAGCAACCGATTCCAGTACGGTCTGAAATACCGACATTTCCAGGTAGCGGCGCAGCAGTTTGTCCAGCAGTTCGGGCTTGTCGGCTTCAAAGATGTAGTCGGTATGGAAATTCTTGGGTAATTTTTCCAGGTCGGCGGAAATGGGCAGAAGCTGTTTGACCACCGGTTTTTGGGAGAGAGTGGAGTAAAAGTGGTTATAAACAAAGTAAACCTTGTCCAGCTTGCCTTTCAGATATTCATCGATAATGGTGCGGCTGATACCGACGGTGTCCAGGAAAGTTGGCTTGTCGGAGAGGTTTTCAAAGTCGGCAATAACGTTGCTGCCGATTCTTTCCATGGTTTGGCGGCCTTTGCGGCCGAGAGTGATAATGGTTTCCCTTTCATCGGGGTCGTTTTGCAGGGTTTCAATCATTTTTTTCAATACTCCGCTGTTGAAACTACCGCAAAGGCCGCGATTGGAGGTCAGTAAAATATAGCCGCTGTGAATGACCGGTTTACCGTCTTTGTCCAGTTCGGCCGGAGTCAGGTTTTGCCTGTCCAGAAGCGGATGATGGAGCTTTGGATCGCTCAAGTGAACTAAATTATTGATCACTTCTTCCAGCTTCTGCATATAGGGACGACCCGATAAAGCCGTTTGTTGGGCTTTTTTCATTTTGGACGCAGCCATCATCTCCATCGCCTTGGTAATCTTCTGGGTCGATTTGATGGATTTGATTCTAATCTTTATTTCGCGTAGTGTAGCCATTTACGGGTGAACAAAATATTTATTCGGGAATTATCGGGGAGAAAAGGTGACTAGGCTGCCCAACCTTCTTTGAAATCGGCGATCATTTCCTTCAGTTGTTTTTCCAGTTCGGGAGTAAATTTCTGGGAGGTGAGCAAAACTTCAATCAGTGACTGGTGTTTGGCATCCATAAAGTCATAAAGCTGATTTTCAAAATCACGGATCTGGTCGTTTGGTACGTCATCCAGAAAGCCGTTGTTGACGGCATAGATGATGGCGATCTGCTTGCTGACGTGCAGCGGGCGGTACTGTGGCTGCTTGAGCATTTCCACGATTTTCTGACCGCGGTCCAGGGTGGCTTTGGTCTGCGCGTCCAGGTCGGAACCGATCTGGGCGAAGCTTTCCAGTTCACGGAACTGGGCCAAAGACAGACGCAGATTACCGGCAACTTTCTTCATGACCGGAACCTGGGCTTTGCCTCCCACGCGGGATACGGATAAACCGGGATTCAAAGCCGGACGCTTACCGGAATAAAAGGCTTCGGATTCCAGAAAGATCTGGCCGTCGGTAATGGAAATTACGTTGGTCGGGATATAAGCGGAAATGTCGGAATCCTGAGTTTCGATGATGGGCAGGGCAGTGATTGAGCCGCCCCCCAGGTCATCGGACAGACGGGAAGAGCGTTCCAACAAACGGGAATGCAGATAGAAAATGTCTCCGGGGTAGGCTTCACGTCCCGGGGGGCGCCTTAACAGCAGAGCTACTTCGCGGTAGGCCCAGGCATGTTTGGATAAATCGTCGTAAATAATTAAAGCGTCCTTGCCGGTGTACATCATTTCCTCGGCCATGGCGCAGCCGGCGTAAGGGGCGATGTAGGAAAGGGAAGCGGCATCGGAGGCGGAAGTGGCGATAACCGTGGTGTATTCCATGGCACCGGCTTCCTGTAGTTTGTTAACCACGTTGGCGATGGTCGACTGCTTCTGGCCGATGGCGACGTAGAAGCAATAAACGCCCTGTCCTTTCTGATTAATAATGGTGTCGATGGCGATGGCTGTTTTACCGATCTGGCGGTCGCCGATGATCAGTTCGCGCTGTCCGCGTCCAATCGGAACCATGGCGTCGATAGCCTTGATACCGGTCTGGAGGGGGACGGTTACGGATTTTCTAAAAATTACGCCTTCGGCTTTTTGTTCGATTGGTCTGAACAGACTGGTTTTAATAGGTCCCAGATTGTCGATCGGCATGCCCAGCGGGTTGACCACGCGGCCAATCAGAGCGTTTCCGACGGGAACCGACATGATTTTTCCGGTGGTTTTGACGGTGTCGCCTTCCTTGAGGTTATTACCCTGGCTGAAAAGAACGCAACCGACCTGGTCGTGGGCCAGATTGATGGCCATACCATAGGTGTCGTTGCCGAAATCAACCATTTCACCCATCTGAACGTCGGCCAGACCGCTGACTTGTGCGATGCCGTCACCTACCAGGGTGATGCGTCCCACACCCACCGACTGGGGGGTGAATTCAACGGTGCTCAGTTGTTCTTCCAGAAAGGCGGAGATTTTTTTGCTGTCGAGTGTCATTACTATGGGGTTAAAAAACACACAAAACCTCTGAAGTCTCAGTTTTGTGCAGTATTAATAATTTCGGTGTTATGTAAATGATTTTTCAGAAGAGTCAGATAATTGCGCAGGGAATAATCGGTCAGCCGTCCCTGATCATAAATCTGTATGCCTCCGATCAGGTCGGGGTTGTGCTGAAAGGTCAGGTGCAGTTCGCCTTTCTTTTTGCCCAGTTTGGCGGCAATTTCCTGTTTTTCTTCCGTGCTTAGCTGTCTGGCGGTTCGTACCTTCACTTCCCTGATGCCAAGCATTTCGAAACGGTAGCGGCGGAAACCGGCAAAGATTTTGGGCAGAAGCTGAATATTGTGACTCTGCACCAGCAGTACGGCCAGTTCAAAGATGGTGTTTTCCAGCGGTTTTTCGAAGATTTCCCTCAAACAGTGGCGGATTTTCTCTTCACCGGCAAAAGCCAGGTTATTGAAAAGATCCACCAGTTCCCGGTTTTTGAGCAGGTCGTTGATCTGCTGAAGGTTATCAAAAACTTCTTTGGTATTCTGATCCGAATGCGCTCTGTCGTAGAGAGCCTTGCCTAATTTGAGGTGAAGATTCTTTTCCATTTAACTCAGGGGTTGGCTTAAGGTTTTGAATAGCTGTTCAGGCTTTCCTGGATCAATTTTCCGTCTTTGCCCGCGTCCAGTTTTTCTTTCAATACTTTTTCCGCGGTTAACATAACCAGACGGACGGCTTCGTTTTTCAGTTCCTGGGTGGCGCGGCCTTTTTCCATTTCCACGATGTTTTTGCCGGATTCCACAATCTTATTGGCTTCGGCCTGGGCGTTTTCAATAATGGTTCGCTTGGTTTCCTCGGCCGATTTCTTGGCGGATTCCAGTATGCCGTGGCTTTCCACTTTGGCGGTTTTGAGGATGTTCTGGTGGGAGACTTCCGATTCGGCCAGCATTTGGTCGGCTTTTTCGGCGTTTTCCACTCCTTCCTTGATTCTTTTTTCACGATCTTTCAATACCTGCATCAGTGGTTTGTACAGGATGAATTTCAGCACGATCAAAAGTACCAGAAAATTGAGGGCTTGAAAGGCCACCGTGGAGGGGGTGAGACTCAATCCTTCGGAATGTCCTTCAGCCTTTTCCGCAACTTCAGTAGTGGCGGTAAGTTCTTTTTGGCCCTCCGCTTCCGAAGCGAAAGCTGTGGGTACAAACATTATTTCCATGTTGATGGATTTTCTTAGGATTTAGTGGTCATGATCAGAGCCAGAACGAAAGCCAGAATGCCCAGACCTTCGGCAAATACGATGGCCAGAATCATGTTCAGCTGGATCTTGGAAGCGGCGTCGGGCTGACGGGCTACGGATTCAACACCTTTGGCGCCGATCATGCCGATGGCGATGGCCGGGAAGGCGATAGCGAGAGGGAGCAGCAAGTTGAGGATAAATGAGTTCATTGTCTTTGGGTTAAGTAATATTTATACAATGACAAATAAAATTAATGCTCTTCGTGAGCGGTGTTCAGCGAGGTGAAGGTCAAAAACAGAGTCGCGAACACAAAGGCCTGAATCAGGCCGACTATTACTTCCAGCATCATGAATGGTACCGGAATTAACGGATTAACCAGGGCAAAAGCGATCATCAGCACGATTTCTCCGCCGAAGATGTTGCCGAACAGACGGAGAGAGAGGGCGGTGGGGCGGACAATTTCGGAAATGATGTGCAGAATGCCGGTGAAAAAATCAATTAAGCCCATGGCGCCCTTTTTAAAGATGGCCTTGATGTTAACGAAGTGTCCCAGATAGCCCAGGATGCCGTGGGCTTTGAATCCCTGATATTCGAAGTAAAGAAAGGCACAGATGGCCAGTCCCAGAGTCGAATTCAGATCGCTGGTGGGGGCGCGCAAAAAACCGGATTCCTCGGCGATTGGTCCCAGCAGCAGTCCCAGCCAGTTGGAAAAAAGAATAACCAGAAAGAAGGTGATGAAAGGTACAAAATGTTTTTTGGCCGATTGTCCTCCGACGTTTTCCATGAAATCGTAAAGTCCGCCCAGAGACCATTCCACAAAATTCTGGAAACCGGTCGGCAGATATTTCATTCTCAGACGTATTACCAGGGCTAATATGATCAAAATTGCCATGACCAGCCACATGGTGATCATGGAATTGGTCACGGGTATATCAGCCACCGTGAAGATGGTTTTTGGAGCCAGTTCGATTTTTAAATCAGCGAGTGTCATGCTGCTTAATCCGGATTAACTGTTGTAGTCGGTAAATGTGAAGATGTGCTAAGTTGATTTTTCTTAACTTGGCGCGCGCGCATTTTAGGTAACAAATGTCTGAAAGTCAATGCTCCGACTTTATAAAATAGTTTGCTAGTGTTCGGCAATTGTAGTTTTGTTGACATAGTTTATAGTGGCGATGAATTTTTATCATTTTAAAGCGTTTAACTATGGCAATGTCATTGAACAGGGTGCAGTTGATTGGCAATCTCACCCGTGATCCCGAACTTCGTCAGATTCCCGGAGGACAAACGGTGGCTTCTTTTTCCATCGCCACCAATTTCAGCTGGACCGATCAGAGCGGTCAGAAGCAGGACAAACCGGAATTTCACAATATAGTAGCCTGGAGGAAGCTGGCGGAAATCATCGGCCAGTATCTGCGCAAGGGCAGCAAGATTTTTGTGGAAGGCCGCTTACAGACCCGCGAATGGGAAGGCGAAGACGGCGTAAAAAGATATCGCACCGAGATTGTGGCCGACAATATGATTATGTTGGACCGCAAAGGTGAAATGGTCGGTGGAGGAGAACCCAGCTACGGCGGGGGACTGAGCAAGAAATCCGAAGCTTCCGGCGACGATTCAGCCGTGCCGGTGATGAGCGAGGCTGACGTGACTATTGATGATTTACCGTTCTAGGATTGATATTTTGTTTCAAACTAAAAAACACACGCGTTTGAATTGCGTGTGTTTTTGTGAAGTGGAGTTGACCCAGAGGCCGGTTATATTAAAGGGCGCTGGTAGTGATCTGAACGTTGCCGCTGTTTCTGCTGATAGCATATTGACCCGGAGTGGAAGCGGGGGTGGCAACGCCGGCCTGGCAGGTATAACTGGTCAGTGGTTTTAATGAACCGACTGTTATGCCGAGGATTGTTCCTGTTCCGGCAGGCTGATCGATACGTGTTAGTTGGAAAACATTTTCATTGTAAGTTTCCCAGCAGGTGGCAAAGTATTGATCCGGTGACACCAGATTCAGATTGGAAAGGTATAAAGCAATGGCGTTTGGCCCGGCGCTGTTTCTGACAATTTGGGCGTTGGCGAGGGGTGCGGCTGTCGCAGAAATGGAGGTGGCCCCGCTGCCGGTTGTCTGCTCGGTAGCGACGATAGTGTAAACCGCATCATTGGCGGGTTGTTCAGTGGCAGAGATGGTGTAAACCGCATCATTGGCAGGTTGTTCGGTGGCGGAGATGGTGTAAGTGGCATCATTGGCGGGTTGTTCAGTGGCAGAGATGGTGTAAGTGGCATCGTTGGTCGGTTGTTCAGTGG
>CAZNDB010000003.1:0-43068 GCA_964571725.1 uncultured Candidatus Peribacteria bacterium | reverse complement strand
GGTTGTTCAGTGGCAGAGATGGTGTAAGTGGCATCGTTGGTCGGTTGTTCAGTGGTAGAGATGGTGTAAGTGGCATCACTGGTCGTCTGCTCGGTAGCTGTATTTGTATTACTTACTTTTACTTTGGCTTGTCCTCTGGTGGCTTGCTCTGTAGTAGTTTTTTCTCCAACTTTCCCGACTCTTCCCAGGGATCCCTGCAGCGTGGCACCCGATCCAAAATAGGAGGCTGCTCCGATTACGGCCACAATCAGTACGGTCAGGCCGATATACAGGTAAAGTTTTTTGTCTGCTTTTTTCATTTTTGTTTTGTTAAAAATTAATCTTATTATTATACAATAAAATAGTGCCTGTAGCAACCACCAGGGGAAAGGTGGAGATTTGTATATTGCCAGATTCAAGCTGCCCGAATTTGTGCACAGGAAAAGGCCCCGTCGATATAAATGACAGGGCCTTTTAAGCGCTTTGGCTCACTTCTATCCGCACAATTTCTAATGCAGAGGGAAAAGTGAAGTCCAGGGAACGCTCGGACGAAACTACGGCAGTTATTGTTTCTATCCATCTCTCTACTGTTCTTTGGTGTTTTGTTTAACGACGAGGATCACCATCGTCCTTTTGTATTTTTGTTTGATTTGGGTCATCTCCCTGAACAGGAGACAACTTTTTGTTTGGTTTTATTTTTGATTTTTTCCTTACACATTGGCTCTGATTGTGAAACCTGAGTTAATATGTAGGTTAATCTTTCGGGTGTTTGCCGGTCACCGCATCGAAAAGTAGAGAGCAACAGCTCTAGAGCCGGCTGGCCTGTGTGGAGCGGTCTTAGGGCTGCTCATTTTGATGATAGGAGCCTCGCTTTAAGAGTTGTTGTTCGCTACTTTTCTTTAAACTGGTTTTCAATGATCCCGATTACCTTGTTCCAACCGCTGGTAAATCCCAAAATTATATCATTTTTTGCCTTTGCAATCAAATCTGCTAGTATTCCTTTGGGTTTTATTTATGAGGCTGGAATTTCAAAAAGCATCATAATATTATAAACCAATTAAATTACTTGTCAATACTTATGGCTAAAGGCTTGTTTGTAGTCATTTCAGGGCCATCCGGCGTCGGGAAAGGCACCATAATCGAATTGTTGAAGAAGAGAATTACCAATGCCGTCTTTGTTCTATCGCACACCACCAGAGAGAAGCGTCCAGGGGAAAAGGACGGTGAAGTCTATCACTTTGTGACGGTGGACGAGTTCAAAAAGGGGATTGAGGAAGGTAAATTTCTGGAATGGGCCCAGGTCCATCAGAAGGATTATTACGGAACGATGCGGGAAATGGTGGAAAAAGGCCTGGATGAAGGCCGTTTGGTGATCCGTGAAGTGGATATTCAGGGCGCCAAGAGTATCAAAGCTTTGATTCCAAAAGAACAATTACTGATGATTTTCATACAACCGGAAAATATTGGAGTATTGAGATCCAGGATTGAACATCGCGGCAAACTGCCGGAAGAGGAAATACAGAGGAGAATGCATAGCGCCGAACTGGAACTGGCGGAAGCCAGTCACTTTGATTACCGTGTGACCAACTACGACGGTCAGGTTGAACGCTGTTATATGGATGTGGAAGGTATTATCAGAAGCCGTGCCGAAAGCCGGGGCATTCATCTGGGTGGAACGGGCGGGACGCTGGTGTAAACCCACTATTGCCATTGAAGGGCAGGCTGGTCACGATTTGGTAAAAAATATTTTGCATTTGGCGGGCTTTGGTGTAATTTATCCGCGCCGAAAAAGACTATATCCAGTGACTATATAGAGGTCCGGCAATACTGGGGATTGGCCAAGTGGTAAGGCAGCGCCCTCTGGAGGCGCCATCGGGGGTTCGAATCCCTCATCCCCAGCCAAATTCAAAATAATGGCCTGTTGCTTTGTTGACTGCGAAAAATCTTCGTCGCCGTATGTTTATACTGTCTCTTCAAATTTTTCTGGCCGCCTTGCAACAGGCTCATTCTTTTGAATTTGGTCTTCTGGGCTGAAGGGGAGGCGAAACCATCACGCTTAGCGTGATTGGGTTCGGCGGTCGCAGCGAGCGAACACAATCTGAAAACTCGATTTTGGATTGTTGAGCGAGCAAGAACGCTTTTTTGCCGCGGAGCGGGAAAAAGACACCTCATCAGGAGCTAAAAATAAGGTCCGTAAAAGTTGTTATTTCTTGATCCTTCTGCGTTTATTTGCTATTATATTTTTGGTAAGAATCTTTATGAGATCAAGAAATTCACTTAAATCAAGGTTTTCAAAACCATTATTATGGCTTGTAGTAGTCTCTTGGATGTTTACAAATGAACAGGAATTCGCTAAACTGCCGTTCAATGAATACGGCAATGTTTTAGTCGGCAGTTTAGCGAATTCCTGTTGAAATAATCTCCGATTTATAGTGGTTATCCTTCCAGCTCAAATTCGTTAAGCAGGTTTAGATATTCTTTTTGGACAGATTTCTTTACCCAGTTTTCTGAAAGGGAATAAATTTTCCCGTTTTTGTTTAAAACTGTGTTGCATGGGGCAAAGAAAAAGCCTTCCGGAGAAGCCACAAATAACCAGGATGGATTCCAAACTTTGAGTGTTTCTTCGACTATTTTTTTAAGATCTTCCCTGTTTTCTTTAGATCGATACTTAACTTCAACAAGATGAACCTGGGTTTTATCCTGTGAAATTAAAATGAAATCCGGCGCGTTTCTGATGTTTTCAATTACGGCTTTTATCTCGGTAAGATGCTGGTATTGAGCCAATTCGGGTAATGTGTACTCATAGCCGGAGTGTAGAATGGTAAATTCTCCCGATTCCCGGAACATCTGTTCGAAAATGATTTCGGCGATTTTTCCTTTGATCAGATGTTTAACGAAGTCCTTATCCATAAAAATTAGGTTATTCTGTTTATTTTACCAGAATTTCCATTTATTGGCTATTTCCGATAATATCTTTTTTAGAATGGTGTTTAATAAATTTATATAATTTGCATGACACATAACCTGGGTTCAAAAAACAACATTAAAGCCGAGTTTAATCAGGAAAACCCTTTAGCTTGGTTTAAAAATGAAATAAAGGACTTGGAACCACAGTTGCTAAAGAAAGTATATATAGAGATTTTTTCTGGATTCGATTCTTTTTGTAATTACGCGGAAAAGTCTGTTTTGCTTTGGGATGGGTGTAATAGGGATAAAGAAAAAACAGGTAAGCAAAAGTACCATCAGTTTTCCGATTCAATAAAAAAAAGTGCCAAACAACAACGAATTAGACTTAATAGTTTGCCAAATGGTCCTGCAATCGTAGCATATGCGTTTGCCGGTGGGGTGAGACCTGCCAGGTATGGCAGTAATAATCAATGGCATATTCATCATTTATATTCCGGGAAATTTCCTTACTTTGGTAAAGACAAAACCCTGCATGCAGTGAAGGATGGAAAACATTTTACTCAAGCCACCGGATTAGTTGCACTACATCCTTTGATGGATGCTTTAGCAGATGAGAGTCCCGCTTTTACATGGTTTCTTCGATACAAAGCTTATGAAAAATTTGGTTATGATCCTGATCAGGTGTTTTCGAATCGAATAGATAGTTATGGCTTTGCTCATAATAAGAAATCGAAGTTGGTGATACTTCAGAAATAATGCTTCTTGTGAATGAGTTACTATGAAAAAACTGTATTTAGATGTCGATGGAGTCCTATTAACGGCAAAGGAAACACGAGCTGCGGATCATGCTTTGGCATTTATTGATTATATTATCGAAAATTTTGATTGCTATTGGTTAACGACTCACTGCAAAGGGGATACAAAGCCGGTATTGAATCGTCTTTCGGAATATTTTGATCAAACGGTTATCGAAAAATTGCGCGCACTGAAGCCAACATCCTGGAATACCTTGAAAACTGAGGCAATAGACTTTTTCTCTGATTTTTATTGGCTTGATGACAATCCTATGCGTGCTGAGCAGGGGATTATTAATGCCAAGTCTTTAAATGACAGGTTGATAATTGTTGATCTGGACAGAAAGGACGAATTGAAAAATATAATGAAGAGGCTGGCGGTTTAATCCGCTTCCATTTGACATAAAACGTCTTTTTTACTATGTTATCTCCTCATTTTGAAATAATTTAAGCGCATAACAATGGGGAAAGAACTGGTACTCGCTTCTGAAACCGATCGTGAAGGGCTGAATTTCGACAAAGTGGCCCATTTTTTAAGCGTGGGAATTTTGGGGAAGACCACCACCGCGGACGCTTATCTGGAGGAGTTTACCGATTTTGAAGTGTACACTTTGCGTATTGTAACCGGCAAAGCTTTACTGGACGTGTTATTGGATGTGGATGCCTGTATTGCACCGCCCTATGGGCCGATTCTGGATAAAAACCTGGGTCATATCGATAACCTGAAAAGCAGGGGAATGCGTTTCGGCGTTTATTCCAATTGCAAAGGTATGGAAAGACTTGATCCTCTGCGCGAGATGGGCGTTCCGATTTACTCCGGGAACAAAGCCAAACCGGCTGCTTCGGGATTCATTGAAGTTTGTCAGAGCATGGATTTTGATCCCGAGAGTACCTGGATGGTGGGCGATAATCCGCTGACTGACGGTGGAGCCGTGGGCGTGCTGGAGGGAATGGCTTTCGTAAGGCCGATCGAGGTGGACAAAAGGTATGTGCCTTCCCGGTCCAAAAGAGCCAAACTGGCACTTTCCGGTTGGCTGCGGCAGCTCGCCATCTTCAGGACGGTCAGCGGGAACGACAAAATTATCAGGCTGGGGAATAGAAAGTAATGTCGGTTTATTCGACGAGTGGTTGACCGAATATGCAACACTTGGTACAATGTGATTGCGTATGTTTGCATTGGAACACAAACTTAATATTTATGAGGGCGAACTTAAATGCAGAGCAAATAGGCCGGATCATTTGTGCGCTGAGGAAACAAAAAAACATTTCCCAGCTGCAGCTCTCGAAGGCTTTGGGAATGCCGCGCAGTTCAGTTTCGCAAATTGAAAATGGTGGTCGCGAATTGTCTTTTGGGGAGCTTCAAAAACTACTTGCTCTATTTGAGGTGTCTTTTGATGAATTTGTAATATTTTCCGCTTCAGCGAAAAAAGTAACACAGACTTCCTTGAAAGGGGTTAACTGGAAAATTAGATTCGATGCGGAGAAATTTACACAGCTATTTCTGTATATTCTGCAAAAATGCGGTAGCCGGCCTAATGTCGGGGAGACTGTGCTTTATAAAATGACTTATTTTTGCGATTTCGATTATTTTGAACTTTATGAGACACCTTTGACGGGCATGAAGTACAAAAAAATGCAGTTTGGGCCGATTCCCGATCAGGCATTGTTTGGTCCGGTGATCAAGGAGATGTGCCAAAAGGGCCTGGTGGAGAGAGTCAGCAGGCCATATTTGAACGATACTATCCAGACCAGATATCTGAATTTTGTGGAGGCTGATTTGTCGGTTTTTGGGGTTGATGCCGATAAAATGATTAAAGTTGTTGATGCCGTAATTGAACGGCTTTCGGGTATGAGCGCGCGGCAGATCGAAGATCACTCTCATCGTGATTATCCCTGGCAGATACATGAATTTGACCAGGAAATCGACTATGGAACCGTGTTTTTCAGAAGTGGAGAGTTTGCGCAGAGGGATTATGACGCTATGCCTGAACAGTCGTCTGCCAATGACGTGCTGGAACAGCTTGGCGAATTGGGCGACGAAGAAAATCAGTATTATCTAAACATGCTAAAGAAATGACTGATTTCAGAACGGGAGCTGTCTTTCTGGTTAATTTTGATCCGTCAGTCGGCCATGAATACAAAAAAATTCGTCCGGCAGTGATAATCCAGTCCGATAAAACCATCAATCAAACCGCTTTGATTACCGTGATGCCAATCACATCACAACTGAATAACGGGCAAAAAGACGATATTCCGGTGAAAAGTAAACCCGATAACGGTTTATTTACGGATTCGTTGATTAAAGTCGGTTGTATCCACAGTTTTGACCGAAAGAGATTTTTGAAAAAGATTGGCACTGTCTCTGAGGATGTTCTTGAAAAAATTAGCGTGTATCTGAAGAAGCATTTTGAAATCTGTCTGGAGGCAAATAATAACAAGCAGCATTACACCAAAGTGGAAAGCCCGGAACATTTGAGGGAATTACTGGATTGATGCACTCCTGGTAATTCAATTGGCATCCTTGCCCGTATCGGCATCTGCCTTATCAAGATAATCGTAAACAATGTTTGATATGTTCAGCCAAACTTGGTCAATTACCATAATTACATCAATATCATTAAGGGAAGCTTTCCCTTCTGATAATTCCAGTAAATGTTTTACCGAGTCCAGTTGAGCCTGTTCGCAATGAAGTCCAAAAACCGCTCTCATTAAATCATTTTCCGGTGCTTTTGCCTGGATATATATTTCTACTAACTCTTGTTGTATTTGTACAAGTTTCTTTGAATTTTCATACAGTTTTCGAAAAACGGCAGGTTTGTTTTTAGTGAAAAAATCTTTTTTACTAATGGCCTGCAGTTCTGCGACAATCTTGGCTTTTTCATCAACAATTAGTGCTTTTTCATTTCTGACATCATCGATTGTTCTCCATTTTTCTCTCTCCATAAAAGATGGGGAATAAAACATAAGCGCTAATTAAAACACATAGTGACCAATTGGTCAATGTTTCTGGAGTCGAATTGACTAAGATGGTTCTATTTATCTTTTATGAATTCGGCGAGATTATTATAAAGCCTTCACGTCCTTAATTACCTCCTCGGCGTGTTCTTTGGGGTTAACCTTCTTGTAATGTTTGATAATGGTACCGTTTTTATCGATTAAAAAGGATTCTCTTTTGGCGAAAAGGGCATTCCAGACCCCGTATTCTTTGACCACTTTCTTATCCGTGTCCGAGAGGATCGGAAAATTCAGATGTTCCTGTTCGGCGAATTTTTTGTGCGATTTCTGGTCATCGATGCTTACTCCCAGAACCTGGACGTTCAGCGCTTTCAGGTCATTAAACCGGTCACGGAAACACTGGGCTTCCTTGGTGCAGCCGGAAGTCATGTCTTTAGGATAAAAATAGAGCAGCACCAGTTTGCCGCGGTAATCTGACAATTTGTGAGGTTTGCCTTCCTGATCATTTAGAGCAAAATCGGGGGCCGGTTGGTTTAACAAATCTGTCATAGGTTTAAATATTATTTATTTGAGCTTTCCCAGTATCACCACATAGTTTTTGCCGTATTTTTTGGCGCATTTGGGGCAGGTGGTGTACCACATATAGGTTTTGGCCAGTTGGTGGTTTTTCTCTTTCATGTATTCGGCGAAGTCTTTCATCCATTTGCCGGTATCGCTGAAAGGCCCTTCATAGACTTTGCTGATCAATTTGCCGCTGATGGTGGTGTTGTCGCAGTCCGGAATGTGTTTGTCCACGGCTACATAGATGTCCATATTCCAGAGGGAAGTGTGATCGGAAAGACTCATCCAGTCCTGTGCTTTGGCGCCTGCCCGGTCGATCTTTTTCATCAGGCGCGTGATGACCGAACCAAAATTAATCGGCATATAAAAAAGTGTGAACACCTTATCCTTGATGAATTTCTTGCCGTGCCATTCGTGCTGTTTTTCATCCCAGGGAGCGGGATTGAACTTGGGGCAGCATTCCGGTTGACGGGTTTTGGCTGTGTTCATGTCAAAGAAATTTATGAGATATCGTTTTTCCCCGTTATTTTGTCTTATTTGTCTTATTTTAGCAACCTGCTACAATGATTTTATTCAATCGATGCGGAAGTATGATCTCAAAAAACTTATGAATACATTAAAAAAAATAAAAAAATATTTGAAGTGGAATAAATTATTCTGGCTGTTTTTGGCTGCCGTTATTTTCGCGGCTGTCGGAACAACCATGATTGCTTCATTGGTAGGTAACGACGTCTGTAGTTCCGGCATTAACCCTTTTGAAGCCAGACATTGCGGTACGGAAGGGAAAACTATGGAAGAAATACGGGCTGAGAAGAATTATATAAGCTGGGATTTGACCATGCATCCGCAGACCCTTTTGTACCCCGTAATTTTTCAGGTTTTGCGGGTGTATGATGATGTGTATGTGGAATTCCACGTGATTGGCCCTTCGGCGACTCCACTGATGTGGTTGATGAATCCGTGGTTTACCATGGAAATCGACACTTATTCTCTTCATCCCGGTCTTTGGCAAAGGACGGTGGAGTTGATTTTACTGTTGCTGAATTTTTGTTATTACGGGTTGCTGGCCTATGCCTTGAATTGGTTATGGAAAAATAAAAGCTGGTGGGGAAAAACGCTGATACTGCTGTTTTTTGTGATTAAAGTCCTGCCGTTTATGGTTTTTCTGGTTCTGTCGCGTTGAGGCGGGGATGGGGCGGTCTTACAGCTCAAACACGTCCTCAATCCGCTTCTGTTTGAGCGCCTGGGTAATGCTGTGGGCCAGTCCCAGAGAGGGATTATAGCGATTCTGCTCCAGTGCGATGATGGTCTGACGGGTTACACCTGTTTTATCGGCCAGTTCTTCCTGGGTTATGCCTGATTCTTTCCTGAGTTGAGCAATTTTATTGTTCATGGTTGTCCGGGTTAATATCGGGGGGTAGGGGTTTAATTCTTGCGGTCCAGATAGATATTGGTGATGGCCTTGGCAATCAGCGCGCCGAAAATGGCGATGATTATCACCGGATCTATTTGCGGGTTTTGCCCGACCAGGCTGGTGGCGGCTTGATAACCCGCTCCGGAAATCAATATGGCCAGCATTACCCAGAGGGCGTTTCTTTCGGCTGTCGCTTCATGCAAACGGTCGCGTTCGTCCATGGGCAGATGGATCATGATGTGTATGACATCAATTACGACCAGTCCCGCCAGGATCATGGTGGCGATCATTTTATGCTGCTCAGTGCCGAAGGGCAGAATCTGGATCAACAAGGCTAAACCTATAAACACCGCCAGATAAGCCCAACCCTGCCAGGTCTTGGGGGCAACTCCCCAGCCTCCGTATTTGCGTCTTTTGAACCATTTTGCTTTGCCGATCATATATTTGATTGTTAAAAATATGTTACGTAAGAAATATATTACATTGTTCAGGAAATAGCAAGGGGATTTTTCAGCAGGCGGGGTTTTTAGGAAAATCTTGAGTTGCACGGCCAAAGCGTGTAAAAAATAAGCGCGTCCAGATGTTCATGGGCGCAAAACAGCATCCCTGCGTACCCGTAGCTCAGCTGGATAGAGCGCAGCCCTCCGGAGGCTGAGGTCGCGCGTTCGAACCGCGCCGGGTACACCATTTGGGAATTTTTGAATTTTGCCTGATTCGGCGCGGTGATGACGATTGTTTACGCCGGAGAGCTTGATTTTGGCTGGGGTCGGGGATAAGATTGGCCCTTCTTTTATTAAATGAAAACATGATTAAACAGAAATATCTGGTACTGCCCTATGAAATTGTTGACAGGGAGGATCTGTCTGACGTTGAAACCGATCTTTTGACCGTGGCTACGCTGGCCCGGGAGGAAGCCTATGCAGGAGTGAGCAACTTTATGGTGGGCGCGGCCATCAGATTGAAAAACGGGGAAACGGTCAGGGGATGGAATATGGAAGATATTGTACATTCGGCCATGCATTCCGAGAACAACGCCATTGGCAGGATGGATAAAATGATGAGAGAGATTGGCATGGAATTGATCGCGGTGGTGGGAGGTCCGGCCGGACAGATCAGCGAGGATTTTGTGACTCCCTGCGGACATTGCCGTCAGAGGCTTTTGGAATTCAAGGGTGTCGGAAACAATCCTACCGTGTTGTCGGCCGGAATCAGAGGGAAGATTATGAGAGTTGCTTTGCTGGATTTGCTGCCTTTCGCTTTTTATCCGGATGTTTTGACGGACAAGATGAATCAAAGCGGAAAACGCTAAAGTGGGTTTGGTCGGTTGCCTGAAGCATTTAGATATTGTTGTGCCGGCCGGTTGCTGATACATTGGGTGATGAGTTCTCATAACCTTTTTGTGATGAAAAAAGCCAATCATGCCCACTATCCGCGTTTTGTGAAAGTCAGCTGTCATCATAAGGAGGAGGATAATAAGACCGGTGCCCGTTTGAGCGACGTTATTTTGGGAGGACAGGATGGCCTGGTAAATACTTTGGGGGTGATTCTGGGCCTGGCGGCGGCCAGTTCCGATTTCCGTATTATTGTTGCCGGCGGTTTGGCCGGGGCGATTGCGGAAGCCGTTTCCATGGGCGCGGTGGGATATACCAGCAAAGTGGCGGAACGTGATTATTATCAGAGTGAGCTGAATCGCGAAAAGTATGAAATTGCTCATATGCCCGAGGCCGAAGAGCAGGAAATCCGCGAGATTTACGAGAAAAAGGGTTTTAGCGGAAAATTGCTGGAGGAAGTGGTAAAAGTGGTTACTTCAAATGAAAAGGTCTGGTTGGAAACCATGATGCAGGAAGAATTGAATCTGGCTCCGATGGACGGAAAACGGCCTTTGCGGTCGGCTCTGTTAATTGGTTTTACTTCTTTTTTGGGCGCCATAATTCCGCTGATCCCTTTCGCCTTTTTTTATTTTTTTGGCATCAAGTACGCGGGGGACGTCACCACCGCAATTTTTATCGCGCTTGGTCTGGCGGCCTTGGCTTTGTTTGCGGCGGGAGCGGTAAAATCAAAATTGACCGTGGGTAGCTGGTACAGGAGCGGGTTTCAGATGCTGGTGATCGGAATTATTTCAGCTTTATCCGGCTATCTGATTGGAGCTCTGTTTACGCTCTAAAGCAGAAAATTCTGGATTTCACTTTTTTGAAACCTCCGTTTATACTGCGAAGGTATAAATTCATAAATAAAAATGAAAAACCGAGAAATGTTTTCAGGTGACTCGCTGGTGCTGGAAAAATTGCCGGCTTATATCATGTTTGCCGCCATTATCTGGGTTGGTCTGAAGCTTCTGGACGTATTAAGTCCTTTTTTGGACGTGTTGATTTTTTCAGCCATCGTCGCCACCATTACTTTTCCGATTTATGCCAAATTTGAAATGTGGTTTAACGGAAAAAAACGTTTGGCTTCCGCCGTTACCTGTCTGATCGTAATTTTCGTCATCGTGATCCCGTTGCTGATGTTTTTGCTGATTTTGTTCGGACAGGCCGTGGATCTGTACAATACGGTCAATAATTATTTACTGACTTTGGACGTAAACGCCCTGTTGCGCTGGCAGAAGGGGAACTTCTTCTATGATTTATCTGGCCCTTACAGCAAAGATCTGGCCTTGCTGGTCCAACAAAATATGGAAGGTCTGAAGAACGCGCTGACTGAAACGGCTAAGTTTATCAGCTCTTTCGCGGCCAAACAAAGCGCCAGACTGTTAACCGATCTGGGCGTGTCGATTTTCAATTTGTTGCTGATGTTTTTCACCCTGTATTTCCTTTATAAGGATGGTCGCTTTCTGCTGCGGAAAGTAATGGTTTTGAGCCCGATCCCTCTGAAACATGAAAAAGCCCTCTTTAAGAAGTTTGACGAGGTCAGTAAGGCAACTTTGCTGGGAACTGTTTTAACGGCAGTCGCGCAGGGTGTGGTGGCCTGGATCGGCTTTTCCATTGCCGGTGTGCCCAGTGCGTTTTTCTGGGGAACGGCGGTCTCGATATTTTCACTGATTCCCACTATCGGTACGTCGATAGTCTGGTTTCCGATGGGTTTAATAATGCTTATCGGCGGTAACATCTTCGGAGGTATTTTTGTCTGGATCTGGGGAACCTTGTTGGTGGCAACCGTGGATAATGTTTTGAGGGTGATATTTATCGGATCCACAGCCAAAATCAACCCTTTGCTGACTTTTGTGACGGTTTTCGGGGGGATGCTGGCTTTTGGGCTTATTGGAGTGGTTTATGGGCCGATGTTGCTGGTGATTTTCCTGACTCTTTTGCATGTCTATGAGCTGGAATATGCCGACAAACTGGGACAGGAGACTGTGGAGGGCTTGGAGGAGCCAAAAATCAAAAAGAAGAAATAGCGAAAATCAAGGCTCTGTATATTGACAAATTCACCTGATATGTTATCATGTGATGATCGGGTCAATATAAGTATACTGCCTTGAAACTGAAAGACGTATTCAACAGAAAGAAGCTGAACTGGACAAGTGCGAAGGAGTACGACGTAAATGACGGAAAGATCGATACTCATCCAATCACTAAGATATTTTTGTTCCTTCCCCTGGTTTTGGCTTTTTCCTGCATATTAATCATTTTGACGGTGGTGGGTTTGCCCAAAACGGTGGATTTCTTTAAATCCGCGGTTAACTCTTTCAGCGTTAAGGAAGAATTAAAACCTTCAGCCCTGGAAGCTCTTTTCGATGACGTGAAGGCTGATTCCAAATATTTTGATTCACTGGCCTATCTGAAAAAAGGCGGCGTGATAAGCGGGTTCGCTGACAATACATTTCGTCCCTATCAGGAACTGAAACGCGCCGAGCTGGCCAAGACTATTGTTGCCGCCAAAAAGCAGTATCCGCTGACTCTCAATTATAACAACTGTTTCACGGACGTAAATAACGAGTGGTATGCCCCTTCAGTCTGTCTGGCCAAAGAGAAAGGCTGGATCAAGGGATATGCTGACGGATCGTTTCATCCCAATGAAACGCTGACCAAGGCGGAAGCCCTGAAAATGGTTCTGGAAGCTTTTGGCGTCAGTGAAGACGGTACGGAAGTTCTGCCTGCCAACATGTTTCAGGATCTGGACCAGGGGGCCTGGTATTATCCCTATGTTAAAACGGCTTTGACCAAAAAGCTGATTGATGAAAATCCCAATCTGGAATTTTATAAACCAAATAATCCGGCTTTACGCGGTGATGTTGCCCAGCTGATTTTCAGGGTGCTCCAACAGGTCTGAATAATTTAATTGGCGCGACGGGAAATTTAATTGGCGGGGGCCGGTTGGGTGGTGGCTTCGGCGGATGGCGGATTTAGCGCGCGGTCCAGCATTTTGGTAAATTCCGAACTGTCCAGCGCTCCTACCAGAATTTCGTCGTTAATGTAGAAAGTCGGTGTTCCCCGGACGCCTTTGGATAATGATTCCTGGAAGTCTTTTTCCACGTTGTTCTGATGTTTTTGGGAATCGAGGCACTGGTTGAACTGGTTTTCGTCGAGGGCCAGTTGTTTGGCGTATTGTTTGAAGGTGTCCAGATGGTCACTTTTACCGGACCAGGCGGTCTGATTTTCGAACAACAAATCGTGCATTTCCCAGAATTTGTTTTGTTCCAGCGCGCATTCGGTTGCCAGAGCGGCCGCGGGAGCCTGCGGATGGATGCTTAGCGGGAAATGCTTGAATACATATTTAACTTTTCCGGTTTGAACGTAATCGGCTAAAATCTTTTTGTAAGTCTCGTTATAGAATTTTTTGCAGAGCGGACATTGAAAATCGCTGTATTCAACCATGGTGACGGGGGCGTTTTCCTGTCCCATTACTTTCACGGAACCGGCTTCGGAAATGGAGGAAACGGCCTGCGGACCAAAGGAACAGCCCTTCAGCAGGTAGCCCAGAATCAAGCCCAATAAAAAGACGCTCAGGAATTTGAACAGCTGATTTTTCATGTTTGTTTTAGAAGAAAGTTAATTTGTTTTGAGTATAGATTATGTCCAGCCAGTTGACAATGAGGGAAAGATTATTGGTCAGCATCAGCAGTCCGATCAGAATCAATAACGCTCCCGCGATCAGCCCGGAAAAACGAAAAAACTTACGGTGTTTGACCAGAAAGGCGGAACAGCTGTCCATGGCCAGGGAAAGCAGAACAATGGGCAGCGCGAAGCCGATGCTGTAAAACAGAAAAAGCAGCAGGCTGGCCCCGAGGGTTTGGGATGACGCGCTCAGGGTAAAGATTCCTCCGATAATCGGTCCGTAACAGGGGGTCCAGCTGAAGGCAAAAATAATTCCAATCAGCAGTGAGCGCAGATATTCGTGTTCCTGTAATTTGATTTTCTGATGGTCCAGTTTGTAAACTTTCTGGACGAATTTAAACTTTAGTATGCCGCTTTGCAGTATGCCGAAGAAAATCAGGATGATGCCTCCGATCTGCTGAAGAAAAATCTGGTTTTGGATGAGTATTAAACTCAGACCTCCTGCTACCAGACCGAAAGCCAGAAAGGTCAGAGTAAAACCCAGACTGAAGAGCAGACTGGCAATCAGCATTTTTTTCTGATGTTTTTTTGTTTTGACTTCTTCCAGTCCCAGTCCGGCAAAATAGGCGATGAATCCGGGCAGCAGCGGAATGATGCAGGGGGACAGTACGGAAAGAATTCCGGCCAGGAAAGTCAGGAAGATTTGTCCGACGTTGAGAGTTTCCATTGGGGAAAAATTTTAGGAAGCAGAAAAAATAATATAATTCCAAGCGCGCCTATTGTAACAATTATCAACAACTCTGGCGACAGGGAGTTGTTTTCAGATTGCCCGGTTATTTCGTAGTTGTAGAGTTTCATGATTTGGCCGTAATCATTGGTGTTTTCCTGGGCCGGGCTGATTTCCCCGCTGAATACGCCGCTGTTTCCCACGGTGAATAGTTGACGGGCCAGGGGACCTTTGACAACGCTTTCATCAAAAGTGATCAGCGTTTTTTGCCCGGAAATATTTTCGTTCCCGGCGGGTTTTTCACTGATGCTGAAAAAATAGGTACTTTTAAATTCGGGAGCCGATACGATAGTCCCGCTGACGGTTTGTAATTGGGGATTGTTCGTGCCGGGGGTGGGGTGGTCGGTCCAGATCCAGTTTTCCTCGTCGTCCAGAGTAATCAGGGCGTAGGACTGGCCCTTTTTTCCGTCACCGTAATCCTGCTGGTCGACCGGCTGCCCGTCCGGTAAAAAAATCCGGATGCTGTCCGCGTCGTTATTGAGGGTGATTTTAAGTTTTGTAAAATCGATTTGCGTTACCTGTCCGGGAGCAATCACATTTTTGGACAGACTGTCAGCGGTCAGTCTTTTGGGTTTACTGCCTGCTTCGGCGTCGTCAACAATCCAGCCGGTCAGATTGACGGGAGTATCCGAGACATTGAGTATTTCCATCCACTCGTGTTCTTCTTTGTTTTTGGGCAGCGGGTAGATTTCTGTAATGCGGAGCGGGGGATCGTCTATTATATTATCCTGACCGGCGATGATTTCGGACAGACTGTCTTTGGCGGGGGCGGGGGTTTTGCTTTCGGCTGCGGAGGAGGAACTGGCCGGGGCGGGGGAGGCGGGTATGATAATTTCCCAGGAAGAAGAATTAGGTTCGTTTGTAACTTTTTTCAGGGTTTGTCCGTTTTTGATCTGCCCGCTTTCAAAGCAGCTCTCAATGTCATTTTCGTCCCAATAGGCGTCGGGGCGGATTTTCTCAAAATCGGCAATTTCACTTTTGGCGACGGGGGATTTGTACCAGCAGAAAAAATCGAATTGTTGTGCTCCGGAGTGGATTAAAATTTGTTCGGTGGTGGCGGTCAGCCCTGTTTTGGAGGTGTATAATTTGAGGTTTTCCGGGTCATCCGGCAGGCTGGAATTGAATGTTAACGAAACAACGCTGTCTGAGCTGACCGGGAAATCTTCCGTTACGGTTTTGAAATCTTTGTCGTCATAAAAAGACAGTCCTTTTAAATTTATTGTCCCGCTTGTTCCGTGGACCCGGAAAGTCAGAATATCCGGATCGTTTTTGAAGGCGATGGTTTCCAAAGTGATGGCGGCGGTGATGGGCGGGAGAATATTAATGTCGGGCGTCGTTTCCCGGTCTGATAATAGATTCGGGGTTTGGGCAAGCGTGATAATCGGAAAAACCGAATTGACAAGTAATAAAACTGATATTTTGATAAATCTTTCCATTTTTCTTATAGAGATAAGGAAAAGCCTGTCCGTAAGTATATAAAGTGATTATTAACCCGGTATTAAAAATTGCTAAATTTTGACAGTGCTTAGTTATCTATGCTTTGATTAAACGGTAAAAATAAAATAACCAATAAGGCAATGGATATAGTAATAGCAATTGTTGCCTTGTTGCTGGCCGGTCTTGCAGGTGCTACTGTTGGCTATTTAGTCAAAAAAGCTTCCGTAAGGGATAAAACGGAAGCCGATAAAAAAGAAGCGGAAAGAGTTTTTGCGGAAGCGGACAAACAGGCAAAGGAAATTCTTTTGGAGGCAAGAAACGAAGCACTCAGGACTTTGGACCAGTACAAGGCGGAAGAAGAAAAAAAACGTCAGCAGTTGGACAAGATAGAATCACGATTGCTGGACAAGGAAGAATCGCTGGAGAAGAAAATTCAGAACGCGGAACAGCTTCGAACCGATCTGGAACAGAAAGTGGAGAAGGTGAAAGAGCTGAGGACGGAGGCTGAAGCCAGTCTGGAGAAACAGAAGAAGGAACTGGAAAAGATTGCCGGCATGTCCAAGGAAGAAGCCAAGGAAAAACTGATCAAAGAGGTGGAGGAGGCTTCCCGTCAGGATTTGGCCGATCACATTAAAAAAGCCGAAGAAGTTCTGAAAAAGGAATCCCGGGAAAAGGCCAAGTTTATCGTGGCTGATGCCATTCAGCGTTACGCCGCGGAAGTGGCCACCGAATTTACCGCCACGGTGGTAACTTTACCGTCTGATGAAATGAAGGGCAGGATTATCGGTAAGGAAGGACGTAACGTTATTGCTTTTGAACAGGCTACCGGCATCGACGTGATTATTGATGACACTCCGGGCTCCATTGTGATTTCCGGTTTTGATCTGGTACGCCGATATATAGCCAAAATTTCACTGGAGAAATTACTGATTGACGGACGCATACATCCGGCCAGAATCGAAGAAGTGGTAGCCAAAACCCAGGAGGAGGTAAATGTGATGATTAAGGATCTTGGTGAAAAAGCCGCTTATGAAACCGGCGTGGCCGGCATGAATCTGAATCTGATTAAATTGCTGGGGCGGCTGAAATTTCGCACCAGTCATGGGCAGAACGTTCTGAAGCACTCGATGGAGGTGGCTTTTCTGGCCGCCAATATGGCAGCGGAAGTGGGGGCCGACGTGGAGATCTGTAAAAAGGCCGGTTTGCTCCATGACATCGGCAAATCAACCGATCATGAAATTCAGGGGCATCACGCTCTGATCGGCAAGGATATCTTGAAGAAGTTTAATATTTCCGAAGAGGTTATTCATTGCGTGGAATCGCATGAGGGTGAGGTGGAACCGCGAACGGTGGAAGCCATGGTTGTTTCTGCTGCTAATGCCATTGCCGTAGCCCGTCCGGGCGCACAGAAAGACAATCTGGAAAACTTTATCAAGCGCATGGAGGAACTGGAAAATACCGTTAATGCTTTTGAAGGCGTCAGAAATACTTTTGCGGTGCAGGCCGGCAGTGAAGTAAGGATTTTTGTTAAACCCGATCAGGTTGATGATTATGCCGCGGTCAAACTGACGCATGACATAGCCCGGAAGATTGAGAAGGATTTACAATATCCCGGTCAGATCAAAATGCATCTCCTGCGTGAAACCAGGGCTGAAGATATTGCCAAGTAAATATGTCCGATCAATCAGAATTCAACAAATTCAGGGTGGAAAGCGAAAAGCTGCTTCTGCTAAACGACAGTCTGGGCTGGGATAAGGCCAGACTGATGGCGGTGGATAACAAGGCCAAGGCTTTTGGCTCTTTGTTCAATATTCTGGCCAAACCCAATCCGGACGATATCGAAATTATCTATGAGGAAAAACGTTTTGAGGCTTTCTGGCATGTGGTAGGAACTTCCCATTTTGAATATAAGCGCAATCATTTCTATCATGTTCCGGTGAGCGTCGAGGTGGAGGACGTGGAGGTACTGGAAAAGAATTTCAAGGTGAATCTGGATAAAGGCAGCTTTGAAATTGAGGGAGTTGAACATTGTCGTGAAAAATACCGGGAGGAGTTGATGATAGACGCCAATACTGACCAGCCGGGTAATTTTATCAGGTATCTGAAGTTTCCCCATCAGAAAATTGCATCCACCGATGAGCTGATCAAAGACGGAACGCCGGTAGTTCATCTGGAAACGCGTGCCAATACCCTGGTTCGAACCGTGCAGGGATCGCTGGTGAAACCGATCAAGGCTGATGAAATACTTTTTGAGGAGATCACCGTGCATGATTTGAATCTGTATTTTTATCCGGTTTATACTTTTGAATATTTGTGGAGGCTGAAGGATAAAAAAGCCACCGTTTCTTTTGACGGGGTGACTACTGAAATCAATCTGAAAGCCGCTAAAATCAGTGATACCCTGAAGAAGAATTTTACCAGCGATGATCTATACGAATTTTCCAAGGAAATCGCCCAGAATCTGGTGCCTGGCGGGGCATTGGCCATGATGGTGGGAAAGAAGGTTTTTGAAATGACCAAAAAGAAAAATTAGGAGAACCTTCTTGATGACCGCTTCGCAGATTTTATCTTGACGAAAAAAATGATTTGAAAGAAAATTTGTTAGCACTCAGGATTATTATGTGCTAGTTTGTTCATACTAAAATTATCCAATAACCACAAAGACATGAGTGAAATACTAAAGAAGATCAAGCCGTTGGAGGACAGGATCCTTTTGAAGGGGATCAGTGACATGCAGACTTCCGTTTCCGGGATAATTATTCCCGATACCGCTTCCAAGGACAGGCCGCAGAAGGCAGAAGTTCTTGCTGTCGGGCCGGGTTTGATGAGTAAGAAGGGCACCCGCTTGCCGATGGATGTGAAGGTGGGGGATAAAGTACTGGTTTCCAAATACGCTGCCGATGAAGTGAAGATTGACGGGGAAGATTACTATATTATCCGCCAGAGCAGCATTTTGGCCGTGATTGACTAAAAGCCGGTTGAGCTTCCCGGACAGCGATGATAGCTGTTCATAAACATTTTAATAAAATTTAATTCTTAATATAAACGGTTATGGCAAAAGATATTATTCTGGGTGACGATTCCAGAAAGCGCATGGTGGCCGGCGTGAAGAAGCTGGCTGAAACCGTCAGACTGACTATCGGACCGAAAGGCCGCAACGTAATTCTGGAAAAGAAATACGGTTCGCCTCTCATCACCAACGACGGCGTGACCATCGCCAAGGAAATTGATCTGGAGGATCCCTATGAAAATATGGGCGTGCAACTGGTTAAAGAAGTTGCCACCAAGACCAATGATGTGGCCGGCGATGGTACCACCACTGCCACAATTCTGGCCGAGGCCATGATTACCGAGGGCTTCAGAAACATCACTGCCGGTGCCGATCCTATGGCGCTCAAACGCGGTATCGACCGGGCCGTGGATAACATCTGTGAAGTTTTGGAAGAAAGAAAAATCGAAGTTGGTGATTCCAAGGAAAAGATTAAACAGGTGGCTACCATTTCCGCTTCCGATGAAAAAGTCGGTTCTTTTATTGCCGATGTAATGGAGATGGTGGGGAACGATGGCGTGATTACCGTGGAGGAATCCAAGACTACCGGACTGGAAAAGGAAGTGGTTAAGGGAATGCAATTCGACAACGGCTATATTTCACCTTATATGATTACCGATGCCCAGCGTATGGAGGCGGTTTATGAAGACGCTTGGATTCTGATTACCGATAAGAAGATTGGTTCACTGCAGACTCTGGTACCGATTATCGAAAAAGTGGCCGCCGCCGGCCGCAAGGATCTGGTGATTATTGCCGAGGATCTGGACGGTGAAGCTCTGGCTACTCTGATTTTGAATAAATTACGCAACGTTTTCAATGTGCTGGCGGTCAAGGCTCCAGCCTATGGCGACAGACGCAAGGAAATGCTCAAGGATATTGCCGTTTTGACCGGTGGAAAAGTGATCAGCGAGGAAGTCGGTCTGAAGCTGGAAAATGTGGAAGTGGACGATTTGGGTAAAGCCGGCAAGGTAGTGGCTGACAAGGAGAAATGCACTATCATTGAAGGCCGCGGCAAGAAACAGCAGGTTGAGGAAAGAATTGCCGAGATCAAGGTACTTATGGATAAGACTTCTTCCGATTTCGACCGCGAAAAGATGGCCGAAAGACTGGCCAAGATGGCCGGAGGTGTGGGCGTTATCCGCGTTGGTGCAGCTACTGAAGTGGAACTGAAGGAGCGAAAATTGCGCATCGAGGACGCGGTATCCGCTACCAAGGCTGCCGTGGCCGAAGGGATTATTCCCGGAGGAGGAGTTGCGCTGGCGCAGGCTGCCAAATCACTGGCCGCTCTGATTAAGGAAGATACCGATGAGGCCACCGGTGCCAGAATAGTGATGAACGCTCTGACTCACCCATTGATGTGGATTGCCTATAACGCCGGTTTGAAACCGGATGTGATTGTGCACAAGGTAATTTCCGCCAAACTGGGCATGGGTTTTGATTTTTCCAAGTTCTCGCGCAGTGAAATGCTGGATGACGCCGCTCTGGACAAGGCCATGGAAGACATGGTCAAAGCCGGTATCATTGATCCAAAGATGGTAGCCCGCGTGGCCCTGCAAAATGCCGCTTCAGTGGCAGGAATATTCCTGACTTCGGAAGCCGCCGTGGTGGATATTCCGGACAAGAAAGCCGAATCGGCCGGAGGAATGGGAGGCGGTATGGGCGGAATGGGGATGATGTAAACCCTGAATGAATTTCTATAAAGGTCCTCGTCAGCACGATGCTGGCGGGGGCCTTTTTTAGTAACCTTCATACCAGTCCTGTGAATCGACTATGATATCTCCGATAAAATGGGTGAAATGCAGATGGGGACCGGTGGCTATGCCGGTGGAGCCCATGGTGGCAATCAGGTCATTTTTGTCGACAGTCTGTCCTTTTTGGACTTTCAAGTCCTGCAAGTGCAGATACATGGTGAAAATGTCCTGTCCGTGATCGATGATAATGGTATTGCCGTAAGCCGGCGTTCCGCCGGCCAAAGTAACCACTCCTGTATTGGAGGCGTAAACTGGTGTTCCTTCCTGATTGGCATAATCTATGCCGAAGTGAGATCCGGAATAGGCTCCGTTGATATAGAGTTTGTCGCCAAAACCCAATGTGGTTTCACCGCCGGCGGGTATGATAAATTTTCCTTCCCACAGCTGTTCGGGGAAGGTTTCAGCTTTGGCCGCGTTGATCAATTCCCAGGTATTGTCCTGATAATCTTTTCCGAAAAGCGCGTTTTTTTCTTCACTGAGATTGAAACGCCTTATGGCAAAATTTTGTCCGGTGACCGTCAAAGTGATTTGTTCCAGGTGGCTGGTGCCGTCCGGATTTTTCAGTTCCACCGTCAGATTTTTCGATCCGATTTCGCTGGAGCGATGAATGCCCAGAAAGGCGCGAAAAGCGGGGCGCGCGGTAATTTTAGTCAACTCTTGCAGGCCTGAGGCGCGCCCCACAATAGTTTCCGCTTCCTGAAAGTTCATGGCGCGGTCAGGCCGCATCAGCCCGTCCGGATATCCCCGGAAAATTGCGGCGGACACGGCATCATAAACTTCATTTCTCAGGCTGTAATCAAGCGGCAGGTCCAGAAAAGCCGGGGCCGTGTCCAAAATCCGGGGAGGCCGGTAAGCTCTCATGATGATTTTGGCGGCCTGACCGCGCGTAACCGGGGCATAGGGATGAAACAGCCCGTCTTCATAACCGCTGATGATGCCGCAGGAAGCGGCCCACTGTACTGCATTGTGGAAGGAACTGCCGGCTGTCAGGTCGGGGAAGTCCGCAGCGGGAAGAGTTTTTTGGGGACAGCTGATTTCGGGAAGTTGATTTTGTTGGATCAGCTGAATAAATTCCGCCCGGCTGATTTTTTTGTCCGGAGCGATTGTTTCCGTGATCGGGTAAAAAGAAAAAGACTTGTCTTCATAAAGGCCAACGGCTTCCTTAAAATCAAACCGGGGGATAATCAGTTGCAGTGTTTTTCCCTGGGGGACGGACAGATTGTCCAGCATTTCGGTCGCCTGTACCGACAGCACCAATTGGACAGGTGGAACCAATGTCAGCAAACCCAGCAGGGACAAGCGGAGAGTGGCAATAACTTTTTTTTTCATTGTTTCGGTTTAGATTTTCCGGGAGTCATAGGCCCAGTGCAATAAAGCCTGTCTTTGCCGGCGGCGGCAGCTGAGGTCTCCGGCCTGGCAATATTTAATAATGGCGGAGCGGTGGCGCTTGATGGCTTTCCAGCGTTTGATCTGTCTTTGATCTTCTTCCGGCAGGCGGCGGCCGTAATAATAGCGGCAATACCACTGAAACCAGCCGCGCGGATCGGCCGGATTTATCCAGTCTTTTCTTAACCATTCGCGCAGTGAAAGAGAGGCGTCCACTCCGAAAAAATTTAAACGCGGGTCTTTTTTGGTGGGGGACAGTTTGGCTTTTTTAAACCAGGCGGCGGGAAATTCTTCCCGGCAGTCGGTCATGTATTTACCGCCGAAAACGCCCAGTTCCAGCATCTGCTGAGGAGTCAGCTCTGGCCGGAATTCCGGATCGAAATCTTTTCCGGTCGGGGCAGTCAGGTAATAAAACCCCTTTTGCATCCGGTCATTGATGATGATTTTCTTTTTTATCACCATGTTTGGTGTTTATTCCGTTGTCACTCCGTCGAATTCTTCTTCACTGGATTCGGCTATTGCCTTGGTGGCGTGCAGAGTGCCGTCTTTGTGATGGGCGGGGGAATAAATGGTGTACATTTTCAGGGCATCGGTGGACGAGGTGTTGATGACGTTGTGCTGAGCTCCGGAGGGGATGATGACTGCTGATCCGTCGGTGACCTCATACTCGTTTCCGTCGATGATCACTTTGCCCTGGCCTTTTTCAAAACGGAAAAACTGGTCATTGTCGGCATGCACTTCCAGGCCGATTTCTTCGTTGGGCAAAAGACTCATCAGTACCAGCTGACAATGTTTGGCCGAATAGAGCACCTTGCGGAAATTGGTATTTTCCAGGGTGTCTTTTTCGATGTTGGAATGGAATCCTTTCATGGTGGTTGTGGTTAAGAATTGATTTTAAAATATTTTTTTGCGGAAATGACAATAGGGCTGTTCACCGTTCTTTTCGTAATAGCGCTGGTGATAATCTTCGGCTTCCCAGAACTGCCCGGCGGTTCTTAACTGAGTTACTACATTGTAATCTTTGGATTTTAGTATCTCAATCAATTTTTCCGCGGTGTTTTTTTGCTCCGGGTTCTGATAAAAGACCGCCGACAGATATTGTTCGCCGATGTCCGGTCCCTGCCCGTCGGCTTGAGTGAAGTCATGAATTTCAAAAAACAATTTGCTCAGGTTTTCATAGGAGGTTTTGGCCGGATCGAAGCTCACTTCCAGTGTTTCCAGATGGCCGGTGTTTCCCTTGCAGACTTGAGCATAGGTCGGATGTTCGGTGTGTCCACCCATATAACCGACCTTGGTGGATATTACTCCGGGAGCGTTCTGGAAATAATGTTCCATGCCCCAGAAGCAGCCGCCGGCGAAATAAGCTGTTTCAGCAGTGTTATTCATTGATGAAGGGGAAAGTATTTTGGCATAATTTATTCCATGTGAATTATTTTTTGGGAATCGTAGGAAGGTTTTTCCCCGTAAACGGCAATGCCGTGATGCAATATTTTCTGCCGGTTTTCCCGTGAATGCCATCTTTTATCCAGTTCCTCGGCGGTGAGAGAGGTCCTTTCGAAGGAATAGGGGTCTTCGAAAATAATTTTCTGTTTGTCATAACCGATGGCTGTGACCCAATGGCCGTTACCGTAATCGTTGCTGTAATCGGCTTTTTTTTTGCCGCTCCAGGCCTGCAGCAGGACGATTACCGGAATTTTCCGGTCGATGTAGGCGCGCAAATCTTCCACGGTCATGGGGCGGGAATCAAATTTCAATTTGAATTTTTTCAACACTTTCAGCATTTGCGGCAGGGGTGTCCCGTTGCTGGGATTAGTCTTGGCGGATTTTATAATCACGTTTTCCAGTTTTTTAATGCCATAATAGGCCAGAACGGCCTGCAGGGCTTTTGCTCCGCAATCGTATTCGTAGGTTTGAGGGTGGTTGGGGAATTCCAGTAATTTCATTGGGGCGGGTTTATTTATTTTTGGGAATCGGAAAATCCAGTTGAGCTTCGGGAATCCCCAGGGTCTTACCGTACTCTATCACAGTTTTTTTCTGCCGGTTGAAATCTTTTCTGGGGAAGACAAAGGTTTTGTTTTGAAATACTACTAAAACCGACTGACTGTTCCAGAAGTGGCCGTACCATTCCGGGCCTTTCAATTCGGATGCCAGTTTCAGCACGGCGTTTTGGGCGCCCCGTACCGTAAAGATATGCCAACGGTCGGCCGGATTGTCTTCGGTGGTGATTTCGAAACCAATGATTTGAAAATGATTCAGCAGGCGATAGTCTTTCAGACTTTCCTCGATAATGATTCCTTCAAAGAGGTCTTGCGCCATGGCGGTGAGGTTATTTTTCAGGTTTGAATAATTTTTTTATCAACAAAATTCCTCCGTAACCGAGAGCGAACAGGGTTAACGCGTAACCGATGATTGTGCCCATGACAATCGGCAGCCAGATGGTATCCGGCCCGATTCTTCCGTCAGCCAGTCCCGTTGTTACGGCAATTGTTTGTCCGATAATCAGCAGACCGAAAGCGATGCCCAAACTCCAGCAAATCAGTTTGCGGAACAGTTTTGCCAGTAATGAGGCGGTGAGCAACAGCGCTCCTCCCAGTAAAACGACGGGGAAAAGCTCAGCCGGTATCATAAAGTCAAACCTGAACATCTGGCTTCGGCTGTACATCATTGCTGAAAAAACAAATGGTGCCAGAAGCGGCAGACAGACCAATACGGTTCCGATGATGGCCAGGATTTTTATAATTAGTTTTTTCATGGGGGTTTTATGTTATTCCCGTGTTTTTTCCAGGTTTATTTATTAATAAGCGAATCCAGATCGACCTGCAGGTCGGCCAGACGGCCGGTCAGCAGTTTTCCGGCATCGGTAACGCCTTTGTTGTAAAGATCTTTGGCCGTGTTTTGCAGGAAAAAATCCAGCAGATCTTCGGCGGCAATCACGCCGATGGTTTCATCGCGGCTTTCCTTAAAAAAGGTAACAATTTCCTTGATGATCTGTTGTCTTCGTTCTTCTGACAGCATGTCCCATTGTCGTTTTGGCTGATTCATAGGGGAGGTGGTTATAGCGGGGTGGGGAGTATAAGCACGGAAAATTTGTGGCTGAATAAACGGCAGCTAGAGTGTTTTGGCGTACAGCAATACGTCAGTTTTTTTACCTTTGATGTTTCTGACGGCTTTCTTCATCAATCCTTCTTTCAGATATCCGCATTTGACGGCCACTTTCTCGCTGGCCTTGTTTTCCGGCTGCATAAGAATTTCAATGCGGGTCAGTCCCAGTTTTTTGAAACCTTCTTTTTCCGCCAGTTTGACGGCTTTGGGGATGATGCCTCGGCCCCAGTACTTTTCATCCAGGAAATAACCGATCTCGCCGATGAAATCGCGGTGCGAATTGATCTTTATGCCTACGGCTCCCACGACTTTACCGTCCAGTAGTACGGTGTAGTTCCATTCTTTGTTGGCTTTACGGAGACCCGGATTGGTTTTCAGGAATTTTTTTTCGTCCTCGATGCTCGTGACCCTTACCGGGAAGTAAATAAAGTTTGGATTATTTAAAATTTCGTAAAATCTTTTGGCGTCGCTGACTCTTTGATAACGGATGGTGATTTTATTCATAATTTTTTTATTCAAATTTTTTCAAAATATAAGTCTCGCCGTTTTTTTCCACCAGACAGTCGAAATAAGTTTTACCGCGTGTTCTGACAATTTTTTCGATAATCAGGTAATCACTGGGGATGACCTGATCTTTCATTTCCGCCAGCTGATCAAGGTCGAACCAGGAAAGTTTTCCCTCGGCATCATTCAGTATTTCCGTGGTTTTCGGTTCCAGTTCGCAGACATGCAGCAGAAAATGCTGCAGAACTTTGCCGTTTTCGGTCAAATGTTCGGAAACCAGTCCCAGGTGATCTTTGAAAACGGAGTCAATTCCTGACTCTTCAAAAATTTCCCGGATGGCGGCCGCGGACAGGTGTTCGTGTTTCTCGATTTTACCTCCCGGCAGGGCGAGAAAACCCACATAATCTCCGCGGACTCTTTTTATCAAAAGTATTTTATTGTCGCTGATCAGGGCGGCAACGGCCACTGACATGGGAACTTCTTTCATGATGTTTTAAGTAAAAAATCCTGCAATTAGATCTGCAATAAATTCTTTGAACCATTTGAAACTAAACCAGGAGCGTTTTTTCTTTTGTTCTTCCATGGGGGATTATTTATACTTATCGGAGTATAGTTTCATCGCGCGGGGCTTGATTGTCAAAACTTTAATGCTTATACAATGGATAAATATCTGAAGAGTCACATTAAATTGATTGAGGACAGGCTGAAAAAACCAGGAACGGTTGAGAGTTGGCACAAGCTGCTGGAGTTTCATCGCGCGCGGATTGACTTTTTGCAGCACGAAAGATTGATACATCTTTTGATCACGCTTTTTTTCGGTTTGCTGTTCTTTTTGGACGTCCTGGGAATACTACTCACGGCCAGCTGGGGGCTCTTGTGTCTGGCACCGGTGTTTCTGATTATGTCGGTTCTCTATGTCTGGCATTATTATCTGCTGGAAAACGGCGTTCAGAAACTTTACCGGCTGGACGGGGAAATTTGTAAGAAACTGAAAAATTAAAGACGATTGGTCTGGATGTTTTCCAATATTTTCTCCAGGTTGTGGAGATCGCCTTTGCTCAGATAATGCACGCCGGATTGGCGGGCGTTTTTTTCAATGGTTTGTCCCGAATAGAAGATCAGATTGGGTATGCCGGCTTCCCTGGCGTGATCCAGAACTTCCAGTCCCTCGTTGCAGTGTTTTCCCAGATGGCCGTCGGAAATCACCACGTCAATAGCCTGTCGAAAAGCATCAATCATCTGAAAGGCCATCTCCCGGTCTGCGCTCTCCAGAATTTCTGGTTCAGGCAGTATTAATTCCAGAACCTGTTGTAAACCGGTTCGATGCAGGATTTCATCTTCAACCAGCAAAATTTTCATGGCATTGGTTTAATCCACATAAGCCTGAGTTTTATAACAAATCTTGTTTTTTGTAAAGATGGACTATATTTTTTGTTTCTTGGCTATGATTTTTCTTAATTTGGAGAGGACCGCCTTCATGGCTTGTTCTCCGCTCTGAATCTTTTTAGCGCCATTGTTAAATTCAAACCAGGCGCTTTTACCCAGGTCGATTTCTATTGCCAGATCGGCTTTTTCGGCATTGGCCCGGGATAATTGATAGCGCAGAATATCCAGGGAGTTGTTGGTGATATTATAAAGACTTGGCTTTTGTTTTTTGTCGAAATAGGGTTTGTCCAGATTGACGGCAATCACAATATCGGCACCCATCTTACGGACTGAGTCCACCGGAACGGGATTGGACAGAAAGCCGTCAGCCAGGAGTTGGCCGCTCATTTTGACAGGTTTGAAGGCCAGTGGAATGGACATACTGGCCCTGATGGCCTGAGCCAGGTCGCCCTTGTTAAGCACGACGATTTCCCCGTTTTTAAGGTTGGTAGCTATGGCCGAGAAGGGGATCAGGCATTGATCAAAGCTTTTTCCTTTAATGTTTTTTTTGATAAAGGATTTAATTTTGTCTCCGCCGATTAATCCCTGTTTCAAATGGGGATCGACCAGAAAAAACAGTTTGCGCCAATCGGTATCCAGAGCCAGCTGTTCAATGGTTTCGATTTCCAGTCCGGAAGCGTACATCCCTCCGATTACCGCTCCGATGCTGGATCCGGCGATCATGTCGATGGGGATGTTATGGGCTTCCAGAACTTTTATTATGCCGATGTGGGCCAGTCCTCTGGCGCCGCCGCTACCCAGCGCCAGACCGATGGTGGGACGATTGGATGTTGAGGCGGAGTAATTTTTGACTTTGTTTTTGCCCCCGATTTTTTGCATGTTGGTGGATAAAGTTGCTGAATTTATTAATATCTTAAGCTTTTCTTTTGAGCAAGAAAGGCCTGACAGATAAGGCAGGCGAATTGCCATGTCGAGGCTTCCGTGGTATAATAACATGATGTTAAATTTAGTCTTATGAACAAAAAAGAACTTACCCCAAATCCCTGGCTGACTGACAAAGAAGTTGAACAACTGATCAAAGTTGCGGCCAAAACCCGCATGAATGCTTTTTGTCACAGATCAAAGCATAAAATCGGGGCCAGCGTGATGACTTTTGACGGTCAGATTTTTGGCGGATGCAACGTGGAAAGCGTGATCAGCGGCTTGGGTACCTGCGCCGAGCGTTGCGCGATCGACAATGCCGTAGCCAACGGTCAATACAGTTTCCGGGCTCTTTGTTGCGTGGACAGCAAACTGACGCCCTGTTGCGGTGCCTGTTTGCAATACCTGACTTTATTTTCGCAGGTTTCCGGTGACGAGATTTATTTGGTTAACGCCAGTATCGACGGGACCTATGAAGTGGACAAACTGAGCCAGGCCTTACCTCTGGGGTATAAAACCGAAAGCAATCTGGAAGATATTCAGTCTTTTCATTACAAGGTTAAAAAAAGGAAGAAGTAGATGCGGGGTTATCCGCAAATGACGATTTAGTCCAGGGGGTGGTCTAGGGGCGGATGAAATTGACCCGGTATTTGATGATTTTTCGTATCAACTCAAACGGTATTGGTTGATCGAGGGGAAATTGAACTGTTCCCGTTGAGTGCCGGTATTTGGCAATATCCGATTGGAAGGCCTTAATGCCCGAAGAAGTCGGGTAAAAACCCAGATGACTTTTATATGCCGCAAAATGCACCAGATAGGTTTTGTCCAGTTTGAAAGAGGGGATTCCGTAGGCAATTGTTTCTTCGGCCGTAGGAACAATTTCTCTGATAATTTTTCTCAATTTGGTCAACAGTTTTTGAACCTCCGGCGAAAATTGGGCGATGTATTGATCGATAGTTGTGACTTGCTTTTTGGTTGCGGCCATAATTCAAGGATAATTTTTATTTCTTTAATGCCGTAAAATGTCTTTCTTTTTCAATTCTGGTTGTCAGCACCAGTTCTTTGATTTCCGCGGGAAGGTCTGCGGGCAGATGTTCGTTTTGCCATTTTCTTTCCGTTGCCACAGATCCGCCAGCCAGCTTGACAGCTTTCAGACCGTACAGAGCCGGTCCCAGTGAATGATCGGCCATATGAGCGGTAGCGACTGCCTGCCCGACTGCCCGGGCCACCGCGATGGCGACTGGATCGGTGTATTCTCTGGCTGCGGCGTGGGCGGCCAGTGAGGCTTTCATAGCTGCTCCGGTGGTGGTTTTTCCTGCGGCCCAGTCCTTGGCAATTTCCAGGGCTTGGATCAACCGCAGATCAATATCTCCATTCAGGAGCGGCAAAAGATGTTCGGCACAAACTGTGGCCCACTGCATCAGTTGCCGGTGTTGGGCTTTTTTCAGAGGTCCGCCGCGATGTTTCGCTACCCAGCGTCTGTCTCTCATGGGGTATTTGCGTTATATCAGAACAGCAATACAAACACAGCCAGTCTACAACATTTACAGGTTTGCGGGAAGATTCGATCTGTTTGATCAAATATTATGAGAAGTACGGTTTTCTTCTGATTTATGATATAATCAAGTGATTTATTATACACTTTATGGAAATGAGAAAGTCAGAAGAAAATAGAGAAGGATTATCAGAACAGGCAAAGCAGGCTATAGGATTTGTAAACGTGGTTTTTAGATCTTTTGATAATGATTGGCAGGCAAAAGCAGGCTGGTTGCCGGTTGATGTATATAACCAATGGCGAAATGATGTTATTGCCGCTTGTGAGTCTTTCTGGCTTGGAGTGAAGCCGGCAGTACTGGTGGATGATTTGAAAGATACTGGTGAGGTACAGAGATATTTGGATGAAGCGGGCAGAAATGCTTTTGTTTATAAAAATACCATGATTGTTGATCGGGATTTGGTAATGCAGAGAATTGCTGCTGAGCCTGATTTTGCCAAAAATTTGGGATGGCGGGAGGACCTGACAGTAGACGGTTGGTTGGCTCTGGCAAGTCCCGGCGGAGATGGCAGACAGAGATCAATAATCGGTTTTTTCCTTGGTTATCCCGAAAGTGCTGTAGATGCTTACGGTAATCGTAAAATTGTTGAGCCGCAAGGCGTAAACATTGAGGGGCCAAACGGAGGCCGGTCTTTTTATTTTACGACTGATGTAACATTGACCGAGGCTGATGATGTTAAAGCTTTGGCTCAAAAAAACCGCGAAGCTTTCGAAAAAGCCGGTCTGGGAAGGTTCTTTTCGGTGTGACGTTTATCAATTAAGACTCATCCAGAAAAACCAGGCTCCGATTAGAAAAATGACAGCGCCCCAAAGAACTTGCCCGCCCTTAAACTTTTGAGCGATTTTGTGAACGCGCTCGGGAAAAGCGATTTTCTCTATTCCCTTAAACAGGGTGGTCCAGCCCAGTAAAGTAATTGCCACGCGCCAGTCCATTACCCAAATATTGTGCGCGACAATCGTAGCCAGACCCAACAAAAAGGTGATGTATCCGGTGGATATGGTAATGGTTTTATCCTCCGTGTATTTGATAACTCTTCCCAGAAATTTCGCTCCGACTGTGGACAAACCTAGGATCATGAAGAGACTTCCCCAAAATTGTGCCAAAAAGACGGTGATGTTCATGGTTTTATTGTTTAAGATGTTTTTTTAGGCTTTGGCCGGCAAACGGGGACAGCTCGGCGTCGCTTAAATCAGCGATTTTCAACCAGCTTGCGCCGTGTGAATCTTCGCCATCGGCACCGGTTTTGAGGTTTTCAGACGCGTTGAGAATTACTTTGGAAATTATTCCCAGATGATACATTTCTTCTTTTTCGCCATTAGTCGAATCATAGGCTACGGTGTGCGACAAAACATCTATTAAATCACTTTTTTCAACGGACAATCCCGTTTCTTCTTTTACTTCTCTGGCCAGGCTGTCCAATGGTGTTTCACCAAATTCCAGACTCCCGCCCGGGAGATCCCATTTGCCGGTATAGGGGCCTCTGGCTTTTTTGATCAGGAGTACGAGATTATCCTTTACGGCCAGGGCATAGACGCCGATGTGTTTGTGTTGTTTCATAGTTTTATAATTCTCCGTTCCATTCTTGGTGAAATTCTTCCAGGAACTGTTCCATAAATTGATGCCGGTGCGCAGCCATGGCTTTCCCGGTCTTGGTATTCATTTTGTCTTTCAGTAAAAGAAGTTTTTCCTGAAAATGATTAAGAGTCGGGGATTGGCTATTTTTGTATTTTTCTTTGGTCATATCAGGATTCGGTTTGATCTCGGGATTATAAATTTCCCGTCCCTTATGTCCCCCGTAATTAAACGCTCTGGCGATTCCCATCGCGCCCATGGCGTCCAGTCTGTCCGCGTCCTGAACCACATCCAGTTCGGGGGATTTGAACGTTTGGATATGTTTTCCGCCTTTGAAAGAAATGTTTCTGATAATGTTCTCTACGTGAATAATGACTTTTTCTTCAATATCTATTGAAGTAAGAAATTGTCTTGCTTTGCGCGGCCCTATTTCCTCATCTCCATCATGAAATTTGGAATCGGCGATGTCATGCAACAGGGCACCCAGTTCGACTACGAACATATCCACGGCTTCGGTTTGGGCAAGCTGTTTGGATAACTTCCAGACGCGATAAATGTGCCACCAGTCATGTCCGCCTTCAGCACCGGCTAAAGTTTCTTTTACGAAATCTGTGGTTTTTTTAATAACTGTTGGCTGATCCATATGATTTGCGGAATATACCGTGCTATAACTCCTTATTTAGTCAAAACCAGAAATACAACATATCCGATGTATGTACTAACCATAAAGCCTCCCTGCCACCTTTCTATTACCCGTTTTTCGCCGATAAACATGACGATAAATAAAATAATGCTGGCCAATATTGTCATGGCGATGTCCGTGTTTGAACCAACGTTAAACGGTAACGGGCGGATAGCGGCACTGGCGCCAAGAATCCAAAATATGTTGAAAATATTCGACCCGACCACATTACCGATCGCGATGTCAGATTGTTTTCTATAGGCAGCTACGGCAGAGGTGGCCAGTTCAGGCAGCGAGGTGCCAATGGCTACAATCGTCAGACCGATTAATGATTGACTTACATTGAAAAATTCCGCGATTTTAACAGCTCCGTCAACGATCCATTTCCCGCCCAGGACCAGACCGGCCAGTCCCAGCAGGATGAATAAAGTAGCTTTAAGATAACTGAGCGTTTTAATTTCTTCTTCCACAATGTCTTTGTCTGATTTCGTGATTCCGAAAGTGTAATAAAGAAAAATAATAAAAAAACACAGCAGGATGAATCCGTCTATTCTGGTCAGATTGGAAATACCCTCTCCGTCAATAATCAGGTCATTGGCCATTAACCCTAATACAACGATGGCTAAAAGGCTTAGTGGAATCTCTTTTATAACAGTGTTTTTCTTGGCGGTGATCGGGTAAATCATGGCGGAGATTCCCAGAATTAACAAGATGTTGGCGATATTGCTTCCCAGGATATTACCAATGGCGATTTCACTGTTACCCTGGACGCTCGCAAAAATATTTACAATGAATTCCGGCGCAGACGTGCCGAACGCCACAATGGTCAAACCGATCACGATGCTGGAGATTTTTAGCTTTTTGGCAATTGCCGCCGAGCCTTCCACCAACAGATCTGCTCCTTTGACCAGGAAATAGAAACCGATGATAAATAACAGGTATGTAATCATGGTAATTTTTACCGGGAAATAATTTTAATTATTACGTCTGTACCAAGTCTGCCGATGGTCCACGAACGCAGCTAGTGTACAATATTTACACGCTTGCTGGAAGAGAGAGGGCAAATTAGAAAACTCTACTGACCACCTCGCCGGTAAAGTCTAAACAATCTTTTACCCTTTGACTTTGGACATCGCTCATTTCATCGATTCTATGATAACGATAATCGGAATGTTCATTACTTAATTTTATCACCGAGTCTTTTGACAGGTGGCATCTGAATATAAACGCGTATGAATTATGTTTTTGATGAAAATAAATGCCGCTCAGATATTTAATCTCAATGTCACAATTAATTTCTTCCCGGCACTCTCGCATTAACGTAGCCTGCAGGGTTTCCGGCGGTTCGGGCGATCCGCCCGGGAGTCCCCATTTTTCATTATCGTAAGTTTGTTTTAATAACAGAACGTTCTGGTTATCGTCTGTGATTACCGCATGGACGCTGACCCTGAACAGGTGGTTATAGCTCATAATATTTGCTGTGACATTGTCTTACGTCCGCGCATCTGCGAAGTGCTAAGTACGGTAAAATGTTAGCACGAAGTGCTAAACAGCGCGAGTATTTGGGTATGGCCGCAATCGAACCTCACAAATGTTGTTATTTGATCTAGCGATTTTTTTCTTCTTTGTATTCAAGTAGCGGATTGTACATCATTAAAGCGTGATTTTCGGCTAAAAACTCTTCGCCCAGCTCTTTATTGGTATTTTTATCAATTACTTTGCGAAAAATTTTGTTGTTTCTTGAATATCCGCCAAACCATTCCTGTTTTATCTCGTGATCTTTTTCAAAGATTTTGTACTTAAATTTTATCGGTTGATCGGAAAGCCATTTGCCAATTAAATATTCATCGGTGATTGCGAGTGCCAATTGAAATTTTTGCGAGGTGTTATTTTTGATTTGCAGATCAATGTTTGGATAAGCACAAGTCGCTCCACTGCCAAAAGGTTGATCTCTTTTTACGTCTGGGAAAACGTCGTAACCGTGTCGCCATCGCTCAACAACAGTTAATGGCGTGTGAAGCGTAATCCAGTAAAGCAGATTGGATAATTGACATAACCCGCCGCCAACCCCTGCAATAACCGTTCCGTTATGAAGCACCATGCTTTCCAGATACCCCTTTTTTCTCGTTGGCTTGCCGATCTGTCGCCAATAAGAAAAAGTCTGTCCAGGGTTTATAATTAATCCATCAAGCTTTTTTATGGCAATTTTCAAATTTGCGATCTTGTTTTCCTGCATCCATATATCTATGTCTTTAAGTTTTCTTCGCAAAATAGTTTTATGGGCAAAAATTTCAATTGGTAAATGGCTTTCAAAATTTTGGGCAAAATTCATCTTTGAAAAATACCAATAAAGATGCCTTTTTAACCAAAAGTACAGTTTGCCGGTAAATAGCCTCAATTTTGATCTGTGAATTGGCTTTTTCATTGTATTGGGGAAAATCGCAATATCATTTAACGGCCGCGCCTGGGTGAGGTTGCCCGCAGGCAATTTGGGAGAGGCCGCAGCTGAGCTTGCTGTTATCCGACCCGAGCGAAACGCAGTGTAGCGAGAGCACAGCGGGAATCGAGTCGGACAGTGGCGGTCATTGATTATTTAATTAACGTTTTATTGCCGTATTTCTTGAAATACTTCACCAGTTCAGGCTCAATAAAGTTATTCAGGTACGAAATGTTTTGAAATATATCCATTTCGCTGTATTTGGCTTTGCCTACTCTGCAATCATAAGCGGTTTTTACCAAATCAGCATATATATCAAGATCTAACTTTTTAGACAGCGAAAATATTTCGTCATACGATAAGGCTAATTTTCTTTTTTTAAAAACCAACAAACTTCTTGTTCCAAACAGACATGATTTATAGAATTCCGCAGATGCTGTTTTGAAATCTTTGTGGCGATGCGAAATTAGCGCGCCCAGAGCATAACCCATGTTAAACCTCAAATCCTGCATAACATCAACAACGGTTATTGCCGGCGCATCCATGTTCTCAATAACTTTTTCGCCATACAAAGTTTTGCCGGCGGAAACCAACTCACGAAGATAAATGGTTTTTTGAAAAGGAGTATCAATAATTCCGTTTTTGAAATCTTCCAATCTGAACGGATAGACATTTGTGCCATCTTCACCGACCGCTTTTTTAAACTCATTTATGCCAATATATCTATCTGCTGGAATTAAAACGCCGATTTCGAAATCACTGCTGTTTAAAAAATCCGTTCTGGCGCGCGACCCATAAAGAAACACTGACACGGGGTTGCAGGTTTTAATTATTTTTTTCAAAACTGCATCGATTTTTTTCATTGTATTTAAAAAAATTACCGATTTATAAATTTAGTCCGTCATTTTAAGTTTATTCCAAATTTCTTCAGCATTGTACTCTTTTTTGGTCAACTGGGGCCATGTGTCCAAACCATCATCTTTGAACCGTGGAAACAGATGAAGATGAAAATGCGGGACGGACTGTTGTCCATCCTGTCCGCTTGCATGGAATACATTCATACCTGTTGCATTAATTTTAGTTTTATACTCTTTTGCAAGGAGTTGAATGACCTGAGTTAGTTTGCACAGAAGATCCTGGGGAATATCATATAGATCTTGATGGTGTTGTTTCGTTGCTATCAAGGTGTGACCATAAACTTCGATTTCTTTTGGCAAGAAACAGAGAACGTTTTCATTTTCAAATATTACTTTTACCTCCTTTTCACCGCGTACAATTTGGCAGAAGATACAATTATCCATAATTATTTTAAATTAACGCGGGACTTAATTTATTTCACTTAACGCCCGCAGCCAGGCGAAGTTTGCAGGCGAACGAGGCAAGTGTACAATATTTTAACACTTGCCGAAAGTGAGCACTGCAAATTTGGGTGAGCCGCAGCGAACCGCCTTGGGTGCTGTTGTATGCTGTGGCATTTTGCTATTTTTCTTCTAATTCCTTTAAGGATCGAAAGGTTTGAGCAGCCATATTAAACCATATTGTACCTGCTTCTATACTAAATCTGCCATATGAATCTTGCTGAATACAATTAACCACACGAATTAGTTGTTCTCGTATATCATCAAGTACGCCTTGAAATTCAATATCTCTATTTACATGACCAGTTTCTATAATTTGTACCTTTTTTCCTATTAATTGTTTTAGTTTATCCATATCAAACTTTAAATAATAAAAGGGTTAAATTAAATCAAGTAAGGTGCGTTTTGTCAAGGTTTAATAAAAAATGCCATAGCGCACAACGTCCGCACCCAGGCGAAGTTTTTTGCGGTTGTATAATACGCGCGGAGCGCAACAACTGCAAAAAATTTGGGTGAGCCGCAGCGAACCGCTTGGGTGCTGTTAAATGCAGTAAATTTGATTATTTTTTACAAATGAAAAAGACTGGAGGGTATTTTCTGATGTCCGCGCTTGAAATCTGCTTTTCTCCATTTACTTCAACAATTGTAAAGCCAGCTTTTTTTATCTCTTCTGTCACTTCTTTGGCTTTTGGGATGTGGATATACTGCTTATTGAATTGAATTTTGCTTCCAATGGTTCCTCTATCAAAAAACCGATCCCCAAAATCCTGCTCAAGCACCTTAAATCCAAGAGGTTTTAGGATAAAAAGCTTAATCCACTGTTTTATCCACAATAATTTAAATGCTCTTGGAAAAACTCTGGGGTGAGCAGTAAAAATAAAAATGCCATCTTTTTTCAATATTCTTAATATTTCTTTCAGCGCCTGGAGCCGTTTTTCCTTCCCGGGAATCTGTGTCCAGCCCTGGTTTGAGAACAAAGCATAGTCAAAAGTACTATCCTTAAAATCAAGATTAGTCGCATCGCCCACTCTAAAATCGACTTTCAACTTTAATTTATCAGCAACTTTTTTTGCGTTTGCGATCATTGCGGGCACAAGATCTACCCCTATTACCTTAAACCCCATCCGGCTAAGCGGGAATGTTGTTCTTCCAGTGCCACAGCCAATATCCAGCAATGTGGCATTTTTATTTACAAAGTATTTTTTAATAAAATATTGTTCTGAATCCCAAAAGCCTTCCTCCGCTTTTTTAATGTATTCTTCCTGGGTTTTATCCTGGGAAAACTCCGATATGACATGCTGTTCGAGTTCCGTTTTCATAAGATTCAAATTTATTGCATTTAACGTCCGCGCAACGTGCGAACATTTGCTGCGAACGAAGCAAGTGTACAATATTTACACACTTGCCGGAAGAGAGGAGCCAAAGTTGGGTGGAGCGACACTGGGCTTGGCGAAGGGGAGCGAAAACGCACTTGCACTGTTAAATGAAGGCCAGCCCTCATTCTTATCAGATTTCTACAGCAAAAGCTGTTTCCATTGGGTTGAGGAAAACATCAAATGAAGCTGTATATTCGTTTTTGTTATGAACAGTTACCCTGATTCCAATTTCAGTGAGCAAATGTCCATCATAACTTGGCAGTAAAAGCGGTATGGGAACCTTTTTAAGGCTCAGTGAATTTGGTAGATATGACTGTAATTCAACTTGTTTTGTGGTAGTTGGCAATTCGATGGTTTCTAAATGATTCACATTTCCTACAGTATGTTTCTCGCTTTTTTCTATATTCATCATTGGATATTGATCAAAATCCAGATTTACTCCTTGGGCTTTTGCCTCTTGAGAGGCTGCATGCGTCTCTTTCCAATAACCACGTTCGAATACAGACGAGTATCTTTTTGTCAATTTGGCTTCCGTCTGCCTGTTATAGGCGAAAATGAAGATTTGTGTGGCAGGTGGAATGTTTTGAGCGCTTATTCTTAGAACGGTTTGAAGATTGACGTTATCTTGGTAAGCAATGATAAAGTCCGTCTCCCCTGTAAATAATTCCTTACGAAGAAAATTACTGTTGATATAGTTAAAGAAAACCATCAGCAGTGCGAATATTGGGAAAAAAAGTGGAATTACGATCAAGCCATACTGGTCATTGAGAAACAACTGCCAATCGACCGGGGTGTAGACTTTCAGGCTATAAATTAGATGTGCAAGGATTGCCGCTGCAGGGATCGATCCCAGTAAGTATATTAAAGTAAACCATCCTACCCATTTGGGCGTTTGATATTTATGATTTTTGATATCTGGGAAATTTTTAATAAGTTCATTTTGATTTTCTATCATGTCTTGGGGGTGTTTTATGAATGGCTTTCATTTAACGTCCGCGGCTATGCGAACTTTGGGTTGCTTGCGTAGGGCTGGTATAATTTTCTCTCACCGGCCTGGAGCAAGCAAGCCAAAGTTGGGTGAGGCCATAGCCGAACCGCATAGACGCTGTTATAAGAAGTTTTTACCCCTTCATCCAATCTGGAATAGGTGAGCCTTTTGCTTTTGTATTTTTAACTCTGTCTTGGATTTTTTTTACAACCTCATCAACTAATGAAATGCCCTTTTCTGTTTCAGGTATTTCTGTATTAGGGCCACCATCGGATTGCAAACTTTCAAGTAGAATTGAAGCGGCTGAAAGGCGCTTTTCTATATCTTCACGATTTCCACGAATTATAAAATCCAATTGATCGAATATTTCATTTAACTTTGGGGCTAGTCCAGGATGTCGGTTGACTAAATCGACAAGAATTCTAGCCCTTTGTTCAAAATTTTCTTGAGGTGTTCGGATTCTTTCTTGATTAGACATAATGTATGATGATTAAGATGCGTCTTAATTATATCACAAAGCGCTATTTTGTCCACCTCGAAGGGGTAAAAATTTCTTATAACGTTCGCTGATATCTGACGTCCCGACCATTCCGCTAAAATTTAATTCAATATGGTCGGGATGTGCGAAGCGAACAGATATCAGCTGTTGTGTGTCCCGAAGGGTCGTAGCGATAGCGGAGAAGTTGGTTTCTCTGGCGTCGTGATTATTAGGCAGGACTTTTGATTTTCCAGCCATCAATATTAAATCCTCCCATTTTTTCAAGAACATGATTTGTTGCTATTTTATATTCATTCATCATTTTTGATTTATCTTTTAGGTTGATGGCTGAGACAATCATTTTAACAAATTCTTCATCTGGGAAATTGCTAACAAGATACTTTTTCTTGTCTTTTTCATTTATTAGAAAACGTCTTAATTTATGTATAGGCATTGAATCAAATTGCAAAAATTTCGCATAAGTTTCGAATAAATCATTCAAACAATTATAGAAAACAAAAAAGAATTCTTCCGACTTTGAATCAAAAACTTATTCTAAATTATCACACATATCCCAAATATGATATTTTGCTATTTCAATTTGGATCTTGTTTTGCTTCGGATTTTTCTTTTTCAAATATTTTTTTGAATACTGAACAAGTTCTTTTAATTCACCTGTTTTATCAAAAAGTATTTTACCAGTGCAAAACATATGAGCATTTATCTTTCTTCTTGATTTCAGATCTTCTTCCAAGTATTGATGGTGTCTTTTTGTTGGATTAGCAAAATATTCAATCAAAATACCATCAATAATTTCATTACCTCTTTCTCTCCAAGAAGTTTTTGCATCTAAAAGAATATGAATATCAATATCTGAATGACTGCTCGGATTCCCAGTAATATAACTACCACAAACAATAGCTCCAATTACTTCTTTTTTGTTTTCCCATTTTTTGAGAAATTTTTGTAAAGCAATTTCCCAGTTTTCTTGTTTTTTCATAAGTCCTGCTTTTAATAAGATAAAACTTTGTTTTCTGTACTAGCCAGAGAAACCAATTACACACAACGTTTCGGGCTGATCCGAAGTTGTGAACTTAAGGGAGCAATTTTGGATAGCCCGTGTTAGGCTAGGCTTTAGCCCTTGAGTTGAGAAAACTTTTACTTGAAAGGCGACTCTAACAACTTGAATGTCTGTTTTATTGGATCTACTTCCGCTTTTATTCCAAGTGGCAATATCCATTGAGGATCTGTATGCCCAAAATCCATATTTGAAACTATACATAGCTTATCATTTCTGAATTCTCCTTTCACAATTTGAACTATTGCTTCATCTAATTCTTTCTTTTCTTCGTTTGTATAGTCTCTTGCTCTTCCAATCATTAAAGCGGAAATTTTATCAAAAATTCCTTGTATTCCATAATTTCTTAACATCCATTTTACTTGGTCAATTGATGGTTTGCATTCAGAAGTTTCAAGAAAAAACAATTTACCATTCCAAAAACCACTCTTTGGCCAAAAATCTGTTGATTTCATAAATTCCAAAACCTCGATACATCCTCCGTAAAGTTTTCCTGATACAGCTAACTTTCCTTGCAACCAATGACAACCGTCATTTTTGAAAGTTTCCTTTATCTTTCCTACATTATTTTTATCGCTCCAATCTGGATAACCATTTGCATAAAAATCAAAGTTTGGATAAATCGTTTCTTCGATATTCCCAAATAAGAAATCTGAAATATGTTTTTGAAATTTACTTTCCAAAGAATTCCATTGAGAAAAGCCAGCCATTATCGAAGGACTATTGAAAGTTACTAATCCTAATTGATTGAGGTAGGTTGTCAAAGTGCTTGTGTCTGAATATCCCATTAAGATTTTTGGATTTTCCAATATTTTTTTCGTATCCAAATATGGCAAAATTCTAACAGAATCATCACCTCCAATACTTGCAATTATCGCTTTTACTTCTGAATCTGCAAAAGCATCATTTATATCTTTTGCCCTAAACTCTGGATTGTTATAAATAAAATCAGCATCTTTTCTAGCACTTGGAAACTCCTTTATTTTGATTCCAAGTTTTTCTAGTGCTAACAATCCAGATTCGTAAATATGAGGAAATACAGAAGGGCCACCCCAAGAAGTAGATACAATACCTACAGTGTCGCCTTTCTTTAATTTCTCTGGTTTAATGAATTTCATGATAAACGTGAATAACAATATAAAAAGTTTTCTCAATTTCGCCTAACGGCGGCGCAACGTGCGAACATTGGCGCCGAACGCAGCAAGTGTACAATATTTACATATTTGCTGAAAGAGAGGAGCCAAAGTTGGGTGGAGCGACCCTGAGCTTAGCGAAGGGGAGCGGAACCGCACTTGCGCTGTTACACGAAGAATTATTTTTTGGTTTTTTTGAAGTGATCGATGATTATAAAAAGAACTGCTGTTATGAATAGAGAAATTGGAATACCTATTAAAACTTTAAGAAAAATCCATTGATTTAAAAATGTGCTTATATCGCAACCAAACGACCCGTGCCAGCTGGTACACGTAAGAATATTTGAAGTTTGATTGCCCTTTCCTAGGTCGGGAGTTAAGTAAAAGAAATTGTAAAGCACGTCGACCACATTTATACCTACGAAAACAAGGAAAGAAATTAAGATAAATTTTATTTCTTTATTAATTGTTTTTTTCATAAGTAAAAATAATTTTTCGTGTAACGTTCAGGCATAGCCGAAGTTTGGCGGTGGTATAATTGGGAGCGAAGCGACCCACCACTGCCAAATTTGAGTGAGAGAACCTTAAAAGTCTGATTCCATGCAAGCTCTAAAATTTTTGAACAGGTTTTCTGGATTATCTGCAACTATGCTTGTTTGAAGGCAATTAATTCTTTTTTCTGTTGGTTGCCACTGTTTAAAGTAGAAAACTGTTCCAAAAATTATTAGAGCGATGTTTATTACAAGTAGTGTGATGTTTAGTGATTTCATATTATTTGGTTAATTTGTAAGGTGAGCGATCCGGCTATGCCGTGTTAAGTGATGTGCGAGCTTTCTTCATTATAATCTAAATTTTTATGATCTTTGGGTGATTCTTGAAATGGATAAATGATACTCAAGCAATCACAAAAGTGCTTATCATAAATTTGCCCTGGTGCACCGCTAAGGGTGAAGCCAAATTCATCCTTAAAACCATGGTTTGAAGGCGTTGCTAACAATCCAATGACCCCAGGAACATTATCGGGTGAAGGTACTATTGTAACTTCAATGTTTCCTTCGATGGGACTGTGATATATCACTTTTGGAGGAATTGGATTGTTGGGCGTAATACAGCTTTTAAGGATATAAAATCCTTTCACAATATAGCCATTTAAGTCTTTATTGGCGTGGGCGCTATGAATGTGTCTTGAATCTGGAGTAAGAAGTATGTCATTTACTTTTGAATCACGGCAACTTTTTTCGCAACCCCACGCCAGAAGACTGAAGACCGGGCCCCCGTCGTTGTTTGAAGTGAGTGGAAAGGATTTTATCCCAGCTCCTTTAGGTGTTCCATCGTCATTGTAACCTGACACAACGCCTTCGCCAGAAATGTGTGCTCTCCCGTCAAAGTGATGGGTTAATTTGGCTTCACCCGATGTAAATGCTCTGTAGCTTGGATCAACAGTTCTTACACCATGATTATCGGTGTCAGTGGCAAATTTAAATATGAGGCATTTTTTGCCCTGAGCATTTAGTCTCATTAAATCTTTTATGAAGAAACCTCCGTCTTTTGTATAGGAGATCATAAAAATTTGCTTTGATTGAGAATCTAAATTTAGACTTATGTATGTCTTGTTCATAGAGAAAATTGAAGGCGAGCATTTCATTTAACGCCCGCAGCCAGGCGAAGTTTGAAGGCGAACGAGGCAAGTGTACAATATTTTAACACTTGCCGAAAGTGAGCCCTACAAATTTGGGTGAGCGCGCACGCGAACCGCCTGTGGTGCTGTTATGTAAAGTCAAGAAAAGACATCATGCAAGGACATAGTCCCAACCCGGTTTCCAAGACTTCGTTTTTCTCCAATCCTCTTTAAAAGCCTGATCCCAATTTTTATGATTTAAAATCACGTCCAATGCCAATTGAGGCGCTTTATGAGCCACTATAGCAACATGCTTACCATCATAATTTTGTTTAAGATACGTCAAGAAGTCTTGGATTCTTACCATAACGTCTTCATAGCTTTCCCCATTTGGAAATTTATTAACAATGTTTTTTTCTTGCATGGGTTCAACAATCTCTGAAGGATGGGCATTAAAATCCCCGTAGTTACATTCTCGGAGTCTTTTATCTGGAATAATTTCAATTGTTTTATCAAACGTTAATTTTGCGCTATCAAATGCTCGTTTAAGATCAGAACAAAATACAACATCAAAGTGTTTATTAACCACTTTAACTGTAAGATCAATTGCTTGTTGAATACCTAATTTTGAAAGTTCTGAATCTGCCCATCCTGAAGAGATAAGATTTCCATTATCTATTGTGGTTCCATGAACGAAATATGTAATTTTAACAGACATAATTTGTCTTTTCTTGATTTTATATAACGTTTCGGCATATCTGATGTTTGCCGTAGCGTAGCGGAGGCAAATATGGGTGGAGGCTTTTGTATAAAAGCCGTAACCAGATATGCCGTGTTATGTGATGTGCATGTTTTACTTTAATCC
>CAZNDB010000002.1:265897-380277 GCA_964571725.1 uncultured Candidatus Peribacteria bacterium | reverse complement strand
TCCCGTCTTGAACGCACCGCTGAGACTGGTTGCCCTGACCAAGAAGTTCGATATCACCGTAAAGGTCGATGGAGGTGGAGTTGTTTCCCAGGCAGAAGCCATCCGCCATGCCATTGCCAGAGCACTTTTAAAATACGATGAAGCTCTCCGCATCACCCTTAAAAAAGCGGGATTCCTGACCAGAGATGCCAGAAAAAAGGAAAGAAAGAAACCTGGTCTCAAGAAAGCCAGACGAGCACCGCAGTTCAGCAAACGTTAATCACTCCGCAATCAAAAACTCCGCCCTTCCGGCGGAGTTTTTTAAATTTCCATAAAGCAGGCTTTGCTGTATAACATAAAGGTAAAAATATTCACTTATGAAAGCGATCCGTTTCGATATCATTACGATTTTTCCCCAGATTTTCGAATCCTATTTCCGCGAGGGCATGATCAGAAAAGGACTGGAGAAAAAAATCATCGAAATTCACGTGCACAACCTGCGCGATTACACCGCCGACAAATGGGGAAAAGTTGACGATATCCCGTTTGGCGGCGGAGCCGGTATGGTTATGACGCCTCAGCCTCTCTACGATGCCGTCAAAACTCTGCGCAAAAAAAACGCCGGCCCGGTTATATATCTCAGCCCCAAGGGAGAAATACTGACCCACACCAAGACCCGTAAACTGGCCGCCGACCTGCAAAACCTCAAACCGGGCCGGAACAAGCAGTCCGGAATAATCCTGATCTGCGGCCGATATGAGGGAATAGACCAGCGGGTAATCGATCTCTGCGTGGACCGTGAAATTTCCATCGGTAAATACGTGCTGACCGGCGGTGAACTGCCGGCCATGGTTCTGATTGACGCAGTATCAAGATTTTTACCCGGACTGCTGGGAGATGAGAATTCCCATCAGGAAGACACTTTTTCCCGTAAACTCAGCGGGAAAAAAGAATATCCGCACTACACCAAACCCCGCGTCTTTAAAAACAAAGAAGTCCCTCCGGTTTTACTGAGCGGTCATCACGCCAAAATCAGCCAATGGAGACGGGAACACTTAACCTAAATCTAAAAAAACTATTATTCAACATGAAAGAGAAAAACCAATACGCCTATCAAAATATTTTTGAAACCTTCGACAGCAGTGAAAACGGACTGGATTCGAATGAAGCAGCTTTCCGTCTGAAAAAATACGGCCGCAACCAGCTTACCGTAAAAAAACAACGGCCGTTGATTTTACGATTTCTGGACGAATACCGCGATCCGATGACCATCTTGTTGCTGATCGCCTGTCTAATCGCCTATTTTTCCGGTGATTCCACGGACGCGCTGTTGATTCTGACGGTTTTATTGTTAAACGGCGGCATCGGATTCATTCAGAAATATAAGGCTGAAAAGGCGGTTGAGGCCCTGAAACAACTGGTTTCCCCTCAAGCGCGGGTTTTCCGTAACCGTCAGCAAATACTAATCGACACCGCGGACATCGTACCGGGAGACGTGATTATTATTAACGAAGGAGACACCATACCGGCTGATTCCATTATTTTTGAGTCCAATGAGCTGCAAAGCTCCGAAGCAATTCTGACCGGAGAATCGGCACCCGTTGGAAAAATGGCTTTCAACACACGGGAAAAAGGCAACCTGAGTTCGGTGGAAAATATGGTTTTTACCGGCACTATAGTAGCCAGGGGCAACGCCAAAGCCCTGGTTATCAAAACCGGCATGGAAAGCGAATTCGGTAAAATAGCCAATCTCACCCAGGACACCAAAAAAGACCAGACTCCGCTGGAAAAAGAGATTCACAAAATCGGCATTTTCGCCGCACAGGTCACCTTGATTGTCACCGCCATAATTTTCCTGTTTGAACTGATCTTCCACAACAGAAACATTCTGGACAACATCCTGTTTGCCGCCTCCATAGCCGTCGCAGCCGTTCCCGAAGGACTTCCCGCCGTCATTACCATCGCCCTGGCCCTGGGCGTTCAAAGATTATCCAAAAAGAAAGCCATTATCAGACAATTGTCCTCAGTGGAAACGCTGGGAGCCACCACCGTCATTCTTACGGATAAAACCGGTACGCTGACTAAAAACGAAATGACCGTCACTGAAGCGCTGCTAGACGACTTTTACATCAATTTTCAGGGAACCGGCTACGCACCAATCGGCAAATTTAAAATATATACGGCTAAAAACGAAGTTCTGGATCTGGAACATGAAAAACTGACTCCCGAGTTCATCAAGGCCAATCATGCCGTCAGCCAGTCGCTCAAATGGTTTTCTTTGTGCGCCGAATTGTGCAACAACTCCAGCATTATCCTGAAAGACAATAAATACTCCATTATCGGCGATCCAACCGAGGGCGGGCTTTTATCCATGGCCAGAAAACTATCCTCCCGTCTGGACGCGGAAGTCCGTGAAAACCTTGAAATGATCATGGAACTGCCTTTCGATTCGGAACGCAAAATGATGTCCAAAGTCTTTTTCGATAAAAAACACAATAAATACTATGCCTTCAGCAAGGGAGCACCGGAAAATGTCATTCAGGCCTCCGATCAGAGAATGCACGGAGGAAAATTGACCATTTTGACCAAGAGCATTAAAGAAGAACTGCTCCAAAACAATGAAAAATTCAACGAGGACGCCCTGCGCACGATCGGTCTGGCTTATAAGGAAATCTCCTCCTACGAAATAAACGAGATCCTGCAATTGAAGTCCTTTGAAGAAAAACTGGCTCTGGTGGAAAGAAAACTGATCTTTTTGGGACTGGCCGGACTGTCCGATCCCCCGCGCGAGGAAGTAAAAGAGGCCGTCAAACTGACCAAAATCGCCGGCATCAGAAGTTATATCGTTACCGGCGACCACGGATTCACCACCGCGGCCATCGCCAAAAAAATCGGCATGATCAGCGATGAACGGGTCTACGAGATAATCACGGGTGATCAGCTGGACCAACTGCACGACGAAGAAATTAAACAAAAATTCCAAAACACCGCTCTGGATATTATTTTTTCACGCACCCGTCCCGAACATAAACTGCGACTGGTCTCACTGCTCAAAGAAAACAACGAAGTGGTAGCCGTCACCGGCGACGGCGTAAACGACGCTCCGGCTCTGAAAAGAGCTGACATCGGGGTAGCTATGGGCATTACCGGTTCCGACGTTTCCAAGGAAGCCGCCAATATGGTTCTGATGGACGACAGTTTCAGCACCATCGTCACCGCCATCAAGGAAGGACGCGTCATCTTCGCCAATCTTAAAAAATTCATTTTCTATATCTTCTCTTCCAATATCGGCGAAATATTCACAATTTTTATCAGTTTATTGATCGGACTGGAATCCCCTCTAACCGCGGTTCTGTTGCTAACCATCAACTTTGTGACCGATCTTTTTCCAGCCCTGGCGCTGGGTGTCGAACCGGCGGAAAAAAACATCATGAAACTACCGCCCCGCAACACGCATGAAAAAATCATGAATACGGCCTTCATAAAAAAAATACTGACCATTGGATCAATTATCGGTACCATAACCATCGGTTTATACTTTTATAAACTGATAACCTCGGGATGGACTTACGGGTTACCCATCGAAACTGAATTACTGGCAGCCTGCGGAAGCATCACTTTCGTGTCCATGGTACTGCTGCAGGTAACCAATTCGTTTAACGCCAAAACTGAAAACCTGTCCATCTTCAAATCCAACCCTTTCGGAAACATGAAACTGATCTGGGCTAACCTGTCTTCAACCCTTATAGCGGTGGCCATCGTCGAAATCCCTTTGCTACAAAACGTCTTCCATACCAGTTCCCTGAATCTTTATGACTGGCTGGCCGCCGTGGCCGGTTGCCTTCTGTTAACCGTAATTACCGAAATAGCCAAATTCTTCAAAAGAAAGAAAATTGATCAAAACCTGAATGCTGCCACAACTTAAAAAACTGCTGGCCTCAAAAGCCGAAAACAGAATTACCGTCCAGGTCACCCCTAAAAGCAGTAATAACCAGTTAATAAAAGTAGACCACGACCCGGACAATAATATTCTCATTAAAGTTAAAATTGTCGGGGTTCCCGAAAAAGGCCGTGTGAATGAAGAATTGATCAGCTATTTGGCGGAAATTCTTGATCTGCCAAAATCCCGCCTGAAAATAATCTCCGGCTTTACCGGCAGGAAAAAAATCGTCGTTATCTCCAACCATGCTCTATAATAACCTTTCCGAATTATTACGACTCCTTGATGCCAACAATCTTTTTACCGAAAAAAGACTGGGGCAGAACTTCTTGTACAATCCCAAAATCATAGAAAAAATCCTGCAAACCGCCCAAATTGCAAAAGACGACCTGATTGTCGAAATCGGACCGGGACTGGGGCTGTTGACCAAAGAACTAACGCAAACGGCCACAAAGGTAATTACCATAGAAAAAGATCCCAAGCTGATTCCCTACCTGCAAAGACTTTTTCAGGACCAGCCCAATCTGGAACTGGTCAACCGGGACGTTCTGGCCTGGCAACCCCCCGCGCAAAAATATAAAGTGGTGGCCAATATTCCCTATTACATCACCTCGCCGATCATCAATCATTTTCTGCAAACCGATCAGGAAAAACGACCTGAGACCCTGACTATTCTGACCCAATTGGAGGTTGCCCAAAAAATCTGCGCCCGTCGGGGCGACCATTCAGTACTCAGCCTGCAAACGCAACTATATGCCGACCCGCAATTAATCGATCAGGTCGGTCCGGAGAATTTTTATCCCGCACCCAAAGTAAAATCAGCCATCCTGAAACTAACTACGCTGGCCAAGCCCCGGCTAACCAACGACGCTGTTTTTATTGACATTATCAAAAAAGCCTTTAGCCAGAAAAGGAAAACACTGTCCAATTCCCTGCAGGGATATCGGCAACTTTCCAAAGACGCTATTGAGCAAGCCCTTGTTTCGGCAGGGCTAAAAACCTCAGTCCGTCCGCAGGAACTGGACTTCCCGGACTGGGAAAAGTTGATTGCGTCAATCGGTCCCTGATCAAAACTCCCCTTTTTGAATCTGTTTTTTGAGTGCGGCCAATTCCTGAAGGTCTTCGGTCTGCTCGGATAAAGCCAGCTTTTCCATTTTTAAAATGGCCTTTTGCAAAGCTCCCAAAATTTTCTTCTTATACCCGTCCAGTTGGCTCTTTTGTTCATCAAAAACGGCTTTCACATAGTCCAGATCATGGATTTTCTCCATCTGGCCGAACCTTCCCTCAAAATCAACCTGTTTCCAGAGAGCGTCCTGCAATACCTGAAAAAGATCTATGCCATAGAGATATTTCTCATATTTTTTCTCCAGTTCCAGAACGGTTTTTTCCTTGAAGAAAAATTCATATTTGGCCTGCCAGAGAAACAAAGCTTTAAAAACATCCAAAGTCGACTTCCAGGCCATTTCCCTGTCCTCAAAGACCGTTTTGATAATCTTTCTGCCTTCAGTGCGTAAGCCTGCGTAAACATAAACCATGGCAGATTCCGCGCTCCCGAAGAGACTTTTGCCCACCTCAATTTTAGCCAGCAGCCCGGGAACAAAGTGCCATATTTCATCAAAGCGAATCCCCTTCACCTCCTGCTCCCTGCGCAGTTTTTTTAAAATTTTCTTCAGATGCCACCGGTCAACTTCCTGTTTGATCTCCTCCAGACTCTTGCCCTCGGCAATCACGATGGTACCAGGGCCGGAATTGACCACAAAATATGGCGTCAAACCGTCATACTGTTTTAAATTGGCAGCCACCAAGCTGTCATCCAGCACCAGCAAATCTTCCACGGTCAGTATTATCACCGGCCCGCTGGGGAAACGATAATCGTCATAATGATATTCCACACTGAATTTTTTCCCGGCCAGATAAACTTCCTCGGGGAAAAGCTTGGCAATTTTCGCCCTGTCCTGAGCTGAAACAATTTCTTCAAGTTTTATTTTTAAATAATCCTCACCTTTCTCTTTAATCAGCCTGTCCAGATCGGCCATGGAAGTAACCGGCCGACCCGATGAGTTAATCTTTTGCGCATACCAGTCGCGCAACCTCACGGGCGTGATTACCCAGTTTTCATTTGATAATTTGGCGGCATAAACTTTCAGTTTGTTAATCATGCGATCATTCTCCCCTATCCAGTCATAACGGCCCGCCAGTTGTTTTTTCACCAATCCCTCCCTGATCAGATAATCCAGGGCCATTTCCCGGTCGTTTTTGGCTACCTCAACCAATCTGTCCTTAACTATTCTGGTTCCCCTGAAAGTCACCTCTTCTTCCCAGACCGCCTTCCCCAGTTTCCTGTCAAAGAAAACCGGGCCGCGCCGGTACTTGCATAATTGGGGAGCGATTTCCTCCAGCCAGCGGGGATCAATCACTGTGTTATTTCTGGCAAACAAACGGGTGGTTTCCACTATTTCCGCCGAAACAAAATACCTGGGATTGAACGTAAACAGGGCGGACCCGGGATGTATATAAATATTTTCGGTACTGCGCATGCGATAGGTTTGATGGCCGGCCGCCTCGCACAAATTCTGGATAAAACCGGAAGAAATCGATTTCAAAATCCCCTCTTTTTTGGACAATTCAACCGACAAATCCACCTGCCCTTCCGCCAGCAGATATTTGGAAAACTCATCTTTGGCAAAGATATTCAGGGTATCCAGTAACTGCCGGTAAATCTGCCCGATCTCTTTTAAAATCAGATAATTAAGATAATTGGACTGGCAAAAATATTCTCTTTCCTCTTCGCTCGGAATTGCCTGCAGACGATTCCAGACAACCAAAAACACCATCAAGTCGGAAACCATCTCGGTGTCTGCAAAGGACTTATCCATTACCCTTTTGGTAATCAGCTTTCTGCCCCTGCGAATCCGCAGCGTCTTGTATCTGGGTCCCCCATTGATGGCCAACCGCTGAAAGTATCGTTTGGCCCGGTCGGCCTCTTCCTCCTCCTCATTGGGACGTAAAAAAGGATCTTTGACTGAAAGTGAAGAGGCAATAATGGCCACTTCATTGACGCAATTATATTTTTCGGCAGCCAGGAGCATGGCGGAAATTCTGGGCTCCAGCGGCAAATGTGCCATTTTCACGCCTAACTCGGTCAAATTCTGATTTTCATCAATGGCACCCAGTTCAATCAGATTGGCAATGGCGTTGCGAAAAGCTTTCGGCTCGGGAGCATCGATAAAATGAAAACCGGTCAGATCCTTTATGCCAATCAACAACATATGCAAAACCACCGAGGACAGATCCGATCTTTGAATTTCCGGTTTGGTATATTTTTCCCGGGTTTCAAAATCCTTTTCCGCAAACAGACGGTAACAGATTCCCGCCTGCACGCGTCCGGCCCGGCCCGCCCTCTGTATAGCCGAAGCCTGCGAAATCGGTCTGACTTCCAGACTGCCTATGCCCGTCCGGAAATTAAAGTCCGTCAGGCGGGCCAGCCCTGAATCAATTACATACCTGATTCCCGGTACGGTCAGGGAAGTTTCGGCGATATTGGTTGCCACCACCACTTTCATTTTTCCGGGAAAATCATTATAGACCGTTTCCTGCTCTTCCATCGACAGACGGGAATAGAGAGGAAGACATTTAATTATGGGCTTCCCAAGCATTTCAATTTCCCTGATAACCCGGAATATTTCCGCTTCGCCGGGAAGAAAAACCAGGGCGTCTCCGCGCTCCCCCGTTTCCGAAAGGTGTTTCAGGAGCAATGCGATTTTTTTATAAAGATCCTCATTGGACTGAACCGCGTCATAGTGAATGTCCACGGGATAAAGCCTGCCCGAAACGTTAATGACCGGCACAGGCTTTTTCGCGCCGGCCTGGTCCACGTTAAGTTCCGCAAAAAAGTCGGCAAACTTGCCGGCATCAAAAGTAGCCGAGGTAACCAGTATTTTTAAGTCGGCCAGGCCGGCCGCCCTGCGTTTATATTGAATATCATTTAAAAGACCCAGCAAAAAATCAATATTAAGATTTCTTTCATGAGCTTCATCCACGAGAATGGCGTCATAACGGGACAACAGCCCGTCCCCTTTCATCTCCTGCAGCAAAATACCGTCGGTACAAACGGTAATAATGGTTCCGGAGGTGGTATCGTCATCAAACCTGATTTTATAACCCACCTGTTGCCCCGGCTCCACTTCCATTTCATGGGCAATCCATGAAGCAATCGAAACAGCGGCAATCCTGCGGGGCTGCGTACAGGCTATCTTAAATTTGGCAAACTCCGGGTCAGTTTTCTGAGCATTGGACAAAGCCTCCAAAATCATTTTGGGAATTTGGGTAGATTTTCCCGAGCCGGTTTCACCAACCACTACCACCACCTGATTTTCCTCTATCGCCTTTACAATCTCGTCCCTATGTGATGTAATCGGCAGAATGTCCGGATAATTTAGACGCATCAATTTGTCTTATCAACTTAAAGTATCTTATATTAGTAACTGCAAATTCACCAGAAATATTAAAATGAATAAAAAAGTTCAAAAATTCCTTTCCGACCATCAGTTCTTTTTATACCAGAACCGTGAAATTTATCAGGCAGGGCTGGATCTGCAAGTGAAAAGCTCCCTCAGCAAACACAACACCAATCAGATACATTTTTCCCGAAAATGGGAAAAGTGCGTTCTTCCCGAAGAACCGGTAGAATTCATCGGCCTGGACCTGGGAGGAACCTATCTCCGGCTTAACCACTGCCAAACCAGACAGGGAGATCTGGACATAGTCAAAGAGGTTAAAATCAACTTTTATCAGGACAAAGTGTACACGCCTGAAATTCTGTTCAGCGATCTGAAAAACCACCTTGACCAGTTTTTGAAAGGAATCAATCCCCGCCCGAACCAGCTGGTCTTTTCTTTTGCCAACGCCCTGCGCCCCTTTTTCCGCAAAAAAAACAAACTGGACGGTGAAACGCTTTTCTGGGGCAAGAACCATCGTCAGAGCGGTCTGCTGGGCATCAACCTGGGTGAACAACTGGAAAATTACTTGCGCGCCAACGGCTACCCCAACCTGGATATTTATACCATCAATGATAGTTCACTGGCTTTGCTCTCTGCCAAATTGTCACAACAGGAAGATTATTCCACCATCATCAACCTGGTTGTCGGCAGCGGTACCAATATCAGCGTAGGCTATGAAACCAAAACCGGCTTTAAAGTGGTTAACCTGGAATTCGGCAATTTTGATTTCGTGCCTTACAGCAATTTTGACAATCAACTAAACCACGAAAGCTCCACGCCCAATAAATTTCGCACCGAAAAACTCTTCAGCGGAACCTGGCAGAACATGCTGTTCAGAATTATTCTGGAACGAGCCTTAAACGAAGGTGTTTTGCCGCAGGACAAACAATTAGATCAGCTCAAAAAGATGACTTCGGTACAGTTGGAAGATTTCTTTCAGCTCAAACCAAAAGAATTCCCCTCTTTCGGAGAATTGAAACAAATCTGGACTGAAATAAATTTACGGGGAAGCATCATCTGCGCGAGCGCAGTGGCAGAGATCGCCAAATATCTGGTTGCCAACCGTCTGGTGAAAAAGGGACTGACCATACTGGAAGTCGGCGCCCTGATGGAGCATAGCAAAGATTTCCGCAAAAACTTCGAAAAAAGCCTCCTGGAACAGCTTGCCAAAAATAAAAGTACCTCAAAAAGTAAAATCGAACTGATCCTTTCGGTCAACCCAACCTGCCAAGGCTCACTCACGCTGTTGGCGTTCAGCCAACCACAGAGTTAAAAGTATGATTTAGGGCATAGCTATGCTATAATATCAAGATATGACTAATACCAACCCGGGAAACAATCCACCTCTACCAATCAGCGACCGGCAACTGCTGGAAACGATTGGTAAAAAAGCCCTCTACAAAACGAGAAAAACGCTGATTGCCCGGGACAATAAACAAATCATTAAAAAAACTCTAAAATAGATGACCATAGAGTTCATAAGCGCAGACACAGTAGATAAAAAAGCGCCAAAATCAGCACCAAAAGCCACCCCGGATACCGGCACTCAAACCCTATCGGAGATCGGCAGACAGGCAGAGGAACAATTACCAGGCCGAGATGCCAAAAACATTTACCTCAACACGCTTGGTCAGGAGCTGAGAGATAATCTTCCTAAACTCAGTCCCGCCACACAGAAAAGACTCCTGAACCCCGACGGCTCCATCAATCAGAATGAAGTGGCCAGAATTTATGGACTGTCGTCGCCTAAATTTCAAAGGCACATCACCCCCGACGGGAAAATAAAACCGGCAACAGAGGTGCCGGAAGAAGACGATGATAAAGCGGAAAGCGGTACCGTTAAAATTCCCGAAAGGGATCCCCGCTCCAAAACCGGCAGTGAACTTTTCAGGGAATGGGGTTTAAACCGTGATATGAACGGCTTTCAGCCGGAACTGACCAGAAGAATCATCGCTGAAATTGAAAAAGGCAACGTTCCCGACTCCTGCCGCAACATGAGCACCGTCAATATGACGGATCCAAACAATCCCCGGGGACCTCAATTATCCTTCCGGACTTCCAACGGATTCCTGGCAGTAGGCTCAAACAAAGACAATATCATGGTTCCCCTCTCCGGTCCCATGGCCAAAGAAATTGCCGACCATTTTGGCTGGGTATTACCGACTGCTGACATGGCCGAAGCCAGGGATTATCAATCCCAGGTAAAACTGAAAGTTGGCGGCCTGCAGGACATCAGTAGAATGGCGGACCTGGAATGGGCCAGAAGACATGATGTTCAAAACAAGCAAAAACTCCAGGAATGGCTGACTGAATACAACGCGACCCACAAACCGCCTCTGACCGAAGCCGATCTTTCCAAAAGACTGGTGGGAGGGGGGAAAAAATATGTTTTCATCGGCAGAGGCGCCACTATTGACGGCGGCGGAGTAGGTATTACCGGATTACTGATGGACGGAGTAAACCCCCGCACGGGGAAACCTTTCATTCAGGATACTGGCTATCCGCATCCCTATAATATTGAAGGAAAAAGCGGCGGGCACGGTGATTATTCACAATGCGACCCCATCGTTGATCCACAAATTACCATCCGTGAAGCTGGAAGGCCCATAAAAACAGTTCATCTTTACGACATCTTACGAGCCCCGCCCCCGCCGGAAGGCGCGCCACCAACCGACCCTGAAGGTCTGGCAAGATACAATCAGGCAGTCGATTACGCCAGATACAGGAAAATACTTAACAGTTACGAAAACGGAGCAGCTTTCAACCCGGACCAGGCCTATACGGCACACCAAAAAAACAGTTCCAATCAAGACCGGATTGCCCGCAATCGTCGGACCAACAAAAACCAGGCCGCTTCTTAAATCCGGTTTACGCATATAACGGTAAATTTGCCCAGACTGCCAATTTGATTTAATATCTGAGGCAGCCAATTTTTTAAATATTCATTATGAAACCCACAGCAAAATTACTGGCGGCGCTGCTCACCGGGCAACTGTTTTTGACAGTAGCTGCCCAGGCCGCAACGCCTCCCGCCTATTCGGCCCCTCTCAACAGTTTTATTTACGCGGAAATCAATACCGCCAAAGAACACCCTCTTAAGGGACAATTGGTGGAATTATTGAAAAACGCGGCTGCCGATACCGAAAAACAGGCTGTTCTGGATGAAATTGCGAATAATATTGAAAACACTACAATCGGCTTCAGCCAAGCCTATCACCAGACCGATGGCAGCGACATCTACTTTTTAGGCATGTCTTTGCCCGCCGGCAGCTTCCAGACCATCATCGACAATCTGGGCACCGATTTGAGCCAAAAAGACATCGGTCAGGGCAGGATGATCTATTTGACCGGTGACGACTTCTTTTTTACCTACAAAGACGGGAATCTGCTCGCTTCCAATATTGAAGGACTTATTTCCGATCTGCTGATACAATCACAGCCCTCTTCCATCCAGCAAAACGCTGATTGGCAGTTTCTACAGACCAAAAGCAGTCCGGACAGTTTTTTGAAAATGCTGATAAATTTCGAAAATCTACCGGCTGTGTCCGATGATGAAACTCTGCCCGCCGATTTCACCAAATTCCTGTCCAGTGAAGGCCTGTCCGTACAACAAACGCCCAACGGTTTCACCGGTCTGATCACCGTGAAAGCCGGCCCCAGCCTCGGCCTTGACCCCAACACTTATACGTTTATTCCGGAAATCTATAAAAGCATAAATGCCCAAAACATCCTGTTTTATAGTGAATCCTTTGATTGGGCGGACAACCTGAGGGACAGTATTAAGCTCTTCTACGAAATGCCTTCAGCTTCCACCCAGGAACTTTCCATCACGGATTTGTATGATGAAATCTCCCAGGCCGTAATTGAAGCAACCGGTCTCGACCCCGACACCGAAATCGCGCCGCTTTTCAAAAAAAGAACTGCGCTGGCCGTACACTCCGACACCGAACTGCAGACAATCCCCGCTTTTACTCTGGTCTCCGAAGTAACCGGAATGGAATATAAAGCTAAAGAAATTCTTGCCAAACTCCGAACCAGATTATTAGCCACCATGCAGGAAAGTTTCAACAGTACATACGATCAGGAAGTGGCTTACAGACAACAACTGTTGGAATTCTACAAGGATGATCCGACTTATCAGCCGGTCATACTGCCCACCAAGGAAGAACTTCAAAAACGTTTCTTCAATACATCTTCAACCATCGTCAATGGCGTAACCTATGATCAGATCACCATCGACATGAACGCCGATAATTATTTTTACGACGAGTCATATGTCTCCGACCCCAAAATGCTGCTGACCCTTTCCACCGCGGTCAACAACAACGGCCAAATGATTATCACCACCCGAAAAAATCCCGGCGATATCTTCTCTTCGGCCAGCGCGCTTAACAGCGACAGTGAGTGGCAAAAAAGCTTCATTGCGGAAAACTCCATGGGAGTCAGTTATTTCAATCTGATCAATCTGAGCGCTTACATCCGGACAATTGCCTTAAGTAGCGGAGTAACCGCCGAAGAAATTGCTCCAATCACCGATTTTCTCTCTCCACTGAAAAGTCTGTTTAGCAGCAATAAATATGAAAGCGGCTATTATATCGGGACAGTCAAAGCCAATGTCGACCTTAGTCAGCTCTCCAAAATGCAAAGTCTGTTCAGCCAAATCGGAGAATCCTTTACCTCCGAATTCTCAGACCGTTCCCTGCCTTCCCTGGATCTTCTGGATCCCGGCATGTTCCTGAATTTTGGCTTCAAGGATGTTCCCGAAGACGCCTGGTATGGCCGATATGTCAACTATATGGCCAATCTCGGTATCATGAGAGGCTATGGCAGCGAATTTAAACCCGGTCAAAACATCACCAGGGCCGAATACGTCAAAACTTTGCTGTCTGCCTATGAAGCAGCCGGAAACACTCTCTACGGATACGAACCGGATCAGTATTTCGATGACGTGTCCGCAGACGCCTGGTATTCTTTCTATGTAAACCAGGCCAGAGCCCTGGGAGTTGTTAAAGGATATTCCGACAACACCTTCCGTCCCGACCAACCAATCAACCGTGCGGAAGCGATGACCATGCTAATCAATCTGCGCGAACTGAACAATCCTGACTATCTCTCCGGACTGAAAGAAATGCCTTTCACCGACGTCAGCCCCGATGACTGGTTTTATCAGTCGGTCAAAAAAGCTTTTACCGTAAAATATGTGACCGGAAAGACTCTCAGCATTTTTGCCCCCAATGATTATTTAACCAGAGCGGAAACCGCCGCAATTATCAGCCGCTATCTCGAAAATTTTAATCAGTAAATTAAACTCCTAACACGAAGCAAGTAACTATAAGAGGGCTTACAAAGCCCTCTTATTTTAAATAATATAATTTTTTATTAAACCCCTAAGAGAATTTCAACGCCCTGCAAACCATCCCCGGCCAGCCAGTTTCGCACAAGCATTATCCAGGCTTTTTATTAGTATTAATGTTACTACTATGTTAGAAATTAATGGCCGAAGGAAACTTTATCATGAAACAGATCTATATCGCCTTGGATCTGGAAACTACCGGTTTCGATCCTGTGACCGACCAGGTTCTGGAAATTGCAGCCGTCAAGTTCCAAGGAAATAAAATATTAGAAACATTTGAAACGCTGATCAATCCGGGCACCGAAATTCCCGCGATGGTCAGCCATATTACGGGTATTTCCAGCGAAACAGTCAAAGACGCCCCCTCTTTCGAGCAGGTTTCCCGCAACCTAAGCATTTTTTTAGGCAATCACCCGATCGTCGGTCATAATATCGATTTTGACCTGACTTTTCTGGAAGCCAAAGGGATTCCAATATCAAACAGACAAATCGATACGCTCAAACTGGCCAATATCCTGCTGCCCGAACTCCCCTCCCTCAGCCTCGACACCATCAGCAGACAGCTCAAAATCAAGCACGAACATAAACACCGGGCTTTGTCGGACGCTAAAGTCTGCGTGGAGCTTTTCCAAATTCTCCTGGACAAAATATCGGAAATCCCCGCCCCCATTCTAAAACAGATTCAAACCCTGATTCCCCGCAGCCTGTGGGACCTGGGAGAACTGTTTATGAATGCCAAAGCCAAACCTGTTGCCAAACGACCTTTAAAGACCGGCAATCAAACCGAATCACCTTTTATCATCAACAAAACCCTGAAAAACGAACAGGATTTTATTGATTTGCTGGGTGAACATAGCCCCATCAACGACCTGATTGAGAACTATGAGTATCGCCACGGACAACAATTGTTGCTCAAAAAAATCCTCCAGGCTTTTCGCGAACAGTTCAACCTGATTGCCGAGGCCGGTACCGGTACGGGGAAAACCATGGCCTATCTGATGGCGGCCGGATACGCGCGCAAATTTCTGGATAAAAAAGTGTTAATTTCCACCTATACCAACAATCTGCAGGACCAGATAGTGGGCAAAGACTTTCCGCTTATCCAAAAGATCTTCCCGGATCTGAAAATAGCCGTGCTGAAAGGAAGAAAAAAATATTTTGACCACGCCAGATTCCGTCAGCTTCTGGAAAGACCAAATTTCGAAGAGCATCAGCTGACCTCAGTCATAAAAATCCTGATTTGGCTTAATCAAACCGAAACCGGTGATCTGGACGAGCTAAATCTGCAGAACAAGGAAACCCAGATCTACGAAGAGATCTGTTCCGACCCTGAATACATCCCGCTCACCAGCCACCCCGGCGACTTTCTGGAAAAAGCCCGCCGAAAAGCCGAAACTGCGGACATCGTCGTGGTCAATCACGCCCTTTTGATCCAGGACCACCTTACCGATAAAAACATTCTTCCCCCATCCGAAATACTGATCATAGACGAAGCCCATCATCTGGAAAAAACCTTGACCGATGGTTTAACGGTGTCCCTTAGCTTTAGCAGATTAAGCCGAATCTGGGAAAAATTCTTCGACAGTCTGTCCAAATTAAAATCCGGCGACTTCCCTGCCGCGGAACTGAGCGCTTTTTATGAAAAATCCCGGAAATTCAGCTCAACATCTTTAAACTCCGCCGAAAAACTCTTCGAAACCTGCCGTATGATCATCGAAAAATACGCCGGCAATACCATCGGACAACCTTTTCAAGTCGGTTTGAATCAGACCGTTGCGGAAAGCGAGCACTGGAACAGATGCCACACCCTGTCAGAAGAACTGATTGAACTGTTGCCCGACCTGGAAGCGGCGGCCGATCAATTTATCAAGAAACTGCTCTCCGAAGACATTACCGACAGTGAAACGCCGGGAGCCCTCCGCGATTTGCTGAACTTCTATCATAGCCTCCAAAGCCTTTTTCACGAGCCTCAAAACAAAATTGTCTGGATGAACCGTGGTTTTGACGAAAGTATTCACTTGAATTTCGCTCCCCTGACGGTCAGGGAAATATTTGCCGACAAAATCTTTCCGGAATACCAATCGATAGTGCTGACTTCAGCCACGCTCTCCACCTATGGCAATTTTTCCTATATCCGGTCAGAACTGGGCTTGGGAGAAACCTTTGAAGACCTGATGATTCCCAGCCACTTCAGCTATCCCGACCAGGTAAAAATTATTATTCCGGAAGATCTGACCGACCCTAAAAACCCGCAATATTTACAACAATGTTCCTCCGTCATCAACTCCGTGATACATAAAAACGGCGGACGGACACTGGTACTGTTTACGGCCAAGAAAGACCTGGCCAGAGTTTTTCACGACCTGGCCCCCGACCTGAAAACCGTTGGAATCAACCTGCTGGCCCAAAACCTGTCGGGGGGCCGCGGAAAGATCATCTCACATTTTCAGGACGAACCGGCCAGCTGCGCCATCCTGGGAACCAATAGTTTTTGGGAGGGCGTAGACCTGATCGGCCCCATCCTGACCTGCGTTATTATCCAGAAACTGCCCTTTGACCCTCCGGACGATCCGATTATCCGGGCACGTTCCGCCCAATTCGCCAAACCTTTTGAGCAATATTCGCTCCCCAGAGCCATTTTACGTTTTAAACAAGGCTTCGGAAGGCTGATTCGATCCTCCCGCGACACCGGGGCCGTGATCATTCTTGACTCCCGTCTGGTACAAAAAAGTTACGGCAGGGAATTTATAGCTTCCCTACCGCAGGGAATCAGGATACATCAATGTTCCGAATCGGAGGTTTCCGACTATCTTTAGAAACCGGTCCAAGCTTTCCAAAAAGCCCCAAAAGTGCTACAATATCGGGATAGTATTATTTTTTCATGCCCCAAAAACATACCATTACCATTGTTGCCGCACTGACGGGTCTCGTCCTGATCATCTTTGCAGTTGTTGTCAGCGGCTTGGGCAAATCACTTCTGGAAAAGTTTAACAGCATGAAACCCATTTACAGGGAATGCCGGATCGAGGGCAGAAACTTTAACAGTGTCCAGCCGTCCGACTGCCAAAATTTCGACCGCAAAGTACAAAACGGTGAAATTCCCGACGGGGAATACAGCGTATACGCCAAATATGCCAATAAAAGCCTTTCCGACAACATTATCCCGGTTAAAATAGAAAACGGTAAAACCAGCTGCAATTTTATAGATAACGGGTATGTACCAAGCATCAATGCTGTTTACGGCAAAGACGATACGGGCCCGATAGCCGTTCAGGAAGGTAGTGAAATCCCTGTCGGCAGCGACGGTCTAATCATCCAGATTCTTTATTACAAAAACAGCCAACGCTATTTTTATGACACCAACATCTGTAAATCCGCCCTAAGCGCCGAAATCACTGATGCCGACGGCAACACGATGGGAAAAGCCGGCTTAAATCAAAAAACATTCTTGAGCACTCGCCCCCTGGTCAACGAAATAATGATCAACAATAAGCCCAGTTATGAACAGAACGGAGAAATTGTTGAAAATTTCAAGGCAGGCAACGTCTTTGCCAGGTTCAATTTCGCCCCCGGCATCAGTTATAAACTGACCATCCCCTGTTCGGCGCAACAAACAATGATTATCATACCTAATCTGGAAACCGACAAAAACATCGCTATCCCCTTTAAGGGACTAAACGCCGAATATGTTACGACCTGCGGATCAAAACTTTATCTGACCCTGCAGAACACCAACCGTCCGGACGACATACAGACCCTGGAGGACATTAAACTGGAATTTCAAAACAGCAGCCCCATCGCCACCTATAAAATGTACCTTGATCAAATCGACCTGGTCATCGATCCCGGCACCACTTTCCCGATCAGTTTCCAGCTAAATCTAAACCTCAAGGACAGATCCGACTCCACCAAGATCTTCACGCTGGCCAGCAGCGTTTTGACCATAACCGGATACACCCCCGGTAATGATGAAATGATCATCCCGACAGTTTTTTCCGCGGAACCCCAGAATTCGGAAAACCGGCCCGGCGAAGAGGTCTCCGCCGCCGCCGCCAACAACAACATCACTGAAGGCACTTCAGACCTCAAACCCGTTACTTCCGGACACCCCAAAATCCGAAAAGACCAGCCCGTTTAGCTTATCGCGGCCCCCCTCTCAGCCGGAATCAAAAATCTGCTATAAATTTGCATTGCTGAGCCAAGTACACTAAAATTGGCATAGCGATTTTACTAAATATAATTTGCAAACATGGAACTATTAATAGTTTTAGGCGTACTGGCCCTGGTGGCGGTGGCCGTTGTCGGAGTGTATAATTCACTGATACAGCTTAAAAATAAAGTGGACGAAGGCTGGGCCGATATTGAAACCCAATTAAAACGCCGCTACGACCTGATTCCCAATATGGTGGAAACTGTACGGGGCTATGCCAAACACGAAAGTAAGACACTGGAAGCTGTCACGCAGGCCCGCAACATGGCTATGTCCGCCAAGACTCCCGAAGAAAGGATTCAGGCTGAAAACGCGCTGACCGGAACATTGAAAACATTATTTGCCGTTGCCGAAAATTATCCCGATCTGAAAGCCAACCAAAACTTCATGGACCTGCAGGCCACTCTGAAAGAAGTAGAGGAAAAACTGCAGCTCTCACGCCGTTATTACAACGCCACCGTTCGCGATTTCAACACCAAGGTGGAAATTTTCCCCAACAACATAGTTGCCGGTATTTTCAAATTCGAACGACGCAAGTTTTTTGAAATAGAAAACGCGGAAGAGAGACAGAACGTCAAAGTATCGTTCGACGAACCGCAAAAATAACTGAAAAAGGAAAGGCCCCCGCCAAGGGGGCTTTTTAAAAACCCTAAGGGCATCCCCTAATTGGTAGTCATATGAAAAATCACACTTTCATCAAAATACTGGTCTGTTTAGCCATATTGATCCTGCCGCTTTCGGCCGGCGCCCAGACCCAACCGTATTCCCCCGATGGTGAAATCGATTTTTATCAATACAACATCCACGGCTGGGGCATCCGCGATTTCCATTCCGACATCAACATCAATGAAGACAGTACTTTCACGGTCAAGGAAACAATCCAGGCTGATTTTACCAAATCCGAAAACCGGCACGGTATAATCCGCAATCTGCCGATACATTATCAGGACCGAAACAATCAAAATCTCAATCTGCGCTTCAGCCTGATCAGCGTAACTGACGAACAGGGAACCCCCTACGAAGTGGAAACTTCCTACTCCGGAGACAACGTCAATTTGAAAATCGGATCGGGAAGCGTCTTTGTGGACGGACAGCTAAAAACCTATGTCATTCACTACAGACTGGAACGCGGTCTCAATCAGTTCGATTACAACGACGAACTATTCTGGAACGTGACCGGCAACGGCTGGGATACGGCCGTCGCCAAAGCATCCGCCACCATCACACTTCCCCGGGAAACCGATCAGGAAATGATGAAAAAAATCTGTTACACCGGGTTTGGATACAGCAAGGAACAAGACTGCCAGGCAGAAGTTCTGAACGGAAAAACCTATCAGTTTTCTACCAACTCATTACTTCCCACTTCCGCCGGCCTGACCATCGTTGCTTCTTTCCCCAAAGGTATAGTCAAATTTCCTTCTTCACTGACCATCTTCAGCTGGTTTATACAGGATAATTGGGGCTATCTGGTCCCGATAATTACTTTTTTTTTCCTGTATTATCTCTGGTATAAAAATGGCCGCGATCCCAAGGCCACCCACTCCACCATCATGCCGGAATATGATATTCCAGACCAGCTCCGCCCCGCTGAAATCGGTACCCTGCTGGACGACAAGGTTGATATGCAGGACATCACCAGCACCATTATCGACCTGGCCACCCGCGGCTATCTGAAAATTATCGAAAGCAAAGAGAAAAAAATGCTCTGGGGAGAAACCACCTATTACGAACTGGAGAAAACCAGCCCCAAGACTCCCGAAAAAGATTCTCTGCAGGATTTTGAAACACAGATTTACGAAGCCATTTTCGGCAGCAGTACCAAAATTACTCTCAGCGATCTCAAATACAAATTTTACAAGGAAATCCCGGGCATCAAGACTGCCATTTATAACAGTCTGATCAAGAAAAAATATTACGCTTCCAATCCGGAAGAAGCCCGCACCTCCTATTTCGGGTGCGGAGGGGGAATGTTTTTCGTCACCATCTTTTTCCTCAGTTTTCTGGGTGATATCAACCTGCCGCTTTTCCTGGGACTGCTGCTCTCATCGGCATTGATTTTCGCCTTTGGTTTTATCATGCCTAAACGCACTCAAAAAGGGGCTGACACGCAAATCAGGGTACTGGGCCTGGAAGAATTCATTAAGACCGCCGAAACGGACCGCGTCAAATTCTATGAAAAAGAAAACATCTTCGAAAAGATACTCCCCTACGCCATCGCTTTCGGAATAGCTGACAAATGGGCCAAAACCTGTGAAGGACTTTATAAAAACCAACCTGACTGGTATCAGAGTTCAGACCCCAATATGCTTCACCATTTCAACACCTATTATTTTCTGCGCACGCTGAACAGTTTCAACAGCAGCATGACTTCCAATATGGTGGCCGCCCCCAGAAGTTCAGCCTCGGGCGGATCCAGCGGATTTGGCGGGGGCGGCTTCAGCGGAGGCGGCTTCGGCGGGGGTGGCGGCAGCAGCTGGTAAAACCCCTAGTCCTCACCCTTGAACTGCTGTTTACGGGCAATCTGTAAATTCTTTTTCAGATTTAAACGTTGTTCGTACCAATTTTTATAATGTGTTTCCCGGGTATTATATTCATCAAATTCAATCTGGTTGTTGACCAGTTGATATATTCTCACCAATTCTTCAGCTTCCTCCACCAGCCGGCAATTCAACAAAGTTCCGATCACCGCCAGTAATTTCCCGCTCAAGAATTTTCCGCGATCAACTTCCACCGAGTTGACCTCCGGACTGTCATGTTGATGTTGTTCACCCTTTCGTTCCGTTTTTTTCACCGCCAGATGGCAAAAATTTTGAATGGCTTTTTTCTTCAGGGAAATCAAGTATTTTTCCACGCTCGCCACCGGGTGGAGCTGAAAATCCGGATCCGTTCCCACAATCAGTTTTACGCCATGTGAATATTGATGATGATAGCCCGGATATACGCCGAGATCGTCGAGAACCGCGCCGAAATCCCTTTGTGAATCCTTATTGTCGCCATTCTGTAATACAAACAACAGCTGCGATAACGATGTGCAGGCATTGAAAAAAGCGATATTGTCACGTTCTATAATCAGATGATTCACTCCCATGGGCGCGGAAAAAACCTGCATGGAAAACTTCAGGTTATCCAGGTGATGACGTAGATCCTCAAGCCGGGCCCCAATGTTTTGCCACAAATTGAGGGCTCCCAAAAACATCAAGGGGCCTTCCGCCTGCAACAAATAGGCAGACTGGCCTCCTTCATCCTGCCCCGAAAAATAGTTTTCCTCCAGACAATTCAGCTGTTCCTGCAAACCGGCTATTAGATCTGCCGCTACGGCCAGCAATTCCTTTCGGCCGGCGATACCAACATCAAGATCGTATTTGTTTTTCAACTTTAAAATCAGATCATCCTGCTCAACAGGTTTTATCTGAACGTTTTCCACCCCGGCCACGGTTGCTCCCGGGACAGCACCTAATTCTCTCATCTCATCGTCTTTTATCCTCCAGATAAGGTAGGTCAGTTGATCAAAAGGATCATAAATAAGATTGGCATAGCCCTCAAACTGAGGCAGTTTCAAAAAAGAGGCGGCCGAGTTTAAAAATGATTCCCTGAATTCGGAATCAGGCTCTTTTTCTCCGGCAAATAAAAGCTGATAAGCCGATAAAGCTTCACCGTTTTCACCGTCAATAAGACGCAATCCTCCTTTTTTCATGCCTAATCACAATTAAGACGTTATTGGAACACACAACGTCAATAATTGCAAGGCTGTCAGGATTTTTTGGAACCGGCCTCCTGCTTCAACATCTCAATTTCGTCACGTAACTCTGCCGCTTTTTCAAATTCCAGATTAAGAGCCGCCAACTCCATCTGATCCTCCAGTTCACGGATAAATCTCGACAATTCGCTCCTGGGAACCTTCTTGGGATCAATTTTCCGTACCGGCGGTTCATTTTTCTTGGCCCCCATGGCAATGTCCTTGATAGCCCGGATAATAGTTTCAGGCGTTATTCCGTGCTTGACGTTATAAGCATGCTGGATTTTTCGTCTTCTCTCCGTCTCCCCGATCGCCCCCTTCATGGAATCGGTAAGCCTATCGGCATACATCACCACCGTCCCGTTGATATTTCTGGCGCAACGTCCGATCGTCTGAATAAGAGCGCTCTTGGAACGCAAGAAGCCTTCTTTATCAGCGTCCAAAATTCCAATAAAAGAAACCTCCGGCAAATCCAGTCCTTCACGGAGCAGATTGATACCGACCAGCACGTCAAACTTTCCCAGACGCAAATCGCGCAAAATCTCAATTCTTTCAATCGTCTCAATATCGGAATGGAGATATTTGACCTTAATCCCTGCATCAGTCAGATAATCGGTCAAATCTTCGGCCGACCGCTTGGTCAAAGTCGTCACCAAAACTCTTTCCTTGACCGCGATTCTTTTCTGGATTTCATTGATCAGATCGTCAATCTGGCCTTTGCGGGGACGCACCTCTACCATTGGATCCAACAAACCGGTTGGACGGATAATTTGTTCAGCCACATGTTCCCCGCTGTTTTTAAACTCATAAGCGGCAGGAGTGGCCGAAACATATACGGCCTGATTAATCGCCTTTTCAAACTCCTCAAATTTCAAGGGACGATTATCGTGGGCGGAAGGCAAACGAAAACCATAATTAACCAGATTTTCCTTGCGGGAATAATTTCCGTTAAACATTCCTCCGATCTGGGGAATGGTGATATGCGATTCATCGGCAATCAGCAGGAAATCATCCGGGAAATAATCCAATAATGTGGCCGGCGGCTGACCGGGCTCACGGGCGTTCAGATAACGGGTATAGTTTTCAATGCCCTGGCAATAACCGGTTTCACGCAAAATTTCCATGTCATATTCGGTGCGGGTCTTGATTCTTTCCGCTTCCAGCAGCCTCCCCTGTTTCAAAAATTCCTCCCTGCGAATCTGCATATCCCTGAGAATATGCACCACCGCCTGATCTATTTTTTCCTTGGAGGTAATATCGTGCTTGGCCGGAAAGATCTTCACTGATTTGAGCTCTTTATATTCTTCACCGGTAAACGAATCAGCCTCTGTGATACGTTCAATCTCATCGCCAAAAAATTCGATGCGGAAAATGGTATCGCGGTCGGGCGGGAAGATTTCCAGAGTGTCACCCAGAACGTGAAACATTCCCTGCTTGAACTCCATATGGCTGCGATTGTACTGAATATCGGTCAAATGCCGCAGCAGCTTGTCCCGTTTGCGCTCCTCACCGACCTTAAGTTCAAAAGCAAAAGCATTATAATCTTCCACCGACCCCAAACCATAAATACAGCTGACCGAAGATACGATTAACACATCCCGTCTGGTCAGCAGATTGGTGGTGGCGGCATGACGGAATTTGGAAATTTCTTCGTTGATGGCGGCATCCTTCTCGATATAGGTGTCGGTTGTGGCAATATAGGCTTCCGGCTGATAATAATCGTAATAGGAAACAAAATAACTTACCGCGTTGTTGGGAAAAAATTCTTTGAACTCGCTACACAGCTGGGCGGCCAGAGTTTTATTGTGGGCCATCACCAAAGTCGGTCTCTGTACCTGTTGAATCACATTAGCCATCGTAAAGGTTTTGCCGGTACCCGTTGCGCCCAGCAAAGTCTGGTGTTTCACACCGGCATTCAGATTTTTCACAATTTTTTCTATGGCCTGCGGCTGATCCCCTTTTGGCTGATAAGGGTATTTCAGATCAAAACCGGCAGGACTGCCAGGAGCTAATGACATATTTGAAGTACAACGTGATTATAAGATTATAGGAGATATATAGACTATTTCGACTGCTTCTCCAACCCTTAATTTGGACTTGGAGACTCCCGCTCCTTGACAACTGGGAAACATATTGAAAAGAGTATCTTTCCCTTTACTAATTCAGAAAATAGTGTATAACTACACCGGATCAGACCCGTCAGGTTTGATTTGATACTCGACAAATTGGCTAAAAACCAATAGCAAAGCGAGAAAAACATATGTGTCGTTGCGTAAACAACCGCGTCGCCGCCCAGCCGGCTCCTCTGAGGGATGAGAACCCCTTTGCTGAAGACCAGCTGCGCGAACCAGACAAAGAATACGACGGGGCGAAAAACGACAACGAGAAGACTCCCGACACGCTCCGCGCGGCAAAAGACAACTGCGTACAAAAGGCCGGTCAATAGACCTGACCTGAATCATTTGGGCGACCGAAACCACAACCCCTAACCCGCTTCTACAAATAGGGAGGTGATGCCAATGTTCAAAATTGTGGTGAGCCCAAGGCGTCACCACGGACACAGATCTGGCGCTAGCCATCCCGGCAGCGCGATACAAACGACCAAGCGTGAGGAGTAAAACAAGATGATCAAAAAGATGCGCATCAGGATGGCGGCGCACATTACACTGCTGTCCGCCCTGCTCACAGCCGCCATCGGCGGCTGCGACAGCAATCCGCCCGGATCCGCCTGTCTCGACAGCGGAAACCCATGGTGTTCCAACTACGTCCCCCCCGGCAGCGGCGGCTCTACCAGCGATGGCGGCGCCGGAACCGGTGGCAACAGCAACGTTCACTGCGGTGCCTTGCCCGAGTTCAATTGCTTCGGCAGCTGCGTCATCCTGACCAGCGACGAAGCCAACTGCGGCTCCTGCGGACGGACCTGCGACGAGGGACAGACCTGCAACGACGGACACTGCGCCTGGAATCAACCCCCCGACCAGTGCACGCAGAGCAGCGAATCCTGCGACAACATCGACAACGACTGCGACGGCGTGATCGACAACGGGTATGACCTGTTCGCCGACTCCACCAACTGCGGCATGTGCGGACGCGCTTGCGCGGACGGACAGAGCTGCAACAGCGGTCACTGCGCCTGGAACGAGCAACAGAACGGCTGCACGCCAAGCGCCGAAAGCTGCAACGGCGTGGACGACGATTGCGACAACGCGATCGACGAACCGTTCAACCTGCTCGCCGACGCGGACAACTGCGGCATCTGCGGGAACGCCTGCGACAGCGGCCAACACTGTGCAAACGGCCACTGCACGCTCGACACCCCCTCCAACAACTGCCAGCCGGTCGCGGAAAGCTGTGACAACAGCGACAACGACTGCGACGGTGTGGTGGACAACAATTTCAACCTTCTCGACGATGAGCAGAACTGCGGAATGTGCGGACATCCCTGTGCCGCCAACCAGTCCTGCCTCAGCGGACACTGCTCCTGGGACACCCCGGTGGACCAGTGCATGCCCGTCGCCGAGACCTGCAACAACGAGGACGACGACTGCGACGGAAGCATCGACGATCCCTACAACCTGCTCGACGATCCGGACAACTGTGGCGCCTGCGGCCGCAGCTGTGACGCGGGAGCAGAGTGCTTCAACGCGGTCTGCCGCTTCCCCGTTCCGGTCGACAACTGCACACCGGCGCCCGCCGAACTGTGCAACAACCGCGACGACAACTGCAACGGCTTCGTCGATGAAGGCTTCGGCCTGTTCACCGACCCTGCCAACTGCGGCATGTGCGGACGGGATTGCGGCGCGGGAGCGGTCTGTGACAACGGTCACTGCCAGCTCACCGACCCGGTTCTGAACTGCACCCCTGCCCTGGAAGTCTGCGACTACACGGACAACGACTGCGACGGCGAAATCGATGAGCTGATCATGCTGCTCAGCGACGAAGCCAACTGCGGTGTCTGCGGACTGGCCTGCGGAGCAGAGCAGGTGTGTGACAACGGCCACTGCCAATGGATCACGCCGCCGGTCAACTGCACCCCGGTGCAGGAGACTTGCAACGGCGTCGACGATGACTGCGATGGCAGCATCGACGACACCTTCAATCTGCTCTTCGACAACGCCAACTGCGGCATGTGCGGACGGGTCTGCCTGGCGGGCCAGCACTGTGAGAACGGTGCCTGCGCGCTCGACCAGCCCGTCAACAACTGCGTCCCGGTGCAGGAGGTGTGCGACAACATCGACAACAACTGCAACGGATTCATCGATGAAGGAATCAACCCCTCCACCGACAACGCCAACTGCGGGACCTGCGGGCATGTCTGCCCCAACGGCCAAGCCTGCGACAGCGGCCACTGCATGTGGATTCTGCCTCAGAACGGCTGTACCCCCGCGGCTGAAGTGTGCAACAACGAAGACGACGACTGCGACGGAGCGATCGACGAGAACACGCTCCTGAACATCGACCCCGCCAACTGCGGAGTCTGCGGTCACGTCTGCGCCGGCGGCCAGCACTGCAGCAATGGACATTGCGCCTGGAACGTTCCCCCGTCCAACTGCACTCCTGCCGGTGAAACCTGCAACCAAGTCGACGACGACTGCGACGGACAACTCGACGAGGACTTCAACCTGGCCACCGATCCCGCCAACTGCGGAGTCTGCGGCAATCTCTGCGGTCCGACCGAGTACTGCCTGAACGGCCATTGCGCCAATCAGGTTCCGGTCAACATCTGCGCGCCTGCCGGCGAGGTGTGTGACAACGTCGACAACAACTGCAACGGAGAGGTCGACGAGGGAATCAATCTGAGCAACGACAAGGCCAATTGCGGAGTCTGCGGACGAGCTTGCCCGGCCGGTCAGTACTGCGCGAACGGCACCTGTGCCTGGGTTGTTCCCCAGAACGGTTGCACTCCTGCCCCTGAGGTGTGCGACAACAGCGACAACGACTGCGACGGCTTCATCGACGAACCCTTCGACCTGCAGAACAACACGGCCAACTGCGGCCTCTGCGGGAACGCCTGTGCCGGGGGCCAGCACTGCGAAAACGGTGCCTGCACCTGGGACATCCCGCAGAACGGATGCACTCCCCTTCCCGAATCCTGCAACAACACCGATGACGACTGCGACGGAATGCTCGACGAGGGCTTCCCGCTGGCGTCCGATCCGGCCAACTGCGGCATCTGCGGACATGTCTGCCCCGGTGGACAGGTCTGCCAGAACGGCCACTGTCAATGGATCGTGCCCCAGAACGCTTGCACGCCTGCCCCTGAGGTGTGCGACAACGCCGACAACGACTGTGACGGGGCCATCGATGAGAACACCAGCCTCCAGAATGACTCGGCCAACTGCGGCCTGTGCGGACACGCCTGTGCCGCCAATCAGCACTGCGAAAACGGGCTTTGCGCCTGGGATTCGCCCGTAAGCCAGTGCGGCCCCGCCGTGAACGAAGTCTGCGACAACGCGGACAATGATTGCGACGGGCTGATCGACGAGCCGTACAACCTGCTGCTCGACGACCTGAACTGCGGCATCTGCGGACATGCCTGCGCCCTGAACCAGCACTGCGAAAGCGGTGCCTGCGTCTGGGACGTTCCTCAGAACAGCTGCGTTCCGGCAGCCGAGACCTGCAACGGAGAGGACGACGATTGCGACTTCGTGATCGACGACCCCTTCAACCTGCTCAACAACGTCAACCACTGCGGCGCCTGCGGCAACGCTTGCGCGGCAGGACAATCCTGCGTGAGCGGCCACTGCCAGTGGAACGTCCCGCAGAATGAGTGCGTCCCCGCCCCGGAGACTTGCGACGGCATCGACAACGACTGCGACTTCGTGATCGATGAACAGTACAACCTCCAGAGCGACCCCAACAACTGCGGCACTTGCGGAAGAGCCTGCGGCGGCGGCCTGATCTGCCAATCCGGCCACTGCCAATACATCGTGCCGCCGCTCAGCTGCACCCCGGTACAGGAAACCTGCAACAACTCGGACGACGACTGCGACGGAGTCATCGACGACGGGTACAACCCGTTGACCGATATCAACAACTGCGGTCTGTGCGGACGGGTCTGCGGCGCAGGCAAATCCTGCATCGCCGGCAAGTGCACCTGGAACTACCCGCAGAGCAGCTGCACACCCGCCGTCGAATCCTGCGACTACACCGACAATGACTGCGACGGCGTGATCGACAACGGCTACCTTCTCTCATCGAACAACGCCAACTGCGGTGTCTGCGGACGCGCCTGCGCCGCCAATCAGCACTGCACCAACGGACACTGCGAATGGAATCAGCCGCAGAGCTCCTGCGCACCGGTGGCCGAGACCTGCAACCAGATCGACGATGACTGCGACGGACTGATCGACGAAGTCTGGAACTTCCTCAACGACAAGAACCACTGTGGCAACTGCTACACGGTCTGTCCGGGAACCCAGAACTGCCTCAACGGACACTGCTACCAGCCCTGACCCCCGCACATCGTCACCCGAACCATTCCCGGCAGACAACGGTTCACTCCCCCACAGTCACCGCGCAGGCAGCGGTGACTTCCAGGCCGGCTCTCTTCGCAGGAGAGCCGGCCCACCTAACCCCGTAACCTCAATTCGAAACCTCCGCTCTCCCCAACCAGGACGGCGAAGCAAAGAAAGGATCGACGGGTTGACCGTCGGCTGAAGCCTGCCCCCGATACGCTCCACTGATCTCACCGATCAGCTGTACAGAGCATTCGGACAGGCTGAAAGCCGCGAAAACTAGAAAAGGCCGCGCCCCCACCGAAGGTGGGGGGGGCGGCCTTTTTGCTGTCCAAAATTAGATTTTACCCAAGTTGTGTAATCTGTACAGAACATTGGCCACCTCTCTTCTGGTGGTGAAATTGCTCGGATAAAGGCTGGTACCGGTGAACAGTGAATTATCCTTGGAATATTTGGCATAACCGGCAAACCAGGCATTGCCGTCTACATCGGCATAGGATGATCCGCTTGGCATGATTTCCCCCAGATTGCGCAAAATAATGGCCAAAAATTCAACACGGTTTACCGTTCGGGCGGGACGGAAATAGCCTGTATCCGCACCGGACATATATCCGGTAACTATTGATAAAGCCTTGGCACGACAGATATATTGATAAGCCCAGCTTGTTTCTCCAACATCCGGAAATGGATTTTGTCCGGCACAGTAATTGGTAGTGCTGTCAAATTTATTGAAAGCCTCCAAGGCAATCTTGGAAACCTGGTCTCGCTGTAACAGACCGGAAGGATCAAAAGTGCCATCCGGATTACCGGTCATGGCTCCGATGCTTTTTACATATTGAATAGCGGAACAATCGCTGTCCAAAATTGTCAGGTCGGTAAACCCGGCACACTTGGCCAGGCTCGGCAAAGCGTTAATTGTGAATGACGCCAAAGCAAGAGGATCACTGATATTACCGGAAGAATCGGTTACCCTGATTTTGCAGTTATTGTAAGTCCCCACTGCCATCGTCTGGAAAGTAATTGTGTTGTTACCGTTTATGGCTGTATTGGAAGTGCTGAAGCAGGCACCTTCATAACTGATGGTTCCCTCCTCATTGCTGTTAAAAACCACGCTGGGAGTTGTGTCCTCCGTCGGAGAAGCGACCTCAGTCACCATCGTTAAAACTGGTGCCGTGATGTCAATAATAATTGGTAACTTTATCGTAAAGGCAGGAACATCCAAGGGACTGGAAAGCAGATTCAGCAAACCGCCTTTCACTCTGATTTTACAATTATCATGGAGTCCGATACCCAACAAATCAAAAGTAATCGTATTGTCACCGGTTACTGCATCGGTAGTTGCACTGGTACAATCTCCTTCATAGGAAATCACCCCGGACGCATTGGTATGAAAAGTAAAATTGGGAGTTTTGTCATAGGTAGTTGCCGGCACCGGAGTTACCACTGTTAATGTCGGTACGTTGGGAATAGGTAAAATCGGAATACTGGGCTCAATCGGCTCCAGTGGAGGCAACACGGCCAGCACCTGGCCTTGTACCATTACCAACCCTATCAACACCGCAAAAGTCAGGGCCGCTTTTTTAAACATCTGCTTATTCATAAGTTTTTGATTAATGAATGACAATCTATTAAACCACATTCTTCACCATTAGTTACTGCACTCGATTTGACAAAACGAAGACAAGTCCTAAAATTTGCACTGTCTAAAACACCCCATGTCCAAGAAAAATCTGGCCACCAGCTTAATTCCGTATCCGCAAGACTCCAAACAGGAAACCGCAAACAATCCGGGAAATGAGCAATCCCCTGACCAGAGCACTCCCCCGTCCAGAGCAGGACTCACTGTTAGAGCCGAGATCTCTTCTCAGATTGAGATAAGTCTGGGGTGGTACAAAGACCAACAGGTTAACATCGTAGATATTGTACTGGAACATAGAAAAAAACTGTACAATATTCTGAAAAACCACTACATCCATCCCGCTTATATCTACGTCGAAAGAAATGACCCGGCCCGGCAGAATATCTGCACCGAATTGCGTAATGATTTGCTGTTTTATTTGCTTTTCATCCAATCCAATCCGTCCTGGGAAAAATATCTGCCCGTGCCAATATTTAATCAGATCTATCAGCTGGCCTACAATGGAAATTGGCATAACGAACAAGGCCTGATCGAGATCCGCAATGGGATTCACCAGGCCCTGGAAATTCCTCCGCGTGAAAAAACTACTGACCGGTAGACTGACTCATTCTGGGTTCAGCTTCCTTACTTGAACCGGCTTTGGCTTTACTGTACAAACCAACCGCTTTGGTAGCCAATCGGGGCCACTTTTCTGCTTTCTCGGTGAGCAGGGCGGTTTTTTCTTCCGGAACTCCTGCCTCTCTGGCTTTTTTAATCAAATCCTGAGTCTGCTGTTCGAAACTCTTCCCCGACCACTTATTGGCCTTGAAAAAATAATCAGCAGCATCTCCCAAAATCGGAACGGCGCCAACGGCAAAGTCCGCAGCCTGTAAACCAATAATTTTTAAATAAGCACCCATCCCCAAATCGGCATTCTTAGCCTCCATCAATAAATACACACCGGAAATAATTGAGGTGGCTCCATCCCCTAATTCGGGAATCAGGGAAATCAGCGGATCCAAACCTATATCGTCAGCAATAACACCGAACAAACGAACTCTTTCTTCCGAATTTTTAGCCCTTCTCAATTTATCCAAAATTTCTTGCTGTTCCGGACTTAGCTCATTCCTTGCTACTTCTTCTTTGATCGTCTCGCGCTTTTCCTGAGACATACCAGTAACCAAACTTCTGGCCCCCTCCACAGTAGTTGTTCCCTTCTCAATAGCCTGTCTGGTTCTGGGCCCCACCAATGGTTTCTCACTTCCAATTTCTTCTGTCATAGATTTTTTATTTAAATGTGTGTTTTCAAACTTCCTTTAATTATACCATTTTCTCCCACTGTACTTCAAAATTAAAATCAGTTTCCCTGACTTCATATTGGCAGAAAAAGCATCTTAATGTTAAATTATTGACCGATGATCAGAAAACAAACTATCACAGTTTTAAGCAGCCTGATGTTAATCGGTCTGATCCTGTCTGGCTGTCAAAAATCCGGCACCACATTACCCACTAATCCTCCCGCCAATATGACCAACATGAAAATCAGCAGTCCCAGTTTTGAAAACAGCGCATTGATCCCTCCAAAATTCACCTGCCAGGGTATAGACGTTTCTCCCGAACTGCACATTTCAGAGGTACCCGGAGAAGCCAAATCTCTGGCCTTGCTGGTTGAAGACCCCGATGCCCCCAACGGTAACTGGGTACACTGGGTAGTCTGGAACATCCCCACCGACACGGAAATTATTCCCGAAAATGTCGGACCCAAATTTGCGGTACAGGGAAATAACTCCTGGCCCAAAGCACAATACGGAGGCCCCTGTCCCCCCTCCGGCACTCACCGCTATTTCTTCAAACTTTTTGCCTTGAACCGTATGCTGGATCTGCCGGCGGGATCAACCAGAGATGACTTGATGAAAGCCATGGAGGACCGCGTGATTGCCCAGAGTCAGTTAATGGGCATATTCAGAAAAGACTAGTCACCCCGGACAAAACTTCGAATGAAAACCCCGGATTATTTCGCCAGCAGGCCCCTCACCTGAAGATTTACCAGTTCCTGATACACGCCGGGGGTATTTTTCAGTTCGGAATGCCGGCCGATTTGTACAACCCTGCCCCGGTTCAAAACCACAATCTTATCAGCCTCGGTCACGGTGGAAAGACGATGCGCTATAACAATGGAAGTTCTGCCCTTCATCACTCTCTCCAAAGCTTTCTGGATAATCCTCTCGTTCTTGGAGTCCAAGGCTGAAGTCGCCTCATCCAGAATCAGTATCGGAGGATCTTTCAAAATCACTCTGGCAATGGCCACACGCTGTTTTTCACCGCCGGAAAGTTTCAATCCTCTCTCCCCCACCATCGTTTTATAGCTCTTGGGAAGACTCATGATAAACTTATGAATATTAGCTTTGCGGGCGGCCTGATAAATCTCCCAACGGGTTGCCCCCGGTTTGGCGTAAGCAATATTGTTATAAATGGTATCGTTGAACAAAGTATTTTCCTGCATTACCAGACCGATATTGCGCCGCAACGAAGCTTGAGTGACTTTGGTTATATCCTGTCCGTCAATCAGGATCTGCCCGCTCTGCACATCATAAAAACGATTCAAAAGAGAAGTGATTGTTGATTTACCGGCACCCGAATGCCCCACTAAAGCTGTCATCTGCCCCGGTTCAAAATCAATATTGGCTTTGGAAAGAATTTTTTTGTCCTGATACATGAAACCAACGTTCTTCATCTGGACGCGGCCTTCCGTAATTTTCAATGCTTTGGCTCCGGGCAAATCCTGTACCGTGGCAATGCGATGCAAGATTTTCCGCGCTTCCTCCAGTCTCAAAACCGCGAACTGCAAACCCCTGAGATCATTGCCAATGGCATAAATCGGATCATACAGATATCGTGAAAAAGAGGTAAACATAATCAACTGTCCCAGTGTCATATTCCCCTGAATAATCAGATATATTCCAAAGGCAATAATCAGAATTCTTTGCAAAGTTGAAGTGCTCTGCCCCCAGATATCTATTCTGCCCCAACGAACTGAAGCCTGTTTCTGCAAATCGACATATCTCTTAAATTTCCCCAAAAAGCTTTTCTGTTCCTTCTTCTCCTGGGCAAAGCTTTTCACCACCATGATGTTGGACACTGCGTCATAGGCCCGACCGATGGCCTTATCAAACAAATCATTGGATTCATCCTGCAGGGCACTGGTTTTCTTAATTCCAACCACAAAAATCCAGATTGCCAGAGGATAAAAAGCCATGGACACCAGCGTCATCTGCCAGTTAATCGCCAGAGCCCAGAATAAAACCACTACCGCCAGTAAAAACTTGGGAATCATTTCCGGAATCATAATCATGGTGATAGTCCAGAAACTGTCTACTCCGCGATCAATCTTCTTCATCATCTCACCGCTTTTTTTCTCCAGATGGAAAGACATATCCAGAGCCAGGACTTTCTGCATGGCCTCCTCAAAATAATTTCGGTCCACATTGGGCATGCTGACGCTAAACAGCATTCTAACGCCGGTCATCAAAACTGCACTAACCAGCAATACCGCCGCCCATCCGGACACAAACCAGATCACTTTCTGTAAATCCATACCCACCGGCTGCCCGATTTTTCCGATTTCATCAAAAACATTTTGATAAACATACGGTTCCACCAGCTGACTCAAAAGCAACAACAGCCAGACCGGCCAGATATACCAGATTTTACCCATCACGGGAGCGGTATATTGCCAGTAAAAACGCAATGCCGGACCCCATTCCCTGATTTTAAGATTCTTGGTCTTGGCCATAGTGATTTTGTACTTCGCCATGATATAAAGACAAAACCAATCGTTCAGTTTTGCCCGCAGCCATAATTTGACTTACGCGGACAATATTATAAAGTAATAAATATGCATTTGCAATTAAAGTTATTTATACATATCATACGCACGCAGGTGAGAGCCCGTAGCTCAGCTGGATAGAGCGTTGGCTTGCGGAGCCAAAGGTCGCGCGTTCGACTCGCGCCGGGCTCACCATGAAATCCCCCCGTATAAAATTCATCCGTATTGAAACCGAGCCGTCTACAACGGCTTTTTCAAACTGGCAATTGCGGCGCGCCGGTCTTTTGCCGAAAAAACATAACTTCCCGCCACCAGAATATCCGCACCTGCTTTACGGCAGACCGCTGCTGTTTCTGCGTTTATACCGCCGTCCACTTCCACCAGCAAATCAGGCCGGGCCTTCTTCAGCCATTTGATTTTCTCCACCGCCGAATCAATAAATTTTTGTCCTCCGAATCCGGGATTCACGCTCATCACCAGAACCATATCCAGATAGGGCAAAATGGCCTTCAAACTTTCCACGGCCGTCCCGGGGTTTATTGAGACTGCCGCCTGCATACCCAATTCATGAATTCTGGAAACAACCCGGTGCAAATGGGTACAAGCCTCCAGATGTACCGTCACTGAGCTGACGCCGAATTTGGCGAGGTCATCCAGATACAGTTCGGGGTGTTCCACCATCAGGTGGCAATCCATTGGCAGTTTGGTTTTTATAAAACGGATTATCGGCGGCCCGAAAGTCAGATTAGGCACAAAATGATTATCCATCACATCCAGATGAATCAGATCCGCATACGGTTCAATAGTCGCGATTTCCGCATTTAATTGGCCAAAATCAGCTGACAAAACGGACGGAGCAATCAACACTTTTTTATTTTTTTTGATCATGAGAACGTCTCAAACTTTCTAGACCTTTTTTGTATCGGCTGGAGTGCCCGGTTTCCCCATTACAGTATCAATTTTCCCGATGCGCCGGACATGTCTTTCTTCGGCATCAAATTTTGTTTCCAGAAAAGCATCCACAATCGATTTGGCCAAATCCTGTCCGGTCAATCTTTCTCCGAGGCAGAGGACATTTACATTATTATGTGCTCGTCCCAATCTGGCAGTTACCTCATTGTTGGCCAATACTGCGCGGATACCATCTCTGCGATTGGCGGTAATGGACATGCCTACTCCGCTTCCGCAAATCAAAATTCCCATGGCCCCCTGGGTTTCCAAAACCTTTTCGCACACTTCCCTGGCAATATCCGGATAATCGGTGGAATCATTGGTAAAAACCCCCAAATCCAGCACGGAATAATCATCTTTTCCCTGAAATTTTTGCTCCAGATAATCCTTTAATTCACGCTTCAGATTAATACCCGCATGATCCGATCCTAAATAAAGTTGCATATTTTTTGTTTTAAATTATGTTTCCATATATTATAACACTGTAAGTGGCTTATTTGAAAGCTAAAAGCAAATATCTACAAATCCCATGAGCGAAAATATCATTCTCAGAAAATCCTTCGGGGAATATCTGGAAAAACTCGGTACAAAAGCCAAAAATCTGGTAGTTTTGGACACTGATTTGGGCAACCATCTCTACACTCTTTATTTCGCCAAAAGCTTTCCCGACCGGCACTTTTCCGTTGAAATGGCTGAATCAAGCGCACTCGGCATGGCAGCCGGCATGACGGTTCGCAAAAAAATACCTTTTGTATGCGCCGAAGCGGCCAGCCTCTTGGGTAAAGGACTGGACGTGCTGAGAAACGGCATCGCCGCCCCCAATCTCAACGTTAAAATTATTCTCTCCAACATCGGTCTGGGAAATATAGAAGAAGGTCTGGTAAAGACCTGTACGGAAGACCTGGCCATAATGCAGGCCATCCCCAACCTGAAGATCTTTACACCGGCCGACCAGCACGAATTGAAAGCCATGATGGACTTTATGATCAATGATTACGGACCAACTGTCCTGCGCATCTGCCGGCACTGCACGGAAAACATTTACGATCAGAACTACCGCTTCATCCCAGGCCAGCCGGTCGTTGCCAACCAGGGTGAACAGGTCTGTCTGATTTCCACCGGATCCATGCTGCATGAATGTCTGAAGGCGGCCGCGGAACTGGAACACAAAGGCCTGACCACCCAAGTCATCAATCTGTCCTCAATCGTCCCGCTGGACCGTGAAAAAATCGCCGACCTCTGCCGTAACTACGAAATCATCGTAACCGCCGAAGATCATAACCTGCAGGGAGGAATCGGAACACTGATCGCAGAAATTCTCAATCAATATCAGGTTCCCAAAAAATTGATCAAAATAGGTCTGGACAGTCTGCCCGATTCGGGAAAACATCAGGAAATTCTGGCCAGATACAAACTCAGCGGAAAAACCATTTATGAAACGGTAAGGGAGAATTGGCTGCAAAACTAACACTTGGAGTCGACGCTGACTCTACAACCAGGAAGCCTTGTCCCCCGGTTTAATTCCCAGTTTATCGGCGATTCCGCCATTAATTTCCAATACATATTTGGCCGGTTCCTCGGAATTATAAATCGCGCAATCGGCATCGTTTCCACTCAAACAGGGCTGGGCCTTACGGATAATATATCTGACATAACCTTTCTCATCTATAAATAGCATGTCCAGGGGAATCAGGGTGTTTTTCATCCAGAAATTCAGATAGCCCTGGAAATCAAATACAAAGAGCATACCTTTATTTTCATCCAGATTCTTTCTGTTCATCAGACCGACTTTGCGTTGAGATTCATTCGAGGCAATTTCCACCTCAAATTCATGGCGGTTCTGTCCTGAAACAATAATCAGTTTTTCCACGGGTAAATTGACGTTCATCATAACGGGATTTTGATTAGATTGGGGATTCAAACGATCAATTTTATAGTCCAGAGTGTCAGTTTTCACTTCGCCAGCCGGAATCAATCCACAACCAGTCAACACCAAGGTAGCCAACAATACGGTTCCAAAGGAAACAATTATTTTTTTCATAAGTATCTGTCAATTATCCGCCCAAGTGTAAAACCTCTGCGGGTTTTGTCAACGCACATGGCATGGCTGATCAGGGATAAATATAGCGCCCATAGATTTGGTCCAGTTTTACGAAAGGATAGGAAAAAGTCCTGGAGTCCTTGCTGTGTGAGCGATTATCCCCCATCACAAAATATTCATCCTCCGCCGGAACCAGAAAATACCTCTCATCGCCGTAATAAGATTGCTCTCCCATCAAATATGGTTCAGGAAAAATATGAAAGCTGTCCTCACCGGCCTTCTTCAATTCCACCTGTTGCCCTTTGATTCTGACGGTATCCCCCGGCATTCCTATCACTCTTTTTACATAAAAATATTCCCCGTCAAAACTGAACACAATGACATCCCCGCGTTTAATTTCCCCCTGATGATGGATATTCCGGTCAATCAGAAAAACTTCCTTATCCCGCATAGTGGGTTCCATCGACTGCCCTTCCACCAGAAAGGGGGTGATAAAGATCAGACGTCCAATCAGAAAACACATAAAAAGGAAACTGCTCATTTGGTTTGATAATTAATCAATCTTTCTTTCCAGTACGGTCAAGGCCTCCGCCAGTTCCTCCCGGCTTAGCGGTTTATCGTGATAAAAACTTTTGTTTTCGGCAAAGTCCACACCCTTGGCTTTGACAGTCTTGGCAATCAACGCCACCGGCAATCTGGTTTCCACCACGGCCTTTTCATAGGCACCCAAAAGCTGGTCAAAGTCATGCCCGGCAAAAACGTTAACCGTCCTGAACCCGAAAGCCTCCAGTTTATCGGAAAGAGGATCCCCGATATTCAGATTTCTGACTATGCCGTCCTGTTGTATGCCGTTTCTGTCGACAATTAAAACAAAGTTGCCCAGTTTGGCGTGCCCGGCCTGCATCAAAACCTCCCAAGCTGTTCCGTTAACCATTTCAGCGTCTCCGGCCAGGACAAAAACTTTGTTGCGGGACCTTTCGGCCTTGAGCGCCATAGCCAATCCCACCGCGCCGGCAATCCCCTGCCCGGAAAGACCGGCAGCTATCGGCACGCCGGGAATCTTTGAACGTGGCACGGCGGTCAATAATGCCCCGGTGGCTTTGAAATAGTCCAGTTCTTCCGATTTGAAATACCCCAGATCAGCCAGAATGGCATACCAAGTCGGAGCCGCTCCCAGTTTGGAAAGCATGAAATAATCCTGATCCTCGCTGTTGGGTCTGGACGGATCAATATTCAGCAAAGGCCCGCTGCTGGATTGCCCATAATAAAGAGCCGTCATCAGCTCCACGCAGGACAGCGCGCTGCCAACCGCGCCGGATTCGGCAGCGGTAATCATTTTGAGGGTTTCAATCCTGATTTCGGTAGCCTTGCGCCGAAGCGCGGCCAGATATTCCTGAAATGACATATTGAGATTTTATCCTGCTACAGGCTTTTTGTAGCATTTATCTTGATGAGGCACAAATTTTGCTCTAAGAATATATCACCAATTAAATTAAATAAAATGATCGACGATCAAATCCGTTTGGCCATCCAAAACATCAAAAAGCTCAAGGAGGAACTGCGCGACATCAAAAAAGACCTGAAAGAAGAGGAAAAAATCGACAGTCCCGAATATCAGGATTTGGAAAAAGCTCTGAAGGATTTAAGAAAACAGGTCAAGGATTTCAAGGATCAATGGATGCTGGAAATGCAAAGCGATGAAAACTACAACAAATTGCGCGAAATCAAGATCAAGAAAGACGAGGATATTGCCGAGGCCAACGCCGAACTGTTCGAATTAATTGCCAAACTACCCCAGAAACCGCATGAAATGCAGATGGAAACCGAGGAAGGCCCGGTCCGCATCCAGATCATGCCGGAAATGAAGCTTTTTCTGAATGGACGGGAAGAGAAGAAACGCTAAACCGCTTTCGGCAACCCGGATCCAGATACCTTAACAACCAAACCCGATGTCCCCGGACCACGCCAATCAATCCAATCCCCTCACCATCGCCATCATCGGCGGCGGCGCGGCCGGTCTGATGGCAGCTTATTTCGCCAAACTCCATCATCCTGACGACCGGGTAGTTCTATTTGAAAAAAACACCTGTCTCGGCACCAAAGTCCTGCTGTCCGGCGGCGGCCGCTGTAATGTGACCACCGGCATCACCGACACGCGGGAAGTACTGAAAAACTATCCCCGCGGTGCCGGATTTCTGCGCACGGCCATGGAAAATTTCCCTCCCCAGGCGGTAATGGACTGGTTTGAATCACAGGGAGTTGCCCTGAAAATTGAAGCTGACCAACGGGTTTTTCCCGTGTCCGACGACAGCAAAGAACCGGTTAACGCGCTTGTCCAGGCCCTGAAAGATCTGAAAGTCGAATTTAAATTTGATCACACCCTGACCGGAGTGGAGAGTCCCGCGGACTACAATTTTGAATTAAAATTTGCCGATCATCCGGCCCTCCAGGTTGACCGTCTGATTCTGACCACCGGAGGCAACGCCTACCGGCATACCGGTTCAACCGGTGACGGCTACAGCTTCGCGCAAAAGATGGGCCACCGCATTACCAGCCTTGCCCCCTCGCTGGCCTCCCTGAAAACCGCTGAAGAATGGGCTCATTCACTATCCGGCCTGGCCTTCCAGGAAGCCCGGATCACCATAAAATTGCCCAACAACAACTATCAGCGCGACGGAGCATTTCTGTTCACCCATCAGGGACTCAGCGGCCCGGCAATTTTCGCACTTTCCAGCCTGATTGCCTTTGAAACGCTTAGCCCGGAACATCCCGCCGGTCTCTATCTGGATTTATTTCCAAAAACGACCTCCGAAAAATTGTCCGCGCAACTGGATGAAAAAATTCAGGGCAATCCCAATAAAAAAATTACTAATCTGATCGCCCTTTTCGTGCGTCATTCGCTGGCTAATCAAATGGTCAATTACCTGCTTTCACCTGTTTTCCCCGACAAGAACTTCGATCACGTTAATGCTGCCAATCTTCCTAAAGCAATCAGACAGAAAATCGTGGAACTTTTGAAAAACCTCCCCCTGACCGTGATTGGCCGCGGCGGCGGCGAGGAGTTTGTAACCGCCGGGGGCGTTGATACCAGCGAAGTCGACCCGAAAACCATGGAATCGCGGCTCCGCCGCGGCCTTTTCTTCGCCGGCGAGCTGCTGGACATCGACGGCTTCACCGGAGGTTTCAATCTGCAGGCCAGCTGGGCCACCGGCGCGCTCGCCGGCGAATCGGTTTAACCGATTACCCATAAAGACATATTGGCTGACAGCTTCAGACAACCTGTCATCTTCTCTTTGACATATCGTCAAAAAACGCTAAAATCACGACCTGCTCATAATCTTGCTTAAACAGTGATTAACGAGCGATCTTAGATACAAACAGGCCTCATAGCGAAAAGGAGGGAATAGATGGTAAACAACCCCAACGACATGCTTGCAACTTTGCAGCTCTTCGGAGACTACCTGCGCGCCGGAAAACGCCCGGCCCCCGAGCATTGCCTGATGCGACAACTTGCCTCACATATCCCCAACCAGAAGGTCTTCACCCTGCTGATCCAGGAAGGCCACAAGCGGTTGGAGATGATGCTGGGCATGTACAACGTCGAACTCAAGGATCGCAAGATCTGGCAACCTCACGAAGATCACCGCCGAATCCTGGTTGAGTACGACCGTATGCACTCGGTACTCCACGGGATTGCCGCCTGGTCCAGAATGAACCCCAGCTACGAACCGGCGCTCAATGTCCGCATCGAACAAATGGGACGCCTTGACCGGCATCTCCTGAGACAGTTCGATCTCGGCGGACTCACCTACGACGTCGCCGAAGACCTTCTGGTGATGGCAGGACGCGAGTTGATTGACGCTCACATTCTCTGCCTCTCCTCCCTGCCCCGCGAAATCCGCCTGCCTGAGTCCGCCACTTCCACTGCCCAGACCGACCAGGTTCCATCCTGTCTCCTGGCCAGCTGATGGCGTCCACGCCGCCCTGTCTATCATTTCAGATCAGACAGGGCGGCACATCTCCCCTATAATAGATTAGGCTCCTCTTTCTTCTTCCAGATAAACGTTTTCGTATTCACTCTTGTCGTAAACCAGTATTTCATCTTCCTTGAAAAACCGGGGAACTTCTTTCATGGCGGTTTCGACGGAATCGGAAGCGTGTACCACATTGCAGGTCAGGCTCATGGCAAAGTCACCGCGGATTGAACCGGCTTCGGCATCTCTGGCTTTGGTTATCCCGACAATTTTTCGGACTGCGGAAATCACTTCCAGACCCTCCAGACAAACGGCAATAACCGGGGACTTTCTCATAAAGTGACTTACGCCCGGAAAAAACGGTTTATCAGCAATGTGCGCGTAATGTTCGCGCAACAAAGCCTCATCCAGGGTCATCATTTTAACTCCGACAATCTTCAGACCTTTTCTTTCAAATCTTTTCAAAACTTCTCCAACCAACCCTCTCTGAATCCCGTCAGGTTTGATTAAAATCAGAGTTTTTTCACGTATTCCGGCAAAATTCATTGGCATAGTTTTCTTTCGCGTTAAAAAATAAATTTCGCGCGAATTATAATAGAAAGGTGAATAATTGTCACCTTTGGAAATTATCCCCAATGTAATGCCGGTTTTTATTTGGCATCCACGCCCTTCACATCCACCCCCACGGCTTCGGAAATATGTTTGAATCCGTCGCGTTTCAAGAGCCTCTCCAAACCCAAATTGATCTCACTTATGGCAGACGGGCCCACAAAAATCATGCCGGTAATCAGCTGCACCAGATTGGCCCCCAGTCTGATTTTGGAATAGGCGTCTTCAGCGGTAAACACTCCACCCACCCCGATAATCACTTTTTTGCCTCCAGTTTTCTTATAAATATGGGCAATCAGATCGTCCGAGAGATGTTTGACCACTTTCCCGCTGATCCCGCCTTTTTCCGGCACTTCTTTATCCACAATTTTGTGATTCTCCCTCTTCTTGGTCAGATTAGTAAGAACAAATCCGTCCACCTTGTGCCGGTCGCACACCTCCAGCAATTCATCAATTACATTTTTACCCAGGTCGGGCGAAAACTTCACAAACACCGGTTTACCAGATACATACAAATGATCCAGATCACTTAAAAGCAGCTCCAGGCTCTCCTTATCCGTGAACGGTTCACCGCCAAAAGCATTGGGACAGCTGATGTTCACGGTAATGTAATCAGCCGCATCACGCATTAATTCATAGGCCTTGTGATAGTCGGCAATCCCCGCTTTTCGGTCCACGGTTGAACTGGAATTGGTCTTGGCCACGCTTACTCCGTAGATAAAATGTTTACCGGTTTTGGTACGATGAGCTTTGGCTTTCAATTTTTTCAATTGTTTGGAAAGCACCTCCGCTCCATTGTTTTTCAGTCCATAATAAACCACCAGCGACTCGGATCGTTTCAGTCTCCATAACCTCGGTTTGGGATTTCCCTCACAGGGCTCACCCGTTACGGATCCAAACTCGGCAAACCCGAATCCCAGGTTGGAAAGTACCATCGGCAATTCAATATTTTTATCAAAACCCGCCGCCAGACCTACCGGGCTGACAAAATCCAGTCCCGCGACTTTCTGCCGCAACAACGGACTGTGCGAATAAAACATCACCCGTATCAGCCATCTCCCGGGAGCGGTTACTCCCAGCAGCTTTCCGGTTTTGACCATCCGGTCGTGAATTTTTTCCGGATCCATGCGGAAAAATATCGGTTTTAAAAGGTGTTTGTAACAAAAAGCGATAAAGGCGTCTCGCGCCCGGGAAATTTCTTTGATCATTTTAGAATTTTAATAGTTTTTCAAAACGGGCCTTATCTTCATAAGGGCCAATGATAGCCATCCGGAGCAGTTCCGGTTTGAACAGGTCTTTGGCCACCGCGTTGACCTGCGACAAAGTAACTTTATCGATTTTTTTCATAATTTCTTCCAGACCAACCTGCTTTTTCTGCAACAATTCATACTTGCCAATCAGATGTGAATACTCTTCGGAATCCTCCAGTCTCAAAATGATTTTCCCCTTCAAAAAAGCTTTGGCCTTTTTCAGCTCCAGCACAGTGACGCCCCTGGCTACCGCTTTGGCGTATTCTTTATTGATGGAAATAATGGCCTGATCAACTTTTTCCACCGTCACCCCGGCATTGGTGGTAAAAGTACCGGCGTCATTATATTCATCGGTAGTGGTATTGATATAGTAGGCCAATCCCTGTGCTTCGCGCACCGATAAAAACATCCTGGAACTCATGTTGCCGCCCAAAATAATTGACAATAGTCTCGCGGCATAATGCTCCTTCGCGTCTTCGGCATAACCCGGAAAACCGATCACCAGATGGGCCTGTTCGGTCTTTTTGTTTCTGAGTAAAACCCTTTCTCCTCCGGCTTTTGCTGTATATTTGCGGAAAGAATGTGCTTTTTTCAGGCGATTTTTGGGAAACACAAACTTTTTTTCCACTTTTTCCCGCAATTCTTTATCCTTGAAACAGCCGGCTACCGCGATCACGGTATTGTCGGAAGTGTATAAATCCTGCAGATAGGTCAAAAACTGTTTTTGTTTAACCGAATTGATCAATTCCTTGGTACCAACCTGATCCCAGCCCAGCGGCTGATCGCCAAAAATCAGCTTTTCAAAATCCCAGCCGCTCTGATACATCGGCGTGTCCTGAAACATATTGTATTCCTCCAGAATCACGCCTCTCTCCTTGTTAATTTCCTTGGGATCAAAACGGGAATTTAAAAGCATGTCGGACAGCACGTCCAGCGCGATCTCCAGCTTCTCAGAAGCCACTTTGACATAATAACCGGCATATTCTTTGCCGGTAAAAGCGTTGAAATCCCCGCCCACCGCGTCAATGGCGCCCGATACTTCCTTGGTGTTTTTATATTTCTTGGCTCCCTTGAAAAACATGTGCTCCAGAAAATGTGAAATACCGTTAATTTCTTTGGTTTCATAACGGGAACCGGCCCCCACCAGAATCAACACCGTGACGGATTTGGTATTGGGCAGGAATTTGGTCACCAATCTTAAACCGTTTCGCAGATTTGTCTTCTTGACCATATTTTTTATACTCTTATAGTGATTAGGCCGGGTCTTGCCCGGGAACGCTAAAAGCGCTAAGATAATATCTCAAATCTTTCCCCGCTCCAAGGTTAAACCAAGCATGACCTATCATGGCAACAGATCGGCGCTCCGCAAATTATTCCAGCATTTAGAGCTGGACAGGAATCTGGTATTCCTGATTTTTGTATGCTTGTTGACCACCATAATCATTGCCCGTCTCTTCTATCTGCAGGTTTTGGCCGGCGGATATTATGCCGGCATCGCCGCCCGCGAGCACTATGGATATAACGAACTCCCCGCCCACCGCGGTGAGATATATATTAAGGACTACGCCTCCGGGGAAAACGTCCGCGTCGCGACCAATTCAACGCTGGACCTGCTGTTTGCCGATCCAACCCTGATCAAAAACAAGAAACTGGTAGCCGACCGGGTTGTCCCGCTGATTTACGATTTGACGGAAGCCCGCAAACTTGACGAAGAACGGGTCAAAACAGGCATCTTGCGGGCTAAAACCGCTGAAGAACTGGAAGCCGTAAAACCCTATACCGACGACGAGCTTTATCAGAATTTTTACAACGATCTCCTGGAAAAAATCAGTTCCGATGTCCGCCCGGTCATTATATTGAGCAATGAAATTACTCCTCCCCAGGCCGACGCCATCAAAAAGCTGAATTTGCCCGGTGTGGAAGTAACGGAAAATCAGGAACTCAAAGCCTACCCTCCTCAAATCACCAATATTAAAATCGTCGCCCAGGAGCTCGGGACCATCCTGGAAACCCCTCCCATGCAGTTGGAAACCGTTTTGCGGGGACTAAACCGTTACGTAATTCTGAAAAGGAAATTATCTCCGGAGGTCTCCTCAAAAATTAAAGAGATTATCGGACAGGATGAATCACAAAGTTTTACGGGACTGGGACTGAAAGAAGAATATTACCGTTATTATCCCGAAGCCCAGCTGGCGGCCAATGTGCTGGGATTTGTCACTCCCGCCGGCGAGGGAAGTTACGGCATTGAAACCAAATTCAACACCGAATTGAAAGGTGTTAAAGGCGTTTTTCAAACCCAGAAAGACTCCATCGGACGTCTGATTACCGTCGGAGACACCCTGATTCAGCCGGCCGAGGACGGGAAAAACATTGTTTTGACCATCGACCGCGCCGTACAAATGGCCGTGGAAGCAAAATTAAAAAGAGCAGTGGAAGATTACCGGGCTGACTCCGGACAGGTCATCGTAATGGATCCCAAAACCGGCCGCATCATTGCCATGGCCCACTACCCCAGTTTCGATCCCAACGATTACGGAACGGTTTACGAAACCGAAGAAATAAAATTAACCGAGCAGCAGATCAAAGATCTGGTCCCGGTCAAAGACCAGGAGAACGTTTTCTGGCTGTACCGAAACGTGGCCGCGCAGGACCGCCTGATGATTTTTAAAAAACAGCTGGCCGACGGAACCACAATCTATGAGCACTATAAAAATAACATCGGTCCGGAAGCCTACCAGAACAAAATCGTTGGCGAGCCCTATGAGCCGGGTTCGGTTTTTAAAGTAATCACCATGGCCACGGCTATTGACGACGGCGACGTCACTCCCTCCACCACCATCAATGACAGCGGATCACTCAAAGTGGATGAGTATGAAATCAAAAACGTTTCCGCCAAATGTACCGGACGCATCAACATGGCCAAATCTTTCGCCCAGTCCTGCAATACCGGTATGGGTTGGGTAGCGCAAAAGATCGGCCGCAACCTTTTTTATAATTATATGAAACGTTTCGGTTTCGGGGAAAGAACCGAAATAGAATTCGACAATGAACATCCCGGTAAAATCCCCCACTACGGCCAGTGGGCCGACTCCGAACTGGTAACCCACGGCTTCGGGCAGGGTATCACGGTCACTCCCCTGCAGATGGCCAGCGCCCTTTCGGCCATTGCCAACAACGGCGTAATGATGCAGCCCTATATTGTCGACAGCGTGGAAAAATCACCCGGAGTATGGATTAAAACAGAACCGCAGGTACTGGGACAAATCATTTCCTCCGACACCGCCAAAACCATGATCGGCTTGATGGTAGGCGCCGTGGAAGACGGAGTTTCCAGCAATAACCGCATGGACAAATACTACGTAGCCGCCAAGACCGGAACCTCCCAAACTTACAAAAACGGTAAACCGCTGTCGGGCGCCGGTACCACTATTGCCACCGTGGGAGGAATGGGACCGATTAACGACCCGCGCTTCGTGGTACTGGCTAAACTGGACCGACCCAGAAGCAGCGAATGGGCCGACCTTACCACCAGTAACCTTTTCAAATCGGTTGCCGAATTTCTCTACGATTATTATTCACTGCCGCCGGATAAATAAAAGCCGCCCGGACTATTACGCATTGCACCTGCCCGAAACGCCCCCTCACAGCCCCCGTCCGCAACTTTTTATTCATAGCGCAGTGCTTCTATCGGATCCAGCCGTGCGGCTTTCCTGGCGGGATAAATGCCAAAAATTATTCCGATCAGAATTGAAACCATTAACGAAATCAGCAAAGCCTGCTCATTGATCAGAAACTGCCAGGTCGGTTGATAACGCAGTATAATCAAAGACAATAAATAAGAAGTCCCCAGCCCAAAAACCACCCCCAGCAATCCACCCAATAAAGTCAGGGAAGATGCTTCTACCAAAAACTGTAACATTATATCGCGGCGGGTCGCGCCCACGGCTTTTCTCAAACCGACCTCACGGGTTCTCTGATTAACCGAGACATACATGATGTTCATAATTCCTATTCCGCCAACCAGCAGCGAAATTGAGGCAATTAATACGATAAAAAGCGTCAGCACGCTGGAAACGGAAGTAAAAATTCCCAAAGCCTGGGCCTGACTCATGATTGTAAAATCATCTTTGGAAAGATCGTCCTCCGGATTATCTATCCGATGCAAACGCCGCAATAAGTTTCTGGCTTCCACGATAGCGTCATCAACGTCTCCTTTCACCCTGGCAGCCATCTCATGAATATAATCCACGCCAAACAAATAAGTATACATCGCCGTCAGGGGCACAAAAACCATATCGTCCCAGCTTTCAAAAGCATTTCCTCCCTGCGGCTCCATTACGCCGATTACCCTGAAAGGCTGTCCCTTGATTTTAATTTCCTTATTCAGGGGACTCTGATCACCAAACATCCGGTCAGCTACTTTATATCCCAGCACCACCACCCTGTTGGCACTGGAGAGATCATTGTCCTCAAGAAACCTGCCGGACTGCGCATAGAAATTGAAGGAACTGGAATATTCTTTGGTCGTACCGATAACCTGGGCTTTTTCATTTTCCTGACCGTAAACCAACGACAAATCATTTACCACCATCGGCGTAACATCATACAGAAAATCCGTTTTGCGCAAATTCTGATAATCACGATATTTCAGTCTGTCCATGGCCGTAACCACGCTTGTGATATCGCCTTCCAGAGACCCCGGCATAAAATAGATCAAATCAGATCCGAAACTGGTAACCGATCCCAGAATCAACGATTCAGCCCCGCGCCCCAACGAAGTCATCAAAACTACCGCTCCCACTCCAATGATAATTCCCAACATGGTCAAGAAAGACCGCCCGCGATTTTCTTTGATTGCAGTCCAGGAGACCCCGATATATTTCAACCATCTTGCCATTATTCTAGTCTTAAACATTCTATCGGATCCAGTTTCGACGCACTGTGTGCCGGATAAATTCCAAACAGTATTCCTATCATTACAGACACTCCAAAAGCCACCAGTACCGAATCGAGTGTCACAATGAAACGCCAATCGGGCTGAAAACGCACCAGCACGACGGAAATCAGCCAGGAGGACAATACCCCGCCAATTATACCCAAAGCCCCAGCCACAAAGGTCAACACGGCCGATTCAATTAAAAATTGCAGCATAATGTCGGAATTATTGGCACCCACGGCTTTTCTCAAACCGATTTCACGAGTCCTCTCCGAAACGGCCACCAGCATGATATTCATAATACCAATCCCGCCCACCAGCAGGGAAATAGCCGCAATAGCCACCAGGGACATCGTTAGTACGCCGGAAACCTGAGTAAAAACATCGGCGGCATCAACCTGACTCATGACCATAAAATCGTCTTTATTGGGATCATTCTCAGGATTGTAAATAGCATGTCTTTTGCGGATGAAAACCGTCAAATCGGCAATGGCGTCATTCATATTCCCTTTGACGTTGGCCATTATCGCCATAACGTAATCAACTCCCAACAACTCATTTTTCATGGTGGAGATGGGAACAATAATTCTTTCGTCAAAGTCCTGAAAAAACCTGGTCCCCTGTACGGCCATAATCCCGATCACCTGAAAATTCTTGCCGCTGATCTTGATATTCCTGCCGATCGGATTCTGATCTCCGAAAAGCGTATCGGCATTTTTATAACCGATTACCGCGACTCTGGAAGAATTCACCTGATCCTCCAGACTTAAAAACCTCCCCTCCTGTACCTCGGCGTTAATGGATTTTAGATAGTTTTCATTGCTGCCGATTATATTGGCTTTTTGATTTCCATTTTGATAGGTAACCACCGTGGGAAAAATCATCATCGGCGTAACGTCCTCCAGATAATCCAGATTTCTCATGGCCAGATAATCCTTATATTTGACTTTATCCACGGAAGTCATATGAGAAGACGCGGCTTGATTGCCACCTCCCGGATGGACAAAAATACTTCTGTTGCCAAAACTTTGTATCGAAGAAAGAATTAACGATTCTGCCCCTTTGCCCACGGATACCATCATAATTACCGAACCTATGCCAATAATGATTCCCAGCATAGTCAGAAAAGACCTGCTTTTATTTTCCAAAAGCGAGGACAACGAGATTCTGATAAATTTGAGAGTCCTCTTCATAACTGAAATATTTATTTTTGATAATGCCCGTTCACTCCCAGACGATTTACCACCATCTCATGTCCTTCGATCAAACCGTCACGGATGCGCACAATCTTTTCGGCATTTTGGGCGGTAACGCTTTCATGCGTAACCAAAATGATGGTGTGACCGTCTTTATTCAGTCTCTGAAAAATGTCCATTACCTGCTTGCCGGATACCGAATCCAGGTTTCCCGTCGGTTCGTCCGCAAAAATAACTGAAGGAGAATTCACGAGCGCCCGTGCAATGGCCGCACGCTGTTTTTCGCCACCCGATAAGTTTACCGGTAAATAGTTCATGCGATGTTCCAGTCCCACAGATTCAATCGCCCTGAGAGCCTTCTCCCGATGATGGTCGGGACCGCGGGAATAGAGTAGTGGCAGCATCACATTTTCCAGCACCGTAGCGTGGGGCATCAGGAAAAAAGCCTGAAATACAAATCCGATTCTTTCCCTTCTGATCATAGCCAAATCATCGTCGGTCAGATTACTCACATCGATACCCTCAAAAAAATACTGACCGGCTGTGGGTTTGTCCAGAAAACCCAAAATATGCATCAGGGTAGACTTACCGGAACCCGATGGGCCCATAATCGCCAGAAACTCTCCGGGATGAATCTCCAGATCTATTCCATGCAATACCGGCGTCGGCGTTCCCTCCGAATAATAAGTTTTCTGCAGTCCCTGGATCGCAATAATATGGTGAGAGGGGCCGAATTTACCTTTATGAGCGTCCATTAATTGTCCTTAAAATAATTTCCTGTCCATCCGCCAAACCTTTCTTTATTTCCACATTCCCCTGCAAATCACGAATACCAACTTCCACGTCGATGTTTTTAACAGTCTTTTCTCCCACCAAAACTCTAACGTATGTTCTGGTTCCATCGGTCTGAATGGATTTCTCAGGAACGGTTATCGCTCCCAATGCTTCCCGTACAACAATTTCCACATTAGCGGTCATGCCGGGTTTGATGCGCTCGTCCTCACTGTCTACCACCACTTCCGCTCTATAAAAAACTACATCCTGAATAATCGTTTCCACCGGATCGATCTTAACAATGGTACCCGGGAAAACAAACTCATCGCCCACCGCATCCAATGTAATCTCGGCTTTATCACCGACGTGCAATTTGTTGATGTCGACTTCGGCAATTTCCGCGTTGATCTTGTATTTCTGATCGGAAATCATTTCAAAAGCCCCCGTACCGCTGGCCGCGGCCAGTGAAGCGGACGACACGACGTCTTCACCCACCTCAATGCTTTTGCGCGCCAGAACCCCGTCCAGAGGGGCTCTCAACAGGGTCTTCTCCAGAGCTTCTTCCGCCAGTGCCACTGAAATTTGATTGACCGTTATTTGAGTTCTCAGAAACGCCACATCCACCGCTCTCGGTCCAGCCTGTCTTTGTTGCAGATTGGCTTTGGACGAATCAATTTCCGCCAACTGTATTTGATACTGCGCCTCCAGACTGCGGATATTGGATTCCCGCGCGTTCAAATCCACCTGATGATCAAGTCGCAACTGTTCCAGATTCTGTAATTGCTGCTGATAATAATTCTCGGCGGAAAACACTTCGGAACTTCTGGTATCGGCTGAAGTGATTTTACCAAGCTCGGCATCCAAAATAGTCTGATATTTGTAACTCAGCGTGGCCAGACTGGTGGAAACGGCGTTGCTGTCATTAAGAAGTTTCGTTTTCAATTCGGAAATTTTCGTTTCTGACAAAGTCGAGGACGAGGACAATATAGACAAGGCATCCACTACTAATTTTTGTGACTCCAGAATTTTAGCAATGGCCTTTTGCTGGTCTTCGGCAAATCCCTTCAGAACCGCCGGTTCATAATTGTTCTGGGATTTGAATTCGGCAAACATCGGCTCGAAGAGCTGTTTGGCCTCGTTATAAAGCTGGGCGGCCCGGGTGGTTTTGGTATAATCCAGTCTTGAGTAATCTGCAAAAATAACGGAATTACCGTCATTTATGATAATACTCTTCAAATTTACCAGACTCTGCTGAATCTGACTGCCGGTTGAATACAGCTGGGCTTCCAGATCAAGCCGGGCGGTTTCTATCGCCTGTTCCCGGGTATCCCCCAGATTCTGCTGATTTTTAACGGCGTATTCATATTTATTTTTTGCGTCTTCAACCTGCAAACCGGCGCTTTTTTCGTCCTGCTCATATTTTCTCTTCATTAATTCCAATTCCCTTTTGGCGTTATCCCAGTCAATGGCAATTTTATCGGCGGCGGCATCCGCTTTGCGCACACCGGTTTCAGCAATGCGAATATCCTCACCGGTATATCCGGCCAATTTTTCGGCCAGATTGGCCTGGGAACCGGCCAGAGTAGCTCTCGCCTGATCCAGTCTCAATTCCTGATCGCGATTTTTTAGAGTAGCAATTATGTCTCCCTTTTTAAGCTTCGCGCCCACCTCAAAATTTATCCGGTCAACTTGTCCCGACTCCCTGAAAGTAAGGTTTATCGAGGCACCGGGTTCAACATTACCGGTGATTTCCACAGACTCATGAACGTCCTGCTTAACGGCTTTAACAAATTCATATTTGGCCCCGGCCGAACCGGCAAAAAACACCAGATACAGACCGCCCAAAACTACCAACACGGCCAGGGTGATCAACAATCTTCTGGTCCATTTGCTTTTACCGCTGGATAATCGTTCGTTGGAAAGTTTTTCTCCCAAGCCGATTAATTCTTCATTTTCTGTTTTATTTTTTACCATTACCAGTTTTGTTTAAGCCCAAAAAGTATAAATTCGCCCGTGGCTTTTAGCAATGTTTTCTTCTTCCCGGAAAAATGCTATAATAGTAAGATCAAATAAATTTAAAACATGGCACAGGAAACCCCAAAATCAGGCCCCAAAATCAACGCTGTTCCGATGGATCAGGAACTGGCTTTGCACATGCTGGATAATGCCACCACAATTTTTGAACAATATTTGCTGGTCAGAGCAGAACTGGAAAGAAAACAAAAAGAGTCTGCCACTAAACTTGCTCCGGCAGAATTGGGCCGCACCTATCGTGAAAATTTCAAAAGAAAAGACCGCCCGTCCAAGTATAATTTCGACCTGGCCTGCGTCTCCGCTCTGCTTCAAAAATATCCGCAAATCCAATCCCGGGAAGAACTGGAAAATATTGCCCGGATGTACACCCAAAACGCCGAAAAGCAGTTGGAACAACCGATTGAAGACATCAGGAACCCCGCGCACTCTCAAACTCAAAAAGTTCTACAACCCGCCACGACCGAACCGGTCAACTCCCCTGCCACCCCGGCTGAACAAACTGAAAAAGATCTGGCCGAATGGGTCATGCAGGAACTCACCAAACCGGACGAAGATGAAAACTCCGGTCCAGCCCCACGGAATTAGCCCAACCAGCCCCGTTTATTGTCCGATGTGCAAGAAAGCCTCCACCGCGATTTTTTCTTTTTCCACACCTTTGGAAGCGGTGCTGAGACTCTTAATCGGTGCAATATAGCTTTTCAGCTGCTGATACTGAGTCATATCGGCCAGGCTTTGCCCCCCATTGGCCTCCTCCGCCAGCTTGAGCATGCGATCCATATAAACAAATACCTGGCTGGGAGCCAGATAGGTCACTCCGACCTCGGCACCTTTCAAATAGGACAGGGCCTTCTTGAATTCATCCGATTCAACCACCACGGGAGATTTGCCGTATACTTTTTCCAGATCCGGTTTCAGGGCAATCACAAAAACATTCTCCTGCAAAACACCGTAATACAGCTCGATTTTCTGGCCGCTGAGCTTCTTCGATATCTCCGCGGGAGCATCGGCCAGAAGCGGATCCAGATTTAATTTATATTTCCATAATTTACCGGGAATTACCTCCTCTTTGCTCACAAACATCGATAACTCCGGACTCTCGGCGGTGGCCTGCTGCCAGAGATCATCCAGTCCCTGATTGATTCTTCCGGAAACTTTGATTGCTCCATCCACATTGCTTCCGGCATCCAGATAAAATCCCAGGGCAGGTATAACCGAATCCGTATCTTCCATCACAAAAGCATATCCTTTATCCATAAACGACAACAAATCTTTCTCCAAATCCAGCCCCTGTCCGGTCAAAAAATCTCTCAACTGACTGATCCCGTCAGACATTTCTAAATCCTGCTCAGCTATCTTTATAAAGCTGTCATAGGCCTGCCGCAAATTATAGGCCTCGGTATAAATCACCGGATATTTGGCGGGAATTCTGCTCAATAAATAAGACTTCTCCACGTCTCCGCTAACCTTTCTCAAATCCCCTCCGGATTTACCCAAAACCGTGGCCGCCAATCTGATACCTTCCTTTTCCACCGTCACCAAAAGCGTTTCCGATTCAATCGAAGCGATGCCGTTTTCCTGAAGATTGGCCCCTCCCAGTACCTTCAGCGCGTCCTCACCTTCACTCCCGGCACTCTTCATAAAATCAATCACCCGTGAAAAATCCCCATAAATAAACGCAATAGAGGGCTGATAATTCTGTACCGCTCTCTGATAAATCTGATTACCCGACAACGCCACGTTATTGATGCTCAAATTATCCAGGCCTTTCTGCATCGTCTGCAAATCGTTAAAAACAAACACCGTGTCCTTTACTCTTACAATAAATACTTTGTCGGCGGCTTCATCTTTCTGGGTAAAATAACTTTGACCGTTGTAGGAATATTTCTTAAAGACTGAGGTTTCAACCTGCTTATTCATCAAGCCGTCAAATTTAACCTGATCGGATATGGTCATGGCCAGCAATCCCCTGATTTTCTCCAGGGAATTTCCTTCCCCGGGAGCGATAGCCACAAACAATTCGGTTTTCGGGGACAGAATAGGCAAAATATCCCTGTCATAATCCAGTCCGATTTCCTGTAGATCGGCCCCTTCTTTAAATCCGGCGTTAAATTCCCTCACCATCGAACCCAACGGATCATACTGAAAAAAAGCGTTAAGTGTCTGCAGGTTGGACAACTGTCCGGGATCGGAAGTACCCAGTTTGGCCAGTAAAAATATGTCAGCGGGCAAAACGGCCTCAATATTCACGCCCTGTTCCGACACAAAACGCCCGCTGACGCGCGGACCCTGTTGACATGCGGAAAACAGAAACAGACTTAAAACCCCCAGGGCTAGAAACTTGGGAGTGAGAAATTTTACTCTTGCTTCGCTAACCATGGGGGAAAATTTAAATTGTAATTTTTATTTGGCCGCTTTCTTGGTGTCTTTACGTTTAAAATCGACATGCTTCCGGCAATCCTTGCAGAACATGCTTAATTCCTTGGCAATCTTGTCGTTATTCTTTTTATTGTAGGCGGTAGTCTTTTTGGGGGTGTTGCATTCGGTACAATACCAGGTACAGAACGTGCTTTTTCCTTTTGCCATAATTGTATAAGAGAATTGCTAATATTTTACCAGAGGAGTCTAGCCTAAATTGGCTAATAGTCAAGCTTAATCTGCTTTAAGAAAGCCCCCAAAGCAGTATCCGAGCCCGATCTATTTTTTCTGTTTGCCAACGCCAAAACCAGCAATAAACCCGGCAACATCGCCAACAAAATCAGCATAAGCCACCACCAGCTCCACAGACTATCCGCCGGGGATGTCGCCGGAGCGTTCAGAGCCTCCAGAAGAGCCGCGTCAGTAACGTTTATAGCTGACTCAGTCGCAGTTGGAATAGAGTGCGTACCCCCGATTATGGGCAAAATATGCTGACCGGCCCGCGATTGGCCCGTTGAAGAATTACTGTCTGATAACGAGCCCGTCTTCAAGGCAGGCTGCCCTTCTACGGTCCAGACTGTATCAGAAAGATCCCTGCGACCATTTTCAAACACGCTCAACACCCGATTTTCAAAGCTTTTGGGAATAATTCCGTCCTTTTCAAAAACCAGCGTAGCCATTTTCCCGTCCTGAAGCCGCGGCAAACCGGTAGCTTTGAAGGTGATACCCAAAACCACTTTTTGCTGCTCCGGCAAAACTTTAATCAACTCAATCGGCTTATCCTTGTCGGACAAACTCTGAAAAACCTCACCCCACTCCATCCCCCGGAAATCCGCGGCCGCCAAGTCACCCTCAAAATTAATATCGGCAGCCAGTCCCAGAAAATTTTCAGGCACATTTTTAATCAGCAAATCGAACTGTAGACCCTCTTTGCCAGCCCCGTTTTTTTGTAAAATTATTTCAGTCATAAATAGATTGGTTAAGCCCGGCCTTCCGCAAAGAAAACCGGGCTTTATACCGTTAAAGATTAATATTGCTGCGCAAACCCGGCCCCCAGATCAATTAAATCACTGCCATTGATCAAAGCGTCATAAGTTGTATCAATCAAGGGGTCAAAACCGGCCGCTGAGTCCGATTCGGCAAAGTGCCTGGCCAGTCTTTCCAAATCACGTCCGTCAACCAAATCGGTTCGGTTGTTATCACCTTTGATTCCACGGCTGTCCTGAGCGGAAATTTCCACACCGGCACTGGCCAGAGTCCCCTTTACGGCCGATACCCGGTATTGATAGGCCAACTTGGGGATAATTGCTCCCCCGCCGTTTACGCCATCCCGGTCAACAAACTCCGTCCCTGTTACCCCCGCCAACACCACCCACTGTCCATGGGCATCTTTTCTTTCCACGCGGTAATGATCGGGCAGGGAAACCGAAGCTGACCAGTTGAGCCTGATACTGTAACGATCCACCCCCTCAGTCACCTGTAAATTGGTTACGGGATCAACGTTGGCAATAGTCACATTCAGGCTGGCCGGTAAAAGACTCACGGACATATCTCCGGCCGGTGAAGACGAAAACGAACCGGCGGCAAAATTTACCGGCACTGAAGCTCCTTCGCCGGACAACACCTTAAAATCCACGGTAAATAACTCGCCTGAACCGCTCCTGCCGACTTTAGGATCAATGGTTCTGGCTTCCGCCACCAGCAATCGTCCGGCCTGCCCGGCCTTTAGACCGCTCTGAAATGAGGTACTTACGGCACCGGCTTCACCCAAAAACCCGCCCATCGTTACTCCCTGGTATTCCAGCAATGCCGGATCATAGGATAATTCGTAACCATAAGCGAACAAATCACTGACATTCTCGGCTTTTACCGACATTTTTACGGTCTGCCCGACCTGCGCGTCCGGGACCGCGAAAATCGCTTTGATCAAAGTCTGATCGGCCGGCGGGACCGAACCGGAATTCACCAACCCGGGAGTCCCCAGCACCACCGAGCCGGCCGAGGCCAGAGCGCCGGATCCTCCGGCGGAGGCGGCAAAATTGGCCGCCAAATCCCCTGTCAGGGCATCAATTCTTTCCATCGACGCATAAGTAGTGGCAGATCCCGCGTACCACGCTCCTCCTGTCGCGTTCACCCTGTCAATAACCGCTGACGCTTCATCAACCAGCTCCAAAGAATCCCCGGTGTTGGCCAGCGACATATTATAGATAAGATCCGCCGTCCGGTTGGACACAACATTCTCCGAATCTTCAATTACTACATATCCATGGGCGGCAACCGACGCTCCGGCAGGAAAAGTAAAAGCATCCACTCCGTCATCCCGCAATTTCCAGCCGGACAGTTCCACAGCCGCGCCCGTCGTATTATACAGCTCAATCCATTCGTCATTGGCCGAGTCCGATGAACCCGCCCAGGCCACTTCATTGATTACCACCGCTCCGGGCGCGGCGGCCAGTACCGTATCAAACCGTACCATCCCGGACATCAACGTCACTCCCAACAAACCAACTTGGACTAAAGCCAATCGTTTTCTGTTTTTCTCGACCATCCTCGTATCGGAATATTTCATAAAAGTCAGGTTAGGAATAATTACAAACCGGCCGATTTGCCCAACAAACATAACAGCCGCCCATTAACACAGCCTTAAATAATCATTAACAAAAATATTAAAACCACCACCAAAAAGCCCCCCTATCCCAACAAGGGGAAAGGAGGGCTGTTAGATAATTTTTCTCACTTTCTTACTGAACGTTCCCATTGTTGTTACCGCGACGATCCTTGAATTTTCCCTGGGCTGGAGGGGTAATGCCGTTGTCTTCCAGAATCTGTCGTACCAGTTCGCCGTCTCTGGCTTCATGCGCCGCCTTCAATTGGGCCTTTACTTCATCCGACAGCTTGAGTACTTCAGGCATATTCAGAAGATCACCTTTCATTCTTCCTCCGCGAGGACCCATACCCAATCCATTGGGCATTTTCAGATCCTTGGCGATAGTTTTGGCCTGATCATAATTCTCGGCCTTGATCGCGTCGAAAAGCGCAGCCATTTTGGCAAACTCTTCAGCGGTTACTTTATCAGCCACCATCTGTCTTCCCGAACCGATCATCAGTTGTTTCCAGGCATCATAATCACCGGCATCGATCAGTTTCAGTTCATCAATCCGCAAATCCCAGTTCATGGGATCTCTGACTGTATTTCCCTTATTCTGAGCATTTGCTCCGATAGCCTGTGCACCGGCCATTGAGGCCCCGACGGCTACCGTCACCAGCATTCCGCTGATAAATTTGCTTGTTAGTTTCATAGCTTTTAGTTAAAGACTAAATAATAAATTGAGCTGTAAAGATTCCATGGCATCTTTCACTCCTTAATACACCGGCCGGATAGATTTTCTTACAAAGCAGGAAAAAGCGGCGGCAAATCAGGCGGAACGGCCTTTCCGGGTTTCTCCTTTAAACCGGTCTTTAATCGAATCATCATACCCCTTTTCAAGCGGATCTCCACGGCTTCAAAGATGTTTTCAGTCTGCTTTTCCCCGATCGCGAATACCATCTGACCGGGTTTCAGTCTCATTAAATCGAACCGCTCGACCGCGTTGGGCACCAGAATCACCTGCCACTCTCTGTTCTGCAAATCCTCCAGTGACATTTCGGTACGTGAACGGATTGATAAAACCCGTCCCGGTAAAATTCCCATTTCCGGTAAATGGAATCTGGCCTCCCGCCGTTTTTCCATTTCTTCATAAAAGGGCAGCCTGTCTCTCATCGCCTCCTCAAAGCGCTCTGCTCCGCTGCTCAGATAAATCAAACCGGCCAGACTCAGCGACAAAACAATTGTTCCCAGTACTATCCAGCCGGGACTATATTTATATCCGCCGTCGGTCTTTTCAAAAACAAACACGGCCAACAGCACCACCAAAATCAGTAAAGCAATCCAGATCAGCGGCAACACGTCAAAAACCGGAGGCAGTCCCCTTTCACCAAAAAACGATACATACTCCCAGTCCAGATTGCCCAGTTTTAAAAGAACCAGGCTCATGACCAATCCGCCCACTACAATTGCCGCTACCAGAGCAACAATCAGCAGCACTCTGGACAAGACAAACTGCCAGCGCGGCCGGGGCTTGATCCCGCCTTCTTTGATCTGCTCCAAAATGTGTTTGCTTGTATCATTCATATTTCAGGAGATTATGCTTTATGGCCAGTTCCCTGAAGGCGACTTTGGCCCGGGCCAGCAGAACACCGACAGTGCCCAGGGGTTTTTTGAGAACATAGCTGATTTCATTGTAGTCGTAATCTTCGAGATAACGGAGTATCAATACTTCCCGGTAATCTTCCCGCAAATTATTCAAGATTTCTCTGACTTTCCCGGCCGTTTCTTTCCTGGCGGCCTCCATCACCACATTTTCCTCACTGGCCAGCACGTTCAGCAAGGCCATCCCCTCCCCGTCCTGGGCATCCAGACTCACGGCCGCCTGTTGTCTGTTCTTTCGCAAATAGTTGAGGGCTTCGTTATGGGCAATGCGGTAAATCCAGCTGGAAAGAGTCAGTTTCTGATCAAATCCGTTCAGATTCCGGTAAACCTTGATCATGGTTTCCTGAAAAATATCCTCGGCATGATGATTATTGGCTCCGGTAAAATAGTTCAGGTAACGCATCAGTTTCCGCTCGTAACGCTCGATGATCAGGGCAAACTTGTCCGCGTCCCGCAGAGTCATTCGTACCAGTTCAGCGTCTGAAGGATTCGCCTGCGCGGTTTTCGTGCTTTTATCAAGAGGCACAGCCTGGGCGGCTGCAACAGCAGATTCATCCTGTTTTTTAGGATCAGTCTGTAACACGAAAATTTATATTTATTACTGTCTAATACAAGCAGATAACCGGAAATATTACAAAAATAATGAGTTTACGTTTCTATTCTTTAATTCCGCTAAAAATTAATTTGCATCTCCCCTCGTATGTGTTAAAATCAGCCCGCAATTGCCCTTTGCAAGCGATAATTCTGGCATTTTGTTCATTTACAAGCCGCAGTAGCTCAGATGGTAGAGCGCATCCATGGTGAGACTCAAAAGTCTCTTGCCCCTCCACCCGAAAACGGATGGTTGAATCCCGAATAACGGTTAATAGCCTAAAGCCAGGCCAAGACCGTGGCATCATTGTCAAATGAGGCCCGAACGACTGACAAGGGAAGCTAAATTTCTCTTTGAGGAACAAGCTTGATATACAGTCTACCCCTCTAATAGGCCCAAACAAATAGAGGTATCAGAGAAGGATGAGGTCTCGGGTTCGATTCCCGACTGTGGCTCCATGTTTAGAGAAAAACACACTACGGCTTTTTATAACTATCAGGATCGTCTATTTTTTTCTGTAAGGCCACGGCACGCTCTTCCTCAACTTTCAACGCTTTCTCACCCGCCTTCCTGGATTCGATACTGTCAGCCATAGCCTTTGTTGCCGCCTCAAAATTCTGTTGAGCTTTAATTAAATTGGTACTTGCCAGAGTTAACTCCACTGTAAGCGCCGCCAATTTGGCCAAATCTTTTTCAGCGTACATTGCTGTTTGTAGCCTGGCTACCTCTCCTTCGGCTTTCTGTTGGGCATTATCTGCAGCTTTGAATTTGGTGGTTCTGCTGGCCTCGGTTGCCTTGGCCTGATTCAACTTCCCCCATAGAACCCCAATTTGCTCCCGTATACTTGCCAGTTCCTGTTGATCCTTTTGTTTGGGACCAGGTTCAGGCGCCTTATCGGGACCCCCCGCCGGTTTCGCGGGCGCAGCCCTGGAAGGTCCAGTATCAATAGAAGAATCTTGTGCCAAAGTTGCCGCAGGTCTGTTATTTACTGTATTGGCAGGCCCGGTATCCTGTTTGGGTTCGTGCATTTTTTGATCGACTCTCGTAGCCAGATTTTGTCTAACATTTACCTGATCTTGCCAGGCGTTATAAACGGCCAAATAAGAGTCCCCCACTTTTTCTCTTTCCTGCTGGGAGATGGTAGGATCATAACGCTTCTGTTCAAAAATTTTAAGAGCAGCTTCAGAAGCCCTGGAAAGCTGTTCTTCCTTTGCCATTGCCGCACGATATTCGGGAGAAACTCTTGCCGCATTCCGATCAAACTCCCGACCGGCTTTTTCAGCCAATTTAAACATTTGCTGTTCTTGTTCCTGCATTTGCTTCAACAATTCAGGCATATCGCCTATTTTCGCCTCGCCGTCCTTCATTGCAGAATATTTATCCCAGAGAGCCGTAACATCAGCTATCCTCGGAATATTTCCTGATCTAAGATCTTCTTGGACTTTATTTATCAGAATCTTGTTGGATTCAAGGTTGTTTTTAACCTCAAATTGGTAGCCCATCGTCTCTACCACTTTTCGTTGCTGATCAAATTGTTCCTTAGGAGTATTTGAATCAGCAGTCAAAGCATTCAGTCTGGCCGACTCCTGTTTATATTGTGGTGAATTTGCTTCGGCACTTTTTTCAAACAAATCACTAGCCTGACTGGCAATCTTAAAAACCGCGGCAGCTTTTTCATCGATCACTATTTTTTTTGCTGCATTGGTAGGTTTATCTCCCTCATCCTTCAATCCTAAATACCGGGTCCATAAAACATTTATATTATCCTTTGACGGCATATGTCCAGCTTTGAGATCCTCTTGCACTTTATTCAGGACATTATCGTCATTAAGCAGATTATCCAGACTTTTCGGTTCGCCCCTAAACCATTCATATCTGGGAGGAACAATTTTATCTCGTGGGTTATCAAAATCAGGGGGTTCTTCACCTAAAATCAGATAAAGTCTTCCCAAATTTTGTTTCAATAATTCCATTGATACTTGGGCGTTGATGAACTCTGTAGGTTTTTTGGTTTTTTCCACCGCAGCCAAAGCCGCCTCTGCCAGCATTTTAGCAGTTGAATCTGCAGTAGCATCATTTACGACCGCTTGTAATGTCTTGACAGCATCCTGACGTGTCTCTTCATAATGCTTCGACAACCTGGAAAATTTTGCCTCTGGTGTTTCCACCATATTTGGTTCTGCCTGTTGTTCCGGTCCAAGCGGGCCTGGAGGGGCCTCATTACCAAAAAAAACCGAACGATTAGGAACAGTACTGAAACCAGAGTTAAAATAATGGTTATGAATCTTCATAATTGATTCAGTTTATTCAACAAGTCCTCTGCGGTATTCTGATCAACCAATCGTCCAACTTCTTCATTATGGGCCAAGGATGCTGATTTATAGTTTTTCATTATTTGAACAATTTTCTGATTCTCCCCTTCCAATTCTGTCAAGGTAGCATCAGAAAACTGCCTTGATCTTGCCTCCTCAACCTGACTTTGTTCATTCAGTAAAAGTTGTATTACTGCTTGCTGTTTTTCCTCACTCAGGGCAGCAATCTTAGTTATCAGAAAAACAACGACATTGGCCGTTTGGGAATTTATGGTAACCGAATTAATCACCAAACGCCTTAAAATTTCATTTTTTATTACCCCAAAATCGGGCATTGCAAAACGTTAAAACATATTATTGTATTATAACATACAACACCCCATCACGTCCACCACGCGACCTCAAGGCTACAATGCATATTAAAATGACTTCAGTATTATTTTCTGAACATTTTTTGTCACTCTAACGTCCAAATATGTTTTGTTGCTTAAGAGCCTACACGCCCTCCCCACAACTTCAGTTCGAACATCGCACCAGATGGAGCTCCAAGAAAATCCATGAATACTTTCTGGCTCATTCAAGCCAGTATTTTAGTCCGCCCACATCGAATCAATACACCTCATCATGCGACCCAATATCAATCGGCACTATCTGATTTTCCTTGATAATAAAGTTTATCAACACGCGATAGGAAATATTTATAGAAACACTAAACACCCCATCTAATCTCCCCGATAGTTTATGTAATCTCAAAGAAGGATGCTGAGGGTTTAAGCAAAGCAGTTTTAAAACTTTTTCATATTGCTTTATAACTTCAGGATGTTTACCAAAAAACCTCTTGGCCCTTTTTAGATAACTTTCGGTAATTATCAGTTTATACATTCTTCAAATCCTTTAAATGCTCTTCAAGACTCTTAACTGCAAATTTCCCAGCCGCCAGATCCGCTTCAGACTCCTTTAAAGCAGTCTCCAGTTCACATTCGCGCAAATACGAATATTGCTCCATAGTAAGAACGACAAAACGCTTCTCACCACGGACTGTAATAAAAGTTTCACCACTTGTTTTAGTTTTCTTGCCCAAAACAGAGGCTCCCTTGGTCTTCAACTCCTGGGCGGTCACATTATTGTCCATAGCACTATATATAATATTATTGATATCACTATCCATAGTACCATTAACACCGTGGCAATGTAAAGTGCAGGATCTATAGATATCCTCACGACCTCTCCACGACTTCAGTTCGAACTTCACACCAGATGGAGCTCCATGTTAATTACACGGCTTATAAAAGGCTTTTTCATCTATCCCAAAACCAGATTAAACAGATAGCCGGTAAACATTATTCCCATCCCTACGATTCCGGCGAAAATCAGGATCAGTTTGGTTTTCATCACTCTTTTCAGGATCAAGAATTCCGGTAATGACAGTGCTGTAACCGCCATCATAAACGCTAGCGTTGTTCCCATTGCCACCCCTTTTTCAGTCAGTACGCTAACCAGCGGTACGATACCAGCGGCACTGGAATAAAGAGGAATACCAATCAACGTTGCCAACGGAACGGCATACCATTTATCGCTTCCGGCATATTGGGCCAGAAAATCCATTGGGACATAACCATGAATCCAGGCTCCCACTCCAATTCCGATTAGCACGTAAATCCAGACCTTCCTGATCACATTAAAAGTATATTTCCTGGCATAAGACCACCTCTCCTTCCACGTCTTCACCGTAACTTCCACCCTTCCTGTCATTTTTTGCTTAAACACAAATTCCTCCACTTGTTTTTCCAGCTTCAATTTACCAATGATTATTCCCGAAAGAGTAGCAATAACCAGTCCGCTCCCTATATAGATTAGTGCAATCTCCCAGCCGAACATCCCCAGCAGCATGACCAGAGCCACTTCATTGATCATCGGAGAAGCCACCAAAAATGAAAAAGTTACGCCCAGCGGTACTCCCGCCTCCACAAATCCCAAAAATAAAGGAATCGCGCTGCAGGTACAAAACGGGGTTACAATCCCAATCAGTGAGGCCAGAACATTGCCGGTCCACTCATGTTTGCGGGACAGAAACTTCCTGGTTTTTTCGGGCGGTAAATAAGTCCGGATAATGGAAACCGCCAAGATAATGACTATCAGTAAAATCAAAATTTTGATGGAATCATAGATGAAAAAACTCACCGCCTCGGCCAGATGTGTCTCTTTGGGAATTGAAAACAATCCATAAGTGATCCATTCCGCCAATAATTGAACCGGATAAAAAATATCCATATTTTTCTGATTGATTAATAAAACCTATTCACACTCACCGTCGCATTTACAACCACACTCTCTCTGCTGATCCTTCCCGCCGGATAGTATCGCTTCCCTGATACTTTTCTTATCGGGAATCCGCCCCACTATCAACGGCTGACCGTCAATTACCAGTACCGGACTGGACATGACGCCCAGATCAAGCAGTCTTTGCAAATCATCAATATATTCGACCTCAGCTTTGATTCCCATCTCCTTAATTACTTCCCCAGTCTGGGCATAAAGCTTTTTACAGCCGGGACACCCCATCCCAAAAACCTGTATTTTCATGTTAATTTAGTAATAGATTATTCATTTGATCCAGATATTCCTTCATTTTACTCTTATTGAAAGAGTAGATCACATTCAGTCCCTTCTTTCTGGAAACTATCAGATCCAGTTTTTTCAGCTCTTTGAGATGATGGGAAACAAGATTTTGTGAAAGATTGAGATCTTTCCAGATTTCGCAGACACATTTTTCACCTTTGCGAAGCAAGCTAATAATTTTGACACGATTACTATCGGCAACAATGCGTAGAAATGACGCCAGTTTTTCTGGTTCTTTAGCCCTGCTGTCCCCATTACAACAATGAGTCTTCATCTATTAAACTATATCAACGTATATTGATATATACCTCTTTGAAACCAAAATCAACCCTGCCGCAAAAAAAGTTCACGATCTTTCCACTCCTTTTCCCTGTGTCCAGCCGCTTTTCCATAAATCCCTATCTATTCAGTTTGTTAGCCCGTATGGTGCTGACACTATTTCTTAAACACAAGAAACATGGAAGATACTACTCCCGTTGAAACAACGACCAAGGTGGAAGAGGTGACCAAGACTGAAGAAACTCAGCCAACAGAAACTCCCGCTACCACCGACGACTCCGCCCCTAAAGCTGAGGAAGAAAAAGCCGCTTAATTCAATTCCCCGGCAAACAAAAAACCACCGCTCAAGCGGTGGTTTTTTAATATCAATTCATCTCACTATATAAGAATATCCCACCGCTCCGTTGATATTATCCTTTGTTTCATCCTCGGGCAGAAAGGACTTAACATAATCAACCTGAACCTGCTCGGGAGCAACCGTTACCTTCAGAAAACCGGACGCCGGCAAAACATCCCCCTCCTTATAATAGCTCAAATTGGAAGTGGAAAAGTAATTATCGGCGGGCACCGGTACCGTCTGATAAATCACCCCGTCCAACTCCTGTCTGGCAAAAAGGTGATCATGTCCCTGAAAAAATATGGTCACGCCGTTCTTCACCATCAGATCGTGAATCGGCAATTCCCAGCCCGGTCTTTTCTGCTCAAATTCGCGAACTCCGTCCCGATTATAACCTCCCCATTCAAACAGTCCGGCATTTTCCACGCCGCCGCGACCGGTCCCCAGCAAATGATGTTCAAAGACAAATTTATATTTGGCTCCGCTGTTTTCCAATGTCTCCTTAAACCATTTATATTGAGCATCGCCCAATGTCACCTGCCAGAGATCTCTGGCAGCTTTCTTGTCCTCGGAAGTAATCCACCCCGCCCTGTTATCCACCGGAATGTCCGAATGCCAATAAGGATCAAGTACCACAAACAGAGCGTCTCCCCATTCGAAAGAATAATAATCACGCAAATATCCTATGTTATCAATCATTTCACTGTCCCCGCCGTAAAAACCGTCCGGAACCGGTAAAGGAAAATATTTCGCTCTGGTCAGTGCGGCAATAACCGCCGGACTGTCGGGAGACCCGTCCAGCAAATACCTGGCAGCCTGATCATGATTGCCGTTCACCAAAAATAATGCCGCCGCCGCGCCGATCTTATTCAGATATTGACGCTGCTTCAGATAAACCTCCTCCACGGTTTTCCGGCTGACCAGCTTTTTCTCCACCAGCTCCTCCATGCTGAAATCATCTCCCAGCATAAAATAGAAATCGGGCTGCGCTTTCACCGCGTTGTGCAAAGTCAGAGCATACAGTGCCGGGTTAAACACTTTCCCTGGTCTGTCCGGATGGGAATCGCCCTGCACTCCAAATGTAAAAGTCGAACCGCGACTCCTCTGGGTAACAAAAGAACCTTCACTGCCGGTCGTATAAGACCGCTCCCCCTCCTTTTTATAAACAACACGATAAAAATATCTGTTGTCGGGTTGTAAGTCGTCCAGTACAAACAGCAACGGAGCCCCCGCCAACGATTTCTGGAAAGAAGTACTGCCCGTCAGGGAACCGGGGGCAGTGCCATACTCCACGGAAGCCTCCAGCTCTTCTCCCGTCAGCACGTTCAAAACAACCGAATGATCAGTGGGAACACCAGCTATCACACTGATGGAGGCAGACGCGGCTGAGTAAGGAAGTTCCGCACCTTCATCTGCGGAAGGGACATCGTAGCAACCGCCCAGACAAAAAATCACAACAGTTAAAATGATCGGAAAGAAAATGTTGTTTTTTTTCATATATAATTAATTGCTGTTTGGAAAAAACATTTCAATCTGTGGCTTACATTATACTGTTTATTTTACAGCCTCGGACAATCAATTAAAACCATATCTTGCCAGCAGCATTTTGCGGGACAGACTGTCAAAATATAGTTTCTCGGCAATCATGTTAACGTCTTCCACCGTCAGACCTTCACTCCATTTGTCCCCGCAATCCCCAAAGCCGGGTACAATATAACCGCGGGCGTCCAATTTATCGTCCAAAGCACCCAAAACCATTCTGACTCCGGGATAACGGCGTAAATTCATCACACCGACGGGAGCGGCCACCAGCGCGTTAACAATAATTTTCCCGGGAACAATACCTTTCGCCAAGGGCCTATTGATACCATCCACATCCGTATTGCCGGTTGCCAGCATGGGATCTCCCATAATCAACGTATCCCCGTCCCTGATTTCCCCGGCCTCATAATCAACGATAGTTTTCAAAGTCTGTTCATCGCGCCTTGAACTGACGTGATAAAACCTCTTCACCCCCAGTTTCTGATATTCCAGCCCAAAAGAAAGAGCCGCCCGCCATGGCAACATCACCACTACTTTTTCCGGATCCTCACCCAGCAAAGTCTGACGGGCAATCTCACTGATAATCTGCGCCGCATTTTCACGGAACTCCGCTCCCTGACATTGTTCACTCATCGGTCTGTCCGGATACCCCCGCCGCAAAACCTCAAAAGCCCGTCGGATTTTATCCGACTGTTCAATAAGCTCCACCCCTTTCAAATTCAATACGCTTTCTCTCGTACAATCTTTATTTAATTCCTTTTCTCTCTCCTCTTCCGAGATTTTTGTCATCAGATCATCCGCCCTCAGGTGAAAACCGGCTGCCGCAGGAATCACTACGTTATCCGATTCCCGGCCAGCTGTTTCAACAACCGAGGGGGAACCACCTTCATCTAAAAAAAAACCACCTCTTTCTCCCGACATGTTTGAAGTCATGGGTAATAAGGTAAAATTATATCCAAATTAAGCTATCAACTACTCTGAATTTGTGAAGGAATTCTTATAGACAAAAAAACGCACTGCAAGCTTGATATAAAAGCCCCGTCCCCCGAACCTAAGCACAAGCCAAATATAAGTAAACAGAAAAGACTTGCGGCAAAAAATTAATAAGACATTATATCATCACAAAAAGAGAAATAAAAATAACAATATCGTCATGTTGGCCATTTCGAAAAGAGCTTTTCTATACACCGCCCTGTTCCTATTTTTAACTGTATATTCCGGTTCACAGGCTTTCGCTTTCGAAAAAGATTTAATCAAAAACTTCGCCACACTCACCCTCAACGACAACGGCGCTGTAACATCTCCGGTTAACGTACGTTTCAGCCTCTGGCGCATGGGAGACCCGGAAGCACACGAAATAGACCAAAACGGCGCCCTGGTCACCGACGACGAAAATTACGGAGGATGGCAAAAAGTAGTAACTTTCACTCCTGATCAGGACGGGATTATTAATCTGGATTTTTTCAACACCACAATCTTCCCCGATTTTCCGGAGATTTACAGTTACAGCGCCTTCATGCAGATTGAATACAAATACCCGAACGAAGCCGATACCGCCTATCGCATTATCGATATGCTCAGAGACGATCCAAACAACATTAAAAGATACCTGCTGGTCAACAGCCTGACCAGTCTGGATCCGGTCGTGATTCAGGGAGGAACCACCAACAACGACTTTACCCTGGACGTAAACAACAACTCGCCCCAATACGTCCGGCTGCTGTTCGGAGAAGACGGTAAAGGCTTAATTTATGATCTGATCAGCAAATGGTTTAATCTGGACGGGCGGCTGAACATAAACGGATTTGCGGGCATTAAACTGGCCATCAATGCCCACGCCGACGACGCGGAAACCCAAATATTTTCCGTCAGAAACAGTTCCGGCTCACCGGTAACTTACGTTGATGAAGACGGCGACCTGACCTCCCACAGTTTGACCCTGCCGGCCGGAAGCGGTTCATCCGCTCAAATTACCAAACATCTTTCCGTGACGGTTAACAATCTGGTTACCGCCGGCATACCGGCCAATGAATGCGGGAATTATGCCACCATCCCGGTTCCGGGAGCTGTCCCCGGTGATACAGTGATTGTTACCCCTACGCCAGTGAGCGGAGGAATTGAAACTGCTAATCTGAGCTGGAACGGACTGGTATCCGCGAATGATTATGTTTTGATACGCGCCTGTAATTCACAAGCCACACTCACCGTTGACACAGCGGACACCCAAACCTGGCGGGCTGACGTTTGGGGACATTAAAAAGTTCTTTCAATCGGCAGAGCTGCTTCAACGCAACTTATTCATCAGCTTGCCTTCATCCTGCAACTTTTTCAAATCCGAATATCCCCCGATAAACTCATCCCCTATTACAATCATCGGAACGGTCTGCCAATTGTATTTTTTCGACACACTTTCACGCAGCTCCGGATCTGCCGACAAATCAACATTGCGGAAAGGCACCTGCAGTGACGTGAACAAAGCTTTCGCTTGGTTGCAGTAAGGACAGACCGAAGTCGAATAGATAATTACTTCTTTCATTTTGATAAATTTAGCGGTTACTTGCAATCCTGACTGACGGAATTCCCAGAATCTCCCCAGGCCACAAACCCTCCCTGTAAATCCATTACATTGGTAAATCCGGCCTGTTTCATTCTGCCCGCGGCATCGGCACTTCGTTTGCCCGTGCGGCAATAAACCAGATAGGTGGCGGATTTGTCCAAAGCGGCAATTTGCTGTTCGAACGTCCCGGATCTGATATCAATATTTTTTGCCCCGCGCAAACAACCGGCCTGAAATTCTTCGGGAGTCCTGACGTCCAAAACCTGAACAGGCCGCTGCGACGACTGACCAGCCAATAATCCGGCCGCTTCCACCGGAGTCTTCAAGCCGCTTCCCGTTGCCAAAACATCCGCCTTGATATCAGCACCGTTGGCACAGGCTGATAATACAAGAACGGCAACGACCAGCATGGCCTGTAAAATAACTTTACTCATAATGGTTGATTTAATAACAAGCCAATCATACAGAGAAAATACAATATTTCAATTTTAGAGGCTTAACAACTGGTTAATTCTGGGAATATTAAATCCCAACACCATCTGACCGTTAATCTCCAGCTGCGGCACTCCCTGCTGACCGGATTTACTGATCATTTCCTGGGCTTGTTCCCAGTTTTGTGACACGTCAATGTCCCGAAAAGGCACGTTCTTTTGTTGCAGATACTGCTTCACCATAGTGCAATAGGGACAGGTCGGCGTTGAATAAACCAACACTTCAGCCTTATTTTGATTATTTTCTGTTTCCATAGTTTTTTTGATAATTATTAATTAATTTATTGATCATACCGACCGTCTCCCCCAGCTCCGTAATCCACGTTGCCAGCAAACGTTTCCCTTTGGGAGTAATTGCGTAAACCTGCTTGGCCGGACCGGCCAGACCCGAGATTTTCTTTCTGCTCACGCAACCGCGCTTTTGTAATTCCGCCAGTCTTCGGTACAGATTGCCGATGTCCACCTGACAACAGCACTTCCCTGCCAAATCATTCTTCAACTCATAACCGTAACCCGGTTTCTCCATTAGCAGAGATAAAACACAGGGCTCAAAAAAATTCTCCACCACCACTTTTTGACAAACTTTTTTCATACCCGAATTATTAACTATATGTTTTATACATATAGTATAAACGGTTCAAACAGGGAATGCAAGAGCATCAATCAACAAGGAATCTTTAAAAAGAGTGTGCCGTTTCAAAAACCTGGGATGCGTAAGCTAAAAGGTCCCCTCACCTCGAACATATTAACGCATTTGGATTCTCAGTTTGACAATAGTTCTGCGTTATCTTACTTGATTTTCCTCCCCACGCCGCCACCCTTGTCCACCCATAATCCTGCATTACTGTACTTGGGTCAAAAACTCCTCTTTGTATTGTTTGAATACCAGACGACTCAGGTTGATCGAATATTCCTTGAATAGAAGTACTCAATTCATAACTTCTATCCTGGGAACAACCATAAAGATTCATAAATCTGAAATAAACTTTCTGGACCTCCCTAACATGTAAAATTTCTAGCCGGTCATTAGAGACATAGGCTCGAAAACTTACATCAGAGAAGTCTGCTTTTGTTGAAACCGCGACCATATTTACATCCCGTGGCACATCAATTGAAAACACTGATTTTGTGAGATTCCCGATTTCTGTTTTAACCAGTAAATTTATCTGAAAATCAGAAGCATCATATGCCGGGCAGACGAATTGCCCACCGGCTCCGCTTCCCTGTACGGGAACAGGGTCATTATCGAGAATCGTCAGTATGAAGTTAGTGATTCCGCCCAATGCCGTACCATTAGAAGGGTTGCTTAAATCGACTGAAACAGTTTCATTAGCTTCATAAATCAAATCGTCAACGATAGTTATTCTTACTGGAGCGGAAGGTAATAAACTACCGGCATTGAAAGTAATCGTTCCGTTAGCGAAAACATAATCCATCCCGCCTCCCACAGCCGTACTGACGACATTTACGCTATAGTCAACTGTCACGGGTGTCGGCATGGCAGCACTCAGAACTATTGGCAAATCATAAATACTCGTCACTTCAGAAACACTTGCAGAATTCGAGGAAAAATTAATGTTTGCAAAAGCCCATTTAATATTGTTGCCCGAATCAACGCAGCCAACCAGGCAGGAAACTGGAATGGCATTTGTATTATTATTGTCAATAATATCCAGATACTGAACAGCACGCGCTCCCTGCGGATCAAAATTCACCTGGGACCCACCCGCATTAGTGTTAATAGTCAGCAAATTCCCGGCCACCCCCTGCAAATCGGTTAAACCGGCCACTGCAATATTACTTCCTGCTCCAAAAGTCAGTGTATCAGCCAGCAAGATGTTTTTCTGCAAATTATTAAAAGTCACATCCCCAACAATCGACTGGCCAGTGCCGTTCAACACAAAATCGCCGGAATTGGCATTGAAAGTTCCCAAAGTTTTTAGCAGATTTCCGGAAAGCGTCGTAGTGGTTGAACTGGCCTGGAAAGTCCCCCATCTGACAGTTAAGTTTCCAACAATATTCACCAGTCCAGCCATCCCATTAAAAAATCCCCCGCTCACCATCAAGCCACCATTGAAATCATTCACATTTACACCCGGATTATAGATACCACCATCAACCGTAGCCAGACCGGCCACCGTCATCGTGAAACCGTTCATATCAAATGTACCGGAATTATTTCTAAAAATTCCCAGCACGTTAACATCACTGCCCGATACTGTCACCGTACCAGATCCAATATTGTAAAGATCCATCAGGTTATTACCATTCATCTGCAGTGATTGTGCTCCCCCACCGCTCATGCGCACTATACCTGTGGCGGCAGGCAGAAAAATTCCCGGAGCAACTATAAAATCCCCGCTCACCGTGAAAAAACTGGTGGGAGCGTTGACAGTGCTGTTGGCGTTGAAATCTCCATTGACAACAATCCGTCCGCTGGAACCGTTCCACGTAGCTCCGTTGATTGTCAGCCCCCCGTTAAAAGTCTGTGACGCCGTCGAAGAAAAATAATTTCCAGCGTTGAAACCGGCCAAACCTGTCACAACCAACACCCTGGTATTAGCGTTAAAGTCACCTGCCTGATTGGTCAAGGTTCCGTCAACGGTCAGATTGCCGGTCATGGTTAAAGTCCCCGTACCGTTGTGCAAAATATTAAAAAATGCCGCCCCGCCTCCATTGACGTTCTGATTAACTCCCGTAAAATTCACCGTCCCTGCTCCCGGAGTAAAAGTGCCCCCGGTTCTCACCCAGTTACCATTAACATTGAAAGTTCCGCTGGTCGCCACCAGTGTGCCACTGCTGAAACTAAGCGTGTTAATAGTCAGATTACTGGAATCTCCATTAAAAGTCGCACCATTGATAGTAAGAATCGAAGCCAAAGTAACCGTACCGGAAGACAAATTCAGCGTCCCGCCACTCAGATTGGAAGTCCCATTAACCGTCATGTTCTGTCCGTTAAGGTTAAAAGTACCATTGGAATGATTGAATTGATTGGTCACGGAAAGAGCACTGTTAACCTGCAGTGTTGAAGCTCCGCTGTGTTGCCAGTTTGTGAAATTCTGTCCACCGGCATCAATGGTTTGAGTGCCACTGGAACCTCCAAAAATCACTGTACCGCTACTGCCAGGATTAAAAATTCCACCTGTTTTAAGCCAGTTCCCCTCAAGGTTGATGGTTTGGGTACCAACATTCCAGGTACCGGCCCCAATGCTAATATTGCCACTCATCCCACCGGACTGTGTTACGGTCAAAAGCCGTGAAGTGGTTATTGTCCCGGTGTAACCGGCATTAACGCTGATCGACCCGACAGTTCCTGCAAAAGCGGCATCAATAGTTGAGTTTTTTGTACTAGTCGCGTTAAAAACCACTTCGTCCGCTGCCGTTGGAACAGTGTCCGCGCTCCAGTTGGCCGCATTACTCCAGCTGTTTGTTCCACCGCCTCCATCCCAGGTGCGCACAGCAGCTTCGGCCACATTCAGAAAAGCAAAGAAAAATAATGGTGACAGAACACCTACAAAAATTTTTATTCTATTACTTGGCATTTTTGTTTATTTACGTTTATTTGGCAACTACAATACATTTATTGATCAAAAATCAGGATCGCGATACAATATTCTGTTTCATTAACATTTCGTAATAACGCCAACCTATATTACACTTACGCTACCGCCAATCAAAACAAAAAAGATTTGACTAATAAAATTTACTATGAGGAAACCAACAAAAATATTCATGCTTATCTTCCCGTTGTTATTCGCGAATACCGCCCTGGCGGCACTTTCACCGATAAAATCAACGATAACGATCGACACACTAACGCCAAACGGACCGGTATTGGGCAATGATGATTACTACTCTTACGGCGCGTCAGATATAGGAGATTTTGATGGTGACGGCATCAACGATATTATAGCCGGAGCATGGGGAGATGATCTGGGAGGATTAAACAGGGGCGCTGTTCATATCAGCCTTTTAAACGCTGACGGCTCGGTTAAATCAACCACGGAAATCAACGGCTCTACTACCAACGGGCCTGTTTTAAACGACAGCGATAATTATGGCATTTCCGTAGCATCGCTGGGAGATCTGGACGGAGACGGCGTCACCGACATTATCGTCGGAACCTGGGCTGATGATGCGGGCGGCTTCAATCGGGGAGGAGTACATATTCATTTTTTGAACGCCGACGGTTCTGTTAAATTAACAAAAGAAATCAACTCCCTTACTCCCAATGGTCCGGTGCTTTTAAACAGTGATATTTATGGAGTTGACGTTGCTTCGTTGGGAGATCTGGATGGAGATGGCGTAACAGATATTCTGGTTGGATCTTTTCTTGACGATACTGGAGGATCCGCCAGAGGAGCTGCATACATCAGTTTCCTGAACAGTGACGGATCCGTGAAATCAACGACAAAAATCAGTTCTCTCACTCCTAACGGTCCAATTCTGTTAAACGGTTACGGATACGGCCGGGGAGTAACATCTCTGGGAGATCTGGACGGAGACGGCGTCACCGATATCGCTGTCGGAGCTGAAACCGACAATACCGGTGGTCCATCAAGAGGAGCCGTACACATCAGTTTTTTAAACAGTAATGGATCAGTCAAATCAACCACAAAAATCAGTTCTTTGACCGCCAATGGCCCCACCTTGGCTGACGGAGATCGTTATGGGGTAAAAACCATGAATCTGGGAGACCTGAACGGAGACGGCATTGTCGACCTCGGCGTGGGCGCCTATGTCAGGGACGCGGGAGGAACCGATCGGGGAGCTCTTTTTATTCATTTATTAAACACGGACGGATCAGTACAGTACACCACGGAAATCAACACAGTTACTCCCAATGGGCCAACCCTGGGTAATGTTGATTATTATGGCACCTCTATCATCAACCTGGGAGACTTTAATGGAGATAGTCTGACTGATTTTGCCGTTGGAGCAGGTGGAAATGATACCGGTGGCTCGAACCGTGGAAGACTTTTTATTCACTATTTCAATTCGTTTGTAACTCCCCCCGCACCGGTCATTTTATCCCCCGCCGCTTCGTCGACTGTTTACAACAACCAAACCCCCACTTTTACCGGTACAGGCAGCCTCGCGGGAAACTCAATCACCATTATGGATGGTGCCACTCTAATCGGTACTGCCACCATTGCCAACGACGGAACCTGGTCAATTACCAGCACCCCCGTGCTGCCCTATGGTCCATATAATTTTACCGTTTATGAATCCGGTGTTTTCGACGGCCCCTCCGCAGCTCATCCCTTAACACTGACACTTGATATCACCGCCCCGACCAACCCCATTACCGCACCCGATCTCCAGAACGCTTCCGATACCGGAACCTCCAATACTGACAATCTCACCGCTCAAAACACACCTACTTTCGATATAGTATGTTCGGAAACCGGATCAACGATCAATTTATATTCTGACAATCCAGCCCCCAACACCTTGATTGCCACACACAGTTGCACAATACTTGGTACTGACAACATCACTGTCCCCTTAGCTCTGACCGACGGACTTCATAATATCAGCTACAGCGAAACAGATGCGGCCGGAAATGAGTCCGGCCAATCCCCTTCCCTCGCCACCACAATCGACACCACTTTCCCCGGAGCCATTTCAGTTACCTCAATCGGAGGAGACACTTCATCTCCCTATGCCACTACAGATACAACGCCCAACATCATCGTTAACACCCTGATTGGAGACACAGTCATCATCCCGGGGTTTAGCTGTGCTCCTTCTCCCGCCACCGCAACTCAGGTAACCTGCAGCACCACCGCTTCATACCCCACGCACACCAGCCAGACAGTTACGATATCTATCAGCGACGCAGCAGGAAACGGTCCAGTCACTGGCAGCATAACTTTTAACATTGATAACATTCCCACCTCCGGCGGAAGTGGAGCGGTATTCTGGCCTCCAACCGACACGGAAATCCCCACCGATGAGGCGCCCGCAACACCGGAAACAGAATATCAGTCGCTTTCCTGTCTGAAACAACGCACCATAGAATATCCCTTTTCGGACATCAGCGGACATTTCGCCGAAGCAGCTATTCTGCTGCTGGCCGGCACATCAAGCTCAGCCAGCGCAATTACACTGGGATACAGCGGAAATGACGGCACAAATCAATTCAAACCTGATCAAGACATTACGCGCGCGGAATTTTTAAAAGTTGCCCTGCTCTCCAACTGCTTTGCTGTGCAGGAATGGAGCAAAATCGAAACTGATTCCGGAGCAATCAGCGGATCCAATCTGCCCGCTAAACTTTTCCCTGATGTCCCTCTGGACAAAGACTTGTGGTATCAAAACTATGTTTATTCTGCTCTGAAAGCAGGAATTATTGACGGCGCACTCGATGGAAATTTTTACCCCGACCAGCCAATAACCAGGGCTGAGGCCGGCAAAATCCTGGTTAACCTGCAACATCTGATCAGTGCTGATTATCAGGGCTCACCATATTTTTCCGACGTCCGGGAAAACGACTGGTTTTTCAACTTTGTATCTGCGGCCAAAGAGCACAACTTGATTTACGGTTACCGGGAATCAGATGAAAATTACTTATTCAAACCGTCCAATAACATCTCCCGGGGAGAAACGGCGTTAATGCTGACCAGAATATTTGATCTGAGAAACACTCCAAGCCAAACGTTTTAAAAACTTTCATTGCAATTGCCGTTTCCCCCTTCCGGGTATTCCGGCAATTGCTCCTTTATTTAGACCTCGTCCAGTTTTTCCAGAAGCTCTGACTCCTGTTGGAGAGTGTCATCTCCAATGGCTGCTGTTTCTGCTTTAAAATATTTGGAAAAATCCATGAACACCTGTTTATATTCAGAATTCAGGCGCAGCTTTACCGACTGTCTTTCCCATTCACCCAGGCGGATTTCACAGCGCGGCGGCATGGGAGGGAAGCAACGGTATTCGGGGCATCTGATGCCAGTTTCATAAACAATAATCGGCGGACAGGGTACCTCCGGACGTTCCTGAAAACGAACTTCATCTATCAACCAGTCTTTCATCAGATTGGCGTAACGGGTCAGCAGTATGGCCTTGCGTATGCCGGTATTGTCATAGTAATCCGGGGCGCGATCGGCAAACGTAATTACTTTCTCTGCACTGTCGACTTTACCATTGCGATCTTCATAAATCACTTTCAGCGTTAACTTGCCGCCTCCAACCTGCTCGGCCCCCTCCCCAATTCTGTTCAGTTTCAAAAGCACTATCCCGCCCTTGGTTTCTCCACCCTCGGTCTTCGAGGGAAACAGAGTATTTACCTTCATAATCTCCCCTGTGGCCTCATCGGCTTCCGGCGAACCGTAAACCTTTTCAATCTCGTATCCCTGGGCCTCCAGCTGTAACTTCAAATCAAACACCAGCGGAGTAACCATGTAATCAAAATCTTCATCCAGAACTTTTTTGAATTCTGCGGCCGAATGCACCGAAAAATAATTGGCCCCGCGAATCTTGGTCAGGGCTTCCACCAGCTCGGTATTGAAATCCACGCCCACCCCGATCAGAGTCGTATAAATGTTATTGGCAGCGTTCTTTTCCAGCATTCCGCCCAAACCTTCCTCACTGGTGTCACCGATATTGGGCATGGCATCTGTTATAAATACTATGCGGTTTTCATACTGATCCGGATTGGCCTCGGAGAGTTCCTGCAGCATCTTACCGCCTTCGCTCATGCCGGATTCCATATAAGTACCGCCGCGCTCGGAAATTTCCAGGATGTGATCCTTGATCTTTTTCATATCCGTATTCCCGACTTTGGAAAGAGGTTTGGCCACTACCGCTTCATCATCAAACAATACCAGGCCAAAGCGGTCATCGTCTTTCAGATGATCCAGCAGAGAAACAATCGACTTTGAAGCCAGCTCCATCTTGGTTTTACCGGATTCTTCAGCCTCTCCATTTTCCACCTTGTTGCCAAAACGGTCATAATAATATTCATTAAACGGCGAACCCATCGAACCGGAAATATCCATCACTACCACCAGATTCAGCTTTTTGCGCTGGAAATCGGATTCCTTGATCCCGGAATTCAAACCAACCGACAGATAATATTCCGGTTGTCCGGACAAAGGGTCTTTGGAAACCGCCGTACTGTAAGAGGGACAAAACAGTTTTGTGCATTCCTCCTTTTTCCCGGTGTCAAAGAAGTAATTGTAGAAAAGACCTTCATAGGTAATATCTGTTGGAATGGGCAAAAAACCGTTTTTGATGTTCTCGCGGAAATTATTTACGTCCTTCGCCCCGCCCACCGCGAACCCCATATTCGCTCCGGACGGCGCAGCTTCCATTGCCATGGGCATGGAAGTGGTTTTCATTATACCGCCACCTCCGCGTCCATCGCCATATTCTGCAGGACTATATTGCCAGTCATCAACTTTCTGTGCTGTGTTCTGACCGGGCTGGTTTGCCTCCGGCCCCGGCCCCTCCGGTCCTTCCGGCCCCTGCGGCCCGACTAATTCACAACCGGAAAAAGTAGCCAGCATCATGATTAGCACCAGCAATGAAAGTTTTTTGGACATAACTCAATAATTAAATTATTCATCTATCGATAATATCCGTAAGAATAGCAAAAATTACCGCTGAACAACAATTTATTCTTGCCAACGGTTGAAATTGATGTCGCCCGTCCGTAAAATAATTATTTTCTGTCGATGAAAATTACAAAGCGCTTTTGCCGCACCTCAATCACCAGAGTCTCCTTTTTTTGGGGAACGTTGGACTTATAGACCACGGCCCAATAAGACCCCAGACGGGCCGTGGAAAAATTCTCAGTCATCCCCTCCACGATAATTTCCTCCACGCCGGCTACCGGAGGCCAGACCAAAAAGGTTTGTTCCACTTCCACTTCGGAATTTTTTCCGATGGAAAAACGGTTTTCCTTTTCAGCTTTCAGCATTCTTAAACCAAAAGTACCGTAACTCAGTAAAGCCGTTTCATTGCCCACCTCCAAGCTTTTATCCTGGCAGCGGGAAAGATCAGTCTGCAGTTCACTGATTTGATCCGCCAGATTTTTTTCCCTGATACCGTCATTCGTAACACAGCCGGACAAAACCGCGGCCGTGGAAAAAGCGGCAATCGAACCAATGTGCCGCAAAGGACTGTTTTTGACGGACCATGACGACTCATGTCCCGTATCGGTCAACCGTTCCCGATCATCGGTATTCGCCCCCTCCTCCATTTTAAGATTTTTTTGATACATATAACAAAACTTAAAGGAGTCAAGTATATATAATAGTGAACATCCTGTAAAGATAATTCTTGCTGCCAAGACAATCAGAGACTCTTGTATTTAAAGTATTCCACCGGGGCATAATCATCAGTCAAAATCAGAGCAGCTTCCTCAAAACCTTTTATGCTATCAACGTTGACCAGTGACTTTAACATACGGTTAATTTCGGCCTCCGCACTGACAGCACCTTCCGCCAGCTTATCATCCCCTTTCAACGCGACTAAAATCACGTTCTGCAGACTGCTTCTGGGCAGATTTTTCACCCTGAACAGATAAACCTTGTCAAAAACTTGAGAAAAAGTTGCGTATTCCGCCTTGATAAAATCAGCCCCCTTATCCTCATAAGAACCAACCAGATTGATAATTGCCACGCCATCCTCGTTCAACAACGCCTCCATCCTTTTGACCGCTTCCAGCGTAGTCAGCTGGAATGGCACTGAAGTAAACGAATTAAAAGCGTCGCCGTAAAGCACGTCATACTTTTCCGAGGATTCATTCAGGTAAGTCCTTCCGTCCTCATGAAAAATTCGCATTCTGCCGTTGTCTTCCAGATCAAAATACTTTTTAGCAATGTCAGTCAGACCCGGATCTATCTCCACCACGTCAATGGCGGCCGAAGGATAATTTTGTAAAAAATATTTGGGAAAACTGTAAGCGCATCCGCCGATCATTAACGCTTTTTGAAAACCGGGCTTAAAAAACTCCGCCAGCCGGTAATATTTTGTGTATTCAAACACCAAAGCGTCTTTCTCTTCCGTATACATCGCGGACTGAACTCCGTAGGGGTCTGTTCTCAAAGCCAAAGAAGGCTTATTGGTCTTCGCCTCTTTGTATTCATAGAGCCAAACCGTATTGTATTCGGTATCCACAACCACCGGATCGGACACCGTCATGGCCGATACCTTGTTGGCGTTGACATAAATCATGCTGAAACTGGCCATCACCAGAACCGTCTTGGCCACTTTGTGCTTTTTAAGAGAAACAACCAGAGAAACCGCCACCAAAACAACTATCAATAAATTCATCAACAATGAAGTCCCGAAAAACGGAATCAATAAAAACCCGGCCAAAAATGTGCCAAAAATACTGCCCAAAGTTGACAACGCGTAAAGATTTCCGACCGTACTGGCCGAATTATTCAGACTGTTTAATTTTATTCTGACCGAAAAGGGAGTAATCATTGCCAGACAAATACTGGGCAGGGCAAACAAAAGACTGGCGGCCAAAAGCGATTCCACCTCAATCCCCCACTTCACAAAACCAATCAGTCCCAACACCGGAGCGCTGATCAGAGAAGTGAACAGCAACGATAACGCCGATAAAAATATAATCAGTGACAGTGATTCCAAATTGGCTTTCTTGTCCGCCAGTTTGCCGCCAAAATAATATCCCAGACTGAGACTGGCCATAATCACTCCAATAATACTGGTCCAGGTGTAGAAGGACGTACCAAGATACGGACCGAGCACCCGGGAGGCCAGCACCTCAAAAATCATCACCACTGCTCCGCAGACAAAAACCGCGAAAAGCAGCGAAAAGCTCTCATTTTTTTTCTTGGACATAAGACAGTTTTATTATCAGTCAGTCAAAATTATAAATCCACAATTTGGCCGTTAAAATATATCACAAATCCCCCTTCATACCAATCGGCAGCTTCCAAACGGTTTATAGGCGGGTCAATTTGTGTTTTTGCCGGAATAGGTCAAAATGGAGGCGCAATAATTCATTTCACATGAATAAGAAATTCCGGCCGGTAGAATTCCCCCGTGACGGGCAGGCCCACAATTCCATCATCGAATGGTGGTACTTTAACGGCCATCTCCGGGACAAAAACGGCAAACATTACTGCTTCATGGATTGTCTGTTTCGCGCCGACCTGAAAAAAGTCCAGATCCCTTTCCTGCGGAAAATCCCCGTCAAGGATGACTCCACCGTAATTTATTTCGCCCACTCGGTGGTTTCCGATCTCGCCACCCAAAAAAGTTACAAAGAAGTTCAGAACGTTTCCATGATCTCCCGCGACAGTTTCAAGCGCCCCCTGATGTTCGCCAATTACATTGACCCCTTTATCATCAAAGGATTTGCCAACTGCGAAATTGCCGAAACCAGCCCTTTTAATTTTCACCTCAAAACCGAAAATCTTGACCTGCGGATGGACTCGCAAAAACCTCCGCTGATGGAGGGCGGTAAAGGCTTTATTTCGGTCTGCGGACGGGAAAGCTATTACTACTCCCTGACCGATCTGAAAGTCAGCGGCATCATCAACATTGAAGGCAAACTGATCGAAGTCGAAGGCCAGGCCTGGATGGACCACCAATGGGCGGACTGCGCCTATAAAAAGGATAAGTGGAGCTGGTTTGCGCTGCAACTGGAAGACCGCACGGAGATTATGTGCGTGGAATACGATGACGGAAAAAACCGCGACTATCTGGTGGACATCATTTATCCCGACGGGCGCCAGGAACATTCAAACAAACTGCTTCTAAGACCGGGCAAAGAAATCTGGACCAGCAAAGAAACCAAATCCGAATACCCGATGACCTGGGAAATCGAAATTCCCGACAAAAATATGTCCTTTCGGGTCAAATCATTAATCCATGATCAGGAAATGATCTTCGGGGCCATCAATTATTGGGAAGGCCCCACCGAAATTAGCGGTGAGATCGCCGGAAAAAAGGTAACGGGCTACGGTTTCATGGAACTGGTGGGATTTGCGTCAGACTATCATTATCTGAACCTGCTGGGTAAAAAGGTGAACCGGGAAATCCTGAAGAGGCTGCGGGCTTCCAAGAAATGGATTATCAAGAAAGTCAGCGGGAAATAATTCCGCGAAATTAATTTATTTCACTTAAAAACTCGGCTGATATACAATTTAGCCGCAAATACCAGCTACAAACTCCCCATGATCAACACTCCAGATCAATACAATCAGACTCCTGACAGTCCTCAAGCTTTCGAGGATATGAATATCGTCGTTAACGGAAAAAGTTACTCCAATAGTCAGGAGCTGCCTCCCGAAACCCTTCAAAAACTGCAGGAAGCCATGGAAAAACTCCGGCAAAACCCGGGTCTTTTCAACCTGATCGGCGGAATGGCCGGACTGGCAAAAGCCGCCAACCAAATGGGCATCACGCGCCTGCCTGATTTAACCAACATCATCAATTCCACAGCCGAGAGCGCCTCAGAGACACCATCCGTTCAGCCATCCTCTGCCGGCACACTCCCCGCTTCCAATAATCCGGCTGCCGCCGCCCCGGCAGGCGAAACTCTTTATCAGGCCAGTCCGCAAACTTACCGGCAACTAAACAATCAACGCAATTTCTCTGCCACCTACAACCCGGCGGTCAAAGGCGACGGCCTGCGCAAGGCAATTTTCGTGATTATTATGACCGGCCTAATCGGTTATCTGATCTATCAGTACGGATTACAAGGAAAACTGCCTTTTTAACTTGCCACTCAGCGCTGCTATTAGGACCCGCAGGCAATACAACTCTCCGGATTGTCCAGACTGCAGGAAATCTGGCTGAGAGCTTCTTCTTTCTGGGCAGCTTCAGCTATGACCACCGGTGCTTTTTGTAAACCGGCGGTTTCATTTTTCGCCAGCCCGGCATGTTCCTGGATAGTGAATTTCTGGGCGGCCGACGCGGCTTTGGTGCGAAGATAGTAAATTCCCGTCTTCAAACCCTTTTCCCAGGAATAAAAATGCATTGAGGACAGCTTGGCGAAATTGGGCTCGGCGATAAACAAATTCAGCGACTGGCTCTGACAGATAAACGCGCCGCGGTCGGCCGCCATTTCAATCAGATTTTTCATTTTCATCTCCCAGACTGTTTTGTAAATATCGCGCAAATCATCGGGGATTTCAGCAATCCCCTGCACCGATCCGTCAGCCAGCACAATGCGCTGTTTCATGGCGTCATTCCACAGATCCAGGGCAATCAAATCTTTGATCAAATGTTTATTGATCACCACAAATTCGCCCGACAGAGTCCGGCGGCTGTAAATATTGGAAGTATAGGGCTCAAAGCACTCGTTATTACCGAGAATCTGTGAAGTCGAAGCGGTAGGCATGGGCGCCATCAGCAGTGAATTACGCGCGCCGAATTTTTTCACTTCTTCGCGCAGACTTTCAAAATCCCAGCGGCCGGACGGAACAACGTTCCACATGTCGAACTGGAATATCCCTTCCGACAAAGGAGACCCCGGAAAACTTTCATAGGCACCTTCCTTTTTTGCCAGATCCACGGAGGATTTCATCGCAGCGTAATAGATAGTTTCAAAAATTTCCACGTTCAGCTTTTTGGCCGCGGCCGACTCAAAAGGATACCTGAGCAGAATGAACAAATCCGCCAGTCCCTGTATGCCCAAACCGATCGGCCGGTGACGCGAATTGGAGCGTCGGGTCGGTTCGGTGGGATAATAATTTTCATCAATCACCCGGTTCATCGACTCCACAATTTTATAAGTAACGTCATACAACTTCTGATGATCAAACTGGCCATCCGTCATAAACCGCGGCAAGGCAATTGAAGCCAGATTACAGACAGCCGTCTCGTCCGCCGAACTGTATTCCACAATCTCGGTGCAAAGATTGGAAGACTTGATGGTACCCAGATTTTTCTGATTACTTTTACGGTTGGCGCTGTCCTTGTACATCATAAAAGGCGTCCCCGTTTCAATCTGCGACTGCAAAATAGCGAACCACAATTCCTGGGCCGGAACCACCCGCCTGGCTTTACCGGCTACCTCATATTGCAGATAAAGATTTTCAAATTCGTCCCCGTAACTGTCCACCAGACCCGGAACTTCATTGGGTGAAAACAGCGACCATTGACCGTTTTCTTTCACCCTCTTCATAAACAAATCCGGAATCCAGAGAGCGGTAAAAAGATCCCGCGCGCGCATCTCCTCCTTGCCGTGATTCTTCCGAAGATCCAGAAAATCAAAAATTTCCGCGTGCCAGGGTTCCAGATAAACCGCGAAAGCTCCCTTGCGTTTACCGCCTCCCTGATCCACATAGCGGGCCGTTTCGTTATAGACCCGCAGCATGGGAATAATACCGTTGCTGCGTCCGTTGGTTCCTTTGATATAGGCGCCTTTGGAACGGATATTGTGAATATGCATGCCCAGTCCCGCTCCCGATTTGGAAATCAGCGCGCATTCTTTCAGCGTCTCATAGATGGCTTCCAGACTGTCATCTTTCATCGCCACCAGAAAACAGCTCGACATCTGGGCTTTGCGGGTACCGGCGTTAAACAGGGTCGGTGAAGCGTGCGTATAATACCGCTCCGACATTAACCGATAAGTCTCCAAAACCTTGGCAATATTTTTCTTGTGTATTCCCACCGCCACTCTCATCAGCAGATACTGTGGCCGTTCCATCACTTTTCCTGCTTTTCGCAGCAGATAGCTCTTTTCCAGCGTCCTGAAACCAAAATAATCATATTCAAAATCGGCCTGATCGTTAATGGCGGAATCGAGCACCTCCGCGTTCTGCCGGACTATTTCATACACATCTTCGGCAATCATACCGGCATCGGCGCCGGTAGCCTGATCGGTATAATGATAAAGCTCCTCAATGCACTCTGAAAATTTCTGCGGAGTTTCCTGATGGAGTCTCGCCACCAGTATTCGCCCGGCCAGCAGGGAATAATCCGGGTGAACGGTTGCCATGCTGGCGGCGATTTCTGCCGTCAGATTGTCCAGCTCTTTGGTGGAAATACCGTCATAAAAACCTTCAATGGCCTTTTTGGTCACCAGATCGGGATCGATATATTTTCTGTCCAGCCCTTCACTGAGCCTGGTGATTTTTTCGGTAATGCGGTCAAATCTGGCCGGCTCGATTGTCCCATCCGATCGTCGTACTTGCATGTTTTGTTAAATTAAATTTTTTTTTGAATATTTCCTAAAAATCTGCTTCCAGCGAGAACTCTTTCACCTTGGACGAATCATGCTCGCGATTCATCACCCCGGCCTTCTGATAATCCCCCACCCGCTTTTCAAAGAAATTGGTCTTTCCGCTAAGCGAGATCAATTCCATAAAATCAAAGGGATTGGCGGAATTGTAAATTTTAGGCGCGCCGAGACGTACCAGCCAGTAATCGGCCACATATTCGATGTACTGTTTCATCAAAGTGGCATTCATGCCGATCAAAGAAACCGGCAAAGCCTCTGTAATAAATTCCTTTTCAATCTCCACTGCTTCACGGATAATCTGTTGCACCCTCTCAACCGGCAAACGGTTATTAAGCAATGAATACAAGAGCGTCGCGAACTCACAATGCAAAGCTTCATCGCGCGAAATCAGTTCATTGGAAAAAGTCAGACCGGGCATCAGTCCCCTTTTCTTCAGCCAGAAAATCGAACAGAAACTGCCCGAAAAGAAGATCCCTTCCACCGCCGCGAAAGCCACCAGTCTTTCGGCAAAGTCAGGACTGTCTATCCATTTCAACGCCCACTCGGCTTTCTTCTGTACGGCCGGTACAGTGTCAATTGCTTTGAATAAATAATCCTTCCGAACGGGATCCTTTATATAACTGTCAATCAACAGTGAATACATTTCCGAATGGATATTTTCGATGGCAATCTGAAAACCGTAAAAACAGCGGGCTTCCGGAATTTGCACCTCGCTCATAAAATTTACCGCCAGGTTTTCATTGACGATGCCGTCGGAAGCGGCAAAAAAAGCCAGAATTGTGGAAACAAAATGTCTTTCGTTATCATTCATCCTGTTCCAGTCGGCAATGTCTTCGGATAAATCCACTTCTTCCGCCGTCCAGAAACTGGCCTCGGCCTGCTTATACATCTGCCAGACCTGATCATATTGAATCGGCAATATTACGAAACGATTCCTGTTTTCGGCTAAGAGAGGCTCGCCAAGGTTATTTTTTGTTTTATCAATCATAGTTTTAACGCAATCTATAGTATATTTAATTTTTATACCCCACTATATAAGGTATGTTTAAGCTTGGCAAACTAAAATATCCGGGGCTTTCCCATCAGCAAAACCGCTCCCAAAATTGGTGCAGACCACAATTTGCCTGTAATCAAAATAATTTTCCGCCATCATCGCCGCTATCTTCACCACCTGTTCCAGGCTTCAAATTTTTAAATCCAGAATCACAATTTCCGGCGGAATCAAAAACCTCATTGGTAATAAAACTTCCCCCACCCCCGAACTCACATACACCGGCACTCCGGCTACTTCATACCAGCCGCGCACAAAGGGGTGGACTGTCGGTATCATCCAGTTGGAAAAAGGCGGCAAAAAAATCTGCCCGCCATGCGTATGTCCGCTGACCAGCAAATTAACCGGCAATCCGCCGGGAATTTCATGAGCGGTATCAGGATTATGTGTCAATATAAGATTGAACTCCTCTGCTTTCATGCCGTCCAGAATACTATAATCCGACACCCCTTCCATCAGATCGCTCAAGCCGTAAATCCGCATCGTACGTCCTTCTTTTTGAAAACTGTCTACCTTGTTATCATCATTCCGCACCAACGCCGCCAAAGCCTGTCGCACCTGCCCGCTTGAATAATAACCCGGTATACCGGCATCATGATTTCCCGTGACAGCGTAAACCGGAACCTTCAGCTCGCCCAACGCGGCAAAGTCCTCAGCCAGCTGTTGCGGCGTTGGATCGTTAATGAAATCACCCGGAATCAAAACCAGGTCCACCTTTTCGGTATTAATTTTTTCCACCACCCGTTTCAAAAATCGGCCCCCCTTGAACACTCCCAAATGCAGATCGGAAATCACGGCCGCGCGCACGGGAACTTGCCTGCCGGCGGTTTGTAAATTCTCATAACGCACAATAATAATCTGTGGCTCAATAAACCGCCCGTAAATAAACAACATGCTCAAAAACAGCAATACCCCCCAAACGACTCTTCTGGTACGATCGGAAGGCTTGCGGAACATTTGCCAAAACACCAGCCCCAGCCAGGGAAAAACCAAAAAACTGAGCCAAAATACCAACTGTTGAAAAGTACTGCCAAACATTATTCTTCTTTATTCTGCTTACGCACTATAGCATCAAAGACATTTGCCAGCTGGGGATACTTCTGTCTTATTTCTATTTTTAAACCATCTACATGCTGTGTCATATAAACAAAAGTGATCATTTCCCCGCCAACCTGGGCAGCTTCAGGCTTGATCCATTCCTTACCCAGCACATCAACCAAATCTCTGATCAACTGTAAATCCTCAAAAACCTGAAAACCGCAATTTAATTGTCCCCACATTCTCACCACCGAGCTGTTGCTGATCCACCATGGCACGTCACCCGGTTTTCTGTTCCGGTCCAGCGCTTTCACTATTGTACCCGCGGCCGTCGGCAGCCATCTGGTTTTGGGATCAACGGAAGTAATTTCAACTACATTCAGCGCCCTTAACGCCGTTAACTCCGCTTCCGAAACCAATCGGGTTAAATCGCCGGAATCATCTTCTCCGGCATTCACGGTATCTGCCTCAAACAACTCTTTACGGGCTTGATCATACAACCTTGCCTGATCCATCAACGAGCCCAGGTCCGGGCGGGTTGGTATTTCATCCCTGGTATCGTCAAACATCCTTATAACATCACTGCGTGTCTGTATGGCCTCCGTACGCAAAACATCCTCAACCTGCCCTTCCATCACTTCCACACTTCCGTCAACTTCTACCACCGGATCAACCTCATTTCGTGCATTATTTACCGCCGTTGGCCGCATACCGGAAATTGTCTTGGTATGTTTGGGATAAAACTGACCATCCGGCCCCAATACTTGATTTTCCCCGACATCTTTTACCTCATCACGTGCCGCATTTCCATCGATCTCCCGACCATTTTCCCGGTGTTTATATACCATGCATCTTTACTGTTATTTTTTTGTTTTCTGGTCCACGGATATTTTAAAGACATATCAAAAATTCACAAAAGCTAATTCACAAAATTATGCATTTCATATAGACTGATTTTGGTTTTATAATTAGGCAAAACACATTTAAAAAAACTAAAATCATGCCACAAAATAATTATCATTTTTGCGATAAATTTAAAGTTTCCGTGATCGGTTGCGGTAACGTCGGCGCGACCGCCGCCTATGCCATGCTGCTCGGAGGGACACCCAACGAAATGACCCTGATCGATATCAGCAAAGATCGGGCGGAAGGGCTTCTGCTGGACTTTCAACATTCTCTTTCCTTTCTGCCCTACGTCAAAGTGACAGCCGGTACGGACTACAAACTGACCGAAGGATCGGACGTCATTGTTGTAACGGCAGGCGCCAGACAAAAAGAAGGTCAGACCCGTCTGGAACTGATTGAAGAAAACCGCCGCATTTTCAAAAAAATGATCCCCCAACTGGCCAAATATTCCAAGGATGCCATCCTTTTAATCGTCAGTAATCCGGTCGACATTCTCACCCATGAATCTCTCATCCTGAGCAAATTTCCCGCCAACCGCGTTTTTGGAACAGGCACCATGCTGGACACCGCCCGCCTGCAATACCATCTCTCGGAAAAATTAAAAGTCAGTCCGCGCGACATCCAGGCATTTATCATGGGCGAACACGGCGACACCTCTTTCCCGGTCTGGAGTTCGGCCAACGTGTCGGGCAAACCGATTTTCGACTTTCCCCGTTTCAACCGGAAGGCTGCCGACAAATGTTATGACGACACCCGCAACGCCGCCTATCGTATCATTCACGACATGGGATTCACCTGCTACTCCATTGCCATCGTCATCCGTGAAATCACCCGCGCCATTTACGAAAATTCACACATCGTAGTCCCCCTCTCCACCGAGTTGAAAGGAGAATACGGTATCAGAAACGTCGCCCTCAGCATACCCTGCGTGCTGGGCTCCACGGGCATTATTGGTAAAATTGAAATCCCCCTGTCAGCCAAAGAAAAACAGCAGTTGCAGAAATCGGCCGACACCCTGAAAAAGCTGACCGGCAAAAAATAATTGGCATCATGGACAATCAACAAATCGCCACAATTTTCGAAGAAATCGGTGACCTGCTGGAAATAGACGGGGCCAACCATTTCCGCGTCCTCGCCTACAAAAACGCCGCTGAAAATCTGCGCGGATTGGGACGCGAATTGCGGGACATCTGGAAAGAAAATCCCGAAGAACTGAAAAACCTGCCGGGAATCGGCGACGATCTTAGTCTGAAAATTGAGGAAATGCTAACCACCGGAGTCTGCAAATTCCATCTCAAGCTTCTGAAAAAATACGGGCGGGGAATTCTGGACATATTGCAAATCCGCGGAATCGGTCCCAAAAAGGCCGCCCTTTTTTATCATCAACTGGGTATCGACAACCCGGAAAAACTAAAAGCGGCCGCCCTCTCCCATCAATTGAGCGAACTGCCCCGCATGGGTGAAAAAAGTGAAAATGAAATAGTGATCGCCATTGAAGATCATGCCAAACACAGCCGGCGCATGCTGCTGTCCGAAGCGCTACCTTTGGCTGAAGAAATTGTGGCCTATATCCGCAAATGCCCCGAAACGGCCATTGTGGAATATGCCGGCAGCCTGCGCCGGCGTAAAGAAACGGTGGGAGATCTGGATATTTTGGCGGCGCCGAAACGGCTCGCCGGCGGCGAAAAAATCATCGCCTGGTTTCAAAAATTTCCGCTGATCAAAAACGTCATCGCCGGCGGCCCGACTAAATGCTCGGTTATTCTGGAAAGCGGCGCCCAGGCCGACCTGCGGGTAGTTGAACAAAAGTCCTTCGGCGCCGCCCTGCATTATTTCACCGGCTCCAAAGACCATAACGTGGAAATCCGGACCATTGCACAGAAAGCCTACCTAAAAATCAATGAATACGGTATTTTCGATCTTCGTCAAAAAGACCGCGACGGTAAACCGGTGGAAAAATTTATTATCGGCGATACTGAAGAAAACTTTTACAAAGCCGTCGGGCTGACCTACATCCCGCCCACCCTGCGCGAAACGCGCGGCGAATTTAAGGCCGCCCTGGTTCATTCCCTGCCGGAGCTGATTGAACCTGAAGACCTGCGGGGCGACCTGAACATAAATTCAAATTATGGCAGCGGTCTGAATTCTCCGGAAGAAATTTGCCGTGCCGCCATCGGCCATCATCTCAGCTACATCGCCTTTGCCGACACCCTTGCTACATCCGAGGTTACGTCCGCTTTTGACGAAACCAAACTTTCCGCGCAATTAAAAGAAATCTCAAAGTTATCAAAAAAATTCCCGGAACTGCGCATCTTGAAATCGGTTAAGATTCCAATCAACACGGACGGATCTGTGGATTTACCTCCGGCAGCCCTGCTGAAAGAGCTCGACTTCCTGACCGTCAAAATCAGTCACAACTTCAATCTGACCGAACCCCGTCAAACGGCGCGCGTGCTGAAAGCCCTGTCCGCCCATCCCAAAATTAAAATGCTCTCCTGCCCCAATGGACGCATTTTGAACCAGCGGGAAGTTATCGCCGTCAATATTGAAAAAATTATCACCGCCTGTGCAAAATCGGGCCAGATTCTGGAAGTAAACAGCCAGCCTGATCATCTGGACCTGGCCGATTTCCAGATCAAACTGGCAGTCAATAAAAAAACCCGGCTGGCCGTCAATTCCGACCTGCGTTCCACCGACCAGTTTGACTTCCTTAAATACGGCGTCTGGACAGCACAAAGAGGCTGGGCAGAGAAGAAAAACATTCTCAACGCCCAACCTCTCAAATTTGTCATTAACTGTCTGACCGGAGAAAAAACTTAGCCCGGCGAAAACAACCGTCTGCCGGTATTAATCAATTTCATAAGTAACCGACACATTGACGGTGATTTCCTTGCTGCCCGGTTCCATGGCAGGAGTGGCCATTGCGGCTTCAGAAACAGCCATATCTCTCATCGCGTAATTGGCATATTGTACGGGATAGCCTCCGCTATATCCTTCGGAAAAGGTAACTACCTTGCCAAGAGACACACCTGCGGCACCTGCCATCTGAACAGCCTTGGCCTTGGCTTTGTCGAAAGCCAGTTTGCGGGCGGCAGCCTTGGGCACGGTCAAATCATCCAGATCAAATACCAGAGAGCCGACCTGATTGGCACCGGCACGGGTCGCTACATCCACTACGTCATCGGTTTTATTCAAATCTCTTACCTTGAGATCCACGGTCTGATTCAGATTATATCCGACAATTCTGGGAGTTTTATCCACAACTTCCTGCTGCTTCACGTTATCCAGATATAAAGGAGGATTATAATCGTATTGAGGATAAAGATCATAGGAAGATGTTTGAATGTCCTCGGATTTGATTCCCAGTTTCTTCAGCTCAGCCACGACCGCATTCATTTTTTGTACATTGTCATCGGTAACCTCTTTGACGGTTTTCCCGGTGGAGGCAACTGAAAGCGAAATTCTGGCGATATCAGGTTTCACCGTTACCTTTCCGTCTCCTTCCACGGTTACGGTCCGCGCATAAGGAGTGGCCGTAAATTCAGCCCTGATGTTCTTATACCAGGGATTGACCCAAATCTGCATACCCACCCAAATTGCCAGTAAAAGCATCAAAACACCCGCCGTAAATTTTACGAATAAAATAGCTAAAGGTGGATGATGTCCGCATCCTCCTCCGCATCCGTGTCCGTCGCAACCAGCCTCATGCCCCATTCCGGAACCGCAGCAGGCATCTTCCGGCATCATGTCCTCCATCTTTTTATGTGTCATTTTGGCCATATTTATTTTTTTAAGTTTTAACGGGAAAAATTTTAGCATAAGATGGGTTAAAACTCAAAATCATCACCATCGCGTCCCATCATGAACTTTTCCATTCCACACTATCATCAGGAATTTATTCTGGATGAAAACGAAGGAAATAACGGTTTCGATTATGAAAAACGATCAGAAGTCCATCCCCAACCACATTTGCGCGTCGCTTCAGTCCGCGAATTCCCCACGGCCGTAGAAGCCCTCGATAATCTGGCAATTTCCGTTGAACCGGCTTTCGAAATTGAAATCGACGGCCTGATTAAAAGTTTCCCCGGACTAAAAAACTTCCCGGTTTTTCCCAATCCGGAGAACCCCGGTCGCCCGATAATCATCATGGACAATCATAACCACGCTTTTTATTTCTGGCATTGGGGCAGGTTAAAACTCAAGCTTCCCACACCTCTGACATTGATTCACATCGATCAGCACAAAGATTCCCGTCTTCCGGTAGAAATGTTCCCGGAAGAAAAAGCCGCTGATCTGGAGCAGATATTCGAGTACGCCAACCACATCCTCAATGTCGGTAATTTCATTCCGCCGGCCATCAAAACAGGCCTGATCGGGAAAATAATTCTGGTCGACTCGTCCAACTCGCTAAACGCCTTCCCTCCCGTCAAACCGCCTTTTATCCTGGACATCGATCTGGATTTTTTCGCGCCCGAATTCAATTACATCGATAAAACCAACAAGCTGGCCTTAATCAAAAAACTACTGCCGTCGGCGGACCTGGTTACCATTGCCACATCGCCCTATTTCATAGATCAGCGGCTGGCCTGCCAGATCATCCGGGAAATCTTCAATCCGGCATCGATCCCCCTCGCCGAATAATTACCCGTTTTTAATTAACGGCTTCCAGATGGCTGGTACTTTCTGGCGCAGGAGGAATCACGACTCTGATGCCCGATGTTGAATCAGGCTTTTCAACCACCTCCACGGACTCGTGTTCCAGAGAGTTAATCAGTAAAAACATAATCGCCACGCCCAGCAAAAAAGTCAGCGTCTGTAACCACCTCTTATCCCGTTTAAATTCTTCATGCAGAGCCGGAATCAAATCCGAACAGGAAATATAGATAAACATACCGGCGTTGAAAGCCAATAAAAAGGGTAAAACTCCCTCCACAGATCCCACGAAAAACCAGCCTGCCACCGCACCTAAAATTGCCGTAAATCCGGACAATAAATTATAGAGAATGGCTTTCCAGAATTTAAAACCACTGTGTACCAGCGCGATAAAATCAGCCAATTCGCTGGGAATCTCATGTAAAATTATACCAATTGTCGCCGCCACGCCCAATTCCACGCTTACGCTGAAGGCTGCGGCAATCGCCAGACCGTCAAAAAAGTTATGCAGGGAATCGCCCACCAAAACGAGATAGGCCGCGGGTTGAATTTCCTGTTCCCGTTTATGCTGATGGGTATGGTGATGATACCAGTGCACCATCCTTTCCATCACGAAAAAAAGACATATGCCCAGAAGCAATGCCCAATATAATTCCGGTCCGGAATAAATCTCTACCGCTTCCGGCAACAAGTCCATAACCGCTACAGTCAGCATCACTCCGGCCGCCATGCTGATCATGGCTCCGCCGTAACGGTTGGAAATTTGTTTTTTTCTGAAAAACAATACCGCTCCCGTCAAAGACAACAGACTGACCACAACAGTCGCAACAATCGCATAAAACATGTCCAAAATTTAAATTCTTTAGAATACTGTTTCGAAATATAACAAAACGCTACAGGTAAGACAACCGCAGTACGTATTTATCCCCTTCCACATCACTGATCAAAACACCCCGCTCCTGCAGCTCCGCTCTGATTTGATCGGCCTTGGCATATTCTTTATCCTTCTTGAAAGCTTTGCGCTGTTCCAGTTTCTCAATCACGGCGGGATCCCGGGAGACCACGGCCAAATTGACCTGATAACGGTCATAGATCAGTCTCACGAACCCCAAAACTTCATCCAGCTCAAACAGATAATCTTTCACCAATTTGGCCTGTTCAACGTTCAACTTTTTCACCTGTCTGTTAATTTCACCGACCAGATTCATCAACTCGGCAAAAGCCCCGCTGACGTTCAGATCTTCATCCATCGCTTCCGTGAAAGCGGCGCGACTGCGGCTGATCAAACCGGCGATATCCAGATCATTGGATGCGGTTCCGGTTACAAAATCCAGATCAATCAGAGTGTCCAACAGTTTTTTGGCAATCGTCTCAGCCTCATCCAGACCGGCAAAAGTGAAATTGAGATTCTGGCGGTAATGAACCTTCATCAAAACTATCCTGACCAGAATCGGCAAATACCCCCGTTCCACAATTTCCCTCAAAGTATAGAAATTTCCCAGCGATTTGGACATCTTCTGACCTTCAATCAACAAATGGGCGTTATGCACCCAGAAATTCACAAAGCGCTCGCCAGTACACCCCTCGGACTGGGCTATTTCATTGGTATGATGTGGGAAAATCAAATCCTCCCCGCCGCAATGTATATCAAAAGTCTGTCCCAGATATTTCATCGACATGGCCGAACATTCAATATGCCAGCCGGGCCTGCCCTTGCCCAGTTCGGTTTCCCAGTAAACATCGCCGTCCTCTTCTTTCCACCCTTTCCAGAGGACAAAATCATTGGCGCTGTCCTTTTCGTATTCGTCTTTCACGTTCAACCGCTGATCTGCATTCTCTTTCAGACTTTGTTTGGAAAGCTGGGCCAGTTCACCGTAATTTTTTGATGCGGAAATTTTGAAATACACGGAATCACCCTGCTTATAGGCATAGCCTTTTCCCAGCAGGGTCTTGATTATTCCGATCATTTCCTTGATGTGGTCGGTAGCCCTCGGCATCTCATCCGGCATGCGAATGTTCATCGAATTCAGATCGCTGATAAAGGCTTCCCGGTAAAAATCCGTAAAATCCTTCAGTGATTTTCCTTCCTTACGGCTGTCCCGAATGGTTTTATCGTCCACGTCGGTAATATTCATCACGTGATGCACCTCATATCCGCGATAGGTCAGATATCTCTTCAGCATATCGACAAAAATATAGGCGCGCAGATTACCCAGATGCACATAGTTGTAAACCGTAGGACCGCAGGAATACATACTCACTTTCCCTTCACGAAGCGGCTTAAAGTCTTCCACCTTCCTGCTCAGCGTATTGTAAAATTTCATGATTAATTCTCTGCGACAACAAATAAATAATTTAGCGGCGGGACTTAATTCAACCCGTGATCATTAAAACAATGGCTGTACTTCTTGTCTTCCACCAGAATATGGCTGGCAAACCAGTCTATGGCAAATTGTGATACTTCACTGAACAGTTTTTCCACATCCACGGCGGGATCCTGAGCCTGGGCCATATATTTATTCATCATTTCCCGATACACATTGTGCATTTCGATGTGATGGGCCGCGCCCTCGTATTTAAACTCCTGAAAATATTTTTCCTCGGTCTGTAAATGATAAAAAGCATAATCAACCAGTTCTTTCAATATTCCTCCCAACATCACCCGGTCCAGATGATCCGAATCCAGATGGTCGGAAATTTTATTGATGATTTCAAAATAATGCTGATGTTGCTCATCAATCAGTTTGACGTTTACGCTGTAGAATTCCTCCCAGACAAATTTCATATAATTAAAATTAATCGTACATCCTGTTCAAAACCGCCTGAATTATAACACATAACACGGGCAGCCCAACCTTCATCCGGTTTACTTTTTGTTCGCCGCCTTTTTTGCTTTAGCGGTAGCTTTTCTGGACTCCTCCATCCGTATCACCTGCACCGTCACCGCCCCCACCATTACGCCCAAAGCCCCCACCACCGCCAGAACCGGAACCAGTACCGCTCCGATCACGCCTACTGTTACGGGAATTTCCAGATAGGTATTCTTGCCCTTCTCATCTTTGATTCTGATCTTGCGGATATTCCCCTCGTGAAAGAGTTTCTTGATCTGTTTGACCAGATCCTCTCCCATCACTTTAAAAGTATCACTGTTTTTATTTGGCATAATAAACATTTAAGGTTTATCAACCCCGATTATTGCACAAATATAACAAAAAAACATTATCAAATTTTTACTTGTGACGGACACAACACCATCCTCTTCATCACAACAACTACTTTCAAAAAAGTCCGGTTTTGCTTACAATGAAAACATCAATCTTTACTTTTCCCCACATGTTCTTCACACCCCTGGTCTTCAAAGCAGTGAATACCGCAGCTCACCTCCATGACGGACAAAAACGCAAAGCGGTGGATCAGCCATATATTTCCCATCCTTTCGGCGTGGCCATGATACTTTCGGAATATACGCGGGATGAGAACACCATCTGCGCGGGACTGCTGCATGACGTGCTGGAAGACGTATCGGGTTACGGCGAACAGGACATGGAAAGGGATTTCGGACCGGAAATCACCCGCATCGTGCGTGAAGTCAGTGAAAAAAAAGATCCCGCCAAACCGGGAAATTCAATTGAGAACTGGGAACACCGCAAAGCCGGCTATCTGGCCAATCTAGCCACTGATTCGGAACCCGCGATGATGGTCTGCGCGGCCGACAAAATCCATAATTTAATGTCACTGCACGATTCCTGCCAGATGATGGGACTGAAAATATTTGATTTTTTCCACGCCCCCATTGAACGGGAATTATGGTTTTATCATGCAGTTCTGGAAACCCTTCTGTCACGCCTCAAAAACCCGATCGTCGCGCAAATGGCTCACGCCTTGGGCGTCGTGGAAACGAAAGTTAAAGAACTGCAAAAAGCCACTCCGCCATCAGCATAATTAGACGGCATCCGCTTCAGCATCGGTTGGCAAGCGTCGCATTGCGAAAACGTTTTTAGCCAGCAACAACGTCCCCGTCAGGAAAACCAACATATATATTCCCGGATAAAAATATTCCGGCATGCTGAAATTTTCCGGAGTTGCCCGCAAAAAGGCATTGAACAGCCGGAACAAAGAAAAAACCGTCAAAAAAATCACCATGGTAACTCCTGCCTTCAGTTTTTTTCGCAACAGCATGAAAGCCAGGACACTCAAAAGCACAGCCGCTGCCAATTCATATAATTGCGTCGGATGAACCGCCATCACTTCCAGAAAATTCCCGTGCCCGGACATCTGATGCAGATGAGCCGGACTCAAAAGTGGAAATGTCACCCCCCAAGGCAAATCCGTTTCAATTCCGAAACAGCACCCCTGCAAAAAACAGCCTACTCTCATCATAGCGATGCTTATTCCCAAAAAAGGAACAAAAGTGTCCCCCAATCGAAAAGCGTCCACCCCCAACCGCCGGCAAACCAGATATCCGGCAATCACAGCTGCTACAATCCCGCCATAGAGTGAGAAACCGGAACTGGACAACTCAAATAATTTCCCTGGTTCAGCCAAATACGCCGGCCAGTTCACCAGTGCGTTCAACAATCTCGCGCCCGCTACTGCGACAAGCAACATAGTAGCCAAAATCCACATCAATTGCCCGGCTTTAAATCCCCGCCGCACGCCGAAAACCATACAACCGGCCAGGGCAATCACAATGGCCAGACCGAAAAACAAGGCATAGGGGCCGAATTCCACGGTCTGACCAAATAGCAATAATTTTATCTGAAACGGATACATTTTTTGTATCGGTAATTAGAGTTGAGGCGTTCCTCCGGCGTTGCCGGTTACCAGCTCGGAACCGACATCACCATCCACGTTGGTCACTGTCTTTAAGGGCGGTTTGGGAGCTTCCTTGGAAGCACTCACGTCAGCTTTTATTTTCAGTCCTCCGCCACCATAACTGATTTCCATGCCACCGTTGTTTTTATACACACCGTTTTCCTCGGTCACGTTCATGTTGATCGAAACCGCGGCGTCTTTTTCGGAAAAAGAAGCAACGATGTTACCCTCATTATAGGTAAAAGGCACTGACTTGGACTCACCGTCTCCGAATTTCAAAAGCAGATTCCCGCCGTCCTCTCCCGTAGGTTCCATGGTAATGGACAAAGCCTGTTTTTTCCCTTTCTGTTTCTCAATTTCGGAAATATCACAACCTTCTTTAGCGGCCTGGGCCCTGAAAGCTTCCGTTGTTTCCACGTCGGAGATGACCATGCTGCCCTCACCCCATTTGCCGGCCAGATCCTTTAGATCAGGCGCGGTATTGATACCGGGAATAATTCCCTTGTCGATATAATCCTTGGTAATTTCCTTGAGCAAATCATCGGCCTTATTGGCAACCAGGTTGTCGATATAACTGGTAAAATCCTTGCCCAAAACCGCGACCAACGACTCCTTGTAGCCCTTCAAAGTATTTTCGAAAGCAGTTTCCACAAATTCCTTATAAGCCTCCTTGGCCCCGGCGGTGGAATTCTTCAGGATTGTTGACCCGCTTTTTTTGATTAGATCAAGAAATTTCTTATTGATGGCTTTACTGGTTGCCGCGATCTCTCTGGTAATCGCCTCCTTGATTTCAATATTAATGGCATTGGTAATTAATTTTGTTACCTGGTCCTGGGTCAATTTCGTGTTTTTCAGGATTTCAGCAGTCAATCCTTTAATGGCTTTAATGTCTCCTTTGAAAAGTGAACTGCCGATAAAGTTAATTCCCTTTTCTCCAAATAATTTCAGAGCTTCTTTAGAGCCCTTGGCAAATTGCGAACCGCTGACTAATACTTTTGACCCTCCGATAAAAGAAAGACCGATATCCAAAGTTCCTTCAACAATTTCACCGGCCGTGGACTGTTTATTGGCAACCTTGGTGATGCCCTTACCCAGACTGGTAAAAAGATTGGCCGTCATTTCACCGGCGTGTCCGGCCAGCCAGCTGCTCCAGCCTTTACCCATAACTCCTTCCACTGCCGATTCCGCGGCCTTTCCGGTACCCTTCTCCACGGCATCAAAATATCCGGTGGCCGTAGTCAGGATTTCACTGCCCGATTTCCCCGCCTTAAAATTATCCCCGATTTTTTTATAATTACCTCCGATTTCCGTCACAATATCTTTAACCGAATTACCGTTGGCCACTCCATAAATCACATCGGCGGCTGATTTGGTATGCGCGCCCAAGGTATCCAGTCCGACTCCGATTACGGTGGTTGCGGTGTTATATCCTGATTTGGCGGATTCCCAGGTAAATTTACCCAAAGATTTGCCGCCTTCAAAACCGGATTTGCCAACCCCTTTCAGCATCTCCAATGCTCTTTGCGCATAACCCGGCTCATCTGCTTTGGCGACCGGAATCAAGCCCGCCTCCTGTACATCGGCAAAAGCCAGCAGTTCTTTCTGATCAACCTGAGCCAGTTGCTGTTTGATTTCACTGTTAAATTCTCCATAATATTTGGCTAAATCTTTGATGAAGGCCACATCGTCTGCGGTCAAATCACCGGTTGGAGCAAGACCGTCAATCTGCGGCTGAAGCATCGCCAGATTTTCTTCAACATACTGCACCGAAGCCATGCCCATATAATATGCGGCGGTATTGAGCTGTTTCAATTGTGTATTCACCTGCTGTTGTTTTTCCTGCAAAGCAATCAGTTTCACGCCCAAAGCGTCAACTTCCGCCGGAATGTCAGTCGCAATGCCCGAACCAATTGCTTTCATTCCGCTTTCCGTGGAATTCTGCAAAGAAGTCTCCAGATTCATCAGACCACCCACTGTTTCAGCAGTATCGCGCGACAGGAAATCAACGTTTTCCAGGGCCAGATAAGTCTTCTGATATTTCATCAGAGCGGCGGTCGCGGGCTGGGTAATGGTGGAAGTATCAATACTGTCAAAATGAACAAAATTCATAGTGTATTTGACCTCCGGTTCAATTACGGCCTTGGCCACCTCCTTCAGCTGTTTTCCAAGTTTATTGTTCAATTCCAGCACCTGTCCCAGATAATCAATATATTTATTCTTCAACGTTTTCAATTCAGCCGCATAAGCCACAGAGTCAGTATTCAGCTGTTCAACGTTTTTCATAATGTCCTCCACCAGCGCGATTTTCATTTCCTGAAATTTTTGCAGCCCTGGCTGAACAAACTCCGCGTGTCCTGCGTAAAAAGGTCCGGCCTCAGCGATACTTTCCATCGTGTCATTTTCAGTCAGACTTTTTATCTGCGCTTCGGAATATTCGTATTCCATGGTAAAAGGCTTGGCCGCGATTTCTTCCAGCGTCGGCTGACCACCGCCTCCAAGTTGAGCGGGAAGTCCGGGCACTGATTGACACCCGGTAAAAGTAAAAAGCGTCATGAGAATCGTTCCCAAAGCAATAGTTTTCTTCATAATAAAATTTAAAAATGAACTCACCGGACATCTTCGCACATAGCAATAATTCCGACAAGATTTATTCCCATTTCATCATCGTCCGACTTACTCGGGCAATCGCAAATTGTTTTAACGCGCCATTGGGAGTGCTAGAATTGCACAAATTTTCTCGAACGCGAATCACCCAGCCAACTTCTACAAAAAAACTAAAGTAATAAAAATGTCCAGCCCCACCGGAACCAACAACCCGTCGCGCGAAGAACAGCTCGCCGCTTTCAATAAATACTACGAAGCACTCAACCCCGAACAGAAAGAGGCGGTGGACGCGATTGAAGGACCGGTCATGACCATCGCCGGAGCCGGCACCGGAAAGACGCAAATTCTGGCCGTGCGCATCGCCAAAATTTTGCTGGAAACCCAGATTGATCCTTTCAATATTCTTTGTTTAACCTTCACCGATGCCGGAGTGATAGCCATGCGCAACCGTCTGATCGAAATCATCGGCTCCACCGCCTATCATGTAAAAGTATGTACCTTCCATAGTTTCTGCAATGAAATCATCAAGGACAATCCTGACACCTTTATTTTCAAACAGGAGGGGGAGCAACTGGATGATCTGGAACGGGTCGATCTTTTCCAAAAAATTATCGATCAATTGGGCGTTACCAGTCCCCTGCGCCCGGCCGGCGAACCTTATACCTATCTGAAAGATCTCTCCGCGCAAATCCAGAATCTCAAAAAGGAAAATATCGATCCAGAAACGCTGAACATCAGACTGGCTGAACTGGAAAAACTGCTGACCGTTCTCAAGGAAATCCTGCAACCGCTGCTGGATGCCAAACGCACAGTCGAAGCAGCTCTGGCTGAATTGGCAAATCCCGAAAAACTGTTCCCGCAACTTGCCACGGTACTAGCTGGAACCGGACCGGTCACTCCCTTTCAGCAAAACCACCTGGATTACTTAAAACATCTTTATCAAACCCAGCTGGAAGCTTTGGGCGGCAATAAAAGACAGGACAACAGCGCCCGCGTCAAACTGCGCGACGCGCTCAAAAAACTGATCCTGGACGGCCTGGATGAACTGTCTAAACAGAAAGAACTGGCGCGCGCCTACGCCCTCTACCAGAAAGCGCTTTCGGACACCGGCCGCTATGACTATGAAGATATGATTATGATGGTGGTGCGCGCGCTGGGTTCCAACGAAACCCTGCTTCGAAGATACCAGGAACTTTACCAGTATATATTGGTGGACGAATATCAGGACACCAACAGTTCCCAGAACCAGACGGTCGATCTGCTCGGTAATTTTTTCGACGCGCCCAATATTTTTGTGGTCGGCGATGACGACCAGTCCATTTACAGATTTCAGGGGGCTTCCATCGAAAACATTATTGCTTTCCACGGCCGCTATCAAAGTGAAATCAAGCTGGTAACTCTGATCCGCAATTACCGCAGCCAGCAGACCATTCTGGATGCCGCCGGATCCGTGGTCGCCCGCAACCAGACCCGCATTGCCACTCACCTGCCCAATATCTCCAAAATCCTCCAAAGCCACGCCTCCCATCCGGTCGGTCCCTTAAAACTGCACAAATATTCCACCGAACAGAGTGAAATTTACGGGACCGCCAAACAAATCCAGTCCCTGATCGCCGCAGGCACCGACCCCGCCCAGATTGCCGTCCTCTACCACAAACACGTCGAAGCCCGCGAACTGACCGAGCTGCTCCTGCGGCTTGGCGTTCCCTTCGAACTGAAAGCCGGTCAGGATATTCTGGAAGATTTGCAAATCACCAAACTGCTCACTCTTTTCCGTCTAATCGAAAACCCCAACGATGACGAGGCTTTTTCCCAGACGCTTTTCCTGGACTTTCTCGGCTTCGAAAAACTGGACGTCTTGCGTTTCTCCAATTTCTTCTTCCAGAACCGCCTCGCCAGTCAAAAACACTCCTGGCTGACCGCGCTGGGCAATGACAAAGTATTGGCCACGGCCGGTCTGGCCAATCCGCAGAAATTCAAAGCCTTTATCACCCGGCTCACGGGCTGGCGCGAAATGGTTGCCAACGTCACCCTGCCGGAATTTTTTGTGCAGGTACTGGAAGAATCAGGCTTTCTGAAATTCCAGATCGAGCAGAAAAACCAGAACCGCATCGAAATCTTAAACCGGCTTAATTCACTATATAAAGAAATCAAAAAACAGACCCGCCGCAACCACGCTCTGACCATTACCCACTTTCTGGAACAGCTGAAACTCCGCCGCAACCACGATTTAAAACTGATCGAAGAGCCTTTGCACATCGGGAAAAACGCGGTACAGCTGATGACGGCTCACGGCGCCAAGGGGCTGGAATTCGAATATGTATTTCTGATTCATTGCACCAGCCGGAGCTGGGATAAAGCGGGAAAAAATGAGAAAATTAAACTGCCGCCGGGCCTGGTGAAAAACATTATCACCGACCGCAAACTGGAACTGGAGGAGGATAACCGCCGTCTTTTCTACGTAGCGATGACCCGCGCCAAAAAAGAATTACATTTGAGCCTGGCCAAAAACCGCTTTGAAAACGGCAAAAACAAAGAGGACATCCCTACCCTTTATCTGAACGAAATCCCCCGGGAATATCTGGAAGAAATTGACACTTCCTCCTATGAAAAGGAATTGCCCGATTATCTGGACCTGCTCTTCATGGGAAAGCCCGCCCCCGATCTCACCGCCCAGGAAACCACTTATTTCGGTAACCTCACCTCCACCTACGTTTTGTCCCCCACCGCCCTCAACACTTATCTGATCTGCCCCCGTAAATTTTTCTATCAGAATCTGGTCCGTCTGCCCCAGCCCAAACGGGCCTCCGCCGCCATGGGCACTGCCATCCACAAGGCGCTGGAACTTTTCCTCAATCAGTACCGCCTCAAAAAAATCAATCCGGGCAAAGAATTCCTGCTCCTGCATTATCAACGTGCCTTGCAGAAAGAACTGCTATCCGAAAAAGATTATAAAGAAAAATTGGATTACGGTCGGGCGGTAATCGGCGACTATTTTGACGTCCATGGCGAGAGCCTCTCTTCCAACATCACCAGCGAAATAAACTTTTCCCGGCATGGCGTCAGCATCGACGGCATTCCCATCACCGGAAAAATCGACAAACTGGCCCCCGATCCCCTTAACCCGGAAAGCGGACTGATTGTCTCCGACTTCAAGACCGGCAACGCCGACAACGGCTTAAAAGAAAGCCGTGAGGGCGGCGATTACTGGCGGCAATTGGTTTTCTATAAAATCCTCTGCGACAATTCACCGCAATTTAAAAAAACCTACGCCGGTAAAAAAGTAACCCGCAGCCAGATCGAATTTTTGGAAAAAAGCCGCCACTCCGGCCGCCATGAAATCGCCGCCATCGAAGTTACTGCGGCAGCGGTCGCCGAAGTCACCGAAAACATCCGTTTCGCCCACAGCCAGATCATGCAGCAGAATTTCGAGAAAATCGACCGCTCCGAACCCTGCGACCGCTGCCCCTTTTACAATCTCTGCTGGGAAAACTGACGGCCTGTTTAGCAGCACTGAAATGCGCCGCCGGACAATTAAAAAAATCCTTCGTACCGGGCCGTCTCAAGAACACTAATCCCTTAGTATTCCAAGTGGGTGACCGCAACCCTTGCCCCGCAGGGTGGGGTAATTTGAGCCTCCCTTAAGTTCCAATAGTGAGAGAGTTAACTGAGACTTAATCGCGTACAAAAGACAGCTGAATAATAGCAGCAAGTAAAGCGAAAGTCCATATTGACAATTTCAATTTTAATTAATGACAACTTCACTCTCGAAGTGCTATACTTAAAGTTTTCACCCCCCCAGAAACAGAACCATTTTTACTCCCACCACCAGCCAACCGATCAGCGTACTCAGCAGGGAAAAACCCATATATCTGGAAAATATAAAATTATCTATAACCAGAAACACCAGAAAATAAATGCCGGCATTGGCCAGATAGTATTGATAGTGATGCTGCCAGCGGCGCGGCATCAAAAGTTGCAAAAACTTCGACCCGTCCAGGGGCGGAAACGGCAACATGTTAAAAGCAAAAAGCAAAATTGAAACATCAAAGATAGTAGCCAAAAAAAGGCCCAGCTCATAATTCAGATACTGCGTAAAATATTTGAGAGGTATCAGTACCACAATGGCAATCAGCAAATTCATCAAAGGACCCGACACCGCCACTATGGCTTCATAGGCAAGCGGCTTCTTGAAATAGGCCCGATTAACCGGTACCGGTTTGCCCCAGCCGATGCCGACCAGAAACATCAAAAGCGTACCCAGCGGATCCAGGTGTTTCAAAGGGTTTAGCGTCACCCTGCCCTCATGCCGGGCAGTCGGATCCCCCAGCAAAGCAGCCACATAAGCGTGGGCAAATTCATGAAGAGTGATCACCAGGATCAGAGCGAATATAATATAGAGAAATTGCAGCATCTTCCGGCTTGATTATTTTAAAACAGTTTTTTTCGCAAAAAGAAGCCCACCAGAATCAAAGTCATAAACAATGAAATCACCATCACGATTTCAAAAGCCTGTTCATGGCCCTGAAAAGGTAAGACCAGATTCATGCCGTAAACGCTGGCCACCAGGGTCGGCATCATCAAAATAATGGAAAAAGTCGTCAGAAACTTCACATTGGCGTTCAATTTATTGGAAATCAAATTGGAAAAAGTGCTCAGCGTGGAATGCAAAATTTTGTTATGAATTTTAACGGCCTCCAAGGCCTGTAAATTCTCATCCATCAGATCCTCGCACAAATCCTCGTCCTCCTCGGTCGAATGAAACTGCGGCTTCTTGGTGATTTTCTGAAAAATAATGTGATTGGCCTGCAGATACCCGGAAAAATAGGAAAGAGCCTTGCCGAATTCCATCATACCCAGAATATCCTTGTCATTGGGAGTATGTTCAAATTTTTCCTGTATTCTGTTAATACCATAAGTCAGCTGTTTCAGATAAGTCAGATAAAACTTGGCGGTCAGAAGCATCAGTTTCAAAATGAACTGTGACTGTCTTTCCGTACTGACAATTTCACCACGCTTGTTTTTATCCAGTTCCCGCTTCAGATAATCGATAATATCGTTCTTGCCGAAATAAACGGTAACCAGATATTCGCTGTTGAACAGAATGCCCAAAGGCATGGTCTTATAAATAGGCCGGATCGGGTCCACCACCACCGGCGTTTGTAAAACCAGAAAATTATAATCGTCCAGTTTTTCCCACTTCGGCACCTCTTCGGAATCGTCCACCGACACCAAAACCTCATCGGTTATGTCTATGTAAGGCTTTAATGCCTTCACGTCTTCCGACGTGGGATCATGTATGTCAATCCAGCAGTTTTTCACCGGCTTCTTGAGAACGGTAACCTTACCAGCCACAATTTTATAAATTTTGTACATAAATTGACTTGGGGCGGATTGAAAAGGCCTTTACAGTCATGGCCAGGGTCAGCTTACCTCCTCCACTCTCATCTTGGCAACTTAAGCCCCGGCCAATCCCGCAAAAAAAGTTGCATTTATTGAATTTAATGCTAATATTCCCCTGCTTTTAACTGCAATTCTATGTCAAAGGTATGCCAGCTTTCGGGCAAAAAGAAATCCACCGGTTATAATGTTTCCCATTCCAACCGGCACACAAAAAGAACATTTGAGGCCAATGTCACCAAAAGAACCGTTGTCGATCCTGTCACGGGAGTGAAGCTGCGCATCAACGTCTCCACCCGCGCTCTCCGCACCATGATCAAGAATCCCAACAAATTCCGCGCTGAACTGGCTTCATTGACCAAGAAAAAACTCAAGAAGACCGCAAAAGCAACGGCTAAGAAATAGCACGAACCCCATACCGTTTCCCCTGGACCCTTCAAATGGAGAGATCGCATAGTGGCCGAGTGCGCTCGCTTGGAAAGCGGGTAAGGCTCAAAAGGCCTTCGAGGGTTCGAATCCCTCTCTCTCCGCCATAGAATCAAGTATCGGGCTAAGCCGATCTTTATGAAATATTCAGAAATCAGTCAGCGAACCAAGGAATATTGGCAAGACAATGACAGGGCATTACAATGAAAAAAAACAAACCTTAAATTCAACAACAGTATTCTGCTGATTCTTGGCATCATTCTGATCTCCTTCCTGATCGGCATCTACTTTTTTCCACTGATGCCGGACAAAATGGCCTCGCACTGGAATATCGCCGGCGAAGTTGACGGTTACATGCCTAAATGGCTGGGACTTTTTCTGATGCCGATGATTTCAGTCGTCATGTTCCTGATCTATCTGGCTGTTCCCAAAATCGATCCCCTGAACGCCAACATCGACAAATTCAGAAAATACTACGACAATTTCATGACCATTCTTTTCCTTTTCCTGCTCTATATTTATATGCTGACTATCTTCTGGAGCCTGGATTATTCCTTTAACATGATACAGCTGCTCTCCCCCGCCTTCGCGCTGCTATTCTTTTATGCCGGGATACTGATCGAAAACTCCAAAAGAAATTATTCAATTGGCATCCGCACCCCTTGGACCATCAGCAACGAAAAAGTCTGGGACAAAACGCACCGGGTTGGAGCGACGCTCTTCAAAATAACCGGGGTCATCGCTCTCCTGGGAATAGCTCTACCCGCTTACGCATTATATTTCATATTGATCCCGGTTATTTTCGTAACGATCTACACTATCGTATATTCCTATCTGGTCTACCGCAAAGAAACCGGTAAATCTAAAAACTAAAAGTTTTTCATCATGTCTCAACAAAAAAGTGATCTCTTCCACCCGGATCTCCCATCCGAATGTGATTTCAGCGACCTGCGGGACACTCCGGACCAAAGATTTCCCATCATGGATTGTCCCCCGGACATAGAAGAAATTCTGGAATTTGAGTTTAGTCTGACCAGCGAACTAAGAAACCTGATCGAACAGGCAGTCTCGTCCCCAGGCACAACCCTGCTCACCAAGCACCTGGTCAAACCAACCATTTCGGTAACCCAGGTTTACCGGGCCAAAAGAAATCCGCGCAATAAATATATGCCCTCCATCCTGATTGAAGGCCCTACTTATCATGACGGCATCATGACCTCCAACCTGACCCAATGGATGGAAATAAACAAAAAGCGCATGGAAATTTCAGTGATCCGCAGACTTACTTTTCGCGAAATACGAAATATTGTAATAACCGAATGGAGTGTATTTGAAAAAAACGATCTTGATCCCAGAATCAAACACAGCAGACTAAAAGGCAACCTGCCCCCTCACGACAACAGGAACGATGAAAAAACGTTTACCCGTTCACTCAGCCACACTCTCTACACCGACAATAAACGGCAGATGGACCGTTATCTGGAACTTTTTCATCATCAAAAAACCTGACCGGGGTACCCCTGAAACGGGTTGATAAAACCGGCTTCCAAAATATTCAAAAAAACCGCTTGACCCAGCGACAAAAACTAAATAAAATCCGCGCCGAGTGTAAACATACACTTGGCATTTGAAAGCGAGGTTAAAGCTATGAACACAGACCTGATCCAAAAGATCCGGATCGTCGATTTTTTTTCGCTTCTGGCCGCCGATCCAATGACGGCCTATCGGGAAGCGGAAGTGATCGCGGTCCCGCCCAACAACGGGCTGCACGGAAAGATCTGGCTGGTTCCCTTCCTGAAAGATCTGGGCGAACAGGCCAAGCTGCCGGCACTAACCTACCTGCGTAAAACCGTCGTCATCGACAGAAAGAAGGAGAACCGTCTCAGCACCTTCATCACTGCCAACAGTTTTTTCAACCCCATGATCGCCCGCGCCCTGACGGAAGTGCTCGATCCCAGCCGCATGGTTTTTCCCGGAGACGGGCACCTGCGCTGGCACACGTCGGCACCAAGCAATGGCGAACACGGCAAGATCTACGGGTTTCTGACTCACGACGATCAAACCCTGATGATCAACCCGACCGAACTGGGTTCAGTGACCCTGGACATGCAGATCATCTACCTGCCCGCCCTGGGCTACTCCCTGCATCTGCTTACGGAAAAAGGCAGCGTCTATCACGCCCTCATTACGCCGCAAAGCATCAGCGAGCGCAAAGACCCTGTCTTCCGGCAACTGGCCGAAGGAATCAATTGTCTGTTGACCATTCCGCGCCGGGACGATTCTGTCCCTATTCTCGGAACGGACGACGGCATCCGCATCTACGGCAACCAGCTCTACGGTACCGAAGGAATCAAAGTCAAAAAACTCGCTGTCAGCAGCGAAGCTCCGCGCATCTTCTTCCGTACCGACCAGGGAGGAATCTTCACCATCCCCGTGGACCGGGAATTCACCCCAAAAGGAGGTCCCCTGCAGGTCGGCCAGGCAGATGTCAGAACAGACGAACAATTGATCGCCGGTCCCCACATCAGCGTCAACGAAAAAGCAGCGCTGCTCCTGAGCAGCTGGGAAAAAGTTACGGATCCGCGAATCAAGACCAGCGAATTCGTCTACTCGCGTCAGCTGATCGAGCTGCCAGTTTGAGTTCAACAGCTGCATTCACCCACTACTCCTTACCCAACCTCGCCTCCCCCCGTGCGCGAAGACACCTTTCAGGTTGTCGAGCGCCCCCACCTCCCGGCATGCGCAAGCTTTGTCCGGGATTTCCCAATAGAAAAATTATCCGGCCACGATAGAGAAACCCTCAGGAAAACGGAAGTTTTCCAATTGATATTGCCCATCCAAAAAGCTATATTCCAAACAGACAAAAATTAATATTTCAACATGATCAAAATCAAACACTTATCTGTGATAGGCATTATTTTAATGATGCTGCCGTTAACCGCTCTGGCCGATCTGCGGTCTTTTGTGATGAACGAAGCTGCGCAATTACCCATGCCTCTGACCGACGTTTCCCAAAGTCACCCTAATTACCGCGCTATCGCGCTGATGGTCAAAAATGAAATAATCAAAGGTTATCCGGATGGAACTTTTAAATCCAACCAGACAGTCAACCGGGCCGAACTGATGAAAATGGTCTCCCTGGCCTATGTAACTTTCACGCCAGGCGCCATGGCCAGCATGATTGAAGGTACGACTCTCTATCCTTTGGATGCCACCATTTTTGATGATCCCAAATATGTAAACTGTTTCAGCGACGTTAAAGACGAATGGTTTGCCCGCTATATCTGCTACGCCAAAGAACAGGGTTGGGTCGAAGGATATCCGGATGGCACCTTCAAACCCGGACAGGCCGTAAACAGAATCGAAGCCATGAAAATAATCTTAAACGCCATGTTGCCGGATGGAGAATGGCCTACCCCGATTGACGCGGAAAAAGAACTCCCCATGCCCAGCGATGCCGATATGACCCAGTGGTACGCGCCTTATTTAAGATTCAGCATAGTCAAGGAACTGATTGACGGCAATCATGTCACCCAAGACCCCGATGGTTCATATTATTACAAACCGGCTGACGGAATGACCCGCAAAGAAGTCGCCGAAATGCTGTTCCGCATGGGTATCTACAACGAAGAGCGTCCCTATTATGCCATGCTGTATTCTTCCATGATGTGTTTCAAACAGGAAAACGCCGCCTTGGGGGAAGATGCCGCCTATGAAGCCTGGCTGAAATACCTGGACGAACAAAATGCCGCACAAAAAGACGGCATGACCACATCCCAGGAAGAAATTGACGCCTTATACGCCAAATATTCTTATGACGATGTAATCCAGAAAGTCGTCGACATATTCATCGCGGACCTCTGTCCGGCCGGTGATGAATAAAACCGGCTTTGCCGCTTAAATATCGTGCACTGAATCTCTTATAGGAAAATTGGAATGAGTTCAATAATTGATCTGGAAAGAACAATCAGTCTGTTGCGTCCCGCCGATCGCGAGCTTTTCCACAGTATTCTGGATATCCACACCTCGGAAGGTCATCTGGCCGTACCACAAACTTTCGAGGACAAAGCAGTTTCCTATTTCGCCCGGAAAGACAGCGGCGGGAAACAAACGGAATCCGACCAGGACATATTGAACCGCTTAAGAAATCAGACCGTAGTCCGGACTTTCAACAAATTATCCGGGGAAGGAGCCTTGTTCAACTGGTTAAGGGCCTTCCCCCCGGGCTGTCCTCTGCCCGACTCCGACTCCAGCAAGCTGCTCAATCACATCGAAGCCTCCAAAGCCAACTGTGATTTTTGTCAGCCCGACCGCCTGACCGCCGAAGATTCTTTCGGCCGCATCAACGGAAAACACTGCACTATTGCCGCCAACATCGCCAAATATGACGCCTGGCACAGCATCATTTGTTTTAACAAACATAATCCTCTGGATTTCACCCAGGAGGAATTGTCCGATTATCTGGAAACCGGTTTCCGCTGGTTCGAAAAAGTATCTGAACAAAACCCGGCCTATCGTTTTCCTTTTTTAATGTGGAATTGTCTGGAAAGAGCTGGGGCATCGCTCATTCACGGCCACGCCCAAATACTGATGAGCCGTGATACTCATTACGCCAAGACCGAACACATCAGACAGGTAACGGAAAATTATCGTCAGAAATTCAACCGCGATTATTTCAATGATCTCTTCCAGGCGCATCATCTGGTCAACCTGGCCTTCTCCGATCAGGACACCACCATCATCGCCAACCTCACTCCCATCAAGGAAAAAGAAGTAATTATTGTCAGCAAGGAGTCCCCCGCCGAAAATGAAAGCGCCAAAAGAGCAATCTACCGGACACTGCGCTGTTTCATCGATGAACTGGGAGTAACCAGCTTTAACTTGAGTATTTCCATCCCGCCCCTTGGAGAAACCTCAATCCCCCATGTAATCAGACTGGTGGACCGCGGAAATATGTTCAAAACCACCGCCGACATTGGCTGCATGGAGCTTTACGCCAGCAGCGTGATTGCTTCCGATCCCTATATGGTGATAAATAAATTACGAACTTATTATTCACAATTTTAAACCCCATCCTGATGAGCGTCCCCCTTTCCACAAAAATTATCTTTATTGCGCTGGTCATTCTCGGAGTGGGACTGGAAAGCGTCGGCGACCTGTTTCTCAAGTTCTGGGCCAATGAGAACAAATCACTGCTGCTTGCCTTGGGTTTTCTTCTTTATTTCTTGAGCACGGTTTTCTGGGCTATTTCACTTAAATATGAATATCTTTCCAGGGCCGTTCCGGTTTTCACGATACTCAATCTGATAGTTATGACCATGGTGGGAGTGCTTTATTTCAAGGAAGATCTTGGCCTGGTCAATAAAATAGGCCTGGGAATGGGCATCATCAGCGTTGTTTTGATAGAAATTTAACCTTTTATTTTTTGCCATGCTCGACCTCAAACAACTGCAAAAACAAATCTACGATAACAAAGTCCGCAAAGGCTTCAACACCACCAACGTCCACCAGGAATTTTGTTACCTGATTGAGGAAACCGGCGAAGCCTGCCGCGCCTACAACCGCAAACTGCCCGATCTGGGCGAGGAACTGGCCGACATCGCGATTTACGTGATGGGATTGGCGGAAATCCTGAACATCGATCTGGAAAAAGAAATTCTGAAAAAAATCACCAAAAACGAACAACGGGTCTACCGCGACATCAACGGAGTAATGACCAAAGATCAGGAAAACTAAATTTCACCCTCGTCGAACCCGCCTCGACACTGAAACCTTTCAGTGCCCAAGGCGAGTATCGGACCAATGCCAGCCGGGAAAACTATCGCGGTGACGAATGTACCAGCACACAAGTACCCCGCTTATGTTTGGTGGAATAATACCCCTCAAATCTCATATCCTTTCCCTGCACTACGCAGGAGCCGTTAATTACCCATCCGTTTTCCACCACACCGTCGGGACGCACCTCGCCAAGACTGACTTCAACAGGTCCTTTCTTTTCAATCAGAAAACGAACTGTTGAGCCGGGAGGTGATTCGAGGCCGCGCGAATGCATTTGTTCCGGGCCTTCCAGAATTACCAGTCTTGTATCCATTTTAATTTTCTCCTTCCGACCACCCTGGCCGAACGCCAGATGATCAGGCATCATACTTTGGTCCAGGGCTCTAAATAATCCCCCGGACCCCTTTTTGTCAAGAAAAGCTTGCCGGAAAATTTTCATTTGACCTGTCAGCCAAAAATGAATAATATCCGCCCGCGTCTGTTTTTGGAAACACGCGCGTCATTTGATAGCCAGTAGCATCAATTTTTACATTCCCGGAGCCGGTTGCAGGCATGAAACCAAACAGTTTCACCAGCCTCAGTTTTATTCCGCCAACCGGCCCTGGGAATACTCATGGAGTTTCCTTGAAGGTGTCCGGTTTTGACCCCAGAGAGTGTGAGGAAATCATGCAGAAAAGACCACTCATCTATCCCAACGTGGCGCAGTTCCTGGTCGAGGTCGCGAGCGATCCGACGAAGGTATTTCGCGCATTGGAAGTCGTCGGGTTCACTCCCCCGCTGGAGCTGCGCAAGACTGCCGTCTACACCAAGCAGTACAAGGGCCGGATGGGCAATCACGAAGCTCTCCCGGCCAATCTGGTCTTCCTTCAGAAGACCGTTCTCTTCCCGTTCGGAACCACCGGCAAAGTCGGCGGTTTCCTGCTGGCTGACGGTGGCGAACTCCCCAACATGTTCGTGCACGGACTCACCGAGCTGATCACAACCAGCCAGCTGGCCTTCCCCAAGGACGGCCACCTGCGCTGGCGCACCTCGGCTCCCCGCACCAACAAGCTGAACGGCTATCTGATCGGCGACAAGACGCTGAAGATCGACCCCGAACAGCTGTTGCTGGACGACGACGTCATCGACATGCAGGCCATTCAGGCCAACGGGAACTACGCGCTGCACATCCTCACCAAGAAAGGAACCGTTTTCGGCGGGATCATCACCCCGGAAGACATCCGGAACAACCGCATCGCTATCAACAAGATCCGTGACGGGGTGAACTGCATCCTCACCGTTCCCGACCGGTTCAACACCAAGATCTTCTACGGTACCAACCAGGGCATCATCATCAACGACGATCTCCTGATGCACACCGAGCGGATGAAGGTGGTCGACCTGGTTGTGGACAGCGAGAATCCCCGCCTCTTCTTCCGCACCGACGAAGGCAAGATCTTCGCGATCCCGGTCAATGACCAGTACCTGGTGAAAGGCCACCCCGTCGCCATCGACGACGTGATCAAGCCTACCGAGCAGATTTTCTCCGGACCCGCCGTCCTGAACAACACCGGCCCGGCTCTGCTCGCGATCGACTGGGGGAAAGACGAACACGGGTTCATCTACCACAAGCGCGAGATCACCATCCCCACCCACCTGGCCGCCTAGACCTCCCGGTCTGAAAGGGGGCCGATTCCATGAAACTGATGCTGCACTGCTATCTCCCCCGTACGCGCAGGTATCGCCGTCACTGACGATTGCCGCCGCGTCCCGTCCAAAATGAATACACTGCGCCGCTCAAAGCCGCGCGGTGTGTTCTCCCTGCACAAAAACGCCGGCAAACTATCTATAGAGAATTTCTGTCAGCCAGATTTCTCAGCAAATAATAAGCTTTATCCTCAATTTGTCTGATTCTTTCCCTGGTCACCCCGATTTCATCGCCAATTTCCTGCAAAGTCTTACCTTCCGCCCTGCTGACCACGATAGAGCGTTCCCGCGGCTTCAGAGAATCCAATAATTGGTATACCGCTGCATCCGCTTCTTTGTTCAATAAAATGTCATCAGCCGAATCCTGCGACCGGTCGGGAAGGACATCCTGCAAAGTGATATGTCCATCACTATTGTCTATGGGAGTTTCCAGAGCAATCGGATGCAAAATCTGGATAACCTGCATCAGTTCAAGCATGTCATTTTCAGTCAGCCCCATCATCTCGGCAATTTCACCAGTTTCAGCCGGCCCTTCCAGCCTCGACCTCCTCTTCAACCTGAAAAATTTATTGATCCTTTCATGAACGTGAACCGGCAAACGAATATCATATCCGGCATCATAAAGCCCCCTCTGGATAGCGTGCCGTATCCACCAGGTGGCATAAGTGGACAGCTTATAGCCGCGTGTCGGATCAAACTTCTCCACCGCGGTTTTCAGACCAATGCTGCCCTCCTGAATTAAATCGGAAAACTGTAAGCCCCCTTTCAAGGAATAATGTTTGGCAACGGAAAAAACCAGACGCAAATTTCGCGTCACATAATCATTCACCACCTTATCAAAAGCTGACCTGGCTTCAATGCATCGTTGTTGCAAAATCTGATCCTCGGGATTCAGTTCCAATTCGGCCATTCGGGAAAAATAGGCTTCGCGCGTCGCCATCAATTTGACGTGAATTTCTGCTTCCTCACTCTCCGAAAGTCTCGGTATTCTGGACACGTCGTGCATATAGCTGGACACCACTCCCGCTCTTGAAGTGATGGAACCTTCATCCGAAAAATAATCGTTTTGTCTTTCCGCCTCGTTTCTCATAGGGTTTTAACAAGGCGGCATATTAGCACACCTCCCGATATAGTCAATCGAGCCAGCTCTTGCCAAAAACGCAATTTCCGCTAACATCATAGCGCGTTCCAAAGCAACCTGCGGAGAGATGGCCGAGTGGTTGAAGGCGCCGCTCTCGAAAAGCGGTAAGGAGGCAACTCCTTCGAGGGTTCGAATCCCCCTCTCTCCGCCATTAAGTTGCGAGGACAGCGACCGTAGCGAAGGCAAAGTCGCACCTTTGCCGAAGTGAAGGGAAAATTTTTGAATAAAATGAGACTCAATGTCGAATTTTATAGAAAATTTTAGCTGGCCCCAACTGATAACAACGTTCCCCCATGATCGAAGTGGAAATTAAATTTTTGCTTACTGATGAGGAACAAAACCGCCTGACCGCGGGCGCCGATTTTCTGGGGGAAAAAGCTTTTACGGATATTTATTATGACACCGCCGATTTTACTCTCATCACCACCGACCGCTGGTTGCGTGCCCGTGAAGGACGTTTTGAATTAAAACTGCCGCTCCAGCAGGGAAACGAAAGACTGGCCGACCAATATGACGAGCTGGAAGAAGAATCAAAAATCCGCCTGGCTTTAAAACTGCCCGACGCAAACAGCTTTGCCGAGACACTGGAGCAAAACGGTTACTCTCCTTTTTGCATCTGCAACACCGTCCGCCGCAAATATAAAAAAGACCCTTTCATCATTGATCTGGACACAGTTAATTTCCAAAGTTTTATTTATTATATCGGTGAAATTGAACTGATGGTAAATCAGGAGTCGGAAATTACAGCGGCCGTTGAAAAAATCCAGACTTTCGCCAAAGAAAACCGGCTCACCATTGCCCCGGTGCGCGGCAAAGTGATCGAATTTTTGAAACGCGAAAAAACCGAACAGTATCAAGCCCTGATCCGGGCGGGTGTGGTGAAAGATTATTGATGATTGTTCAAAATTCCTTGCCCGTCCCAATCCTTTCCCCTAT
>CAZNDB010000002.1:221271-265797 GCA_964571725.1 uncultured Candidatus Peribacteria bacterium | reverse complement strand
TTTTCGTAAAAGCAGGGCAACCCGGATGGGCCGCCATTATTCCCATCTATAACGTCTACATGATGCTGAAAATAGTTGGCAAACCGGGCTGGTGGTTGCTGCTCTTTCTGATCCCTTTTGTGAATTTCATCATCGCCATCATTGTTATGCACAACCTGTCCCTGCGTTTCGGCAGAGGTGTGGGAACAACGCTCGGACTGATTTTCCTGGGCTTTATCTTCGTGCCGATTCTGGCCCTCGGATCAGCTAAATATACAGCTCCGTCTGCCGCGTAAATTTAAGAGACTTAATCCTAAGCCCCCGTCCAATCAAGAACCAGAAATTCCGGACGGGGGTTTTAAAAACTGCCTATGACCTATCTGACCGGAATAATTTTTGCTTTCATGGCCCTCTTTTGCTGGGGCTTCGGCGACTTTTTCATCCAGAAAACCGCCCGCCTGGTGGGCAGCTGGAAAGCACTTTTTTATATTGCCGCTTTTGGATCAATTGTTTTATTTCCTTTTATCTTTGGAGAGCTGTTTACCCTGAATACGGAAAAATTTCTCTTATTGATTTTGCTGTCGATAATTGTGGTCTTCGGCGCCCTGTTTGACTTCGAAGCCATGCGCCAGGGCAAAATTGCCATTGTCGAACCGATCATCGGACTGGAACTGCCCCTCACCGTCGGTCTGGGTATCACCCTCGGCAACGAAATAATTAACGTCTGGCAGGGACTGCTGATTTTAGCGGTTTTCATCGGGATAATTTTGGCCATAACCGCTCATCACCCCAATTACCCCCACAAAAAACTGTCACTGGAAAAAGGAGTGATTCTGGCGGGAATTGCAGCCATCGGCATGGCCCTGACCAATTTCATGATAGGCACCGCCAGCCAATCCACCTCTCCCCTGCTCACGATCTGGTTTTCCCACACCGCGGTCGCCCTGGTCTGCCTGATCTATCTGATCTTCCGGCGCCAATTCAAATCAACGCTTTCCGATCTGAAAAAATACCCCAAACCCATTCTGGCTGAATCAGTACTGGACAACTCCGCCTGGATCAGCTTTGCTTTTGCCACAACTTATATTCCCATTTCCATTGCCACTACCATCAGTGAAAGTTACATAACAATTACGGTTTTACTTGGTCTTTTCATCGGCAAGGAAAAACTGCATAAGTATCAGATTTTCGGAGCTTTTCTGGCCATTGCCGGTATTATCGCGCTTTCAGCAATTTCCCAATAATCGAAAAAGCCCCCTCCCTCCGTGAACCTTTTTCCCCTCACCTCTACGTCGATATCACCATAAGTTTTCAATCTGTCGTTTGACATTATTCACTGAATAGGCTATAGTTTACCCGCTTAGTGAGTTCCTGTTAGTTTTTTGCGCGCCATACGGCAAAATTTAAATGATTTGCAAAAATACAAGGAAGAGGGTCGTCTCATCAGCAAATTGTATCAATTGTATCAATCACTTTAAATTTTACTCAAATGGCAAAGAAACTATACGTAGGAAATCTTCCTTACTCAATTACAGCTGACGATCTGAAAGAAAAATTTTCAGCCGTCGGTGAGGTAACTTCCGCAACAATTATCTCCGACAAATTCTCCGGTCGTTCCAAGGGCTTCGGCTTTGTGGAAATGGCTAATGACGATGAAGCCGCCAAGGCCATCGATCAGTTCAACGAACAGGATATGGACGGACGCAAGATGATCGTTAACGAAGCCAGACCACTGGAAGATCGCCCTCCTCGCCGAGACTTCAACAGAGGTCCTCGCGCCTAATTATCTTAATTAGTTTAAAAGCCCCGCTCCTAAAAAAAGCAGGGCTTTTTTTAGATCTAAAGAAATTCTTAGAAGAAATACCCCCCTGGGGGGTATTTACTTGGACCCCGAAATCAGGCACAATATAAATGAATTTAATTATTCCAATGAAAAAATCTTCAGATTCGCAATTTGATTCCGGCAATCTCACGGTCTTTGCAGTAATAATTCTGGTATTCGTGATCGGAGTTGTACTGGTGTTCGCTTCAGGAGAGTCTTCCGGAAAAAGCGCGCCCCCGGTTTCCGGGTCAACCACCGTCGAAAACAACCGCCAGATCGCCAAAGTCACCGCCAAAGGCGGCTATTATCCGGGAGAAATTACCGCCCAACCCAATCTCCCCACCGCACTGCAAATTACCACTGACAATACCTATGATTGCAGCGCTGCGTTCTCCATTCCCAGTCTGGGCATCAGCAAAATGCTGCCGCTGTCCGGCCTCACCGAAATTGAAATTCCTCCCCAATCCCCCGGCACCACTCTGCTTGCCACCTGCTCAATGGGTATGTACAGACTGAATATTAAATTTTAACCGCGCCCACGCTCAAAGCACGCCGCCAACACTATGAAAAAAATCGACGATCCAAAAAAACAGGCCTCCATCGCTCTCAAAAAAGCCCAAACCCACATTAAAAAAGTATTGGGCATGATCGAGGACAATGCTTATTGCATCAATGTCATCGAACAGATTCTGGCTATTAACGGATTACTCAAATCGGCTTCGGAAAAAATCCTCAAGCAGCATCTGCGCACTTGTTTCAAACACGGCATCAACAGTCCGGACCCCAAACATCAGGAAAAAATGATTAACGAAGTATTGGACATCATCAACCTGAACGGTAAGCACAAAATTTCTTAATCACAACCGCCATGACCCGATCCGCGCCAAAATTAAAAACTGAAAACCTGCCGGTCAAAGGCATGCATTGCGCCAGCTGCGCTTTCAACATTGAGGAATCCCTCAAGGAACTGCCCGGAGTGAAAAGCTGCCAGGTCAATTACGGCACGGAAAAAGCCATGTTGGAATACGATCCCGCCAAAATTTCGGTACCCCAGATGAACGAAAAAATTGATCCGCTGGGCTATCAGCTGTTGCAAACCACTGCCGTCCACCCCAACCACCATGGACAGGACGAACACGAAGCGCATCTCGGCATCAACGAACCCAAACAGCTGAAAATCCACGAATTGCACCAGCAAAAACAAAAACTGCTGTTCGTTTTGCCGGTTTCCGCCCTGATGTTTATCGTCATGATCTGGATGATTGCCGCGGACTTTGTAAACTGGCTTCCCCCATTCCCTCTGTCCGACGATCTGACCAATAAAATTTCCTTTATTCTGGCCACCATCGTTTTGTTCTGGATCGGCCAACCTTTTCTGAAAGGACTATTAACTTTCATCCGTTTCGGCAGAGCCAACATGGACACGCTGGTCGGACTGGGTACTTTCACCGCCTATCTTTACAGCTCGCTCGTCACGCTCTTCCCCGCCCTCGGTGAGACTCTCAAAATTGATCTGCATACTTATTTCGACGTCACCATCATCGTGATCGGTTTTATTTCCCTGGGTAAATATCTTGAGGCGCAATCCAAACTGAAAACCGGTGAGGCCATCGAAAAACTAATCGGACTGCAGGCCAAAACCGCTCTGGTGGCAAGAAACGGACGGGAAATGGAAATCCCCGTGGAACAGGTAAAAATCCATGATTTGATTATCGTCAAGCCCGGCGGGAAAATTCCGGTGGACGGCGTGATCACGGAAGGAAACAGTTCCATCGACGAATCCATGATTACCGGCGAACCCATTCCCGCCGATAAATCCCCGGGCGACCAGGTGGTCGGCGGGACCATCAACAAGCAGGGCTATCTGAAATTCAAGGCCACCAAGATCGGCGCCGACACCCTGCTCGCCCACATCATCGATCTGGTGGAAAAAGCCCAGGGGTCAAAAGCTCCGATCCAAAAAATGGCCGACCGGATTTCGGCAATTTTCGTACCAATCGTGCTGGTCATTTCCATTCTGTCATTGGCTGCCTGGCTGCTCATCGGCAGTTTCTATTTGCCTTTCAACACCGCGCTTTCCTATGGTCTGATTTCCTTTGTCAGCGTACTGGTAATCGCCTGTCCCTGCGCACTGGGCCTGGCCACGCCCACCGCCATTATGGTCGGCACCGGCAAGGGGGCCGAACACGGAATACTGATTAAAGATGCCGAGAGTCTGGAAAAACTTCACAAAATCAATTGTCTGGCCACTGATAAAACCGGCACCATCACTACCGGCCAACCGGTCGTCACCGACCTGCTCCCCTCACCCGGTTCAAATCTCAGCGAAAAAGAACTTTTGCGACTGCTGGCCTCTTTGGAACATAAATCCGAACACCCCCTGGCCCAGGCCATAACGGAACAGGCCCGCCGGGATAAAATCGACCTCGCGGAAACCACGGATTTTGAGATCATTGAGGGAAAAGGATTAAAGGCAAAAATTAATTCCGCAAATAAAACCTCCCCAACGTTCTGGGCCGGCAACATCAAACTCCTGCGCGATTTAAAAATATCCCCGCCTGCCGCCGAATTGGAAAAAATTACCAGAGAAGGAAAAACGCCCGTCTTCCTGACCGACGGAAAAACGGTACTGGGACTGGTGGGGATTTCCGACACCCTCAAACCCAACATCCTTTCTACCATCCGGCAGATTCACCGGCTCGGCATCAAAGTAATCCTGCTGACCGGCGACCATCAAAACACTGCTGAATATATTGCCCGGGAAGCCGGTATCGATCAGGTAATCGCCGAAGTCCTGCCGCAGGATAAATCCAAAAAGATTAAGGAACTCCAGGCGCAAGGGAATCTGGTGGCCATGATCGGCGACGGTATCAACGATGCTCCGGCACTGGCTCAGGCGGACATCGGCATTGCCATGGGCAGCGGTACCGACATCGCTATCGAATCCGCCCAGCTGACCCTGTTGCACGGAGACTTTTCCAAACTACTCAAGGCGCTCAAATTATCCCGCAACACCATGTCCACCATTAAACAGAATCTCTTCTGGGCCTTTTTCTACAACATCGTTGGCATCCCGTTGGCCGCAGGACTCCTCTATCCCTTTACCGGCTGGCTTTTGAATCCGATTTTCGCCGGACTGGCCATGGCTTTAAGCAGTGTTTCCGTAGTCACCAATTCACTTCGTCTCAAAACCCGAAAACTTTAAAGATTATCAATGAAAAATCCTATCCCTCCAGCCAGCTCATCCAAACCGCACGATCCCGCATCGAAAGAAATGCTTTTACACGTCAAAGGTATGCATTGCGCCGCCTGCGAACTATTGATTGAAAAAAAACTCGGCCAGCTTCCCGGCGTACAAAAAGTGGAAGCCAAACTGATTCGCGCCGAAGTAAAAATCAGCGCCACGCGCGACATCCCGCTGACGGAATTGAATCAGCCTCTGCTGTCACACGGTTACCAACTTTCCCCGGAAAAAGACCTCACCGGAAAAACCAACTGGAGTGGTCTGGGTCTGCCGCTGCTGATTGCGACAACTATTTTCGTTCTGTTCATCGCCCTGCAGAAATTGGGAATAGTAAATCTCTTCAACCCTAAAGAAGTCACACTGCCCTTCGTTTTCGTGATCGGAGTAATTGCTTCCCTTTCCACTTGCATGGCCGTGGTGGGCGGACTGGTTCTTTCCATTTCTTCCGGTTATGCCAAAGGCCATCATGTAAAACCGTTGATTGTTTTTCACGCCTCACGATTGTTGTTCTTTTTCGTTTTAGGAGGACTTGTGGGATTACTGGGGTTTGCATTCATCCTGACGCCCTGGACCACTTTTATCATCAATTCCGTGCTTTTCCTGGTCATGCTGATCATGGGATTAAATTTACTGGACGTGTTTTCTTTTTCCAAAAAATTCCAGCTCAAACTCCCCAAGTCACTGGGTCATAAAATTACCGCGCTGAAAACCGGCAACGATTTTTTGACTCCCCTGCTTCTGGGAGCCGCGACTTTCTTCCTGCCCTGCGGCTTTACCCAGTCCATGCAAATACTCGCGCTCTCTTATGGTAATTTCTGGCAGGGAGCTTTGACCATGCTGGTCTTTGCCCTGGGCACGCTGCCGGTACTTGCGCTGATCAGCTTTGTATCGGTTCAAACTTCCCCCGGAAAAAACTCGCAATTGTTTTTCCGCAGCGTGGGATTTCTGATTATTTTCTTCGCGCTGCTCAACATTCTGGCCGCCCTTTCCGCCATCGGTTTTATTCCCCCTGTTCTCAACTTTTAACTTCTGCTGGCCAAATACCGCCAAATGCACTAGACTTTAATCGCGCCAATTAAAAACCATGACTTCCAAAGCCAAAACGGTTACAGAATACATGAAAGAAGTTACTGCGGATCATCTGGACGCACTGACGGAATTGCGGGAAATCTGTCTGCAAACCCTGCGCGGTTTTCGCGAAAGCATGGAATTCGGCATGCCCAGTTATTCGCGCAACGGTAAAATCGAGGTAACCTGGACCAGCAATAAGAATTTTATTTCCATCTACTTCAACAACGAACAGGTTTTCAAGAAATTCAAGACCGAGCTAAAAGGTCTGGATAGCGGCAAATCCTGGATTCGTTTCAAAAGACCGCGGGATCTGGATTTCGGACTGATTACCAAAATGCTCCAAGATGTTGTGACCTCCCCCTATGAAGTCCTGGTCTGAATATTTCGAATTAAGCAAAAACCGACCCCCCAATCCTTTACTGGAAACGGCGGTCACATTGGTAGTGGACAGAACTCACGCCCTGGATCTGGGAGCGGGATCTCTCAAAGACAGTAAGTTCATGCTTTCGGTCGGCTTTAAAAAAGTTACCGCGGTGGATCACGCGCCGGACATTAAAAATTACCGCAGCAAAATACCCGCCAGCCAGCTGCAAATAAAAATCTGCCCCTTCGAGCAACTTACCATCAAAAAGGCCGCCTACAATTTCATCAACGCCCAATACGCCCTTCCTTTCACCGCCCCGCCCCACCTGCCCCGGCTGATAACGGACATAATCGGCGGCCTGAAACCCTCGGGAATTTTCTGCGCCCAGTTTTTCGGTACCAGAGACAGCTGGAACCTTCCTGAAAACAAGATGACCTTTGTCACCAAAAACAATCTGTTAAAATGGCTGCGTCCTTTGGACATGATTTACTTCAAAGAAGAACAGAACGATCAGCCCGCCATCGACGGCACTCCCAAACACTGGCACCTTTTCCACGTCATTGCCCTTAAGCCCTTAAAAAAGAAACCTTAAACCGGATTTACACATGAAAATCACCATTTGCGGTTCCATCGCCTTTATCGACGATATGGTAGCGATTAAAAAAGACCTGGAAACACTCGGCCACCAGGCTTACATACCTCCCGTCTCTATCGTGGACGATCAGGGTAAACCGCTGGACGTGAAAGAGTACTATAAAATGCGGCATACCGAGATTGATCCCCAAAGCTGGATCTGGGACAAAAAAAAAGAAGCCATGCTGCTGCATTTCGACAAAGTTGCCCAGGCCGACGCCATTCTTGTCCTGAATATGGATAAAAACGGCGTAGCCGGCTACATCGGCCCCAACACCTTTATGGAAATGGGCCTGGCGCTTTATCTGAATAAAAAAATCTACATCTATAATCCCCTCCCCACGGCTTCCCCGTACTACGAAGAGCTTCTGGGCTGCAAAGGAACGGTATTGGCAGGCGCCCTGAAAAATATACCGCTCTGAACCGCCGGTTGAAAATGACCGCCCGGCAGTATAACCTTGATCGCAGTATTGATTAACAAAAACACTATGAAAGAAAATATTGGGTTAATAGATAAACTGGTCCGTTTTCTGATCGGCTCAGTTATTATCGTTCTGGGCATGTACTATCAGAACTGGTTGGGACTGTTGGGTCTTTTGCCTATTTTCACGGCCGTGATCGGTTATTGCGGTCTGTACGCCATCTTTGGCGTCGGGACCTGCCCGGTCAAAACCCACAAATCATAATTTAACCCCTTTTCACCATGATTCATATCCTGCCGGAATTGCCTTTTGATCCAGGACAGATGACCCCTTTCTGTTCCAAAGAAACTTTTGAATATCACCACGGCAAACACCACGCCGCCTATATCGCCAAGCTCAACGATGCCATCAAAGGCACTCCCTTCGAAGAAATGTCGCTGGAAGACGTTATCAAAGCCTCCGACCGGGATGGTAATAAAGCCGTTTTCAACAATGCCGCGCAACACTTTAACCACAGTTTCTTCTGGAGCTGCCTTTCCACGCTCAAATCCGATCCCTCCCCCAAACTGATTGAGCTGCTGGAGCGGGATTTCGGTTCTCTGGACAAATTCAAGGAACAGTTTGCAACCGCCGCAGCTACGCTTTTCGGATCCGGCTGGGTCTGGCTAGTCCAAAATCCTGACGGAAAACTGGCAATTGTACAGCTAAAAGACGCCGGCACTCCAGTCACTTCCGGACAAAAACCTTTACTCACTTTAGACGTATGGGAACACGCTTATTACATTGATTTCCGCAACCGCAGACCAGACTATATCAAAGAATTTGAACATTTCGTCAACTGGTCAGAAGTTGGAAACCAGTTAAGCTAATCCGAACCAATTCGATCAAAAGAGCCCCTTCCACAGTAAAGTCGGGGCTCTTTCTTTTTGCAACAATCTACCAAACTGGTCAAACGACTACTTTGTAATCCAAAACTCAAAAGTCAATTTTGGTGATTTTATAACAATCATATCAATTTGCCAAAATCCATACAGATAGGGAAGCATCATATTTGACAGAATATTTTCCAGATCTATTTTCGCCATTTGACAGAACGCTATTACTAATCCATGTTTATAAACATGTTAAACACATCTTATGCACAAAGCCCCTCGCATGATTTTGCAACAATATAGTTAAAAATTAAACTGCTAATAATTTACATTATATTAATTCCGTCTAAAATGAAGCTGCCAAAATACTAATTATAGAGAAATATTAAATGCCTATTTCTAAAAAAGACAACCTCTACAACCTCATAAAGTCGCTCACCAAAAACGAGAAGAAGTACTTCCGTGATTTTCTCAAAAAACAAAAAGAGACAAAGCTATATTTGTTACTTTTCAACAAGATAGACAAACAGTCAAAGTACGAAAAAGAGGAAATAAAGAAATCTTTTGACAATAAGGCAAACCAATTGCCGGTTATAAAATCATATCTGGCTAAAAACATCCGGAGAGTACTGAATCTCTATCACAGAGACAGTGATAATTTTAATCTAATTCACAACATTTTCCTGGATGTCAACCTCCTGCTGCAGCGGGAACTTTTTGATTTGGCCGAATCGGAAATCGAAAAAGCCATCCAACTTTCCGAATCTACCGAACTCCCCTTCGAACTGCTCCGGGCACTGGAATTTCAAAAACAATTTCTGATTAAAAAATTCGGGGCTACTTCCGAGGAAATTAAAAAGCCGGTGCTTGCCATAATCGAACGTCAAAACGAACTACTCTCCCAGATCTTCAATCTCAACGAGCTTCAGCAGATACAAGCCACTTTCTATGAACATTTTCAGGAGAGTTCCGGGCTTAATCCCGTCATCTATACCACGCTCAACAAAAACCCCCTGCTGGCCGACGAGAAGAAAGCCCTGTCGCTGGCGGCCAAACTGCTCCAGGCAGACCTGAATTACCGCCTGCACGTTTTCAAGGACAAAAACTTCCAGGCCGCCGATACCGCCATCCAAAAAGCCTTACGCCAGATGGAGTTGTCCCCGCAGGCTATTCGTTATCAGCCCGAGACCTATCTGTCGCTGCTCAATCAGCGCCTGCAACTGCTGATACACCAGAAAAAACTGGCCGAAATACAGAACCTCCTGACTCTGATCCGTCAGGCCCCCGAAACCTTTCATTTTGACATCACCACGCCGTCTCTCCGCCGCTATCAGATGGAGGCCTGTGCCTTTGAATTAAGCATCTACCGGCAAACCAGGGAGCACGCCAAAGCCGAACAGCTGATCAAAAGCCTTACCGGGCAGTACAAAGAACTCAATTCTCCCCTGCTCCGCCAATGGAAGGCCGTTATGGACTATGAAATTGCCAAGTACTATTTCGAAACCCGTAATTTTGACAAAGCCCTGCAAAAAATCCGCGAAATCAGTCACGGAGAATACTCACTGCGCGAGGGAATCATCCTGCTTAGAAGTTTTTTCCTGCGCGCGCAAATAGCCCTGGTTCAAAAAAATAATCTGGAGTTGAACAAAGTGTCGTCCGAAATAAAAAACTTCCTTAAAACGCTTAAAAACGCCACCCGGTTGGAAAAGAATCTGCTGCACTTCCTGGAAATGTATCCCTCCTGCCAAAACCGCCCTGGCAAAAAAAACAAGCTGGAAGACCAATTGCAAAAGGTCAAGAAAGCCGTCAACCGGAAAACCCCCGCCGAACTGGAAGATTTCGTGGGCTGGCTGGAAGATTTTCTTACCGGAAACTAATCGGCCGTTTCGGCAACGGGGGGAATCGGCTTTTTCTCCTTATCCGAAATTTGCTGTTTCAAACTCAATTCCCGCAGGACTTTAAAATACTTGTTGGGATTTTCCACTCTCTTGATCAGAATCCCCTCCTCGGCTTGGGGAGTCGTGATGCGGAGCGTGCCGTAATTGCACAGATGACCGATCAGATTTTGCTGCAATGAAACCTCCACAATCTGACGAATCATCAATACCCTCTTTTGTTTGAAAAAGATTCCCTCACGATGAGTCAATGATTCGTTCTTGATGACATAAAACTCTGTTACCCATTGAACAATAATGATCAGGGTGGCCAGCTCGCCTATGGCCACCAAAATCAATGTGGTAATCATCTGGCCGTTAAAAAGTCTGGCTGTATCGGCGACCGTGCGGAAAAATAACACCGGCACAAAAAGCACCAGCAAGATCGCCACCCACAGAATTCCATGCACCACCACCAGATTCAGAAACAGAAAAACCGAACTTGGACGTACCAGAATGTCCAATTCATTGTGGGGTTGCTTCACCTGTCCATTTGGATGATCCATAAGGGAAGATGATTAAACTTAGATGGTATCTTAACACAGCTTCTGCGCGCTGGCAAATCTCTTCCGTTCCGGTTTTAGGCCTTATACTTCAGCCCTCGCAGCTTAACATTGGACTTCTCCAGGACAAATTGCTCATATTTCTCCAGATGATGGGCGGGACCCGACACGGAATCATCAATAAAAAGACTGTTGCGGTCCGGCACGTCTTCGGAAATTTTGGAGGCAATGTTAACCGCACCTCCGGCGATGTCTTTGCCCCCCGCATCCAGTTTAAACAGCAATACGTCTCCCCGCGCTATCCCCACGGAAACCTGGTCATCCCCTTTTCTCATGTACAGCAATATCTCCTCGGCCAGCGCAATCGCTTCACTGTCCCTGTCCGCCACGAAAATCCCCAGTTCTCCGTTGGATTTGACCAGATCGACATCATATTTGACGGCAATCTCATTCAACAGGGCGTTTACGACTACCCAGTCGGTTAATTGGTCGAGCAATAAACGCTCCTTCTTGTGATAGACCTTCACCAGCAAAACCACTTTGTCGAAAAAATATCCGCCCAGCTTCTCCTGTGCCCTAGCCGAAGTCTTCATCTGCTTCAGGGCCAGAAAAAAATCACTGCTGAAAGCAAAAGGATAAAAATGATTGGGATTCAGCTCGGCCGGATCGGGTAATTTGAACAGATGGAAATCATTGCCGAGGTCGTCGTAATCGACTGTAAAGAACTTCTTGTCCAGCTCGCTCAAATCCTCGCGCGGCGACAAAAGCGGATGATATTTGGAATCCAGCTCACTCTTGAATGTCTCCGACACGACAATTTCCTTGGCTTCGGTAAAATTCTCCGCCACCGCTTCCACCAGATCGACCTCCTCACCGAACATCCCCTGCCCGATTTCCCAAAATTTTCCTCTATGCATGCTCATGCCCACCTGCACCGGCCCCCGATGTATCACTTTCTGGGCCGCCGCCATCCGGTCCAGCAGTTGATGCGTCGAAACAGAGTCAGCCGGATAAAACATCTGGCTGTTGTCGGCGGCCCACAGTCCCACTCCCCGCCCGCCAATCTGTTTTCCCATCGCATAGACCACTTCCTTGGGTTGACTAACCAAATCCAGTACTTCCAGTAAATTGCGTTCGGCAGTCAGACGCGACAGCCCCGCTGAATCGGTACTGACAATAAAGCCCTGTCGCTCCAGCGGCTCCAGAATAACTCTCTGGTCATGCCGCGTTTTGGCGCTCTGTTGCCATTGACTGATAATGGAAACCGGAATCGGGCCGGCAATATCCTGTCTGAGATCTGCCAGGGAGGCAATTATTTTTCTTTTTCTGTCCATAAGGTTATATTAATTACTGTCATCTTAGTCCAAACACACAAAAATAAAAGTCTAAAGCAAGCCTATGAACTGGATTTTCCTAACCCTGCTGGCAGCGTCCCTGGAAACCGTCAGCAATATTCTCGACCGTTACATCATCAAAAACGACCTCAGGCACACCGATACTCTGCTTATTCTCTGGGGATATTTTGCCGCCTTCCTTTTTATTGTCCCCGCCTTTCTAATGGGGACTTTCAGCTTCAGCGTACCGGCGGCAGTGGCAGGACTGCTGAGTGCCCTGCTCTATCTGATTGCCATGCATTATTATTACAAGGCCATGAACAGCGGTGAAGTCAGCCGGATCGTGCCGATTCTGTCCGTCAATCCGGTAGTGGTGCTGATTCTGGCCACCATCTTTCTGGGTGAAACCCACGAACCGGTCAAATATCTTGGCATCGGACTGATTATGCTGGGAGTGCTGATCCATGCCATCGACCGAGAGCACCACCGCCTGATCAACAAAAAAGCCCTGTTCTGGGCTGTCCTGGCCGCCGTCTGTTTTGCCCTGAAAAACATTTTTGTTAAATGGCTGTCCCTGAACGATGTGGACCCCCTGAATATTCTTTGCTGGATCGGACTGGGCATCCTTTTATTCAATCTGCCCATTACCTGGAAAATCGGGCGCAAACTCGAATTCCGGAAAAACAAAAACCTGGCCGATATCGCCCTGGCAGCCGCTCTGGCCGGATCGGTAACTTTGATCTATACCGCCGCCGTGATCAGCGGCCCGGCCGCGCTGGTAGCCTTTCTCCATCGCATTCAGATTCTCTTTGTATTCGTCATCTCGGAAGCCATGAACTTCTTCAATCCCAAACTGCTGCACGAAAAGTTTATCAAACCCGCCTTTTACCAAAAACTCCTGGGCGTAATTGTCGTTTTGATTGGAAGTTATTTTTTGATCTGACGTAAAACCACCGACCATCTTTATTACGGAGGTCCAATTGCTTAATGTCGTTAATTGAACTGCTTGGGTCCGCCGGCGCTTTAAATAGCGCACGGCGGACCACTTTTCTTGCAGGAATCGGCGACTCCTCGCCCTTCAGCTGGCGGAAAGAGGGGCCGGAGGACCGGTCAGGGGCTTTCTCTCGACCAGATGTTCGATCAGGAAATCCTTGATCTGCTCAAAGACCTCCGTCCGTTCATCCTCGGTCAGTCTGTACCCCATCAGGAAGCCTTCGATCGCGTCCAGACCGGGATCTCCCTGGACATCGTCCTTCGAGTCCAGCGACCGCCGGCAATCCGCGCAGGTCATGACGGTGATCATCACCCGCCGGGAAGGCATCAACACCACCCGTATCTTCAGCGTGGTCAAATACTCCTTCCGGGGATCCGTACCTTCAGGCATTTCGGCTACGGACACCTTGTCCAACAGACAGATCTCCATCGCCATCCGGTCACCATGGGTCATTCCACACTCGATCATCTCTACCTCCCTTTGAACGTAAAACCGTCCATCCCTTCCGTTATATCCTGCAAGACCGCAAGACCCGCAAGCGTAAAAACGCCAAAAGCGCGCTTCTCCGACCACAAAGATCCTGAGACGCGAACTATAAACATTACTATTATATATGTCAAATTTACAGGCTACCGCGATGAGCCGGAAGCCACCGCTCCTGAAACTACAAATCCTTCAGGACAACAAAAAAATCCCCTTTTAAAAAGGTTGGGGGGCGGCGCGCTGAGTCTGTATGCGTTTGTATTGCATTGCTCGCGCGCCGCCCACGGTTTTGTGAACTCGCTACTCTTCAGGTCTAAACCCCTAACCGCTGAGGCTAAAGGCGACCATCCAAGTGGATGAATCTGTTAACTGCTGGTGACCGCTGTCGCCGGGAGAACTTCGTCTCTACTGGCGGATGCCCCTCACGACCCGCGGCTCGACCCCCATCAGGACCCGCTTGCGGAATCCCTGGGTCTCGCCCGGCTGGAGATCGTCTTCGCTCGTGTAGATCGACCTCGTTCCCGAAACCGGTGCTTCCCCCTCCTTGCAACGCCGAAGCGGACAGAAGTGAGGCATCAGCTCCTCGGGGACCTGCAAATTCGCCGTCTCGTCGAGGACCAGAATGCCCAGTGCAAACAGGATTTGTTCATCCTGCTGCTTCAACCAGGTAATTCCCCGCCCCTGACGCAACGCGATTGCCACCCCGCGCATGAGACAGGGATGCAGCTTGTTGGCGGCGTTGAAAATCTTTTCCGCCGCCATTGCCGTCATCGTCGTCTCTTCCGTCCGAATCGCCATTGCACGCTGCTTTCTTGCCATCAGTAACCTCTCTCACCCTCTCAAAGTTCCTTCCAGGGAAACCTCAAACCAACCAGTTGGTGTGTGGTCATACCCAGGACAACGCGAATTTAACCATAGTACTTGACTAAAGTCAAGAAGTCCGTCCGACAATAATATTCTCCTCTTACGGCTCATTTGCGCACCAGACCAATTAGTGGCAAATTAGAACAAATCAAAACCCATCCCTAAAAAACCAATAATATGTTCACCAACTGGATCAATCCCATTGCCCTGCAAATCGGCCCGCTCGCCGTTCACTGGTACGGACTGATGTATCTGACCACCTTTATCATCGGTTATTTGTTACTGAAATACTCCCGCCAGGGCCGGTCCCTTCCGCTCACCGAACTGCAAAAGGACAACCTGGTAATAAGTATTATTCTGGGAGTGATTCTGGGCGGCAGAATCGGCTATATACTTTTTTATAACCTGCCTTTTTACCTGCAGCATCCCGAAAAAATTCTGGCCCTTTGGGAAGGAGGCTTATCTTTTCACGGAGGGTTGCTGGGAGTGGTAATCAGCATCGCTCTCTATATTCACTTCAGCAACCGGGCGGGTCGCAAAAAATCCACCAAAGAAGCCCCGGCCCAAAAGCATAATTTTCTGCAAATCGGGGACTTTATCGCCCTGGTCACGCCCATCGGACTGACCTTTGTCCGCATCGGCAATTTTATCAACGCCGAACTGTTCGGCCGCGTCAGTCCCGACCGCAATTTCTGTTTGAACTTTCCCGCCGATCCCGACAACTGTCGCTATCCTTCACAGCTTTTCGAAGCAGCGGGAGAAGGAATTCTCCTTTTCATCATTCTCTACACATTGTCCCGCCAGACCAAAATACTCCAAAAACCAGGCCGTTTAAGTGCCGCCTTCCTGATCATTTACGGTTTTATCCGCACTTTTCTGGAATATTTCCGCGAACCGGATCCTCAAATCGGTTATCTGATCGGCGGCCCCGGTTTCCTGGCCGGCCTGTCACTCGGTCAACTGCTTTCCCTCCTCATGATTCTGGCCGGCCTGCTGATGTTTACCCACCTCAAAAAAAATCCACGGCAGCAAGTCCCCCGATAAAAAAAGCACCTCCATCTAAAACCCGCCCCTAAGCCAGCGCCGATCCTCTTTCATTTGGTCCCTTTTTCTTCGATCTTTGTGCCAAAACTGTCTGCTTCATGTTTTCATAAGCCAAGCTGGCCTGTCTATACAAACCATCCGCTTTTGAGGGATCCCTCTTTGCTTCTTTCTCAGCCTGGGCAAACAAACGATCGGCTTCCTCAAAACCGCTCTGGTCAGTAGCAATAGCAGCAGCACCAGCTTTATTCCTTTCAGCCATGCGTTTATTGTACATCATCGCCCGATAATTGAGAGCATTGGATTGAACCTCCCTGGCCCATTTGTTATTATGCAACATCATCGCCCGGTCAAAATTTTGTACGGCCAGACGATCCTCCCTGTTTAAAAATTCAGTAGCTGCCGTCAAAGTCTGGCCCATCCTGACCAGTCGATCGTTGGCCTCATCAGCCAGATCATCCAAAGCCGGATCAGCTTCTCCCCAGCGAAGCATCTTTGGCTGACCGGCCTGGGCGGGTTTTGATTCTGCCATTTTGTCGAGGGTCGCCTGTTTGTCATGCATCAATTCGGTCAAATCTTCTACAGCATCCGACAAGGCCATATAATCAATCAAATTAACATTTCCCACATCCATTGAATACTGTATCCGTTTCTGCTCCCGGCTCCCAACTTTCTTGAACTGTTCCCGCATATAAGCCTTCATTAATTCCCCCACGCCCAATATCGCCGCATTGGCTCGGCCAATATCAGCCACATACTCATCAGGTTTAATCCCCTTAGGGGGACGGGCAAGAGCAAAATTGGCCAAAGTATTATAATCCGCAAGATAGATTGCATATCTTATTCCCGCGTCAATATTCTTCGGCAACCCGCCTTCCTTTACATATTTCTCGATTTCTACCATCTTGATTTTTGTCGCGACATAATCACGAATTTCCCGCAAAGTAGCAATATTAGCCTCAATTTTTCTGAGAGCCTCACCGTACATGATTATTTGACGGCCATTAAGCTCTCTCTTGCCAACCACCTTGTCCAGCCGATCCTTGAATTCTTTCCTTAAAAGATTCTCATCAAATTTGGACGGATCAAGCCGTAGTTGTTTCTCAACTTCTGTAACATCGGCCAGTTTAGCCTGTTCAATGTATTGATTTGCTTGTTGTTCTGGTGCCATGGATTTTAGGATAATTTTGTAATTTTAAAATTAGTGCCCATATAAGTCACCTGGTACTTCTGATTGTCCTTGGCAACCTCATAGGAGGGCGTGGCACTCAACATTTCTTTTTCCGTGGGAGTGAGCGTGGACATCAGCTCAGCAAGTGCAGAATTCATCTTAGTCCTGTCCGGAGCATTGGATTGCACCGCATTGGCGATCGCGTCACCCAACATTCTGGGCTCCTTCTCTACTGTCGTCACTGTCACAAAAATTTCATCACTGCGAGCTCTTCTCACTTCCACAGCCGGTTTGCCCTCACCGTCAAAACTCACCTTTATTACCTGACCACTTCCAAAAGGATAATTGACAGTTTCCTGGGCTATGAATCTCTGCAGATATTTTTTCTGAAAATCTGTAAAAGTACCGCTGGTTGGAGACAAAAAATCAGTTATCGATTTCTTCAATAAATTTAAGCTGTTTTTTTTGAATCCAACAAAGTGATTAATCGCGGCACGCAAGCGGTCCTGCACCAGTTTATTAATTCCAAGATATTCCCGCACCAAATCTTGTTCAACTTTCAAGGCTTCCGCGAATCGTTCCTGGGCCTGAGCATATTTCTTTTCATTAAGAAATTTTTGGCCAGCCAGCTGCAAATCAGCAGCCTTACTTTTTGAGATATCAGCATAATAAGGCCTGCCCGTCAATTCCCCGTCAAACGCCAGAAAATCTGTTTTTGCCTTTTCCGCTTTGGCTCTCGGTGTCATGTTTTTTTCTTTTTCTTCAGATGTTTGCGGGACAGCCTTTGCCAAAAGTTCCCTGAATTTATTGGCAGCATCCTTATACAGTTTCGCCGCCTCTTCATATTTTTTCCCTGCCTGCTCCTTGTTTTCTTCAGAAATTAAACTTGTCTGCTTGGCCTTGTTAAAAAGGCCCACGGCCTCATTATAAAGAGGCAGATTCTCTCCCCATCCCGGCTGATTGGCATCCAGGGAGTCAGTAATACTATTTTTTGGTCTCCAGTTATTATCAGCATCTTCGGAGACTGGTAATTGCTGCCAAATTCTTCTTGCTTCCTGTTCAGCCAGCACCATCCCCATATACTGTTCAGCCCCCGCTTTATGACCGGCTTCTTTTCCTTTTTCCGCCGCCTCCAGATTGGTCCTTGCCCGGTCAAACTCATTCAGCGCCAGCTTTTCATCGGCCGGCATCAAGTTCTTCGCCTCATTTGTTTTCAACGTATCCAGACCTTTTTGGATCAAATCCCTGTAAGCAGTCATCATGGCCTCTTTCTGACCTTCAGCCAAACCAGGGAAACCCCCGGCCAAAGCCTGCTGCATCTCACTGATATCAGCCATAATTTTCCGGCAGGCATCAGGAGATTGCGGAGCATCAATCCCCTTCTCTTTACTCATCCAGTCTACCTTTTCTCTGCTTTCATAATAATCAGCTGCCGCCTTCTCAATCGAAGAATCAGCTGCAGAAAGATTATCAGCGGGTAATTGAAGATTTGACGGTAATTTACTGTTTTTAGCCCGGATATCTTTCATCTCATTTACCTGATGCAAAAAATCAGTGTGAGCGGGATTGACCGCTGAAAGTCTTGCCTGAAGAGTTGTTCTAGCCTTAATATTATTAACCGCCTCCTGCAACTGCTGTGTCAGCTGATCAATCCTGCTTTTTGCTGACAAAGCTTTGTCCCTGGCCTTTCCCGCCTCATCCGGCACCTGAATTTTCTCCTTGGCCGTATCCGCCAGTTGTTGGGGGGTTATATCAGAAACATCTTTTTTATCCTCAGTCGCCTGCGCGATCGCTTGTTCCGCGTTTTCAGCAAAAACCAGTCTTTTTGCCCAGAAATTAAATTGCTTGGTTCTATTTATAAACATAAATTTTTTATTATAATTTTTTTAAAAGATCTTCCGCCTTGTCGATTTCTTTACTTCTTGCCGCTCCCTCTTTGGCGGTTAATTTTTCCTTTTTGTCTTTCTGCACACTGACTTTGTAATCAAGCACCACCTGATCAGATTCCTTCTGAAAATTGCCATATGCTTCCCTCAAAAGATCAGCTTCCTGCTGAAACATGGTAATATATCGCTCCATTTCCTCACCGACCGCCGCTAATATTTGGGATTGGGTCAATCCATCCATTTCGCGGAAAGAAAGTGAGTTTTTAACTATTTTTTCGTATTCTTCCCTGGTCATCTTAAAGTTTGTATTTATATTGTTGTCAAATCCTCACATTATAGCATATTTGAAGTATTTCTGCTATAATTAAATAAAACAAATAATACTCCTTCCTCATGTCCCTCGATCTCCTCAAAATCGGCAAAGACATTATTTCCGGGAGTAAAGAAGCCTCTCCGGTTGCCGGAGCCATGCCTTCGGGCAACCTTCTGGACACAATCAAAGGCCTTTTCAGCAAGAAAAACCCGGAAGCCGTTCAAAATGCCATAGAAACAAGTCAAAATGCCAAAGCCGAGCGCGGCGGACTTTTCCAGGAAGCCGGGCGTTCACTACTGTTGCGCCAGTTCCCCCGCCTGATGCTGGCCTGGGACGTGTATAAAGCCGGGGAAGAAGCCAAAAACATCTTTTACGGGCAAGAAGTAAAGGATCAGGAGGGAAAAATCATCAGAGTAAAAAAACCTATCGACCAGGAAACTCTCCAAAAAGGCCTCATGGGCATCAGCGCTCTACTGATCATTGTACCGGGTGAATGGAAACACAGCATCACCGACCTGTTTGCCGACAGTTCCATCTTTCAGGCCTTGGTCAAATATTGGCCTGGCCTCGATGGTATAGACCTGCCCTATATCGAAAAATACCTGGACGTAAAAATCCCCCTGATCGGCTTGAAGGGCGGAAACCTGCGTGAACGGATTCTCAATGAGAAAGAACCCAATGCTATCATGCTGGCCATGCGCATCATGGCCCAGGACCTCTTTACCGGTAAAGTCACCTTCGATTCCATCAAGGGTCTGCTGGGAGGAAGTAATCTTGGTGCCGCCGCGGCGCTGGCTGCCGGTGGAGGAGCTCTGGCCCTGGGCGCTAAAGCTCTGGGAGGAGAAAGTCCGGGCGGAGCGCTTGGCGGACTGGCAGAAGCGTTGGGAGGCAAGCCCAAAGGTAAAAAACTGCTTGAACTGGTCAAAGCCCATCCCGAACAGATGCCAACCGACATGCAAAAAAACCTGCTGGCTCTGCTCAAGGAAATGAAAGTGGCCGAAAGCGCCGAACTGATCAAGGGTGACTGGGCTGACAACAATGATTATTGTACCGTCTCCTATATCTTTGATAACGGCATCTATTACCTGGAATTCGACAATGACATCAGCGGCACCGACCTTAAAATCAACAATGCCAACGGTCAGACTATCGCTGATTTTTCCGACTGGAGCACCTTCAACGCCTCCGACGATGCCCAAAAGATCATCGCCGCCATGAAAACCAGCCCCTCCCCCGCCCTCAACGCGCCCGCCGCACCGGCAACCACCCCCGTTGTACCCCCGGCCTCCGCCTCCCTGCCAACCAACACCCCCGCCAACGATAACGCCACTGCCGGCGGCGACAAAAAAACCGCTTAATAAACGCCCCATCACCCCGCTAACATGTCACAGAATAACAACAAACAAACTCCGGCCGCCGATCATCCCCACCGTGCCCTGATCGAGGAAATCCTCAGTCTGATGGCACTTTCCTCGATGGAGGAAGATGAAAAAAACATGTGGACCATACTTTTGCCCAGCCTGGAAAAAGCTGAACTGGACAAGTTCAAGGCCATCCTGGAAAAGGAAATCAAAAAAATGACCGACATCTACCTTGACGCCATAAAGAAAAAATAAAATGGACCTGTTTGACACAGCCCAGGAATTCTACAAAAAAACACCCCTGCCCCAGATTCAGGACAAAAGACGCAAACTTTACACCAAAGAGCTGCTTTTCGTAATTGAAACGGCTCCCTTCTTAAGCCCCGAAGAAAAGGAACAGATGTCCAAACTGATTTCTCTCTATCCGACCAAGGTTATCAAGAAAGTCAAAAACAGTCTGATTGAACAGGGTATTGTCTTTCTGCGTCTCAATCCTGAAGATCAAAACGGTGTCCAGGCGTGGCTGCAGAAAGTGCAGGCCGCCCCCCTGGAACACTGAACTGGCCGGACTGGAGCAAAGCGGACGGGGCAAAACGCTACCCGTCTTCTTTCAACTGCTTCCCCGGCAACTTTTCAGCCCGCGAAAATCCCAGCGTAAATTTAACTCAGGGCATCTTTGGTCACCTTCTCTTTCTTCATAAAAATTTTCACAAAGATGAAGAAAAGCAGGGCCACAACCAGGAAATTGATCAACGAGGCAATCACCGCGCCCACCTGAAAGGAAACCGCCCCTACTTGAAAAACCAGACTTTTTAGTTTGTCAGAAGGAATCAGAAGCTGCAAGGCCGGCATGACCAGTCCGCCCACGATTGTTCCGGTCAGCTGGGTGATCGCGCTGCCAATCACCAGACCAGCGGCAATACCCAGAATTTTATATTCCTTCAGGAAATCGCGGAATTCCGCCATCACGCCGCCAACCCTTTTGGCCTGATGTCCAAGTTTATTTTTGATTTCTTTTTTCTCCTGCATGTCGGTTCAAAGTTAAAATATTTTTCATGTTTATTTTACTCTGGAAAAAAGACTGTTTAAAGAACTTTTTGTCCGCCACGTTTCCCGCCCTAATCTTTTCCGTGATCAGCCCAACATTAACTTGCTGTTTGCCATTTGCCAAAACCGCCGGCGCAGTTTATTCTGGACTGGCTTTCATTATGCCTGCCCGGGCAATTGAAAAACATCAATTTAGTTAACTGGCTTATGGACAGAACACTGATCAAAGATTTCAAAAATCATTTGGGAAAAGAAGTTAAAATCGCCGGCTGGATGTATAACAAACGCGGCAGCGGGAAAATATATTTTCTGCAGCTGCGGGACGGTACGGGCATGACTCAGGGAATACTGGAGGCCGCCAAAGTATCGCCGGAAACATTGGAAATAGCGGAAAAATTGACTATGGAATCATCGGTCATTGTTACCGGCACGGTCACCGCCCACCCCAAATACACCGATCAGTTTGAACTCCAGGTTTCCAGACTGGAAATCGTTCAGATTGCCGCCCACGACTATCCCATTTCCAAAAAGGATCATGGCCCGGACTTCCTTCTGGACCACCGCCACCTCTGGCTCCGCTCCCCCCGCCAATGGGCCATTCAACGCGTTCGCGACGCTATCGTCCGGGCCACCGTTGAATACTTCCACCTGAACAATTTCGTTAAATTCGACTCGCCCATACTTACGCCCAACGCCTGCGAAGGCACCACCGAACTTTTTGAAATCGAATATTTCGAACTGGGCAAGGCCTACCTTTCCCAATCCGGACAATTATATCTGGAAGCTGGTATTATGTCGCTGGGCCGCGCCTATGACTTCGGTCCGGTTTTCCGCGCCGAAAAATCCAAAACCCGCCGCCATCTGACGGAATTCTGGATGATGGATGCCGAAGCCGCTTTTGTCGAACACCAGGAAAACATGAATATCCAGGAAGAGTTGGTGCGCTACATTCTGACCAAAGTCCTCACCGAACACCGCCAGGAACTGACCATTCTGGAGAGAAACATCGAAGCCCTGGAAAAGGCCAATCAACCCTTCATCCGCAAAACCCACGCCGAGGTGATCGCGGAACTTCGCTCCATGGGATCGGATATTAATGAAATGCATGACCTGGGCGCCGACGATGAAACCATGCTCACCAAGAAATACGACCAGCCGATTTTTGTGGAAAAATATCCGGCCGCCGTCAAAGCTTTCTACATGAAACGCGACCCCGCCGACCAGTCCCGTGCCCTTTGCTCGGATTTGCTGGCTCCGGAAGGATACGGCGAAATTATCGGCGGCAGCCAGCGTGAGGACGATTATGACCAGCTGCTGGAACGCATCAAAGAACACGACTTACCGGTCGAAGCTTTCCAGTGGTATCTGGACCTGCGCAAATACGGCTCGGTTCCCCACTCCGGTTTCGGGTACGGTCTGGAAAGACTGGTCACCTGGATCTGCGGCATCGAACATGTCCGTGAAGCCATACCATTCTCCCGCAATCCCTATCGCCTGACTCCCTAAACAGCGACATCTTTTAATCGCCGCCCCCATGCCTGCCAAACCGGTCACCGACTCACAACTCGCCCACAACCGTTACGCCTTTCACCAGTACGAAGTCCTGGAAAAAATCGAGGCGGGCCTGGTTTTGACCGGCGCCGAAGTGAAATCCTGCCGCAACCATGACATCAACATCAAACCGGCCTACGCCGGCATTGAAAACGGAACGGTCTGGCTGAAAAACTGTCACATCGCGCCCTATAAACTGGCCCATGACCAGAACTACAACCCCGACCGCTTCCGCCAGCTGCTACTCAATAAAAAAGAAATCGAATATCTGGACAAACAATCGCGGGAAAACGGACTGACTATCATACCCCTCGCAGTTTATCTGAAAAAAGGCCGCGTCAAAGTGGAACTGGGACTCTGCCGCGGCAAAAAACTCCACGACAAACGGCAGGACCTCAAACGCAAGGCCCAGACCCGCGAAATAGAACGTCATTTCCGCCGCGGCGGCTGAAACCGCTGCCTTCTGTCCCCCTTATTGGCACGTCCTGCGGATTTGTGTTATTCTCCATCCGTATTTTAATATAAACAGATTACAGATGAATAAATCATTAATCGTTTTTTTGTTGGGAAGCTCTCTTTTCCTCACGGCCTGCGCCGAAACCGCCGTCGCCCCGTCCACCGACAATCCCGGCGATAAAAAAACTCCCACCATAACCGGCGCCGAAGTGCCGCTCCCCGCCTATAGAATATTTTTAGTCGCCCTGGAAGACAAAGGTCAGCTGGGCAAACAAATTGGCTGTGAAGACAGTATAGTCGGTAAGGATGGCACTACTACATTGTCTGCGGAAGACAGCACGCAGGTTAAAATGACCGCTGCTTTTAACGAACTTTTAAATCTGAAAGAAAAAACCATTGGCCCTTTCAAACTGGACAACTCACTGGCCGGATCGTCCCTCAAACTGGACAGTCTGACTGTGGAAAACGGCAAAGCCACCGTAAACCTGTCGGGAGCATTGTCCCTAAGCGGAGTCTGCGACAATCCACGCTTTGAATCACAATTAATGGAAACAGCCCTGCAATTTTCCGATGTCAAAGAAGCCTCCATCCTGATCAATCAAACACCTCTGAAAGACCTGCTTAGCCTAAAATAAACCAGCTCCATGTCCAACGTAAACCCCTCCATATTCCGCGCTTATGACATCCGCGGCACCGCTGATCCGCTCGCGGATAAACCGCTTCCCGATCTGACGGAAGAAACCGCGCGTCTGATCGGCCGGGGCACTGGCACCTATCTGGCCCGCCAATATCAGGTTAAAAATATGATTGTGGGGCGGGACAACCGCCTGCATTCCGAAAAACTGCAACAGGCTTTTATCGAAGGAGTCTTGAGTACCGGTCTGGACGTTCAGGACGCCGGACTCACCACCAGCCCGATGATTTATTTTGCCTCCTGCTTCTACGATGCAGACAGCGCCGTCAATATCACCGCCAGTCATAATCCCAAGACCGAAAACGGCATCAAAATTGTTCAGAAACACGCTCACTCGGTGGCCGACCGGGAACTGCAGGAAATCAGAAAAATCACCGAAAGTGAAAATTTCCTGACTCCCGAAAAAACCGGACAACTGTCCAAACTCACCACAGTCAGTCAGGATTACCTGTCCAAAATTACTTCCGTCACCAAACCTGCCCTCACCCGCAACCGCCCGTTAAAGGTGGTTATCGATGCCGGTAACGGTATCACCGGAGCATTCGCCCCGGATATTTTCCGCGCCCTGCGCACAACCGACAACCAGCCGGCCTGCGAAGTTATCGAACTATTCTGCGAGCTGGACGGTAATTTCCCCAATCACGAAGCCAACCCCGAACACGCCAAAAACATGGCGGATCTGGGTAAAAAAGTCCTCGAAACCGGAGCCGACCTGGGTATCGGTTTTGACGGAGACGGAGACAGAATCGGGCTAGTTGATGAAAAGGGCAAACATTATTCGGCTGAATATCCGATTATGCTGATTGCCCGTGAGTTATTACGAAACTCTCCCGGAGAAAAAGTCATTCACGACGTCAAAGTCAACCAGGCTCTGATCGACGATCTCACCTCTCATGGCGGCCAGCCGGTCATGTCCCGGGTCGGCCACTCCTACATTGAGCGCCGGCTGGCCTCGGAAAACGCGACCTTCGGCGGCGAAAAAAGCGGCCATCTGTTTTTCGGCGAGCGCTATTTTAATTACTACGGCTTTGACGACGCGATTTTCGCCGCCGCCAAAGTTATCGAAGCCCTCAGCAAAACTACTCAATCCTTTTCGGAAATTTTCGCTGACCTGCCCCAGCGTCCCAGCATCCCCGAACTGAAAATCCCCTGCCCCGACCAGCTCAAGGCCAATATCATCGAAACGGTCACCCGACATTTTCTGGAAATCTACAATTCAACCCAAATCCCTTCCTCCCAAACCACCAATCCGCCAACCGCCACCCTGCCCGCTTCCGCGCCACCTGTCCATCAGCCCGCCCCCCTCAACATCCCGATCGATTGTGTGACCCTGGATGGCATTCGCATCACTTTCCCGGACGGCGCCTGGATCCTGATCCGCTATTCCAACACCAGCCCCAGCCTGACCCTGCATGCCGAAGCCCCCACGGAAAACCGCCTGAATGAAATAAAGGAGCTGGCCTTCGGCCAGCTCCGTCTGTTCCCTGAATTGGAAATTGCCTAACAAAACATATACGCTATTTCATGGCAGCCAGTTCTTCCAGAAGTTTCTGCGCCATCAACTCAGCTTCCTTTTTGTCTTTCTCCTCATTTTGTTTGAGGACCTCTTTATCCGCGCGTTTCTGCTGCTCGGCATGAAAAACATTCAGTTCCACTTTAGCTTTTACCAAGGTATCTTCGTATTCCAAAAACTTATCCCGGATCTTGCTAAACTGTTCTTCTGAACCGGTCTTAATCGAATCGACTAATTTTGCCTGGGTCTCCGGAGCTAATAATTTATAGACCTCCGAACCGTCAAGAATTTTCAGTAAATCCTCTCTTTTTTCAGCAGAACTGTTATCCATTATTAATCTTTTCGATTAAACACTGGGCTTTTCTTTTCTTGCGTCGGCTCTTTTTGCAGCATCAGCAAAAGATTCCGGCTCTTTTTTAGAAGGATCATCTTTTTTGTTCTGTTGATCCACCAGATTCACCATTGAGCTTTTGATAAAATCTTGCGCCGCCTGATAAGCAACCTCTTTGCGACTCACGTAAGTATTAATTTTCTCGGCCGGCATTTTTTGAGCCTCTGCTTCTGCTCTATATTTGGCTGCTCTAGCTGCCTCAGCCTTTATCTCCTCAGGAGTTCTGGCCTTAATTCCCTCTTCCTGTATTTGTACTTCCTGAGTTTGAGGTTTTGGTGCGTTTACTTGTCCTTCTGGCATAGTTTTATTGGTTAAAATTTAATGCTTCATAATATTATAACACTTCTTTTGGGGAATTACCACAATTCAATGTTTTGTATACCGGCCATTCTACAAAATATCCAGATTCTGCTGCACTTCAAACCCGCCCAAATCTTTGGCAATCGGTACGTAGAAGAAATTGACCGGGAATTGATTGGCCAGAACCGGGGTTTGTCCCAGGAAATAATTCGACGGCAGGCCGTTCGCTCCGGGAACCAGGTCAAAATCCGGACCGTTATCGGGACTGGTCCTGTCCGGTGCGAACAAACCGTTGGCATCAATATCATAAGCCGGATCAGTGAAATTACAGTTTGGTCCTCCCGGCTTTTTATCTCTCGGAACACCGCCGTGGCAGGAAACATCCAGACCCGGACCGAAATAACGCAAATAGTTCAAGTCAACCGATCTGGCCCGGCAAATTCCGGTCAAATAATGGTAATCGGCGCAATAGGTACCTGTGGTAACCTCAACTCCCCTCTCATCCGTAGGCTTTTTCCCGGGATCGGGGGTTGCGTTACCTATACCGTTCATGGACGAAAGCGTACCTTCTATCACCAGCTGATTATTGAATATTTCCTGTCTCGCCGCATCATCCGTGCCAACAGGTGCCATCCATAAACCGTCAGCCGTAAAACTCATGGTTGTCTTGTCATAGCTCTGCAACAGTCTGTCCGCGAAAATCTGTACGTTTTTCATCCAGGTTACGGTTCTGTCTACGTATACAAACCCCTGATCCTGTTTGTTCCCCACCAGATTCCTGAGAGCTATCAGACCGACCTGCGGATTACCGGAAGGATATTTTATATTGGAATTCACAAAGATATTTCCGTTTTCTACTATAAAGGTTACATTGGAAGTGAAAACACATTGCAAACCGCAACTTAGCTTCAGATTACCATCCCTCAAATAATAAACTTTGTCTTTCACCAAGGGTGTTAAGACTGTATTTAAAGTCGCAAGAGAAATGGGACCCGACAATTCCACGTCCCCGGTTTTAATATTCCCCTGGGGATACCCCTTCAGATAAGCCTGTACGTTTCTGTAAATCTGTTCGCGCCGCAAATTGCTGGAGATATTACCCAGACTGTTCAGCGTTACGTCCTTGGCTTTCTTTCCATAGTCGGTCAGATAGACGTTCCCCTGGATTTTGGCCACAGGATTGATCAAAAGACTGGCCTTGATTCGGGGCAGCTTGGTACCCCAGAAAACAGTCGGTTCAGCGGCTCCTGGAAGCGTATAAGAGGTTTTGGAATAAAGATATGGACCGACATTACTGATTGTACCGGCGATATCCAGCGTAAAGACCTGCCCCACCCAACTTTCCAACAAGGCATCAGCCTTATCTCTGCTAGCGGTTACTCCTGCTGCCTCGGGATTTTCTTTCGGGAAACCGCTGTCAATCAATTTCAAATCATAGGAACTGGCATCGGTGAGACCAATTTTGAAATTGGTATTCCAGCCTGCCGGTGCCGTTGTTTGAACGGCCTGACTGACTTTAAAGTTCTGGGGGGAATCGGTGTTGTCGAGAGCAATGTAGTTAAGTTCATCGACTCCTCTCATATAAACAAGTTTATCCACTTTCACCACGGGATTAAAACTAAGTATCGACCCGCTGGGAACCATAAAGTCATAAGTCTTACAAAATCCTTTATCAAACAATCCGTACAGACAGGTACCCGGTAACCCCGCCGGCGTACCGATCGGTACATATTTATACAATAGCAATTTTATCCCCTTCAGTTTCAGCATGTTCTGATCGGTCAAAGTCGGGTTGTACAGACCGCTGCCGCTGCCCAGAATGGGATCCATCTCGGCGGCATCATAAAAATAGAATTTCTCATTTTGCATATTGCCGAAGAAATTTCTATCCGATGTCGGAGCAAAAGACTTAACCATCCTGGACCAGGACGCTCCCGGAGGAACTAAAGCAAAATCCGCCAGTAAAGGTTTGTTAACCGCGCCATTGTTATTTTCACTAAACTTGGGGTCAGATTGGCTCTGACTGGCTGCCGTGGTTTGATTATAGTGAACATCATCCTCCCAAACCAGAGATATCTTGGCGCAATAATCCTTGCCGCCCGGGACTTTGTAAGTATACATATCCATAAAATCATCAGGACACTCCTCTATCTGCGAATCAAGTACTTTGGAACCATTATCAACAAAATTAATCAAAACAGTATAGAGATCTGTACCATCGGCCAGAGGAACTTTCGTGTCATCCGTAATCTGCAGACAGGTTCCGTCCAGATCACAATTACATTTGGCATCACCGACGCCAAATCCCGATACCGCATCACGTCCAACCTTCCAAAAGTTTCCGGGTGAAGAAGATTCTATGGTCCAGAGAAGACTGTTAAAGGTATCCACGACCACCTGTGACGGATTGGTCACCCCGACGTCCGGATACAATCCCATATTGGCTCCATCAGTAATTCTCAACCGGCCGGTCCTGGAGGCTCCGCCCACCACCCACAAAGCCTGTTTGGGGGTATCCAGAGTAAAGTGCACAGGATTAACGACGGGAGAAGTATATGTACCGCCAACAATCTTGAGCCCGGTCATGGCATTTAATTTAAAAATCTGACTACTGCCCTTTAACCCGGCCCAAAGAAAACCGGCATTATAAATCAACTCCGACGATCCCTCGGCCGCACCCATGAGGGGATCAACAACCACATAAGCCCCGGAATAAAAATTCCCGGACACTCTATTGATTTTCACCAGTTTGTTGTCTTTCTGCAATACCCAAACCCAATTATTTCCGGTATTAACCACAACCTGGTTGATGCCAACTCCAATCGGCCAGGAAAGATCCTTGACCAGAGCACCGGTAGTCATATTGTACTTTTGCAGATGACCCGTTCCGGTATTGTCATTTACGGCCAACCAGACGGAGACGCTTCCGGAATCAACCGCTATATCGGCATAAGTCCAGGTATGGTCAATCGGTTTGACGGTTGCCCATCCGGCCAGTCTGGTAAACATAGAAGCACTCAAACCGATCAAACCGAAACTGGTACCGGGATTATAAGACACCAGAAAAAGTCTGTTGCCCGGACCATCCACGTCCATGGCAAACGGATAATCTTCATCCGGCAAAGCGCTACTGAAATTTCTTAGTTCGGTAGGTACGCCGGGACCTCCCCCATTGACATTAAATCTCTTCAGATTGCGGGAAAGCACGTTTACCACCCATAAATTATTACTGTAATAATTGAGCGAATTGGCCGGACCATTACCGTTGGTGGAATATGAAGACGCGTTATCCGGCGGCGACAACGGTGGCAGGGCAACGTCATCCTTGGAACTGCAAACCGAAACATATTTCAAAACATTCGGATCCGGAACCGGAGGATCGGTATCCTCCCAATGGAACCAGACTCCGGACAGGTCTACCCAGCCAATCGTTTCCGCCCAGGCAAACTTGTTGGCAGACGGAGCGTTGGGAACCAGACCTCTCTGCAAGCCGGAAGGAGTTGGTTTAATTTGATGTAAACCAGCAGTGTTAAAAGTTATCCAGCCGACATTATCCCCCCAGGCATAACCGCTCATCGAGACATCCGTAAAATTCGGTCCGGTACCGGTCAGAGCAAAAGTGATTGAGTAACTTCTGGCACCACAAGGGATATCAAGATTTTTTCCAATAACATCGTCACCCGTTCCCACAACACCATCTCCTCCGGGATTTCCATCACAATACAAACTTATCCAGCCCAGATTGTTGTTCCAGACCCAACCCTCAACTCTCACCGGTTTGGCATCTGCCTCAAAAGAATCCATTCTGACGCAAGCCTGATATTGGGGAGCCACTCCATTATCGTCAAAATCCAGAATACCGCTGTTATTGACTCCCGGAGCCGGGGTCACCACATTACCGCTGCCGTCAACCAGCACGGGCTGTGAAGTCCCGGTAATGTCGTAACAGGGTGGTTTTTCAAATTCTCTTGCGCCCGCGGCCAATGCCAGTTGCGCGCCCAGAATTGAAAAAGCTAAAACCGGCAAAAACATAGCCAGGAATTTAGCGACAAAACTGCTTTGATATTTCATTTTTGTATTAAATAGAGATTTAATTCAGATTATTGTACCATAAATCAACCGTTTAAACAATAGTCTGATGGTGGATTTCCGCTCATTCGGCAGCCAAAACACCTCCAATTTCAATTTGACCCAAATTAGTTTTCATTACAAAACAGCATTCACCCCTGATTAACTTGAGCACAAAGCCAAAAAATGGCAATAAGCCCGAAAAAGCTGTATCTAAAAGCAAAATTAGCTTTCGGGTAATCGGGATATAACCATCAAAACAGCCTGTAAAAAGCCCTGCCTCAAACCAAACTTGCCTTTTCCCTTTCCCCTCTTATAATCGGTTTAGTCTAATTCTTAACAAAATAAGACCATGACAAAGCAAGACCTCGTAAATGCCGCCGCCGCTTCCGCTGGTGTTACCAAGAAGGATGCCGCTGCAGTATTGGATGCTCTTTTGGAGAGCATTACAAAATCCCTCAAGAAGGGTGAATCAGTAACCATTACTGGTTTCGGTACTTTCCGCGTTTCCAAGAGAGCTGCCAGAACTGGCGTCAATCCAAGAAACCCAGGTGAAAAGATCAAGATCCCAGCCATGAAGCTTCCAGCTTTCAAGGCCGGCAAGTCCCTCAAGGATGCCGTAAGATAATTCTTACTTTCACAAATAAAAAGCCCCTCTCCGGAGGGGTTTTTTTATGCCCCGCCCCATCAAAGACTTGCATTAAAACTTGCTAAAATCGCGCCAAAGCCCTAAATTTCTAGGGCATAATTTGAAAATTAGCACGCTTAATACATGTCAGAACAATTACTAAAAACCGCCCTTTCCGAAATAGAAAAAGCTCAGAATCCGAACCAGCTGAAAGAAGTGGAAATCAAATATCTGGGCCGCGCCGGACAAATCACCGAACTCCTGAAAACGCTCAAGGAAATGAGTCCGGAAGAAAAACGCACCCGCGGACAATCCATCCAGGAACTTAAGAACGGCTTCACCGAAGCCTATAATCAAAAGGACCGCCTGCTGCGCCGTCAGGAAATCGAAGCCAAACTAACCTCGGAATTTTTCGATCTCTCTCTCAGCGAAATCGATCCCAAAAGATCGCTGGAACCGGGTTCCCAACACCCCCTGTCAATTCTGCAAAAAGAAGTTGAGGAAATTTTTGCCGAAATGGGATTTGAAATCGCCGACGGACCGGAAGTGGAAAGCGAATATTATAATTTTGAAGCCCTCAATATTCCTTCCTGGCACCCGGCCAGGGACATGCAGGACACTTTTTTTCTGGATCATCCCACCGACCCCAAACACGGCCATCTGCTGCTCCGGACGCAGACATCCCCCGGGCAAATCCGCATGATGGAAAAACACGGGGCTCCCCTGCGCATCATCATTCCCGGACGCGTTTTCCGTTATGAAGGCGCCGACGCCACCCACGACAGCACCTTCAACCAGGTGGAAGGTCTTTTGATTGACGAAGGCATCGGACTTTCCCACCTCAAAGGAATCATGAGCGAATTTTTGAAAAGATTTTTCAAGGACGGCGTAACTGTCCGCTTCCGTCCCGGCTATTTCCCTTTCGTGGAACCGGGCATAGAAATGGACATGCTCTGGAAAAAGGGCAATCAGACCAGATGGCTGGAAATGATGGGCGCCGGCATGGTTCATCCCAAAGTGCTTCAGGCCGGAGGATTGGATCCCGACAAATATCAGGGCTGGGCTTTTGGTTTCGGACTGACTCGCATGGCCCTGCTGCGCTATGGCATCGACGACATCAGGTTGCTCCATGCCAACGATTTGAGATTTTTAAAACAATTCTAACATGAAGATATCCGTTAATTGGCTTCGCAATTATGTTAATCTGCCCGACCAGAACGACTGGCAAGCTTTCGGTGACCTCCTGACTGTCAGAACCGCCGAAGTGGAAGAAGTCAGCAACCTGGCCGACAGTTTCGACAAAATGGTTGTGGGGCAAATCGAATCAATCCAGCCGCATCCCAATGCCGATAAACTGAAGCTCACCACCACCAATGTCGGCGCTCAAACACTGCAAATCGTCTGCGGGGGCAGTAATCTTTATGAAGGACAAAAAGTCGCGGTGGCTTTGGTGGGAGCCAAAGTGCGCTGGCACGGGGAAGGCGATCTGGTGGAGCTGGAACCGGTCAAAATCAGGGGCGAGGAAAGCTTCGGCATGATTTGTGCCGCTTCGGAAATCGGAATGAAGGATGAAGAGTCCCAACACTCTTCCAATATAGACGCTGGAACAGCCATCATGGATTTGTCTTACCTGAAAGACCAGCCCGGCACCCCGCTGGCCGTCGCACTCAAGAAAAACGACATCATTATCGACATTGAAAATAAAACTCTCACCCATCGTCCGGACCTCTGGGGACATTACGGCATCGCCCGCGAAATCGCCGCCATCACCGGCGAGACCCTGAAACCGGTGGAATACTTCCGCGACTACGACCGGAACCTGCCTGAAATCGTTAAAGTCCGGGTCAAGGATCCCGATCTTTGCCCCCGCTATCTGGCCGTCACCATCGACAACATTAAAATCGGCCCCTCGCCCGAGTGGCTAAAAACCGCCCTGGAAAATACCGGCAACCGCTCCATCAATAACATCGTCGATGCCACCAATTTTGTGATGCTGGAACTGGGCAACCCGCTGCACGCTTTCGACACCAACACCATCGAAGGCGACTTAATCATCCGCCGCGCCAAAGCGGGAGAAATTATTGAAACTTTGGAATTGGAAAAGAAAGAACTCGACACCGAAACCCTGATTATCGCCGACAACAAAAAACCTCTGGCCATCGCCGGCATCAAGGGAGGCCTGCATTCCGGAATCACCGATCATACCACCCGCGTTACCCTGGAAGCCGCCAACTTCAATCCCGTTTCCATCAGAAAAAGTTCGGTCAGGCTTGGTATCCGCACCGAGGCCGTCCAGAGATTTGAAAAAGATCTGGATCCCCTGCTGGCCGAACAAGCCATGGACCGCCTGGTAAAAATCATTCTGGACCTCTGCCCTGAAGCTTCGGTCATCAGCCGCAAACAGGACGTCTGCAAATTCAAATACAAAGTCCGCAAAATAAAACTGGACCTCACCAAAACCTCCTCTAAAATCGGCGTTGATATCGACGCCAAAACTGCTACCGACCTGCTGGAAAAACTGGAATTTAAAGTCAAATCCGGACCCGGAAAAAATTCCATCACCGTCGAAGTCCCCAGCTTCCGGGCTACCAAAGACATCAATCATCAGGACGATCTGGTAGAGGAACTGGCCCGTTTATACGGTTACGAAAAAATACCCGCTTCCATTCCCGAACTGCACGTTCGTCCGGCTCCCCGCCTGCACACCGAACGGCGCGAAAAATATGACATTCGCAATGTCCTCAGCCTGGAACTGGGTATGAACGAAACGATGAATTATTCTTTTTACAGTCTGAAAACCCTGCAAAATTGCGGACTGGACGAATCAAACCACCTGAAAATCCGCAACTATCTGTCAGAAGAACAAACCCACCTGCGCACCAATCTGTTGCCCGGATTGCTGCACAACGTGGCCCAGAATCTCAAGAATTTCGACCGGCTGAAACTCTATGAAATCGGACGAACCTATAAACTGGTCAACTCTTTCTTTCCTCTGGAAGAAAAAGATCTGGCCGGACTGATCGTGGTCGGTAAAAAAGACAAAGAGCAGCCTTTTTATCAGGCCAAAACCGCTATCGAAATACTCTTGAAAAGGCTGAACATAACTTCGCTCAAATACCGCAAAGCCGAATCCCCCAGCCCGCTCGCCCACCCGGCCAAACATGCCGCCTGGTTCGACTTCAAAACCCAGCAGGAACTGATCCACATTTTTGATCTGCATCCGGAAGTGGCCCAAAATTTTGGCTTGGAAAAACAGCAAATCGCCTGCTTCACCATCAATTACAGTCTGCTCCACAAACTGGAACGCTCTGAACGCCGCTATCGGTCCATTCCCAAATTCCCCTCCATTCAGATTGACGTGTCTCTGCTCGTCGATGCCAACCGTGAAGTGGGAGAATTTGAAAAGGCCATCCGCAAAGCCGACCCCAATCTGATCTCCAGCGTAAAACTTTTTGATTTCTATCAGGGTGCCAACATCGCTGAAGGCAAGAAATCCCTGGCTTACAAAATTACCCTGCAGGCCGCTGACCGCACCCTGACTGACGAAGAAATGAAGCGGACCCAGCAAAGCATTTTCGGCAATCTACAGGGCTTGGGAGCGGAAATCAGGGGATTGTAAGAAAAAAATCAGGTTATAGTCAAAATATTCAAGGATTCAAGCCTAAAACTTTGTCTTTTTCGTTGATTTACGCTAAAATCTCCCCGTTATTAATTTCACTACTTTGTTGGATCAAAACAAAATACGCCGGATGATGGACAGGTTGCATCGGTTTAAAAGACATCATTTTTCCACTGAGGAAGGACAAACCAACTGGAAAAAGATCGGTCTGATGATAGTGATCGGCCTGGCCTCCTTTATTATCTTCTGCGGACTGCTCTTCGCCACCGCCATCGCCCTTCTTTCGATCGGTCTGCCCGACGTGCGCGACCTGGACAGTCTGGCCGTCGCCCAGTCCACCACCATCTATGACCGTGAAGGGAATGTCCTTTACGTAAAATACGGCGAGGAAAACCGTGAATACAAAAAACTTACCCAGATTTCCAAAAATCTGGTCGAGGCCACTATCGCTATCGAAGACGACCAGTTTTACAAGCATCCCGGTTTCGATATGTTAGGTTTTGTCCGCGCCGCCTTCAACAATCTGACCGGTGGCAGCCAGCAGGGAGGCTCAACCATCACCCAGCAATACATCAAACTCACCTTTTTAACGCCCGAGAAATCCTATATCAGAAAAATCAAGGAATTGATTCTGGCGGTTCGTCTGGAAGAAGCCTTCGACAAAGACACCATTCTGGAAAAATACCTGAACAAGATTCCTTATGGCAACAACGCCTACGGCGTGGAAAAAGCCGCCCAGGTCTATTTTGACAAATCCGCCAAAGACCTCACTCTCCCCGAGTCGGCAGTCCTGGCAGCTATCCCGCAAGCACCCAGTTACTACAATCCTTACGGCCCCAATAAATATTCCCATCTCTCCAAAAACCTCGACGCGGAAACGCTGAGCTCGCGCCGGATCCGCAGCGAATCGGATTTTCGTGAGGACGAAGTAAAGAGAGGGCTGATCGGACAATATGTGGATGTGGGGAACGGTGATCAGGTCTATTTACAGGGACGTTCCGATCTGGTTTTGAAAAGAATGGTGGAAACCGGCCACCTCACCGAAAGAGAAAAAGATGATGCCCTGGAACAAATTCATTCTTTGGAGTTTGACCAGTACGAACAGGACATCAAAGCTCCGCATTTTGTTTTGGAATACGTAATTCAACAGCTGGAAGCCAAATACGGCAAAGAGCTGGTGGAACAGGGTGGTCTGAAAGTCTATACCACGCTTGATCCCAAGCTGCAGGAAATCGCCGAAAAAGCCATCGAAGACCGGGCGGAAGGCTATCAGCAAAAATATAACGTCAAAAACGCCGCGCTGGTTTCCATGAATCCGCAAAACGGCCAGATCCTGGCCATGGTCGGTTCCCGCAATTATTTCGACAAGGAAATCGACGGTAAAACCAATATCGTCACCAGCTACAGACAGCACGGATCTTCTTTTAAACCGATTGTTTACGCCGCTGCTTTCCTCAACCGCTACTCCCCCGCCTCGGTGGTATTCGACGCTCCCACACCGTTTGGCTCCGCCTGGCCCAAAAACTTTGACGGCAAATTCCAGGGACCGATCACCCTCAGAAAAGCCCTCGGCCAGTCCCGCAACATTCCCGCCATCAAAGCTTATTTCCTGGCCGGTGAGCAGGAACAAATTCTGCCGTTCGCCAAAAAACTGGGAGTGGACTTTATGGATGAAGATGCAACTTATGGCTACCCCATGGCTCTGGGCACAGCCGAAACCACACTCCTTAGCATGACCAACGCTTTTGGCACCTTCGCCAACGGCGGTCTGCGTTACGCCCCGGTATCCATACTGAGAGTGGAAAACTCGCAGGGAGAAATTCTGGAAGAGTGGCAGGACGTAAAAGGCGAAGAAGCCCTGGATCCGCAAATCGCCTACCTGATTACCAGCGTGCTCTCCGACCGCACGGTCAACGTCGGCCCCAATCTCAATGTTGAAGGACAAATCAACGCCGCCAAAACCGGTACCTCCAATCGCAAATCCGGAAGCCAATATCTGCCCCACGACCTGTTAACCCTGGGCTACACCACCAACCTGGTAACCGGAGTCTGGGCGGGAAACAATGACGACCGCAAAGACGGCCCGCTCAATTTTTCCGCCGACGGTTACAATGTTGCCGCACCCATCTTCAAAGAATTCATGCAGGAAGCCCTGAAAGACGTTCCTTCGGAAGACTTTCCCATTCCCGAAGGTATTAAACAGGAAACCGTATCAAAATACAGCGGAAAACTGGTCAGCGAAATGACTCCCGTTGATCAGCAGGTAACCGATTTCTTCGCCAGTTTTGCCGTACCGACGGAAATTGACGACAGCTATAATGGCGTCCCCGATCTGACCGCTTCGGAAACCCTCAACGGCAATCCCTGTGACGCCGGTCAGGCCCAAAAACGCAATCTGGTAGTCCTGCACGACATCGATCCTACTCGTGAAATATGGGAAAAAGCAGCCCAGGAATGGCTCAAGGAAAACAGCACGATTTTAGCTGACCAGACCGGTACGGTAAGTTGCGAAATACTGGACGCGGAAAACGTCCCCACCGTTAAATTTCTCAATTTGAAAGACGGCGATTACGTCGGAGAATCAAATCTGACCGTAAACATCGAAACGCAAAGCAAGAGCGCCATCGTCCAGGCCGCCTATTATCTGAATAATTCTTTGCAATACAAACAGGACCAGGCTCCTTTTTCCGGTAACATCCGCCTGCCCAAAAACGCCGGCGACAAATTCCAAGTTTTGACGGTCCGCGTTTACGACAGTGAAGGACGAATTGGGGAAAGCCGGATCAATCTGCACACTGCTCCAACCCCGCCTCTTGACGGACCGGTAGTACCGTCTCCCGGCGATACTGAACCCCCTGTGGAAGTAGCTGTCCCCCAACCTCCCTCCTCTTAAAAATTCCGATTTGAACACCAACCGCCGATGCCCTCAAAAAAACTTTTTCCCGTCATTTGCGCCTGTCTGATTTTAGCCGGTTGTTTAGCCGGCACGCTTCCCGACGCCCGTCCTCCGGTCAACAACGATCAACATCTCTCTCTGCGGGAACTGAAAATTGCCGGAAAAAACTTTCTGGTGGCAACCATCGATCCCAATGATTATCAACTGCAAATCGTTGAAAACCTTGCCCCGCCCGACACTAAAAGCATCCGGGAAATCCATCAGGAAACATCATCCCTGCTCAGTTTTAACGGTAGTTTTTTCGATCAGGAATTTCATCCCCTGGGACTGCTGGTTTCAAACGACCGGCTGGTCTTTCCCCTGACCAAATCCGAACTGATGAACGGTATTCTGACTATGGATCAAAAAGGAGTGCCACGCCTCCTGACCTACGATGAATTCGAAGATCAACAAACCAGCCTGCTGCCGACCCTGAACTTTGCCATACAAAGCGGGCCCATACTGATCGATCAAACAGGTAAAGTTGTCGCCGATCAAAAAAATAATAAAAAAGCAGGCCGTACCGCGATCGGTCTGGACAAAGATTCCAATCTGGTGGTTATAATACTGAGACAAAGCCTGCTGGACCACGATAATGCCCTCACCCTCTTCGATTTCGCCAACCTGGTCAACACCTCCGCCGAATTTGCCCCTCTGGGCATCAGCTCTTTGCTCAACCTGGATGGCGGCAACTCTTCTGGACTGGCTTATCTCGATGAATACTATCCTGAACTGGAAAAGGTACAGAATATAATTATTACGCATAAACGAACCTGATGCTCAAAAACATTTTCATCATCAGCGACGTGGAACTGGGACAGGGCGATATCTTTGACGACTTCAAAGACGAACATCTTTTGATCAAATTCCTGAAAAAAATCACCGCCGAAAAAGGAAAAAACATTTTGATTCTCAACGGGGACACCTTCGATTTCCTCAAAATGCCCTATCTGGATAAGTTTACTCATCACGTAACCGAAGAGATATCGCTCTGGAAGATGAAACGCATCATGGAAACCTATCCGCGCGTCTTCCAGGCTTTCAGTGACTTTTTAAACAAATCGGCCAATGAAATCCACTTTAACATCGGTAACCACGACTATGACCTGAACTGGCCGGGAGTACAAAAACTTCTCAGACAACAGTTGGGACACGCCAATAAAGTCTCCTTCGGTAATTACTACGACAACCAGAGCCTGCACGTTGAACACGGCAACCAAATCGATTATTTCTACAAAATCGAGGCGGAAAAGCCTTTTCTCAAACACAAAGGACAATTGTTGTTAAACCTGCCCTTCGGCAACGTTACGGTCACCAGATATTTTTTGGAAATGAAACGTCTCTTCCCCCTGGAAGAGAAATACCCCCGTTATCAGGCCTTTGAAAATTTCCCGGAATTCCGCAAGAAAAAACAGGAAATCGCCCGCAATTTCATCATCAAGGGAATCATTCTGAATTTTATCCTCAGCATTGGTGATCCCGTGGCCAGCGTGCCATATTTAAACCTCGTTAAACACATCTTTGTGCACGGACTGGAACTGCACGACGAAATGAGATTTCTGAAGAAGCGTTTCAGAAACCTGATCAAACTATATCCCGGCCGTCAGGCTTACGTAATGGGACATCTTCATCTGACCCACCACGAAGTTAATGCCGCCAAAAACCATATCCAGATTGTAACGGACACCTGGCGTGAGGAGTATGACATTACCAAAAATAAGGAGCATATTCTGAAACCAAAAACCTACGCCCAAATCACCTATGAAAACGACCGTTTGCAAAAAGTAGATTTATTAACCTTTTCCTGAAATGTCCATAAAATCAGCCTCCTATCTCAAATCTGTTGTGCCCGGCGCTTCCCTGCCCTACGAAAAATACCCGGTCTACGCCTTCATCGGCAGATCCAATGTCGGCAAATCCTCATTCATCAACGCCATAACGGGCCAGAAGAATCTCTGCCGTTCAGGATCCACACCCGGCGTAACCCGCAAAGTAAACCTCTATTTGATCAACAAAAAAAGCCTCTTTGCCGATCTGCCCGGCTATGGCTTCTCCAAATTAAGCATTGCCGAGAGAAAAAAACTGCTCGAACTGATTTTCTGGTTTCTGGAAAACCCGGAAAATGAATTCCGACAGATTTATCTGCTGATTGACTCAAAAGTCGGTCCTACCGAACAGGACCTGGAAATCATGGATTATATCAGACAGAAAGAGCTCCCCCTTTATCTGATCCTTTCCAAAATCGACAAACTGACCCATTCCCAAAAAATCCTCAAACAAAGGGAGTTGTCCGCCAAATTCCCCACTTTCAAAATTCTCCCTTTCTCCTCCCATAACGGAGAAGGCCTGAAAGAAGTCCTCAAAAACCTGGATTTATAGAACCTTTCCGGCCGGCCGCCCCCTTGGCAACGTGTTTTTGTAATCATTTTACACTTTGTCAACTTTTGTGCTAAAATAAAAGGATTAATTAAAACCGTTAATGCACGATCAAGCCTTTATAGAACTGAGTCTGGTCATTCTGACTACCCTGGTTATTTGCGGATTTTTCCGGCTAATCAAACAGCCGATTATGATCGGCTATATCGTATCGGGCATTGTTCTGAGCCCCAACCTTCTTGGTTTTTTAAAAAACAGCGAGGGACTTTCCACCTTTTCCCAAATCGGCATCAGCTTCCTGCTCTTCATGGTCGGACTGGGACTGAATCCCAAACATATTAAAGATATCGGAAAAACCGCGTTGTTCACGACTCTCGGACAAATTCTGATCACCGGAACGGTTTTTTTCGGTCTGGGCAAATTATTCGGATTTAACGATGCCACCTCTCTGTATATTGCTCTGGGGCTCAGCTTCAGCTCGACTATCGTGATCATGAAAATACTTACCGATAAGCTTGCTTTGGAAACCCTGCCGGGAAAACTCTCTATCGGCATTTTAATCATTCAGGACCTGCTGGCTATGATCGCCCTGATGGTTATTTCAGCCATTTCCAGAGACGGGAATCTGGCTTCCATAATTATCGAAACGGTGATTAAGGGCCTCCTGCTGGGAGTCCTGCTGACAATTATCAGCGTCAAAATTTTGCCCGGTCTGACCAAAAAAATAGCCAAATCCCAGGAAATGCTTCTGCTTTTTTCAATTGCCTGGTGTATGGCCGTAGCCAGCCTGTTTTACCTGATGGATTTTTCCATAGAGATTGGAGCCCTGCTTGCCGGTATTACGCTTTCCCTGTCCCCCTACCGGTACGAAATCAGTGCCAAGATGCGTCCGCTTCGCGACTTTTTTATTATGCTGTTTTTTGTCTTTCTGGGATCACAAATGGTCTTCAGTGACATCAGTTCCCTTCTGTTGCCAACAATGGTTTTTGCAGCTTTAATTCTGGTTTTGAACCCGCTGGTAATTACCGTTCTGATGGCCCGTATTGGTTACACGAAAAAAACCAGCTTTCTGACCGGTATTAACTTTAGTCAGATCAGTGAATTCTCCCTTATTCTGGCCGCCCTCGGCGTTAAAGTCGGTCATCTGGACCAAAAGATTTTGTCTTTGCTAACACTGATCGCGCTGATCACCATTACCGGATCCACCTATTTCATTGTCTACGCGGAAAAAATCTCCCGTCGTCTCAACGGTCTGCTCTCAATCTTCGAAAAGAAAGGCAAGAAAATCGACCAGCACCGCAGCCTCTCCCGTCAAAATTACGACATTATTCTGATCGGTTACGCCAAGATGGGTATTTCTCTGGTGGAATCATTCAAATTACTGGGGAAAAGTTTTTTCGTGGTTGACTACAATCCTCAGGTTGTCCAGGATCTGCAAAAACAAAACATCGACTGCATGTACGGAGACATCAGCGATCCGGAAACCTTATACGAACTGAATTTCTCTGAAACCGGGATGGTAATTTCCACGATAAAAGATTTGGAAACCAACCTGTTGCTGATCAATACGGTCAAAAAATCCAACCCCAAAACCATTATTCTGACTCTTTCACATCAAACCGACGATGCTCTCAGAATGTATGAGCAGGGAGCCGAATACGTCATTATGCCTTTTCACATTGGAGGTCATCACACTTCCTCAGTTATTGCCGAATATGGTTTTGATACCGAGAAATTCCTTATTGAAAAAAATCAGCATGTCAGTAGACTGCTGATCAGAAGAGAATTAAATAAACACTCTTCACTCTAAACAGTCAGTTTACATGAAAGCGAACACCCCCAAAACATCGGCCTCTGAAATAAAACCGATCCCCTCCTTTATTATTAATCTCCGCAACCATCTGGAAAGAACCTTCGATCTTTGGAGCCTGAAAAACCCGTCTACCCGGATCCGGCTTCAACGCAGCGGGATCTTCATCAGCTCGCTCTTAATCACTGTCTATTGGCCGATTGCCAGCCTGCTCACCAACTTTCTGATACTGAGTCTGGCCTGGATAACACTTGCCCTCACCATCAAACCGGTTTCGCGCTGGCTTCTGATGATAAACATTATGCTAAACATCTCCTGGCTTTATCATCTGATGCGCCTGTTTATACACGAACAATAGCACCTGCCGCCAGGCAGGCGTTAAAACAAGTCAAACAATAAAATCTGGCGGTCTTATTTGGACTTCTTGTTGCTGTCCTGATCTTCATTACCCAGAACAAAGAAGTATACCCCGCCTCCAATTAAAATCAGTACAACCACCAGCCCCATCCAGAAAGGCCAGCTTTGTTTGGCCACAAAATCAACTACACCGGTTGCCGCGGCGGAAATGCCTCCACCTTCCGGTCTCTTCACCGCAGACCCTTTATCGGCGCCAATCACGCCCAGATCAAAATTAATTCTAATGGTCTTACTCACGGCATTGTCTCTTTTTCTTACAGTCTGCACATAAACGGTATGCCTTCCCGGAGGCAATACGGGAGCCTTAATGTTGAAAGAGCCATCAGTCGTATCAACAATCAAAGCCGACGATACCACCAGACTCTGCCAGGTCACGTTAACTCTGCTTCCGAATTCGGACAATGTACCGGAAAGCACCGGGCGCCCATCCTTTGAATCCACTTTCAGTGTAATTTTTTTAATCAGCACTTCCTCGGTAATCGGAACGTTTTCCAGTTTTTCCGGTTTGGCCGCCGCAACCGCCAAACCACTGTCGATAATTATTTTCACCGGCGCAGATGTATAAACCTGCCCCTTATCAATCGCCCTGGCCATCAAAACATAAGTACCATTTTTAATTTCAATATCCGGAACAAATATAAAACCACCCTGGGCATCGGTTTCTGTTTCGCCCAGTAACAACTCCCCTCCAAATTCATTTCTCAGCAGAATCTGTACCTTGACCAGATTATTCCCCAGACTGGCCGGGCCGGACCCCTTAATCATGGGAGAAGCATCAGCTATCACCTGACCATATTGAAAATTACTTATAAGCACCTGACTGTTGATTTTCTCACCGGGATCAGCCGGGTTATTGGGGTCGGAATTCAGCTCAAACAACTCCTGACTATCCGTATATCCATCCATGTCACTGTCAATTCTGGTCGGATCGGAATTGTAAAAATATTCCAACTTATCCGCTACTCCATCTCCATCGGAATCCTGCGAACCGTTGGTAACCTCCAGATTATATTTTCCTTCCCAGGAATCATCAACGCCGTTAATGTTCTTGTCCTCAGGAACGGATTTCTTATCCAGGGGATCGCTGCCTGCCCTGATTTCATCGCCATCGCCAAACTGATCGTTATCGGTATCGTACAAATTCGGGTCAGTTTGATATTCCAAAGCTTCCTGACCGTCATTCAGGCCGTCCTCATCTGTATCCAGTCTCACCGGATTAGTCCTGTAGTTTTCAATTTCATCACCGTCGGACAACTCATCCTGATCGGTATCCGCAATGTTCGGATCAGTAAAATAAATAATATTTTCATCTATATTCAGCAAATTATCATTATCACTGTCCTCCACCACATTTTTATCAAGACCCTCTTTTACAACATATCTGTTGAACTTATTTACATAATCGTTAACTGCCGTCTCGGAGGGGCTTTCATCCGGCTTGATTTCTGATCCTTCTTTACATTCAATAATCCCGAGATCACAAATTTTATTAAAAACTATCGGGTAATACCAATGGGTATCATATAAATCGGGGCGAACGTCCTTGAAAGGAGTCCTTTGAGATTTAATCAGCAGCCAAGCCTGATCTGTTAACGCGTGAGCCACTTTTATTGAAGAATAAAGCGGCTTGGGAATATAAGTCTGCAAAGCTGCGGAATCATTACGGTTCATCTCAGCCAACAAACTGGAAGCATAAATCTCACGGTAAAACAAAGAATTATAATCAAATTTCGCCGGCTTATAGTCCGGACGTCCTTTTTCTAAAATTGATAATGTAGCGACCATCAGCTTCAGGGCTTCTACCCTGGAAATCGGCTTACCGGGTAACATAGGACTGGTTTTTATGCCATAGTACCCCTGAACAATTCCCAACAAAGCCATATTATTGATCACCTGCTCCTCAGGCAGCCCATCCACATCAGGAAATAGTCTGAGATTATTGGGATCCAGATTTATTCCGTCGTAATTACTGAACATGCGAAAAATATTGGTACAGTTGTTAAGATCGGCATAACATCTGTTCAACAAGCCTTTTCTCAATTCCAGAATCTTCATTTTTTCTGCAATCTTCGAGACAGCATACAATCTGGAGCTTCCGTTAACGGGCACTATAAGCTCCTCCGGCGAAAAAACTTCTTCCAAAGACAAAGCCTCACTGGCAGATATTGGCCTCTCCAGAGGAACATAGCTGTTGGCAACAGTCACAGGACTTACTACCGGCCTGGAAGTTGTATCTTCCGGACTCGTTGTATCTCCTTCTTCCGGCTCACCTGCTGTATCAGGAGACGTCGTATCGCCCGGGGAAGTTGTATCTTCAGGTGATGTAGTATCTTCAGACGTGGTAGTTTCATCGGGAGGAGTCACGTCTTCAGGCGGAGTTGTTTCATCAGGAGGAGTCACGTCTTCAGGCGGAGTTGTATCATCGGGAGG
>CAZNDB010000002.1:18610-221171 GCA_964571725.1 uncultured Candidatus Peribacteria bacterium | reverse complement strand
GAGTTGTTTCATCAGGAGGAGTCACGTCTTCAGGCGGAGTTGTATCATCGGGAGGAGTGGTGTCTTCAGGCGGAGTTGTATCATCGGGAGGAGTGGTGTCTTCATTTCCCCAATGGAACTCGTCATCACCGGGATCAGTGGGACCGCCACTGCTTCCACCACCTCCACTGTCTTCCTCCGGAGCAACATATTCAGAAGTAATAGTAAGTGCAGCAGTTCCTTCACAACACTCTTCGTCCTCCACACCTTCATAACCATATCTTGCATAAATAGTTACAGCCACTCTGCCCAAGCCCTCTTCACTAACAGGAGTCACCTTGCCTGTTTTTGGAGTTACAATTGCGTAATTTGTATTGGACGTGGTCCATGAAACATTAGGATCCGCGGTAATATCCTTATCTGGTATGGAAGTTCCTGGATAACCGAATTTCGCAATAGCCGTGTATTGAATATCCCCGCTCCCCTCCACCACAGTCTTGGTAGCCGGAGTAACAACAATACTGGTCGGCTTGATTTTCAGAGTCATAAAAACTCCCGCAGATACAGGTACCGGATCATCAAATGGCCCCGCTTTCAACGTAACCGGAGCCAATAAACCGGTTATCATTATCGCCAAAAGCAGCTTTGAAAAAAACACGGATCTGTTTATTTTTGGCATTTTCATTACTCTGCTTTTATTTTTATTTTGATTGTCTTTTTAATATTTTATCACAGGGGGCGATTCTAGCCAACCTTACTCTTCTTTCAATTTGTCCGTATTTACTTCAAATCCACGGTCAAACATTTCTTTGTAACGATCTCCAAAGAACTCTGCCGGGAAATAATTGTTACACAAAAGCGGCCAGGCTCTGCGCGCGCGAAAAACCTGATGTGATGCTCCCGTGTATTCGGACAGGTTTCTGGAAAGCATTTCCTTAAGCCTCTGGGACTGCGTTTCCAAAGAAGCTTCCCTGATCTGAATACTGTCCTTCGGCCCTTTTTCCGTATAGGCCAGCGTAAGCGTAAAAACAAAATCCTGAAATTTCTTGAACTCCCCGGTTGATTCAGCTTTCTTGCCGCCATTGATTTTATTCGACAAGAACCTTCCCTCCTCACTATCCTCCACTTTGATTAGTCCAAGCGGATTTGTATTATAAAGAAAATCTTTGAATTTATTTAAATCATCCTTATTGGCAAAAGCAATCATCCACCTGCTTTCATCGCTTACTTCTTTTCCCCTGTCCTTACTGGTAACGCGCGTAATTTTATCCTTCAAATGAACCAGCGACTTGTCTCCGGAATAAATCAATACCGAAGCCTCGTGCCGCGGCCCTTTTTCAAAAGCCTTCGTTTCGTGATTAAAAATCATCGTGGGAATGCTTATCTTTACTTTCTTAAAACTTTTTATTTCTTCTTTATAGACTCTATAGACCTTGCCTTCCCGTCGGAGAATGGCACCCGTTTCAGCATTCATTGCCATGTCACTTAAATCTCTGTCTACTCCTTCGGCAAAATCACCCACCTCATCCATATTCAAAGCCAGGTCAAAAACCGGAGGTTTAAAAGGTCTTTCATCTTCATCAAGCGCTTCCAAAGTCCTGAATCTGACATCAATTTCCTTAATTTCCGTAATCTGCAAAGCGTCTTTCAACGACTGATCATTCAAATCCCTTCTCTCTCCGGCATCAATAAAAACTTTCTTACTCATCGTTCCCATTAAGTTCAGAAATTCCCTCAAAATTACCGAGACCATAAAACTGATCTGTCCATTCGGCAATTGATCGTGTTCCGGATAGTCAGTTTTAAATATTTCCGGATAAATAAACCACTCCAGCAGCTTGGACAAGTCCCGGCATTTCAAAATCTGCTCGGGATAACTGCAGGCCTGATGAATTTCCTGATCTTTACGGTAATGAAGTGCCTCATCAACGGTCTGCGTGAATTTTTTACTTACTTTTTCCAGATAATAATCAAAATGTTTTCTCACTTCCTCGTCACTTAAATCCCTGTATAAGGGGGAAGATTCAAGTCCCAATAATTGCCTGATCAAAACCATGAAATGTTCGGGACTTTGCCTGCTTGTTTCAATCAAAGAGCGCACATAGCGACGGAGCTGAAAAGTATAATTACTTCTGCCTAGACCATGGGGGTCAAGGATTTTATGCAACAAATCTACCGGTCTTACTTTTTTCAGTTTCCCCAGTTTTTTTGAATAAAACTTAAAAATGGCGGGCCTCAGATGTTTGTCGTAAAAAGCTTTAACGTCAAACCCTTCCTCAAAAAAAAGTTTTCCCTCATTCGTGTTTTCCTTCCTTTCCAAAACCCCGATTCTGTCCAAAGCGCTCTGAACATGAAACCTGAGCGCGTCCACGCGCTGTTTTTCCAAATATTTTGCCATTTCTCTGCTGTCTTCATACAGCATTTCATACAAACTTTGGTCCTGTACGGTATCATCCGGGCTTTGGTTTCTGACCTTGATGATGGACTGTTTGATGCCGTCAAGATACTGCATTAAGCTGTGGAATTCCTTTTCATGAAATTCCATCTTCTTGGTCAGATGATTATACTTGATTACCCGTCCCATCATATACCCCATGACAAAGCCCTTTTTATCCTCATTAAACTTCTCTTCATAAGCCTGCGTTGCTATCGTTTCCAGGCTGTCGTCAATCTTTCTGGCCACTTTTTCTCTCAAAGTCATTTTAACAATTTCTCCCTGCAAATTTTTTTCGGGATATTCTTCCAGAAATAAACTGCTGATATTCACCATCGGCCAATCGGTTTTCTGTTTTTTACACTTGGCGTACAAAGTATCTGAACTTGCCAGATTGGTCTTTTCCAAAAAAACCAGGATTTGCCGCAAAACAAACAACTTGTTTTCTTCCATCAATTTTTCTTTTGCGGCAGACGAGCCTTCGGACAAGTCCTGCTCGCCGTTTTGGACAATCTCTTCCGAATCCAGAACAAGCAACGAATTGGCAAATTTGGAAGCAATTAAATCAGCCAGTTTGTTTTTCCTGAATTTTTCGATAAATTCGGGCAAACTCAATCTTGCCTGCCCATAAGCAACCACCTTAACCAGGTCTTTAATCAGATCGTTCAAAGATGTACTGGGAGACTCTTCCAAGGCCTTCGCTTTCAAACTCCTGTCAATCTCCTGGCTGGAGACCGTAGTAATCATGTTTTCATAACGAATCTGGGCCCGAACAAAGCTCTCACCCTCACTTGCGCTCTCCTTCTGGATTTCTGCCAAATCAATTACTGCTTCCATTATTTGCAAATTTTAAAGACATCCTTACATTTTAGCACAACAAAGCATATACAACCAGAAACTTCTGTAAAGAGATGGTCCGTATCAATATCACCCTTATAACTTTTGACCCAAAAGGCATTTTGAGGTATAATTTCTTGATATTTTCAAATCTCAACCGCAGGGATAAAAATGTTACAAACAAAAAACAATCTAAAAATTCTCATTTTAAGCCTGCTCTTAGGCGTTCCCAACCTGGCCTTCGCCAATTCCCTGATTGTTTCCACCGTTAAAACTCCCGATCCCTACAGCGGCAATCTGAGCTGGTTTAGATTTTATGAATACCCGGGCACAACCATCAAAGACGCACTTATTCTGAGAAATATCGGTAATGAGCCGGAAACCGTCAGACTTTATGCGGCTGACGCCACCTCCAACCAGGCGGGCAGTTTCTCCCCGAAAATGTCTGACGAAACACAAAAAGGCATAGGCAGCTGGACCAAACTTTCCGCCAAAGAAATTACCGTCGCCCCTAACGAAAGCAAAGAAGTAACTTTTGAAATTCAGGTACCCAAAGACATAACGCCAGGACAATATTTCGGAAGCATCATTTTCGAGCAGGTTTCCGACAATGCCTGTGATTCATTTTTATCCGTTTCCGGCATATGCGAGGGAAATATTCAAATCAAAACACGAACCGGTAATAGAATTTATCTTACAATTCCCGGGGAAACTAAACAGGACATCAAGCTGAAAGAATTGAAGTGGAAAAAAACCACCAGAAACAGCATTCATTTTACTTTCAACTTTACCAACAACGGTAACGTTGCTTTCGAACCAAAAGCCGTCATTCACCTGTACAATCAGTGGGGACAAAAAATAAAGACACTGGATTCCAAATTGGGCAAATCGCTCCCGGGAACTTCAATTTCACCAAGCATGGAATGGAAATATGATCAAAATTTTGGAGAATTTACGGCCAAAACAGAAATTTATTATCTGGAGGACGACCAGGGCCGCTTCGACAATCTGCGCGGCACCGTATTGAGTGACAAAAAAGAAATAAAAATATTTATTTTCCCCTGGACGCTCGCCATTGTTTCACTGGCCGCCTTGCTGCTGGCAACAGGAGCCTATTTCCTTCGCCGTCATAGTATCGCCTGCATAATTGCCAACTGTGTCGACTATAGGGTGCAAAAAGATGAAAACCTGATCGGTTTGGCCGAAAAATTCCACACCAGATGGCAAACGCTGGCACATATCAATAAGCTGAAAGCTCCTTACGTAATCACTGAAAATCAAATCATAAAAATTCCGCAAAACAAAAAAAGAGCCGATGAAAAATAAAAAAATCCTAAAATTTGTTTGTTCAATAACACTCTGTGTTACTTTGCTGTCTATCGTTTGGAGCAGCGCGTTTTACAACAGTGCAAGCGTACAGGCCGCGGTTAATCCTAACGAAGAGCCCCTTGTCGACATCACCCTGCCTGATCCTCATACTTCAGGGGGAACGGGAATTATGGATCTGAAAGCGGACATGGACAATGAAGGAAATCAATATTACATCTGGAGCACAGACCTCGGTGACAACTGTCACGCCGTAAAATACCAGGTCTACAACAAGTCCGGGGTTCCGATTACCCAACCGAATGATATAGAAAACAATTGCGGAACATACATCTATTACTACCCCGACATCTCCGTAAACAATAATAATTTTGTGGTCAGCTATCTGGTAAATTCCGGATCAAGCTACGACGTAAAAATGGCCGTCTATAATCGGACCACTTATCAACAAACCATTGCTCCGCAAACTGTAAACAGCGGGCTGTCACTTGATTCTGAAGCCAGCCCCAAAATCGTAACGCCACCCGCCGGAGACCAGGCCGGCATAGTTTTCACCGCCTGCGACGGCTCCTGTCCATCTTCTGATCATAACGTATATTTCCAGGGATATAACAGTTCGTTCGCCAAAGCCCATCCGTCCAACACCATTATTAATGGAACCACTGCCGGCAATCAAAAAGAACCCAACATCAGTTTTTCCGGCAATCACTATCTGATCACGTTCACCGACGTAAACAAAATTCAGGCCAGAGCGATCAACTATACTTCAAACAATCTCTCGCCAGAGATCAACATTGAAACCATCTCTTCTCCCGGCTACGCCGACCAATCAGACGTTGCCGGCACCGTGGACACTGACTACACGGCCACTCCGGTCAATGAAAGTTTTTACGTAACCTATGTATATCATCAGATTGGAGGCGACGCGGAAATCAGAATGAAGAAAGTTTACTGCCAATACGATAGCGGGAATCCCGGCAATTACGCTTGCAGCAAAACCACCCGCGAAGGAGAACCGGTTTTCGTCAGAGTCAATACAACCGGCACTTGGGTATCCAATCCAAAAGTTTCGGTTTTCAAAAACACCGACGATATCAAAAAACAATATCCCTACGAAAACACCAACATAGACCAGGTAACTGTTATCTGGACTATACTGGGTAACGACCAGTTTAATTTGAAAGCCCAAAATTTCACCAACACTCTGGCCAAAACCGGCAATGAAATAAATGTAACAAATCAAATAGCCGCGCCGACTTCGGTTTCCTCCAACATCGACGGTCATTACACCGTCACTTATAAAAACACCGGAACAGGAGGAAATCACGGCAAAGTATATCCCACCAAATATCTAAAAATCGATTCCGAACGGGTAGTCAACGCGCCTGACACCAGCGCCCAGGAAAACGTCAAAGTGGCTAAAAACTCCAACGGCGACTATATAATTACCTATCAAAGTTTCAATGGAACCGATTACGACATAATCTTTGCCGTCTATAATAAATACGGGAATCCGATTAAAAACACCACCATCGCCAACACCACTCTGGTTGGAGACCAGCTTAATCCGGTTGTAAAATACTGGAACGAAGAACCAGAATCCGGTTATTACGGAAGGTTTATCATAGCCTGGGAAGGCAATGGCAGTGGCGATTCCAATGGTATTTTCTATCAAATTTTTGACAGTGAAGGTAACGCAATCGGGTCAGAAACGCTTGCCAACAGCTCCGTCAGCGACGTCCAAACCACCCCCAGTCTCTCAACCGGCAAGTTTGGCCAGTTTGCCATTGTCTACCATGAAAGTCCTGACAAAATAATCCTGCTTTATAAAAACGATACCAACAATATCTATAACCAACTGGCCAGTGGATCCGACACCCTCAGCCATCCACTGATTGCCTTGAGCCCCGCTGCGGACGGCACGACCGGAAGCGGTGGTAAAAGCAAATTCGCCGTTACCTGGAATTACCAACTGATCGACAATATCCGCACTTATCGCACTGAAGGATATCTCAGTTCCGCCACTACCGTCAGCGTTAACGCCGCCGTATACGACGGCATGCAACAAACAAGGGATCTGGAAGCCGGATATGACACTGCTCTCGAAACGCTCTCCCCTCCTCTCGACCCGTTTTATTATGCCGGATTTGTTGACGCCGTAACCAGCCTCAACCTCAATGTCAGATTTTACGGTTCTAGTTACACCGTCAGCAAAGCACTCGACACAGACATGGACGGCTCTGTCTCAATAGATCCTGCCAGTCAGAATATTTTTGTCATCGGTAAAAAATTTGCCGACTACTCATCTTACGTCAACCCGGAACAGGTATTGCTCTTCCCGTCAGACTCTCCCAGCACACTGCTTCTGAACGATCATGTGGTTAACTCGCTGCAAACGCACGAAGCAGACGTAACAGAAATCGACAATCAATATGCCTATATCGTCAATGCCACAGACAACTTCGTCAGTGGTGAAACCATTGGAATAATGAACGGGGCCGTCTTTGAATCCAGAGGCACCAATCTATATGACAGCATTCAATACGTCGCGGGAAACTTCTACCGTTTCTCTATTGACGAAGCTACCGACAAACCCGTATGGACAAAATCCGGGCCAACCTTCTCTGTAAATCCGTCCTCTTATTACGGCCAATCCTTCAGCTCGGTTGACGCGGCTTATGATACGCGCTCCACCGATGACACCGGAAAATTTGTCATAACAGTTTACTCCAACGTCAGCTCAGCCGACTATATCGATGCCAACGGCGTGTATCAGCAGATGCTGGAAGATCCTTTCAGTCTCGGCCAAAGAGAAGACCTGGCCCCGGCAACCGAACAACAGGTCAACCCCGGAGGAAAATACATCATAGTTCCCGACACTATTGATTTTGGAACTGTACCAAGAAATACCACCGGCAGCGTCGACTTTGGCACGCTGACTCCCAGCTGCCTAAAAATTACGGATCTGGACGGAACGGATTTTGATTTAACTGTCTCGCTCACCAATCTTGTTAACTCCCTCCAACCCACCGACACGATTTCCAACAGCAACTTTGTGATAGAAAACAATAATGGTGTAAACCCGAATATTACCACGCTCCTTCCTTTCACCAGTTTGACCGACGTCAGCCTGGACCCGTCTACCAATCCGGGTGAAAATGCCAACCTTGGTTCCAATAAAACCCTGCTTAAGAAAAACAACGTCAACACCGGCTCCTGGGAAATCTGCCCGAAAGTCTACCTGACCATCCCGGCATCGGCCAGCAGTGGCTCTTATGAAGGAACCTTAACCTTTACCTTAATCTAGTGATCAAAAAACTCTTATACATCTTGATCATAAGTCTAACCGGAGCAAATCTGGCGCAAGCCCAATCCATGTCTTTTACCAGCTATCCCTCACATACCAAAAATCAGAACAAATGGATAATCAGAGACGTTAATCCGGGACAATCGTATCGTGAATATTTGACTGTTGAAAATCTTACTGACCAACCCATCGATCTGGAAATTAAGACAGTGGAGACCAGCGGCAGCAAAGAAGCCATCAAACTTTTAGAAAACCAACCTCCCCGAAACATCGGCAACTGGCTGAAACCAGGCACAATGAAAGTGTCTCTTGGGAACAAGGAGAAAAAAGAAATTCCAATTGATATCATAGTTCCGGAGAACACGGCCCTCGGCGAATATCAGGGCGCAATTCTTGTCTCTCACCTGACCGAAAATCCGTCCCAGCTAAATCTGTCTACCCGGATTGGCAACCGTATTTATTTAACCGTCACCGACAACCCCAATTTACAGACCAACACTTTTTCCCTGCAAATAGAAAACTGGCAGGTAATAGTGATTGGACTATCCCTGACCGGTCTGGTCTATGGACTAAGACCTCAAAAAATGATTAAACAACCCACCCGCCATGACAGCTAGATCAATTAAAAAAATCGTCACTTTCATCAGCTTTATTGCCCTCATCGGCAACAGTTCTCCATTGTTTGCCCAGCTGCTTGAACTGGAAATACTGGGCGGCGGTTATAAAATTCGCGGACCGGCCGAAATAAATTTTGCCAGTCAAACCACCTCCACCAGTCCCACCACCAATACTTTGGATTTTGAATTTCTGGGTGAAACCACTCCCTCCGAAGCGGATCACAACTATATTATGATCGTCGACGAAAACGGAGGAAATCCCTTTGACGTGACCGTGACAACCTCCGAACTTAAAAGAAACGAGACGCTAGTTACGACATCCATCTCCGGCAGCACCGAATCGGCCATTAAAGTTGCCGGAACAGCCGAATTCACTGTCGGAGACACCTTTATACTTCCCGAAATCGGTAACGATGTTTATAAAATAACCTCTATACCCGACCTTAACACTCTCGTCATCGAAGGAGTCTTTGCCGGTGGCCCGCCACCAGCCGACACAACCGTCAGTCGTTACGTTGACTGCACAATCTCGCCCAAAAGATGCATCCCCTTAAATAATTTTTCCATCAGCAACGGAGACACCGTAGAGACCGTTTTCGGCTCCTCCTCCGATTACCAAAAAAACAGCCAAACCAACAGTCTCACCAGTTTTATGGGAGCCGCGACCACCATTGCCGGATCAACCGGTAACACGCTCAAAGTCGACGACGCTACCAAATTTACCTCCAATGAAAACATCATTTTCCCTTCATCCAGCGGAGTCTTGCCTCTCACCAATACCATTTCAACCGTTGATGACGGAAACACAATTACGCTGCTCGTTCCTTTTACTTCGGCTCCTGCCGCCGGAATTGACGTAAAATCCTCAATCAGAACGCTCACGCTGGGTAACGGCAACGGCGCCGCCCCCGGTCAGTGGAAAATCTACCCTGTTCTACAGGACACCATAGCAGCCGGACAGATTCCGGGGACTTACGAAGCCATACTTAATTTCACCATTGTTTAAACTCACAGCCGCAACATCATGAAAAAGTTAAAAACAAAATTAGCTCTGACTATCGCCATATTGGCTCTAAATCTGATTCCCGGACTCAGCCTGGCTTTGGATTATAATCTCAACAACATTGATCTCCGGCTCAGCGACGGCAGTGAAACAATTCAAATAAACGGACAACCCGGAGAAAACATCAACCGCAATCTAGTAATAAGGAACTATTCCGATAACGCGACCCATCTCAAACTTTCCGCAATCGACGCTGAAATTATAAAAGGTAAATTTTCCCCGTCCGAGACGGCCAATAATTTCAACGATGCCTCAAAATGGATAACTTTGGCCGAAAAAGAAATTTCTCTAAATCCGGGAGAAAGTAAAACTGTCGGATTGAACATAAAATACCCTACCAACGCGGGGGTTGGTAAGCACTTTGCTGCCATCATGGCACTACAACAGACAACCGATAATGCGGGAAATCTGATCAATCTTGAAACGGGAATCCGTCTGTTCGCGAACGTCTCCGGCGTTGAAAACGGCAAATACAAACTGATCAATCCCCGACTCACAGAGAATCAAAACTCCATGAATTTCACGGCTACCATAGTTAACTCCGGCAACACCAATCTGAACGGAATGACCTCTCTTATCAACCAGGCATCGGCCGCGCAAAGCAACAATTCCAATAAAGTATTTTTAAAACCAGGAGAAGATCGCAAAATAAATCTGACTATCCCCAAAACCAGCTTTGGCCCCGAGAGAATCGTTACCAACATAAACATTGGAGACAGCGTAAAAACCTTTGTACTGTCTGATAAATTCAACATTCCCAACGAAATCTGGATATTATTGGGAGGATTGATTCTCGGACTGACGGCCTTAACGCTTGCCCATAAAAAAGGCCGCCTGCCTGTTCTTGGACGAACCTCACCTGAAATTGCCGCCTTTGCCACAATTTTACTGATTTCATTGGCCATGACCCTTAATCTAAATAATTTGCCCTTGGCCATGACCCGTGCAGACACCATCGGATCCGGACAGGAATCGGCTTATCTGGTTACCGTAAAATGGGGCAATCTGACTAACCGCTCTCTGCCCGAATGGATCAGAACCAATTGGGAAGGTCACCTGGCAATTACGGAAGGACAAATGTATTTGGTGGAAAAATTGCATAACGAAAACTCTGACCAGTTTTATCTCAACTCCGCAAAAACCGGCCTGAATTTCAAAAACATCACCGGCCCCGACAACGACGGCATAATTATTCTAGTTAAACCCACTGTCGCCAACCCCGACCCCGTTCTGACTATTCATAACCTGCTGACGGGAGAAGAAATACCGGTAATATTGTCCAATACGCTGCAGTCACCGCGTCTGATCAATTACAAACAACACCAAATTTCCGTTTCCTCTGAACCGGCCACCGCAGAAATGATACAAAGCATAGCTCCGGAACAAGTCCCCGCGGACACAGTTGAAACAGTAACAGACATTGACCTCTCATCTTTGGTAACAGAGATTCAGAGTTCCCCTGATAACGGTGAACTTATTGAAGATCTTGAAGCTACTCCCGACGAAACAGTTGTCAATGAGCCGGCAGAAACTTCTCCCCCGGCGGAACCCCCTGTCGAAGAAACCGTAGTCCCCGTGGATAATTCAGCACAAATTGAGGAAGAATTAAAGCTTCTGAAAAGTCTGATAACGGAAATTCCCGCCTCACCCGATGTGATTAGTCAATATGTACTCAACTCCAGTTATGTGGAGGAAGTAAGTTCGGAAAACAACACTACCACAGTAATAAGCAGTCCCATCCTTATTGATACGCTAAAAGACACTCCCCTGACTATCCAAGAACTGACCAGCACGCCCGACCTGAATTACATCTTCCTGCCCAATGAAAAAGTAAAATTAACCTCCCAGGACTTCTCCTTTACTGAGCAAAAAATCAGCAGCCAGGAACTTAATGAAATCGTATTTGTACAAAGAAAAAACATCCCCTGGACAGCCTATATGTCGATTACAAATCTGGTTTCCATATCCGGGAACGGCATCATCTCGGCCGACAACATCAATATCAATCCGGGTAAAATATATATCAGCAATCAAACCGGTGATCCTGCCACAATTGAGGCAGGAACGGAAAGAAGACTGTTCGACCAGAACGATCAGATTGTCTTAACCTCAATCACGCCAAACGGCGAGGGGGAAACCACTTTTTCCATCAGACCAAAAATAAGCGTCCGTGTCCCCGCGAACACCCCTCCGGGACTTTATCGGGGAACCATTTCGATTAAAGTAATTTAATTATATTTGCGTTTCTGGAGCTGTCGTATCCGTAACAGGCCCCTCATCGGCAACCTCCTCCGCCTCTGTCTTTCCGTTTGCATCTACATCCGTTTGTGGCGTCACCGTCACTGGCTTGAGTGACTCATTATAATAAAGCAGACAGGTCGCTTTAATATCTTGATTAATCGCTTTTTCACAGGCATCGGGCTTTTTCTCTTCCTTGGCCAGATTGGCCAGAATGTGGACATTGCAGCTCTGAAAATAGATTGGATCCTTGATCTCGGCGCACTTCTTGATGTCTTTGGAAATCACAATCGCATTCAGCTGATCCTGGAGCTTCAATAATTTTTCCTGTTCAGTTAATTCTTCGTCTTCGGAAATGAGGTTTTGTCCGCTTACAATATTTTCACCTTCCGTCTTACCATTTATTACCTCTGTTAACTGTTCACCCGTTAGGCTTCCCGCCTCAGAATCGGTACTAATCTGTCCACCACTCAAAGGCGAACCAGTCTGACAAGCTGATAAGACAAAAAGCCCCATCGCCAATACCAGAAATTTAACTTTGGCTTTGTTCATTTTTATATTTTATATACTAATAAATAATACAACTATAATACTATTTCAGTATATGGAGTCAATTTGCAAAAACCACGCCGAATTTCCCCAAAAAACAGTTTTATGTTAAATTCAAAACATCAATAATCACAGCCACTATGTTACTAACGACCAAAACAAACAAAATTACCCACAAAACACTTTGGTACAAACGATTAATCGTCTCCAGTCTGACCTTGTACTTGGGAATTTTCTCTCCCCTGTTCACATTGCAGACCGCCTTGGCGGCTCCGGCAATCACTTCGATCAGCAGCAGCAGCGGACCAACGACAGGTGGACAAAATCTGACTATCTACGGAAGTGGGTTTCTTCTGGACAAATACTATCAACAAATCAGCGTAAACAACACCAGCGGCTCCAGCATGAAAAACATCCAACTGGACTTGGTGCTTGACCTTGCCTCCCCTCTAAACACCGGACATATGGCCGCCAACTGCAGTGATCTGCATTTCCAGGACACTGCGGGAAATGAACTTTATTACTGGATTGAAAGCGATGGCTCCGCCTGTAATTCCACCACCCAGCACGTCTGGATCAAAATACCATCATTAAACACTGGTATTTCCTATATCAACGTGCTTTATGGCAGCGGTTTGAGCTACACCAGCTATAACAATGCTTACCAGGTTTTCGACGAAAACACCGTCGCGGGAAACGGAGGATTCTTCGATGATTTTGCCACCACTGCCCTTCCCGGCACTGCCCTCAATAAATGGCGCATCAACAACGGCTCCTGGCCTCTGGGCACCCTGGCCACTGCCAACAACTACATTTCCGTAGGTCATTTCCGCATCAACAGTGTAATCTGGGGTGCCACCATGGCCTACAAAACCACGCGGCTGGCAGGTCTTTTCAGTTTTGACAGAACACCGACTATGGGCTACATAGCCAAAATGAGATTTTCTGGAAACATAAGTCTGGGCAATTACACGGGCGGATTAATCTACCACAAGCCCGCGAGCGATTCCCTTGACTACAACACCAACAGTCATCAAAGTTTCTACGATGCCGCCTCCGGTTGGGAAAAAACCCGCAACAGTTCGGGCAGCAACTATCCTTCTGCCGGATCATGTGTATCTCCCTGCCCCACTATCGGCACCTACTATAAGAACACTCTCACCGTCAACAACACCACCAACAACAATGTCATTGCTGCCATTTACAGGGATTCCGGCAACAGTATCATTTCAAGTTATACCTGCAACTCCGTCCTCTGCCCCACGCAGGATCTGAAAGACTTTGGTTTTGACAATTGGGTCGGGGGAATGTCGGGCAAATGGATGTACGTTGACTGGTATTTAGTGGCCAAAAAACCTTATGGCGTTACTCTCAGTATCGTCGGAGAAAACCCCACCATGGCCATAACTTTTGGAGGAACTCCGGTCAATTCTTTCAATGTGACCGGATCAACCGCCATCAACATGGTCACTCCCGCTCACTCGACCGGACTGGTCAATGTGGTTATCTATGATTATCTGCGCGGAACCGATTCCGGAAACAACTATATCTACACCTATCAAAACTAAAAACACTCTTCTTTCCAGAAGAATTAACTTCTGTCTTAATATATGCCTTGACAGGTGTGAAATTTTAATTTCCTATAGCAAACCGGCCTGAACTTGATTTTATAAATTATTGCTCTATTTCATTGATTGAACTGACTGGAAAAAACTTAACCACACCCAGCCGCGAACATCCACGATTTTCAGCTTAATAATAAGCAAAACATCCCCAGCCTCAGACTTGGGCTAGTCACTTAAAAGTATCCTCTGATTAAAAAATTCAGATCAAAAATTCCCCAAAAGAAAATATTTTTTCAACAAATTATATCAACAGCCAATCAAGCTCTCAGGGCATACCAAAAAATCACATTTTATGTTAAAATAATAAGAAAATTAAATGGAGTAACCAATGGTTTTGCCTGTAAAAACAAAAACAACAACAAAAAAACTCTGGTTCAGAAAATTAACCGTGTCCGCCTTAATTCTGTGTCTGGGCGTGTTTTTCAATTTGTTCACCATCCAGACCGCACTGGCCGCGCCAGCCATTACTTCAATCAGCAAAAGTGGTGGTCATACTGATGGCGGACAAAGTTTGACCATCAACGGCAGCGGCTTCATACGAGACAAATATTATCAACAAATTCAGGTCTCCAACAGCAGCGGCAGCGCCATGACCAATGTTCAACTTGATGTGGTGCTGGACTTGGCCAGTCCGCTTGGTAACGGCCACATGGCAGCAAGCTGTTCAGACCTCCATTTTCAAACTACCACAGGAACAGAACTCTATTACTGGATAGAAACGGATGCCTCAAATTGCAGCTCAACCAGCCAGCACGTCTGGATCAAAGTCCCTTCCCTGCCCACAGGAACCTCCTACATCAACATGCTTTATGGCAGCGGTTTGAGCTATACCAGTTACAATAATGCCTATCAGGTTTTTGATGAAAACACCGTCATCGGTAACGGTGGTTTCTTCGATGATTTTGCCACTGCTGTTCCCTCGGGCAGTGCTCTAAGCAGATGGCGCATCAACGATGGCTCCTGGCCGCTGGGCACACTAGCAACCGCCAACAATTACATCTCCGCAGGCTTGTTCCGCATCAACAGCGTTTCCTGGGGTGCTACCATGGCTTATAAAACCAGCGGTACTCCAGGACTTTTCAGTTTCGACCGTACCACCACCATGGGCTACATCGCCAAAATGAGGTTTTACGGAGCTACCAGCCTGGGTGACTACACAGGAGGCCTAATCTACCATCAACCTATATCCGGCAACCAAGATTACAATCTCAACAGTCATCAAGGCTACTACGATGCCACGGCAGGATGGGAAAAAACACTCAACAGTTCCGGCACCGACTACCCGGCCCTCGGCTCCTGTACAGTTCCCTGCCCGGCCATTTCCACTTATTACAAAAACACTTTTACCGTAAACAATACTACCAATAACAATGTAGTAGCTACCATCTACAGGGACACTACTAATAGTCCCATCTCCACTTATACCTGTACCTCCACCAACTGTCCCACCCAAGATCTGAAAGACTTTGGTTTCGATAACTGGGCCAGCGGCACTTCCGGGCGCTGGATGTACGTTGACTGGTACCTGGTTGCCAAGAAACCCTACAATGTAACTACAACCGTAGTTGGAGAATCCCCTACAATGGCTGTCACCTTTGGCGGTACCAACGCCACTTCCTTTAACGTTACCAGTACCAGCGCCATGAGTGTGGTTACGCCCGCCCACGCCGCCGGACTAGTCAACGTGATTATCACCAATTATTTGGACGGCACCAATTCCGGCACTAATAATATCTATACCTACTACAGCAGCATTACCATTTCAGGAGTCAGTAATTATGGTATTCCAGTTAATGGTGGCATGACCTTTTCCGTTACTGGCTCTACTTTTTATGCAGGAGTACCTTATTCTATCTGGATAGGAACCACTCAGTTTAATTCATGTTCAGCCTCATATACCAACTCTTCCACCATCACCTGCGCGAGTAGTCCTATCATATTTGATGGAACAGGTTTACATGACGTAAAAGTTTATGATGACACCAGTCATGTCTCCAACCTGCTCAATGATGTCGTCTACGCCTATGCCGCACCCACCATCGCCAGCACCTCCAATTCGCCCAGGCCGGTAATACCTTACTTCGGAGGGACGGGCGGTGGCACGGAATTGGTCATTACCGGTACCAATTTTTATTCACCGGCTACAATCACTTTCATTGATTCCGCGCTTGTCCCCATCGACACCTGTGACATCGCCACAGTTGCCAGCACGACTACTATTGGTTGTGACGATGCAGATGGTGGAGTTCCCGCGATCAGTGAACAGGTTGTCGGCATCATGGTAACTACTCCATCCGGGACCGCCACAATCGAGAATTCCTTCTATTATACTAACTATACTCTCCCCACTCCTTCCACCACCATACCTTGCTGTAACATCGGAATCACCCGTGTTATAGGCAACTCAAGCAATTTAACCAGTGCCGCGACCGCTACCCCAAGCAGTTTGTTACACTCATCATTCCCGCCTCCCCTTCCCTACAGTACCGCTTTTTATACCAGATACTATCCAGGTGGTGGTGGTCAAGCCGCTACCCCCAGTTACACAAAATATAGCAGTTATAGTGGTAGTGGAGGTATCGGTATTACTAATGGCCCCTCATATACTGAATATCTCAGTGCCTGGATCGATTATAACAAGGACGGTGACTTCGCGGATGCTGGCGAGCAAATCATGTCCAATGTTTCGACAGCAGCGTCAGCCACCTCTTACGCCTCTTTTACCGTACCTGGCACAGCCTCTACCGGAACAACCCGCCTCAGGGTTTGCGGCGCCTATTCCACTCCTTATTGTAACAGCTCGGGCAGCGGCGCGACCAATGACAGCTACGTTGAATATGAAGACTATGATATAACCATTGCCGGCGTGTCCGCGCCCACAGTCACCGGCATCAGCCCGACCAAGGGCCGCAGTACGGCTTCCGCCGGTGCTTCAGTCACCATTACCGGTACCGGTTTCCAGACCGGCGCCATTCCTTATTTTGGCAACCCCACCAACAATGTCCCCTTCACCAACATTACTGTTGTCAACAGTACAACCATCACCGCTACAGTCCCGCTCAATCTGACCTCAGGAACAGCTGCCACAATTTATGTAAAAAACACCGACGGACAACAAAATGCTTCCGGCCCAACCTTCACCCCCTACGGCGACCCGACAATTACCAGAGTTCTACCATATTCCGGAGTACCAGGTGGAGGCACCGCGATTGTCATCACTGGTACTAATTTCTATGATAATGAGTTAGTCACGGCTAGTGCCAACCTTTCAGGTTACACCTGTAACAGGGTAAGCATGACAACTAGCTCCTTTAGCTGTAACACCACTTCCAAGACGGTTTCCAATGAGTATGTGGGAGATAGTCCTCAAAGGGTCAACATCATAACCCCATCTGAAAGTACTTTCCTCGCTCCCGCCTTCCTCTACACCTCCTATCCGCAAATCACTTACAGTATTTCCCAATACGACATTGGTTTTACCAACATCTCTTTGACCGGCGAATCAGGAACCGCCATTAATCAATCTTCAGGCACTGCTACCACGCTCACTCCATCTTCAATTCCTACCATTCTGCCCAATTCCAACGATGTTAATCAAAAACCTTATTATTCGAATTACGCCATCAGCCAAAGCGGCAGTGGCATACCAGATCTGAAACGATACAATAATTATGACCTCTACGCCACCAGAGGTACCACCTACGGCATCTACGCCAGCTTGTATATCGATCTCAACCGCGACTATGATTTCGCCGATGCGGGGGAATTATTGGTCTCCAATCAGCGAATAACCGCTGTCCCTCCTGCGACTGGGGCTCTAAACTTCTCCATTCCCTATTCCGCCAGTCTGGGACAGACCAGAATGAGGGTTTGCAGCAGCTACTACGCCGATTGTCCGACCACCGGCACGGGAAGCCTGACTTATGGTGAAGTCGAAGATTATCTGATCAACATCACCGCTGCCGCCGCGCCGACTGTAACTTCAATTTTACCCACCGGCGGACCTGCTACAGGACTAAATGCCGTAACAATATACGGAACCGGTTTCCAGACAGGAGCCAGTGCGGGTTTCAGTGGAATCGCCGCAACAGATGAAATAGTACAAAATTCTACCACTATTACTGCCACCACCCCCTCACTAACCGCAGGTACATACAGTGTTTCCGTCAGCAATACCGACAGTCAAATAGGTTCCCTGAGTAACGCCTACACCACCTTTAACGCTCCGACCATCAGTACCCTGTCCAGATATAACGGCCCAGTAAGCACCCCCATCACTATTACCGGTACTAATTTCTATTCACCGATCTCTGTCACCAATTGTAGCGGTGCCACTGTCGTCACCTCAACCTCCCTCACCTGTACCACCCCAGCTACTCCCGGTGTCTACTCCCTGGAAATAACCACCGACAGCGGCAGTTCGAGCGATCTCATCTACAAAGCCTACGCCGCCCCAATTATTTCCAGCATCGTACCAGACAACGGCCCCCCGTCCGGCGGCAATGAAATAATTATCACCGGTACTAATTTCTATGATGGCGCTGGTGTGACATACGCTGTAATAGGAGGCACTAGCTGTGCCCGGGTAATACCAGGCACCACATTCTTAGACCCCGGAGTTAGTGGAGCTACTTTAAAATGTCAAACCCCATCCAAAACAGCCGGAACTTACGCCGTTGTCGTCTGGTCCGACAGTGGCTCTGCCAACAGCAGCTACACCTATTATAACGCCCCCACCATTACCAGCGTCATCCCCTCCTCGGGCCCTGCCAGCACAATTACTCCCATCACAGTCAACGGTACCAATATCTATGAATATGCCCCCGCTGACGGCTACACCGGCGTAAACATCGGCGGCAGCACATGCAGCCGTACTGGTATTTCAGAATCCACTGCCTTCTATTGCAACACTCCCAGCCTGACCGCGGGCAGCAAGACCTTGACTTTGTTCACTCCCAGTGGAACAACCAATTCCAGCTATACTTATTATGATGTTCCAACCGTTACTTCCACCTATCCTTGGACCATTTCCACAACTGGCGGCGAAACCATCACTATCAATGGAACCAATTTCTATTCCAATAGCTATTATCCGATTTCTGTTACTCTTGGTGGGATCTCCTGTGGATCGATTAATATAATCAGTCCGACCCAGTTAACCTGCACCACTCCCGCCACCACTGCCGGAGCGCTTAATGTAGTGGTCAACACAGGAAGTGGTTCTGGGCTAAAAACCAGCTGGCTGACCTCCGTCGCCCCTCCCACTATCAGCGGAATTTCTCCCAACAAAGGCCCCCTGGGAGGTAGTCAATATGTAACCGTTAGCGGTACAGGTTTCTATTATAATGGAGTTAGCCAACCGACGATTACCATCGGCGGATCCAACTGTACCTCAGTGACTGTACAAAGCGAAACCACCGCCACCTGCTACACTCCAACCGGCACATTAGGAGCCAAAAACGTTATTTATTATAATCAAAAAGGTGAATCAGCCACCCTTACCAATGGCTACACCTATGTCAACGCTCCCACCATCAGCACCGTTTCCCCCAACACGGGATCTACAGGCGGACAGCCTGGCATCGTCATCACGGGTACCAATTTTACCGATGCCACCCTGGTCCAATTTGGCGGAGCAGGTGCCTCATTTACCGTTGATAACAGTACTCAGATCACGGCAACAGCCCCTGCTCATTCAGCTGGAACATTTGATGTAACAGTTACCACGCCCGGCGGAACAGCCACCAAGAGCAGTGGGTTTACTTATGTCACTCCGACCGTCACCAGCGTTTCTCCCAATTATGGCAGCACTGCCGGTGGCACCAGCGTAACTATCAACGGGACTTACCTTACCAATGCTTACGCCGCAACTTTTGACGGATATTACTGTACAGGATTTACCGTAACCAATTCCACCACCGCCACCTGTACAACTCCGGCACATGCAGCCGGCGCGGTCAATGTAGTCGTATATAACAGTTTTGACAGCGGCACACTCACCAACGGCTATACCTATTACGCTCCAGTGGTCAGCTATGTAAGCTCCAGCACATTAGATGGCTTCTATAAAGCTGGACAAACCATCAATGTCAGGGTTGTTTTTAACGAGCCCGTCACAGTCACCGGCGCGCCCCGCATACTGCTGGAAACCGGATCAACCGACCGTTATGCCACTTATACTGGTGCGGTAGGCGCCTACATTGACTTTACTTATACGATTGTGGCCGGGGACAGTTCCTCCGACTTGGAATATGCCAGCACTGGCGCGATTGACCTGAATGGAGGAACAATTAAAGATGATGCTTCAAGCGCCAACGCCGTTTTGACACTACCCGCGCTTTATTCAGCAAATTCACTTGGAGGCATCCGGCAAATCATTGTAGATACCACCGCCCCCGTCATCTCCAGCCTCTCCGACAATGGTGCCAGTGACGTCAAATCCGGAGACGTTGTCACAATCACCTTCAATGTGGTTGAAACTCTCAGCGGAATTTCCGGTAATCCCACCGTCACCATCACCCAGTCCAATGATACTTTGATTGGTACAGCCACCTACTCCACCCGCACCGGCAGTGGTACCAGCGGCAGCCCATATGTATACACCTACACCTACACTGTTCCCGCCGGAGATTATGCCAACACTAAAGTCAAGGTAAATACCAGCGATAATGCCACTAACAGTGCCACGCAAGCCATACTCTCGCCCGCTTTCAACATCGACAACACCGCTCCTACCAACCCTGTCTTTGTCAGCATCACTCCCACCTCGCCTTCCAGTGACGCCCTCCCCGAAATCAAAGGTACTTCCAGCGCGGACACCGTAACCGTTACACTTTACAGCAACTCTGGTTGTAGCACACAGATCGGCACCGGCACCAAAGCCACTTTCGAAGGTACCGGAATTACGGCCACCGTTACAGCCAATGCCACCACCACCATCTATGCCAAAGCGTTTGATGCCGCCAATAACGGTTCTGCCTGTACTTCCATGACCAGCTATGTCCATGACAATGTCGCTCCATCTGTTACCATCAATCAGAAAGCTGGACAGACAGACCCCGCAAACATTGGACCAATCCTCTTTACCGTTGTGTTCTCCGAATCTACCACCAACTTTGCCACTGGAGACGTCAGCCTTTCCGGCACAGCCGGCGCGACAACCGCCACAGTCTCAGGATCCGGAACCACCTACGAAGTGTCCGTCACCGGCATGACCGTTTCTGGCACAGTTATTGCCGACATCCTCGCCGGTCGGGCTACTGATGCAGCCGGAAACAGTAACACCGCTTCCACCAGCACCGACAAGACCGTCACCTATGACATCACGATTCCCTCCGGTACCATCAACACCATTACCACCCCCAGAAACACCGCCCTAGGTACCATCAGCGGTACTTCCGCCGATAATGTTGGAGTGGCCTCGGTATATGTAGTAATTCGTGAAGGCAATACCTGCGATGCCCCCAGCCGCGACTGGAACGGAACTGCCTGGACAAGCCCCTGTACAGCTTCCCTTACCCCAACAGGCACCACTTCCTGGAGCGTCAGCAACACTCCTTCCTTGGGAGACATGGTTTCAGGAAAAACTTACAATGTATATCTCCTTGTAAATGACACCGCCGGCAACAACAACAACTGGAATGTCAGCCAGTCAGTATATTTCGACACCACCGCTCCCGTCATCTCCGCCGTCTCTGATAACGGAGCTACCGACGTCAAATCCGGTGATATTGTTTCAATCACCTTCAATCTGGTGGAAGAAGGCAGCGGCCAGACCACCAATCCCACCGTCACCATCACCCAGTCCACTGACACAACGATCGGTACCGCCACCTACTCCAATCGCACCGGCAGTGGCACCAGTGGTGACCCCTACGTCTACACCTACACTTACACCGTTCCAGCCGGCAACTATGCCAGCACCAAAGTTAAAGTAAACGCCACTGATAATGTCGGAAATGCCGCTACTCAGGCTGTACTGTCCCCCGCTTTCAATATCGACAACACTGCTCCGACCAACCCGGTCTTTGTCAGCACCACTCCCGCCTCACCTTCCAGTAACGCCTTCCCGGTAGTCAAAGGTACTTCCAGCGCCGACACCGTAACCGTTAATCTGTACAACAGCTCCGGCTGTACCGGACAAATCGGTACCGGCTCCAAAGCCACTTTCGAAGGTACCGGTATCACCGTCACCGCCACTGAGAACGCCACCACCACCATCTATGCCAAAGCTTTCGATTTGGCCGGAAACGGTTCCACCTGTACTTCCATGACCAGTTATCTCCACGACGATACTGCCCCGGTCATCTCCAGTCTCTCCGACAACGGTGCCGCCGACAAGAAATCCGGTGATGTCGTCTCAATCACCTTCAACCTGGTGGAAGAAGGAAGCGGTCTCCCGGCTAATCCCACCGTCACCGTTACTCAGTCCAACGACACCCTGATCGGATCTGCCACCTACTCCACCCGCACCGGCAGTGGTACTTCCGGCAGCCCATATGTATACACCTACACCTACACCGTTCCCGCCGGCAATTATGCCAACACCAAGGTTAAGGTAAGCGCCACTGATAACGCCGGAAATGCCGCCACCCAGGCTGTACTCTCTCCCGCTTTCAACATCGACAACACTGCTCCCACCGCCGCCCCGACCTGTACTCCCAGTTCTGGTTACTTTGCGGCCACCACCGGACTCATCACCTGTACTTTCGGCGCCGGCGGAACTGTCGTTCGTTACACCACTGGCGGCGGTGATCCAAACCCCTCTTCCACAATCTGGAGCAACCAGGCCTTCACTTCAACCACCACCCTCAAGGTCATCTCCTGCGACGATGCCAACAACTGCTACCTCACCTACAATACTTACGTCTACACTCAGGACAGCACACCGCCAAGCACACCTACCATCACTTACATTGATGGAACCACTGACCTGCTGACTCAAACTGTATCCTTCTCGTCAACTGATGCCCAAACGGGTATCTCCAGCTATAACTTATATTACAGAAGTGCCACCCTCACCGGCAGCACTTGCGGAAGTTATTCCGGTTGGTCCGCGCCCATCAACATTGTTTTCCCCGACGCCAGCTACGACCATGCCATGTCCAACTACACCTGTTACCAATATTACGTAACGGCTTATAACGGGGTAAACTTATCGGCCAGCTCGACCACCAGTCCGACCGCCGTTACCAAAGTATCAAAACCGGCCCCAACGGTAAGCACCATTACCCCAAACAATGGTCCTTCGGGAGACGCTTCCTATTCAGTAATTATCAACGGAGCCAATTTTGATCCTTCCGCGCTCGTATACATTGACAATACTTTGGCCAATAATATTACCTGGATCACCTCCGAATCCATTACTGCTAACACTCCTTCACACGTCGCGGGCGGTCCTCTAAATATTGATGTGAAAGTTGTTAACTCCGATGCGCAGGAGGGACTCCTGGAAGATGCTTATACATTCTGGGACGACCCGACCATTTCCAGCCTGTCCGCAACCACCGGCCCTGTCAGCAACATGATAATAATTACCGGTACGAATTTCTATGACGGCGGTTCTTTCGATGCCTATTCCAACAATTGTGAAAGACTTGCATTGCTCAGCGACACCACCATGGAATGTACCACCCCCGCCACCGCCGGAACTGTTGCCATCTCAGTCACCACGCCCAGCGGCACCACCTCCTCCATCAACTACACAGGTTATTACGCGCCCACCATCACCAACGTCTCACCCAGCGGTGGACCGATCGCCGGTGGAACAACCGTCACACTGACTGGAACTGATTTCGTCAATGACGCCAACGATTCACTGACCTTTGCCGGTTCTCCAATCAGCTTTACGGTCGTCAGCCCCACCCAGATTACCTTTACAACTCCCGCACATGCCGCAGGGGCAGTTGATGTTCTTTACAGCAACCCGGGCGGCAGCGCGGAATCTCTGGGAGGATTCACTTATTATAATATTCCCACCATCACTTCCGTCACCCCCAGCGTTGGCCCGGTTGCAGGAGGAACCAGCGTGAACATAGTCGGTACCAATTTTGTAAATGATGCCTACGACAGTCTGACTTTTGGCGGAACAGCTGCCACAACTTTCACCGTGAACAGTCCCACTTCCATCACTGCCACCGTTCCCGCCCATGCGGTCGGCGCGGTTAATGTGGTTTATACAAACCCAGGCGGATCAGGCACCAAAGCTTCGGGATTCACTTACTATTCCCTGCCAACTATTACTTCGGTTACTCCCAACGGGGGTCCCGTAGCAGGCGGAACATCAGTAACAATAATCGGTACAAATTTCATCAACGATACTTATGACAGCTTAACTTTCGGTGGAACCGCGGCCAGCTCCTTCACTGTTGACTCTGCCACTCAAATTACCGCTACTACTCCGGCCAAAGCTGCCGGCAGCTATGATGTCGTTTACACCAATCCCGGCGGATCCGGCACAAAATCTTCCGGATTCACCTATTATAATGCCCCAACCGTTTCAACGGTTTCACCGTCCGTTGGTCCTGTTGCGGGAGGCACCAGCGTGGTACTTACCGGTACTAACTTTACCGGAACAACGTCCATCACCTTCGGAGGAACAACCTCCGGCACATATAATGTGGACAGCCCGACCCAAATTACCGTCACCACTCCGGCCAAAGCAGCCGGCACTTATGACGTCAGCGTTACCAACCCGGGTGGCACGGGAACCAAAACTTCCGGATTCACCTATTATAATATCCCCACCATTACTTCAGTCACGCCCGATGTCGGCTCTATTACAGGCGGCACCAGCGTAGCCATCGTCGGTACAAATTTCGTAAATGATGCTAACGACACTCTGACCTTCGGTGGTACGGCAGCTACAGCCTTTACCGTAAACAGTCCCACCTCCATCACCGCCACTGTTCCGGCCCATGCAGCCGGTGCGGTTGATGTGGTTTATATAAACCCGGGTGGATCAGGCACCAAATCCTCAGGCTTTACCTACTACAATATCCCCACCATCAGCAATATTTCCCCGAACGGTGGCCCGGTCGCCGGAGGCACCAGCGTCACCATCACCGGTACTGATTTTGTCTATGTAGGAGGCAGCACTACTCTGACCTTTGGTGGAACCGCCGCTACTACCTTCACGGTTAACAGCCCCACCCAGATAACCGCTACCACCCCTGCTCATACTGCAGGTGCCGTGGATGTGGTCTTTACCAACCCGGGAGGGTTTGCGGAATCTTTGGGTGGATTCACCTATTATAATATACCAACCATCACCTCCGTTACTCCGAGTGTCGGTCCGATCGCCGGCGGAACCAGCGTCACCATTATCGGTACCAACTTTGTAGACGACGCTAACGACAGTCTGACTTTCGGCGGAACAGCTGCCAGCTCTTTCACTGTAAACAGTCCCACTCAAATCACCGCCACCACCCCGGCCCATGCCGTAGGAACAGTCAATGTCGTCTATACCAATCCAGGAGGATCGGGCACCAAAGCTTCCGGATTCACCTATTATACAACTCCCACCATCACTTCAGTCACTCCCAATGTCGGTCCCGTGGCAGGAGGAACAAGCGTTACCATCATTGGTACCAACTTTGTAAATGACACCTATGACAGTCTGACTTTCGGTGGAACTGCAGCCAGCTCCTTCACTGTCGACTCTGCCACCCAAATCACGGCTACTGTACCTGCCCATACCGCGGGAGCCGTAGATGTTGTCTATACCAACCCCGGTGGATCCGGCACCAAGACGGGCGGCTTTACCTACTACAATATCCCCACTATTTCCACCGTCACTCCTTATGCGGGACCAACCACAGGAAACACCTCCATCACCATTACCGGAACCAATTTCCTAGGCACCACCGCGGTAACAATCGGTGGAACCACCCCCGGCAGTATAGTTGTATTCAACGATACCACCATCACGGCTTCCACCCCCGCCAAAGCCGCCGGAGAATATAATGTTGCGGTTACCACTCCCGGAGGAACCGCCACCAAAACCAACGGGTTCAGATACTGGGCAGCACCCACCATCACCTCCATTTCCCCCGACAAGGGGCCCACAACCGGCGGAACTTATGTAACCATACAAGGATCTAATTTCTTTTATGACGGCGTTACCGGAACCACTATCAGCATCGGTGGAGCAGCCTGCACCGATATCAATCTGATCTCCGACACTCAAATCACTTGTTCGACCCCGGCCGGAACGGAAGGAGCGGCCAAGGATGTAGTAGTAACTACTCCTGGCGGTGCTTTTGCCACCCTGTCCAGCAGTTATACTTACTTTGGCAATCCGACGATAACCAATATCAATCCAAACAAAGGTCCCTCCGTCGGAGGACAATTAATTACCATCACCGGTACCAACTTTTACGACGGAGAAATTGACGCCTCCGTGGGCATCGGCAGCATTCTGGCCGCCGCCCCCTGCACAATTCAAAGTATTGTTCCGACGCAAATCACCTGTACCACTACGGAAGTTCTCCCCGGAGAAGCGGGACTTCCCCAGGATGTTATTGTAACCACTGCCACCAACGCTGTTACGTATAACGATGGTTACACTTATTATGATGCTCCGACCATTACCAGCATTGTCCCGAATTCCGGACCGGCCGGTCTGGCCAACGCCATCACTATCAACGGAGCCAATTTCTACGAGATAACCGGTAGTCCGCTGACCGTGACCGTGGGAGGAGTCGGACAAAACTGCACCGGTATTAACATAGTTTCTTCCGCTCAGATAACTTGTACAACGCCCGCAGGATCAGCCGGAGCAAAAACAGTGGAAGTGACCACTCCCAGCTCCCCCGCCGCCACCTCCACCTATACTTTTTATGGCGACCCGACCTTGTCCTATGTCATGAATTACTACGGACCAACAGCCGGGGGCAATACCATCACCATTTACGGAACAAATTTCTACACGACTACTCAGTATCCTCTGAAAGTAAATATTGATGGCACGCCCTATACAGCCGGAATCTCAGCTGTAACACCAACCAGTTTCAGCTTCACCCTGCCGGCCAGCGTACCGCCATTGAATAGTCAAAATGAAAAGATTGTCGGACTGTCTGTGACAACCGGTAACACTCACACTTCGAACTCTCTGGCCAACGCTTATTATTATTCCACTGCCACTTTACCTACCGTTCTTACCCCGGCCAACACCAGAGGTATCAGCAATGTCACGCTCACCGGCATCTCCGGAACCGGACAATATATTGACAACAGCACCGACACGCCCACTGACCTGATTCATGCTGCGGGAACAAATCCTCCCTACCTTCCCCCGTCTTTCCCCTATGTTACAGCTTATTACAGCAATTTTGGTCCAAATCAGATCACCAATTCCTATCCCGGCACCCTGGGTATACCCCGCCTGGAAAAACTGGGACGTTATGACATTTCGATTAGTCAACCATCCTCAGCCCCGCTAACGGTCAGCGTCTGGATCGACTCCAATCGCAACAATAACTTCGCCGATGACGGCGGTGCTTTGATCAATAACCAGACCATTCCAGCCTTCGGCACCTATACCGGACAGCTCAATATTCCCGTAGGAGCACAAACTTCCACCGCTCCTCTCTACACCAGGATGAGAATCGGTACAAATGACGCGAACCTCAACGCCTCCGGCAACGGCCCCTCCAATGTCGGTGAATATGAGGACTATCTGGTAAACATCCAACCGGCTTCCGCTCCCACAGTAACCTCAATTGACCCAAACAAGGGGCCGACCGCCTCCGGTTATAACGTAACCATCAGCGGTTCCGGATTCAAACCGGGCGCCACAGTTTACTTTGGAGTACCTCCACTCAATCCGGCCACCAATGTAATCTGGATTGATGAAAACACCATAACCGCCAACACTCCCGCACTGAGCTCCGGCTCAACCTATCCTGTCTATGTGAAAAATCTGGATAATCAACAGGCTTTCCTGGCCGCTGCCTACACGGCCTATGGAGCTCCCACTATTTCCAACCTCGGCAACACCTACTTTGGCGTACCGGCGGGCGGAAATACCATCAGCATCTTTGGTACCAATTTTTATTACAACTCCCTGACCGATATTATAGCCAGAATAGACGGAATAGCCTGCGCCTTGACCAGCTTCATCAGCACCACCGAAGTACAATGTACCGGCGTTCCGGCCTCTACAGGCGGCGAACAGATAGTGGACGTCCAGGTGGAAACTCCTTCCGACACAACCACTCTGGTCAATGCTTACGGTTATAATAATTATCAGCTGCCATTGGTCTCCAACACTTCCGGCAGCATCGGTCTCAGCAGAACTGAATTACAGGGCGAACCATCCTACGATCTCTTTATAGATAACACCAGCAACATCACCGGCGCACTCTCTCATAGCAGCACACCGCCTTCCCTCCCCTATACTACGGCTTATTACACTGATTACAGCCCTGTTCAGACACGTGCGGGTTTCGATCTAAACCTGGGTGTGCCCAGAATTATCAGAAATCACACCTACTCCATGACACTGACCGGTGGTGGCACTTCCCTGCAAAATTATAAAGTCTGGATGGACCGTAACCATGATTTGGACTTCAATGAGGCAGACGAAATGATTGTGGCAACGGGCGGATGCACCCAAATACCGGTCTCAGGATCCTGCACTTTTGATATCGTTCCACCGGCCAATTCCATACTGGGTGAAACACGTCTGCGCGTCGGTACCGACACAGCCAGTGTTCCCGATAATGGCAACGGCCCGAACAGTTTTGGAGAATACGAAGATTATGCGGTGGAAGTTCTTGGACAGCCGACTCCCGTCGTAACCAACATTGAACCGGCGGTCGGACCAGCTTCACCGCTTACCACCGATGTCACCATCACAGGCAGTAATTTCGATTCCGGCGCCAAAGTTAAATTTGACACTACCCTGGCCACCTCCATAGTGGTTGTTAACGACACCACCATCACCGCTACCACCCCGGCTCTTGCTCTTGGAACCTACGATGTAACAGTTGAACAGGCTGACGGGACATCGGGCACACTCAACGGCGGCTTTATCGTTCTTCCTGCCCCCACCGTCACCTCCATCGATCCCGATCAGGTGGGTGCATTAACCACAGATCAGGCCACTGTTACCGGTACCAATTTCTATGACAACAGCCAATATCCTGTTTCCGTCAGCATTGGCGGCCAACCCTGTTCCAACCCTGTTTTAACCTCAAGCACCACGCTGACCTGTGATTATCCGGCACTGGCCGCGGGCACTTATAACGTCTCGGTCACCACCGGTTCCGGAACCGGCACGGGAAACAATTTAATCACCTATTACGGAGCACCCACCATCACCGGTGTTGATCCTTCCTTTGGATCCAGTGTTGGAGGGGACATTGTTACTATTACCGGAACCAACTTCTTCCCCGAAGGAGGTTCTCCTTCCGTGACGTTTGGGGGCGAACCAGCCACCGCTGTAACCGTCGTCGATGAAAACACCATCACTGCAACCACACCGGCACACGCAGTCGGCGTTGTGGATGTTATAGTCACCATCGGAGCGGAAACCGGCACTCTGGTCGGCGGCTTCGAATACTGGCCACATCCGGTCAATGCTGATACCTCCACTCTGGATTCCTACAGCTCAAAAATCGAGCCTGTCAGCACAACCTATTATAATGATGCCAACACTTCCGCCGTCAATGCCGGCCTGGTTAAAGTAACTCTTTATGAACAGGATTACGGCACCCCGGCAGAAGGCCGCACAGTCACTCTCTCCGCCCTGCCTGACACTGACATTATGATCGACGGAGTAGACTGCACGGATTTCCACTTCCTGGGCACCTCCACCGCCCTCTCCGACAGCCTTGGTACCGCCTGTTTCGCGGTTACCAGTTCAGCCGCCTTCAGTACGGAAAGTTCCACCACAACCCTGAGCGCCACTGTAACAAACGGCAATTTCAACCTGGATGTTACTTTGACCGACACTGCCGAACTGACCATTGGAGATTATTCCGGTTCTTCCATTCTCAATTACCGCTTCAGAAATGATGACGGCACAGAACTGACGGCTACCCCAATCGCCAATACCAATGTTCCTTTCTACAACGCCATCGTCGACACCATCTTCCGCCTGCGTTACGGCCTGACCAGAAACATCTATCAAGCTGGCGATGATCTGTTACTGGACGAGTTCTCCCCCACCGCTTCCAAGAGCTTCGGTCCGACCGTCGGCTTCCCACCGGCTTCCTTTAAGGCCTTTGCCGGAGGTTATGCCATCAACGAAAGCACCAACAACATGTACGTCATAACCCCCAATGAAGACGTTACCAAAGCCCGTGTTTATAAATTTAATCTGAACGACCTCTCCCAGGATCCGACTTCCTTCGAATTCCCGCCAACGGTTGACGACAATCGTCCATACGCCGATCGCGTTGACGCTCCGATCACTTCCACCACTCATAACGTTACCAAGACCTTTATCGACCCGGATAACAATCTAATGTACTTCGTCCTCACTCCTTATTATATCGACGATGTAATTGAAACAATCAGAATCTACAAAGTAAATCTCGCCACCCAATCGGTTGTCGACGTACTGGCTGCTGAAATGCCGGATGCCAGCCATCAGGGCTACTCCTACGACGCGGAAATCGACCTGGCCAATGGCTTCATGTATGTGACCATGGGAGGTGAAATTGGAGCTTTGGATAACAATCCTCCCAGAGTTATGAAAATAAAACTGAATGGAGCCACCCAGGCCATGACCAAAGTCGGCACCCTGATTCTGGACAACAACAGTGATAACATCACTTCTTCCCTGATTGATCTGACTAACCAATACTTGTATGTGACCACCGGTATGCCGCAAAAGATCGTTAAGATCGATCTTAACGTCAGCGCCACCCTGCCCCCGGTTAAAGTTGATGAAATAACTTTGGTCCCCACTCCTGCCGACAGCCCGAATGAAACGGTCGGTTATCAATCAGCCGTCATCGACACGGTTAACGGCTACGCCTATTTCGGCTCCTCAACCGACTACTCAGCCACCGATTTCGACGGTACGCAAAGAGCTTTCATCACCAAGGTTGACATCGATCCCACCCGCACCTTTGAGGTGATCTCCAGACTCAATTTGCTGCCCCAAAACATCTATGCAGACAGCTATTATAATGCCAATTACATCTATTTCCCGAACACGCTGGGAGCGATGACCAATGTTTTCCCTGCGGCTTCCATCGATACCCTAAACGGTTATGCCTTCTTCCCGATGACACGCTTCAACGAGCCCCGCTCACAGGGTTACCAGAAACTGATGCGCATCCATCTGTCCGACTTCACCCGCAAGTCTGTCAACGATGATCTGCTCATAACCAATTCCAGCACCAACGTACTCAAGGGATCAATTTTCCGCGCCTCCACCGGACGCGGTTATCTGATCAAACCTTCCGGTAACGGCAACGAAACCCTGGTTGAGTTCAACTCTACCAACCGCCAGAATCTGCGCCTGCAGGTGGCCAAAAACGTCAACGATCAATACTGCAACTACGAGAGTATTAATTCCTATGTTTGGAACGATTTGCCCAATGCCGATTTTGTCTTTGCCGACTCAACTTACTTCGCCGATGGAGCAGCCACATCCAACGTCACCGGCCTGCTCTACGACAACAATGACTTCTTTGTCGCCGGCCAGCTCAAAGACAGCAACGCCACCACTTCCAGAATTTCCCTGGGTAAAAATCAATTCTCCGAAATAGAATACGCACTCAAACCCACCTCCAGCGCCAGCGGATCCTACTGCTTCCGTCTGACTGATGCCGATCCCCTCCATGACAACCAGGTCAGCGGAAATCCCAACCATATTTATAGCCTGACCGGAGAAGACTATGATCCGGTTACCTTTAATACCTTTGTACCGGTCACCATCAACGGTGTGGTTCTCAGTAAAAACGCCATAAATGTTATCGAAGCCACCACTACCGATTCCTATGGAGTCAAATTGGCCAGCCAGCCGTCCGCGGACGTCACAATCAGCATTAATGCCAATGACAGCAGGGTAATTCTTTCCCCCGACTCCACTCCGCTCACTCCCGGAGAAACCAGCCTGACCTTCACCTCAGGGGATTGGGATACTTATCAATATATCACCGTATCTTCAGACAACAACGGAACCATTGACGGTACTACCACCGACCTAATCAGACACACGGTCACCAGTGCCGATGCCGACTATAATAATATTATCGCTGAACCGGTGGAATCAGTAATCACGGACTATGGTTCCTCCAGTGCCAACGTTCTGGCCACCGTCAGCGGCGATGTTTCCTTTACTCCCCCAACCGACTTTGCTTTCCCCGATGTCAACATTGGCACCACCCAACCCAACTTCTCCCCCACCCTGACGGTCAGCTTTGACGAAAGCCGCGGCACCGCTACCGACTATGTACTAACTGTCCAGGCCACTGACTTCTGCAAAGAACCGGGCACCTGCATCCCGCTTAATCGTGTTTACACGGCAGCCGCCAACCTCATCAACACGTTCAACACGTTTACCCCTGCCGAAATCGGACAATTCATCTCCAATTATCTGCAAACAGGCGAAGTTTTGACCGACCGCGCTACCTACGTACATACCAATCCCAGTGAAGACCGCCCACTCAGCGCGCCTATTACCCTGATAGACACCAGAAACGTACCGAGCGGAAACAGTCTAAATTCGCTGCAGGGTATTCTCACCTTCAATCTGCACCTGATGATCGATTACGGAAATCTGGGAGTTCAGGTAACACCCGGCCTATACTCCACCACCCTGGTTTTCGACTTTAACAGTAATCCCTAAGCAATGAAAAATCTGATCAAAAATCGGTTGCTGCTTGGGGCTTTCGCCCTCACTTTGCTTGTCGGAGGTCTTGTTCCCCTGACAGTATCGGCCGTGCACACCAAAGCCATCCAAATCGGCATCAACCCGAGCGACCGTCCGGATAATGAAAAAACCAAGCTGGTCTATGAAATCAGACCAACCAAATCAGTCGAAGATGTGTTGACCATTGCCAACTATTCTGCCGACCAAGCCTACCGGCTGAAAGTTTATGCCGTTGATGCCATACAAAGCACCGATGGAGCAATTGCTTTCAAATTGGAAAACAAAGAACAGCAACTGGTCGGCCAATGGACCAGTTTCGGGCAAGAGGAGGTTGTCGTTGAACCGGGCAAAAGCGCTTATTTACCTTATCGTATAACCCTCCCCGCGCAGGTCTCCCCCGGTACCTATCAGGGCGGCCTGGTCGCGGAAATCGTCAACGAAGAACAGCCAGCATCAAGCGGCCAGAACCAGATCAGAGTTATGGCCCGGCTGATCGAACCCGTATATATCTCCGTCCCGGGCCGTAAACAGCTGAAATACAATCTGGATGAGTTTTCCTACAGCGAAAGTAATGGAGTGCCCTGCTTTAGCATCAAATTTTCCAACCGGGGAAACGTTTTCCTGACCGGAGAAGTAGACATGAATATTGAGGGAACCCTGCTGGAAAAACCCTACCTTGTAAGTTTGAATCATCCCACCATCCTTCAGCAGGAGAGCATGGTTAAAACCTTCCGTTTCGAAAACCCTCCGCTGTTCGGCGAATACCGGGCCGAACTGACCTTTAAAGTCTATGAATATGATCCCCTGACCGACTCCCCCCGTTTGCTGGACACCATCCGGCAGCAAATCCGTTTCAACATTGTCCCCTACCACTGCATCATTGCCCTGATCATTATTATTATACTGGCAGTCGTCGCGGGAAAATATGGCTTCCGCTATGTCAAAACTCATACTGAAGAAACATTCTTGCATGTGGCCAAAAAGGGCGAAACTATTATTTCAATAGCCGATCTCTATCAGGTCAACTGGAAAAAAATAGTTAAATTGAACAAATTGCGCCGCCCTTATACAATACATGCTGGTGATCGGATAAATTTGCCCCTCCCCCCAGTCTCCCCCACTCCGCCGACGGGTAAAAAAAGTAAATAACACGATATTGACATATTTCCCGAAAACCATTATCATTATTTGAAGCTTTACATTTTAACAAAAAATACATATGAAAAAGCTCGCTTCAATCCTGGCTATTACAGCAGTCGTTGCCAATCTCGGCATCGCCGCAGTATACGCCGTAGACGCTGACCCTATGACAACAGAGGGCACACAAACAATCGGCTGCGCTACTGAAGCCGAACCTACTCTCTCCGCTACTGACGCCGCTACCTTCCAACAGAGATACACCAATTTCTACAATTCCACCGATTCCCAGCTCACCTCCAACCTGGTAGTTTCTTTCCAGGATACCAGAGGTTATGACCCGGATGGTGTTGGACGATGTGGAAATGGGTACATTGTCACCATAGCAAGTCCTGGTTTGACACTTGGCACAGGCACAGACCCTTTGGACATGGTATATGACCATACCGTTGACGTTGGAGACTGTGCCCGTTGCGATGGAGGCGACGTAATCACAGAAATGACGGACAGCGGATCTATTAGCACCGCAAAAAATCTGTTTGAAACTACCGAAGCCTTCCTTGGCACTTACACTTTGACTCTTCCTATGGAAACCACCGCTCTGGTTGTTGATTCAGCCTCAGTTGCTGGTCCTATCGCCCAGGGTGCTTACACAGGTGTCATTACCTTCGATGCTACTGAGGTTGTTATCTAAAGATTAATTAAGTTGTTAAAACTTTAAAAAGCCCCGCTCCTCAAAAGCAGGGCTTTTTAATTTAATTATTAACAATTAATAGAAAAAATGTTATAATTATTGGATATAACTATATATTAATACGAGCCCAATAAGACCCAATTTATGAAATTCAAAGTAATCATTTTAAGTTTAATTACCAGTTGTCTATTTGGACAAACTGTTCTCGGCCTCCATCAATACAACATTCAGGGCAATGATCAGGAAAAACCCGGTCAATTTAAATTCACCTATTCCGGACAAAATCCAATCGAGGGCAGCCTCACCATAACCAATTTAAATGAAGAGGGGGAACTTTACATGATTCTAGGCAGTGTCGATGGAATTACCAACAGCACCGGCTCATACTCCTTTAAAACCGCCGACCAGGAACAAACCAAAATCGGCAAATGGCTGGTTTTTGAGGAAGACAAGGTTCTAATCAAGCCGCTGGAAAAGAAAATCGTCAGATTCAAAATAGATCTGCCGGAAAACATTACCCCAGGCTTTTACATAGGTGGAATCAGCTTCCAAGCGTCCAATCCACCATCCCCAGAAACAGCCGCTGAAAATTCTTCCCAAGGATTTTCCGCCAAAGTCCAAACCCGTCTCTTAAAAAAAGTATTTTTGAACGTGCCGGGAGAAAAAATCACCAAATATTCTTTAGACAATCTCACCTATAACAGAACTGATTCGAGCCAAAAGTTCGCTTTTTCGATAAAGAACGAAGGAAACAGTCTGCTGGCTGCCAATGGACAAATCGAAGTCAAAGACCAGGGTAACTATCTATACAATATCCCCGTAAAAATCACCGGCATCATGGAAAATGAGACTTTCAAAGGTGATCTTAACTGGAACAACCCTCCCAAATGGGGGAATTTCACGGCCACCCTGAATCTGGAAATTACCGAATATGATCCCTTTGCCGAAAAATATGTCGTAGTTGAAAAAGTTCAAAAAGAAGTCCATTTCATTCTCACTGATTTCCCCTCAATTTATCCTTATATTGCCGTCGGCATCTTACTTATATTCCTGTTGCTGGTAATTATTATTGAAAAGATTCTCTATCGTAGAGGATGTATTGAATACATCGTACTGGAAAATGAAACCATCAAATCGATTGCCGAAAAATTTGGCATGAACTGGAAAAAACTGGTTTCCATCAATCACATCAAAGCTCCCTACGAGCTGCCGGCAGGAAAAAAGATCCTGGTAAGACCTAAAAAAAATGCCTAGAAAGATTGCCAACATACTGATTATCATCGTGTCACTAAACCTGATTATATCGGGACTGATTGCCTATGCGGTGGATTCAGATGCCAATCTGGGCATATTCGAATGTGAAGATCAGGATCCAGAGGACCTCATCGAGGATGTTTCCTGTATAGACATTACGGCAGACTTCACACTGTCCCCCACCGGAAATTCGCCACTTTTCATTGGTGATAGTGCGCAAACTATATTTCTGCGTACCAATTATTCAAGTTCGTCCAACCAGCAAAAAATCAACATTATGGACGCCCGCCGATCCGGTGAATTCTGGGTTAGCGCCAATATCAGTGAACTGACGCTCAGTACGAACCCGGCAATAGTTCTACCCGTGGAACAAATTGGCATGATCACTTATAATACCAATGAGGCGCAAACTGTCGACGGTATTAATTATATCGACGCATCATCTCCACCACAATCACTTCTGGATCGTGGAATTAAAGGCGACAGCGAATTCGATCTTGAAGCCTCCACCAACGCAGCGGCCTTTGGCACCCGGTTTAACATGTTTACCAATGATCCGGACAGCTCACACAGCACTGAAACAATGGTTATCCAGGCCCCCAATCCTCCTGCCGGCTATTTTGGCTCCTATCAATTCGGTTTCGGACTGGTTTTTTCCTTTCCGGCAAATTCCCTGTTACCCACCGAAGACGGCGGGTATAATCTCACCGAGGGAAATTACACCGCGACACTCACTTTCACATTATCAACATAAAACCAGTATGTTTAAAAAACTCACACTAGCCTTATGTGCTTGTCTGTTTATCGCTAACTCCGTATCGGCTGAAAGCCCGACGGGCGGGGCCAGCATAACGTCCTATCCTGCCTATCCGAACAAGTACAATCCCGACCATTTCACTGTAGAATTAAGACCAGGAGAATCTGCTCAGGAAGTACTACGCATCAAAAACAAAAGCACAATCCCCCTTCTATATGTGCTCACCGGTGTAGACCACTCCAACGACGATTTTAAGAGAGCTTCTTTTAAATTATCTACCGACACGCAAACCGGAACCGGCTTATGGATTGTTCCGGAATTCAAAACAATCAGCCTGAATCCCGGCGAGGTAGCCTTGGTCAACTTCACAATTACGGTCCCTAAAGATGCTGAGATGAAAACTTATTTGGCGGGTCTTTCGGTTGAAACACAAAAAGTTGGAACGATAAAACAAAAAGACGGAATGAACCTTGCTGTGAATATCAGAAAAGCAGAAAGAATTGAAATCAAAGTCACGGACAATCCACAGCCCGTGGAAAAAAGACCCCCTCCCAGCATCCCCTGGAATCAGCTCTATTTCATGGCTTCCCTGGGAATATTTCTGTTGGCCATTCTCTATATCGGCTTTACGCAGCTTAAAAAACACCGCGCCAAAAAACGCGCCCACAAGGCCGCGGCCGGTCACGCCGAAAAAGGCGAACATACCGCCAAGCCGGCTCATCACGAGAAAAAATAAGCGGACAACACTCATCAATTAACATCAGCCCCCTATTCTGCTAGAATACGGGGGCTTTTTGTTTACACATGCAGATTAAAAAAATTCTTTTTGGATTACTGGGAGCAGTTTTGGCGGGAGTATTCACCTGGTTGCTCTTTACACAACCCGACAACACGCTTTTTCTTCTGGAAATTGCGGCCTTTGGCGTTCTGTCCTATAAAAAGCCCTTTTGGGGACTGATCATCCTGCTGCTATTACCGGCAGCCGGTGAATTTTCACGCCTGGTTTTTGCCGGGCGCAGCATAGTAATCAATGATTTGCTGGTGCCGGTCTTTGACCTGGCCGCTCTAATGCAGTTGAACAGACAGTTACCTTCTCTGGACCGTCTCAAAGTAATAAAACTGCTGCTTATTTTCCTCGGCATTGCCGCTTTTTCTCTGCTGCTGAGCCTTTTTGCGCTCCCCCCTCTGGAAGTCGTCCAAAGCGGCCTCTATCTGGTGAGACTGCTGCTCTATGTGATTCTTTTCCCCGTCAGCTGGCTGCTTTTAAACCAGTCCAATTTCCGGCCTTTTATCTGGTGGGTAGCCATATCGTCCCTGCTCATTGCCCTGGGAGGTTTTCTGCAATTACAATTCTTGCCCGACCTGGAAACTCTGGCCAAAACCGCCGGTTACGACCCCCATATCAACCGTCTGGTCGGCACCTGGCTGGACCCGAATTTTATTGGCGGATTTTTCGCCTTTATTTCGCTGTTTTTAATCAGCGTGGCCCTGTCCGAAAAGTCACGCCGCTCCAAAATATTGCTGTTTTTGATTTCTTCAGTGCTTTTGGCCGCCCTCTTTTTCACCTACTCGCGTTCGGCTTATCTGGCCTTCACGGCAGGCATATTCTTACTCGGACTAATCAAAGCGCGTAAACTTTTGATCGTGATTTTACTGATCGGAACTATCGGACTGGCCGCCTCTGATCGTGCCCAGCAAAGAGTCGGCGAACTGGTGACCAGTGTCACTTCCGTGCTTTTCAACACTTCGGAAAATCCCGACCCCACCGCCCGGCTGCGCATTCAGAACTGGGAACAGACCGTGGAAATGATCGGACAAAAACCCTTCCTGGGACACGGTTACAACACGCTGACTTATGTAAAACTGTCCGAGGGATTCGTAAAAGATGAAGAGGTTCACTCGGCCAGCGGCTCAGATTCCAGCTTTCTGACGGTTCTGGCCACCACCGGAATAATCGGACTGCTTTTTTTCCTCTGGTTCTATTTCAAACTTTTACGCGACAGTTTGAAAACCTGGCTGGAAAACAAATCTTCGCTCACCGGAGCCGTGGGATTAGGACTGTTCACCGGGCTGATCACTTTGCTGATTCATTGTAACTTTGTAAACAGCCTGTTTTTCCCGCAAATAATGACCTTTCTGTATCCCCTGCTCGGGTTCTACTACAAAATCTCCACAAGTGAAAATGGAAGGGTGTCGGCAAAAAAAGGACGATTTAATATACCAGTTCCGTCACGACGGACAGCCGCCCATCCCGCTCGGCCAGGATCAAAACCTGTTTAACCTGTCCGAATTCATAAAGAGTGGCTTTATAGGTATTGTTCTCCAGGGGAATCACGTGCACGTAATAATCGCTGCTCAGATTCCCATTTCTGGAAGACAAGCCTTTCATCACGACATTCACCACCGTATCTCTTTCCGTACTGGTTAAATAAATACGGTCGGCAGCCAGAAACTGTGGGGTATCAACATTCAAAGTCCTGTATTGAATAGTCATTTTGGGGGCCGTCTGATTCTGTTCAATCACCGGGTTTATATAATCAACCGATTCGGTGCGCACCTCAGGCAAAACTGTCTTGGTAGTTTCAGTCAGGGGCTGGGATTTGGTAAGTGTTTGTACGGTTGTCGAAAGGACCGGGGCAACCGTTTGTTGCTCCACCGGCTGTTCGGCAGACACAGGCTGGTCAACGGTTCCGCTTTCTTCCACCCTTCCGCTTTGCTCCTCTCGAACTACGGGTTGTGCCGGCACAACCGGAATAGCAGAAACTGAGGTTGCGGACGAGTCTTGAAGCTCCCGGGTTTGTAAATTCTGTTCAACTGGATCAGCCTCAGCCGGGTCAGCTTGGACTGGAGCGGTAGCCGCGGCCGAATCACCATTATCCTGCGTCGTACCAAATTTTAATTGTACGTTAGCGCCGTCCAGGAACATATATTCGGTCGCGTTAACATTGGTATCCGCGCCCGTCTGTACCACAACTCCCTGCACATCAGAAACACTCAGGCGTTTTTGGAGATATTCTTCAGGCGGCATCACCAGATCGGCGGAGAAAGTTTTAATCTTTGGTTTCGCCGCGTATGCGTCGGTTTGATTTAAACCGGATTGCACAACAGTACTTTCGGTAATTACGGGAACAGAAGACGAGGGAACCATTTCGCCTTTCGGCATTTTAACCTGAAAATTCAGGGCGTTGACGGCTACCAGTGTCAAAACCGCCAGCACGGGCACTCCCCCCAGAATATATTTATAGCGTAAAATCCAGTCAGCCCAATCCACCTTGTCCACCGCGTTCATGGACAGCGCCTGTTTTTCAATTCCGGCGCGCAGACTAGCCTTGAAATCGGGTCTGATTTCAATTTTTTGGTTAGCCTTGGCTTTTTTCAAAGCCATTATAACCGTTTCAAAATATTTATTATCCAGATTTTCCATTGTGATTAAGCGGACATTAATTGCTTCAACCGTTTCAGGGCCCTGTACAATTTTACCCCTACGTTGTTGGCCGTAATACCCATAATTTGGCCAATTTCTATGTTTGATACTTCTTCAAAATACTTGAGCCTGATCAATTCCCTCTCCTCATACTCAAGTTTGTGCAGCAAATCCATAATATCTTCCTTTTCTCTTCTGATATCTTCCTCCTCCGGCACATTTTCATCTGATTTCAGTTCCACAATGTCATCCAGATCAACTTTCTGGGCCCGTGAATTGGTTCTGTAGCATTTCAGCACATTGTTGTGGGCAATTTTATATAACCAGGCGGAAAAGGGATATCCTTTGAATTCGTAACTTTTCAGATGGGAAAGCGCGTCATAGAAAGTCTGACTAACCAGATCCTCGGCTAAATCCTGATCGCTGACACGCCTGTAGACATAACGGTAGATCTGTTCCACGTATTTATCATAAAGCGCGGCAAAGCGTTCCGGATTGAGCTTGGCTTCTTCCACCAGCTGATTCTCTTTTTCTAAACCGTTGTTCATCATAATTAAGTTTAGAGCGTAGTTTAACCAGAAACCTCCAAACTTGTCAATGCCCCGGATTTGCTATTTTGAAGTGTCAAATTTCCCCGAAGATAAAACCAAATTTGATATTGTTCCAGCTCCGGCAACTTTTAAAACCCTGCTTACTGTGATACATTACAAAAAACTCATCAAAAACCCTATGTTTGACACAATTCTAAACAATCCCGAATCCCTGGGACAGGTAATTGGAGCTATTATTGGCGTTGCGGGGCTGGTGGTAGGCACTTTTATTACCATCCTCACCTCACTGATCATCCGCCACATGGACGTAAAAAGGGAAGAGCGCAAAGAAGCGGCGGATCTGGAAAAGTCCAAGAAAGAAAAGGCTTTCATACTCAAACAGGAAATTTATTCCGACTTCATCTCCGAACTGGCCTCGCTGGAAAACTTTTTGACCAAAAAAAACGCCTCTCCCGGCCTGAAAACCCTGGACACCTTCGATAATGAATGGACCAAAATCGAAATTAAGGTCGATCTGGTAGCCAGTGACAAGGTTAGAGAATTAAAAAACCTGCTCTCGGAAGAACTGATGAATCTGGCCAAAGAAAAATTCGCCCAGAAGGATTTAAGCCGTGAAATTTCTCTGAGCGCGGCTTACACCGGCAACCGTACATCCTTGCTGGAAGCCATTCGTGAAGATATGGAAATTAGCCCCCAATCCAAATGATCAAGAAAAAAGCTTACGTCTTAATCACGATTTTTGCCCTTAGCGGAATTGCCTTTTCCCCTGTTCTGGCTCAAACCGTCGACCTGGCTCAGCCTGTTTATCCGACCAGGATTCTGACTATTAATCCGGACTTGCTGCTGGATCCCGCTCTGACCGATATCGGAACCGTCAGCCCCGCCCTTACCGACACCACCACCCCGCCCGCCGATTCAACCACCGCCAATCCGGACGGAACAGTTACAACCGGGACATTTACCCCCGCCACCACCGACACGGCCACTACCGGCAGCGCAACTGATACCACTGTAACTCCGGACCGTCCCGTTACCGACCCCTTCACCGGACAAACTGACCCTTCGACCACCACCATCAGCAGCACAGATGGTACAGCCACGCGTTTACCGTCGGGTACTTCCGGCACCTCTACCCGCACGCCTGCTACAACCGTTCCACCCGCCGAAACCCCGGCGGAAGAAATCTGCCCGCCTATTAACCCCCTATCGCCCGAACCGATCGAATGTCCAAAAACCGAGCAGGTTCCGGTAATTCCACAGGCCCCTTATCTGCTGTTGGCCACGCCGTTACTGGGAACACTGCTTTTCCTGCTGATTTTTTCCGCGCTCAGCCGCCGGCAAGGCAAGTTGGAAAGCCTCATGCAACAAAAACACCTTTCCTCCGAACACCAGAAAACCATTGCCGCCAGCCGCAAATCCCTTTATCTGAATTTGCTGGAACAGCTGTCCGGACAATTGGGCTCGACCAAAGGGCTGGAAGAAAGCACTCTGCAACAGTTTGCTTCCCGCATTGAACTGCTCGGTTCCAAAGAAATCCAGGCAATTAATCAAAAACTATCCGCGGCAGCAATCGACCAAAACCGGCCGGAGCTGAAAAAACTTCTGAAAGAGTTGGCACTGCAAATCAGGAAAGAGCTTTAGCTTCATCGGTTTTTGAGCGGCTTTTCCGCGCCCGTCGCTTTTTCTGTTTTCTGATTTTTTCCAGTTTAATGGCCTGCGGCGAATTCCTGCCCAGCCTGACCTCCTCAATTTTACCGGCCAATAAGCGGTAAGCAGCCAGTCTGTTGCCCCAAAGTTCCCTGTATTTATGAACGCGCACCTCCATTCCGCTGGGCAGATGACGCAGTATCACGCAATTCACGCTTTTATTTACTTTTTGGCCACCCTTGCCTCCCCCTTTGGTGTACTGTTCTTCAAAATCAGCCCACTTCAAACCCAGCAGCTTCATCTTCGCTTCCAGTTTCTCATCCTTAAAATCCATCATAGAGAAATCAAAATGGTGGACCCCAGAAGCTTTAGGCTTCTGAACGCAAAGCGTCTAGCGCGAACGCTAAAGGCCCATGTACAAACATCCTAACAAAAAAATCCGTATTTTCAACCGTTAATTTCTCCCCCGCCCGTCTGTTCCGCCGCGTCCCACTTTTTGGCCACGCCCGCCAGTCTTCTGTTCATCAAATCAAACCAAATGGGTAAATCTATCCTTTTGGCCCAGGAATGCTTATACAAAAAATCCAGGTACCGTTCGTATCCCTCATGTATTTTCAGGACTTCCTCCCTGCTTTGCGCCGCGTTCAATGCATCCACGGTGTCCATAAAACGCACTTTAACCAGTTGCTTCAATTTCCAGTCCGTTATTCTGGCAATTCGTTCCTGTTCATCCGCGGAAAAATCAAAAAGTCGTTCTGTGGGAGGAACGATATTCAATTGGGAAGCCCTTTGAATCACACATCTGGCCATTTCCATCTCAAATACGTGCAAATCTTCATCCGCGTAATCCGATACCAGATAAACTTCCTTCAAATGTTTTCTGGCAGACTGCCAGATCCGCAAAACCTCATCTGAAGCTTCAGCTAAAGTCATTCGGGTCACCGCGCCGTAAAAATATGTTAAGGCGGATTCCCGTCTTTCCTCATCATGCAGCGGAAGAAGGTTGGACTGATCCACGCTGATACCATTGATTTTATTCACGTTATTCATCAACTAATTATTAATTTTAACTGCCCACCAGTCACAATACCGACGCAATAGGCGTTCAATAGAGGGTATTATAACACACTTTATAACATATTCAAGCAGCGGTGCCTGCAATTTTTTGCTAATAATAGCTCGAACAACAACTACTCATGAAAAAGAAAATTTATTACGGACCGGAAACGGCCAAGGCTCTCAAAAACTTCCAGCTAAGCGGAATACCGGTCAGCCTCAAACTCATCTATTCCCTGGTCAAAGTCAAAATTGCCATTGCCGATGCCAACTTTTCCATTGGCCGTCTGGATGCAACCAGACACCTGGCTATCGTGGGGGCCGCCCGTGAAGTACTGGCCGGAAAATTTGACGACCAGTTTCTGACCGATGCCATTCAGGGCGGTGCGGGAACTTCCATCAATATGAACGTCAACGAAGTCCTCGCCAACAGAGCCGGCGAAATTCTCAGAAACGGCCGAAAGACTGCCCCGCGTGCCGATGCCCAATCCCCCCTTGTCCACCCTCTCGACCACGTCAACATGGGACATTCAACCAACGATGCCGTCCCCGCGGCTTTGCGCGTTACCCTGCTTGAATTAATTGATCAATATTCGCCAACCCTGGCACTGCTGGAAAAATCTTTCCTGAAAAAATCCCGTGAATTCCGTTCTGTTCTTAAAGTCGGACGTACCCATCTGCAAGATGCCGTGCCGATTACGCTGGGCCAGGAATTCGGGGCCTATGCCGCCTTCCTGAAAAGAGACCGTCAAAGAATCGGCGAAATTAAAAAATATCTGTATCCAACCAATCTGGGCGGCACCGCCATCGGTACGGGGATCAATTCTTCCCGCAAATTTATTCTGCTGGCTAACCGGAATCTGGCCAAACTAACCGGTTTCCCCCTGAAACCGGCCGTCAACCTGATCGACTCAACCCAAAATCTGGACGTATTTTGCCATCTGGCCTCTCTCCTGCAGGTGTCAGCTGCTGGTCTTGCCAAAATCTGCAACGATCTGCGCCTGATGAGTTCAGGCCCCCGCGCCGGACTGGCCGAAATTATTCTGCCGGAAAAACAAAACGGCTCTTCCATCATGCCCGGAAAAGTTAATCCGGTAATTCTGGAAAGCGTTAACCAAATCTGTTTTCAGGTTTCAGCCAACGCTGAAATTTCTGCTCTGGTTACCCAAAACGGCCAATTCGAATTGAACGTCATGTTGCCGATAATGATAAAGTCCCTGTTGGAATCCCTGGAATTATTGATTCACGGACTAAACAATCTGCGCGTTAACGCCATCGACGGAATCAAGGCCAATAAAGTTCAATGCCAAAAATATTTTGACCAACACCTGGGCAAAGCCACCGCGCTGATTGGCAAAATCGGTTATGACCGGGCCGCCGCTCTGGTTAAAAAGACTGTTCAAAACAACACCACCCTGGAGGAAGAAATCCGTAAAACTAGGCTGATTTCGTCTGAAAACCTCCGGAATATTTTCTCTCCGGAAAACTTAACCGGACCAAAAAACCGCTGACGGTATATTAAATCGTCGGCACCTGATGCGGCAGTTTAACGTTCAAAGAACCGGTCATCGAGGGATGGAGGGCGCAATGATAACCAAATGTGCCCAATTCATTGAAGGTAAAAGTAAAGCTGTCCCCGGACTTAAGAACATTGCTGGAAAACTTCCCGGCCGTATCGCTGACAATCTGATGATCGACGGAATCATTGTTGATCCATCTTACTTTGGCCCCCTGCGGAACCAGCAGGTTTGAAACACTGAATTTGGAACTGGAAATGCTGATATCCAAAGTATTGTCCCAGACCGTATTGACGAGCTGTTCATCCGCCAGCGGAGGGACGTCTTTCACCTGTCCAAAATAATCCAGCTTCTGTTCCTGAACAATAATCAGACGGTAAGCCAGCTCGGCCAGTTTTCCTCTGGTCATTCCCTGGGCGGGATAAACCTTGTTTTCCGCATCGGCCAAAATCAATTTTTTATCCTTGGCGTACTGGACGTACTTGGCATACCACTGATCGGCGAAAGCATCGGCAAAAGGATTGGTTGTAGTAACCACTGAACTCAAATTAATTTTGTAGGTATTCAGCAAAATCTTCAGATTTTCAACCAGATTGACTGTCTGCGTGGGCTTAAAAGTGCCGTCCGTATACCCTTCGATTATTCCCAGATCATAAGCCTTGTTCAGATAAGGGGCGTACCATTCGCTCTGTGAAATATCCGTAAAAGGGGCATTGCGGGTAGACGTAGTCGAATCGATTTTAGCCGCGTTCAAGATAATTTTCATGGCCTCTACTCTGTTAACCACCTGGTCCGGCTTGAAAGTTCCATCCGGATAGCCACTGATTATATCCCTGAACCTTAAATCATTGATGGCGTTATAGTTGGGATGATCAGAGGGAACATCACTAAAAACCAAGGGCACCAGGGCCATAGTATTTGGCGCAAACAACAGCAAAGCCAATACTGAAACCAACATTCTGACTAAAAATTTTTTCATGACTAATATTGTTTATTTTTATTTCGCCCAAATTTTAATACAAATCGGCAGATTTCACAAAAACATCTTTAAAACTCTCTATCAATTATATATAGAGAATTTTCAGATAATCGAGGACAGACCAATTTTGGTGGAGATGCCGGGAGTCGAACCCGGGTCCATAAATGTCTGGAACAAACGTCTACAATCATAGTCACTTTTGGTTAGGCAGAAGGAATAAAAATGTGACCAAAAGCTCCTTTTGCCTGGTTTTGGTATAACTACACCCGGTCTCAAAACACCAAACCGTCCGGGTAAGTCCCACTAGTTACGTAAGATCTGATCCAGTGGAGTCAATCAGCTTACGACCTCAGAGTTTGTGGTCCGAGGATTTTGGCTGCTTCTTTCTAATGCCTAAGCATAAGTAGGAGCGAATGCTAAATCACGAGATTCAGCAAACATGGCCTGTGCAAGTTTAGTTGCATCTATGTTTGTACCGACGGATCTGACGGGAGACGGTACCATCCCGTGATTGCTGTTTGTTAAAGAACGTTCATGTCGAATGCCAATACATCCCCTTGAACACAACTCTACAACAAATTTCCTAGCTTGTAAATAGCGTAACCAGAGTTAAATCAAAGAAAGCGTCTGAACTGGAAAACAGGCCTTTCAGATGATTAAAATTTTCCGAGCTTAAAGACTTGATCTCAACCAGCAGCTTCTTTTGCGCTTTCGGCGACAAAGAATAAAATTTCTTAAAAATGAATTCCACCATTTCACTATCCCCCATCATGGCGAACTTAACCAGTTTCCTGGACAAAACCTTTACTCCTCCCAGCCTGCCCAGATTAATTGAAGTAATGATCGCCATAGTGGACAACTCCTTGTCCGGAACTGCCACCAGATCCAGAACATAATCCTCCATTTTCTTTAACTTAAGCTCCCCGATCAGTTTCAGAGACGCCATCCTGTGAACATTGTCTTTCTGGGAAAAAATATCGATCATTATGCTCATCAGCCTGTCCCTCATCTCCTCAAATCGCCACAAACCCGTAATCGCAGCCGCCTTAATAGTCAGATTATGATTATGCAGATAGGGTTCCAGCAAAGTGATCAGTCCCCTGTCATCGGCCACCGCCAAAGCTTCAATAATGCTCGCCTTGATAAAATCCGTGCTGGACGTAAAATGCCTTTTATAAAAATCCAGCAAGACGTCAAAGCCAAACATCTTCAGGGCCTGGTTAACCTCAAGTTTAATCGGCAAGGGAAGATTTTCGTCATACACTTTGTTAAACACGTCAATCATCAACAGCTTGGTCACATTCATGTTTCCAAAGCGCTTTTTGTTCATCTTCTCAAAAACCTTGTTAATAGCCTGAATGGCGTAATATCTGATTCTCAGGTTTTTATCGTTTTCCAAAATCAACAAAAACTCCCGGATGGAATTGGGATTATTGATCTCTACCAGACTGGTCAGGGCGTGCTGTCGTATTTCCAAACTTTCCTTTTGATTAACCACTATTTTCCGTAAAAGTTTCTCACCCTTTTCTTTCTGAACGCTCTCCCCCATCAGCTGCACCGAGTTATTGCGCAAATACTGATCGTCTTCGTCCAAAACTCTCAATAAAGTAAACTGATAGGCGTTCTTGATTTTAAGAGCGGCAATCAAGCTGCCGGCGGTCAGTAAAATCAGCATAAAACTGGCAATCCGCGGGTCGTTGTTAAAAAACGGCATGATCAGAGTAACCAAAAAAGAGGTCACCAACGCGGCCAGGGAAATGATCACCCCTTTGATGAAAAAGTAAACCTGCTGACTCAGCTGCTTTGGAACCATGCCCAACATGGACTGAGTCGCCACAGTGACATAGGAAAAAAAGGACAAAGTGTAAAAAACAAACAATGCCGCCGCCACATAAAGATTCCTGAACAGGAAAAGTGTCAGAAAACTCAGTATAAACATGGCCCAGGGATACAGAAGCAGCATATTGGCCACGCCAATTTTATAAATAAGCTTTTGCAACAACCCTAGATTAAATATGCCCCTGATCAACACGGCCACGAAGCTGACCACCGCCAAAAAATTGGTTAGATTTTCACCGCTCAGATTAGCCGAAAACGATGAACTGTAAACGTAAAATGTTAAAATTGATATGCCCCCGAAAAACATAAAAAGCCAGGCCATTAACTTAAAGAGCCTGTTCTGCCTGAACACAAAACTTAAACTTTGTTTCATCCCCAGGGCCAAACCCGTGCGCTGCTCTTCCTGATCGTCGACAACCGGATCAAACAAGCGGTTAATCACTGCAACACCCAGGCAGGTCAGAGCGGTACCAACCAGAATCAACCAAAGCGGATCAACTGTCAGACGCATCACCGACACCCCGATAATTGCCACGCTGCTAAGCAGCTGGGCCACGTCCATCACTCCATTCATCAATGGCAAAAAGGTTTTGGCTTGGCGGGAATTTACATAATGATCGGATAAATTCTCCAGGGCAATATCAAAGGCGGTGCTGGAATAATTGGCCAGCAGAAGTGTAAAAAACAAACAAGCGACGGTATACTGACGAAAATACAAACAACCCGCGGTCATAATCATCAGACTGAAAACAAAAAAATTCATGCTGCCCAACGCTGAAAATCTTCTGCTGAAAAGTGAGGCCAGGCTGTAATTAACGATCAAAAAAACGCTGACCAGAAGCATTACCGTAGGCAGCCAGTCAATCAGCCCCTGGTTCAAAAACTCGGCCGTAGCGGAAATAAAAGCCATTTCCGTGGTAAAGGTGGCAATAAAAGTAACAACTCCGAATATCCATTTTTTTAGGGCAAAACTGGTGTTTTTGATCATAAATCCACTTTTTGATATCTACTAATTATAGCAGATTAAAGCGGAAATATAAACACTTATTGGCTTACGCGCTCAACATATTCACCTGTATCGGTATTGACCCTGACCACATCGCCTTCCTTAATAAAAAGCGGTACCGAAACCTTGACCCCGGTTTCCAAAGTTACTTGTTTTGAGCCTCCGGTAGCCGTATCGCCTTTGTTTCCGGGTGGCGCGTCGATAACTTTAAAGTTCATTTTGGGAGGTAATTGCAGTGAAAAAGGCTCCTTGTCGATAAACACCACCACTACTTCGCTCCCGTCGACGATATAATTTTGCATATCACCAACATTCTCCATGAGCAGGGTGAACTGTTCATAGTTACTGTTGTCCATAAAAGTCATTTCAGTGCCGTCATTGTAAAGATATTGGCAATTTCTATACTCCACGTTTGCCTCCTCAATACTTTCTCCGCTGCGGAAACTGACTTCAAAAATCTTGCCGGATTTGGCGTTTTTCAGCTTGGTTCTGGTAAAAGCCGTGCCCTTGCCGGGACTGACAAAGTCGTAACTGAGAATAACGCAGGTATCACCATTGTATTTGATGGCGGCGCCCTTTTTGAAATCAGATGTTTGCATGCTTTTCCAATAATGTTGTATTAAGCCCCCAAAAAAACGGTCCCGTCCATCAGAAGCTTCCGCGGGGTATTCTATCCACCTTCCCAGCTCAGGTCAACCCAAAGCGGCTTGTTCTAGCCCTATAAATCCCTGTGAGGGAAAAACAGGACGTTTCTGATGTCTGACTCCCCCAGCATCAGCATAACCAGTCTGTCTATTCCCAAGGCGTTTCCACCTGCCGGCGGCATCCCGAATTTCAGAGCCTCAATAAAAGTTTCGTCAACATTATATAGATCCTTGCCTAGCATTTTTCTCTCTTCTTTTTCCGCTTCCAGCCGCCTCTGCTGTTCCTGCGGATCATTCAGCTCCGTAAAGGCGTTGCACAACTCCAAACCGGCCACATAAGCCTCAAATCTCTCGGCGAAGCGCCCGTCCTCGCAGCGTTTGGACAAAGCGGCCATGGACACCGGATAATCATAAATAATGGTGGGGACCTCAAAACCCAGTTTAGGTTCAATTTCATTGAGAAAGATCGTATAAAAGAGATCGTCAAAACCGGAGGATTCGGAAACTGCGTAACCGCGTTTTTTGGCCTCGAGACGCAATTTGTCAGTGTCAAAAAACGTCTGCTCGTCTATCCGCGCGTATTCCCTGAAAGCGTCTATTACCCTAATCCTCTTCCAGGAAGACATCACGTCCACCTCGCTTTCCTTCCACTTCAACTTTTGCAATGTACCACTGCCATCACGCCGGCCGAACTTTTCCCAGATATTTTTGACCAGTCGTTCCGTGTCATCCATGATTTCCAGATAAGAACCGAATGATCTGTACCACTCCAGAATGGTGAATTCAGGATTATGTCTTTCACTAAACGTTTCTTTGTTTCTATATGAGCGGGTAATCTGAAAAATCTTTTCCATCCCTCCCACCAGCAGTTTTTTCATGGCGTATTCGGGAGAGGTAATCAGATACATATCCTCACTGATCTGCTTTTCCGCCGAGAAATCAGCTTCCAGACGCGTCTTGAATACGTCCAGATATGGTTCCATGCCGGGCAGCCTGACCAGTGTGGGAGTATCGGTTTCAATAAACTCTGCGCTGACAAAAAACTCCCTGACCGCCGCGATTATCTGAGACCTGCGAATCAGCCTGTCGCGCAAACCTTCGTCCAGAACCATCTTTTTATAATTCGGCGAATCAGCCAAAGACACAAAAAAATCTTCACAGGCGGATAACACCGCAAATTCACCCGACTGCACAAATTCGCCGGCTTTATGTATGACCGGCACCTCAATAATAGTCCCGGGCTGCGGTAAATCAGCGGAAAGAATCTTTAATTTGCCTGAAAAATCCTGTAATATATATCCCCTTTCATTGAGCCCCGCGGCCACACCGCCAACCGCCGGCCCTTCCCCGTCCAGGACTCCCACCACTCTACCGCATAGCACGGCCGTTTCACCGCTATCGGGGCTTCCCGAAAATTCTTTTATGGTCTGGGTTCTTTTTACGCGGTTTGGGTAGAGCATGTTCAAAAGGAAAAATAAGGACAGCTAACTTTTACACCAAAAGCCACCAACTTTTAAACAGCATAGAAACACTTTTCCACATCATTTTAGACTTTTGCACCGTTTTTTGAACAAACCTCGCTATATTTTGACCTTGGAGGCAAGCTTTTTTAAGCAAGAATTCAGCTCGTCCACCCACTGAAATCCCAAATCTTCCAGTTTGATCTTCAATTTATTCCCGGAAATCATCCATTTATGATTATATTCGAGCAGATTCATAATGTTTTCCGGTTTGACCAGGTTGCTCATATGCAGGATTATTTCCTTGTCCTTGGTCAGATAAACGCTTTCGGCCTTGACCCCAACCACACCGGCCGCCTTGGCGTTCAATTTCATTTCAATAACTTTGAAGAAGTTAATCACTTCAGACGGAATAGTGCCATAATCCGCCACCATCTCCTCTTTCATGTCGTTCAGATATTCCAGGGAATCCGCGGCCGACAGCTTCTGATAAACGGCCACCTTCTCCTTGGTATTGGTAATATAATTATCCGGAATAAAGGCGCTGATCGGAATCTCCACCGAAATATCCTCCGGCTCCTCTTCCCGCATCACCCGGCCGGCCTTCAGGTCTTCCACCGCTTTGTTCAGCATCCGTATAAAATGGCTTACGCCAACCACGTTTATTACTCCGTGCTGCTTGGCCCCCAGAATGTCACCCGCTCCTCTGATTTCCAGGTCCTTCATGGCAATCTGAAAACCCGAGCCCAGCTCGGAAGCTTCCACAATGGCCTTCAGCCGCTTCTTGGCGTCCAGCTTCAGTCTTTGTCCATGATACATAAAATAAGCGTAAGCCTGCCGTTTGCTGCGTCCCACGCGGCCTCTCAACTGATACAACTGAGCCAGTCCGAATTTCTCGGCATTGTTTACAATCAAAGTATTGGCGTTGGCCAAATCGATACCATTTTCGATAATGGTTGATGAAACCAGCACGTCAAACTGATGGTCTTTGAAAGCCACAATCCTTTCCTCCAGATCTCCGGAACCCAGCTGTCCGTGAGCCACGCCGAAGCGCGCTTCCGGCACCAAAATGCGTAGTTTATCGGCCAAACTATCAATGGTTTGCACGCGATTGTGCAGAAAATACACCTGACCCTGTCTTTTTACTTCATTTAAAATGGCTTCCCGTACCAACCCCAGCGAAAATCTTCTTACTTCCGTAACGATAGGCAGACGGCCGGGCGGGGGGGTTGTTATGGTGGAAATATCCCTCAGTTTATTAAGAGCGATATTGAGGGTGCGGGGAATGGGAGTGGCGGTCAGCGTAAGAAAATCCACATCGGCCTTAATCTTTTTGAAAACTTCCTTTTGTTTCACTCCGAAACGCTGTTCCTCGTCCACAATTACCACTCCCAGGTCTTTAAATTTGATGTCTTTTTGTAAAAGCCGGTGAGTTCCGATAATGATGTCGATTTCTCCCTTAGCCAGTTTTTCCAAAATTCTTTTCTGCTCGGCGGAAGTACGAAACCTGGAGAGCATTTCCACCCGCACGTTGAACTGATCCATTCTCTTCTTGAAAGAACGGTAATGCTGATCGGCCAAAATCGTAATCGGCGACACCAAAGCAGTCTGCTTCTTGTTGAGAAAGGCCAGGTAGGCCGCCCTCATCGCCACTTCGGTCTTGCCGAACCCCACGTCTCCGCAAACCAGCCGGTCCATGGGAATGTCCCTGCACATATCATCCAGAGTGTCCTTGGTGGAGCGCATCTGTCCGGGAGTGTCCTCATATTCGAAGCTCTCTTCAAACCGCTTCATTTCCTTCTCGTAGTATTTAAAAGCGAAGCCGGAAGCACTCTTTCTTTCGGCATAAATAGACAGCAGCTCCTTGGCAATCTGCTCGGTCTCTTTCTTGACTTTTTTGGTGATGGAATTCCATTCGGCCGATCCCAGACGGGTGAGTTTGGGAGGATTCTCGTCCGCTCCGATGAATTTATTTACTTTGTCGGCCTGGTCGATCGGCACAAACAGTTTATCGTTCTCGGCATAGCCGATTTTCAGATATTCCTTGGTCAGTTCGTCAATTTGACGTTGTTCCAGCCCTAAAAAAAGACCAATGCCGTGATCCACGTGCACCACATAATCCCCCGTTTTCAAAGTAGCCAGAAAGTCCATGAAAACCTTCTGGTTGACCGCCCGTTTTTTCTCTTCCTGCAGGGAAGAAATGTCCCTGTCCGAGATCACGGAAAGCTTGATTTCGGGGTTCTGAAAAGCAAAAGGCAAATTATCGTCTTTGTCTGCCTCCACCAGAAATAACCGGTAATGGCCATAGCCCAGCTGCCCCAAATCCTCATTGAACGCTAAATTATTCTCGTTCAAAATCTCCTCAATTTCCTTTTTCCTCTTGGTAAAAATAATCACGTGCCAGGACTCTTTCACCTTTTCCTTCAAATCGTTAACCAGATCATAGGCCCCGCGGTACTTCAAAACCGACAGATAGTGCAGGTGAATGTGATTGGACTCGTCTTCATTGAAAGTAACGAAACTCAAGACCTGGTTTTTATTGTAAACTTCATTGAAACTGGCGTTCCAGTCTTCATAGAACTCGTCATATATCTCCAGGTCGTCTTCCACCACCAGATTGTCTTTTCTGAAAGCGTCCACCAGCATCTGTGAACCCTCTTCGAACAGCACCGGCCAGATCTCCACTTTCTTCAGGCTGCTGATTGTTTCCTTGTCCAGGCTTTCCTGCTCAAAAACCTCCAGGCTTTCCACATTATCGAAACCCAGATTGATCCTCACCGGGTTTTCCAGATTGACCGGAAAAATGGTTAAGGTGTCACCAGTTCTGAAATAAGTTCCCTTGGACAAATACAGGTCCTCGGAAAGCTCATAACCCGTGGCAATAAGACTTTCATAAAAACTCATCAGATTTATAGCCTTCCCCTTTTCCAGCACCACCTTGGCTCTTTCCACCCAATCCAGGTCCGGCCCCCTCTTCAATAATTCAAAATAGGGCAAAACCAGAAACCTCTTGTTTTCATCGCGAAGATTAGACAAAAGCTCCATCACCTTCATTTTTCTCAGGCGATCAACCTTGCTGGCCGCAACCACGTCCAGTTTGGAATCAAAACCATGAACTTTAAAATCAGACCAGATGCGCAAATCCCTCATCACGGCATCGGCCTCCTGTAGATTATTCACAATCCACACGCCGCCGTTAATCTTCTTCAAATCCCTCAGCGCGTCAATAACCGTAAACACTTTGGAAGAATGGTTGGCCGAACCGGACACGCTAAAAGTCTTTTTCGACTCCAGCATATCCAAAACGCGTGCATTAAGCACGGTCGGCAAAAAGCGGATCAGATTGGCTATTTTGCTCATTTAAACTTCTAGATTCCTCCGCAGGATTTAAACAGGGGTTTAAATCTTCAGCGGCATAATGATGTACATATAAGTCTTTTCAGACTCTTTTGTTATCCTGATTACAGCAGGTGACAGCTTATCGTCAAGCTCAATTGTAATTTCATCCGCTGAAATAAAATTCAAAACCTCCAACAAATATTGTGCGTTTAGGGCAATTTTATTGTTTTCGCCCTGTACGGTTCCGGAAATCTCAGCCTTCTCCTCGCCCACCTTGGTCTCATCGGTGGACAGGGTCAGTTTGCCGTCATTGGTAATGGAACACTTAATGTTATTGTTGTTTTCGCGGGCAAAAAGAGCCACCCTTCTGACCACCAATGACAGTTCGTCGGTTTTGACGGCAATGCTGGTCTTGCTGGTACGGGGAATAATCTTTTCATAATCGGGAAACTTCCCTTCAATCAATCTGGAAACCATTCTGGTGTCGCCAATCACAAACAGAATCTGGTTCTTGGAAACCGTAATTTCAATATCCTCAGCATTGGACTTGGACACAATCTTTCCCAGCTCGGAAACCGTTCGGGCCGGCACAATAGCCTGCAGATCAAACTCAACCTTTTCCTTCAACAGCAGTTTCTTCTCGGCCAGTCTGTAACTGTCGGTCGCCACCAGCTTAAGATCGTCTTTCTTCAGATCAAAAAGAATGCCTGACAAAACCGGTCTGGCCGTGTTGGTCGCCGCCGCAAAAACCGTCTGGCTGATGGCCAGATCGAATTCTTTCCGGGAAACCGTAAAAAACTGGTCTTTGCTGACCGTGGGTATAATGGGAAATTCCTCGGAAGATATACCCTTAATTTTTGTCTGTGAGCTTTGAGCCTTAATCAGCAAAGTGTTGTTTTCATCAACGGACAGCTCCACCTTGTCGTCCTTAAGTAAAGAAATATAACTGACCAGCAGCTTGGCCGGAACGGTAATCGCCCCCTCGGCCTTGACTTCGGCCGGCACAAAACACTGAATGGCTATTTCCAGGTTGGTTCCGGCAAAATTCAACTTCCCGCCTTCCGCCTTCAAAAGAACGTTGTTCAACACCGGTAAAGTCGTATTCTGGCTTATGGCTTTACCAACGATATTCAGGGCTACATCCAGGTCTGATTGGGAACAAACTAGTTTCATGTCTCTTGTCTTAAGGGTTACTGAACTTCCCGCTTATTATAGACTCCCGTTTCTCCCTTTCAAGTCCAATAGACAGATTTCCACTTTTCAACATAACCAAACCTCCTGTTAATAGATTATTAATTCTTTTATTTTTAATACTTGCAGTAATAGAGACCTGTTCACAAAACCTTAAAAACGTTTCAAAGTATGTTTATAAAAACCGACTATTCTTTTTCATCAGTTTATCTGCCCCTGCTTACCAGGCTAAATATTTACTGAACGATCGTTCAACTGTATAAACTTTTAACTTCTGTGCAAAAATAGTTTAAAATCTATGCAAAAGTGCTCAATTAAATAAAATTTTATGAACGTTTTCATACACCCCTCCTCCCGGCAAAAGAAGTTTTATCTTTCCATGCTGCTGTTAAGCGGGCTGGCGGTCTTTGTAACGATACTTTTGATCCAGGCTCATTATGAAGTTTCGGAAACCGGCAGTTATTGTAATATTAATGACTATTGGAACTGCGACCGGGTAAACAAAAGCGTTTTTGCCGAAATTTTTGGTATACCCGTTTCCATTCTGGGTTTCCTCTATTATCTTTTTATTACGGCCGTTTATTTCGCGCTGTTAAGAGGTTTTGATTTTGGGAAAAAGTTTCTGCCGCTGACCCCCCGCATCATGTTAACCGGCATGACGCTGGTTAGTTCGCTGGGCGCGCTGCTTCTCCTGGCCCAGGAATTCACGGTTTTGGGGAGCTATATCTGGATAGGCATCGCCAAGGCCCTGATTTTTATCGGAATCAACCTGACTATATATAAATACTGTTTAAAAAACACCCGGCCCACGGTGGACTTCCTGGGATTTATGGCGATTTTGGCTTTATTTGGCGTTAATTTTTCTCTATACTTAACAGATATTGAGCTTTTTGTTCTGCAGGCCATCTGCATCTTCTGTCTAACCCAACAAATACTCATTGCCATCATCTCCCTTATCAATATTTTTGCCTTAAAAAATGTCCAACGCGAAACAATCAAAGTTAAACCAGACTGAGTCATGGGAGCAAAAAGAAGTCCAGATCCGGCTGGAAAGGGCTGAAGAGTTTGCCGCCCTGAGTCCGGAAAAACAGGCGGAAATTCTGGTAAGGGAAAAGGCTAAATTTCAGGAAGAGCAGGCCAGGCTGAAAAAAGAACTGGGCTACGGTGAGCATTATGATCCCGCCAAGGCGAAGGTTGACCCGGCCAGACAAAAACAGGAGCAGGAGCAAAAGGAAGCGGAACTGAGGGTGTTCGAACATCGCGAGGATTCCGACCAGTCAAAAAAAATGACGGCCGAACAGCGGGAAAGTTTAAAAGAGCAGGAGTTTAAAAGGTATTTTGAGGCCGCCGTGGTCAACATTGAAGAAAAGAAACCTTTTGATTTTAGAAGCGTTGCTTTGGATGATTTCGGCAAACAGGTTGTCCATCAGGCCAGAATGGTCCAGTTACTGGATCACTCGCAAAAGAATGACCTGAAACCTGCGGAAATCTGGCAGAGAATAGAAAATAAGCAGGCGGGACGGGGGCAGATCGGCGTCAAGTTTGAAATTGATATGGGCGAAGACAGAAAAAACAATCTTGGCTTAACCAACGTTTCCCTGGAAATTTCACTGGAGTCTCTGATGGAAGGCGGTTTGACCGAAAAGCTCAAGCGCTTTACCAACCTGGTCTTTTTCGCCGCCCAGTCCCATGATCGTGCCCTCAAAAAACAGCCCGCCGCCACCCCCGCCGGCCCGTCGAAGACCGCCCGCCCGGAGCGGAAAGAAAACGATGCGCTGGAACGCAATTATAAAAAGTATTCCCTGAATTACTCGGACAAAGACAGCCGCCTGGCCACGCCGGAAGGAGCTGTGAAACAGGGGGGGACAACGCCGGTAGCCTTCTCTTTTAATAACGGCGAAGTTTGGGGCAGCTTTAATCCGGATTCGGCCCCCGTCGACCCCAAGGAATTACAGGAAGCATTGGACCAGATTGGTAACGAAAAATAATGGCCACTGAGAAAAAAACACAAAACCACCGCGTCATAAACGGCGAAAAATATCCGAAAATAGGACTCGCGCTGGGTTCAGGTGCGGCCAAGGCAATTTGCCAGTTCGGCATTTTAAAAAGACTGCGTGAGCACAATATTCCCCTCTGTTATATTACCGGCTCCAGCATGGGAGCCATTCTTGGCGGAATTTATGCCCTTGGACTGGATCTCGATCTGGCTCTGGAGCGGGCTTATCATTATGCCGAGGCCACCAATATCAATAACATCGGCAATTTTAATATCTTCCACGAAAGTATTTATAAGAAGGACTATACCGACAACATGCTCAAGGAACTGTTTGCGGATTTTACTTTCGAGGAATGCAAAATTCCTTTCGGAGTAACCGCCGTGGATCTGGAATCGGGAAAAACCATCATCCTGGACAAAGGTCCTCTGGTCCCGGCCATCAGGGCTTCTACTTCCATTCCGGGCATCTTTGAGCCGGTGTTGATGGATGGTCATTATCTGGTCGACGGAGGCCTTTTGGAGAACTGTCCGGTTAGCTCACTGCGGACCAAAGGCAACTGTGAAATTCTGATCGGGTCCACCATCAAGGATCAGAAAAACCGGCAGTTTATTTCGGCCTATATTTACAACAAATTCTATAAAAAGAAACAGCGCGGACACTTTTTGCTCGACAGCGTTGACCGCGTAAAAAACGACCTTACCCTGTTGGGAGCGATAGTTCTCCGGTCCCTGGACATACTGAGGACCGAGCTGGAAGTCTATAAATTAAAAGAAGCCAAACCCGACATTATGATCAACATCAATATTGAAAAGGTGGAAATTTTTGATTTTAAAAAAACCAAAGATCTGGTCAAAATCGGCGAAAAAGCTTTTGACGAACATTATGAAGAATTAAAAGCGGTTATTGAGCTGAAAAAGAAACAGTTGAACGCCAATAGCAAAAATGCTAACTTATAAAAGCGACAAGGCAAAAAGTTACATTTTAAACAAAAATTTAATGTCTTCCAAATTACTGCTTGTTATTCTAGCTTTCACGACCGGACTGGTCTTTTCCGCCTGTCAGACTACGGACGGCAATTTGTACGGATATGACTTCCAGACGGCCAAAATCAGCTACAAGATCAGCGGTTCCAGCGAAGGCACCAGCGATGTGCTGATCAAGGGGGAAAAGAAACGCATCCACAATGTGATTACCCAGAAAAAAATTAACGGAGAAACTGTTAACATTGACACTATCCTGATTCTTAACGGTAACAAGTTGTACACGCTTGATCCGGTGGCCAAGACCGGCTCGGTCATCACTCCCCCCTTCTACGCGGAAATGCAGAAACTGTCCCCCGAAGAAAGAAAGCAAAGACTGGTTTTGGATGCCATCAGAGACTCCAGAACCGAGGAAGAACAGAAAAAGAACCCTCCGCAACCGGTCAAATCCGAAACAGTGGCCGGACAAACCTGTAATTTGTATGCAAACGCCAACCTGGAAACCTGCCTCTGGCAGGGCGTTCCCCTCAAAACCGTCGCTTCACTGCCCGATTACGCCATAAGAACTGAAACAACCGCCACCAGTATTGAACTAAATCAACCAATTTCAGACAGTGAATTTGACGTCCCACAAGACTATAAAATCACTGAACTGAACTAAATGGAACTGACCACAATTTTACTTTTAATCACCGGAGTGTTCGCTTTGAGCATAGGCGCAGCCTTTTATTTGTCCAGGCCGGGAGCCCGCGTCAACCTGGAGCAGACCAAAAAAACCGCTCAAAAAATGGTTTTTGAAGCCCAGACGGAAAGTCTTGCTTTCAAAACCAGATCGCTGCAGCAGGTGGAAAGGTTTCGCAGCTCGTTTGAGGAAAATGAAAAACGTATTCAGCTGCAAGGACAGAAAATAGAAAAAAACATTCAAACGCTGGAGGCGCGCGCCGCCGCCAGGGACGAGGAGGCCGCCAAAGTTCAGGCCATCCTGGAAAAGGAGCAAAATGATCTGATTAAAACGGAAGCGGAAATCAACTCTCTCAAGAGGCAAACAGTTCCCCTGTTGTCCAAACGGGCCGAACGCGCCGAAGACGGAATCAAAGCCGACATATTAATAGACCTGGACCGCGACCTGGAACTGGCCAATGAGACCAGGCTGACCAAGCTCCTGGACTATCTGAAGGAACAGTCTTCTTCCATTGCCAAAAATCTTTTGATCGAGGCTATTCACCGTTACAGCGCCCCCACTTCCGTGGAAAAAAAGAGTTTGATTGTGCCCATCAACCGTAACGAGACCAAGGCCAAAATTATCGGAAAAAACTGTGAGATACTGGCCTTTTTCGAGGAAAAACTGGGGGTCAACATGGTGTTTGACGACTCCAAGCCCGGCCTTTCCATTTCACATTATGATCTGGTCAAAAAACACGTGGCCCGAGAGGCTATTTTGAAACTGATCAAGGACCGTGTAGTCGACCTGGAGCGCGCGCAAAAGCGTTTGGACGAAGCGGTGGCCGAAACCCGGGCCCTGCTTTTGGACGTTGGAGACAAGGTGGTCAAAAAACTGGATTTGGAATACCGGCACTTCCCGCCCGAATTCAAGATCATTCTGGGCAGACTGAAGTTCCGCACAAGTTATGGACAAAATATCCTCAAACATTGTTTTGAAGTAGGGTATTTTACCTTGCTGCTGGGCAATGAACTGGGGCTCAACGAAGAGATCTGCAAAATCGGCGGCTTTTTTCACGACCTGGGCAAGGCCATCGATCAGGAGGACGGCCGGCCGCACGACGTACTGACCAAAGAAATCATGGAGCGGTTTAAAATGTTTTCTCCGGAAGAAATCCACGCCGCCTGGACTCACCACGACGCTGTGCCGATCGAAACTCCGGAAGCTTTACTGGTTAAAGCGGGCGACGCCATTTCGGCCGGCCGTCCCGGAGCCAGACAGGAAACCATTGAAAAATATCTGGCCAGGGTTATGGCCATCGAGGGGATCGCCAATTCCTATGAAGGCGTAAAGAAAACCTACGCGATTTCCGGCGGACGGGAACTCCGCGTACTGGTCGATCCGAAAGAGCTGGAGGACGAAAATCTGCAGGAACTGGCTACGGAAATCGCTCAGGAAATCGAGCAGAACGTGGCCTATCCGGGTCAGATCAAAATCAACGTCATCAGAAGGATTCAGCATAACCGCACTATCAAGGATAAAACTAAAACCAAATAAATGGTCTATGATCTGGCAATCGTTGGAACCGGACCGGCCGGACTTTCGGCAGCGATTTACGGTGCCCGCGGCCAGTTGAAGACGGTTCTGTTTGGCGACGAAACCAAAGGCAATCTCTATAAGGCTCACGTGATCGCCAATTATTTTGGTTTGGACGGTAATCCTTCGGGCGCTTTCCTGACCGCACAGGGGCTGAAACAGGCGGTTCAGTTTGGGACGGAACATTTCAGAACGGAAATTGTGGATATTCAGATAAATCAGGACGGGACTTTTACCTTAAAAGACAATTTGCAGGCGGTTTTTCAGAGCAAAACAATTATTATTGCCACCGGTCAGAGTTATCTGTTGTCGGGCATCAAGGGTGAAGAGGCTTATACCGGCAAAGGCGTGTCCTATTGCTCCACCTGTGACGGATTTTTCTTTAAAAACAAAAAAGTACTGGTGGTTGGCCACACTGATTTTGCAGCCGAAGAGGCTTTGCAGCTGACCGCTTTCACTTCTGACCTTACCATTCTCAGTCACGGTAAAGAGTTTGTTTTCAGCGCCCCCTTCCAAAAGGATTTGGATAGTCACAAAATCAATTGTCTCAAAACCCCCCGCATTGCTTCCATTGAGGGGTTGGAAAAAGTCGAACGACTGGTGTTTACCGCGCCGCTGGCCGACGGGGAAAAGTCTTTGCCGGCGGACGGAGTGTTTATGGCGGCGGGTATAGCCGGAGCCAATGCATTTGCTAAAAAACTTGGACTGGAAATGTCAGGAAGTTATATCAAGGCCGATCAGGACGGCCACACCAACATCAAAGGAATCTTTGCGGCCGGCGATTGTACGGGAGCGCCGCCCCAGGTGGCGTCCAGCGTCGGTAACGGTTGCAATGCGGCGCTCAGTGCAATAAAATTAATCCGCGGATTGGGAGTTTATATTCAGTATAATTAAATTATGTTTGGATTTAATAAAAAAAAGGAGAAAAAACAGACCCACCTGGATAAAATCCTGATGGGAATGGTGGTGGGAGGCGCCATCGGTTCGGTTTTGGGCGTCGGACTGGCCCCCAAAAAAGGCAGCGAAACCAGAAAGGAAATTTCCAACCAGGCCACCAAAGCGGTGAAAACAGCCAGAAGATCGGTTTTTGATCTGGCCAAGAGGCTGATGAAACCCAAGCCCCGCGCCTCCTCCAGTCACATTGTCACTCCGGTTCGGCCGGGGCATTTACAGGTACACGGAGGCAAGTCCATACCTGAAGATAAATAAATTTTATAATGGCCAAAAAGAAAAAAAACCGGTCTGCCAGGGGGAAAGCGGGTAAGAAGATTAAAAAGCAGATCAAAAAGCAGATTAAAAAAAAGCAGGCCGCTCAAACGGCAGGCAATACTGCTTTGATTACCATACCCAAAGTTGAGAAAATTACCGAAACCACTTTCTCCAAAAAACTGGAGGAGGTTATTTCCCAGAGCGAAGGCAAGACCAAAAAAGGTCTTTTTGGAGGCCGGGTGATAATCCTGGGGCCGCCGGCCGAATATCTGAACCGCGACTGGAAGGGTCTTTGGAAAAGATTTATCAGAGGGCTGATCAAACTTTCGATTGTGCTGGGCATACTGGTGGCCGTTGCCGCGCTGATGCTTTTGAGCGAGGTGTTGGCAGACGGGCGCATCTTTCCCAGGGTCAATCTGGCCGGACAACGCTTTGGGCTGATGGACGCCGCCGAAGCGCAAAACCTGCTCACCAAAAAGATTGAAGATTTTCAGCAATCCTCGCTCACCGTGATTTATGGTGGTGAGCAAATTACCGTTCCCTTAAAAGAACTGGACATAGTCTTCTCGCCCGATGTCACGGTTAAGCAACTCCCCTCTTTTCATCTGAAACAGAACAGCTTTATTGAATTAATCGCCTCCTTTTTCAGCGAAAAGACGGTGATGCCGATTTATAAAAAGGATGACCGGGCAATTTTTAATTTGTTGGAGCAAAAACTGAAATTGGCGGATAAACGGGCACGGTCAGCGGCTTTTTATCTGGACGACCAGAAGAACCTGCAAATCAGACCTGAACAAGAAGGGATTATTATTGACCATGCCAATCTGACCGAAAATCTTCGTCAAAGGTTGGCCAGCCTGGATAATTCCCCTCTCACCATTACAACCTTGCGGGAAATACCCGTGGTTACCGTCTCCGATCTGGAGCAGGAGAAGGATGATCTGCTCTTAAAAATGGAAAACCTCATTACCATCAAGCATCAGGACCAAACCTGGAAGTTTAAAACACTCGACCATCTGGATAAAATCAGTTTCCGCCGGCAAAACGATCAGACCGTCATCGTTCCTTCCGATGTTCTGGTGAATGACTATTTTCAAAAGGAAATTTTTGATTCGGTGGAAAAACCCGTCTCCAATCTGAAGATTTTCTATGATGAAAAAGACCAGATTACTTTTGAAGGCAAGTCACTGAACGGCCGCGAGGTAAACCGTCCGAAGTTCGTGGCCGATCTGGAGATGGCCATCAATTCCCTGGATCCGGAAGTGGAACTGCTGGTGGAGGACAAAATCGCCACGCTGGAGGTAGACCCCAAACTGCAGGAACTGGGAATTAAAGAATTATTGGGCACGGGACATACCGCTTTTGCCGGCTCACCGTCCAATCGCCGCCACAACATTCAAAACGCCATGAACAAATTTAACGGCGTTTTGATTAAGCCAGGTGAAACCTTTTCGTTCAACAAACAGCTGGGAGAGGTGGACGGATCCACCGGCTACAAACTGGAGCTGGTGATCAAGGCCGAAGGCACCGTGCCGGAATACGGAGGAGGTGTTTGTCAGGTCTCATCAACTTTTTTCAAGGCAGCTCTGTTTACAGGTTTGCCGATTGTGGAGAGAGCGCCTCATTCATACGCGGTCAGTTATTATGCCCAGGTGGACGGATACGGACTGGATTCAACCATCTATCCGGGCGTCAGGGATCTCCAGTTTACCAACGATACGCCGGCCAACATTTTGATTCAAACGGTGATTGATGGCGATGACGCTTATGTCAATTTCTTTGGAACCAGCGACGGGAGAAGCGTCAGACTGGAAAATTATTGGAGAGGTAACTATCGCGGAGCGGGAGGAACGGTACTGATTCCGACCAAAACCCTGCCTCCGGGCGCCAGAAAACAGATTGAATCTGCTCATGGCGGTTTCGACGCAAGCTGGGACAGGATCATTACTAAAAACGGACAGGAAATTAAGGAAAATATTTACAGCGTCTATCGCGCCACCTCTAATCGCATACTGGTTGGAGAGGAGAAGCCTGCCGCCTAACCGCGCCTGGTCGTTGGCCGCCGCTTAATCCCCCGAAGTGATCTGTTTTAACATTTGTTGGGCCTCCTGATTGTCAGGCCAGTGCTGGACAATTGCTTCCAACACCTGTCGCGCCTCCTGATACATATTTTTCTCTATCTGCCAGTTGGCCAGGGTCAGACCGTAATCCAGATTGTCCGGATCCAGGGTCAGGGCCTTTTCCACATTAATGAAAGCCTGCTCCATGTCATCCAGCAGATGGTTGATTCTGGCCAGACTGTAGAAGCGGCCCGCTCTGCCGGGATCCAGTTCAATGGCCTTTTCATAAAACTCCTTGGCTTCGGCATATTTTTCCTGGTGAAACAGCGACAGGCCAAGATTGCTGAAAAAAATCGGATCATCGCTCACGGCAATAATCAGCTTTCTGTAAATCAGTTCGGCCTTACCGTACTGTTCCTGATTCAGATAAATAATACCCAATTTGGCATAGGCTTCCTGGTGGGAGGGATCCATGGCAATGGCCTTGATGTACAGTTTTTCGGCATCGCCGATATGGCCTTTTTTAAGTTCCAGTTCGGCTTTTCTGAAATGATTTTCTCCTTTCAGCCGCAGTTTCGGGTCAATGGTGGAGGGGTCGGGAATCATCTCTTTGGCCGTAACCTCCAAATCCTCTTTGGATAGCCGGCTGGGCAGTTTCAGTCCCCTCTTCAGCACCATACGGCCAAACAAAGTGGCTTTCTCCAGTAAAAACCAGCGTCTGAAGAAAATCAGCAGCAGAACAAAAACGGCCAATAAGATCAAAATAAGATCGATCATAAACTCAAAATAAAATTCTCAAGTAAAAGCCGGCTGTTGGTATTGGTTTCGGAAACCCGTTTTACCTCAAACAGCTTGTCCAGTCGTTCCGAGGCCAAAGTGACGGCGGCCGGATTACCGGACTGCACGGCCGTCTTCATTTCATTGCGCAAAACAATCGAAGCTATTTCCAGAAAAATCTGTATCAGAATGTTATCGTTGTGAATCTGGCCGACAAAATTAAAGGCGGAGGCCACGTCCCTTCTTTCCAGAAAATCTTTGATTTGAACGTAAATATCTTCATAGGCTTTCAGGTGTTCATCCGTTTCCAGCAACTTGATCGCTTTGGCTACCCGTCCCAGAGCCAGCTCCACCACACGGTTAATCTTCGCTTCCTCCACCAGTCTGTAACGGTTTTTCAGGGCGTGAAAAAGCTCGTGGGCCGGTGTAAGTTGAAAGTCCACCCTGCGCACTCTGGAAAAAATGGTCTCGAAAACGGCTTTGGGATTGGAAGTGGTGAAGATGAACAACACTTTGTTGGGAGGCTCCTCCAGCATTTTAAGCATGGCGTTGGCGGCTTCATCGGTCAGGCGGTCAATATTTTCCAGCACCAGAATCCTTTTCCAGCTGTCTCCGGTCATTTGCAGATTATTGAGCAGAGTGCGGACTTCTTCCAGTTTGATGGAGTCTTCGCCGTCTTTGGCCGGATAAATAATCGTATCGGAGTGTATCCCCCGGTCAATCAGCGTGGACAATTGAAAGATTTTTTCCTCCGACAAATCCCGGGTCTGCACGGCTTTGGCGAAACTCTTGGCAATGGTGAATTTTCCCAGGTCGGACGGTCCGGCCAATAAATAGGCATGCGCCAAGTTATCTTTTTCCAGGTCTTCCTGGAGTAAAAGAAGTTGCTTTTGATGCCCGATAATGTTTTTGAAGAATTGTGACATAAGCTTATTCTGCTGCCGCTAAGTTTATACTCTCCGCCCCAAATTGTCACTTGAAAAAAACGGCCGCGCGGTGCAGAATCTTGCCACAAACATATAAATTAAATCATATGAAAAAACAGCTTTTGTCCGGACTGGCGATCAGCGCGCTTTTTTTAACCGCCTGCCAGAACGAACCCGCCGGCAATTCCGCCAATTCCCCCGCCGTCACCGCCCCAACCACTAATAACACCGTAACATCCATGCAAACTCAAGCCCCCCAAACCGGAGACACCATTGCCACCATTGAAACCGACCAGGGAGTAATCAAATTCAAGCTGTTCACCAAGGAGGCTCCCGAAACCACCAAAAACTTTATTGAACTGGCCAAGGCCGGCAAATATGACGGCGTCCCCTTTCACCGCGTTATCCCCGATTTTATGATTCAGACCGGAGATTTTACCAATAAAAACGGCACCGGAGGATACAGTTATAAAGGCCCCGACACCACCATCGATGACGAATTTTCACCTGAACTGAAAAACCTGAAAGGCACGGTTTCCATGGCCAACGGCGGCCCGAACACCAATGGCAGCCAGTTTTTTATTGTGACTGCCGCGCAGGGAACACCCTGGCTGGACAACAAACATTCGGTTTTCGGACAGGTTTTCGAAGGACAGGAAGTGGCCGACGCGATTTCCAAAGTACAGACAATGCGCGACGCTCCCCTCAGTCCGATTCTGATGAAAAAAGTAACCGTCAGCACTTTCTAGAATAAAGAAATTTTCTGGCAACATTAATTTGGAAGACTGATTCACGTTGATCCTGCGAGCAGGAATCAGCGTGGATTAGTCAAACCCGGATATTTGAATAATTGCCTTTATCTGGCCTCTGGATAATACTGCTATCCGGCGAGACCAAGAAGCTTATTGGATCCCCGCCAACCTACAAAAATAAAAAGCTTTGCCTGGCCAGGCAAAAACAGAATTTTCAAAATAAAGGCCGTCTAAACAAAGGTCCAAAAACAAAACACTAAAAAACCCCGCAATTATAAAACGGGGTTTTTCAAATTGTCTTTCCTAAAGTGCCCGGTGGGGCCGTGGAAAATCTACTTGGCTGCCTTGGCCATTTCCACAACCTGTTTGAATACTTCCGGATTGTGCACGGCCAGCTCGGACAGAATCTTGCGGTCGATGGCAATCTTGGCCTTCAACAAGCCGTAAATCAGGCGTGAATAGGTGATCCCTTCGGCACGGCATCCGGCATTGATTCTGGTAATCCAGGTGGATCTGAACTGTCTCTTTTTCAGCTTCCGGCCTCTGTAACTGTTTTGTCCGGCTTTGGCAATAAAGTTCTTGGCCCATTTGACGCGGGAAGTTGCTACTTTGGAGTAGCCCTTCACCATGCCTTTAAATTTGTTATGTCTTTTTTTGGTGGCAACACCTCTCTTTACGCGTGTCATGGTAAATTGTGATTAAATGCTATTATGGGAGCAGCTTTTTGATCCACTTGGAATCGCTGGCTGAGGCCTGTTTACCGGCCCTGTTTAATTTCTTCTGTCTCTTGGACTTGTTAACCAAAAGATGTTTCTTGGCGGATTTTGAAAACATAATTTTACCGGTTCCGGTAACCTTGATGCGTTTCTTCAGTCCGCTGTTGCTTTTCCTTTTCATAATTAATTTTTTGATGGGATTAATACCATATTGATTGAATTTCCTTGTCTTTTGGCGGGTGATTCGATGCTCGCCACATCCTTTATCTTTTCCATGAAGATGTCAATTTTTTGAGTCCCCAAAGACTCGTGTGCGATTTCCCTGCCCTTGAACATCAAAGTAACTTTCACGCTGTTGCCGTCCTCCAGAAAACTTCTGGCCTGGTTGGCTTTTACCTCCAGATCGTGTTCGTCAATCCGCAAACTAAGGCGAATTGTTTTCATCTCGGTTTTCTTTTGCATGCGCTTATGCTTGGCCTCAATTTTTCTTTGTCTGTACAGGAATTTCCCATAGTCCAGTATTTTACAGACGGGAGGTTTGGCCAAAGGGGCTACTTCAATTAAATCCAGTTCCCTTTCATGCGCCAGGCGCAATGCTTCTTCCAGAGAGACTTCACCGAGCTGCTCATCGTTTTCGTCAATCAGTCTGACGAGTGGAGCTTTGATCTGGTGATTGATCCGCGTATTTTTACTTATAGTTTTTGGATAAAGATATACTTGTTCGACTTTTCCCCGAAAACCCCAAATCTTCAGGTCCTCCTTTGTTGCGAGGCACAAAGTCGGGCTTGAATATATATGTAATTTACCTCCTCTGTCAACAAAAAAACCTCTAAAACCAGCCAAAATTCACCCGTCAAAAAAGTGAAAACCTCCGGGGGGTTAAAATTTAGGAAAATTTCATCTGGATTTAATTCCCGTGGCGCATGGTAAAATCGAACTGACAATAAGTTGGGACATTGATAGCTGAAGTTAACGGGAGAAAAACATGAACATTACAATTGCCAAAAACAAGCTTGCCGTTCTGTCGTTTTCACTCTGTCTGGTAGCGGCTCTAACCTCCTGCCAGTTACAGCAGGACAATGGCCAAAACAGGCTGGAAGATCCTGCGCCGGCCGCACCCGGTGGTTATCCCGAAAACCCCACCGGTAACGTCTGGAACCCCAACCGGGAGGAAATGGTGCCCTATTATGAAGTTCCGGCAGGATGGAATGCCAATCCTTCCAGCAAATGGTCTCTGAAAAACAACGTTCCCGGTCAGGAGACGTCCTATCTGTCACTCGAATATCCGGAAATCCAGTCTTCGCCTGAAGCGGCGCGCGATGCGGCCTACGATCATGCCGCCTGCCAGAACGGCGTGAATCAGAACGCTTTCATCAATTGTCAGGACGCTCCTGAGAAAACTATGGTCACTCTGGCCGGACAACCCGTCTATCAATTAACCTATCGGGGCAGCTGGCGTGGAGAAAACCGCCCGGTCCGGGAGTTTTTCTTTCTCAACGATGATCAGGTGTATTCCCTGAAGGTGGAGGGAGAGGCAGTCGATGCCATACCGGCGGTGGAAAAAATCATCACCACTCTTACTTTCAGATCGGAAGTTTTTGTTCCCGGGAGCAACCCCGCCGAACTCGGCGGCATCTAAAACAGCGACGATAAACAGTCCCCCAAAAAGGAGCACCAATCATGTTACGACTGGCCGCACTTCAATTTGCCGTTGCCTTGTTTCTGCTGTCCGGATTGGCGCAGGGCAAGGAAATCGGCAGTGGATTTTGCACGGAGCTGCAACTGGAGAACATTCCTCTGGTGCGGCTGAATGAGTCGATCAGCATGCCGATGCATGAAATGCGCGTAACCCAGGAATACAACAATTCCCTGGAGGAAGGCTGGTGTGACAGCGGGGGCGGTCAGCCCCCGGCAAGCAGTCCGGAATGCCAGGGCAAGAAAATTTATTACGGACATGACGGTCTGGATCTGCATCCGCAGGGCGCGGGTTCCGGCCAGGAAGACCTCCTGGCCATTCAAAACAGCCTGGTACTGGCCTCCCATAAAAGCGGCGCTTTCGAGGGCTGGGGCGAGTCAATCATTCTGGTTACCCGCTCCAATGAGTTTTCCGAAGAGCTGATCACCTTTCACTACCATCACCTGCACGCTACGGCAACGCCCTACAGCACTTCCCGGCTTTTCAACGCCTGCGAACAGGTGCAAAAGGGACAGGTGATTGGCAAAGAAGGTGGTACACCCGGCTGGCCGACCCATTTGCATTTTTCGGTGAAACGCTGGGACAGTCTCAAGGATCTGCAAAACAGCGTCGACCACAGTCCCGGCAAAATCTACGGACAGGGATACGCTTACGGTAATCAGTCCCTGCTGGCCAATTATCTTGATCCGCAGGCTTTGCTTTACGATTATTTCACCGAATTCCAGGAGGATCAGGCTCAGTTTCCGGCCTGGCAGTGGAGCCTGCCCTATGTCAGGGAAATGCGTAATCAGGGCTGGTATCTGGGCGACTACAACGGCAACTACGGAGTGGATGAAAACGTCAAGCGCCGCGAAGCGGCGCGTTGGATCAAGCAGGCAATACGGCTGGAAACAGCCATTCAGTGCGCCGATACTTACTTTTTCGACGTACCGCCCAATGACCGGGATTACCCCTACATCAACAGTCTGCTGGCTCAGAAAACGCCCGTCATGGTAATCAACCCGGCGCACAGCTGTACGGAATACGGTCAGAATTTTTGTCCCGACCAGGACATAACGCGGGCGGAGGCCCTGAAAATAGTCATCGCGGGATTTTTCCCGCAGGACTTTCTGGACCTTTACAACAATTGGGTCTGGCAGGCCGCCGCTCCTCTGGCCAACGATCTGCTGTCCCGATTCTATGACGTGTCCGCCTACAGTTGGTACGCGCCCTATGTCTATCTGGCCTGGCAAAAAGGACTGACCGGCGGCGGCAGCGTTTTCAATCCCGATCAGCCGGTCAAACGGGCGGAGCTGGCCAAGTGGCTGGTCATGGCCCATCAGCTCAAGACGGGACAGCCGGCCGGATACTGTCAAAACGCCTCCTGCCAAAAGCAGTACTATTGTGAGGAAAGCAGTAAGTCCTGCCAGCTGATTCCTTCCTGCGTGCCCCGGGAAGGGTTGAGCTGTCCTTTGGGCGGGGGCTATTCGGTGTCCGGTTCCAGCGGGCAGAATGGTGAATCCGGTGGTCAGGCCGGCAGCGGTACCGGCGGCGCTCCCGCGTCTGCGGAATGCGTGTATTTCCAGGAAGAGTTGAAAATTTGTCCGGATGGACAGGGAGCTGCTTATCGGGTCTGCCAAACCAATGGCTACTGGACAAACTGGAACCCGCCTTGTTTCGGCGCATCCGATGGCGGGGCTGCCGGACAGGGCGGCGAATCTGGAACGGGAGGCGCAGGAGGAAGCGGCGGATCACCCAACACCGGCGGCAGCGGCAACAGCGGTACGGGCGGCTCGCCCGACACAGGTGGAGCAGGCGGGGCCGGCAACAACGGATCAGGGGGAAGTCCCTCCTGTCAGAACGTGTATGTGCTGAGCCCCTCCGGCGCCAGCTGTTACACCAACGCCTCGTCCTCCGGCTCCCCCACTCTCTGTCTGGAAACCCAGCTTGGCTCCGGCTCCCAGGCCAGCTGGCGCCTCTGCAAACAGGGCGGCACTTTCCAGAATAACTTCAGTTACGAATTGTTGGATCAAAATCATCTCAGCCATTACTTAAGCGGTGTCCTGGACGGTCAGTCGGGCACCGGCTGCACTGACTGGGAAACGGCCGACTTCAGTTACATCGCCCAAAACGGCCCGGCCAACGGCGCAGGCCTGATCGTGGAAGTTTACTCGCCCGGCGGGTGTACTTCTCCGGCCTGCACTTATCACACCGGCATCACGACTCTCTATCGTGACTGTCAGTAACAACGGGCTAACCGGGAAAGGATAGCCCTCACCAACTCCCCCTCGGCCAACGCCGCAGGGGGAGTTTTCCAACTACAGACTTTCCGCGCCGACGCCTCCGTCGAGTATATAAATATACAGCAAAAAGGCAGCAAATTCACGAGTGGCAAATAAAAGCACCTTCACTCCAGAAATCTGTTATGGCTGCTTGCCGATAAAAGGCTCTGAGGAAATGTGGTCGTTAAATATACTCCAGCCTCCCCTGCAGGGCCCTGGTCAAGGTCACTTCATCGGCATAGTCCAGATCCCCGCCCGCGGGTATTCCCCTGCCGATCCTGGTCACACGCACGCCCAAAGGCTTGAGCATTTTGGTAATATACATGGCTGTGGTTTCGCCTTCCAGAGAGGGGTTGGTAGCAATGATGACTTCCAGTTCGCCCGGTACAATCCCCGCTCCCAAAACATCAACCACCCGCGCCCGTAAATCATCCACTTTAATCTGATCGGGCCCGATCCCGTCCACCGGCGACAGCACGCCGTGCAGCACATGATATAAACCTTTGAACTGGCCGGTTTTTTCCAGGGCGATCACGTCCAAAATATCCTCCACCACGCAGAACTGTTGTCTGTTTCGCATGGGGTCAAGGCAAAAACGGCACTTGTCCTCCTCAGCGATATTGAAACAATCCAAACAGAATTTCAGTCCGATTTTCACGTTGGCGACAGCCTCGGCCAGGGAGTTTATGCGCAGACTGGGTGAGTTCAGCAGATGCATGGCCAGCCGCTGGGCCGACTTCGGACCGATACCCGGCAGCCGGGCGAATTCGTCGATCACCTTCTGAATTGGCTGGGGAAGAAAAGAACTCATGGTTGCGGCAAAATTAAGTCCGAATAGACGGACGTTATTTTTCTATCACAAAACCCGGGCCATTGCCACAATCAGCTTTTCTTTCTCGCCAGATCGGCTGCCGCGGCGGATTTCTCATTATCAATGATAGCAATGCTCTCCTTGGGCCCTCCGTTTCTGCCCTGATCTAAAGCCCCCTCAATTGTTTCCCTCATCAGTTTCATATTGGCCAGCAGGTCATTCGAGGTGGGAATCATGGAAATTGGTTGAGTTTCAATAGTTTCGACGGAGGCGGTGGGAGGAATGATTACCGCCGTCATGGTGGTACTGGATTTTCTTCTGAAAGGAATAGCCTGTACCGGCTTGGTCTCGGGAGATTCCTCCTGATTGTCAAACTCCGGTAAAAACCTTTCCAGAAACCTTTCAGGTCCCTGTAATTTTAGGAAAGCGTTGATGTAATCTATCGACAGCTTTCGTTCATTGTGCAGCCGGTAGGTCAGGCTGATGATCACCGCCCTGCGTATCGGATCTTCAAACCCCATTCCATCCATTGTCTCCATCAGGGTGGTCAAAGAAACGGGTTCCGTGTCGCCGGATTCGTTTTCTCCCGGCCTTTTGATTTCATCGCTGCCCATATTGCATTTCTAAAACAAATAATAAGACCGCATTATGGCAAATATTTTTTTAAAACACAAGACAGTGTATAATCACCAGGCAATTATTTCCGTTTAACCAAAGATAGTTATGTTACAGTCCCCCCGTTTGATTAAAGTACTGGCGGTTACCGCAGGATTGATCCTGCTTGCAGGCTGCGGACAGACCGGTCCCAAGCCGCCGGGCAAGTATGCCGATCTGGCCAAGTGCTTAACTGAAAAAGGCGTTATCATGTATGGATCTTATTGGTGCCAGCACTGTCAGTCCCAGAAAGAAGCTTTTGGAGACGATGTTCAATTTTTGCCTTATCAGGAATGTGATGACAGCGGCAAAGGTGGTGACCACAAAGTCTGTCTGGAAGCCGGCGTTACCAGCTACCCCACCTGGTATTTCCCCGGACAGGGAAATCTGGTCGGATCACAGCCTCTTTATTTGTTGGGCAAACTTTCCAATTGCCAAGACAAATTGCCGCCCGAAGATAAACAACAATTATTGGAAGCGGAAAAACTGGTGGAACAGGCCTCTGCCGCCAAAACCGGGGAAACTGCCGCCACTACTCCTCCCGCCGGACAAACCGGTGTTCCCGAACCGGTCGGCCGCGCTCCGGTTACCACTGATACCGCAGCTCCCGCCACTAATTAATCAATTCGCATAATATGGAATTAGGATTTTTTACCATCTGGCCGGTTATCATTGGACTGCTCTTTGGAGCCGTTAGCCAGGAATTACAGATTGTCTCGGTGCAGGGCTCCACGCCTGTTATGGATTCACAAACTTCACAAACAGTCACCGTTGAGGCTGGAGAAAAAGAGACTCAATTAGCCCGCTGTCTTACCGCCGGCGGAGCCAAATTCTATGGAGCCTACTGGTGCCCGCACTGTTCCGAACAGAAAGAAGTTTTGGGCAGCGCCCTCAGCCTGATCGATTATGTCGAATGTGACGCCAAAGGTACCGACCCGGACCCCGAAGCCTGTCTGGCGGCCGGAATCGAGGGCTATCCCACCTGGCAGATGCCCGGCAAACCGGACATTACCGGCAAGCAAACTTTCACTGAATTGGCCGCCTGGAGCGGCTGCAGTTATTAAATATATCAAAAAAATAATTGTCATAAATTTGTCCACATGAAAAAAATTACGCTTCTTACCCTGTTACTTTCCCTGTTAATTCTGGCCGCCTGCCAAAACGTCGGCACGCAGATACCCAAAAATGCTGCCGGTGAGCAAAACGGTGAAAGGGCCATGAAAAACTCCAAAGTGAATATAGTTGTCACCGGCGGTCCGGAAGAGGAAGGTCCTCCCCTCGAGACTCCCTCCCTTCCCCCAACCCCATGAATCAGACGGCTCAAATTAAAGATTATGCTCTGAAACATTTGGGCGTGGATTTGATCGGCTTTTGCAGTGCGGAAAAACTGCCGGAAGCCTCCAAAAACCTGCGGGAATTTATCGACCGTGGTTATCAGGGAGAGATGAAATATCTGGAGGACGCCGCTCTGCGAACCGATCCGCAAAATATTTTGGCGGGCGCGAAATCGGTGATAGTAATAGCCTTGAATTATTCGCGTAAAAAGCCGGATACGCCGGCCGGCCACGGCCGCGTTTCCCGCTATGCCTGGGGCCGCGACTATCACAAAATCTTTCGGAACGTGCTGTCCGGTCTGCAAAAATATCTGGATCAAAACTGGCCCGGATTTCAGCACAGGATTTGCACGGATTCTGCACCGCTTCTGGAAAAAGCTTATGCCGCCGAAGCCGGACTGGGGTTCTACGGAAAAAATACTCTCTTGATCAATCCCCGGCTGGGCTCTTTTTTCCTGCTGGGGGAAATCCTGACTACTCTGGAGCTGGAGCCTGACGCGCCGCGCGCCGGCAGCTGCGGCACCTGCACGCGCTGCCAAACGGCCTGCCCGACCCGGGCGCTGGTCGCGCCGGGTCAAATCGACGCGCGGCGCTGTATCAGTTATCTCACCATTGAAAGCAAAAAGTCCTTTCCGGAAGAACTGGCGCCGGCTTTGGATAATCAGGTTTTCGGCTGCGACATATGTCAGGAGGTCTGCCCCTATAATTTGCAATTTGCCCCGGATCTTCCTAATCCCCTGCTCGATCAAAAGCCGATAGCCGGGGACTCCCTGTCCCTGGAGGAAATATTAAGCATAGGCGATGAAAAACAATTCCTGGAAAGATTTGCCGGCTCGCCTCTGATGCGCGCCAAGAGGGAGGGATTAATCCGAAACGCCATCAACGCGACTATAAACTCCCTGAAAAAAGACCCGCGCAGTCTTACCCCAAAACTGCTGCCACTGCTGAAAGAAATTGCCCGAAACGATCAAAGCGAAATGCTGCGCAGAGAAGCCCGTGCGGCGCTGGAAAAAATCGAGGGCGGAACTACTTAAGGCTTTTGGCCTGAAACAGCAATTCCAGAAACATCGCCCTGCTCATCGGATTTTCGGGGTAGAATTTTCCCGGGGTCAGGGGCTGGATAATTCCCTTGTCCCAGGCCGCTCTCAGATAAGGGCCCTGCCAGGACTGGGTGATGTCCGTAAAAAAGCTGTTGGGATGACCGGCGCCGCAATTGGCGGTATAACAACCTTGAAAAGGCGGGATTTTAAAGGCCTTGTCCATCAGCGCCACTGCTTCCGCTCTGGTAATATAGCCCGTCCCCAGCCTGTTCGGTCCCACTCCGTTGATAAATTTTAAATCCCAGGCGGCTCTTACCCAGGGGCCCATCCACATATCCAAATCCATAAAAGGACTGCCGCAATCAGCATCAAAACAACCTTGTTTGGCAATATTGCCCGAAGCCAGAACGGTCATTTTGATTGCCTCAGGCCGGGTAATCCATTCTTTGTGCCGGAAGGTCCCGTCCGGATAGCCGCCGACCAGACACTCATCAAAAGCCTTTTTAATCAGGGACTCATAGGGACTGTTGGCAATGTCAATCGGATAGAAAACATTGGGACATTTACTCATGATTTTTTCGGCAGGCTTGTTTTCCGCGCTGGCCTGTTGGTCGGTCAGACTTGTTTCCTCTCCAAAAATAGCCGTGGAAACCTGTTCCAATAATCCCGGTTTGGGAGTTTCATCGGCCGCTCCGTGCAGATTTTCCACATTTTCCGCGCTGGCCTGGCCGTTGTCGCCTTCAGCGGCAGCGCCGTCTTCTGTCTGCGCGCTTTCCGGCGCGGGGACATTCTCAACCTTAAACTGCTTGGCGGAGATCTTTGGCTTATAGGTGCTGTCGATCAGGGCTTCCACTACAAAATTATATTCTTCCAGGGCCACTGGTCGGTCATAGTCGTCGAAACCGTCCCAGCCAACTTTAAACAGGCCTTTTTTCTTGGGTGTTTCCAGCAGAATTTCCTTGACCAGGTTGGCTGAATTGTCGGCGTTCGCCGGATCATAAGCTTTTTTATAGATGGAGGCTTTCACCGTGGCCGGCAAATTGATCGAGCAATTCACAAAGATGCGGTCATAGGCCGGCTCATCGTTCTCGAAATAGAGCACTTTCGATTCCGGGGTACATTTAAGTTCAATCGGGGAAGGTTTCAAAGGCGGCTTGGAAGCTTCTTCACTTGTCCCGGTTGTACCGGCGGCGCCTGTTGTCGATCCGCTGCTGCCCGCCGACCCGGATGCAGCCCCGGCACTACTTGATGATCCGGAACCGGCTTGGCTCCCGCCGGTTTGTCCCGTTCCAGCGGCGGTGCCGGCCTGAACGGAAAAAGTTTTTTCCAGAGTTTTAAAGGTGGTTAGGTTTTGAGAGCTATTGATTGTTCCGCTGGTAGCGGCATCGGTCAGAGTTGCTTTCAAGTAATAAGAACCGGCCGGCACGGCCTGGCCGTTCTGGTCTTTGCCGTTCCAAAGGGTGAAAGTGCTCCCCTTGTAATTAATCTTGGACGATTTGGAGAATACTGTCTTGGTCTTTGCCCCGTTCATCACGGTAAAATTTACATACAGATCCTTTCCCCCGGTATCCAGATCATAATTGAAGCTGGCGCTGGAAGAATCGGACGGCACGTATGGATCGGGACTGACGGTCAGATTGCTGAAAACCAGGCTGGTACTGGGAGGTGCCAGAAAGTCACGATCGAGAATATTGGGAGTTATCTGGATCAGATTGTTTGTATTATCCGTAGTTGAGGCTGAATTTTTATTGGTCAGATTAAGTTTGCATGTATATCCCTTCAACACCTTGTCATTGTTAAAGAGGTCAAGCAGCTGAACTGACAGAAAAGCTGTTTTGGAGGCCTCGCCCGCTTTCAGCTGATAGGCCGTTTTTGGTAAAACATAGGGATTTGGCAGCAGCGTGTGCCATAAACTGGTAAGCGTCTGCGGATTGATGCTGTCATCGCCTTCGTAATGAATTTTATAAGTATGGGTAGGATTATTGATTGAGGCAATTGTCCAGAGCACGTCATAATTATAGGAACCAGATGTCCCCGCTCCTTCCGAGCTGATTTTGCCGTAACAGTTGATGTCCGGGGCCGCTCCCAGTATTGGTGTGATCAAGGCAGGATTAATAGTCGAAGTGTTAGTCAGTGGCTGCGTCGTTGTGTTGACTGGAGAAAGACTGCCCGCCGCGGCCAATACGCTGGAACTGCCCGTCCCGAAGAGCATCAGAGACAAAATTATCGTTGAAAAATGATTTATTTTGGTTTTCATATAAGCAAAATTAACTCATATTATTATAAACCAAAACAACCCTTTGGTCAAACCTGCCGGCCTCCCTGAAAACTACAGATCCTTGCGTATTTTAACGGCAATATCCGGTCTGTCCGTACCGATCATCGCCACCTTGTGGGTAAGCATCAATTTTCTGAGCATTTCCGGATCATTAATGTTCCAGACCAATAGCGGCAACCCCCTTTTATGCGCAGAGTTCAGCATGCCCAGGGATAATAGTTTAAAGCTCACGGCCAGAAAATCCGCTCCGCAGGCTTCGGCTCTTCGCCAGGGCAGGTATTCACTGATTTTTTGGACAATCCGCCACAGTCCCCTGGCTTTAAAATCCTCGTTATGGGGTCCCACGCCCAGGATCAGGCCGGTTTTTACTGTCGGAAAGCGCCTTTTGACTTTCAGTAATACCGCGTCCATGAAACTGCTGATTACAAACTCACCCGGCGAAAAATATTTCAGGATCAGTCCCAGAACTTCTTCTTCATATCCGGCTTCCTTCAATTCGATATCCAGCAGTAATTTTCCTTCCAGTCTTTTTAAAACCTCTTCCAGGGTTGGCAGCACCCGGCCTTCCTGATTGGCCAGTACGGCCAAATCTTCATAAAGAGTTCCCCGTATGCGTGCCCCGCCGATTTCTTTGTCGTGAATTACCACCAGCACCCCGTCCCTGGTTCTCCGGATGTCCATTTCCACCATTTCCGCGCCCGCCTCCAGGGCTTTTTCAAACGCTTCAATGGTATTATTCTGATTAACCAGCTGGCAGCCGCGGTGTCCGACGATAGTGTTGGTTTTGAAAAGCATGGGTCTTTTTATGTATAGAACATTGATAGTATCAGCAGGGCAAAAGCCCAAAACAAAAAGCTTGCAAAAATATAAAAACATTGTAGAATAAACCCCTCAAACTAATTTAGACATGACTGATTCAACCCAAAATTTTGACGGTGAACTGGTAATTATTGCCGACCGCGAGCTTTCTCCGGAAAGTCCCCTGCTGGTAACTGCCATAGATACAAAAAGTGGCGAGAAACTGGCTCTGGGGCCGCTTATTTTGGAGCTGCTGGCTTATATTGAAGACGCTAAAAGCCTGCAGGAAATAGGACTAAAAAATGACCAGAACCGGCTGTTATTCGAGAAGAAAGTTATTCAGGCCAACGCCTGTCTGGAGGCACTTCAGGAAAACGGGTATTTTAGCCGGAAGGTACTGGAAACTTTGATGGAAGGCAGAATCAAGATCGGCCTTTGGATCGATTCTATGGGCGGACAGGTTGAGCAGGAGGAAAAGGTCAAATGGTCGCTCGATTATCTGGACAGACATGATGCCGAAGTGCATTCCTATGTCGGGGTAAAAGCGGTCAGCGCGGGCTTTGATATGGCTTTTTTGGCCGATCAGGTCAATGCTCTCAATAAATCGGTTTTCATGTGGCATTTTTCCGATTCGCCCCTGGAACCAAGACGTGAAAAGGCCCGGACACTACGCCAAAACCAGCCGCTTTCCGCTGAAGCCCGGGCAGAGCTGGAAGATCTGCGGGCTATTCTGGACCAGGCCGATGAACAGGCCAGACAATCTTTAATCATGGAAGTCCGCCGACAAATCTGTCTGCCCGAAAACGCCGAGGGCAGTGTCTTTCTGGAAGGAGCTTATCTGGCCCGCGCCGGACTGGTAGACCGTTCTTTTCGTCACGTCGAATCTCTGGTGGGACAGTTTAAAATGGATTTTCCCCTGCATTCCGACCTGATTGTGACTGAACACACTACCGGCGTGGAAGCAACGGTTTGTAAAAAAATCGCCCATCTGTATGACTGGATGGATCCGAAACCTCTGGAACTGACCGATAAAATTCGTAAAAAACTTGAGCGTCCCGCCAAGATCGGTAAAAAGAGTCCTCCTCAAAAATAGTTCTTCATCAGTGAGGAGATATCAATTTTTCCCAGCGGCAAATCCACCGCGGGAACTTTTGCCCTGCCCGGATCCGCTTCTTCATAAACCGGGGATTCGGTTTGATAAAAGATTCCCAGCGGCAGCCGCTCCGTTTCCAGGGCCTTTTCCAAAGCCTTCTTCCAGTTCCCGCTGTCATGCTTTTTCCCCAGCAGATAGGTTTTTTCCCGGTAATAATCAAAAGTCTGTACTTTGTTATAGGTCACGCAGGGCTGCAAAATATCTATCAGCGCGAGCCCTTTGTGTTTTAGTCCCGCTTCGATTATTCCCGCCAACTGCCCCATTTCTCCCACGAACCCCCGGGCTACAAAGGTACAGCCCAAACTGAGGGCCAGAGATAATGGATTCAACGGCTCCGACAACGCTCCGAAAGGCGAAGAAGGAGAAACATATCCTTTGCTGGAGGTCGGCGTCATCTGACCTTTAGTAAGGCCATAAACCAGATTGTGATGCACCAGCACGGTGATGTTTACATTGTGTCGTATGGCGTGTACCAGATGTCCCATGCCGATACCATAAGCCCCCCCGTCCCCGGCGCTGACCAGCACAGTCAGGTCGCGGTTGGCGAATTTAACTCCGGTGGCCACGGGAATGGCCCGCCCGTGCAAACTGTGCAAACCATAAGTATTGATCCAGTGCGGCATTTTCCCGCCGCAGCCGATATCAGAAACGTAGGCCACCCGGTCGGGATCCACTCCCAGCCTGGTCAGCGCCTGCTTTACTGCCAGTTGTATGCCGAAATTGCCGCAACCCGGACACCAGTCCGGTTTGGCAACCGTATTGAAATCTTTAAGCTGGGGCTCTTTTGTGGCGGCCATGTGTAAAGCTCTAGAAAATTATTATGCCGCCCGGAATTCTACCACCTTTGCGTATTGCGCCAAAATTGAACTTAATTCCTCCAGGTCGGACCGCCCGAATCCCGCCAGCCCCTGGAATTCTTCCCGCAGGGTTTTGGCGTTCCGGAAACCCTGCAATACCCATTTGTTGGCCCCGCGGATTTCCTCCCCCATCGCCCGCAAAGTCTCCAGATCGTGATAATCCGGCAGAATAGTGCTTCTGAATTCATATTCCAGCCCCGAACCTTTGACCAGATCAATGCTCACTTTCAGTATATCGGCGGGTATTTTCACTCCCACCAGTTCCTCACGGTAAGGCAGGGCGTCTTTCAGATCCATGGCCAGAAAATCCACCAGCTTTTCGTTAATCAGCCGTTCCAGCATCAGCGGATTGGTACCGTTGGTGTCCAGTTTGACCAGAAACCCCAGGTCTTTGATCTGTTTGATTTTCTCGGGTAAATCGGGATGAATGGTTGGTTCCCCGCCGCAAATGGATACGCCGTCCAGCATCCCCTGCCGCGCCTTCAAAAAATTCAGAACCACTTCAAAAGGCAGGGTCTGGGTCAGCTGTTTCAGCCGCTCCGGCAGAACAAAATCGGCATTATGACAAAATCCGCAGCGCAGATTGCATCCGCCGGTGAAGATAATACAAGCCAACCGGCCGGGATAGTCGATTGCCGTAAATTTTGTCAGAGCTGTTATGATCATTTATTGAACCTTTTTTTGCTGTATTTCCGAAATTTCGCTGGCTCTCCAGATCTCCTTGCCGTTTTCATCGACGGCGATCAGGGTCGGGACGCTGCGCACATTATATTTTTCGGCAATATCCCAGAAATTAAGCATGGTGTTGTCGATGCCGAAAAACTCCACGCTGCTGGCATCCAGCCAGTTCTTGACGGCCGGACATTTGGGGCAGGTATTGGTGGTGAAAAGTAACAGTTTTGGTTTGACCGGAGCGGCATCGGCTTCCTTCAGACATCCGCCGTACTGGTGGATCAGCTTGGAATTGGCTTCACAAGTAGCCTGAAAATAAACACGGGAATAAAATTCGGACTTTTTGCCGAAATTGTACTGGCTTACCGGACGATGATATCCCATCACTCTGGTCCAAATCTCACACTTGGTGCGGTCCGTGGTGGGGGGTGTGGCAAGGTTTTCCATGTTTATTTATTGGTTAATAAGTAACAATTTTTGTTTGGAGGTGTATTTGTTTCTGGTTTCCATATCCAGCTTGTCGCCCTGATAGCTGATTTCCTCGTCGCATCTGGGGCAATAATCGTGTTCCCCGGCCAGATAGCCGTGTTTGGGACAGATGGAAAAAGTCGGGGAAATGGTAATATAAGGCAGTCTGAAGTTGCTCAGGGCCCGTTTGACCAGCTGACGGCAGCTTTCCGCGTCATGCAGGCGCTCCCCCAAATAAAGGTGCAAAACCGTTCCGCCGGTGTATTTGGTCTGGAAGCGGTCCTGCATTTGCAGGGCTTCGAACACGTCGTCGGTATATTCCACCGGCAATTGTGTGGAATTGGTATAATAGGGATATTCGGCCGTACCGGACTGGATAATGTCGGGATAGCGTTTTTTGTCTTCTTTGGCGAAACGGTAGGTGGTTCCTTCGGCCGGACTGGCCTCCAGATTGTACAGATTACCGGTTTCTTCCTGGAATTTGATCAGTTTTTGTCGCATGAAAAGCAGCAGTTCTTCGGCAAAATCACCACCGAACTGTGTGGTAATGTCCTCCTCCCCGCCGGTGAAATTCTTGATGGCTTCATTTACGCCGTTGATGCCGATGGTGGAAAAATGATTGTTGAGATGTCCCAGATAGCGCTTGGTGAAAGGATAAAGTCCCAGATCCATCCATTTCTGAATTTCTTTTCTTTTCAGTTCCAGGGAGGTTTTGGCGTATTCCATCAGCTGTTCCAGGCGGGCGAAAAAGCCGACCTTGTTGCCGCGATACAGATAGCCCAGGCGGGCGGTGTTGATGGTAACCACTCCGACGCTTCCGGTCATTTCGGCGGAACCGAACAGACCGTTTCCTCTCTTCAGCAGTTCGTTCAGATCCAGTTGCAGGCGGCAGCACATCGAGCGCACGTGATGGGGCTTCAGGTCGGAGTTCAGGAAGTTTTGAAAATAGGGCAGACCGTATTTGGCTGTCATTTCAAACAGCAAATCGGTGTTGGTACCATGCCAGTCAAATTCAGGGGTGATATTGTAGGTCGGGATGGGGAAAGTAAACACGCGTCCTTTGGCATCGCCCCTCAGCATTACCTCGATATAGGCCTTGTTGATCATCTGCATTTCCTTCTCCAGCTCGCTGAAAGTGCATTTAAACGGCACATCTCCCAAGAGCAGCCGGCGGTCTTTCAGATCTGGCGGACAAGTCCAGTCCAGCGTGATGTTGGTAAAAGGGGTTTGGGTTCCCCAGCGGGAGGGCACATTCAGATTAAATACAAAAACCTGGATGCAGTCATAGACATATTTGTAGGTTTTCTTTTCCACATATTCTTCCAGGGCTGCCGGATCGGCGACCATGTCTTTCAGTTCATCCCTGGTCTCATCCGCGAATTTTCTGACATAGGGTGCCAGATAGGTGTCAAAGGAAGAAAAAGCCTGAGCTCCGGCCCATTCATTTTGTAGAGTCCCCAGAAAGTTGACCATCTGTCCAATGGCACCGGCCAGATTGCGGGGGGCTGTTGAGTCAATTTTGTTTTCAATGCCGTTAAAACCCTCTTCCAGAAGCTGTCGGAGCGACCAGCCGGCACAATAACCGGAGAACATATCCAGATCATGAATGTGGAAATCACCTTCGCGATGGGCCTGGCCGACTTCTTCCGGATATATATAGGAAAGCCAGTAATTGGCGGTTACTTTTCCCGATGTGTTTAAAATCATCCCGCCTAATGAATATCCCTGGTTGGAATTGGCGTTTACTCTCCAGTCTGATTTGGAGAGATACTCCTCCAGAGTCTCCCGTGCCTCAATCGCCATGCTAAAAGTGGTTAAAGTGAACACATTATCTAGTAGACGTCTAAATCAATCAACACAAGATATAGTATTTTCTTTTGACCAAAAGGCTAAAATTATTTCTACCATTCATCTATCCCTGGGAATGGGCTTGAGGTAGCGAACAAAAAATTAGAGCAACATTTGACGACTTGGGAAGATTCTTGAGCGGTGGGATTTTTCTTCACAGGTTGTGGTTTTGTATCCTGATTCAGAATTTCTTTGGGTAGTCAAAAGTACTCATGACGGTACAAGTTCGGTCGTAAATCTCTTGGGCTGTTAATTGACGGCCCGACCATTTTAAAATTTTGGCGTCCATGAAAATCCCGGTTTTTTCGGCAATATAATTACACATCTGCCCTTCCAGATTCATTTCCACTCCCACTTTGAACCTGCAGCGTTTCAGCAAGGCGGCTACTTCTTTTGAATGGAAGGGAAGAAAATAAACAATTTGCAGCAGATTGGCCTTGATGCCGTCTTTTTTCAGCATTTGCATGGCCTCCAACGTAGCATTTTTGGGCGACCCCCAGGTAACGAAAGTTACATCGGCCTCCTCCGCTTTATAGGCCGGACCGGCTTTCAAAGAGCCGTTCTTTCCCGGACCCGCCAGTTTCGGCGCAGGCAGTTCCTTCAGACAGGCCATCAGCTTCCGCATCCGTTTTGCCTGCATTTTTGTGCGGTTTTCGGGATCCTCGGTCAGATCGCCGCTTTCATCGTGTTCATCGGTGGAGGAGCGGTGCCGGCCGCCTTTTGCGCCGGGCAGGACTCTGGGGGAAACCCCGTCTTTCTCCAGTTTATAGCGCAGAAATCCGCCGTCGGGAGACTGATACCCGGCTTTTTTCAGTTGGGCGATTTTAGCCGTATCGCGGACCAGAAGTCCTCTTTCGATTTTTAAATCCTTCAGATCAAAAGGCATAACCGTTTTCACGGATTCGCCCAGGTGTTTGTCGCCCAGAATGATAGCCGGCAGTTGATATTTTTCAGCTATATTAAAAGACTCAAAAGTCTTATAAAAAAGTTCATCATAGTCCCCCGGTGCCACCACCAGCCGCGGAAATTCCCCCTGCGAGGCATGCATCACGAATTGCAAATCGCTCTGTTCGGTGCGCGTCGGCAGGCCTGTGGAGGGGCCTCCCCGCTGTACTTCATAAATTATTGCCGGCGCCTCGATCATGCCGGCCATGCCCAGGGCTTCACTCATCAGCGAAAAACCCCCGCCCGAAGTCGCGGTCATGGCTCTCACGCCGGCCCACCCCGCCCCCGCCACCATGTTGATGGCAGCCAGTTCGTCTTCGGTATGTTTAACTATAATATTATAGGCCCGGGCCTGTTTGGCCATAAAATGCAGAACCGTGGAAGAAGGCGTCATGGGATATTCCGCCACCAGTTTTACTCCCGCCTTCACGGCAGCCAGACAGACGGCGTCATTGCCGGTCATAAGCAGGCGGCGCGGCTGTTTTGCCACCGTACGAGCTGAGGTTTTTTTAGTTTTCCCGTCCGTCCGGTCCGGCACCAGCTTGAATCCGAATTTTTCCACGGGGTAATTTTCGCGGACATATTGATAACCAGCCCGCGCCGCCCCGATATTATTTTCCACAATTGTTTTTCCTTTCCGGGCAAAAGCTTCCCGTAAAACCGCCAATAGCATTTTCAGGTCCATTTCCAGCAGCGCGAAAGTCGCTCCCAGTCCCACCATATTGCGCACAATCTCGCTTTCGCCGTGTTCCAGTGCCAGCCGCTGCAGCGGTACGTCAAAAAGTTTCACGCCCGAGGCTTTTACGCCGCCCTTGTTTTTCGGCATGCCCGGCTTCCCCTCACGCCCGCCGTTCTTCGTCCCCGCCCACGGATAATCCGTTACTGCTTCCGCGTCATAAATCACCCCGCCCCCCTTCACCACTTCGCCCAGATGCAGATCCAGGGTTTCCCGGTTCATCGCCAGCAGCAGATCAATCGAATCCCGCTGTACCGACACCTCAAAATCCGCCACCCGTATGGCATTGGAGTTGTGACCGCCGCGGATCAGCGAAGGATATTCGGCATTGCCGAAAACCCACAGTCCGGCCCTGGAACAGGCCAGCGCGAAAAAGTGTCCGGCGCTTTGTATGCCGCTGCCGGCTTCCCCGCCGATCATCCAGGCCAAGTCATTGATTTTCCCGCTTGTTGTAGGCATTCGTTTATTTCAAAATTTCTCCCACCGCCCGGTTGATTACTCCCCCGTCGGCTTTTCCTTTCAGCTTTCCCATCACCAGTCCCATCGCTTTCCCCATCTCGGCTTTACTGGTAATCCCCGCTGCGGATAACGTTTCGCTGACAATGGCTTTCACTTCTTCCTCGCTCATTTGCGCGGGCAGATATTCCATCAACACTTTCATTTCGGCTTCTTCTTTCAGAGCCATTTCTTCATTGCCCCCCTTGCGGAAACCTTCGCTCGCGTCGCGGCGTTGTTTTACTTCTCTTTGAATCAGCGTTATTACGGCTTCATCGGTTGCTTCTTTCTTTTCACCGTCCACTTCCCATTTCATGATGGCGGCCTTGAGCATGGACAAAGTGCCCTTTTTGATTTCCTCATGGGCTTTCATGGCGGCGATAAAATCCTGTTGAACTTTTTCTTTTAAAGTCATGGTAAATTTAAAAATAGGCTAGACTGATAAATGCTTTCCCGTTCAGTCTAGCCGATTAATTGTTTTGTGTAAAATTGGCGGATTTGCCGGTGCCGGCTTTACGGCATCTTAAAGACCCCTATCAGGCGCTCAGTACTTCCTCCAGAATTCTATGGAAATTTTTGTTCAGGGTTACCTCGACTGTTCTGGACTCCTGTTTGACCGAAGAAAATCCGATATAACCGTATCGTCTGACCAGCCCCTGGATTTTAGACTTATCGGCGGACGGATAGAGCGCGGCAATTTTCTCCGCGACCTGCGGGACCACGGCGGCTTTTTCTTCTTTGGACGTGTATCCGCAGTTCAGCTCAAACTTCAGCGCGTGGTTTTTTTGGAGAGCAGCCCTTTCCAGTGCCAGATTTTCATGTTCGGAAATGATATTATCCCAGCCGGCATCAACATCATCGGTGATTGGAGCGACGCTGGCCACTCCCGTAGGCGTACCGTTATCAATTGTGTTTTGTCCGGTTTGACCTTTTCCGGTATCGGTTCCCTGATCATGTGCCGGGGCCTCAACTCCGCCCGAGCCGTTATCGCCGCTTCTGTCAATGACTGCGCCGGTTCTGATTTGGTTGGAATTTTCAGCGTGTTTCACGGCCAGCTTTTCACCCAGCAACTGCTTGGTGTTTTTTCCCTCCAGAATGCCAAACACTACCTCCAGAATTACATGATAGCTGCCGTCCTGTTTGCGCAGTTTTAAAACGTCTCCCGGAGCCTTGGCCTGGAACATATTGCCGCTTACCAGTTCTCTTGCCCGGGCGTTGGAACTGGTACTTTGGTCCAGACCCAGTTCACTGCCGTCCGCCAGAATTCTGGCGGACAATTGATATTCCTGCGGAAAGCGGTCCTTGGTTAAATATGGCAACACGCGACCGTTTTTCTGTTCGGCCAATGCCGTTCTGTATAAATTTCTCAGTTTTGGATCTTTCAGACTCTGCGTGACCTTTTCCGCGGTGCCAAAGTGTTCATTGAAATAGACGCTGATGCCCAGATTGATTGATCGTTGCAGCCCGTCCAATTCCAGAATCTGTTTATTGGTGGCCAGGCCCCTGAATGAAGCAATCATCGTATCGGTAACAGTATTGCCGGCCAGCCGGGTTTCGCCTTTATTGATGATGTCCTGTACAACCGGACTTTTGGATTCGCGTAAAACCTGCGCGAAATTTCTGTTTTCCGGCGATTTCTCCGGTGTTTGAATTTCCACTTTTTGATCCACCCTGGGCGTTACAACAACTGTCGGCTGGGGCGCGGGGGTATCAACGGTTTGCTGAGTAGGCTGTTTTTGACTGTTGTCTGCCTGGTCCGCGGAGTCTTTGATTAACATTCCCGCTGTCGCGGTAGCGGCCAGACCTGTTGCCAAAATGGCCGCCTTGGCGTGCCTGCGGAAAAAACCGCCGATCGACTGTGTCACGGAAGCAAGACCCGCCAGAGTTGCCTTGGCCGTTTCCCTGATATTTTCCGTCCAGGGTTTTCCCTCGGGCTGGATGGAGGGCTGAGGTCTGGCAACGGGTTTCAAAGAATCAATAACCGGCGCGTTGGCATTTTCATTGGAATATTCGGGCCAGCCGGTTGTCGGCTTTGGCGGCTCTTCCGATTCGGTAATGGCAATTATTGTTTCCGGGGGTGCGGGGATTGTAGTCGTCACGTCCTGTCTGGACGCTTCCAATATCTGGAAAGCCGGGCTTTCGTCTACAAAACCATTAGGGTCCGGTACGGTTTCCAGCAATTGATGCAAATCAGGCAGAAGGCTCTGGCGCGGGATTTCTGAAATCCGGTCCGACATAATCTGGGCATTCCTTCCGGTTTCCGCTTCTTCCTCTGTAAAAGGCAGCAGATCGGTGCTGGTCTTGACCGGAGAAATTGTCTTGGTATGGGGGTGAACGCCGGACAAGGCCGCCGTCTTCTTGAGACCCCAGGCCAAAGTTGTTCGGGTGGAATAAGACAATTGCGGCATTATCACAGTCTGGGGATCCTGCCGGGGGCGTCTGACGCTGTCCAGGGGCACTTGTTCATAGGGCAGAGCATCGTCGGCAACGATGGAGGGATCCTGTTGTTTAGGCTTTTTGTCTACACTCATATCAAACAAAAAATATATTCAAATGATATTAAACACTAAAATGCTAAAAAAGGCAAACCGTTCTGGCGTTGATTGCGTTTTTTCCAAAATAAAACCCCTTTTTTAAGGGGTTTTATTCAGATTACTTATGTCTTTACAGAGATACTAAGTTCCAGGGGTTGGAGTAACTGGGGCTGGAGTGGTCACAGGGGCTGGAACAGGTTGTCCTGGTTGCTCAACGATGTTCATGGAAGCCTGTGTTTCAATGGCTGGTACGATCTGGATTGAACCGGTTGTCTCAGCTTTGTTTTCGCCCTGAATCTTGATATCAGCTTTGGTTGTATCAGAAACTGGAGCGGCTGGTTTCTGGCATCCGGCGAGTATCATACCGGTGCAGAGTACTGCGAATAGCAGCGTGGCTTGCGTTTTTTTCATAGAAAATTTTTGTTTAGGATTTAAACACCATAATTGTATGTATCTTTGACAAAATGGCAAATATTCTTTTTAGCCAGATCTACAAACGATGTTTTAATCAACAAATTTCCCTTATAATAGGATTGTTTAAAATAAAAATATGCAAAGAAAATCCGCCGTTGCAGGATCGTTTTATCCAGCCAATCCGGATCAGCTGGGCCAATATATTGATCAGGTTCTGTACTCCGCCCGGAAAAATCCCCTGAAAAATATCAAAGGGCTGATTGTTCCGCATGCCGGTTATGTTTATTCGGCTCCCGTTGCCGCATTTGCCTATCGCCAGCTTCAACAGATTCCGGATCTAACTTATAATGTTTTTCTGTTGGGACCGGCCCATTATTTCCCCACCACGGCTGCAGTAGGTCTGTTTGAAACCTTTGAAACGCCTTTGGGAAAAGTGCCAGTCAATCAGGAAATCTGCCGCGAACTTTTGGCCCATAACCCCGATCTGGAGATCAATCCGGAAGCTCATCTGCCTGAACACAGCCTGGAAGTGCAGCTGCCCTTTTTGCAAAAAACTTTAAAAAATTTCCGGATTATCCCAATATTATTGGGAGACGTTTCGCCCCGGCAAATCACCGAGGCCCTGCTCCCCTATTTCCCGCAGAAAAACTCACTGTTCATTTTTTCCTCCGATCTCTCCCATTACCATCCTTATAAAGAAGCCGAAATACTGGACCGGCAAACTCTGAAAATAATGCTCGACCAAAATCTCCCTCAGGCTTACCGCATGGAGGCCTGCGGCGATAAAGGTCTCACGGTCGCCATGCAGCTGGCTGACAAATTTTCATACCAGATTCAACTTTTGGATTACCGCAATTCCGGCGACACCGCCGGCGATAAAAAAGCGGTGGTCGGCTACGCCGCCTGCGTCCTGACCCAATCAACCAAATAAAGATGTACAACAAACAACAGAAAGAATTTTTAGTGGATTTGGCCAGACGGTCGATCGCCTATTATCTGGACCAGGAAAAGCTGCTGCGGATTGACGCGGCTCAAGTCGATCCGGCTTTAAAAGAGCAGCGCGGGGTTTTTGTTACGCTGACTCTGAACGGCGAATTACGCGGCTGCATCGGACATCTTCAGCCTACGCAGGAACTATACCTGGACGTCATCGAAAACGCTGTTAACGCCGCCGTCAACGACCCCCGCTTTGAACCTTTGAAACTGGCGGGACTGAAGATGGTCGAAATTGAAATCTCCGTACTGGAACTGCCCCGCGAACTAGCCTACAAAGACCGCAACGATTTGCTTGCCAAGTTGAATCCCTCCCGTGACGGAGTGATCCTTAAACAAGGCAGCTACGAAGCTACTTACCTGCCCCAGGTCTGGGCAGATTTCCCCTCCAAAGAAGCTTTCCTTTCCAGCCTTTGCCAGAAGGCCGGCCTTCCTCCCGATGAGTGGGAGAAAGGCCGACTGGAAGTCCAGGTTTACGGGGTGGAAAATTTTAGCGAATGATTGCCTGTCTGACCCTGTTCCGACGGCCCCTCCATCAGCTCATTTATATCACCATCCGGTCCGAAGGAATTGCTTTAAAAGAAGCCCTTAAATGATTGTTATTAACCTGTAAAAATGTTAGAATAATAGGATTATTATTTAGCCAGGTTAATGGACGGCCGGAATTTACAAAAAGAGCTGGAAGAAAAACTTTTGGCCGGGGAGGATCAGGAAACCGAGACGCAGAAAACCGAAACGCCTGAAGTCCAGGCGGAAAATGAGCAATTGAATAAGATTCTTTCCGACACTGCCAACAAAATAGATTTCACCAGAAAACATCTCAAAATATTTGAGCTCCTTTCGCCCGAGGAAAGGGATCAGCTGTTTTTATCGATGGCCGCCACCGACACTCTGCAGACAAAAGATATCGATTGGGATAAAGTATTCCAGGACTCCGAGGCCCACACCCTCATCACGACTATCCTGGCTTTACCCGGCAGATTGAGTTTGCACAGCGAACAGGACATAAAGATGGTCCTGAAACTCCATGATGAAATAGGTCCGGCCAAACTTAAAACGGCCTGGAAGAAAATTGGTAAGCCGCTTCTGGAGGGATCGTTTATATCGCAAACCGAGACGGGTCGGGAAGTTTCCAACTGGGACCGCTTTTATCTCTTTCTGACGATCGGCAGTTTTGAACAGTCCACACTCTCCCAAGTGGCCCTGCTCAGCGAAATTCAATTTAAAAAAATTGAACTGGTTTTGCAGGCATACGGAAAAGCGGAGCTGGAAAAACAGTGGACCCGGGAAAACCTTGAAGATTTTGAAGAGCTGGAACATATGAGCGGAAATTATCAGCGGGATAAGGAAATATTACTTTCTGTTTCTAAATTCACGGAGAGCCTTTCCCCGGAAGTTATCAGACATCTTCCCCAGGAGACGGGAGGGGGAAGCGGTACCAGCAGTAGAAAGAGGCCCGATCACACCATCTGGTATTTCCAGGGAATTCATGGGAAATACGACCAGCTAATTAGATTTCAGAGATGTCTTGGCGTCCTTCCCGCGGAACGGCTTGACCAGATATTGTCTGTCTTGAAACCAAGTAAATATCCGGTGCGTGAACCGGCTGAAAATATTTCTTTGGAACAAGCCGATAATTTTTTACAATTTGTTCAAACGGCCCGGCTGGAAGGCCGGCTGAATCTGGAGCAGATGTTTGATAACGCCGGGTCTTTTTCACCCGAAAAATATGTTCCCCTAAAAGACTTTCTCGATTTTTTGGAAAATCAGCATCTTTCCAATTCAATCACTGAAATTAATTTTCCGTCCTTTCTGAAACTGATCGGCGGGTCCACTGCGCAGGAAATAGAACAAATCAAAACAGGTACCGTCAGATACTGCGACCTTGGTTTGGCCAAAATTATCAACTGGAACCAGGACTGGGGCAGCCTGCTTAAAAAAGTTGACTTGCCGGAGTCCGGGACGGCTAATCAACTGCTCAAAGTCTGTGTTGAACATCACGAGCAATATGTAGGGAAAAGGTATCATAACGATCGAAAGGTTTCTTTACAGAGTCGCAATGGGCAGTCGGTTTCAGAGTTTTATGAAGCCGTCGGTCAGATTGAGGAATATTTTTGGAACGATCCTGAACAGATGTTTAAAATCGCCGGACTGGACGAAAAAGCAACTGAAATTATCCGGCTGGTTTTAAACGGCTCATACAAAAAAGGTCAAGCCGGTGGCTACGACTTGCCAGTTTTGGAAGGTTTGCTGACCGACTTGCCCCAAAAACTAAAACATTTAAAGTCGATTCTGGATAAGGCTAAAACTTTTTCTACTGAACAGAAAAGAGATCTACTTTCTTTAAACAATTATTTTAGAAGTTACTGGGGATACTTAAACGAGCAGACTTTTTCAATTCTGGAACAGTATATTCGTAGCGGAAAATCTCAAGGGATGGCGGAATTTTTAGAAAATTTTCCGGTGCCAGGTTTTAGTCCGCAGGCAATCGAAAAGATGTCAAATCATAAAAATGAGGCGGCCCTTTTTACCTATATTGATCCAAAAAATTATCAGCCTGAAACATTACTGGTCATCATTGACAAACTAATTTCTTTTCTTGAGAAAGGGTTGAAAAAAAGTGTCTACGAAAGGCAGAGCGAAAAATCAATCAGCGCGCAATATTTTTATCTGGATAAATTGTTGCCCGTAGACGCCGATAAGTTTGTCCGGACAGCGGATTTTCTGGCCAATTTCAACTTTCCTGATCCATTCCATTATCTTACCAACCTGAACTTCGACGAAAGTGAGGAAACACTCAAGCTCAGAATCAGGCAGGCCGTGGCGACCAATGATTTCTGGAATTTTAGGGAAAAGGTTCTCCCGGAAGAAGATTTATTGATAATTGAAAAAAAGCAGCGGGAAGAAAAGTTGCAAATCGGGGAAAGAATAACGTTAACTAAACAAATTTTCGGCCCCAGTCTGACCAAAGAAAAAATTAAAAATTTGGAGAATCTGCCCGAATCCGTCTGGCAACGGCTCAAGTCCAATCAAAAAATTCTGGAATTATTCATGGAGGCGTCCGGTCCTATGAAATTAGGAGAGGACGTCCTGGCTCTTTCTGACAATATGCTCACCAATCCGCTTGTCTGGCAGTATCATCTGCTGGAAAAAATTTTTGACAACGCGCTTATGGAAAAAGCGCTCCAACTGATTCGTGAATGTCAAAAACAGGGCGTAGAAGATATATTCAGACAAGAAAACTCTCCCACTCGTATTGATCTCCATGGATTGACCGAGGTAGCCAAAGTTTGGGATGAAAACAGGGAATATCTGCAGGAGCCGGGACTTCTAAAATTGTTTGAAGGCCGCTGGAAATTACTGCAGGAATTTTTTAGTATTGAGGATAAGACCATTCGGCTCCCGCCAAAAGTTGAAAGAATCCAAGTAACGGCGCTGGATGAAAGTCAGAAAAGAAAAATCTTGCCCTGGCTGCAGCACTTCGATCTCGAAACTAGTTGGGACTGGAAAAACTTTATCAAATGGATCGAGGATAAAAACTACCAGCTGCCTTCGGATGAAGTCCTTTCCGTACTGCATCGGTATTTGGGACAAAGGATTCCCTTTCAATTTGGACGGCAAATAATTGAACGTTGTGAAAAGGGGGAAAAGCCGGAAGAGATTTGTGCCGGACTGGACAACGGATCTTCGGAAAACCGTTCTGAAAGCTACCAATGGCAAAGGCATAGAAATGAAAACTATTTTCAGCAACTTCAGAAAATTATCGGCAGTCCCGTTGGATTCACCGCCAAACATCTTACCGTGGAGCAGTGTGAGGATGCTCTAAAAATGCCCAAACAAGAGCTGGAAAACCTCTGGAAGATGGGGGTGTTAAAAGACCGCGGGGAATTTAAATATCCCCAGACCAGTTGGGAAAATGCCCTTTATATCGCCACCCACCGCAATTTTGATCTGATCGCCTCTGTTGATGATAATGGATATTTGTTTTCTTCCCTGCTCAGAGAAATTCCGGAGAGAATTCATTTCTTCTGTGAACAGATCGACCAGGATGTTCTGCAAAAATGGAAAAAACTGCAATCAGAAATTAAACTTGATTTAATCGACAGCGTTGATTTTTTCCGGCATCCCGCACACCGGGAGATAATTGAGTTTGCCGGTCAGTTGAAAGAAATTCTGGGTCAGAAATTGCAAATTTCCGCCTATGATCTGCTGATTATGGACGTACAGAAGGATCTTTCGCTACTAAGGGAATTAAAGGCTAAATGCAGCATGAGCCTTTTTGAGGAAAACTTGCAAGCTTTGGCAGTGGCCTCCAGCGGAGAAATACAAAACGCTATCAAAAAAGTATTGTCGATTTTGGACAAAACCAACCAGATTGATTACGGCCTGGCCGCCCGGCAAATTGAGCATATGAGTCCCGGGCTTAGATATGCCGTTTTTAAGAACAAGGGCATCTCGGCTTTCGGTCCGGAAATTTTACAATATAAAGATCAGGTTAAACAATTTCTCAGCCCCGAAGAATGGACAAAGTTCCTGCGCAGCCTTTTTGACGAAAAATATTCCTCCTTCAAGATCAAACTGGATTTTGAGATGGCTAGTATTATCTTAACCGACCCGTCGTTTACTTTGACAGAAGAAGACAACTGGAAGATGCGAAAATTCAATTTTCTTTTTCAGCTTTTTGAAGGGTCGGATCAGGAATGGGAGGAACTGACGAATTTGGCAGGGAAAGAGAGATTGGCCTGTATATTAAAACTAGACTGGAAAGAACTTCCCGCTGGATTCAAAAAAACTGTACAATTCTGGCAAGTACTGCATCGCGCCCCGGACATGTTAATCAGTCATTGGGATGAAAAACCCGCAGGCTTTTCCCTGCAGAAAACGGATCTTGATTCAATGATCACTTCGCTATCCGCCATTGGCCAGATGCGTCTTTTGGACTTGGCGGGACGGGGACAAATTTCTCTGACTGCTGATCAAGAAAAACAAGCTTTGACCAGTTTGGCAAAAAACTACAGACTGAGTATCGTTTTAGATAATCAATGGAGCGAAATCCCTCCCGGTTTGAAAAAAACTGATAAATTCTGGCAAATCCTTCGCAAGTTTCCGGATGCTCTGATTGAACATTGGAATGAAAAGCCGGATGGCTTTTCTCTTGGGCAGGAAGAGGTCAGCGCCATGATTGAATCATTATCAGCCACCGGCCTTAATTCGCTGCTGGACAGGGCCGAACAGAACGAGATATTGGTGACCGCGGAACAAACCGAAAATCTGCTGATTAATTTTTCCAGCAAAAAAGGAGACATGTCGCAGATTTTCCAGTCGGAATTCAAACGGGCTGCCCTTGAAAAAATTTGGGCCAAACTGCCGGCCCTGCTGGTGGAGAAAAAAGATTCGGGAGAAACTGAAAAAATTAAAAATCTGATCGTAAATTGCTGCATGTTCATTGATCCAACGTTGCGCCAGTTGTTTCTGGATGAAAGCGCATTAGGCAGACTTCGGGAAACCATTCTGGCCAGCTTGGGCCAGTTTATGGGAACTGTGTTACAGCAGGGTGAAAATCAGGCCAATGTTCCGTTTGAAAAAAGCCCTGCTTTCAAAATGATCAGAGCGAAGTTGGCTGAAATAAAAGAAATCATTCATAGTCCGGCCAAGCCGGAATCAAGTGTGCGCACGCTCTTTTTACAAATGTATAATTTAAAACAGTGTAACGACCCCGCAACAAAGTCTCTTACTGTTGAACAGATACAAAATTTGGTTGAGGAAGACAATCATGAAATTCTGCTCAGATCCGGAGCTGATAAAGAAGTTCGTGCGATGGAAATGAGTTTGGATCGTATGCAGGATGGACAGGAAAAAATGGATATGTTGGAGAAATTACGGCAGGCAATAGAGGAAAGGAGATCACGGGATTTGAATAATCGACAGCAAACGGATTTTCTGCCTCCAGACGCGCTGACGCATGGCGCTCCATTACAGGTTTTGGAAGCAATTTTAGCCAGCGGAGCCTTTTGCGGAGAATTGCTGGGGCCAAAAACCAAAACAGATAGCTCCGGATTATTGGGCCTTGATCTTTCAATGGTTCCGAAGACAGCCTCGGGCAGTATTACAACTCGTTTGAGAAGTCTCAATAACATCGGTTATGGGGACGTGCATATTGTTTTTGGAAAATATTTGGATTCCCCCAAAAATCTGTCTCGGGCACCATACTTTTCCGGAGTTATCGGAAGCGACCATTTTCTTGTTAGATGTGGGATCCCCAGCAGCGAAATCACTGCTATTGTCCTGAAATCTATTCTTGACGACGCACAGTTACGTCTCATAAAAGCTCTTATTGCGGCAAAGGGATTTTATATTCCCGTTGTGGGAACAACTGGTGAGGTTGTTTTTAATCCGGAAGAATTCGACCAAATGAAAGTATTTTACCACCCTGTTATCAAAGCCGGATACCCGATGCAGATAGCGCATGACGTTTATAATTATTTTAAAAATCCGCAGATTGGAGAAAAACACCGTATCGTCATGGATAAAGCTTATGAAGCTGCGAATCAGGGAAAAGAGGTTGATTTTGCCGTATTGGTGTCATATCTGAAAGATAATGATTTAAACATTAATAATGCCGAATGGTACAAAACGGCCAGTTTTGAGGTAATCTTTAGCATGATCAAAAACGACCTGCGGAAAAAAGTTGTACGTAAGGCCAGAAGGACGCTCTTTTCAAATGCACCGGAAAGCCCCAGACCTTTAAGCGAAGCCGTTAAAAATCTGTCTGAAATACAGCGGCGGCCGCACCCCGAACTGGATAATCTATTTCAGGTCCAGTTGCCCTATGTTGGCGAACAGGAGGAGAAATATCAAAAGGCTGTGACCGACCTGTTGTTTGCCCGTCGCAGCCATAAGCCCGAAAGAGTTAAGGAAATTTCTGAACTGATTACTGAACAGAAAAAGCTGCTGATGCGAAAATTGTGGTCTGATGCATGGCAGTCTCTTTATCTCAAATACAAGGATGATGCCGTCCAGACAGACCAGCTGAAAGATTATGAAAGGCTGCTCGTCCCGGCAGTTACAGGCAGTCTGGGGCGCGGTGAGGCAGTTCTTGGTTCCGATTTTGATTACCTTTTACTGCTGGACGATACACTGCGGGAAACAAAAGACGAACAATCCCTTGCCGTTTTTATCAGCGGTGAACTAGCTCCCCTGATTGACGCCAAGTTGAAAGAAAAAGGTATCAAGGGAGACGCCGGTCTGGCCAAAGCAGCCAAAACTCCCTATACCAAATTAAGTTCGATTAAATCCTTCAAGATTAATCTGGAACTGGACCGCCAGGAAGAAGAACCTACGGAAATACTGGATCTGGCTCCTCTCTTCGATAATCAACAAGCGGTTGAAACCATCAACAAGACCAGGCATTTTTTACTTGAAGAAAATCCCAGTTCCGAATTTCTGGAAAGTTATGTAACCAAAGACCTGGAATTGAAAAAAAATAATTTTGAATCCTATAATCAGCAGTTTGAAAATCTCTATAACAGCTTTTCTCAGGGTAACTTTTTGGGAAAGATTAAACAGTCCCTGCAGCGTGTAATTGCTTTTAAATTATACCAATTGATTTTCAGAAGTTGCTCCAACGGAAAGATTTCCTCCGCTGAAATAGACAACATTCCTTCTTCCATCGGGGCGAAAGTGGAATTTTTAAGAAAGCATAAAGTGTTGGGGAATGAACAGGCTGCTGTTGTGGACGAACTGCTCAGTATGGCTTATCGGCTGCGTTTTGTTGACGAGATTTATTCTGCCAGCGCGCAGGGAGAGCGGGGCTTCCGGGCCAGCGAGCTTGATTATGACGAAAGAGCCAGAACTTTTAAACTACTCGACCAGTTCAAAAAACAGGTATTATATCTGTAAAATAATTCAGGGTGGAGCCGGAAGGGACCAGTATTTTAACAAGGCGGAACGGAGGGGGCGATTCTCAAACTCTATTTTCTTAATGTTTCCAAAAAACTGCTGAATTCCGGATGTCTGACCGGACAGGGCGGCGTATAACCAAGTTTATCGATAAACTCCTGATATTTCTTTCTCATTTCCAGATAAAACGTTTGCAATTGATCTGCCGGCATGTCCAGTACGTTTTGCTGAATAATATCAACAGATTCCCCCGCGTATACGCAGCTCATCAATTCTCCGTCGGTGTCCACGCTGATGCCGCGCCCGAAATATCCGCAAACCCCGTCACAGTAAGTACTGTTGCCGCCCGTCTCGGATTTTTCTTTGGCCAGGCCGGCCAATTCATCATAACTGTCACCGATTAAATTGCGCCACAGAACGTCTTTGATAAACCGTCCTCTTTTCATTGGCGAATTGGCGATAAATTGCATGTCGTCAGCGGCAAATTCCCGGATCGAGTCCAGCTCTTCTTTATTGTCATTGACGATTGTGGTGTTGATTCCCAGCCGTACTATTTTGTTGTCCTGAAGAGGGAAAGAGGAGTCTTCATATACCTGTCTGACCATTGTCAGATTTCGCAGAATCTTTTCCAGATCCCCGTTTCCTGTCAATTTCCGGTAAGTCTTCGGATTTAACGAATCCAGACTGACTATCAGCGAAACATCACGATCCCTGAAAAATCGGGCCATTTCAGACGTGACAGCGTTCAGCGTCGAAAATATAATGGAAGTTAATTCGCGTTCATAGGCCGTTTCGACTACTTCCCTAATTTTAGAAAAATTTTCAGTCGGCTCGCCCAGTCCCGCTATCACTAATGATTTGATACCCATTTCCACAGCCCGGTCGATAATTAATCCCCGTTGATCGGCAGACAGCGCGGGGCCCCTGCTTTTGTCCCTCTCTCCGTTCAGAGCACATTTTGGACAACGATAGCTGCAGCCGGTTTCCAGGTTGAACAGCAAATAGCGGGGATCATTGTCACCGGACTGCTCAGGCTCCGTGAGACTGTAATAATCAGGCCGTCCTTTGAGGATTTTCTTTGTCGCGGTTGATATCTCACGACTTTCCAAACAGGCAGAATTATTATAAGACTGCATAAGTGCTAAAAAGAAATATTAATAAGAAGAGTAATTAATAACACAAAAACTGGCTTTAGAAAAGGGAGCGGGGTGAAAAGTGCTAATAAAAATTAGCAGCACGTGTTATAATAATTACCGCAAGTATCGAAACTAACATGATTGAAAAACTTCTCACTGACATTGGTCTGTCTGACAAGGAAGCCGCCATGTATATGTGCCTGCTCCGCTACGGCCTGCAGACAACCAGTTTTCTGGCTCAAAAACTGAATTTTAACCGGGGAACTGCTTATGTAATTCTGCATGAGCTGTTGAAAAAAGGATTGGCCATGCAGACCACCAAAGCTAAAATCCAATATTTCAGTCCTGTCTCACCCGAGCTGCTGCCTAATTATCTCGAGCATAAAGAGCAAGAGTTAAAGATCCAGAAAGAGAAGGTTCAGGCTGCCATGGGACAATTGTTGGCGATTCAGAATCCTCTGACTACCAAACCGATTATCGAGTTTTTTGACGGCATTGAAGGGGCCCGGGTAGTTTTGGAAGATACTCTGACGGCCAAGGAAAAAACTCTCCGCGCTTTCCTTTCTATCAATGACGTAGCGGTCTTTGTCGGCCCGGAATTCTTTGACAACTATACTTCCAACAGAATTGCCAAAGGATACCGGCTTCATGTAATTCGCACGATGGCCAAAGACAAAGAGGCATTTAATCAAAATGTTTACGCCAAACGCTATGTCACCAGTAAAAAAGAAAACCGTGAACTCAGATACGTATCTGACAATCTCGATTTCCCGATTACCATGTACATGTACGACGACAAATTGGCGGTAATCTCGTCCCGAGAGGAGAATTTTGCACTATTGATCCGGAGCAGAGAGCTTTCAGGTATGCAAAAGAAAATCTTTGAACTGCTTTGGGCGTCGCTGAAAAGATCAGAGAGAAAATAACCGACAAACACTCTAAATAATCGCCTCGGAACTTGACAAAAATTAACAAAAGTATTATAAAGCCCCCTCTCGTCTCAATTAACTGTATGCCGCAAAGGCGCGACATCGGTTCTGGATGAGTGATCCTCGTTTTTGACAAAAAGAAAGGGTAAAGAGCGAAAAGATGAGAAAGATCATGTGCACGTTGGTTCCGGCAGCCCTCGCGCTGCTCACGGCCCCGGCGGCACGCGCAGAAACTTCGTCGAAATGGAACGGTACCGAAGTCCTGACCAGCGCCCAGACCAATTTCTCGGTCTTCCGGGCTTCGGTCACCTACTTCTGGATACCCAAGGCCGACGTGGGAATCTTCTTCAGCTATTTCGGGCCCAAACTCAAACTGGGCGACTGGGGATGGATCTCACCACAGGTCGGCGCTGCGGGTAACTGGAAGAACCAGAAGGACTTTTTCGACGCTTCCCTCTGGGCCTTCGCGGAACACAAAGGTTTCTCCGTCTTCCTGGAAGGCGATTATCTGGTAGCGCGAGGCCAAAAGCCCGATGTCTACTCCTTCGGGAGTCTGGACTACAGCTGGTCCCGCTACAACGCCGGCCTGCACTCCGAGGGCGTGAACAAGCTCTTCGGTTTCGGTCCGCACCTGGGGCTCACCAAGAGCCAGGGCGACTGGAGTTGGCACGGCGAACTGCAGTACTACCTCAAGCCCGACGGCGACACCCTGGGGCATGCCATCCGTATCGTTAACGGACTCACCTTCTAAGCCCCCTCCCACGTTCTCTCTCCCCTCTCTTCCCGGCCACTTCCGGCCAACAATCAAAAACGAGGAAAGCCCCCAATACAACGGGGGCTCTTCGTCGTTTACTCTGATTGTAAACTCAGCGGACAGAATGATATAATAAACTGATCTAATTAAATAAAAACTTCTATTATGTCGAATAAACTGACCATGGGTGAGGATAGCGAGACCCCAAAAATTACCAGACAGGAAGTAGTTGACGCTCTGCGCAAAGGTAAAGCCAGCGGCGAGCCCAGTCCCTATGCCAATGGAACCCCTGAGGCCGAAGCGGCTCAGGATCTGCTTGATCAATGGTATAAGCAATTAGATGACGAAGCAAAGGCTGTGGGTACTCCAGTAGCTTTGATCGAAGCTAACATTGAAAAAAACACCATCCTGATAGAAGCCGGTTATAATGACACGGAAATGCTGGACAGCGTAATAGAATGGCTCTATAACGACCTTTGGCAGGCTCAGGACCTGGGGCCGGACGGCGAAGATTTGTATATTCGAATCGCCGACAAAATCATGGAACTGGAGGGCCCTGACGGACAGGAATTGGACGAAGATTCTCAGGATGAATATGACCGGATAAAAGCCTCCCGTAAGTAATTTGTGAACAATGCCCGCAACACCAAAACCAATTAGCCCTTTATACTCTCTGATCTTTATAGTGATCGGTTTCGTTGCGATCGGGGTCGAGGTTGTTTTCTAGCTTATCGTCCCGGAGGTTCTGTTTTCGTCTTCTCCTGCTCCAGTTTATATTTCAGTTGTTCTTCAAAAGCGGTTTCCTTTATTCTGGCAATTTCTTCCTCGGACATTGTTGAATTAAATTGCGAAAATTCCTGGTGAGCTCCTCTGGAAAACATTCCCGAGAGAGCGATTTTAAGAGCCTGTATAAGTGCAAAAGCCACTATGTTGATCAGCCCGATGACAATGTTTTGTTTCTCCTCAAACAGCCCCTCAAAACCTTCCAGATCCATCTCAAAAGTAACTGTTCGCAGATCATCATCCAGAAAGTTTTTCCCCAGTTCCTCCGCCGGGGCCAGCCAGTTTTCCTCTACTCCGAACAAAAAAGCGAAGGGCAAAATGTCCTTGTAAACTTCCGGCTCGGATTTTAAAAAGTATTCAATTCTGTCCTTCTCGGCGGTAATTATAAATTCCTTTAAGCCCAGCAGTCCGTTGCGCATCTTTACCCCCGCCACGGTCTTTCTGGCCATGACTGTGCCGAAAACTCCCCATACCAGCCCTCCCAGTATCAGACCGATGATCAGGCTTAGGGGCAGAAAAAAAGGTTGGTAATCAATTGAATTGTCGGGATCAAAAATGGACAGAAAGCTGACTATGTTGAATCCAATGGCAAAAAGGATCATCAGGTAACCCATGAAATAATACTTTCGGCGTACTAAGTTGGGCGGGGATTTATAATATCCCTGGTTTACCAGTGCCTGATATACCACCGTTTTTATTCTCGTGGATTTTATTGAAGTAATTTGAGAACTCAGCCTGGTGGCGGTACTGTTACCGGGAAACATGATGTCCAGGATTGCGCGTTGTGTGAGCGTTAAATTGGCAATCTCCGGACTGCTTTTGCTTTTCATCAATTTCAGCAGATCGTCTTCGAAATTTACCAGACCTTTAAAATACAGGTCATATAGTTCATAGGTAATATCTTTGGTTTGCAGAATATCATCCATCAGAACGCCGGATTCGATTACGCTTAAGCCTTGGGGCCGTTCATAATGGGGGAAAATTGAATCAGCTACCCGCGGATCCCTTCCTGCGATCAGCCACATCAATAAACAAAGCACAAAGCTTGCCAGCGGAGGCCCGAAAAAGAAAATTAAATCCTGCATTACTAAAATTAATAATCTATTAATTATAGCATGACGGTGCGGAATTAAACAATTCTCTTTAGCTTAGACATGGCGGAACGGAGGGGACGATTCTCGAACTGTTTTGGATATTCAAACTCAGGTAAGGTCGTTACCTGAAAAGGTAGTGATTATAGAGCTCCCTTTACTGCAGTGGCGGTATCACTTCCGGTTTGTTCTATTTCAGGAGGTAATATGTTTTTTGTGGGACCAGCAAGCATTGCCGTTACTTCTCTCCAAAAATTCCCCCTTCTTACCTCCAGATAATAAAGTTCTTGTAGATCCCTTGGTCTACCATTAACGCCGTCTATTTTTATTTTATCCAATCCCATAGATCGTGCTAAAAACGCGTCAACGGAACGGATAATTTTATTGCTCATAGCCCCCAATGGTACAACGCTGGAGTCAGAATGTTTTTTCAGCGCTTCGGCAACAGCGAGGACGCACTTTGGAGAGCCTTCTGGATAAGCAAAAAATTCTATTCCATCTCTTTCATCAATATGCTCTTTGTCATATCTTTTTGCATCCTCAACAGAAAGTTGGCGTAAATTTTCGACAAAAGAGCCTAAGTCAAAATCGGATGTTTCTGGTAATGTATCCATAAAACTAAAATGTAATAATTTATTCTATATACTACACCAGAACACTTATATTTGTCAAAACCGGAAACACCCAGAATATAGGGATCCCTCCTGTACCACTATGGCTTAAATAAGCTGAGAAAAGCTATCCCCGAACATGGCGGAACGGAGGGGGCAATTCTCGAACTATATTTTCTAAATTTTTCAAAAACTCACCGTATGCTGGATGCCTGACCGGGCGGGCAACTTTTTATAATATCGACCGATTCGACCGCATACATATGCACATCTGATCATTTCATCTCGTCTACAGATTGACAAAAGGCCGAAAATATGTGATTATTAGCCCTCTTTGCATATATGATAAATCATTAAAACATGAACCCAACATCTATATTTGGAGCTGATACAATGCTCTCAAAGGAAGAAAAAGAATATTATGCTACTTCAACAAGATTGCCAGAAATCAGTGAAGGGGCGATAAAAGGGGGTAGAGAGATAGAAATAAAAATGGCTCCAATCCAGGGAGCAAAATTAGTGGAATTAGCAGAAGAAGGGGAAGACCTGCTAATGCTCCCAAGTAGTGAAGTGGCCGATATCGTTGGAAGAGTACGAAGCAAAATTGGGGGAGTGGAATCAGTTTTTTCGGCAACACAGTTATGGGGGACAACCCTAGAAGAACAGAAGGATATAAAAAAACTACAGAGAATATGGGACGTTGAAGTTGTCGGCAAATTACGTGCGTTTGAAAAAACTGGAAAGATAGGCTACTATAAAACGCTTAAACGCCAAGCTTTTGGAATACTTTATGTTTTATCAATGACCCTAAAAGATTATCTGATAAAAAAAGCCGGAACAGACTGGGAAATTAATTTGTGTGATGTAAACACAATCCAATTACTGTCCCCAGAGACTATCAGGAGTTTAATGACTATCACAGGGGAAATCCTTCACGGGGAAAAAAGCATAGATAATATAGAGGAAATCTTGTCGAAAGTTGCTGAAGATCTTACCGCTCCGAAGAAATAGAAGGTGTTTTAGCAGATATATGACGAAATTCAAACATGGCGGAACGGAGGGGACTCGAACCCCCGACCTCCACAGTGACAGTGTGGCGTTCTAACCAGCTGAACTACCGCTCCATGGCCATTGGTATTTGCAGTTCCCATATCAAACCCGCGTCACGAGTGGAATTTCGAGCTAAACTGCGCCGCAAATATAACCAACCTCTTTCTTTTTTGCAAGTGGATATTCTTTGTCCGCGGTAATAAACGGCGGCCGCCCCCGTTTTAATATTTGCGGGCTTGGCAAATACTCACAAAAAGACTATGCTTCTTCCGCTTAACCATCATAAATCGATGCGAATAGGTATTGACTGCAGAATGTATTCTTCGCATTTTACCGGCATCGGCCGTTACGTCTTTGAGCTGGTCGAAAATCTGCAGAAAATCGACCACGAAAATCAGTATTTTCTGTTTTTCAATCAGCCGGAATTTAATAATTTCCAGGCCGAAAACCTCAATTTCCACAAGGAGCTGGTCGACGTCAAACATTATTCTTTCGCCGAACAGTTCAAATTCAAAAAAATTCTGGAAATGTACAATCTGGATCTGATGCATTTCACGCACTTTAACGCGCCCATTTTCTATCGCCGTCCCAGCGTGGTGACTATACATGATTTGACACTGCATTTTTTTCCGGGCAAGAAAATGACCTCGATTTTCCATCGTTTGGCCTATGCAATGACTATCCGCTCCTCGGTTAAAAAAGCGCGCAAAGTAATCGCTGTTTCCCGTGCCACCGCCCGTGACGTGGAGGAAATTTTGCATGTTCCCCTTTCCAAAATGCAGGTCATTTATGAAGGCGTAAACGCTGATTTCAAGCCGGTCAACAATCAGAGTCTGCTTACCCATACTCTCAATAAATACCAGATTCACAAACCTTATCTGCTCTATACCGGCGTCTGGCGTGATCACAAAAATTTGAAAGGATTGCTGAAGGCCTTTCAATTGATCTATAAAAAACACGACCTGCAATTGGTCATTACCGGCCGCAAGGAAAACGTCTATGCCGATCAGATTTTCAATCTGGCCCGTGAACTTGGTTTGATGGGAGATAATCAGTCCGCCCAGGAAACCCCGCGGGTGATTTTCCCCGGTTTGATCGGGGAAGACGAGTTGATTGTTCTGCTGAACGCCGCGCACGCTTACGTCTTCCCCTCGTTTTATGAGGGATTCGGATTGCCGCCGCTGGAGGCCATGCAATGCGGTACTCCGGTAGTAGCCTCCAACGTGTCCTGTATTCCGGAAATCTGCGGCAACAACGCCGTATATTTTGATCCGCATTCCCCCGAAGACATGGCCCTGGCCATTGAAAAACTCATCAACGATCAGGATCTGTATAATCGCCTGGTCAGTTCCGGACTGGAACACGTCAAAAAATTCTCCTGGGCCAAAATGGCCAGGGAAACTCACCAACTATATATAAATGCCATCACCGGCCGCCCACAATCAGTATAATGAAGAGCTTTATGGCAAGTCTTCCCGTCCGCCCGTGCAGGGTCAGTTCCAGAGTCTTTTCGAAATCGCCGCCGCCCGTCTGGGTATGGGGCGTGAATTCAAAGCCATCAAGGTCTGCCATGATGCCGGACAGATTATGCAAAAGATCCTGCCTGAATTTACCGGACAGTATCGCGTTGCTTCCTACCGGGACGGCGTGCTTACCATTACCTCCGGCAACCCCGGTCTGCTGCAGAAGCTGCAGACCCAGTCCCATCATCTGCAGGAAGGGCTGAACACGGCGGCGGGCAGCCGTATAGTCGAAAGAATCAAATTAAAAAATTGTTAAAAAAAGCAGCCTCCCCGCCCCCCGCCAAATTTTCTTGACAATCCCCCCGCCCAACCCTACACTAAAACAGCTTTTAGATATTCCTTTAACCAGAAAACTCGTGTTAGTAATCAGACTCACTCGCACCGGAAAGACTTCCCAGGAAAGTTTCAGGATGGTGGTGGCCGAAGGTTCCAAAGCTGTCAAAAGACAGTATGTTGAACTTGTCGGACATTACGTCCCGACAACCAACCCCAAAGTCTTGAAATTCAATAAGGACAGAATCCTCTATTGGATTTCCAAAGGTGCACAACCTTCAGAAAGTGTGGCTTCGCTGCTCAAAGCCGAAGGTGTTCCGGGTATGGAAAAATTCATCAAGTTCACACCCGACAAAAAAGGCAAAAAGAAGAAAGGCGGCGATAAAGAAGCTACCCCCGCCCCGGCGGCTCCAGCCCCGTCCGCAGCTCCTGCTGAAAAGCCGGCAGCTCCGGCCGAACAACCGGCTGAAAAAACTGAAGACACGCCTGCTGAGGCTTAAGTCAAAAAGTAGTAAATCTTTTAAAAACTAACCTTACCCTAATGGAAAAAATGCAAGATAAAGATTTTGTTGAATATGTAGTTAAGCAGATCGTCGATAATCCCGACCAGGTTTCCGTGGAAAGAAGCGTTGATGAAATGGGCGTTTTGATTACCCTGAAAGTAGCCAAGGAAGATATGGGCAAAGTCATCGGCAAGAGCGGACAGACAGCCAAATCCATCAGAATTTTACTGCGCGTGATCGGTTCCAAGAACAATGCCCGCGTCAACCTCAAGATCGTTGAACCGGATGGCACGGCCGTCGAGGTTAACGGAGGATCGTCCTCCGGCGCCAGCATTGACGACAGTCTCGGCATCTAATATTTTTCACCGCGTTTCATTATGGCAAACAGCACAATTATCGACGCAGCCTCCAATTATAATATCCCCGATGTCATCAACAAGGGATTGGCCTATGCCATCCTGTTGGCCGGAATACTTTCCGTGGTGTTCATCATTGTCGGAGGTTTTTCCTTCATTCTGTCCGGCGGCAACGAGGAGAAAATTAAACAGGCGGTCGGTACCATCCGTTACGCCATCATCGGTTTGATTATCACCATTTTGTCGGTGGTCATCGTGCAGGCAGTCGGCCAGTTCATCGGCCTAAATGTGGTTAAATATCTGGATCTTGGCGAAATTTTCCGCAACGTACAAAGCCTTGGAGATACTTTCAAAAGTACCGGCGGATCGGGCGGCACGGTTTCCCTGGACTAGAACTCTCTATTTAGTCAGCAGAATTAAAACAATAATAAGCAGAAACCCCACAAAAAGTTTCTGCTTTTTATGATCTTCCTTAAAGTACAAAAGGCCGGACAGCGAAGACCATAAAATTCCGCTCGCGCGTCTGGCGGTAATAATCACCGACGGGGCGGCAAAAATATAGGCATAAGAAGAAATGGTTCCGCCCAGCCCCATGCTCAGGGCTTGGACCAGTGAAACCGGTTTGAATATAAAATTGGACAGCTTTTCCCTGGTTTTGAATTTCAGTATCAGGAACAAAAAGATGGTCAGTATGGCGTAAATGATTATTTGTTCGGCGCCGATCGAATTGAAGTTGGTGATATTGTATTTATAAATGGAGATGGCCAAAACAGGACAGACTGCCGAAAAAATAACCAGTTGAATCCCCTTCCTGTTTAATACGTTTCTGGAGAACATATACAAAAAGATGCCCGTAAGAAGTATCATGCCCAGCACCTGCACACCGTCAATGCTGTAACCGATCGTGAAATCTATCAGCAGCAGCAGCGGAATAGTTAATATTTTAATAAAGGAAAAAGCGGTTCTCTCGGCGATTTCGATGGCCTTCAGCGTGAAATATACCTGGCCGATGTCCAGTACCGCTCTGGTTGCCACAAAGGGCAGGCTGTCCCAGTTAAATCTGAAATCTTCCAGCCCCAAAATTACCAGCAGCGACAAAATCAGCAGTGTGCAAAAATGCTGCAAAAACCCCATCATAAAAATAGTTTCATGCCCGCTCTGCGTTTCTTTTTTTCCGACGCTGCAGGAAATCTCCTCAAAAAGGCTACCGATGCTTTCCATAAATATACCGAGGGCTGCGCCCATGGGAATTATCTAAAAAGTTTTCTGACTATGTGCTGCCAGTCATAGGGAAACTTGAATGTTTCCATAGCCCTGACAATGGAGGCAAACACGCTCCATAGATCGCGTTTGTTGAACAGAAAAGCGTTGCCGGTTTCTTCGTTGGGTTTGTAGTTTTCCAGTTGAGGAGAGCTTTCGTCGGCCACGATCACCACGCCGTAATTCATCAACAGTTTGATCAAATCGCTGTGATGGTTAAAGATCACCGCCAGATCCGAGGCCAAAAGCAGCCGGTCTATTTCTTTTTCCTCTCTGGCCCTGCCGCTGTTGTCCTGTTCAGGGTTGTACCAGACAATTTGGCCGGCTTTGTTTTCGGCTAACTCACCCAGGTTATTCAGATCCGAGGGTTGTTGTGTGTCGATTACGACGATTTTAATATTCAGAACCATCAATCCTTCCAGCAATCTGAACAGGTTTTCCCGGGGGAAAAGTTCTCTTTCTCCGTTCAAATCAGAGGCAAAAATCAATACCAGGGCCGTTTTCAAATCGGTCTTGTCGCAGGGCTTTCCATTTTTTCCCCAGTCACAGAGAATTTCCTGTTTGGCTGTTTTTTTGCCCTCAATCAGCATGGAAAGCATTTTCTGACTATGGGAAGAACTTTCCTCCTCCATCATGTCCAGATAATTCTGTCCTTTGGAAAACGCCTCCAGATCGGTTTTTTTGACCGTCTTCCGGATTAGTTTTTTGGCTTTGTGGCTCTTTGTTTTAGGCATAAACTATGTCTATTGTTAATAGCTGGGAATTTCTGTAAATTACTGTTTGAATTGTTAAATCCCTATATTTTACCAAATTTTTCGCTTTCTATAAAGCCCCAAGTCTAATGAAAAAACTACTTCTGATTGACGGAAACGCTATTTTCCATCGCGCATTCCATGCCCTGCCCCTTTTGACTGATGCCCACGGTAACGTAACCAACGCGGTTTTCGGCTTTACCAGAATGCTTTTTGAGATTATCAAAAAAGAAAAACCGGACTACCTGACCATTGCTTTTGATCACAAGGACAAGACTTTTCGCCATCATGAGTTTGTCGAATACAAGGCCAATCGTGCCGCTCCACCGCCGGAACTGTATCCGCAGCTGCCGCTGTTGCTGGAATTATTGAAGGTTTTCGACATCCCGATTTTTCAGCAGTCCGGGTTCGAGGCCGATGACATAATTGGCACACTGGCTACCCAGGCCGAACGGGTTGATCAGCTGCAAACGCTCATCCTGACCGGTGATAAGGACGCTTTTCAGCTGGTTTCCGGAAAGGTGAACGTAATAGTACCGGTCAAGGGCATCAGTGAAACAATTACCTATGACCCTGCCGGCGTGGAAAAGCGCATGGGTTTGGCGCCGGAGCAGATTGTGGATTACAAAGCTCTGCGCGGCGACGCCTCCGATAATATTCCCGGAGTAAAAGGAATCGGGGAAAAGCAGGCGGTGGAAATGCTGCAAAAATATAAAAATCTGGAAAACATTTATCAGCATCTGGATGAATTGAAACCGGCCCAGCGGCAGAAATTGCAGGACAATAAAGAGACGGCCTATCTCAGTCAAAAGATGGCTACGATTATCCGCGACATGCCGATCAAATTGGATTTAGAGGCTTGCCGCCTGCATACCTGGCCGGTGGAAAAGACCCAGGAGGCGCTTACGGAACTGGGTTTCAAGTCTTTGCTGAAAAACCTTAACGAACTTTCTTTACTGTTTGAAGCCAGACAACATCAGGAAAGACAGCCAAGCTTATTCGAATAAATGACTTCCCCGGCGTGAATAAAAGTTGTTTTTTATAAGACTTTCCTATATATTTTCAGGCGGACTAATCTGCTTGTCGTGAGCTGTCTATCGTTGTCTACTGAATATATGGACGGGAACAGCCAATGCTCATGACGGGGGAAATGTCATAAAACAAAAAAGACCTTAGCGAATTTTCATCTTATCAAATGGCCAAAGTAAGAGTAATTGCCAGTCTAGACATAGGTAGCTCCAAAATCCGCACCGTAGTTGGCACCCTGGAGGAAGGATCACAGGTTCCCAACATTATCGGAGTGGGCATCGCCCCCTCCACCGGTATGAGAAAGGGAGCCATAATCGATGTCGAAGAGACTATTAATTCCATAGCTTCCTCACTGGAGGACGCTGAAAGAATGGCGGGCGAACCGATTAATCACGTATTCCTGGGTATTGGCGGAAACAATATAGAATCCATCAATTCCAAAGGTGTTATTGCCGTCTCCCATGCCGGCAATGAAATCACCGAGGACGACGTTGACCGTGTTCTGGAAGCCGCTCAGGCGGTGTCCATCCCCTCCAACCGCAGAATTTTACGTATCATTCCCAAGTCCTTTACGGTTGACGAACAAAAGGGCATCAAATACCCGGTTGGCATGACCGGCATACGCTTAGAAGTGGAAGCCCACATTATCACCGGCCTGGTCCCGGCGGTGAAGAATATCGAAAAGTGCGTACTCCAGGCCGGTGTGGACATTGACGATATTATCCCCTCCTGTCTGGCCTCCGCCGAGGCTGTCCTTTCCAAGCGCCAGAAAGAGTTGGGCGTGGTGGTTGTCGACATCGGATCCGGAGGGACCTCGGTCAGTGTTTTTGAAGAAGGAACCACTCTGCATACCGGCGTGATTCCGGTGGGCGGGGAAAACGTTACCAATGATATAGCTATTGGTCTCCGCACCTCCATCGACACCGCCGAAAAGATTAAAATTGAATACGGCACCTGCTCACCGCAGGACGTTAATGAAAGAGAAATTATTGACCTGTCCCTGATCAGTAAGATCGACACCCAGAAAGTCGCCAAACGGCATATGGCAGAGATTATCGAGGCACGCTATCACGAAATATTCCTGCTGGTCCGTGACGAACTGGCCCGCATCAACCGCGACGGCATGTTGCCCGCGGGCGCCATCCTGACCGGCGCGGCCGTGAAAATACCCGGAATACTGGATCTGGCCCGCGAAACTTTGAACCTCCCGGTACAGATTGGATTCCCCCAGAACTTCGACGGGGTGGTTGATAAAATCGACGATCCGGCGTATGCTACTGCCATCGGTTTGATCTTATGGGGCTCCCGGCTGGAGCACCGTTCCTATGGATTCAGTTTGAAGGGCATAAATATCAAAAAATCCATGGGCGGCATAAAAGACTGGTTCAAGAGCCTGTTTCCCTGATTATTACTGCAATATAGGCGGCAAGGAAAATTCTGGTCCGCTTAAACATAAATTAGAAAATACTATTGACACATAATCAAATTGACGGTAATAATTACACCTCCATTTACAAAAGGAGAAAAGTATAGCCACAAGGCAAATTACAACCTACAAAAGCCCGTCAAGTAACAATATAGCACCATAAACTATGGCAATCAGCAATCACCAAAAAGACTCACTCAGAAATCTTTTTTCCGGCTCCAGCTCACTCGGAAAAAAGACTATGGAAGTTGTTCCGGAAGGAGTTACTCCGGTCGCCCGCATCAAGGTTGTCGGCGTTGGCGGAGGCGGAAACAACGCTCTGGAGAGAATGATTAAATCCAATCTGAACGGTATCGAATATATTGCCGTCAATACTGATGCTCAGGCCCTGCATCATTCCAATGCCAATTTGAAAATTAATATCGGTAAAGCCACTACCCGCGGTTTGGGTGCCGGTGCCAACCCTGATGTTGGACGCCAGGCTGCCGAAGAAAGCGCCGAGGAAATCCGCGAGGCTTTGATGGGTACCGACATGGTGTTTATCACTGCCGGTATGGGTGGCGGAACAGGTACGGGAGGCTCCCCGGTTATTGCCGAGATTGCCAAGGAATTGGGTATTCTGACCGTAGCCGTTGTTACCAAGCCTTTCTCCTTTGAAGGAAACAGACGCAGACAGCAGGCCGAAGACGGTCTGGAAAATCTGCGCAACAAAGTGGACACGCTCATTACCATTCCAAACGACAAAATTCTTTCCATTATTGATAAGAAAACTCCTATCACCGAAGCCTTTACGGTTGTGGATGACGTGCTTCGCCAGGGCGTACAGGGCATTGCCGATCTGATCACCGTTCACGGCATGATCAACGTCGACTTCGCCGATGTGAAGGCCGTTATGGAAAACTCCGGCTCCGCTCTCATGGGTATCGGTTACGGTACCGGTGAGAACCGCTCTATCGACGCCGCCAAGGCCGCCATTGAATCACCTCTTCTGGAGCTGTCCATCGACGGTGCCAAAGGAGTACTGTTCAACATTACCGGTGGTAACGATCTGAGCATGTTCGAGGTTGATGAGGCCGCCAGAATCATTACTGAGGCCGCCGATCCCGAAGCCAACATCATTTTCGGCGCCGTTATCAACGATTCCTACACCGGTGAAATCAAGATCACCGTTGTCGCTACCGGCTTTGATGACAGCCCGCGTGAAAAACCAACCATTCTGCGCCAGCACATGCCTTTGGCCTCCACTCTCCGCAGCTCCAACGTCAACACTTCCGAAGCCATTGCGGCTACCAGAAATACCGAATCCGGCGGCAATGTCAGCGCTACCAAGAATATCGAAAGCGAACTGGACGTTCCCGCGTTTATCCGCCGCAAGATGGATCGCTAGGAAAGCTCCGGGACATACCGGGATACGCCAAAACGCGACTACTCACCCATCCGGATTTTCTGTATGGACGTGCCTTTGGGCAGTCTGCCCCCGCTCTCCAGGGCTTTTGCCTCCAGATATTGGCGGAAACAGTCTTTAAACTGCAGAATCTTGGGCTGATCGATCACTTTCTCATCACCGCGGTGGAAGTACCGTTCCGGTCCCGTGGAAGGCTCTATAAAAGGAGCGTTTTCCAGCGTCTTCAGAGCATCTTCATAATTAACCGAAAGACCTTCCTCCGCTCCCCCTTTGCAGCCCACGCCCATGATTTCCTCACAGTACACTGTGAGCATCTTCAGAAAGTTAATTTTTTCTTCCAGAGGAAGAGGGCTCCTGGTGGGAAGATAAGAAAACATTCTGCGCGTAAAATCGGGAATTTTCATTATTTCCTCCAGCGGAGTCTGTTGTTCCGCAGGATCGCTGTTCGGCTTCAGCCGCCTGATTACAACTTCCAGACAACCGCTGTCTTCGTGTAGCTGTGGAATGGGAAAAAGCAATACTGAATCATCCAGCGCGTAAACCGGCAGCCAGATCTTTCTGTCCCGGAGAGCCTTGGTAAATTTCTGCAGGCAGCTTCGGCAGTAATCTATATCTTCAGACATACATTCTCTTCTGGCCGCTTCCACAATCAGATTGATGGCAGCGGCCTCCAGCTGGGTGCGTCTCATGACGGCCTGTTCGGCTGCAGCCGAATAGTCATCGCCGTCGGCGGCGGTTTCTTTCACAATAGAGGACAGTGGGAGCAGTCCGATTTCCCGGACCAGGGAAACGGGAGTAATTGACTCTTCGTTTGCTGATAATTCCGATTTTTCATCTGATTCGGACATGGTCAAATATTAACCATTCCGGAAATTAAACACAAACACAGAAATATTGTTTTGCAATAACCGGGGATTATTGCTCTTCAAAATCATCAGAGATATAACCGTGTTCCCCTACCAGAGCCACTTCCCTGATCAGCCGGATTTGAAATTTTTTCCAGACGGCCTTTTGAATTTCCAGGCTTAACTCCATGATGTCCATCAGGGTTGCCGTACCGTCGCTCATCAGAAAATTGGAATGTTTATCGCTGATAAAAGCCCCGCCGATTTTTTTGCCTTTATATCCGGCCTGGTCAATCAGTAAACCGGCGGAAAGCCCCTCGCCGACTGAATTGCCGGAGGGATTTTTGAAAAATGATCCGGCGGAACATCCCTGCGGATGCTTGCCGGCGCGTGAGGCAATCGTTTTCCGGACTTCCTCCATTGCCGGCTCCGTGTCGCCGGGAGTAAGTCTCAGGGCCACTTTCAAAATAATCTCATTGCCGGTTTTGATTTTGGAATTGCGGTAATCGAAGCCCATATAGTCCCAGCCAACCTCAGTCAGTTCACTCGAATCGGGTTTATAAATCAAAGCTTTTTCAAACAGATGTTTGGTTTCCAGCCCATAGGCTCCGGCATTGCCGCGCACCGCGCCGCCGATGGTTCCCGGCACGCCGGTCAGTTTTTCCATGCCGGTCAGCCCGTTTTTCAGGGCGAATTGAATAACCTGGGAAAGCAAAGTTCCGGTATCGGCCAGCAATAATTGTCCGGCCGGCCGGTAATATTTTTCACCGGGCTCGCCTACCTGTTCCACGACTGCTCCGATTTCACAATGTTTGGCCAGGTTATGGACTACCAGTCCGCGAAAACCTTTATCGGAAAAAACAATATTGCTGCCCCAGCCCAGAATTATGAAAGGCAGATTGTCCCTTTTACAGGCCTCAATCGCCGGGGGGATGGTCATCACGTCTTCGGCAGCGTAATAATAATCCGCCGGTCCCCCCACCTTAAAAGTGGTAAAAGGGGCCAGCATTACGTCTTTTTGTATACCCTCAATTTTGTCCAGATTACTCATGTCAAAAAACCTGATAAAAAGCTTGCGCCGACAGGTTACACCAAAAGCGTGAAATTTCCAATTGAAGGATGGCGGTGGCAGCAATGACGAATTTCATGTCATTGCCAACCACCAACACCTTTAACTGTTACGGACTGGGGGGGCGGGCCGGTTCCGGTTGGGTGATTTCCGCTTTGTATATCATCCCATGGGAGCCTTCGATGCCCAGCGGCATCAGGGCGACGCCGCCGAGTGCAAAGATTTCCACCACCTGAACCGTCCACCGTCTCCAGGCTACATCGCTGGGGCGGTCTACGAACGGGGCGGGGATCACCGTAGTGATCATCTCGGTTCGCGACGGCGGGGCGGGGTACATTGCACACAAGCGGCCTGTTCGCCGGTCAACGGTGATCTGTGTACCGTTGCAGATGGGCGGATCGTCCAGCCGGTTCACTTTCATCAGCGAAGTACCGTTAAGCCACCTTTCCGACTGATCAATATCCAGACCGCACAATCCCAGTATGCAGAGAGCAGAGTTGATCAGCTCTACTCGCATCCAGGAGGGCGATTCCAGATCACTGGCCGTGTACAGCATCCAGGGACAACCCCGGAAAGCCGAGTGGAAACCGATCGGCTGCAGCCATTGGTCGTGAGTCTCCTGCCAGACTGCCATTTGGGCAATCTCGTTAAAGACCACGTGGCTTGCGTCCAGAATCGTCTTCCGGTTGCCCTGATTGTCCACGAGAAACACTCGGGTCGGGCTTGTCGTATGCGCCAACAAATCTTTCATTCCTATCATCCCTCCAGTTAAAGGTCAGGCCTGCGCTCCCGCATATCGAGAGGCAGACAGCTTGGGTATTTTAACCAAAAAGACTTATATGTCAACAATTTCCCAATCTTGACTTGGTCAACCCTTTCGCTTATCATCAAGCGCGCCTGAATGGGCAGACTGATCTTATCAAAAAGGCTTACAGATGCCACTTTAGCTCAGTTGGTAGAGCAACTGTTTTGTAAACAGTAGGTCGTCGGTTCGAGTCCGACAAGTGGCTCCAGTATATAATCAATGGGCCGGCAATGCTTATCTGCACCGGCCTTTTGATAATGCCGCGCAGTGCCCGGTTACCATCGCCAATCCCCGGCCGCCAAAAATCTATTGCCAAAAAATAAGCCGCCACTTATATTAGACAAGCCATAAATCAATGGCTAACTCCTCTTTGGGCGGGTACTCAAGTGGCCAACGAGGACAGACTGTAAATCTGTTGGCTTTTAGCCTACGAAGGTTCGAATCCTTCCCCGCCCACCAGAAAAAATAAGCGCCCACAAAGTAGGCGGTTATTTTTTTCTAGCTGAGGTCGGTGGAAGTGAAGCGAACCGCAGGTTCGCTGACTGCAGCGAGCGAACACAATCTGAATAATATTTTTCAGATTGTTGAGCGAGCAAAGGAACCCAAATGCGCAGCATTTGGTACACTTCCCCACCTACCAAGTTATCCCCATATTTAAAATGAAATTATCCCGAGCAATTTTTCATTTCTCCCGTTTAGTGCCATAATTCAACTAAAATTACTTAAAACAAATTTATGAAAAAATATTTATGGGCATTAATTGGGTTTGCTCTATTATCATCAACCGCTTTTGCTTCCAGTCTGAACGATATTTCCGGTAATAAAAATGAAACCGCTATCAATTATTTATTCGATCATGGAATTATCCAGGGGTATCCAGACGGCACTTTTAAGCCAGAGAATACTGTAAATAGAGCGGAATTATTGAAGATATTAGTCGGAGGCAAAGGAATAATACCGACTCTTGATCAATATAGAGATTGTTTCCCTGACGTAACATCTGAATGGTTTGCGCCTTGGGTTTGTTACGCAAAGACACAGGGTTGGGTAGATGGTTATCCTGACGGGTCGTTTAAACCTGCAAACGATGTCAATAAAGTCGAATCTTTGAAAATGCTCATCAACTCCCAAGCATATGTCGTTCCATCTTTTGTAACCGAGAAATTGTTTGATGATGTGAACTCAACCGATTGGTTCTCTCCATACGTTAAAGTTGCAAAGGATAAAGGACTTTTAGAAGAACAATATGGGATGTTTTCTCCAGCCAGCCCAAAAACAAGAGCAGGAATAAGTGAAAACATTTATCGGGCAATACTGATAAGTGTTGAAGGTTTAAGTAGTTTTAGCGAATATCTCCCTAAGTCAGTAAAATTAACATTTGATGGCACAGGAACAGAAGTAACCGAAAAATTTAATTTGAAAAAAGGATTGGCAATTATAAACGCCGATCACACAGGTACTTCGAATTTCATACTCAATTTAATGAACACGGCTAATGGTGATAAAACCTATATCATTAACGAAATTGGTTCATATGACGGGAAATTGGCAATTTCTGTCGCAACAGACGGTGAATATTTATTCAATGTGACCGCGGATGGAGGCTGGAATATTGGTCTCGAACAACCCCTGCCTGTTACATCGGCTCAAGGCATGAGCAACATTTCTGGTAAAGGAATGTTTGTTACAGCTCCCTTTTCTCTCAATAAAGGATTAACAAGGTTTACTCTGACTCATGATGGAAAATCGAATTTTATCGTTCAACTGTTGAACCAAAATGGTGAAATGGAAGCGCTTTATTCTAATAATATCGGGAATTATGAAGGAAGTAGAATCGAATATATCGATTCTGGGATTCATTTATTGAATATCGATGCTGACGGTAACTGGACTATCAATATTACTCAATATACAAATTTTGCAAGCGTTCCCACGAAAACTCATTTTGAAGGTTATGGCGATACGGCCACAGAGTTGTTTACAATACCTGCTGGTACAAAGACGTTTAAAATGACTCACGCCGGGAAATCAAACTTTATTGTTAAGCTGCTTAACAAAGATGGCACGAATGAAATGTATCTGGCAAATGAAATAGGCATATTTGAAGGTTCCAAAGCTGAATTTACTAATAATAATGTTTATGCTTTCAACATTCAGGCAGATGGAGCTTGGACTATAGATATTGAATAGTAGTATCTTAGGTTCATCTATGTCACTACCAAGTCATGAAAGTGAGATTTTAGCTGACATCCCCGCATAATAGGATGTAATATTGCCGGTCTGCGCCAAAAGTTAAAATTTTTCTGAAATGTTTCTATATTTGCCCCATGCATGTTAATATTTTCCATATAAACATTCTATACAAATGACTCAACAAGAGAGAGAAAAAATGATCGATGATAAATGGCCAACTTTTTCCAAAAAAGAAAAAGCAGAGTTTTCTCAATTTGTTAAAGAGGCTTCCAAAGCTAATATCTTTGATATTGAAGAATGCCAATGTGATAAGGATAAACGGCCCGTTCCATGCTAAAAAATGCTCACGTACTTCTGGATACAAATATTGTTAGTAATGTGTTGAGTAAAGAAACGGATCTGGTCTCTAAGACTCAGGCGGTTTTGGAAGAGTTAAATAAAAATGGAAATAGCTTCTATGTAAGTCAGTTGACGAAATATGAGTTACTCAGGAGTGCCGATGATAAACAGAGAGACAAGTGTAAAAAATATTTGGGCAAATTGGTTCAAATAGATATTAACGAAAACAGACTTGATAGGGCTACTCGCCTGTATTCTTTGTATAAGAATCGGGCCGCAATCAAAAATCACCTTCATTCGATATCTGATATTGATGTTTTTATTGGGTCTCTGATTTTTACTGATAAGAATACATATTTGCTTACTGCAGATGGTAATGACTTTCCTAGACCATTCTTTCTTGAAACCCAGGTCTGGTGTGTTGAATATGTAAAAAAACAAGGACAAAAGGCCTTTATGCATTATTATCTATTGAAGGCAAACTTATCTGAATTCTAGCAGCAAACAGACTAGTAATTTTAAAATTGAACAAAACGTTTAGTAATACCAAACTGATAGTTTATTTACTTTGCTCGCCAGTATTGTCGATTGTGTGACTGGTTGCATCGCCACGCCGAGATTTCACGGTACCCCCCCTCTCCAATTGACAAATCCCCAAAAAGGGCTAAAATCATCGTCTTAGTCCTAATTTCCCATGAACAACCTATCCAAATTCGCCGCCATCGGCAGCCTGATCCTCGGTAATGCCGCCTGCCAGACCGAAAAGCCCGTACAACCCGAGCCAAGAGAGACACAGGCCTATCAGTGCCGCCAAACGCCCCGGCCCGGAGAGACGGAACTGACTGTCAGATCGGACGTGGAGGGATATTGTCAAATCCACAAACACGCTTTGCTTAGCTGTTTGACTTCGGAGGGCTTTCCCAAAGACCCTGCAGTCGGATATGGTAAGGTCGCCTGCAATGATCCCGATCTATCCAAAATTCTTGACCATCTTTTTTCTCCCACCAATAAAGTAAGCCATTCCTGTGTAACCGGCGGTGTGCCCCAGTCCATGTCCTGCGACGAGAGCAAAGTCCAAATTAATCCACGCTATTAATCCAACCTTTCACTATGTCACAAAGTAAAAAAGACGGAATAGACAGAGATCATCCGATCGAAAACGAAGATACTATTCCCCCTCCCCCCGCCAACCCCAAGCACGTATTGGTCGTCGAAACGCCGGTTCGGCAAATTCGCGACCGGGTGACTTTTAGTACCACTTTTATTGAAGACGTTGATTTGCTGGCCAAATATCATCTGGAATATCAGCAGTTGATGGCGTTACACAGCAGAGCCCCGGAATACGCGGATCTGACTTTTAGCCAAATCAAACGCAATCTGCTCAATGTAATCGATACCCATTGGGATACTTATAAACGAAAATTCAACATCCCCGACCGTCTGGTGGCCCTGAAATTTACCAGTCTCGATGGGGATTTTTATCTGGGTTTGGAGAATGGCTATCTTTGCTTCTATAAGGATCCAAATCAGAGATACAGACAAGCCTTCCCGCTGGTTGAGGAGCCCTTTGGCGTTGACCGGATTTTACCCAACTAATCCGCCCTGCCGGTCAATTTCTCTTTGATCTTCGCCTCCAGTCCTTTCAGTCTCATAGACTATCCAAAACCTGGCCTTGCCCATGGAATTGACAAAAAACAAAAAGGTGGTAGTATAGTGTTCATATGCAAAGTTTACAACTACAAAATGGCACGACTTCTGAATCACCTGGAGCAGAAGGGCAAAATATATTGGAGCCCGGTAATAATTCTGTAGGACAAATTAGCACAGAAAGCGCAGAAAAGATCATAGCAGCTGCCTCCCCGGAAAAAGTATTAAGTTTAGAACAACAAGAACTGCTGTTATTGTGCTTGGAGGATCGATTTGAGAGACATAATCTGGATCCCAGATTTAAGACTTCCAGAAAAAACATGTCCTGGCCTGTTATTGAAAAACGTCTTCTATCCTTTCCTGTAAAATTATGGTCACTTAACGAAATGGAAAGAACCGGAGGCGAACCCGATGTAGTGGGGTATGATCTGGATACTGAGCAATATATTTTCTTTGATTTGTCTGCGGAAAGTCCTGTAGGTAGGACTAATCACGTTTATGATCGGCAGGCTGAAGATTATTTAAAACTCAGAACTTCTCCCAGATATGACACAGATCCGATAGATCTTAACAAATATATCGACGAGATGCCCACATTGGGAGAAATGAACCGAACCCAAATGGAACTTTGGTTATATTTTTGCAGATTGCTCGGGGTTGAAATTGCTGAGCTGAAACTTCGTCCAAATGAGGAGTTCGCCCGTGTCTGGCGTGAACACCCTGAATTATGCAGAGGAAATGCACAAGAAATGGCAAAAGCGATGGGAGTAAAAATAATGAACCCGGAGGAATACAGCATTCTACAAAATTATGGGGATTTTGATCTATTTACCTGGTCTTGGGTTGAGGCAACTACTGAAGAAAGAGCTAAAAATTTCAATAGGATTGGTTTCCGCGTTGCACCGTTTCGTGCCGGAACCTGGTCTACAAATGCTGTATTTCATTCCAGATTGGGATCTTTTCGATCTGTATTAAAAATTTAATCCCAGAACAAGAGAATAGTAAATGAAGTAATTATGACCCCGGAAATTATACCCAGAAAGATTATTATACTTACCGCATATCATTTCCCTTGGTGAATTTCTCGGAAGGAAAAATCTTTACTGGTCTCAGTTAATTGGGGGAAGTGCTCTCCAGTCTCTCTTTGATCTTCGCTTCCAGTCCCCTGTCCGTGGGGTGATAAAATTTTGTGCCGGTAAGTCTGCCCGGCAAATGTTGCTGTTCCACCACCGCTCCTTCAAAATTGTGGGCGTATTTGTAGCCTTTGCCGTAGCCCCATTCTTTCATCAGCTTTGTCGGGGCATTGCGGATTTCCAGCGGCACCTCCAGGTTACCCGTATCGCGTATAGCCTTTTTGATTGATCCCACGGCCATATAGAGGGCATTCGATTTTGGTGACATGGACAGGTGAACAACCGCCTGGGCCAAATTGACTTCACATTCCGGCATCCCGTTAAAATGGCAGGCGTCTTTGGCGGCCACGGCCACCAGCAAAGCGTGCGGATCGGCCATACCGATATCCTCGGAAGCAAATCTGATTAGCCGTCTGGCTACGTAGAGTGGGTCTTCGCCGCCCTCCAGCATCCGCATCATCCAATACAGAGCCCCGTCCGGATCGCTGTCGCGCATGCTCTTATGCAGTGCGGAAATAATATTGTAATGTTCTTCTCCCTTCTTATCGTATCGCAGGTTTTTCTTCTGCAAAATCTCGCGCATTTGTTCCACGTCTACCGGCCATTTGGAGGCCACTTTCAGGATAACCTCCAGGGTATTCAACAGATTACGCGCGTCCCCGTTGGAAAATCCGATCAGATATTCCATCGCTTCTTTTTCCAGTTCAAATTTCACCTCCTTGTCCCCGCTCTCCGCGGAAACCATCTCCGCTAGTTTCCCCAATGCCCGCGTTCCGATATTTTCCAGGGCCGTCTCATCCAGTTCCTTGAACACAAATACTTGCGCCCGGGAAAGCAAAGCCGAATTAACCTCAAAAGAGGGGTTTTCGGTAGTGGCGCCGATCAAAGTAATAGTCCCTCTCTCCGTATGCGGCAGCAGAAAATCCTGCTGCGATTTATTAAAACGGTGGATTTCATCCACAAATAAAACCGTGGCGGTACCCAGGCGACGGTATTCATCTGCATCTGCCACAATTGTCCGCAGTTCCGGCACGCCCGCCGTCACCGCGCTCACAGTCACAAACCTGGCGGCCGTCTTCTCGGCAATAATCTGGGCTAAAGTCGTCTTACCCACCCCCGGCGGGCCGTAAAAGATCATCGAATGCAGCTGATCGGATTCGATCAGCTTTTGCAGGGTTTTGCCCTGTCCCACCAGCTCTTCCTGTCCGAAAAACTCGGCCAGAGTCTTGGGACGCATCAGATTGGCTAACGGCTCATGTAAAACCGCGCTGATTTTAACCGGTATTTTGGTTGTTTCAGGCTTCTTTTTCATGCCCACAGCCTACACCCCTTTCCCCGCTTTGACAAATCCCTGAAAAGTGAGATAATACCGACCTCAATTACCAAAAAAGACATGGATTCCAAACTTAGAGAAGACTTTTTATCCGGTTACCTTCATCAGGGCAAACCTGACCAGGCTTTGCTGTCTCAATTTGATCTATCGGGTCTCAATCCCGAATTCGAGGAGAACATGCGCCTGCTTGCTACCGACGTGCCCGAATACGGGATTTGGGAGGAACTTTTTGTTCATCCCGACGGTACTGAAGAAAAACTGGTAACGCCGGCCTCCCCCCGCGCAGTGGCAGAGATCGAATCTCTCTTTTTCAAGAAAAAGCAGGACCAAAGTTTGGAGGTCTATTCCGAGCGGAAAATCAGAAACAATCTGATTGCCTATATCATTGCCGTCCGGGCCCGTCTGGCCCAGATGGAGCATAACCATTTCTGGCTGGAAAATCTGGATCAGCGGGAACGTAATGAACAACGCAGGCTGGACGGTGAAAGAGAACATTATTATGACGGGAAAACAAAACTTTATTATCCCAACATCACCCGCCGTCTGCTCCAGGCTTCCAGTCCGCAGGAATTTGAAAGAGCTCCCAACAATCACTCCAAAATGGTTCAGCGCATCATGACCAGTCCCACTGACCGGCGTATCATTATGGACGAAAAACAGGCCTATGAAAAAGCGCAGGTGGAGTCGCTTATTGTAAATCCGCTCGAATTGAGCGATCTGCAGCTGGAGCATCTTGGATTTATTCTTCCCTGGACCGGTGAAAAGAGGGTTTCCCGCGAAGAAAAGCTGCGTCACATCAGTGACCTCGTCGGTCGGGTGAAAACCGAACTTTCTGCTTTAGAACCTCTTGGACAGGGCGATCCTCATGATAAATTCGGCCGCTATCGTCTTTTTGGCAGTCTAGACGGGAAAGTGATTGGTGTCACTAATCCCGTCAGGAAAAAGCCGTCATATTATAAAACCAGTTTGGTGGACTCCCTTCGCCGCAGTGAACATATACACACCGGTTATCCGCGGGAAACCGGCCGTCTGGCCAGGACCATCGATCTTATCCTGCAGGCCGACCGCGATCTGCAGAAAGGGAACTGGCAGCAGGTAAAGGACTCGGCTGAACTGGAGAAGGCCAAATCAATTATCAGCGAGGCTGTAAACAGTCTGAAAAAAGTGCGTGATCCCGACAAAGTTGAGGCGCTCGGATTGCTGAAGCAGGCCATGACGCTGGAGTCAACTTACACTCGTGTAGTCAGGACCAAAGGACAAAAACCGCAAACTCAGGTTACTGTCAGATTGAACCCCGGCGCCAAGCGCGCCCAACTGGAAAAAGCCGTCCGGAAATTGAAAGAAAGACGTTCCCGCGTTATTCCCAAAATTTCCCGCTACAATGCCAATGACCGGCAAATTCTGGAAGTACAGATGTCTGAACATCAGGCTATTCCTTTTGCCGAACTGGAGGACTATCTGGACCGGCGCTCCAACCCCGACGATCTTTGGAACAGCATCAAACTTTCGCTGGACAAAAAAGAAGCTGTGGCTGAAAGAATACAGCAGTGGTTGCACCGTTTTTATCCGAATTCCGGCAGAAAAACTTTTTTGGAACCCTATCAAAGTTTTTGTCATGAAGTCCAGGACGCCCTGCAACACAGCAGCAATGTTTTGCTCGAGGAGGACAGCACTATCGGTGAGCTGAAACAAAGTCTGGCCGGAGTCAGACAGGTCCTGCAGCTGAAAAAACTCTGGGACCAATGGGAGGCGCTCTATGATCGTCATCTCGGTCAGGACAAACTGCCTTTCTTCGTCAGAATGAAAGATGATTTAAAAAAGCTTCGCCAAAATTTTATTTCCAACTGCGGTGAATCGGCTTTGAGTAGTATTTTTGAAAGTTATGATCTGGCTATTACGAAACTTTTGCAGAGCTGCCAGCTGGGCATCGACGTGCTGGCCCAGCCGGGAGGAAAAAAACAGGCCGAAAAAGTACGCCTGCAGCTGAAAAGACAGATGCGACAGGTGGACGTGGCGGCTTTATTGCAACAGAAAGCCAGGGAAAGATATGAAGAACAGGCGCTGGATGAAATGTTTAGCGCTGCTTCCGAGGATCATCTTTTGGAAGAGCATGGGGGGGATGATATGGATGATTATGATCCCAGCCTGTAGAAGCCAAAAACATGACTGGTGTTGTCTATCGGCCTGACCGAATCCAACAGCGAAGCGCTGGAAGTGCGGGCCCATAAATTAAAATTCGCGGCTCCCGAATTTTGCATCAATCGCTGCATCACATAAATTACGCCCGGAGAATCGATCGCCACGGCATCGGGCGTTTCTGAATCGAGACTCACGGCCATTTCAACGGACTCCTGACACAGATTCCCGGCCTCGAACGCCGCTCCTTTTTCCAGCCAGGCAATGGTTCGCCGGTCATTGGCCGCCGAGATTTCCTCCGCGCTGTAATGTGAAAAATCCAGACTGGCCAGAATCAACGTCCGGCCCTCCTCCCGGTCCCGCAGTTCAGCCAGTTTGTCCGCCAGCTGATCCAGAGTCCGGCAGGGGGTATCATTTTTAATGATAATTGGAACTATCAAAGCTTTCGGAAAATATTTCCGCAGAAACGGATAATGAACGTAGGCACCGTGTTCTTTTCCAAAATCGGCCGTTTCCATCCTCGCGGTTTTACTTTCTTCCAGCGTGTCTATCCACTTCAAGTCCAGACCCGGCCCCCCCTCGACAGCATCAGTAGTTTGAACAAAATTGTAGCCGTATCCGAAATGATTAGGCGCTAAAATCACCACCCGATCATAGGAATTTTCCGCGGCCAACTGGCCGTAAAATTTCTCCATAAACGAAGCCACCAGCAGATGATGCGGCAGAATTATTCCGCGCACCCCGCCGGCCAGCGCCTCCGGAGGATTTAGCCAATTGGTTTCCTGCAGCTTTTGTCCACCCGCATTGTCGTTCGCGGGTCGGTCACCGGTAGACACGGGTAGACAACCGGTAAGAGACAGCAGACAGAAGGAAAAGGAGATCACCAGGATCCCCTTTTCCAGCCATTGCCGAGATTTATTTATTTGATTTGCCATCCGTCGGATGAAGTGCCTCCCCACTCTACAACCGTGAACCCGCGGCGTGCCGGAGCTTTCAAAACCTGTGCCGGCATGGAGATTTTGGTGGCCAGCGGTTGATAATACATGAACACGCGGAGCAGAGTATCCGGTTTCGGGCTGATATCCAGAGGCGCAATTTTATTAAATTCATGCGTTCCGACAAAGCTAACCAGTACGTATGGTTCCGCCGTGGCCTGCATCTTGGGTAACCAGAATTCCCTGAAGTCAGCGGCTTCTTTTTCATTTAACCCCAGCTGGTTCAAGCTCTCATTCAGGAATCCTTCCAGATCGGCTTTGGCTACAACTGAACCGCCGCTCAGTTCCAGTTTCCGGTCGGATTTTCCTTCCCAGAACAGATATTCATATTTATTCCCGTCCGCCAGGTTGGTCAGCTCTCCGTCTGGTTGGGCGATGACGTTCCAGCCGTTTCCATAGTCCGGAACGGTGACGGTGAATTCATCGATGCCAACTTTCACGCTGACCCCGGTAGTTTTTTCAGGATAGAGATAGATAACCGGTTTGCCGCATTCTGCCGGCGGTTTGTATTCGGTATTGATAATTCCTGAAAATCTTCCAAATGGATCCTGCCAGTAAATAATCGGTTTGGAGGCCAAAAATTCTTCATAGGTTTTGACCTGGTCGGCCTTCTGGTCGTCGGTGAGATGGTCCTGCAGATCCACATAAAGATTGTAGGTATAATTCAAATCCCACAATGGTTGATTTTTGTCGACCAGCGCTTCCAGGGCATCATTATCGGACACCCTTTGCTGGTCTTTGGCCAGGTAGAGTTTTATGCCATTACTGGACTTTCCGGCTTCAACCAACAGATTGGTGTCAACGTTTTCAATAATGTAGCAGTGGCTGCCGATTCCGCATCCGCCGGTTTTCAGTTCATAATCGTTACCCAGCCAGGTTGAATCCGAGCCATCAATCCACTTGGCCATAATATTCGATTTATCGCCCGTCAGATCCGGATCAAAAGTATAATTGGCCACTGTCCCGTCCGCGTTAATTACAAACAGACATCCCGTTATGCCTTCGGATAGATACACTTCACCTACTTTGGGATCTTTAAAGGCCACCTTTCCCAGGTCGGCAAAATCAATGCCGTCCGAATTGTCCTTGGTGACTTTGTCCTCTGTCTGCAGGTCGAAATCACGGCTCTTGAGCTGAATGGAATTGCTGCCGTCGGGGAGCATAATGCTATTGGGCAGCTCCAGCGCTTTGATGCGGAGTTCCCGGTCGGCCGTGTCATACAAGGGTTTCTGATAATCCGCAATATAATCGGTGTAGCTGTAATTTTCCAGCAGGGTCAATTCCCCGCTTTGTTCATTCCAGGCCAGTCTGGACAGTGACGCGCTCATGCAGGGGCCTTCACAGGTTACGTCCATTACCAGCAGTTTGTTGCCTTCATAGGGGGCAACTTTCATAGTTCCTACCTCATAAAAAGTCAGCGCCGTCAGCAGGTATTCTTCGTCATCAAAGTCGTCATTCTGAAAGGCAGCATCGCCAGCCAATATTTTTTGCATCTCCGGCAGATAATTGGCCAGAACCTTTTTGGAATCCAGTTTGGCCGGTTTGATAAAGTCCACTTCATCCGTTGATTTTGTAACGGAATTATCCTTATTTTCCTCTATATCTACTTTTGCTTCGGTTTCTGTTTTATTTTCCTCCGTTTTAGTCTCCGTGGCAGTGTTTCCCTGCTTCTTGTCAGTGTCTTCATCCAGTGTGCAGGCGGAAAGACTTACCAGCGTCAACAGGCCTAAAACTGCCGCGGTCAGGATCTTCTTTGGGTTCATGTGATAATTGGTTAAATGCTCATAAGACTAAACGCTTCACTCCGGCAATGTATTACAAAATAGTCAAAACGCAAAGCAACTTAATATTTAGGCTAAAACATGCTATAATTAAAAGATTTTAATTATTGCTATGACTGGTACAGGTCTCCCACAGGGACAGGAATCCAAAGACAAGGCTGTCGACAGCTCCGAGCTGGCCGGTCAATTGGGCGAACGCGAGATGATGGAAGCCGCCCAGCGGATCGAACGTGAAGAACTGGCCCGCAGGGAGCAGGCCAAGCGAACCGCCGCGGAAAAAGACCTGTCGGTCAAACGCGCGTCCGTTCTGGTAACCGCCGGGGACAAACCCGCAGCAACCCCGGGACAGACTACGCCCGAACAACCCAAAACTCCCGAGCAGCCCAAGGCTCCGGAATCGGCAGATAAGAAAGAAGCATCTGTGCCGGCGGCCGTCGAAACGGCTGCGGCAGCAGCTGTTGTCACAGCAGCTGCGACGGGCACGCCTCCTCCGGCCGCCGCGGAAGGCTGGGGAGACAAACTGAAAGGCTGGAGCGGAAAAATCAAAGAATTTTTTGGAAAAATATGGGACAGTGTTAAAGGAGTTTTTGCCGGAATCAGCGGAAAAATTTCGGAATGGTGGGGCAAGCTGACCAATAAAAAAGACAGCGTCCCCGCTTCCACAGAGCCCGCCGCCGCTAACAGCCCTGCCCCCGCCCCTGCGGTCACGCCTCCGTCCGGGCCGCCACCGTCCCCCGAAACGCAGAGCGGACCCGATTCCACATCCGGCCTCAAAGGTGATGCCCTGTTGAATAATCCCGAATTCAAAGCCCGCGCCCAACAAATCGCCAACAATATTGGCGTAAGTTTAAGTGATCTTTATGCCATCTTTAAAATGGAGGGTGTCAGCAGGAACAAACAGACCGGGAAATTTGAAGTTGATCCCCAGGCGATCAATCCTACCAGCGGAGCAAGCGGCTTAATCCAATGGGTGCCAAGGTATGCGCCGGTGCCGATAGAACAGATTAGAAAAATGACCGGACTGCAACAACTGGAATACGTAGATAAATTTTTCAAACGTAACAGAGGTAAATTACATACATTTGCTGATCTATATCGTGCTGTTTTCTATCCGGTGGCTGCTGGCAAAGGACCGGAGTTTGTTTTTGGTACAGAAAATAAAGACCCCAATTGGAAATACCAGGTTGCCAAAGAGAATGCCGGTATAGCAAAATACAGCACCAGGCCGGATGGTTTGATTGATAACGCGGCATTCGAAAGGTACGCTAACAGGCAGCGTCCTTCCGACTCCAGTTTGGTTTAATTATTCCACCAGTATCGGCAGAATCAAAGGTTGCCGGTCAATTTTGCTGACCACAAACTGGTCCACGCTCTCGCGTATGTGCAGCTTGGCTTCCTCGAAATTGAATCCGGGATTGCTCTTGGCAAACTCAGTGTAGGATTCGGCCGCGCGGCGGCAGATGCCGTTGATAATTTCCTGCGACTCTTCCATGTAGATAAATCCGCGCGTTTCCACGTTGATTTGCCCCTTCAGGACGCGGGTGTTTTTATCGATCAGCAGAGACAAAACGATCACGCCGTTTTCGGCCAGGATCTGTCTGTCCATCATTACCTGCGAGCCGATGTTTCCTCCGCCCATACCGTCAACCAGTATGTAATTGGTTTTGATCTTTTCGCCGGTGACTTTCAATTCACCGTTGCTCATTTCCATTACGTCACCGTTTTCCACCATAATGGCGCGGTTTTCCGGATGCCCCAGTTCATGGGTCATCAGTTCGGCGTGGGCCTTTCTCATGAAAAACTCGCCATGTATAGGCACGAAATATTTGGGTTTGACCAGACTGTACATCAATTTCAGGTCTTCCTGGTGTCCATGCCCGGAAGCATGCACATCCATTATATTATTGTTGATAACTCTTGCCCCCAGTCTGACCAGGTTGTTGGTTACCCGTACGACCGCCATTTCATTTCCCGGGATTGGTGATGAACTCAAAACTACCGTATCACCTTTACCGATTTTCACCTGGGAATGTTCCTTCAGTGCCATGCGGCTGAGCGCCGCGACTGGCTCTCCCTGTGAACCGGTGGTTAAGATAATGGTTTTTTCTCCGGGTACTTTCTTGGATTTTTTAATGTCCGTGATCAGTCCCTGCGGATATTTGAGATATCCTAATTCGGCAGCCATAATGCAGTTGTCGATCAGACTTCTGCCGCTCAGGAAAATCTTCCTGTCATGGCGTATGGCGGAATCGATGATTTGCTGTATTCTTCCGATTTGTGAAGAAAACGAGGCGATAATTACTCTGCCTGTGGCATCCTTGATGATCTGGTCCAGAGTCTGTCCGATTTTTTGTTCGGACATCGTGTGTCCCGGTCTGGTGGCATTGGTGGAGTCGCTGAATAGAGCCGTAATCCCCCGTTCACCGAGGGCGGCGATTTTGGCGAATTCGGGAGGCAGCTGCATGCCGGCGGGGCTCATGTCTATTTTGAAGTCCCCCGTGTGCACTACTGAACCGGCCGGAGTTTCGATGATCAGTCCGCTGGAATCCGGAATGGAGTGGGTTACCCTGAAAAAGGAAACCTTCATCTTTCCGAAATAAAGTACGTCGGAAGCAAAATTAACCGTTTTCAGGTTGGCGCTTTGCAGAAGTCCGTGTTCTTCCAGCTGTTTGGAAATCAGTCCCATGGTCAGTTTACCTGTATAGATAGGAGGATTACCCAGTTTTTCCAGTAAATAAGGGATGCCGCCAATATGGTCCAGATGACCGTGGGTGACGACAATGCCTTTTATTTTATGAACCTTATCCTTGAGATAATTAATGTCGGGTATGACATAGTCCACGCCGAGCATGTCGGCTTCCGGGAACTGAAAACCCAGATCCACCAGGAATATCGCGTCTTCATATTCGAAAATCATGGTGTTTTTCCCGACTTCATCCAGACCTCCGATCGGAATGATGCGCAGTTTTCCGCGCGGATCGTATTTGGTCTGGTCCGGTTGGGCTTCACTGGCCCTTCTCAGGGCGCTCTGAAACTTGTGCCGTTGGTTGAAATTGCCTGAAAAGCCTTTAAATCTGCCTTTCTGTTTTTTCCCCGGCTGATTTGGTCTTCCCGGATTGTTTTGAGGGCCTTTTGGTCCTTTTTGTCCGGGCTGATTGTTGCGGGCCTGATTGTTGGAACCTCCAAAATTAACCTGCATCGCCGGATTATTGGGCCGCTGGTTGTTTGGTCTGTTTGGCTGTCCTTGTTGTTGATTACCTTTTCTTTGTTCAGGGCGGTTATCCTTAAAAAACCCTGTCTTTTGTGCGGGAGTTGACTGTGTAGTCGGTGTTTCTGTCTTTCCTATGTTTAAAGTTTGCTTTAACCACTGGTCGAGAATATCGAGCTTCTTGCCTTTCTCCTCTTTTCTGAGATCGTCCATATCGTAATTTAGTTCTATTTATTATTTATTATGTATTTTGAAGGAACTTACTTCAACTAATTTCATTATAACACGAAACTAGTAAAAGATTCTTACATAATATTTACAAAACCGCAAGGAGTGTCGTCATCAGCCCCTTTCCCGCCCTGAATTTATTGCATATTACAGGGCATTTATCGGAGCTTGACAAAGAGTGTAAAATATGGTTAACTGTTGTCTTATAACAGATCGCCCACATGAATAATAAATTGGAAAAAGCTTTCAGAACCGCCGCTCTCATCACCGGTTTGGCTCTTCCCTCGGGCTGTTATGGCCAAGATGACGATTGCGATTTGAAATCCGATCAGCCTCAATTAAGCAGCATTCAGGAGCTGCAGGCAGATTGCGCCGCGGTTAAGTCCACGATCTACACTTGTATTCTGAAGGATAAATCCGATTCGGAGAATTACGATTTTGATCAGGTTGGTTTAAAATGCGCCAACGGACAGGTTCAGTTAGGCGACCTGACAAAAGCTCGCTTGGGTAAGGATGATTCCTACTGCGTCCGCGGATCTTCCGCCGGTCTTACCTGCAATTTCTAAATCTAATCCAACTCCGGATATAGCCTGAATTTATCCAGAAGTATCTTTACCTCGTTTTTAATGGAGGATTTGATATTTTTCTCCAGATAATATTTAGACATGGTCGGCTTGCCGTCGGCACCCGGGAGAGGTCTGGTGGCCGCCAATACGCCATGAATCATTCCGGCAATGTCTTTCATTTCCTTTGTGCCCATGCCCAGAGTGGTCAGGGCGGGCGTGCCGAGTCTGAGTCCGCTAGTGTACCATACGCCCTTTGGATCAAAAGGAATGGCGTTTCTGTTCATGGTCAGGCCGCATTCGCGCAAAGCTTCTTCCGCCTGCCGTCCGGTCAGTCCGTAACTTTCAAATACATTGATTTGTAAAAGATGATTGTCCGTTCCTCCCGTCAAAACTTTCATGCCCAGTGCCATACATTCAGCCGCCAAAGCCTTTGAATTTTCAACAATCCGTTTGGCGTAGTCGCGGAACTCCGGCTGCAAAGCCAGCTTGAAGGCAATGGCTTTGGCCGCCATCATCTGCGGAAGCGGGCCGCCCAGCATCGACGGACACCCTTTGTCCACGTATTCGGACAGCCACTTTTTACAGAGCACGATGCCTCCCCGCGGCCCGCGTAGCGTCTTGTGGGTAGTCGAGGTGACTATGTCCGCGTAGGGCACCGGATCGAATTCGTTTTGAAAAACTTTTCCCGCCACCAGCCCCGCGAAATGGGCCATGTCCACCATCAATACGGCCCCGACTTTGTTGGCGATTTTCCTCATCCGGGCGAAATCAATCTTGCGCGGATAGGCGGAAAATCCCGCCAGTAAAATCAGTGGTTTCACTTCCAGCGCCATTTTCTCGATCACGTCATAATCCAGCAAACCGGTTTCTTTGGAAACGGAATACTGATGAATTTCAAACAGCCAGGAAGAAATATTCATGCGGTAGCCGTGGGTCAGATGGCCGCCCGAACCGATATCCAGCGCCATCATTTTCTGATGCAGAGTTTTTTCCCGCAGTTTGTCCCAGTCTTTGGCCACCAGTCCGCGTATGTCCTTGGGGGCCATTTCCGCGCCTTTGCCCTTTTTGGTCAGCATGGCGCTCACTTCATCCAGAAATCCGCGATGGACTCTGGCGGCCAGTATGGCCGTAAAAGCCACCATGTTGGCATCCGCGCCGGAATGCGGTTGTACATAGGCGTGTTCCGCCCCGAATAATTCCATTGCCAGTCTGACCGCTTCTCTCTCAATCGTGTCAACATTCTCACAGCCGGCATAAAAACGCGCGCCGGAGACCCCTTCGGCATATTTATCCGTCATCAGATTGCCCATGGCCTGTTGTACGGCCAGGTTGGAATAATTTTCGGAAGCGATCAGCTTCAGATTCGATCTCTGATCAGCCAGCTCCTTCAGGATAGCTTCGGCGATTACCGGATTGACTGTCGCTACCGTGTCCAGGGAGGCATAAAAAGACACCGCTTCTCCCTTTGCTTCGTCCGGAGAACGGCCTTTCAGATAATCTTTCAGATATGATGTAGTTTGCATGTTCAAAATTGGTTAATAGATACCCGGTCTGATCGCTCCATATGGGGTAAAGCAATGGGGGCAACCATTGCCGACCGGCCGAAAAAGCCACTTTGTTTTGCTCACTAAATCATACTGAAATTGCTATGAACTAAGTTGCCGACAGCTTAACACAGGCATGTTGCTATGCCAAGAAAAATAGACTTGTGTCAAAGATTGTGTTGAGGTAAATTCCCGCCTTGCGAGAAATTAGCAATCCTTGAATAAAAAGCACAATTTTTAACCGTATCAGGAGAGGGCTCTCTGCCGTTAATCAGAGATAACTCCCCGGAACAGCTACGAAGTGGCAAGTTCAGGCACTTGTAGTTAACCGGAGCGCTGCGTGAACCGACAGAGAGTTCACTCTCTGTCGGTTAAGGATTGGTACAAGTCAATGCAGAGCATCAACGCTATCCAGAAAGTCACTGCAAAGGAGCTCCAGACTGCGATCTTCGGCGATAAAAAAACAGAGCCGTTCCAGATCAAGCTCCTGCGCACCAGTGTTGCGGAGTCCGCGGACAGTTGGAACTGGAGTGTTTCGTTGCCCCTGGCAAACAGGGAAATACAGAACCTCTTCAAACCGCTGATCCTGCGCTCGCTGCAGATCACCAACGATGAGCTGCCCGCCGCTCTCGTCATCACCGCGTACGCTACGAACGTGGGATACGAGCCGCGTTTCCAGCTCATCAACTGCACCTTTCTCAAGCGCGGCATGCGCCGGCTGCGGAAGGCATTCGCGCAGACCATGGAACGCTGGAATGAAGTGCGTCATTGCATCACCGCCGCTTGGAAAGAGGGCGGACTCCAGACTCAGGCTGAGGTCAAGGCCATGCAGCTTTGCCAGTGTGAGTTTCCCCACCTCGTCGACCATCTGCGGGTCAGGATCGTGCCGGTCGAATCACAAACCGGACTGATCGCCTTCATCAAGACGGAGCACCAGGATGAGCTTCTGGTCTTCGATTTTGATCGGATTCTCACCGAGTCCGGCTTCCGTTCGGCCCTGCAGCGCAAGCTCGAAATCTACCTGCGCGGCCTGGTCAGGAAAGGCATGGCCGAGTGTCTCAACGGCATCCAGGAACAATTGCTTGGAGAATCGCCCGCCCTTCTGCTCAAGACGCTTCAGGATCTGGGCGTGCAGCGTGATCTGTTGGAATACGCCGGCATTCCCATGGCCGCCAACCCCCTGCTGCCCGAACTGATGTCGCATCTCCGGGAATACATCGAGTACAAGAAGCGCTTGGAGTATCCGGGAGTCCTCATCACCTTCAGCGTCTACAATTCCGACGAGCTGATCGGGAAGTGCACCCGCTCCGATAACGTGATCAAGATCGGGCGTACACCGGGGGCCGATGTCGTCCTGATCGACAACGCTTCGGTACCCCGCATCCACTCCGTGATCGAACAGCACTGCGGCCGGGTCACTCTGATCGAACTGGCTGCCGGTTTGCCTACCTATATCAACGGCGAGCCGTTGACGGGCAAGGGCTATCTCCACAACGGCGACGAGATTGGCGTGGGAGACGCCTTCCGCATCAAGGTCGAGTTCCAGGAAAGCCTCTCCGACGACATCTCAGATCAGGACGGCTTCACCGCGTCTCCCGTCGAAATCTCTTCGCCGGGCACCGGCAACCTGCCTTCCTAGGCGTCTGTTTCCGGCATCGACCGGACTGCCGGTTCCGTTACAGTCGCGTTCCGTCCGGCCCGCATTTGTACCAATCCTTCGCTCTTCGTGAGCGGCTGGTCTGCCAACCAGCAAACCTTCTACAGGAGAAAATAATCACCGGCCGGGCAGGGTCGGTGATTTTCTATGTCTAACCATTTGCCAACCAATCCAAAAAGCAACAACTCTCAGGGACCGGTCTCAAAATTATTGATTTTCACTGTCCTTGGGCGTAGTTCCAGTGGCTTCGGAAGCCATTTCATTGGCCGGGCCGGCTTTGGCCACAGCATCCAGATTGGCTTTGGCTCCGTCACCCGTCACCGGCATTTTCTTTTTCATCACCAGCCTGATCATATCCCTGGTCAACCCCCCCGTCAGCAGCAACACGGCAAAATAAACTATTCCTCCCAGCGGTATGAGCAGAATAAAGTTTTTGTTTTGCATTCCCCACAGATGATAAGTCGGCTCCTTGGCGTAATAGACCACCGCTCCCATCACGACCGTGGCCAGCAATATTTTCATGAAACGTCCCAGTTTGATTTCAAATTCCACGTAGCGGCGCGCCAGAATATAGGACGCCACAAAGATATAAAATTCGGTTATGATGTTGGCGAACGCCGCGCCGCGCACACCCCACTGCGGTATCCACCACCAGGACAAAAGCACGGTCATGGCCGCCCCGATCAGATTGCGCACCAAAAGCTTGTCCTGATGCTCGGAAGCCACCAATATATAGCCGAACAGACCGTTCAGAAAACTGAACAACAGGGCGATAATCAGAATCTGTAAGACGATATCGGAACCCACGTAACCGGTTGACCAGTTGGTCAGAAACTCGGGCGTGGCGATCAAAAAGATAAATTGATAGGCCAGTATCACCGTACCCGTCACAATCGGCAGGGCGCTCATCATCAGAAAGTCAAAACAGGTTTGAATAATCGGTTTATGCGATCCATCTTTGGCGTGCAGCGAGCGGGTCAGAAAAGGCAAAATGGCATTCATGAAATAAAGCGGAACAATGCCGGCGGCTTCCAGCATGGTGGAAGGAGCTGAATAGGTGGCCACATAAGTGGCACCGAACCCCGGCATATTCAGAAGCATCACCGATCCGATGCGGAAATAGATTTGATTCAAAACCAGGGCCACACCATAGGGCAGGGCTTTCCAAAGCACTTCTTTCCAGAACCACCAGTCGAAACGGTAGCGGATTTTAACCAGTTTCCTGGCGAAATAAGCAGTCACGGCATACATCACAATGTTGCCGGCCAGTCCCGCCAGCACCAGTTGAATAAAGGCTCCGTCGGAAACCGAACAGGCACCGCCGTCATTAACCAGAAATTGCACCGCCTGCGGCGCGCAGTTATGCGGAAAAAAGAAATAAATCACGCCGGCCATATAGGCCAGTGAAACCAGTTTACCGGCCACCGAGCCCAGAGAATTTTTCTCCATTTGCAGATGTACCTGCAGGGCGGTGGAAACCGTACCGGTCAAAATTGCGAATACCGATCCGACGGCCGCCAGAGCTACCGCGTAGGGCGCGATTGATCCTCTGTATTCATCGATCAAAAAAGCTACGGCAAAGGCCACCACCGAAATCACCACTATTACAATCGTTCTGGCCATCATCATATTCCCCAGCACCATTTCCTCCCTTTCGGGGTCTTTGCTCATTTCCCTCACGCCGATCGTGTACAGTCCCATATCCGCCACAATCGCGAACAGAGCCAGATATTCATAAATGGATTTATAAATTCCGTAGCCTTCCTTTCCCAGATAAGTGGTCAGCATTTTCAGAATGAAGACCGAAAAAAGGCCGATAATAATTTTAGCAACCACCTGGGCGACTGTGTTCATCAGTATCTTTCGGGCGATGTGGGGCTGATCTGATTTGGGGGCAAATCCGGATTGCGGCATTAAATGTTTCTTTGATTACGGCGCGGCCATTCTAACACCAAACAATATCCGCGGAAACCTTTACTTTTTATCTCTTCGAGACGACCAGCCCTTGGAAAATCTAGGATTGACAATAATTGGCCGGAAGCGGAAAATTTAACCTCATCTTAATAATCACCAGTGCTCCATGTCCTCTGAAATACTTCCTCCGTCAGCTGAACAAATCACTCGCAACAAAGCCCTCCTCCTGCAAAAACATCTTCCCGACCTGGATGTCGACGCTGCTTCCAAACATCTGGGTAAACTGTCTGAAGCCGACGCCGCCAAACTCAAGACCGGGGCTTTCGGAAGCCTGGCTTTTGACGTGGTTTTCAGTCCGGGTGTACTGCCCAAGAAAAGGGAAACCGCCTTCAAACAGGCTTACCGCGATTTTCTTGAATCCCAATACGCCGGTCCCTTTTTCGACGGCGACGATCATTTCCTTTATCAAAAAGAAGAGAATTATCACCATGATCTGAAATACGGTCCCAATGATGATGTCTTTTTGGCTGAATGGGTAGCCAATCTGCGGGCGGTGAAAATCCTGCATCAGCGCTTTCGTCCAATGTCGGATAGCGTAGCCACCATTTCCGGCAACCTCATCGAGGCCGCACTGTGCCGCATGGCCGAATCCGGAGAAGCCTGGCCGGACAATCTGTTTTACGCTTTGCCAATCAATATGCAGGAGCGCCTGCACGCCATACGCAGCCAGATTGACGCGCAGATCCGCCAGGGGAAAGTGTTGGCCCCCGGACAGTTTTTCCGTATCGCCAATGAGCTGGAATTCCGCGAAGCGCAGTTTTTACGCGGCAGCACACAGGACAGAGTTAAAATGGCCCTGGATGAGCTGGAAGAGCATCAGTCTTTTCTGCCCTCCCGGCTGGATCCCGGTCTGGAGTTCGATGTCGCCCCCGACTACAGTCATCTGTCCGCCCGTCAGTTCCGGCAAATCAACCTTTCGGCGGTTATGCATACCCCTGAACAGGCTCAGAGCTGGACCCGACTGCTGCTGGGAATTGACCAAATCAGCAAACAATAACAATAATTTTTAGATCTAAAAATTATTTTAGTTATCCGAATCCGGAAATTGACAAAACCCCTCCCCACCCAGTCAACCGATCATATTTTATGCCGCTGATTTGTGCCCGGGCACAAATTTTGCTATTTTTCTAGTCGTCTGCCCCGCACTTCATCACAGTGACAGCCCATGTACGAACACAAAGAAAAACTGACCACCATCAGCACCGAAATTACTCACGCCATTGAAAAAATTGATCTGCCCCGTCTCCGCGCGCAGATTTCCGAATTGGAAAAAGAAACCCTGGCACCGGATTTCTGGAATGACACTGACAAAGCCCAGCAAACCAGCAAACGCTTGGCCTCCCTGCAAAAGGAATTGGCCCAGTGGGAAGCCTTGGCCAAAGACCGCGATGAACTAACCGAACTGGCTCCCACTATCAATATGGATGAAGACGCCGCCACCGGAACCGAATGGATGAAAATGGTGGATGATCTGGAAAAACGCTGGCGCAAACTGGAAGTGAAGACTTTTCTGGGCGGGAAATATGATGAAAGTGACGCTATTTTGTCTATCCATGCCGGCACCGGCGGCAAGGACGCGGCAGATTTCGTAGGGATGTTACTGCGCATGTACCTGCGCTGGTCAGAGGATCAAGGCTATGTCTGCGAGGTACTGGACCGTTCCGACGGCGAGGAAGTGGGTATCAAATCCGTAACGGTAAGCGTCGCCGGCCCCTTTGCCTATGGTTATTTAAAATGTGAAAAAGGCGTGCACCGTCTGGTGCGCAATTCCCCTTTCAATGCCAAAAATTCCCGCGAAACCAGTTTCGCTCTGGTAGAAGTTATGCCCGATGTTGACGTCAGTCATCAGGCTAAAATCAACAAAGACGATCTGAAAGTAGACACCTTCCGTTCCGGCGGCGCGGGTGGTCAGAATGTCAACAAAGTGTCCAGTGCTGTCCGCATCACCCATATTCCCACCGGACTGGTTGTCACCTGCCAGACTGAGCGTTCACAGCTGCAGAACAAAGACCGCGCCATGAAAATCCTCACCGCCAAACTGATCGATCTGGCTGAAAAACAGCAGGTGCAGGAGCTCTCCAAACTGAAAGGCGAACCCGTCCAGATGAGCTGGGGTAATCAGATCCGTTCCTATGTTTTGCATCCTTATACCATGGTCAAAGACCATCGCACCGACTACGAAGAGCATGACGTCAACGCGGTGCTGGAGGGCGCCATCGACGGATTTATCGAGGCGGAATTAAAGAAATAATCCCGCCACCCGCCGATAGGCAGCCATCACGCAGCTTTTATTCACACACCGGCAGCATAAATGATTTGGCCCACATCAGCTTTCTTGGACGTACCGGGTCTTTGATGCCAATTTGCGCCAGCAGAGACGCTTCCCCCTTTTTGTCCTGACAATTGTAATAGAAATAGATGATGGATGGGTCGGTGGCGTCGGTAGTTCTGGCCCGGTAAGACAATCCTTCCGCAACAATTAATTTATGGGCATCGCGACCGAGGTTGGGATTAATAATTTTCACGGCGACTAGAGTTTCATTCTGATTAATCCGGGAAATTCTTTCCCTGACCGGGCGCCAGTTGTTAATGTTTTCCGGCGCCGCATCGGCGTTTTTTGGTGGCATCAAATAAACCGCTTTGGCCTGCAGTTCCGGCCGGGCCGTTTCAAAATCAAAATCCTGGTCGGTAGCCCGTATTTGGTGTTTTTTGAGAGCTCTGGACAGATCCTCGTTGGAACTGATCATTTCAGGCAGATCGGCATTATCCGGGGCATCCCCGGAAGTATCACCGGTTGGAATTTCATTGGAGTCAGTTGGAGCAACGCTCGCTGACGACTCCGGGGCGAAGGGGAATTTTTTATTGATATATTGATAACCCAATGTAGCCACGGAACCCCCACTGGCCAGGCTGACGCACATCACCGCGATCACGCTGCAGCCAACGCCTTTGCGCGTTTTCTGGATTTCCGTGCCGGGTATTTCCATTTTATCCGTTTTAATCCTGAGTGTCGGGGCAAATCCCATGGAATCGGGGTCAGAGGCAACGGGTTTTTGTTCCGGAGTAGGTCTTACATTCATAGTAATATTGTTTACAGGATCTGTAATTCATTAATTAAAAGCCCACTCTAAAAGAAAAATTACACAAATTGACAAAAAAGGAGGATTTGCTTTAGCATAGAAATCAACTAACCAATTATTATGACCGATCAGGAACAATTACCGGAAGAGCTTCCTCTGGAAGTGGATCACCGTCAGGTGGAAGATTATGTGTATCGGCTGGCTGATTTGACCACCAATCAGATCATGCAAAAAAGCCCTGCTCTTGTGCCGCCGGAAGCGGTCGATTTTCTGGGAAAAGAACGGGTAGCCATGAATGAGCGGATTAATACCATCATTAAAATGAGTCATCAAATGGTGGAAGCAATTCGCGAAACCAAAGTAAAAAAGGAAGTGACTGAGCCGATTATTATTTACACGGACGAAAAAATTGAAGACCTGAATCCCAAGATCAAAGAACTGAATTCCACGATCAGGTCATTGGTTTCCTTCTCCACCGATCCTGCCTTGAGCATGTCGCTGATTTCCCGCATCTGGAAATATTTGGCCGCTGAATCCAACATCCCTTTTGATATGCATCGGCCCAGCTTGAGTCCGGCCACTTTCCATATGAATCTGGAAAGATATGCCCGGGAACACAACTTGCCGCCCTTTACCGAAGCTGAAAAGCACAATTTATTTGCGGCGATCAAAGACTGGAAGCTGGGCAAATCCCCTGAAGAAATCCTAAAAATGCTCGGTTACTCAATCGAGGCTGCCGCTCACCGGGCCAGTTTTCCCACTCGCGCCTCCAGAGAATACGCCAGAAACCGGGGCATCAACCGCGTTGCGTTGGGACAGGGCGTCCAGCGTCTCCGCGAAATCAAAGCCTTTTTGGAAGAGCTGTTTAAGCAGGAAAAGCCGCAATCCCCCTAATCCTTCCGCACCTTGATGATCTGCACCGGACAGGCTTTGGCCGCGTTCAAATTGGCGGCCAGATCTTTTTCTTCAATTTCCAGAATGTCGCAGTCCCCTTTGTGCACGCCTCCGATTAATTCGGCCAGTCCCGTTTCATCGTTGATCCTCCACTGTTTGGGCGCGGCCAGACAGCAGGAATTGCAGCCAATACAATTTTTCGGATAATGAATGACCTGAATTTTTTTAGTCATTTTGGCGTTTGCTGATTAAATAAACTTTGTCTCCCAGGCGGACTTTTTCCTTAACCGGAATCGTTACCACAGCCGGATTTAAAGCGGTTTTAACCGCCTGCCCGTCCAGCTGGATTCCCGCAACTTTGCTTCTCAGCACGCCGGTGGTGCGCCCCGTAAACATCAACTGGTCCCCCACTTTTACGCCGGAGCTTTGTAATTTTATTTCCGCGATTCCCGCTTTGGGGAAATAATGATTTACAATTCCCAGATGATTTTTTTCTTCGGTGGCCCGGCTTCCCGAACTGGCTGCCCAGTCCGGCAATGGTTTACCCAGGTAATAGCCTTCGCAAAAACCGCGATTGTAGGCCGTTTCCAGCCGCTTCATCCAGCCCTTCACAGCGGCAGATGTAAATTTCCGGGCCTCAATTGCCTCCAACGCCTCCCGGTAAACTCTCACCACCGTATCCACATATTCCGGCGTTCTCCCCCGTCCCTCAATTTTCAAAACGTCCACTCCGGCGTCCGTCAGTTTATCCAGAAAGGGCAGCGCGCACAGGTCGCGCGGACTCAACACATAGCCGTCCTGTACCGAAAATTCGGCATTGGTTTCTTCATCGATGATGCGGTATTTTTTCCGGCATTCCTGCAGACAGGCACCCCGCTGGGCCGAAGTATTGCTTTGCAGAAGGCTCATCTGGCAGCGTCCGCTTTGGGCTATGCATAAAGCTCCGTGCACAAAAACTTCAATCTTGACCAGCGCCCCCGACGGCCCGCAAACACCTTCTTCGCGCACGCCCCGCACAATCGCTTCAATCATTTTCAGATCCAGTTCCCGGGCCAGCACAATCGTGTCGGCGAATTGCGCGTAAAATTTTACGCTTTCCAGATTGGAAATGGAGAGCTGGGTGGAGGCCTGCACGGACACTCCTTGGGAACGCGCGTACAAAATCACCGCCATATCCTGGGCAATCACGGCGCTTATTCCCACGCGCGCCGCTTCGTCGACTATCCGCTTCATCAGTTTCAGATCATGCTGATAGATCAGGGTATTCAGGGTAATGTAGGATTTTATTCGGGCTTTTTTACAAATTCCCGCCACTTCCTCCAGGTCCTCGATGCAGAAATTATTGGCCGACCGGGAGCGCATGTTCAAATGCTGCACGCCAAAATAAACGCTGTCCGCGCCGGCTTTGATGGCGGCCGCCAGCGCCTCAAAAGAGCCTGCCGGAGCCATGATTTCGGGCCTCTTCCAAACCTGCTTGCGAATTTTCTTCACGGTTTTCGGCACGGGATGAAAATTAAATATTCAAATGTCTTTCTCTTTTTTCCATTTGCACCAGCACACTGTCCGGCTCATGTTCGATCTTGTCCACGAACAAAATCCCGTCCAGATGATCCACTTCGTGCTGTACAACCCGGGCGTTCAGCTCGGACAGTTTCAACATCTGCGACTTCCCTTTTTTGTCCTGGAATTTTACGATGATGTCGCGGTACCGTCTGACCTGATCGAATACCTTCGGCACGGACAGACAGCCCTCGGTGTCCACTTCCGTGTCTTCGGAATGAAAAACAATTTCCGGATTAACCATGGCCAGAATAGTTTCCTGGTCGGTTTGCTGGTTCAGCATGACGATGATAATCCGTTTCAGCACGCCCACCTGCGGCGCAGCCAGGCCGCAGCCGTTGCCTTTGATCATGGTTTCTTCCATATCTTTAATCAATTTGACTGTTTCCCGGTCAATTGTTCTGACCGGTTTGGCGACTTCACGCAGCACCTGGTTGTCTGTACCGGTCTCTATTTTTAGGGTGGACATATTTACGGGTAAATGTCGATTGGTAACTAATTCTAGACAGATAGTACTTGAAAATCAACCCAAGTCGAGTATGATGTGGCCTTCTTTGTCACTTTTTCGGGGCGGCCGGAATGGCGCGGGCTTGAAAGCCGCGCCTGTACATGTCTGCAAGAACGGCGGACTACGCGGCCGCCAAAAAACCGGGAGGTGTGCCAGAGAATCCGATAGTCTTCCCGCTTGATATTTGAAAACCCGAAGTTACGCTAAACCCCTGAAGGAGGTAAAAGCTCATGGAAGCCACCCACTTCGACTGGATCTGGACCTATGTGGTCATGTTGATGGTGGGGGGGCTTACGGTGCTTTTTCTCCATCTGATTACCCCGCCCCGCGTGGTGCGAATCACCGGCACCTGGCCTGGCTGTTCCCCCAACTGGATCTCGATCTGGCGAGTCCCGATCACGCTGATCGGACTGGCCGTTTACTTCAGTTCCGGTGGGGATGCGGTCGGGCTCTGGATCGGTTTCGAGCTGACTGTGATCGGCATGTACATGGACCGTCTGGACGGCAAAGTGGCTAAAAACCTGATTGCCCGTCTGAAGTTCCTGCCAGAGATCGTGCTGCTCGCGCCGGACGGATCTCCCATCGTCGCCTCGCCGCGGAAAATCCGGGCTCCGCTCACTTCCAACAATGAGCTCTGGGCCTGGTTTGAAGCGGAAGAGAAAATCAACGGACAGGTGATCAAGGTCCAGAAACGTGCCCTGATCGAAAACTGGGTCACCTTCCTGATGAAACCTTCCACCTGCCTGCCCATGTTTGAACTGGTCAGAAGTGAAGACCCCGCCTATCCCGGTCTGCGCCTGAAACAGACCAGACTGGGCGGCTGCATCGACCCGGTCAGCGACAAGCTGATCACCATTCCGGTCTTCATCTACCAGAGCATTCTCTACATGGTCTTCCCCTGGACTGCCTTCCTGATGATTCTGTCGGATCTCGTCAGCACGGTCATGCGCTGGCCGTTCGACCGGGTACCGGGGTTCAGGCTGCTTCAGAAATGGATCGTGACGGAGAACGCAAGCTACGTCGGTAAGACCAAGTACGCCTGGCAGACCCTGACCATGCTTTCGACCATGCCTGCTGCGGCCCACTGGCTGCGAACCGGTGATCTGGGTTATTCCCGTTGGATTGCTTCTTCCTTCCTGATCCTGGGAGTGTTGACCGGCATCTTCAGCAATCTCTCCCGGACCAGCTTCTGGCAGAGAATGATCAGGACAATGGGGCTGCACAAGGCTAACCGTAACTTCAAGGAGTTTTTCGACCACAAGGTGGCAGACTGAAAAACATCCCGCCGCGCGCCGCGCGGCGGGATGTTCAACCATTTTCAAATTTATCTGTTGAGATCAACTATTCTTGCCACCAGCTCATGCACCAACAGCAACTTGCCTTTCAAATAAGCCTGTTCATCGTCTGCGGGTACCAGCCTTCTATAGCCTATCTCCATGGCTTCAATCACATCAATCAACTTCTTGTCGCCCAGATCAAAAGTTACCAGTACGTGTGTGATTGCCGCAGGTAAAAGGGTGGGGTCATCTTTTAAAAAGTCTTTTCCGGCCAGATAATCCACAACTGCCGCCTTGAATCTGGTCAGTTCTTCCTCAATTAAACCGCCCTCAAACAAAAACGGTTCAAACTCCTTCAGGGATTCTTCATAATAAAGATGCACCAGTCTTTTGGTCATTTCCGCATCCCTCAAATCCACTTCCTGATCTTTGCCCTCATTATTTTGCAGCCAATGGTCTACGGTCGTTTTGAGCGCCAACATTGCGGAGGGCGCGGATGATAAAGAGCGGCCTTTGGGTTGATTTGATTGTACAGCCATAATTTATCATTACGCATTACTTGGAGGTGCGATATTATCATAGAAGATTATGTTGTCAAACCGGGGCCGGGACCTGCGCTGCTTGGCGTATGCTTATTTTTGAGAATCATAAACACTGCCGCCATTACTAAAACTATGGCAATTACCAGCGCCACGATATTATGAAAAACCATCGCGACCAGTATGGTCACCCCGCTCAGCACCAGCGCCACGACAAAAGTGATTATCCCGATCAGCGAACCGCTGATGGTACCCAGAACCGGCAAGATGTCTGTCAATATTTTGATCGGGCCCAGTATCATGCTTAATCCGACCCACATCATCAGAAAACCAACGCCTCTCATAATCCATTTCCACATTACATAGGACTGGTGCAGGGACACTACCGCGTCCTCCTTGCTTCCCAAAAAGATCTGATAGAAGCGGTTGTTTTTCTTGTCCAGATAAGGCCCGAAGGTTTTATCGTTCAGCTTCCCGAACAGCGTGACTTTGGCGTTGTTATTTAACACTTTATAACTGACGCGTATGTCCCCGACCTGTGGTGCCTCGTAAGTACTGCCGGCCGTCCGGCTGATATAGACGAACTGTCCGTTAGCCAGTTGAGGGGTGTTCACGGCTGCCTGGGCCGGTTGCGTAGTCCCGTTTTGACCGGTTACCTGCCAGTTTGAGCCGGATACGGGTTGTGCGGCAGCTGAATCCAGGGGCTTTAGTTCGGTATTTTCCGCGCTCAGGGTCAATGCGGACAGTCCGGGCAGAGTAACGCCCTGCATATCCACATTATAGATTCCGATGGTCGCGTTATTCACTTTCTTTTGCAGGGACTGCAGCGGCAGGGAGGGATTGGTATGTCCCTCGGGGGACTTGAAACCGGTGCTTTCTTCGGGTGAAGTAGTCCACTTTTTTTCATAATCATAAGTGGTGGTACTGGTTTCAGAACCGCCCGCGTTGCTTTGACGGGTGGTTTTGGTTTTTTCCACCCAGGAATACATTTCCACGGTCTTTTCCAGGGCCAGATATTTGCCCGGTTTCAGAAACTGTCCGTCGTCCAGGGTTTCGTCACTGATCAAATTTCCGTTGGTAACCAATAATTTATCGCTTAATCCCGGATCGGTAACCGCGCTTGCCGCGTCGATTTCTACGGCGGTTTTGGCAATTTCCGAATAATCAACGCTGCCTTCATTGTTGTAAAGCACGACAAAAGAACCGAAAAACAGTATCAGTCCGAAGATGATTCCCCCGATCGAATTGGTAATTCTTTTACCGTAACCGGTGGTGGTTACTTCCGTAAAATGGTCTGGCATAGACTAAATGTTAAATTTTAAAAATTCCGTCCAATTTATTTTTTAACGCGGCAATGTCACCGTCATTCACTACCAGATAATCGGTGATGGCGATCGGGCCTCCTTTCTCTGAGTTTTCAATTTCGGCTTTATCCCTGTTGTAAGCTTCCTCAGCAGTTAATGGCCGCACCGCTCTCCCGGCCAGCCTTTCATAACGCAATTTGCGGGGGGTGAACACCGTAATCACTTCAAAATTATCCCCGAATTTTTCCTTGAGTATTTTGTATTCCGACCAGCTGTAAAGACCGTCCACAATGACGTTTCCCTGGTTCAAAGCGGCTTCGATCTTGGGCAGATTGATGATGGCGAAAGCCGCCATTCCATACTGCTTGCGTAAATCTTCCCGCACCAGCTTTTCATTTTGTTCATTCACTTCCAGCCCGCGTTTTTTCAGTTCATCCAGCGTAGCGCCCCCGAAATAAACCGACAGATAACCCAATTCCTTGAAATAGTCGGCCACAATCGATTTTCCCGATCCGCACATGCCTGCAAGGGCGATTATTTTATTCATATTAAAATATTAACTCCCGGTCAGATTAGCATACTTTGCGGCAGTGTAAAAAACTCCGGAAATTTCTAAAAAACAAAGTGAATTACAAAATAATTTGACAAAAACACAAGACACGGGTAAATTCAAACCTGCTGCCCGAATTTTGAAGTACTGTTCCGGCTTTCTAAACTTCCCCGGTTTGAGCTACCACCAGTCGATGCTCCTCTACCTCATACTTTTGGGCCTTCTGGTTTTGAATAAAGGTGTTCCCGCCGAAATAAATCTTGCCGATATTGCCGATAAAAGTTCCCGTGGTCAGGGCTTTGTGCACCGACTCAAAATCCCCTCCGTTTTCCGAAATCAGTTTTACCAGAATATCCAGGGCGTCAATTGTGGCAGCGGTGTAGTATTCATCGATGTTGTCAAGCGGCCCCTTTGCCGCAATGATTTCTTTTCTGTAATTGAGAAATTCCGGATTCTGCACCGTTGGATAGTCGATTATTACCATATTATTGACTATCGGCGGGGCTTGCTCCAGCAGGTCGGGATCTTTATAGGCGAATTGGCCTATCGGTTTGGCCTCCAGACCGGCTTTTTCCATAGCCCGCAGCAGCTCCAAAGCCGAAGTTCTGGAACTGGGATTCAGCCAGACCGCTTTGGCTCCGCTTCTTCGAATAATATTTAAATGTTCGGTTAAATCAGTACTTTCTCTTTCAAATTTTTCATCCGCCGCCAACACAATGCTGTCTTTATATTTGCTGAAAAGCAGATCGTCCAGATCTTTTTCCAGCGTGGTTGATTCATCGGCTTTTTCCGAAATGGTGGCGACTTTGCCGTATTTCAGTAATTCCTGGGCAATCGTCTCCGGCAATAAATCATCGGTATAAGACAGTGACATCACCTTCGGACCCATTTCCGCCAGTTTTTTATTGGAAGTAATGGCCGACATCAATAACACCCGTTCTTCTTTGGCAATCAAAGCGGCCCCAAAAGTCGCGGGTGAGCAAAGTCCTCCGATCACGAATTCAATTTTCTTTTCTTCAACCAGTGTTTTCAGGACATCCTCGGCCACACCGGCATCGCATTGGCCGTCCGCGTAAATAAGTTCCACCTTAAAAGAATTTTTATTATTCAATTTTTCCAAATGGAAATCCAGAATATTTTTTTGTTGCTGTCCCAGAGCTGCGGTCGGGCCGGTCAATGAGGTGATCACGCCGATCTTGAAAACCCTGCCTGCGTTGCGGTCCTGCCAGTTGCCGTCCGAGCCTTCCTGACAGCCGGATAACAGCAAAATACTTGCCGAAAGCAATACGCCTGAAAGTAGCTTTTTAAACATGGATTTATAGATATCAAACCTTTGTAGCAGAAGAATAGCACTGGAACTTGAAAAATCCAAATCGACAAGCCAAAATATCTAGTTAAAAAACATAAATAAGTTTTGACAATATTAACGATCGGTTATATATTTAGCGCTCTTAAAATTTTGAGTCATGAAAAAAGTACGGGCCTGCGTTATTATCCTCTTATTTTTGACCGGTTTAGGCCTTTTAATCTGGTATGTATCCGGTTTAATCAATCAGCAGCTGGATCAGCACCCGGAAACTTCCGGCACTGACGTCAACATCTCCGTTACCGGACCAAACCAACCCACCGGGCAGGATCCTGTTTCAGGAGCACCCGAACGGACTGCATCGGCTGCCCAAGTCACCACGGTTAAATTATCCTCTCTGGAAAACTCCTATTTCGAAGCCATCGGATCGGTTAAATCCAAAGGAACCGTCAGCGTCTATCCATTGACTTCCGGCGCCGTTAAAAAAGTCAATTTTGAAGAGGGTGATTTTGTAAAAGAAGGAGATTTGATTTTGGAAATCAGCGGCTCCAACCTGTCCGACCATCTTTCCGAAACCCAGTTAAAGATCGCTGAAACCACTTTGGCCAATACCCGCGCTTCCTACGACAACCTCCGGAAAACCAGCGCCGAAACCCTGAAGACCGCTGCCCTACAATTGCAAAGCGCCACCAATCAGGCAGGCGCCATTGCCTATGACTTGCAGGTGATTGAACAGAATAAATCGGCTTTGGAACAGTCTCTGGATTTGCTGCAGGATTCGCTTTTCAATACTCTCGACAAAAATGACCGCGATCAATACAAGACCGAGCGGGATATCGACACTCTGATTTCCACCTTAAACAAAGCCCAGGACGATCGTTCTCGCACTCAGCGTCAGCTGGAAGACCTGCAGGATCAGCTGGCTGATTTGGAGGCCGCCTCAGACAACCCTTCCGATCCGCAGATTGTTGCCGCTCAGACTACCATTGCTAAATTGCAGACTGCCCTGGAAGCCCAGGATAAAGGAATTGAAGAACTCTACACCGCCCTGGATAAGGCTCGTTATGGCTATAGCACTGCAGAAAATGGTGCCAATCTGGGTGAAAACACTTTGGAGGGACAAATTCTGACCAGCCGCAATCAGGCTGAGGTGCTGGACCTGACCCTACAATCCACCAAAACCAAACTCGGTTATACCGGAGATTCCAGCGACGCCTTGGAGCTGGCCCGCCAGGCCTACAACTCGACCAAAATTCAATTGCAGACCGCTTTGGAAAGTGCCGCCAACGGAGTGAAACTGGCCGAACTGAACGTAGCACTGGCCCGCAGCCAGGCTTCTTCCCTGCTGGTAAAAGCCCCCTTTTCCGGCGTTATCACCGTCCTGGATCTTTATCCCGGACAAAATGTCAGCCCCCAGCAGGCGGTCGCCGAAGTGATCGACCCCAAAAGTTTTGAACTGGAAGTCGGAGTTGACCTGGATACGGCTGACCGCATTTCTGCCTCGGCGCCCGCCCTGATCGAACTGGCCGGCCGCGAAATTGAAGTACCCGTCAAATCGGTCTCTCTGAAAGTGGATGACAAAACCAGACTGGTTAACGTTACCGTCGGACTGCCCAATATTTTCTTCAAGCAGAATCAAACCTTGAAAGTAAAACTGCCTCTTTCCACCACCGCGGGCACGGCGGAGGGGGTTCGTTTCCTGCCTTTGGATGCCGTGATAATCGGTACCGAAAGTCAGTTTGTCTATGTTAACGACAACGGTCGCACCAAAAAGGTTGAAGTAAAAATCGGCCGTGTTTCCGGCGATCAGATTGAAATTCTGTCCGGTTTGCCCTCCGATGCCGAAATCATTCTTGCGGGTGCCAAAAACTTGTCCGAGGGACAATCCATAACCGTGATTAGCGAATAATAATGAACAACAACAGCACTCAAAAACCGCAACACGACGACGCTGATCTGTCGGGAGAGCAGGGCGAAAAACAATCGTCCGACTCCATCTATCTCAGTCAGCTGCAATTTGATCCGGCCAAAGCCAACAAATTCCTGAATTTTCTGCTGACCAATGTCCGGGTGATTTTTCTCTTTATCATGGGCATTCTGGCCTGGGGAATTTTCTCATTTAACCTGCTGCCTCTGGAATCCACGCCGGAAGTAAAAATCCCCTATGCCATTGTATCGGTCAGTCTGCCCGGCGCCAGCCCCGGTGACGTGGAGGAACTGGTGGTAAAAAAAATCGAGAATAAAATTGCTAATCTTTCCGGCGTCAAAACCATCACCGCCACCGCCCTCAATTCCTTCGCTACGGTTTCCGTGGAATTCCGCGCCGATGAAGATTTAAAGGAGGCCATCAGAAAGCTTCGCGACGCCGTTTCCAACCTGAAATCCGATCTCCCCGCCGACGCCACTGATCCGGTTGTCAGTGAAATTTCCTTCAGTAATTCTCCGGTTTGGACAATTGTCATGACCGGCCCCTATGACAACTTCGCCCTGCGCCGCTACGCCGATATTCTCGAAGAGGAACTGCTCAAATTACCCGGTACCAGCGACATTCAGATCAACGGCGGCGACCAGACTGAAATCCGCGTTACCTACGATCCCCGAAAACTTGATCTATATGGGCTCTCCATAGACCAGATCAACGGCATTATCAGGGCTAACAACATCACATTGCCTCTGGGCACGCTGGAAGTTGGAAAATTCGAATATTCACTCCGTCTGGACGGTGAATTCAGCGATGTTAATGAATTGCGCAATCTTCCCGTCTCAACCTTGGGCGGATCCGTTCTCCGTTTAAGTGACGTGGCTTCCGTCGTGGAGCGGGCCGCGGAACGCAAATCAACCACGCATTTTTCCATTGCCGGAGGCGAACCCCAAAACGCCATTTCCATCAGCGTCATCAAAAAAACCGGTTTTTCCATTATCAGTCTGATTGACAGCGGCAAAGCCAAAATTGATGAACTGAAAAGCGGCCGTTTTCCCGATGATCTCTCCATCGAAACCACTTATGACATGTCCGAGGTTATCCGTGAGGATTTTGATAATCTCAGTCATGAGGCTCTCAACACCATCATCCTGGTCACCATTATTCTGTTTCTCTTTGTGGGGCTTAAAGAAGCCTTCACCGCCGGTCTGGTTATCCCGCTGGTCTTCGCCTCTACTTTTGGCCTGATGTTGCTGGCCGGTCAAACGCTCAATTTTCTGTCCCTGTTTTCTTTGATTCTTTCACTGGGTCTGTTGGTGGACGATGCCATAGTTGTGGTTCAGGCCACCAAACAATACATGGCCACCGGTAAATTTACGCCGGAGGAAGCGGTATTGCTGGTTTTTAAGGACTTTTTTGCCATTATTCTGACTACGTCCCTGACTACTATTTTCGCTTTTCTACCGCTGGTTTTGGCCACGGGCATCATCGGCCAGTTTATCCGCTCCATTCCCATTACCACTTCCCTCACACTGGTTGCTTCCACCATTATTGCCATTACCATCAATCATCCGATGGCGGCCATTCTGGAAAGATTCCGTCTGACCAGAAATAGTTTTTATGCCGCGGTATTGATCATGATCGGCCTGTTTATTATGTCGATCAGCCCTGCTTTGACGGGATCGATCACGTCGCTGATTATCTGTGCGCTGCTTTTGTTTTCCATAATTTCCCTGTTGCTCTGGTACCGGGCATCGCTTAAAAAAACTCTGCTCGAAAACGAACAAATTGTTCTGCGGGAACTGGCTTTGCCCGATCAGATCAGACTCAAACTGCAGCATCATTATTCCAAAGATATCCCAAAAAACTGGTGGGTAAAAGCCACCAGCGGTCTGGTCAAACTGGAGAGGGTGATGCCTTCCTACGAGCGGTTGCTCAACTGGTTTATCCACAGTAAATTCCGCTCCTATTTTCTGATTACGGTTATTATTCTGGTTTTTATTGCCTCGGTATTTTTGCCTGCCAGCGGCATTTTGAAATCGGAATTTCTGGCCGCCTCCGATCAGGATTTGATGTACGTGAACATCGAGGGACCGGCCGGTCTGGTGGTTGAAGAAACCCAAAAAATCGCCGATCAGGTGGAGAAAATCCTGCTGGCTGAAAAACAGATTAAAAACTTTTCGGTAACGGTGGGATCATCCGGCGTCAGCAGCGGGGGCGGTGGGATGATGAAGGCTGGAACGGGTGGAGGCAACGGCAACCGCGCCCAATTTGCCATCAATTTATGGCCTGAACACGAGCGTCCGGTTAAACAAAAATCGTATGTTTATGCCCAGGAATTGCGCAAAAAACTCGCTTCCGTTCAGGGCGCGACCATCACGCTGCAGGAGATCAGCGGAGGCCCGCCGTCGGGAGCTGATTTTGAGGTACGGTTCAGCGGTGAAGATCTGGTGGAGCTGGAAAAACTGGCCAATCAATACAAACTTTATCTGTCTGAGATTCCCGGCACCGTTAACGTCAAAACTTCAGTATCGCTCAGTCCCGGTGAATTTACTTTTAAATTAAAACCGGAGGAAATGCAGCTTCGGGGCATCACGCCCGCTCAGCTTGCCGGCACTCTCCGCACGGCCATTTCCGGCGGGGACGTAGCCAAAGTTATTGAGGGACAGGATGAAATCCAGATCAGGGCGGAATACGCTGAAAGTTCGGTTTCCAGTCTGGACAAGCTCAACTCTCTTCCCCTGCTAAACTCCCGGGGGCAAAAATTCCAGCTGTCCGAAGTTGCCGATATCAGCGTTGGATCTTCTCTGACTTCGATCAGCCGCATTGACCAGAAGCGCGTCGTGGTACTTTCCGCCAGCGTGGTGAAACCGGTACTCCCCGGCGAGGTGCTAGCCCAATTTCAGAAAATCCTGGCCGACAAACCTTTACCGCAGGGCTATTCCGCGATTTTCGGCGGGCAGTCGGATACCAACACCGAGTCGATTTATTCCATTCTGCGGGCCATGATTGTGGCTTTCATACTTATTATCTGCACTCTGGTTATCCAGTTTAACTCATTTCTAAAAGCCCTGCTGGTGCTGCTGACCATTCCGTTGGCCATGACCGGAGTATTTTTCGGACTGACCCTGGCCGGTCTGACGCTTTCCTTCCCCACCCTGATCGGTATTCTGGCACTTTTTGGAATTGTGGTGAAAAACGCCATCCTTCTGATTGATAAGATCAATCTCAATTTGCGCGTTGGAATTCCTTTTCAGGAAGCTATTATCGACGCCTCCAAATCCAGACTGGAAGCCATCTTTCTAACCACCACCGCCACTATTATCGGCATGCTGCCGATTACCTTTTACGATGAAACCTGGCAGGGCCTCGGGGCGGCTCTCGTTTTCGGTCTGTCCACTTCCACTGTTCTGACCCTGCTCCTGGTCCCCGTGGTATTCAACCTGCTTTTCGCCCGCGCCGCCGCCCGCGAGGAGCGCATCAAAAAGATTCAGGAAGAAGCTCTGACCGGGGGATAAAACTCGCCGCTCTGAGATGGGTCTAAAAACCCCCCTTTCCCGCTTCCAAAAAAGCGGGTTTTTTGGTATAATTACTAGATTAAATTTATATTTTTACCAGATATTTTTATGGGTGACTCAAACGCGGCAGAAAACCTTGAGCCGGAAGAGCTGGAAGGACCGCAGTCCCAAACCAGACCGGTTACGCAGCCGGAAGCCAATACGCAGCCCTCCACGGTTGAAAGGCCGGCCAACGAAAATGATCCGGGCGCCACTATGCCGGTCAATTTTACCGACATGACCACTGAGCAGAAAGCAGAGGTGATCAAGGGCAAAATTGACGCGGGCGAAGCAGACGGTATTGCCAATTCCTTTCGTGAATGGTCGGAACATCCGGAAAATATCCAGATGGGTATTGATGCCGCTTCCAGTCTTGACAGATTAAAACCGATTAGATGGTTCCGTAATTTCTGGAACAAACGTTCCGCTGAGGTTCAATGGGCTATCATGAAAACCACTTCCGTGGCCGCCAGCGGAGCCATGGCCCCGCTCGCGCTCTGGTACAACGTCGGCCCGATCCAGTCCCTGATCAAAATGGGCATTATTACCTACAAGGGCCATATCGGCGAAGACGGCAAAGTGATGGAAGACAAAATAACCGCTATGGGAGGAATCGAAAAAGTGATGTTGAACGGCGGACTGAAGGTCGCGGCCGGCGTGGCATCTGTCGGCAAATTGATTTATCCGGAACTGGCCATTGTTGAAATCGCGGAACAATTATCCGGTCCCGCCAAAAATATTTTGAACAGTACCGGGAGTTACATGGAAAAAGTTCGCGCCGGTGTTTATGAAAACCGCAATACCTTCCGTGCGGCTCAAATGGAAAGAACAGCCATCAAGGAAGCTACCAGATATAAACTACACGGCATCATGGCCGCCGCAGCTTAAAAAATTTCTCACATGTCCCAAACCACCGCGGAAAATTTACAATTTAAAAATCTTCTGGATAAATCCAGAGCGGTCAAACTGCTGCTGACTTCCTATCAGAACGCCCTCTACGCCTTGGCCGAAAGTGATGATTCTAACCTGCAGCGAACCATCTCCATGATCCTGAAAAGGGAAAAACCGGTTGATCTGCAGAACGTCTATTTCACAGAAGAGGTTCTGGAGAAATTCGTCGAAACAAACCTGGAAATTCCCGATCAGAATGCCCTACTGGAAGAATATCGCGACAAAGCGCGCCAGATGATTCAAACGTTTCTTTTTTTCGGTGAAAAAGAAAAAAATGAAATACTCCCCTATCTCGATACGCTGGACCTGAACGGTTTGAAAAAGCTTATTGAACTGTACCGGATGGGTCACCACAAACAGAATCAGTATCTGCAGACTTTCGCGGAAAAAGATCCCAAAATGGCCATCAAATTTGAATTATTGGTAACTGCCGCCGGGTCCCCTAAACCAGAACAAAACTAAGGTAAACACCTCATGGCTCCTCCTGAAAAACAAAATCAACAACCTCTGGATCTGACTTCACCGGCCGCCACCAAAGCGGCGGCGGAGCAGGGTGCTGCCGACAAGGCCAAGGAGGCTCCCGATTTGCGTCAGAAGACTATGGACGAACTGAGAGCCAGTGCCAAGGGCGAGGTCAGCAGACAATCAGCCGAACTGCAGGCCACCGGAAAAAATATTGATGAACCGACGCAACGCTATCTGGAGCAGTATTTTCAGAGTGCCATCAACCGTTTTGACAAAGACAAAGATGGTAAAATCAATCAGGGTGAAGCCAAAGAGTTCCAGACGGCCATGATGCAGAAGACTAAAGACATTATCGGTCAGGTCAAGCAGGGGGCTGAAGCGGAAAAGAAAATCGAAGCCGCCGCCGGCAAAGCCGAAGCGATGAAACCTGAAGAAATAGGCAAAAACCTTGAGGCCATTAAAGACATCGGCGAGCTGTCCGATCTGGAACAGGCTAATACTGAATTGCAGAATCTGCAGACCCAGAACTCCGCTTTTCAACAGGGCATACAGACCCAATTGTCCACCGTCCAGAAATTCGGCACCGAATACAATAATTTCCAGCAGGCTCAGGAGGGATTCGGACATTTCAAAGAAATTTATAATGCTGTCGTCAACAGTACGGAAAGCGTTGCCATTGCCAAAATGAAGGGCACCCTGGAGGCCACCAAAACGGCCGTCAATGCCGCCCTGACCGACCTCACCGCCAAGAAAAAAACTCTCGACGACAATGGCGAAAAAATCAAAGCTGCCATAGCCAAAGCGCGTCAGGAGGCCATCAAGGCCCGCGATGAAAAAGTGGCTGAAATTGAAAAAAACAACGCCGAACAAAAAGAAAAGGTATCGGAAAAAAAGCAGGAATACGATCGTCTGGGCAAAGCCCGCGAGAATATGGAAAAGAGACAAAAAGCCATTCTCGATCAGCAGGCCAAAACCGATCAACTCAAAAAAGACTGGGTTTCTACCAAAGAAAAAGAGCAGCTGGATACCCGGGAAAAAACTTACAAAGACTCCCAGCTCGATATTGAAGCCGAAATCGAGGGCTATCGTATTCTTCTGGACAGTTCCGATATTCCACCCGAAGCCAAGGAAAAAATCAAAGAGCAATATGAGCAGGCCGTCAAAAGACAGCAGCAGACCGGCCTGGGCCTGCAGGTGATCGATGCCAAGAGAAAAAGCGGCGCGGCCTTCGAGCAGGGATTGGATGAGAAGCAGAAGGCGGCCGGGCAGGAATTGTCCACAACCGATGCGCATCTGAAAAGACAGCAGGAAACCATGTCCGGTTTATCACAGAACATCGGCACTCTGGAAGGTCTGCAGCTGCAATACGAAACTTCCTCCGAAAAAGCCAAAGAATATTTCAACCAAAGAATTGATCTTCTGGATAAGCATCAGGAGAGCGTGGACGAATTTGTTTTGAACGGTGCCATGGGCCGTCAGCAGTCCCTAAACGCGCTGCAGCAGTCAGCCAATTCCCTCAACGGTTTAACTGTTGAAAGCAAGGGACTCGCGCAATTTATTTTTGATGCACCGGGCTCTCTATACAAGGGTATTGGAGGCCTTCTTCATTCCGGCGCTCAATGGCTTGACGGCAATGTTAGTGAAATTCTTAATACGACCAGGAATAGTGATGCCGCATTGGATAAAGGCGCATATTATGTCACCCAATTTCTCTCAGTCGGTAGTGGTTTTCTCAGCGGCGCACTGGAATTGGGCGGAGGAATATTTACCCTGGCCGGTGGTTTCCTCAGCGATATCGGCAGTATGCCAACCGCTTTTGTGACCTGGGATTCCAAAAAATTTCACGCGTTTGACACCTTAAAAGGTCTTGGTGCGGTTATCGGTTATGACGGAGTCAAGGGGGAAATTACTTTTGAAAAATTCAAAGACACCTGGTTTACCGTGGGTAAATCACTGGTCGGTTACGGAACCAACTGGGGTTATTCCAAGGATGCCAATGGCCAGGAAGTCTGGAAAGATGAATATGGAACCGGTTTGGGTAAAGGTATTTTCAATGTACTGTCAATGTTTGTCGGTGTCGGTGAAGCCAAGGCCCCCGCAACCGGAGGAATAGCAGCGGCCAAAGCCACTTCCACTTTCGGCAAGGCCGGCATTATGGCCAATGCCGCCAGAACAGCTGCTCTGGATGCCGCCACGGCCGCCGGACGCGGTGCTATATATAAAGGTATTGCCGGCCGTGGCGCGCAGGTTTGGACTTTTGCCAAAACCTTAGCCGCCGGATTAAAGCCGGGATTTATCAGTAAAGCTGCCACAGAAGTAAAACTGGCCCCCGGAATCATTGGAAAGGGCAAAGCCATTGCCGGAAGCGTGGCCGGTTCGGCTGCGGAACGCGTGGGAGCTACCACTGGAAAGATTAAGTCTGTTATTAATGGCCCAGGTAAACTGGGTCGTGCCGGAGAAGCCTTATTAAGCGGCACCAAAACAACTTTAAAGTATTCCGCCAAAATTACCGCAGGCATTATTGCCATGCCGTTAAAACTCACCTGGAATGTTTTGAAAGCTTTCCGTAACACCGGCAGCGCTTTCCGCAACGTCGCCAGAGGTCTGTCCAATCCGCGGGCTGTAGCAGCTGCGGAGGCTGCCAGTCGTATCGGCAATGCCGCCAGTAAAATCGAGGCGCATGGGGCCACTGCTGCCAAAGCACGTGTCCGTCTGCAGGAGATTATTGATGGCGATCCGGCTCTGAGTAAAAAAGCCGCCGAGCTGGAGTCCAATACTGCCAAGTTAACGCCTGAAGAATTGGCAACCCAAAAAGCGGAACTCGAACAGGCCGCTGTCAAAAAACTGGAACAATCGGATCCTGCTTTGGCTGAAGCTCTTCAGGACAATCGTCAGGTATCCAATTATGATCAGGCCCGTGCGCAGTTGCAGGAAATCATAGACGGGGACCCTGTTCTTACCAAAAAGAGTGTGGAACTCGACAACAATGCAGCCAACCTGTCCGCCGAACAGCTGGCCCAACGCAGACTAGCCCTGGAATCGGAAGCCGCCCGTAAACTCGCCCAGTCCGATCCCGCCCTGGCCGTGGCTTATCAGGAAGTGCGTCGTGCTTCCGAAGCTTTACAGAGCGAATCATCGGCCTATATAAAAGCCACCAGAAAAGAAGCGGATGCTGTTATGAATAACCCCCGTATCAAAGCGGTCCATACAGAATATACGGATTTGCAGAAAGCTCTGGAGGAGGCTAAAAACGCTAATAACACTGGCCGCGTCGCCGAGCTGAAAGAGCAATTGACAGCTTTTGAAGGAAACTCAGCCAAGATGGAGCAGTACCGGCATTTCGAAGAAGCCAGTGCTGCTAAAGCCAACCTTGAGACCTACAGTACTAACATGCAGGATTTGCGGAACAGTTTATTTAAATCAAACAGTGGAGAAGCGGTTAATCTTGCTAATGAAATCGCTGAAGCCCGGGCTGCCGCAGCCCCGGCGGGCAGCCCCGAGGCCGACCTCGCCATCACCAACGATCCGGCATTCGCGAAAGAGTTTACGCAGCAATATGAACAGGCTTTGGCGGCCGGTGATGATGCCGCCATCACGGCTCTGGAATCTTCTCTCGGGACCGTTCATCCCGGCCCTCTTCAGGAAGCCCTGGAGGGCTTACGGTTGCGTCAGAAGCCCGGATTTGTAGCCACACCGGTTGATAACAACGCTTTTGCCAAAGCTCTAAGGGAAAATCAGGACAAAACACTGTCCATATATAAGGAATTTGAGCAACAGGTTCAATCCGGTGTCATGACCAAGGATAAGATTACAGAATTTGTTAAAGATCACCAACTGCCGCCCTCATGGCAAAAAGGTTTGGAACAGATGCAGCAAAGGTATTCTTTCAGAAACAGGATGGATGTTGTAAGCGGTGAATTGGCCATGAATCGACTGAGTGCCGAATATCGTCGGGTAATCAGTCGTCCAAGTCTTCGAGACAGAGTGTTGAATCGTCTGCGTCCAGAACACCGCCAGGTTTTCGCTCCCGGAATGACCGGTGCGGAAGCCGCAGAAGCTTTGAGCAAGCGTTATGCCACCGATACCCTTCAGCCTGCCGCCAGGGGACTGGTAGGGCCAAGGGAAGTGGCTACTAATATAAGACTGAAAAACGGTAACTTTAATATGCGGGTTCTGGATGACGGTTCCGTCAGGCTGTTTAATCAGTTCGGAGACATGCTCATGACCTATTCGGAATCCAGCATGATCAGGGCAGGTTTGGATATCCGTCCTACGGTCAAGGCACAGGATCTGGCTAACCAAATTGCCAATCGTTATAAAAAACAGGGAGCCAATATCGGTGCCAATGAATCCAGACTGGTGGCGGAAAATATCGTTCTGGCCGATGGTAAAAAATATTCCATAAAACTGAGCAGAGACGGATCAATGAAACTGCTTGATGCCGACAGAAAAGTTGTCGCCCCGACCAACGCTGCCCCCGCAGCCGCACCTGTCGCCCCGCGCGTCAGACCTGCTCCTGCAGCGGCCCCCGCAACCACACCGATCGGCTCCCCCGCCGAGCGTATGCGCCACGCTATTGAAGCCAGAGAGAAGAATTATGCAACCTTCCGCAGCAGCCGGGAACAAATCATCAGTATCGAGGAGAGATTGGTTCCGATGGAAAATCGTCTGAACGCCATGAAAATCAGAAAGGCTCCGGAAGTACAGATTAAATCAATGGAAGCCAAAGTGAAAGACCTGCGTGGCAAGCGTGAAGATTTCATTCAAACGGCCGACGATGCCGCCCGGGAAATCTGGGATAACCGCAAAGATTATTGGAAAGCCCGCGTGCAGGAAAAAGGCCAGGCCATTACCAATTACATCGGCATGGAAAGAAGAATCGCCTGGGTCAAAGAAAAGAGCGCGACACTGGGTAAGATCGCCGAAACCGGCTGGAAAGGACTCAAATTACCAGTTGAATATCTGCGTTCCGCTTTGTCTAAGCAGACTGAATATTTCAGCATCAATGCGCCAAAATATTTCCTGTTGAGCCGCGTAGGTTTGGAAATCAATCAAAGGATGGCCGCCTTGCGCGCCGCCGCCGCCAATCACCCTGAAGTTCCTGCTATCCTGGGGGAATTGGCCATGGACCAGTATAGAATACTCAATCAACTCTCCGGCGGCAGGGAAAAACTCGGCCTGCCTCCCGCCAATGAATTTGCCGCCCTGTCTCCCGAACAGCAGATAGCAGCCCTGGGGGCTGCCTACAATCAACTGGAAGGCCGTGAAGATACCGGCCGGGACACCTTCTATACCGATGCCCAAAAAGATTATATCAGGGACAAGGAAGTGGCCGTTGGAACCGCTTTGGATGATCTCCGTAACGATCTCCCGGTAACGGCCGAAAAAGTGCAGGCCGCCATTGACAGCGCGCTGGGCCCGGTGGGACTGAATGATGCCCAAAAAGGCTATGAAATAAGTTATGAAGGAATCAAAATCAAAGTCGGGAAAGACGGTAAAAGGACAGTGGAGGGCGCCGACAGATGGGCTGCCGAAGTTCCCCTTAAACAGGCTATTAACAGTTCGCTTTCGGAAAATGCCGCCTATTATTCACAGCTCACCCGTGAACAGTTCAAACAGGATAATCCGGATCAACCGGTGAATTCCTATGAAGCTTTCAAAAAACAGGTTACCGGCAGGGTCTCCACCGATATTTCCACCCGCCTGGGAAATACCGATGTCGGGGCCGGCCTGGCCGTGGAATCGGTCGAAAAAACCAAAGACGGCGACGCCGCTTTTGTCGCCACAGTTACCGGGGCGGGCGTGGAAGTAACGCCCAATGAAAAGTGGCTGCGCGAAGCCTATGATAATTTCCGTAAATCCCCCGACGGTCCGGCCAAAACGCCGGTAGCCGGAGGTCCCCGTCGCCCGGCCGGAACCGAAACTCCCGGCGGAGACGGTGAATCGCCCGCCAATCAGGAATCGGTTGAAACCAAATCCGATGAAGAAAATATTTACAGTTAAAAATGAGCAACCCCATTTTTACAATTAAAAACTTACGACTGCTGATGGCGGAATCCCCAGCCTATCAGAAGCTGACGCCGGAGCAGAAACAGAATATCGAAGACCATATCAGACTGAACAACAAGCCGGTACTGCTCTACGTTTACCAGCAATTGCGGGAAGAAGCCGATTCTCTGCAGTTCAGCCGTGAAAAACTGGCAAAAAAAGCCCTTACCATCAAGCCCTCTGATCTGTCCGACCTGCAAACAGCCGTACAAAAGAACTTCTCAAAAGGCCCGCGGCTTTAAATAAAGGCCAAATTTTGTTATAATCAAAAGAATAACCACAAATCTATGCTTACCTCTTACCACAATCCGAAATTGACACTGCTGCCCAAAAGGTTGTTGCACGTCACCGAGATGTCACAGCCGGAAATTGATAAACTGCAGGACAGTGCTTTCAAAGATAAGGTGAAGGAAAATTATGAGGCCAAAATCGCTCAGCTGGCGGACAAAATCAAAGGCATGGAAAAAGCCGGTAAAAGTGACGTGGAGATCAGACAGGAACTTAAAAATCAAAGACAGAAAATGGTAATTGAGGGCATTGACAAGGCTCTCAAGGATCAGAAAATCAAAACCGTTAAAGAAGGAAAAACCGTGCAGGCAACTTACGCCGACCTCATCTCCGATAAAGGCGTGGGAGTACAGAGTCTGGCCAAAAATCTTTTCAAAGATTTTGACGATAAGGGGAACAAAGACATCGAGGCCGCTGTTGACCGTTATAATGACGAGAAAATCGCCGCTTCCGGAAAAGCCACGGGAGCCCTTTCCAATTTACCCAAACCGACCGAAAGAGTCGATCTGGATGAACAAAACAAGGAAACCGCGGCCATGCAGGAAAGGCTGGACAAACACCGCGGCATTATTGACAAAAGCCGCCAGTCCCGCGCCGAACTGTTCAAGGACCGCTCCATCAATTACCGGGCCCGCACCACAGTTGCCGATAATCTGACTGACCCCAATACGGGCGAAATCGACGATTACAATGAAGGTCTGACCGGCCCCTACACCAATGAAAACAACCCCATCCGCGAGCGTCTGAAAGGCTATCTGTATGCCCAGGATATTTTTTACGGCAATGACGTGGAAAGCGGCGAGAAAGCCATGCAAGAAGCTATGGCTTTGCCAACCAAAATCTTTAAAGACAAGTGGGGAAACCGTCTGGACATGGTGGATCTGGATGACTCCATGGGATTAAAAAAATATACTCCCGAAGTTTCCACTTACAGTAAATTTGACCGCGCTATCGGCACCATGGCTACTCTGCTGCAATTAACGGATAAGGTTATTTCCGATGAAACTTTGAATAAGCGTTATAAAGATTATCTGCACGGCAAGTTTGTGGAACTGAAAAACCCGGATCTGGAAAAAAACGAGGAGAAACAGATCCAATATCTGTACACGATCAAGACCATGGCCGAATTTCTGGGTACCGATCCCAAATGGAAAGTTGAGTTCGGAAAAATCACTGACAAGACCGACCCCGAGCGTTCAGGCGACGATGTGATTGATGACTACCCCGACTGGAGCTGGGCCGGAGTGGATGAAAACAAGGAAAACCCCACCCGCTACGCGCTGAACGGTTATCTGTTCTCAGTGTATCTCTTCAATGGCCGCAGCCAGGCGGCGGTGGACGTTGAATACAAACGTGCCTACAACATGTTTGAACACGCCTCCGGAATCGGCACGATTTTTGACCAGGAAATGCTGGAAAGGGATCCCGTTCCCAATGATCCCTCCAAGGACGGCTTCGGACTGAAAAGTTATTTGCAGGAGGCTGCCGCCTATACAAAACATGATACGGTCAAGGGAGTAATAGCCGGTCTGCTCAAACAGACTGCGGACAAAGGAGGTCCGGCTTATCGCAAGTACCTCGAAGCGAAGTTGAAAGGACTGGAATCGTCTCAGAGTGAAGAGACCCAGATGAACGTGTTATCCGGCATCAACTCGCCAAAGGAGTCTGAGAAAGAACTTTTAAACGACCTGCACGCCCGTTTGCTGGAAAACATCATCGAGGCCACCAAACAGCACAACCAATTCGCTTTAAGCAAGCCCCTCAAGGAAAAACTGGATAAAGATCCGGAAAAAGGTTCTTTGGCCGATCAGGAAAATCTTTATAAAGACCTGAAAACGGAATTGGACGCCTTTGTCAAAACCCGGGCTGACGCGGATGAAAAAGACCTGGAAACCAAATATAACCAGCTGGTCAGCGACAATGCCAAGCTCAAAACCGCCCGCTATAATTCCACCGAAATTGATCCTCTGAAAGACCAGATCAAGAAAAATCACGAATTATTCGGCAAAGCACGGGCCATCGCGGCAGTCAGTAAATTGGAGGAAGCTGTCTCCAATAAACATCTGAAGGATCTCTCCGACGCGGAAAAGGAATACTTTGATCTGGCCGGACAGTTGGACACCATGCTCAGGGACGTGCGTGAACAGGCCAAAGACACCTTGCCTGAACCTCTTTCGACAACCCCTACCCCGACACCGGGTCCCGGACCGGGCCCTGAAACCAACGACGAAAACCTTGATGACGTGGTCAAAGCCAACTGGGCCAGCGGTGAAAGACTGCCTTCCCAGCACGGAGATTATATCGGCCCGATGATAGTGGACAGCGGAGCCAATGATCACATGGCGGTTGCCCGTACTACCAAAGGCGATATTCTCACTGAAATCCCCAATGGCAAAGAAGTCATGCGTACGGCTAAAGACAGCATGGTGAAAGGCAGAAAAGTCGACGGCGTGGTTTACATCCTGGTACATTTGGACGGTAAGCTGGCCTGCATCCCGGAAGTACAGTTATTCAAAAAAGCTGATTATGAAACCCCTGCTCTGACCCCCACCAGTACGGAAAATCCTCCCGCTCAAAAAAAAAGTCCTGAAAGCCCGGTAAATCAGCCGGGATCAAATGCCAGTTTTTACGATACCGCTTTCAACCGTATCAGCAGCGAGGTGGAAAGCAATGTGGCCGGCTCTTTTATGCAGCTTGAATATAACGGCACGGCGGTTTCCTGTCTGATTCAAAAACAGTTTGACGGCTATCATCTGCTGGCCACGCACCCCGAAGCCGGTACCGTAAACAGGACTTTCGGCAACGTGGAACAGATTAGAAATTATATTGAGGGAGGCAGTTTTTATCAGCTGTTGGCTGTGCAGTCATTACGGCAGGCTAAAAACTGGGACAAGAAACCGGACCGCAACTGGGAACCGGAAATCAAAGAACTCAAACAAACGGGAACCAATTCCCTGTTTGTGGAACTGGACTGGAAACGCAATAACGCTTTTGAAACCGGCAACGCCAAAATCGATCTGGACGTCAATCCCGACGGACGCATCCATTATCGCATTCACAAAGACTATGTCGGCCCGCTAAACGAGGATCTGCGTGAAGGCTATGTTTCAGACATGAGCCAGTTATTGCAGGCCCTCAGCCATTCGCGCGCCTGGGCGGAAAGTTACATCAGAACCAAGGACAGCGAGCATTTTGCCGAGAAGAGGGAAAGGGAAGTTATTCTTTCCAATCTGATGAATCCTGCGTCTTTCGACAATCTGTCTTCCCGCATCGGTGAAAATTACTATTTCCGCAATTTCTATCTGTACGGTTATGCCTGCATGTACCTGGATTGGGACAAGACGGGTAATGTGATGGACAGAAACCGGTCACTTAATAATCCCATTCTGGAAGTCAAACTGAACGCCGACAACACCATTAACTGGAAACTGACCAAGCCGGCCGGCCCCGCCGGACCGGATCAGCCCTGGGTAGGAGTAACCGGACAGGCCAGGGATATCGGTGATTTGGGTATGCAAATCGGCAGAATCAGAAAAAATCCCGAACAGGTAATGAACACTCCCGGTCAAAATTTGCTGAATCTGGGAAATTTCGGACGCAATCTTTACTATTAGAGCGCACTGGAGCGGCACCAGAGCGTCCCTTAAAACGGCATCATTTTCCGCAGTCTGATCAGCCAATAAAACAGCGGCTGATAGATTTGTTCCATGCCCGGATAAAAAGCGACTTTTTTCCCTCCGAATTTTAACTTGAATTCAGTCACCCCCGCCCACGAGTGTCTTCTGTCATACCTGAACTCCCCCGCCCCGGCACCTGCCACACCATTCTCCTTCGCTCCCTCTGTTCCCTCCTCTGCACCTTCTTCCAGGGGGGCCGTCCCCAGAAAATCATACCAGCTCTGTCCGGCCTTTTTGGCCGTCTTAATAGCCTCCCATTGCAGCAGATAAGGCGCCATTACGTTGCGATATTGATTGGCTGAAGCCCCGAAATAATAAATGGCCAGATCCCCGTAAAAAGTTACCATGATCCCGGCAATTATTTTCCCCTCAAATCGGGCCAGGTACAGTTTAACCTGTTTCTCGCCCAGTTTTTCCAGCATTTCCTGGTAATAGGAGGGGGTATGTCCGGCAAATCCGTCCCGGCTGGTGGTTTCCGAAAGTATCCGGTGAAATTCCGTCACGGCCTCCTTTTCGGGCAGGTCCCGGCCGGCTAAAAGCACCTCCACCCCCTTTTTCTCGGCCAGTTTGATATTGTAACGTCCTTTTGGCTTCATCTGCGCCAAAATCTCTTGTTCGGTCTCTTTCAGGTCAATGATCAGGGTGTTTTCCGGCTGATAATGGGCGTGCGCGGCTCTAAAACCGGCTTTCCGCCAGTCATAATTAAGCCGCAGCCCGAATTTCTCCGGTCCTTTTTCCACCAATCCCGGCTCCACTCTCAGAAAAACGGCCTTTTCACGCTTACCCAGCGCTTTTAATTCCTGCAATAATGCCTCCAGTTGTTGCCCCGCCGCCGGGGTTGCATAGTCGACCAATGGACCTTTGGGTATATAGAACCAGCACCGGCCCCAGGGCAGCATTCTGCGCAGCACCAGCGCCCCGCCCGTCAGTTTCTCTCCCTGAAAGACTCCCACAACCCAAAACTTCCCCCCCGCCCCCCTGGCCGACTGAAATTCCCCCCATTTGCTGGTCTGGTGTATGTTTCCAAGGCTGTGTGAAGCCACAAAATCGTCCCATTCCTTCCAGTCTTCCTTCTTTAATATCCTTGCAGAATAGTCCAATTTACTTGAAATTAATAAGCACGATGCAGTATAAAGAATAAGTATAGCAGCTTGGTAGTTGATTTTTAGGCCAATTATTGCTATCATATAAGGAAATAAGACAATTTAAATCAAAATAAATATGAAAAGTCTCATTCAAAAAGCTCGTTTAGGACTTGTAACCATCGTTGGTTCAGGCCTCTATGGCTTCAATACGGTCATGGCTCAATCCGGTTTTCTGTCCGAAACGGACAATCCGGGCAAAGTAGCCGCCGCTACAGGTGGTGAAACCAGCGTCAGAGCTCTGATTCTGACCATCGTCAACTTTTTCCTGGGCTTCCTCGGATTGATCGCCGTTCTGATGATCATCTACGGAGGCGTACTGATCGTGACTTCAGCCGGTGATCCGGAGAAGGCCAAGAAAGGAAAACAAATCCTTATGTATGCCGCTGTCGGTATCGTAATCATCCTGCTTTCCTTCGCCTTTGTCGCCACCATCCTGGGTGCAGGTTCGGGTCAGGAAGGTTAATCTCAATTAAACAAAAACAGCTCCTTGCCGGTAAAACGGCGGGAGCTTTTTTATTTGGCCGGCGGGGAGTGGGATTAATTGGCTAGAAAAACAATAAACCGATTGACAAAAGAAAGGAAAATAGTAATATTACACCTTTAGAATATTTTGAATTATGGAATCAAAGCGTGAAATTGTGGCCTCAGCTATTCTGGAAACCCCTCTGGGGGTAATTGTGGTTCAGGACAAATTCGACCAGTTTAGTCCGGAGATAGTGGAAAAAATTAAGATTGCCGTGGCGAATGAGCCGGACGAGGAAAAGAAAAAACGGGTCAACTATTTACTGCAAATCATGCAGGACGGGCGTTTCAGGCTGCCGGGAGGAGATATAACCGCTGAAGAATTCCAAAAAGCGGGTCTGGAAACTGGGTCTATGAATGAACCGATTGACCGCGCCAATTCAAAGTTTGTTGAAGTCATCAGGGAAAGCGTGGCCGATAACGTCAAAAAACAATTAGGGTTGTCCCTGGACCGTGCTGATATAGTTAATATCCCCGGACTGGATTCAAACCATGTTATTTGTCTGTCCAAAGCCAGGGGAAAAGTTGAGTTGAACCGCGACAAATTGGCCGGTGTCGGATTTTTGGATCATCCGTCCGTCTTGCCGGTCAGCTTAAATTTTTTAAATTCGGCTACCAAAAATATTTACTCGAATTATATACAGCAGTCCTATCGGCAATCTTTGGTTGATCAGTATCAGAGTAATCTTTCAGTGGGCGTGGAACTGATCGACGAGTGGTATCTGACCATGTATAGGACTTATCTGTCGCTGGCTCCCTCCAGGAAAAAATTAACACCGAGACCAATGCATCCTGTTTCTTCTCCCAATTTCAAAATAGTAAACAGATAGAAAAGGCACTTTATAATCTTGACAAAACGGCAGGATTGGCACAAGATATGCTCTTAAACTTATTTTCCCATGACTAAGCTAAGAGTTGCCGCCATCATCGAAGCCGCACCAGGGATTGTTCTGACGCAGGAGGGCGGTGACATACACTTCCGGGAAGTTCTTGCCGAACTGCAGGAGAAGCTTGATGCGGCCGAAAAAACAAGGCAATGGGGACTTGCCAGGCGTATTCGCTTTTCCATGGAAATTGTCAGTGATGGCAGATATTCCTTGCCGGGCGGAGGAGTCAAAAAAATAGACTTTGAGAACGCCGAGGCGTTAGAACTGTTTGGCCGGGAAATCCCTGCCGTGAACCCCGAAGACATTGATGTCTACCGGAGAATTTTTGAAAAAGCAGTATGCAGGGAGGTTGATGAAGAGCTTGGATTACGGGTCGATCCGGAATCTCTGCAATTGATTCTTAAAATTCAGGGCAAACTGCGGCGCCATCTGATTTTTATTGTCCATGCGGAGGGGCAGATCACTCTTAATAAAGTTGTTGAACAGGGTAAAAAAGAAATAAGTGGCATTGGTTTCTTGAATTATCCCTACGCTCTACCTCTGGATAAAAGATTTTTTCAGGCACACGTGCGCGAGCTTCCGGAAAAATATATGAGACCTCTGCGCTCTCAATTTTCACCGCATTACCTTTCCCGCATCACTGTTGCTGAAAACATCGTAGACGACTGGTTTATGGACATGTGGAGAGCCCATATGAGTAAAAGCGGTAAAAATAAAAAGGTATTCAGACCCGCCCATTTGTCTACCTCACCCAACTTTATTATTTACGATGCTGATGGTCATCCGGTGCACCGTTTGGGAAAAGAACACATTGCCGATGCCAAAAAGGCCGCCAGCATTCCTCCTCCCCTGAATACCCCCAGGCTCAGCCGTGCCGCCCGAAAAAGAAAAAAAGCCCTGGCGGCCAAACGCGACCGGAAGAAAAAAGATTTGCAGGGGAAAAGTGGCAATCCCTACATTATCGACAATCAGCCGACCCGGGACGTTGCTGCAGAACAGCAGGTCAGCCTTTCCACTACTACAGCCTCGGAATTGATTGCGGCATCCGGCGAGGATAAAGATGAATAAATTTAATAATCCTATATGGAGAAAAACCAGGACAATCCGGACAAATCCACGGTAATCTCGACGGTTTTGGAAACGCCCTTGGGAGCTTTAATGGTACAAACCAAGCATGAACCCGGAGATCATTATCATGAAGAGGATGGAGAACTTAAATTTATTAGTGGTTGGAAGAACGCAATCGAAGAACTTAAAGCCCGGATAGACAAAGCGACAGATCAAAGACTTCTCAATAGAAGCAAATCACTATGTGAAATTCTGGAAAACGGGCGGTATAGGGTACCCGGAGAGATACCTGAACCCAGGAGTGATGAATTTAAATTTGCTCTGGAAATCACTGGCAATAAGAATATGCCTGCGTTAAATAGCCCGGAAAGCATTAATTTTGTCAGAGCTTATATTGCCGCGACAATAAACATTAACCTGGGATTGGACATAGATGAAAGCTCTGTGGTGCCAGTTTTGAAAGACCAGGGTTTTGCAACTAATCATTTATATTATTTGGCCAGAGCTCATGGCAGAATCCACCTGGATCCCGATTTTCATGGAATTGGATTTTTGGAGATACCCACCGCCTTACCTTTGACCCATTTTACGGTTTCTCCGTCTACCATCAGATTCTACGAAAAGTATATTCAATCTCCGCTGCGGGCACAGCAGGCTGGCCAATACCTCAGCACTCTGTCCGTCAGTCCGAATCTGGTTGATGAGTGGTATATGACCATGCTGAGGGCCTATCAATTGAGGGTTTCCCCCATGGGCAAAAAAAATCCGCAACCGGTTTACCCGGTTTCTTCGGAGCATTTCAGAATTGAATAATTTTTGGTCGGGGAGCCGGGACTCGAACCCGGGACCTCATGGTCCCAAACCATGCGCGCTAGCCAACTGCGCTACACCCCGACGGCAGCCTGTCAGGCTCAAAAGGCCTTACAAAGCCCCTGAATTCTATGTTATGCGGCCAGGCAAGTCAAACGCATTTCTTCGCCCCCTCCCCCAAATTGACAAATGAAAAAGTATTTCTATAATGCGGACACAAATTTACAAAAACATGAACCACCTTTCGGAAATTATCTGTTCCCCCTATGAAATTTTCGGGCTCCGTCACGGCCCCAGCAAACCGCAGCAAATGATCCCGCTGGATCACGGCGACCACCCCGGAATCATTGTCAGTAATCAGCCGGGCATTATTATCAGTCATCCGGATCTGGGTACCCAATTGAGGTACGGTTTGGCTGAAAAGGGCGCGGAAGAAGTAGCCGGCAGCGTCAGACAGGCTAAAGAAACAGGAATTTTGGATAAAGACACGTTGATTGTTTCCTCCGATTTTTCACGCACTATGCAGTCAGCCATGATCGCGCAGGAGATATTAAACACCCGCACCCCGATTTTTACCGTTTTGCTTCGGGAACGAAATTTTGGTGAACTGGACGGTACCAGTTCGCAAAACTATCCCCTGGTTTGGTCGGAAGATGAAAAAAATCCCGATCACCGCTTGTTTGGCGTGGAAAGCGTCAATCAGGTTCTGTGCCGGACCACTTCATTGATACGGGGTATTCTGGACGTTCAGCTGGTGGAGCAAAAAAAGATTCTGCTGGTTTCCCACGGAGACAGTTTGCAGATTCTGGAAACCGGCTTCAGAAAAACCGATCCTGGCAGGCATCGCCACCTGAAGCCTTTACAGACCTCGGAAATTCGCCGTTACGATGATTTGATGAAGCAGGGTTCATAAATCCGCCGGTTCAATTGCGCAAATTCGTTTCTTCTGCCAAAATCAGACAGGTACAAATATCTGTTTTTGATTTGCATGTACATTTCCTCCAGACAAATCGCCGGCAGCAAAGTTTTTGATTCGGAAGGACAGCCCGTGGGGCGCCTGGCCAGGGTTATTCTGGATCCCGACAACGGGCAGATCTTGGCGTTTGAATTAATTAAGCGAGATCCCAAATATCTTTCGCCGCGCGACATTATTTCCTGGAAAAAAAATTATCTGATTCTGGGGCAGCATTATGAAATCCATTCAGGGAACGATTTGATTCGTCTGCAAAAAGTTCTGCAATCCAGGCACGTCGACATCTCCGGCCGCAGGGTACGCACCGAAAGTGGCACCTATATTGGCCGGGTAACCGATTACAGCCTTCACACGACTCACAACGTTCTGGCCAGCATTACCACGCAGAAAAGTTTTTGGGGCCTTTGGTCATACGATACCCGGCTGATTCACCAAAGCTCAATCCTGGAAATCAAACCCCGCGAAATCATCGTCCGCGATTCGCTCCTGAAGCTCCCCGCCCGCCAAAGCTCTCCCGACGAATTTGCTCTACAAAACTCCCCCACTTTTGACCGGGCATTATCCGTTCCTGAAGACCGAACATGTCATTAAATTCCTTTTCGGTTTCGTGATCGTAGCCGAAAATATGCAGCAGCGCGTGCACAAACAGGAACTCTATTTCGTCTTTCCAGGCCACCCCTTTTTCGGCGGCCTGTTTTTTGGCCGTCAGGGGCTCGATAAATATTTGTCCGACCAGATTGTCGGTTGGAAAGTCGGACGCGTCTATAAACGAAAATGACAGCACGTCGGTCACCTTATCCATTTGTCGGTAGGCTTTATTCAGGTCTTTGATTCGCACAGTATCCACAAAACTCAGTTCAATCACACCCTCTCTTTTTTGCTCGCCCAGCGCGGACAAAGTTTCTTTCAGCCAATGCCTGAATTTCAGTCCGGCCGGCAGTTTCAGTTTGGTTTGATTTTCACTGGAAAGTTTAATCATGATTTTACTTTAACGTATCGGTCATAAATTTCATATCCCGCGACCGCTACCGCGGTCGCGACATTCAGGGAATTGGCACGGCCTTTCATTGGTATGTCGATTGCGCGGTCGCAAAATTTTATAGCCTCCTCCCCTATTCCCTCGACTTCATTGCCCACCACCAGCGCCAGCGGGAACGGATAATCGGCCTTTTTATAATGTGCCGATTGATGGGTCAGTTCCAGGGCCACAATAGTCCGGCCGTCCGCTTTTAATTTCTGCAGGCAGGCGTTCACATCCGGCCAGTACTCAAACGGCACGGTTTCTTCGGCCCCCAGCGCAACTTTTTCTATTTGTTTATTGGGTGGATGTCCGCAGATGCCGCACAAATATATTTTTTCAATCAGCAAAGCGTCGGCCGTCCGGAAAATCGAACCGATATTATAAAGACTGCGGAGATTGTCCAGCACCAGTACCACCGGAATTCTTTGGAAATTTTTTGTCTCTTCCACGCTGGGCTTAGAGAGCAAGATTTCCTGATGTGTCAGCTTTATTATCGGTATGTCCATAGATGTCTGCCAGTGACGATGTTTGTCCACCGGCGACTATTTTATTGGCACTTTCCATTATTTTCAAAAACTCTTCCTTGCTAATTTGCCCTTCCGCCTGCTCTTTGGTTATTTCATTCAAAAATCCGTTCTGGACGGCGCTGACCAGATAGCGGCCATACCACCAGCGGTCGCCGTCAAAATTAAATTTCAGCCAGGAACTTTGTTCGGTGGAGATTTCAAATTGATCTTTCCAGTCCAGCATACCGGAGGCTCCCATGGCCAGTTTCAGGGCTTCCACTCTGGAAATCGGCTGCTCGGGGCGGAAAGGGCTTTGCTCTTCCTGATAATATCCACGGGCCAGATCCAGCTGGCTGGCCAGATTAATTGAATGATAAAAGCGGTAAGCCGGATATACGTCAGGGTAGAGGATTAGCGGGCTGGTCCGGTATTCCGAAAAATTGGTGCGGGTTGCGAAAGTAAACATACAGCTGTCCAAATCCGCTCTGCATTCAGTCAGAAAACTTTCATTTTTCTTTTCCAGATCATAAAACTTCACAACCATGTCGGTGGCTTCCCCGCGGGAAAGGGGAGTTGCCGCGGCGGTTTCCGCAGCCCAAACCACGCTATTTCCCGACAGCAGGAATAGAGCTGAAATTAAACAAAATTTAATAGTATTTTTCTTCCGCATTTGTTTTTGTTTGCCTGCAAATTATAAACAACAATAATTTATTTCACAAGACCACAAAAACAGCGGATAACAGGGGAGTAGACAGTGTCCGGACAAATGTCTACTCCTGTCCTGCCTTATCAGTAGATGTCTATAGACAAGGGGATTGGTATGGGGGTGCGCTTAAGGAGTAGACAGGCATCTAAGACGAAATAGGTGACTACTGGTGTCTATAGACATTTGTCCTGTCGTGTCTATAGGTGTCCGGACAGGTTATTCGCATAATATATATAAATAGTGTGGATAAGCGAAGTAGATGTCTATAGACGACGCTAGACGACTGTAGACTTCTGTCGATAGATGTCTATGGACATCTATCGACTTCTAAATTATAATCAAATCGGTTATTCCTTTTTAATTCCTTTTTTCCCCGGCAATGCAGGTGATAGATCGCAAACAGGCGGCCGATATGCTTAACGTCTCGATCAGGACGATTGACCGGTATATACAAAAAGGAACGCTTCAGAAAGAAGAAATAAACGGCCGTATTTTCATCCGGGCCAAAGACGTAAAGCCGCTTCTGGAGAGAAGAAAGCTTCAGGAACAATATTTGTCCGAAGTTGAATCCCTGGAACCCCGCTTCACTCCCCCCGGCCGGGAAGATTCTCCCGCCCTGGTTGCCGATGAGCCGATCGAAACCCGCTACACCGAAAACAATCAGGAATATAGCTCCGGCGGGCAGGATGATGATTCGGGAATTTATAAAAGATTGTATGAAGAGCTGCAGGTCGAATTAAAGACCAAGCAGGAGCGCCTGGAGGGGGCTAATTACCGCGTTGGACAATTGGAAGGCTTACTGAAGGAATCTGTCCCCCTGATTGAATACCGCAAAGTCATGGCCCTGGAACAGAAAAAGCAGGAAGAGCTGGAGGACATTCTGAACACCTTTGAAAAAGACAATGAAAGGTTGAATCTCACCGTCGAATCAAAAGCCACCGAACTCAAACAAATCAGCGAAAAATTGAAAATCGAAAGATTCAATAAAAAGGTTTTTATCATTATTCTGATAGTCCTTTTCCTTTTACAGCCCCTCTGGCTTATATTTCCTGGATAAATGCCGGTAAAGCGAGCGTCTTGGCCTCTGTCACACTGATTTTATATTCCGGCTTATAGGCCTGAATTCTGGAGATAATTCCGCCGGCCTGATTCATCGCTCCCGACAAAGTTTTGGAGTCCCCGATCGCCTCAAACGTAAAAGGGGTGCTCAGTATTTCCCCCCCGAACAAAACCTGTCCGTTGGGCATGGTGTCGAATCCCAGATTACCGGGCGCCATCCTGATGCCGTTTACGCTGACCGCTTCCGCGCCGGCCGAAAACAGTTCATTGGTAATGTCCGTAAACCAGAGTGATTCCAGTTCCCCGTCAATTTTTACTTCGATCCCGGAACCCTTGACCGCTTTTTCTCCGGTCAGAATTTCATATTTGTTAATTTCCTTTTGGATGTTTTCCAGAGCCTGTTCACGGTCATTGCTGTCGGCCAGTTCTTTTTGCAGCTCCGCCACCTGTTCACCCAGATTCTGATTGCTTTTTTTCACGATCTGCATTTCCTTGAAAACGCTGATGCGGCTCTCTCTGTTGTAATAAACGTTGGCCTGACTGACCGATTTGGACTGAAAGGAAAACAGCGCGCCCATCAGAACGCCTGTTCCCAAAATCAAAATTGCCCTGTTCAGATCAGTTTTCATTGGCGGCGTACTTTAAGAGATAATCACCGTCATAGACCGGCAATACTACCTGGGCCAGTTTCTCAATTTCCAGACCGACGTCATTGTTTTTGATGCGTTTGTATAAATCGGGATAGGCCTGCTGATCACTAAGTCTGTTGGCAATCAGCTCGGTATCGCCGATTATGGCGATTTCATAGGGCGCGGCAACTTTCACTTTGTTGATCAGCACTTCGCTGCCCAGGGCATTGATGGTTGAATTTGGAGTGATGCGCTGGCCGTTAATGCTGACTCCACTGACCTTGGCGGTTCTCACCAGATTGACCAGATCGCGTAAATCGGCGGCATGGATCATAACTGTATCTCCGGCGGGTTTATTGGAGGGATTTTCCGAAAGTATAATTCTTATCCCGTTGCCCCTCATCTTGGTGAGGCCCAATTCTTCTTTCAGTACGTCCAGTCTTTCCAATGTTGTCTGGTCTGTAGCCAGTCGTAATTTAGCCTGATTTTCCTCGATTTTTTTACGCAAATCGGCAATCGTGTTTTTTAAACTTACGCGGTCAGCGTCAAAACTGGCCAGCAAATCTTTCTGGGCGTTTATTTCATCCACCAGATAAGAATTGGCGGCCACCGAACTCTGAAATTGCGCGGCTACCAGTACGCCGATCAAAACGCCGGCCACAATGAAGCTTACGATCAGGGAGTTGAATGATTTAAAGGCTTTCCAGTTCATGTCCCGATATTAGGATATTTTTAACGTTTTGCCAAATTTCTGGCCGCTTCCTTGAATTTTTTTCCTCTTTCCTCAAAATTCTTAAAGAGATTATAACTGGGTGAAGCGCAGGAAAGCAGACAAATGGTGTCTTTGGGCGTAACCTGATAGGCTTTTTCCACGCAGCTCTCCATGTCCCCGCAATGGATGAAAACCGGATTGTAACTGTCTTTTTCAGCGGCACTTGCTTTTAAGGCCGTCTCAATTAGGATTCCCGTCTCCGGTAACAGGATCAGATTTTCGATTCCGGCTTCACGGATTTTGGCGGCCAGACCGGCAAATTGATAGCCCCGGTCCAGTCCGCCGGCGATCAGCGTGCCGATTTTTTTGTCGCGGCCCAGGGCATCGATGGCGGCGATCGTGGATTCGGGAGTGGTGGAAATAGCGTCGTTATAAAAGGTTATTCCTCGGTATTCCCCGGCCATTTCCAGACGGTGTTCCAGCGGCTTGAACCCGGTCAGTGCCCGCGCGATGGTTTCATAATCAACGCCCATTTCGCGGGCGGCTTTTATTACCGCCAGAATGTTTTCCAGATTATGCCGGCCTTTCAGATTTATTTGCTGTTCATTCACCACCGAAACCCCGCCGTCCCTGGCCGTGAGTATGCCATTTTCAGTTTCAATTTTACTGTGTACGGAGTCGTTGAAGGGAATCACTTTTACGTCTCCAGCGAATACCCGCGCGTACTCTTCAAAATATTTCCGCAGTCTTTCCTGGGCGGCGTTGTAAATAACTTTCAGGCCGGGTTTGGGCTGTGCGGCCAGCTTCATTTTGGCCTCAAAATAACTGTCCAGGTCACCGTGATAATCCAGATGCTCGGGGAAAAAGCTGACAAACAGTGCTATGTCTGCGCCGCCCTGAAAATCCTCCAGTTGATAGCTGGACATCTCAAACACGTAAATTGTTTCCGGGCTGTTTTTGGCCAAAAAATCCAGAGCCGCTTTGCCGATATTGCCGATCAGTTCGGTTTTCAGGCCGGCGGTTTTCAACACCTGATAAATCATGCTGGCCGTCGTGCTTTTTCCTTTTGATCCGGTCACGGCGATTACCCGTCCCTTTTTGAACCGGAAGAAAAGGTTGGTGGCGGAAGTAATTTCAACGCCGGCAGCTTTGGCCTTTTGAATGGGGGCTTTACGCAGACTGATGCCGGGGGATTTGATGATCAGATCATATTTGTCCAGCTCATTCAGATAATTTTCTCCAAAAAATAAATTGTTTTCAGACAATCCGGCCAAACTGTTTTTCTCTTCTTCCGACAGTTTATCCGCGGTTCTCAGGTCGGCTACCCCGATAGTCGCTTTCGGCCATTTCTTCAATAAAAATCGCAAGGTGGCCTGGCCTTCGCGCCCGAAACCAAGTATCAATATTTTTCGGTCTGACCAGTCGGTTTTATTCATATTGTTTCAGGATAGTCAGAAATTTTTTCGGAATAAAGGGCGTTTCACCCAGGGACAATAATTCTCTGGTGCGTTCCGGCCATTTGATTTTGGACAATTTGGGCAGGATTTTGTCGGTGAAATGTCTGACCAGTAAATCATCGCGGTAAGATCCGCTGCAGCTGATCAGCTTCAAGGCCAGTTGACTTTCCTCAACCGTTCCCACGCATTCAAACGGTTTGAAATTCTTTTGTCCCAGCAGTTCCTCAAAAAGTCCCATCAGATCATGTCTTTCCAACAGGTTCTGTCCGAATATTTCCACCATTTTCTTTTTTTCCAGAAAGGCGGCCAGAATGATGTACACAAAAAGACACTTGGGACAGTCGCAGCACCACAGGGTGGATGTCCTGGCCTTGTGAATTTTAAAGTTGGCGTTGCAGCTGGTGAAGATCAGAGAGAAGCGGTCAAAGTCGTCAAATCCGGCAAAAATCTTGGCTATCTTTATTTCGCTGAATCCGCGCAGGAGACTGAAGTACTCAACTTTTGAATGGATGTATTTTTTGACGTAATTACGGAAGTCTTCCTCAAACTCCTCGCTTTTGGAATACTGATGGTTGATGTCCATTCCGTGGAAAATCAATTGTCCGTAATTGGCCGATTTCTCCAGCGACAAAACCAGATACCGCTGTCCGTGGGCAATCGCGCAGACTACCGACAGAAAAGAAATAAAGGCGGTAATCGGCACGTGACCGTTCAGCGCGCCCTGTTCATTCAGTTGAAAAAGCTGGCTGTCCAGTTGTCTTTCCACTACAATTCTGGGCTTGCCGATGGCATTGGTGGTGTTGGCGATGGGATCGGCGTCCCGCAGGGAAAAAAGAGTGAATTCCACACCGGCCTTTTTGAGAATTTCTGCGGTGACAATGGAGTCTTTGCCGCCGCCGATCGGAACCAGACAGTTTTCTTTCAGCGGGGAATCGGCACTTTTGGAGGGACTGGCCTTGGCCGAAACCGGAAAATTTATCAGGCCCCGGAAATCAATTTTATTTCTGTAAAAAAATTCACCCAGGCCCCGTTCATAAACTTTTGTCCAAAACGCCGCCTGTTCCGCGTTCAATTCCAGGCCTTCCATTTCCCGCGGCAGGAAGGCTTTATAATAACTGATTCCGCCGATGACGTGCAGGGCGGCAATGGCATTCTCCAGAGCTTCCACGGACTTCGCGGGGACGCGCTTCCAGATAACCGGAATGGACAGGGTTTCTTTGAAATTCAGTTTCTTATCCAGACTGTAATGCAGGTCTATAATCAGCTTTTGCTCCTCTTTATCCAGACGGTAGGCCCATTTATCAAAGCAAAATCTTTTGTAGGTTTCTTTTACCGGCATGATTTCCGTTATTAATTTGCCAATCAAGCGGTATTCATATTAGCATAAAACCGTTAAAAATCTATCCATGCCCGAAGAAACACAAAAAACCGGCAAAAAAAAGCCTTTTATCGGTAAGGGCGGCTGGAAATGGCTGATTCTGGTTTGTCTGCTGGTCGCCGTCACGCTGTTTTTTGACAACGCGCTTCTCAGGAGGGGAGTCGGATTGAGGTTTTCCTGGCTGGACGGACTGATGCTCTATCTGACCGATTTCGGTATGTTCTTTTTCGCGGTGGTCTTGGCCCTCAGCCTCCTCATCCAGAAAAAGTACCGCTGGCTGTCCCTGCTGGCCTTGAGCCTGGTGATCAGTTTCGAAATCAGTTATTTGCTCAAACTCATTTTCCAAAGTCCCCGTCCCTATTTCAGTCTGGAAATTGCCATCATCCCGCTGACCCAGGCCTCCGGCTATTCGTTCCCCAGCCTGCATTCGGCTTTTTGTCTGGGCATCATCCCCTTTCTGGGGAAAATATATTCCGAACGCTGGAAGCAACTTTTAGGCCTTTTTATCGCCGTGCTGATCACTTTCAGCCGGGCCTATCTGGGCGTGCATTATTTCTCCGACATTCTGGCCGGCGGCCTGATCGGTTATCTGATTTCCCTGGTGGCGATTTACGTGGAGGAACAATATCAATTTACCGAATGGTTTCTGGGACACGTCAAAAGCAAATTGGAATTACGCCGGCAGATTGCCCATCTGGTGATCGGGGCGGTAATCGTTTTTCTGATTGAACTGAAATTGATGACGCCCAATCTTCTGACCATTATTCTTTTTATTGGTTTGGGTCTGTCCGCGGCCTACCGCTATCACCCCATCCCCGTTATTCATGAAATCCTCCAGCTGTTCGAGAGGCCCAAGGATATTGTCACTTTCCCCGGCCGCGGCCCCATTTTCCTGATTCTTGGCGCGCTGCTGGCTTTATTAATTTTTCCCATCGGCATTGCCAAAGCTGCCATTATCATTCTGGCGGTGGGGGATTCGGTGTCGCACATTGTCGGGCGCTATTTCGGCAAAACCAGAGTGCCTTTCAGTAAAAACAAGATGCTGGAAGGAACAGTGGTATCGATAGTGTTTTCCACCCTGTCCGCTTTGTTGTTTGTGGATTTTGGCATGGCCTTTCTGGCCTCGCTGATTACCGTAAGCGTGGAATCCGTCTATCCGGAAAAAATCGCCGCCTACCTCGACGACAACTTGCTCGTCCCCCTTTTAGCCGGCGCCATCATGCTGATTCTGGTGTAATGAATTTGCAGCAGAGTGCGGCAATGAGGTATATTTGTCGCGCTATTTTGATCTATCGTTTTTATTTATTTGAACATGACAGAAAATGTGCCGGCACCGACCCTCAACGAATTCGAGGAAAGAACCCGCAAACTGCAGGAATTGCGCGATCTGGGAATTCAGACTTATGCGGAAAAATACAAACGCACCCATACGGCAGTGAAGGCACTGCAATTCGCTAAAAAAACTCCACCCCGCCAGCTGGAGGAAATTACCGCCAAGCCTAACGTCAAAATCAAATTGTGCGGCCGGCTGGTTCTGATGCGCCCCCACGGCAAACTGACTTTCGCCCAGCTGCGCGATGTCTCCGGCCAGATCCAGATCTGTTTTATGCAGGATTTTTGCGGAGAGGAACAATACAAATTGCTCAAGAAAATCGACATTGGAGATTTCCTGGGCGTAGAAGGTGAACTCTTTGTCACGCGTCACGGCGAGACCACCCTGCTGGTGAAAAAATACACACTGCTCAGCAAAACGCTGCGTCCCCTGCCGGAAAAATTTCACGGTCTGGCCGACCGCGAGACCATTTATCGCTACCGTTATCTGGAACTTTTATCCGATCCGGAATCCTGGCAGAGATTTAAATTCCGCGCCGGATTCATCCAGGAAATACGCCGCTATCTGGATAAGCAGGAATTTTCGGAAGTGGAGACTCCCATTTTAAACAGCATTGCTTCCGGGGCTACGGCCAAACCTTTTTCGACTCATCACCAGGCTTTGGACATCCCTCTTTATCTGCGCATCGCGCCGGAAACCTATCTGAAGCGTTGCATAGTCGGCGGCTACGAAAGGGTTTATGAATTCGCCAAATGTTTCCGCAACGAGGGGATCGACCCCAGTCATCTGCAGGAATTCACCATGCTGGAATATTACGCGGCTTACTGGAACTATCTGGATAATATGAATTTTACCGAAAAGCTGATTAAGCATGTTTTGAAAAAACTGCTCGGGTCCCTGCAGGTGGAAACGCTCGACCGCGACGGCAACGTTCAGGTAATCAACTTTGACGGGAAATGGCCCCGGTTGAAATTTGTTGATTTGATCAAGGGGGACTGCGGCATCGATATTATGAAACATTACGGCGACGCCAAATCGCTGCTGGCCGAAATTCGGGCAAAAGGGATTCAGATCGAAAAAGCCGACAGGATGGGCTACGGCAATCTTTGCGACGCCCTCTACAAAAAAGTCAGCCGTCCCAAATTGATTCAGCCCTGCTTTGTAATCAAACACCCGGTGGATACCAAACCGCTGGCCCGCCGCAGCGACAAAGATCATCGCATCGCCGATACATTTCAGCTGTTGGTAAATACCTGGGAGGTCGTTAACGCCTATTCCGAGCTGGTTGATCCCTTGGATCAGCGCGATCGTCTGGAAAAACAGGTGGCCGCCAGAGACGCCGGCGATGATGAAGCCATGCCCATGGACGAGGATTACATTCTGGCCATGGAACACGGCATGCCGCCGATCAGCGGCTGGGGCATGGGCATTGACCGCATGGTCGCACTGCTCACTAAACAGGACAATTTAAAGGACACGGTTCTTTTCCCTCTGATGAAACCTCTTAAATAACAGCCGTTACCGGCATGATTATGGATGAGCCCGTCAAGAAAACAACCAGGCTTTTCAACCACCTGAAGCACTTTTTCCATAAATATCACCAAGGGCTTCTGGCCGCCTTTTTTATACTCTTCTTTATCGTCACCTTTGTTATTTCGGTGGCCGGCGGACTGCGCGTGTTTTTCCCCTATCTGGGCGAATTGACCGGCTTTCCTTTTGGACAGAAAAATTATCTGGTAATTTTTCAGAATAATAATGAACTGCGCCCGTCCGGAGGATTTATTTCCTCCTTCGGAGTGGTACAGATGACTGCCGGATTTCCGACTAAAATACAAATTGAGGATGTTTACGGCGCGATTGACGAACATCCCGTTCAGAAAGCTCCCTGGCCCATGGAAAAACTGCTGGCCAACGAATGGTACCGGGGCTACACCTTCCGCGACGGCAATTACAGCCCCAATTTCCCCGACTCCGCCAATGAATTGATCCGGCTTTATCACCTGACCAGGCCCGACCAGAAAATCAACGGGGTGGTCGCCGTCAATTTTAATGTTCTGGAAGATTTGTTGGACGCGCTGGGGCCGATCCAGGTTGAGGGTAAATGGCTGTCCAAGGACAATCTGTTCGAGGAAATCACCAACCAGGTCAACGATGTGGACCGGCATAATCTGGACTCGCTGGCCAATCGCAAATCCATTCTCAAATCGCTGGCCGACGCCATTATCAAAAAGATAATTCTCAATCCTTTCAAACTGCGCAAAGTGTCCGACGTGATCACCCGCAGTCTGAGCAGAAAAGATTTGCAGTTGTTTTTCGTCAATCAGAATCTGGAAAAGCTGGCGGAAAGATCGGGCTGGGCGGGGGAGTGGCCTTCAACCGTTTCGGGAGATTTTCTGGCGGTCAATGAAGCCAATCTGGGCGGCATGAAATCCGACCGTTATCTGGATCGTAAAATTACCTATCAGGTCCGCTTTTCGGAAGACTTTTTCACCGGCGATGCGGAACCGGATGCCAAAGTTACGCTGGATTTGCATCATTACGGCATTGAGAATATTCCGCTTTCCGGTCCTTATACCGGCTACTTTCGCTTTTATAGCAGCCCGGAACAGGCGAAAGCCGCTTTCGTGTTGGATCAGCCGTCCAAAATTGATCAGCCGCTGGATGAGATAATCAAATTAAATCCAGGGGAAGACAAAACCATTGTCAAAACTTATCAGCTGTCCCGTGACGTGATGGAGGATAATCAATATTCGCTCTACATCCCCAAGCAGGCCGGTGCCGACGCCGATTTGTACACAGTCATTATTGAACTGCCCCGCGGTTATCGCGTGGAGAGCGACAGTTTCCAGAGCCGGGAAAACTTCGGTTTCTGGCAGGGGAATCTGACCAAAGATATGAGCCTCAAACTGAAGGTTCTGCCCGACCAGACTCCTCCCCGTATCGTCTTGCAGGAGAACAATCAGTTGAACCGCGTTTCCCTGCATTTCAACGAAGATCTCAACCAGAACTATGCCGCGGATCCCTTTAGTTATTCCGTTACGGACCTCAACCTGAAGCACCCGGAAACGACCGATAATTTGACTATCCGCAAGATTGAAACCACCTCCAAAGACGTGGAAATTTATCTTTCCGGCCAGACCTCACAGCCTGAAGAGCGTTACGGCGTACGGCTGAAAAACCTGCGGGATACCCACGGGAATATTCTTTCCGATCGTAAAATCACCGTGGTGCAGAGATTGAAATGATCACGGTACAGTGGCTGAAATAACTGCGCTGTCCTGCATCGTCAATCAACCGAAATCCCCTTCAAAAGTTCTGGCTTTCTCCAGTGACAGAAATTTCATCTGCTCCTTCTTGAAGGCCAATTCCACGCGCCCGATCGGCCCGTTTCTGTGTTTGCGTACGTAGATGTCGGTCAGACCCGCCCTGTCAGTGTCCTCTTCATAATAGTCCTCGCGGTACATCATCAGCACCACGTCGGCGTCCTGTTCGATGGCACCCGATTCGCGCAGATCGGAAAGCTGGGGAACTTTCACCGGACGCAGTTCCACGGCACGGGACAGCTGAGACAAAGCCATAATCGGCACCCTCAGTTCACGGGCCAGCTGTTTCAGGGAACGGGAAATTTCGGAGATTTCATTAACGCGGTTATTCATATTGCCGGTCATGCCGCTGACCGTCATCAGCTGCAGATAGTCCACTATGATCATGTCCAGGCCGTGTTCCATTTGCAGACGGCGGGCTTTGGAGCGCAACTCCGAGATGGAATTACCGACCGAATCATCGATAAAAATTTTCATGGCATAGAGTTCGTCCATGACCGATCCGATTCTCATAAAATCCTCTTCCGAAAGTTTGCCGGCCTTGATTTTCCAGGAGTCCACACTCAGCAGCGAGCTGAACATTCTTTCCACCAGTTGTTCCTTGCTCATTTCCAGTGAAATTAGTCCCACGCTGCGGCCGGTTTTTGCTACGTTCTGGGCTATGTTCAGAGCCAGGGCAGTTTTGCCCATGGAGGGGCGGGCGGCCAGGATAATCAGATCGGAGGGCTGCATGCCGGTCAGGATGTAATCCAGATCGCGGAAACCGGTCGGAACGCCCCGGTATTTGTCGCGGGTGGCAGGATCGTGAAGTTCAGTGATTTTATCGTAAGTAGTATTGAGAATTTCCTTGATGTGGACGAATTTGTCTTTGATTGAGGCCTGGGAAATATTAAACAGGGACTTTTCCGCCTGTTCCAGCAGCATTTCCAACGGATCAACCTCATTGTATCCCAGTCCCATGATCAGGTCGCCGGAACGGATCATTTTGCGCAGGGTGGACTTCTGTTTGACTATCAGCGCGTAGTTAAAAATATGGGTGGATGTGTGCACTTCATTGGTCAGGGTGGCCAGATAACTGGCGCCGCCGATCAGTTCCAGCTGTTTCCGGTCGTCCAGTAAGGTCTTGGTGGTGAGCAGGTCGATCGGGCTGCGTTTTTCATACAGATCCAGGATTGCCCGGTAAATCAGACCGTGTACCTCATGATAAAAATCCTCCTGATTTAGCAGGTCTGCCACCTTGATAATGGCATCCTTGTCGATCAAAAGAGAGCCCAAAACGGCTCTTTCCGCTTCAATTGAATGTGGTGGCACTTTGAGACCTGATTCCATCAGTCAATCGGGTTAAGAAATATTTAACGATAGGTTCACGACTTTCTTATACACTGTCCCCACTCTATCTCGCATTGACTAGTCAAAGATAAATATGCCGAAAAACGACTTGCCTCAAAAACTGGGAAGGCTGGGCGAAAATCTGGCCGCGGAATTTCTGTCGCGCAAAGGTTACCTGATGGTAGAGAAAAATTTTCTGATGGCGGGGGGACAGATTGATTTAATCATGAATTCACCACAGGGCAATCTGATTTTTGTGGAAGTAAAGACCAGGCGGGCCGCCCCGCGGCGCTCCGACGAATTCCGGCTTTCCCGGGGCCAGCTCCACGCCCTGCGGCGGGCGGCCCGCAGCTTCATCCATCTCCGCCATCCGGCTTTCCAAACTTGGCAGTTTGATCTAATTTGGATAAACTTGGACTTGTCAGCCTGTCCACAACCGCTGGCAAAAATAAAACACTATCAAAACATCCTGGAAATATGAATATCTGGTTAAAAATTCGACCGGTGCTTCTTATCCTTATTCTGGTCGGCGGGGTGGCCTTTCTGGTTTTTGCCGTATTTTTAAACCGGGCTGAGCTGTCCATCACGGCCGAGGTTCCTTTTAATCTGAGCATTTACGGGCAACAAAGCAGATATTGCGAAACCTCTCCCTGTTTAATCGCGCTGGCTCCGGGCAAATATTATCTGACCATCGACAAATCCGAATATCAGCAGGTAACCGACGAAGTTGAATTGAAACTGGGGCAGAAAATGGAAAAAAGCTACCAGTTGATCCGTACCCCCAAACTCACCGGGCTCGCGGACGGTGCGGATGAGGCCGTCACGTTTTTGGAAGATCCCCTGCCGAAACTGATTTCCGGACTGCCCGACAACATCGCTTATTTTAAAGCCCCTGCCAGTAATAACGTCTACTTCCTGGCGGACAATCCTCAGACCTATCTGCCTTCCCTTTATCTAAAGGATACTGATCAGGCCGATCAGCCGCCCCGGCTGCTGGTCAATTTTTTGAGGGGCATGGAGAAAGTACTGATCCGGATTAATCCCGAAGAGACCATGGTCAGCATTATTGACCAGTCCGATCCCCAAAACGCCAGTCTTTATCTGGTTGATCTGCAGGCCAAAAGCCGGCTTCTGGCTGCTCAAAACGCTCTGATCGCCGACGCTCTTTGGCTGCCCCGGGCCGCGTCGGGCCAACAGTATTTATTACTGGAAAAAATTAACCGGGATTCCCTGCAGCCGGAAGTCTCCCTGCTGGACGCGGCAAATCCTTCCGTGGAAGTTCCCCTTCCAGTCAGCACCCGTCTGTTTGCCGTACAGGCTTTGGGCCCGCAGGAAATTCTCTATGCCGAACCCTATGAAAATCAGTCGGCAGACGGTACAGGTTTCGGATTTACCGTCAAAATGCTCAACCTTCAAACGCAGCTCAGCCAGGATATCTTCACCATTCCCGGCATGAATCTTCCCCAAAAAATGGAATTCGGCGGCAAAACCAAAATCTTGCTAATGCTAATCGACGGTAAAGTTTACAGTCTTTCCCCGATTCTCTAAGATATTTCCGGAAAAATAAAAATCAAGCATGGAACTGAGCAGAATACAAAAGACCATTCGAGACAGACAGGATGAGGGTTTACCCATCGTTAATCTTTCTTTTGCCGATTACACTTTTTACGAGAGCCTGCTTTCGCGCCGCAAGATTCAGAAAGCCTTTGCCAATGTTTTTCAGTATCCCTATTACTATCCCACCGCCCGGGGAGAGCAGGAAGGGCTGCAGGCGATCAGCAACTATTACAGAAAATCGGGGCAGGAGGTGGATCCTGGCAGTATCATCCTGACTTCCACCATCAATCAAAGTTTTCTATATCTGCTGAAAATATTTTCAGCGGACGGCGGCGAAATTCTGGTGCCCAGACCCCATTCCCCGTCACTGGATGAAGTGGCCGGTTTTCTGGATTTGGAATTGAAGGCTTTCCCGTTGTTGGTTGAAGAGGGCTGGCAGATTGATCTGGAGAAGCTGGCCGCGCTGATTAACGATAAAACCCGGGCCATTTTCCTGATGTCCCCCCATTTGCCGACCGGAGCGATCCAGAATACGGAAACCCTGCAAAAACTGCTTAAACTGATCAAGGACAAAGATATTGCCCTGGTTATGGACGAGTCGCTGTCGGATTTTGTTTTCACCGCGGAAAAATTACCCGTCATTACCGAAATTTCCGCTGCCAAACAATTGGTGATTACCCTGCAGACGCTCAGCAATTCCTTTGCCCTGCCCGGTTTAAAGATCAGCTGGATGCAGGTCAGCGGTCCGCCTGCCAAAGCCGAAAACCTGCTGCAAAGCATTGAATTTATGGCCGATACTTTTTTGACCCTCAATCAATTGAGCCAGTCCGTGTTGCCCGAAGTGGTCAAATATTCGCAACGCTGGCGCAGGAAATTCCAAAAGGCGGTGGAGAAAAACCGTCATATCCTTGCCGGCAAGCTCTCCAAATGTTCCCGCCTTAAATTTCATTATCCCGAGGGAGGCTTTTATACCTTTGTGGAAGTTTTGCCGGATCCACACCTTCCTGCTCCTGCCAAACCGCAGACTGATGAGGATTTTGTGGTCAATTTATTGGCCGCAACCGGTGTCTATGTTCACCCGGGGCATTATTACGGCCAGCAAACAGGCTGTTATTTCATGATCTGCTTCCTGCAGGATCCGGGCACCTTGCGCAATTCTCTCAAAAAGATCGTGAAATTTTTACGCCCGGTCCGGAAATGAGAATTAGGGGGGATTTTTTTGCAAAATTTATCTGCGGATTTCTAAAATAAATTTTAGATCTAAATTTTCTAAAAAGATTTTTAGATTTTTTAATTATCCGCAACAGAAAAGTACCAAAATCCCCCCTCCCGTCCCATATCACGCCCCTAAAACTTGACACAAATGGCGAAAACTGATTTAATAAACTCCTTTATTTGTTTTATGCTTGAGCAAGTCCTGAAAAATCAGGGGCTGACTGATAAAGAAATTACTGTGTTTACCTTGCTTGCCGAGCTGGGTGAACAGCCCGCCAGTATAATTTCCAGAAAATCCGAACTTTCGCGGTCTTCATCTTATGCAGTTCTTGATCAGCTCCTTCAAAAAGGTCTGGTTTCCCGAATCTATAAAAACGGCATTTCAGTTTTTCAATGCAACGAGTTAGCCCCGCTGCTGGAAAATTTACGGCGCCGCAAGACCGCTGAGATCAAAGAAATAAACCTGCTGAAAATAAATCTGCAGACAAAAGGAAAAAACAGTTTTAGCGAGCCTCAAAAATCCGCGGCCCATTACTTCAGCGGTGGGGAAGGATTGGAAAATTTGATTAATCAGATTTTATTCAATCGCAGCACGGTCAAAAGAATTTACCTGAGCAAAAATCCTTTTACCAAAACCACTCTGAAGGGTCGTCTGATTGAGCATTCGGCTGCAAACGGCCACTCGAACGGAGCAGTCAAAATACTTTCCCCGGAAAAACTTTCGGAAATCCCGGAACTTGCGGGAGTCATTGCCAAAACGGTTCCGGCGGCTTTCGATCTGGGCGTGGATCTGATTATAAGCGCTGACAAACTTGCCCTGGTCAGCTTTCCGGAAAACTTCGGGCTGTTGATCGAAAGCCGCCTGATCGCTTCCGCCCAAGCCAAAATCTTCGATCTGGTCTGGCGACTGGCCCGTAGCTAAAGAACTCTGCGAACGTCGCGCACACCGGCCGCGACTAGCGCGTTAGAATTTGATTCTTCTTTTCCCCGATCCAGACGGTATCCTGCAGCTGCAATTGCTGGCCGGTCATTTTGGCCTGGATCACAAAAGAAATGGTTGTGTCGGCCTGCAATACTTCTTCTTTGAAAATATCGACACCGATATAGGGCATATTGATTATATTGAAGCCCACGCTGTGTCCGATGTACTTTTCGTTAAATTCCAGCCTCTCCAGTCCGACCTTTTTAAAAGCCGCCCTGAGCATGTCCGGCAACCGGCATAACCTCATGCCTGGTTTTAAATCGCGTACGAACTGATCAAACCCTTTCTCAAACAGACGGTAGGTCTGTTCCAGTTTTTTATTATCAAGAAAATAGGTTCTGCCGGCATCGGCAAACAGACCGTTGTGCTCGGCTCCGACATTGATGTAAATAATATCTTTACTGCGGATTTTGGCTTTGAATCCGAGCAAATACAGAATGTTCTTATTGCCGTGGCGGCTTTCCATCAGCGTGGGGAAGGCCAGGGCATCGGCGGATTTTAAAATCCGGCGGTCCAGAGTTTCGGCAATTTCATCCATTCTGGAACCTGGCTTCAAAAGCTTCCCGGCCTGATCCAGTGCCGCTGCCAATATTGCGGAAGTTTCTTTTACATCCTCAATTTCGGCCCCGCTTTTCCGGTTCAAAATCGGCCACAAATCATCATCCAAAAAGACCAGCTCCGCCGCCGTCAGGCTGAAATGAACAGCCGGCGCGGGGCCTATGATTCCCACTTTTTTATATTTTTTTAAAAACTTCGCGAATTCCTTTGGAACATTTTTATCGTCAAACGTGGCCACGTGCGGCTTATTTTCCAGTCCCAGGCGGTCCACCAAAAAATACGGTACGAAATAGCCCTTGTTCAGCTTCTCGGTTTTTCTGTCCAGAAACAGATAATGATAAAAAATCGGCTTCAGCCCGGTCAGTGAAAAGCCGAACCCGAAATCCTGCAGACTGCTGCAGATCAGCACCATCTCCAGCTTTTTCTGCCGCATCACTCCGGCAATTCTTTGCCATCTTTCGGTTTGTAGTGTTTGTTTTGTGTTATTTGTCATCAACTTATTATATCACCCCCTCTGATAAGAAGAAAATATTATGCTTTCAATAAATCGATGGACGGGGTATTTACAAAAAAGGAAAAAATGTTATGATTAGCGAGAAATGCAACATTTGCCATAACAATGAGACATTCGGAACTATTTTTGGATGGGCCACAGGGATCCGGGAAAACCACTACAACGAATCTTCTCTCTTCTAAAACTGGTTTGCAAAAAGCACGTGGCATTCCGACTGGAGAAGAATTATTGCGTCTGGAGCGGTGGCAAATTTGGTTAAGGACAGTACGCTTGACCAGAAACAGGAATAATTTCATCAGTGACCGGTCGATCATCAGTCTGTGGGCTTACGACCGCCGAAAATTTCCGGAACAATCTGAAAAGGTGGACCGTTCCGGACTTAATATCCTCAAGGTCGTTTTGGAGACTCATCAAAACTGTTGTTTCATATTGTTGGACGCTTCGCCAGAAACATGTTTTGACAGGCAGCAGCCTGGTAAATGTAAATTATCGACGATCGAGGAAGTCAGAGCCGAAATCGAACAATATGAAAATATATATAAAATCCTGCAGAAGGCAGGCCAGCCCGTTTTTAGATTTTCTAACGAAGGAACTCAAGAAAGACTTATTGAAGATATTTTGACAAAAATTTGAATATTTTATACTCATGATAGAAAACAAATCCCAGATAGAATCGCCCCCGGACATCTTTGAGCAGGCTATCCTGCCCACCTACAAAAACATTGGCTGGTCTCTGGGTAACGTTTGTCCAATGCATTGTCAGCAATGTTATTCACGCAGCACCCGCTCGGGTGATTCTATGCTGACCGAACCGGTTATTGATCATGTAATTGACCAGTTGACCCGACACGGAGTTGATTCAGTAAATCTTGGAGGGAATGAGCCGATTTATACTAATGGTGAAGATGAGAAAAGTTCTCTTTTGCCTTCGATTATCGATAAAATCAGCGGTAAAAACATCCGCATTGGCATTACTACATCGGGTCCCACGATAGAAATAATGGACAGAATTTATCCGGAGCAATTAAGGAAACTGAATGACGTTGACGTCAGCTTTGATTCCCCGATTCCAGTCGAGCACGATCGAAATCGGGGAGTTCGCGGGGCGTTTGAGACTGCCGTGAATGCCCTGAAAATTTGTGATAAATATTCCCTGCCCAAAACTATTATTGTCTGCGCCATGAAATGGAATTTTACCCCGGATCGGATCAACAGGCTGATTGATTTGGCTGTAAAATACGGAGCAAACATACGTTTCAATCCGCTTCAACCCGTGGAACAAAAACAATTCCCCCAGGTTCTAAGCGCCAGGCAGTTTTATGAAGGATTATATGCAATCCTGAAGCGATGTGAGCCCATAGAAATTGGCGATCCTCTTTGGTCAATTGCCAGCGGGATACCAAACTCTGAAAGTGGTTGTCCATGCGGTACGCATTCATTTCGAATTCATTCCATTACCCCTGATGGGAAAATGCCGATTTCCCCCTGTGTTTATCTGCATGACTTTAAATTTGGCGATCTGCTTCAGATGGATCTCCGGGACATCCTTTCTTCACCTTCATTCCAGGCCTTTATCTGGAGGAAAAACAATAAGACCAAATTGAAAAATTGTGCCGGATGTGATCAACTGGACCGATGCGGAGGAGGCTGCGCAGCCAGAGCTTATCTGTTTGATAAACAGCAGCACGGAACCGGCTCAATACTCCAAAGGGATCCCTATTGTTTAAAAGACCCCACCAATAATTATGAATCCTATAAAGGGGTTTCACAAATTGCAGAAAATATTCACAATCTGGTGCACGCCAATTACTTGTGTACTGGTATTTTTTATCCTGTGAAATGAATAAATTGCCCCAGGTACAACTGATTAACCCCCCTTCATCAACGCACAGAAACCCCGAGGAAAATCTCGGATTGGAATATATTGCCGCAGAAACCGCACAGAACGGCAACGAAGTCAAAATTATTGATTGCTGGCTTTCCGGAAAGAAATCTCTGGAAGTTGTTGATTCGGTGGTCAAATCTGCTCCCGAGGTAGTTGGTATCAGTCCGTCTATGGATAACTGGCAAGAAACGGTAGAGCTGGTAATGGAACTAAGAAAGCGTCATTTCCAGGGAAGGATAGTTCTTGGCGGAATTTATGCGTCATTTTATTATAAAAATATTTTGGAGGATTTGGGAGGAATAATAGACGGCATAATTTCCGGAGAGGCCGACGAGACTTTTCAGCAATATTTGGTGGAAAGAGACATCAGGGGGATTCAGGGGGCAATTTATTTACGGGAACATGAAATTATCCGGAACCCCGGATCGGCCGGCATTGATAATCTAGATATGTTACCGTTTCCCACCAGAGCATTTATGGCAGAAACAAAGCATTATCGCACTCCCAGTCATGTGATGGGAAGCAGGGGCTGTTATGGTAATTGTTCGTTTTGCTCCGTAGCCTGTTATCAGAAATTATCCTCATCAAAAAACTGGCGGGGCAGGTCCCCCCGGAACATTGTTGATGAGATGGTTCGATTATCGAAACAAGGAGAAACCATGGTCAAGCTGGTAGACGATAATTTTTGTGCAGGAGGTTCACGACAAAGGGAACTTTTATTTGCTGAACTTCTCACAAAAGAAGCAACGGGCATCAGGTTCCGACTTTCCTTGCGGGCCAATGATGTAACGGAGGAATTAATTGAAAAATTGAAACATGCCGGTCTGTTTGCCGTTAGTGTCGGGGTAGAATCTTTTGTGCCCAGAAAACTGCGTGACTATCATAAAGGAACCACGGTGGAAGAGAACCTGCAGGCGCTGAAAGTGTTGAAGAAATACGGCATTTTTACCCAAATGGGTTTCATTATGTTTGACCCGTTTGTTACCCTTGAAGAAATCGAACAGGAGCTGGACTGTCTGGAAGCGGAAACCTGGGCAGTCACCAAAGGTATTTGCACATCATTGTTTGCCGCGCAAGGAACGCCGATTACTGAAAGAATTCAGTTGGCCGGGCAAAGCTTAACATTCGACAATGGTAATTATAAATATGAAATCATCGATCCCGGGGCACGGGAATTATATCGATTGCTGAGAATCTGGGTCAGGGATTCAGGGCCCGTATATGATCTGGTAACCGATCCGATCTCTGCTCCCAAAAATATTTCTGTCCCACAGATGGAAGAGTTGCGGCTGATTGCCAGGGAAATGAAAGAAACAGATATCATCATCGCCAGAAATTTTATTGCCAGAATCAGACAATCGAAGACGGATATGGGGTCTGTTACGGGTTATTTACAGACCTTTTACAAAAGATTATCGGAAATTCAAGGAATGATCATTGAATTTTACAAAATAAACGGCTTATTATTAAACGCGAACTTTAACAAAAGAATTTAATGGACACACAATCTCTACAACTTGCCAAAACTTTCTTGGGGAAAGTGGTAAACCTGAAAATTGACCGTCCCATGGGCAGCCTGCATCCGAAATGGAAATTCAAATATGAGGTGAATTATGGTTATATCGACGGAACTCTTTGTCCCGACGGGGAAGAATTGGACGCTTACCTTCTTAACATTACCGGACCGGTAGACAGTTTTGAGGGAGAAGTTGTCTCTATTGTCCACAGGACCAACGATGATGATGACAAGCTGATTGTTGTGCCGGCCGGCACGAAGATATCGGCGGAGGAAATAGAAAAACAGATCGCTTTTCAGGAGAAGTGGTTCGATCACATAATAATTAATTAACCGATGTCTAAGGAAATTGTCTGCGGTCTGGATTTTGGAACAACCAATTCTTCAATTGGGATTTGGGAAAACGATCAGCCCCGGCTGGTGGAGCTGGAAGATTCCAATCATCAAATTCCATCCGCAATTTTCTATGATAACGAAGAACGGAAAAAATATTTCGGCAATCAAGGGATTGACCGATATCTAAACGGATATAGCGGCAGAATAATCTGGTCACCCAAAAACATCCTGGGAAGCAGTCTGATGGGGGAAAAGACGATGGTTTGGGGGAAGCTGGTTAATTTTAGAGAGATCGTCAGACACATTCTGGACAATATCAGGGAGAAGGCGGTACAAAGTACAGGGCAGCCAATCAAAAAAGTTGTTGCCGGCCGGCCGGTATTTTTCTGTGATGATGACAGGGAAACTGATCAGGCTTCGCAAGAGTTTTTGGAAGAAATACTTCATAGCATCGGATTCGAAGAGGTGGGCTTTGAATTTGAACCGATTGCCGCAGCACTCGCCTATGAAAGAGAAATTACCCGTGAAGAAATAGCCCTGGTTGTGGACATCGGTGGAGGGACGTCGGATTTCAGCATCATTAAACTGTCCCCTGAAGGAGTCAGTAAACCAGACCGGAGCCAGGATATACTGGCAGTCGGCGGAGTTCACATTGCCGGCACGGACATTGATCAGAAGTTAAGCCTGCATAAGTTGATGCCGGAGATCGGGATGAAATCAAAATATCGTACCATGGAAGGAAAAGTGATTGAAGTTCCCTCCTATTTCTTTTTTGATCTCAGTACCTGGCATAAAATTAACTTTCTTTATCAACCCAGACATCTGGAATTTGCCAGGAGGTTAGCCGCAACATCCGACCAGCCTGAAAAAATCGGCAGACTGATAGAGATGTTGACGGAGAATCTCGGACATAGTTTTTTCAGACAGGTTGAACAAACCAAAATTGCACTTAGTACAGAAGACAAGGTTAATTTTTCCTATGACCAGGTGACTCCGGGTATCCAGTTGAATATTTCCCGACAAGAATTATACGATTCCATCCATGGATTAATGGATCAGATAGAGACTGCCATTATGGATGTGATTGTATCTTCACAGATCAAGGAAAAAACGATTAAAAGTATTATATTTACCGGAGGAGGAACGATGATACCCGAAATAAGAAGCAGAGTGAGCTCTTTACTGCCACACGCGGAAATTATCGATATAGATAAATTTGGCAGCGTGACGAAAGGCCTCACAATTAAAGCCCGGACACTTTTTGGCTAATCATTTTGATTCCATTTTATAAACAAAATCCCAGTCCGGTTTGGGGGGATAAATTTTCATCAGCTCACATCTGCCCGCGTAAAGATTGGTCAGATAATCGGCCGGCCAGCGGCTTAAAACCTCCTTCTGGAAAACCTCCAGCGCGCCGCTGAAATTCCTTTGGAAGTAAAGCACCAGACCCCGGTTATAAGCTGTAATCAACATTTCCTGTTCTTCCGAAAGTTGGCCCTTCGGACACAGCAATTCATAAGTTTTAACCGGTTTTTCCTTGCCCTTTACCTTGATCAAATCCAGAAAACGGCAGGCATAAGAATTCTTGATCCTGTCATAGGAGGCCTCCGACAGCATGATGCCGGTGTGATATTTTTTATTGGCACCCTCCAGACGAGAGCCCAGGTTCACAATATCCCCGATTACCGTGTATTGCAGATGCCTGCTGGAACCGATATTACCGACCACCGCTTCACCCGTGGAAATGCCCGCGCGGAAGTCAATTTCCGGTTTTGGTTCGCCTCCCGGCAAAGGGCCGTCATTTTTCCATTTGGCATTAAGTTTGCCCAGGGCGGCACGCATGTCCAGCGCGGCCTGCGCCGCGCGACAGGCCTGATCCGGCAACCCCTGCCGGTCCTCAAAAACAGCCATCAGCGCATCCCCCTCATATTTATCCACTATTCCATCATTTTTTAAAATCACCTCAGTCATGACTTCAAAATATTCGTTTAACAGCGCCACCACCGATTGCGGCTGCAGGGATTCGGAAATTGTTGTGAAGCCCCGAATATCCGTGAACACAACCGTGATTTCCCGTTTCTCTCCGCTGGTTTTCACACGTGCTGCGTCGCTTTCCAGAACATCCCGGGCGACTTGCTCGTTTACATATTGTCCCAACGCTCCGGCCACCCGCTTTTTCTGCGCGAATTCGGTCACGTAACGGTAAGCATAGCCCACTATAGCGGCCATGATTACTCCCAGCCGGGGATAGACCAGATCCAGAATCACGCCCTGGTAGCGGAACATCAGGGGCGCTGCCACCATACCGTAAAGCAGGATTATGGCGGCCAACAGCGGCAGCGCCCAGCGTATGCGCAAGGCAAAAACAATCGCCAGGGCCAGTGCCACCATAACTACAATAAGTCCTGCCTGTTCCACCGGCGTAACGTTGCGCAACCAGGCCTGATCCAGAATCGTCTGAATGGCCTGGGCGTGTATCATGACGCCATGCAGGGAATTTGTCGGATCAATTGGCGTCTGATATTTATCTTCGGAAGAAGAATATCTCGCGCCGATTAGGACAATTTTATCTTTGATTAATGAGGAATAGTCTTGTTTTTCCCTGTATAAGTCTATAAAAGGAATTATTTTTACGTTTTTCAATAAATCGGGATTTAGAACCGGTTTCTCATTATAATTAATATTCATTAAATATTTTTCGAGCGGAATCTGAAAAACATCTCTCTTTCCAATAGATAGTTTGTTTTCAGTTAATTGAATGTCTTCAAGATCTATTTTTAGATAGCGTGCTACAACTTCAAGAGCAAAAGATGGTACATATTTTGCTCCAATTTTTACTATTGGGGGGAAATTCCTTATTAAACCATTCTTATCGGAAAATATTCTATTGTGACCTGTGTTAGTTCCAATTATTGGTTCTTGGACATACGAATCTCTGTCATCAAAAATTACTTGATAATCTTTGAAGATTGCTCTTGAAATTAATACGATATTTTCAATCTGTGAAACCACATTCCCCAGTTCCATATCGTCGGGATGTTCATCTCCGGCGTATTTTTTCAATTCCACTAACGGATCTGTTGAATTTAGTATTTTTCTTAAATCTTCTCCGCATACACCTTCGCTTTTGCTTAAAAACAGTATATCCACCCCAATTACCGCCGGATTGTATTCAGCCAGTTTCTCCAATACTGGAACATAGTAAGTTCTGCACCAGGAAGTGAATTTGCCCAACCCCTGCTCACTTACAGTTTCATCATTAATAGCTACCACCACCACCTGATTTTTAGTGGGGCGTTCGTAGTACAGGAAATTAGACAGATAGAGCTGTTGTTTTTCCAGTGGATTCCACCAGGCTAAAAGGCCGCTGGCTGCCGCAACGGTTAAAAAAATCAATGTTCCCCCCAGATATTTTTTTATTTTTCCCGAATTCACCGTTTGAATATAAGGATAGAATCCCTATATTTTACCATAAATAAGGCTAAGAAACCATATCGGGACCGGCCCATTACCGGCTATTTGTGGCTGACTTTGATGACCTGTCTTTTGCCTACCTGCAGCACGATTTGTTTATCCAGTTTAATTTCGGCGTTTACGTCGCCAACTTTTTCTCCGTTTATCTTCACTCCTCCGCCGGAAATCAGCCTCCTGGCCTCGGATTTGGAGGGGGCCAGTTTCACTTCGGCCACCAGGTCCACTACTTTCCAATCGCTACCTGCAATTTTTACTTCGGCGATATCCTCCGGCAACTCCTTATGCTGTACGGTTTTTTCAAAACTTTCCTGTCCCGCTGAAGCTTCTTTTTCGCCCTTGATCATTTTGACGATCTCGTAAGCCATCACTTTCTTGAAATTCATCGGATTTTCACCGCCGGCAATAGCCTTTTTGATTTCTTCGATTTCTTTCATCGGCATATTGGTCAGAAGTTCCAGACCCATCACGATACCGCTGTCCGGATAGGACATGGCCTTGCCGTACATGTCGGCCGCGGAATCGCCCAAATTGATGCCGTTCCCTTTGGTTTTGCTCATGGTGCGGCCGTCCGGGGCATCCATCATTTTATTGGCGCGCACAAAACGGTTCTTGTTTTTATAGGCTTTGGAAAGTGAACGTCCCACCAGCATGTTGAAAATCTGATCTGCTCCGCCGATTTCCATATCCACGTCCATCATTACGCCGTCATATCCCTGCATCAGCGGATAAATAAATTCATGCAGACTGATCGGGTCTTCGTTCTTCATACGGCGCTCAAACATGTCCCTTTCCAGCATCTGCTGAACGGTCATGTGAGACATCAGTTTGATGGCATCACCCAGATTTACTTTGGATAGCCACTCCGAATTTCGTCTGAACTGCACCGCGTTTTCCCCGGAAAAATTAATCAGCTGTGCGGCCTGGTCCTTCCATCCGCTCATGTTATTTTCAATTTCCTCGCCGGTCAGCATGCGTCGTCCTTTGTCCTTGTCCGGATCGCCGATCATGGCCGTATAGTCGCCCACCAGGAAAATTACCTCGTGGCCCAGTTTCTGCAGAATTCCCAGCGCGCGTATACCCATGGCATGTCCGACATGCAGATAGGCACCGGTGGGATCATAGCCCTGATAAATCTTCAAACGGTCACCGGATTGCAGTTTCTTCCGTAGTTCGTCCACGGTCGGGAAAACGGCCTCCACTCCGCGGGTCAGAAATTCCTCAATCAGCGCTTTATCGGTTGATACCTTAACCATAATTTTATTTTCAAAATATTATCGCACCCACTTTACAATATCCGTAGGGATTTTCCAAACCCGCGGACAATTAATGAGGCAACTGGTAAAGACCGCTACGGAGAGCCAAAAAAGTGAGCCGATTTCAAAACAATTACCTCTTTTCTGCCAGTCCGGAAAGAGGCGGAAATGGCCCAAGAATGCTATAATTCAGATATTCTTAATTCACCTTTTTATGAATAAACAAGATTTTGATAACACACAGAATCACGCAGATCATAAAATATTTCTGCTCTTTCGTGAATACGGAGCAAAGGCCTTGTTATACAGACAAAAGTGCATCGGTCTGCTTCCGGAAATTTACCGTCGGAAAATCCATGAACGGCAGGGCTTCCAGTCCATTTTCGAATTTGCGGCAAAGTATGCGGGGATTAGTCAGGAACAGGTAAAGAGAGTACTGAGTCTGGAGGAAAAATTTCAGGATAAACCGGCTCTGCATCAGGCTCTGATTACCGGCGAAATCAGTATAAATAAACTGGCCCGGGTGGCGTCAATCGCCACGGTGGAAAATCAGGACATTTTAGTGGAACAGACCAGAATGTTATCGAAGAGCGCGCTGGAAACTTTGGCAAAAGATATAAGAAATTCAGCTGAAAATAATTGTGATGAAATACCTGAATTTGTGCCCGGGCACAAAATTTTTGGGACAGTGGAAAGCACTGCCGATCTGGTTAGGATGATGGCTGAAAAATCACTGAAATTGGCACCTGAGGTGACTGCAAAACTGAAAGAATTAAAAGGAAAAGGAATTGATATTAATGAGATAATCCTGGATGCGCTGAACCGTCGGGAGGGTGAGATTGCCCGGAAAAAAGAGCGGATTGCCGCGGAGGTTGGAGCAAAGCCACAACAGCAAGCAGCGCGATATATTCCTGTGAAAATAAAAAGGGTACTACAAATGGAACACGGCGACCTTTGTTCAATTCCTGGTTGTGGGAAGCAGTCAGGAGCTGTCCATCACACTCAAAGATTTGCGTTGGGCGGACGGCATGACCCGCGATTCATGGCACCTCTCTGTATTGCTCATCATCAGATTGCGCATGCGATTGATATAAAAGTGCAAAATGAAAGGAACAGATATATAAACAAATCATGATAAATTTCAAACCTCATTCCCGAAAAGATATTATTCACCGGATTCGTTGGCTAAACGATCCGGAAGCCAATCTTTATATTGGAGATCAGACCTCCACGAATTTGGAGGAACAAAACGAATGGTTTGACCGTTATGAAAAAACTAAAAATAAAATATTTTTTACCATCTATGATGACGACCGTCCAATAGGGTTTATGGGCCTGTCCAATATTAACCGTCTGAAGGGAAAAGCGGGTCTTTTTATAATGATCGGGGAGAGGGAATATCGCGGGAAAGGGGTGGGGCGGGTTTGCCTGCAATATTTAATCAATTACGCCTCACAGAAATTGAAACTGGCCAGACTGACTCTGGAAGTTTTGAAAGACAATCTGCCGGCCATCCGCCTGTATCAAAAAATGGGCTTTTTAACGGAAAAACAATCTGAAACAGAAATATTTATGTCCCTGGAATTGAAGTAACCAGAAAGTCGCATCCAGTCTGGACAAAACATGAATAATCAAATTAGAATGCCATCAGTGACATGCACCATTGACATTGAAAACCTTTTGACTGGGACCGAGGTGATACATGGCCTTTTGGGACTCTTTTAAGACGAGCCGCTATGCCCTTAGGGAATTCACCGATTCAATCAAGGGACGACGGCTGAGTCTCCGGGAGATCGACGGTGTGATCAACCAACTGTACAGCTGGAAACGGGAGTTTGAAAGTCTGGACAGCGAAGCCAGGCAAGAGAGAAACGCTTTTCCGGCACTCAAAGAGCTGTCGGACGTGCAAGAGCGGATTGATCAGAAAATCGATCAATTCTATAAACTCCGCACCCGTCTCTCCGAGCACTTTAAGTCCACCGAGGAGCAGATTCGGAGGAGCGAGGAGAATCTCAGGAGAATGCACGAAGGCCTCAGTCGTGACCGGGACAGGTTTCTCCGCATGAGACCTGGTACCGCGCAGCAGGACTTCAACAGACGTCTGCAGGAGAAACAGAGAAAAGTCGACGATATCGAGAAGAATCTGATGCGTCTCAGACAAAAAATGTCCGAAATGGGGCCTGGCTAATCACCCGGCAATTCTTCTTCAGAAGAGAGGAGTCATGTTCAACAGCATCGGCGGATCATTATTGCCGATCTCTCCCCGGCCCTGTGGGAGAAAAAACAGGGCAACACTAAATAATTTTACATAAATTTATGATCGAACTGAAATTGGAAAGCTTTTCTCAACTGCAACATCTTTTCATGTTATTAAAGTTGCCGGGGGCAGACCAGGAACTTGATCTGGAATACACAAATTTGATGGACCTGGTCAGCAAGAAGGACAGAGCCGGCCAACGCGGCAAATTTGAATTGGCCGCCCAGATATGGCAAAAAGAAATGGTAAGTATCAGCCGGATCATTGACCTGCTCAATGCCCGGGGGATTTTTCAGAAAAATGTTTTGAAAATTAAAATCAAAAAATATAAACCCCAAAAAATCAAATTTAAGTAGATAAGAAAAGCGCCCCGCCCGACCGAAGTCGAGCGAGGCGCCATGCGGTGTGAAACCGCGGGGTAGGTTTCCGGCACCCCTGCCTGGCGGCAGAGAACCTGGAAACCAAGTTGTGTGAAGAAACGGGGATAAGGAAGAAAGAACTGGCTGCTAGTAGCGGCGACGACGGCTCATCAGGCCCAGCCCGATGAGAATGCCCATGAACAGAGCACTGTTGCTGCTGCCATGGCCGCCGGTCGTGCAGGTGGAGCATCCACCGTCGTCCCCACCGTCGCCGGGGGGAGTAACGGAAGTGCTTCCTGCTGCTCCGGCTGCGCTTCCGGCAGTGCCGGCTTCGCCACCGGGTCCGGCATCGTTGCCCGAACCCGCGGTTCCGCCCGTGGAGGTCCCACCGGTTCCGGCGTTTCCGCCTTCGCCCGCAGTTCCACCCGTGGAGGTTCCACCGGTGCCCGCATCGCTGCCACCGCTTCCGCCGGTACCACCCGCGCCGCCCGTGCCGCCACCGCCGAGCTCGTAGGGAGCCTGGGTGACCGCGCCGGTCAGTACGTTGATGCCAACGCCCCAACCCGCCGGAAGTCGTCCTTGCTGCTGGCCGGGAACGGTGAACGCGATGTAGTTGCCGTTGTACTTGAAGTAGACGAGGCCGTTGGTGCAGGTGAAGAGCACCTCTGGCCACACCTGCTCGATAGCAGTCCAGTCCGTGCCTTCCGGTCCGGCTTCGAAGCCGGCACCGTAATCCAGCACCCACTTGTGCCCATTGTCCTTGATATCTTCGTGGCTCACGCCCTGCGGTACGTTGACAGTCACGGGTTGTCCCGAGGCCGCTACGCCCACCGCGATGGCCTTGCCGGCCAGCGAGATCCACTTGAGATTCGCACCGGTCACCGCTCCGATCGGCCAGTACTCCCCGGTGCAGTTGCCGCCGGTGAAGCTGATCGTCTGATTGGCGCCGGTGCCGCTCAGGCTGCAGGCTCCGCTGAGGTTTTTGATGCCCCAGCTGAACACGCAGGCCGAAGTGTTGACAGCGCAGTTGTCGCAGGTCAGGGAGCCGGTCCAGCCGGCACCCTTCTCGCTCTCACAGGTCTTCCCGTTCAGGTTGGCTCCATCGCACTGCTCGTTGCCGTCGATGGTGCCGTTTCCGCAGGTGACGGGAGGCACGCAGGCGGAGGTTACGAAACTGCAGGCGGCGCAGGAAAGGTCGCCGGTGTAGCCGGCTCCCAGTTCGGAGGCACAGGTTGCGCCGCCGAGGTTGCTACCGTCGCAGTCTTCTCCGGTGTTGATAGTCCCGTTGCCGCAGCAGGCGCCGCAGTCTCCGGGACAGGTTTCGCAGGTCTCCGTGCCATTGCAGGTCGTGTCGCCACAGGTGGGCGGCGCGACGCAGGCGCTGGTCACGATCGAGCAGCTGGAGCAGGAAAGGTTTCCGGTGTAGCCGGCGCCGAGCTCGGTAGCGCAAGTCGCGCCGCCGAAATCGGAACCGTCACACTCTTCAGAACCTTCTTTCGTTCCGTTGCCGCAGACTGCGGGCGACGTGCACTGTGTCGTGTCCCAGGCGCAGCTCAGGCAGGCAAGGTTGCCGCCCGTGAAGCCCCCGGGGATCGAAGTACACGTCTGGTTGTTGAGCGGCCAGAGGCCCGTGTTGTCACAGTTCTCCGCGCCCGAGATGAAGCTGTCGCCGCAGGAAGCGTTTTTCCGCGAGATCACGAATGATCCCGTTTCACGTGAGGCGTAGAAGGTCCCGGTGAGGGGGCCGACCGCGCCGTAGTAGTCGGTTCCAGCGGTATTGATGGCATCGTCCCAGCCGCGAGCCGCGTTTATAAGCTGCCGCGCGCCGGTGCAGGTTGCTCCTGTCCAGGCGTAACGGTAGAACTGAGCATTGTAGGCGTGATAGAAGTAGCCGCCCAGGACGCTGCCGGTGGGAACGGTTGCTTGTGCCGCGTCGCTGCAGTTGGCCAGCCTGGTCGCCACCGAAGTGGCGATGTCGATGGAATAAATCTGCGTACGTGAATCTGCAACCTTGAACCCACCGACTAGCAGTTTGTCCCCGGTCTGGTCAAGTCCGATTCCGACGGGATCATAACCAGTCATATCGGCCACGGTCCAGAGGGAGCATCCCGTCACGGTTTTGTAGTCACTCATCCCGGTGCAGCGATACAGCGAAGATGATCCGGCGTCAATCAGATAGAACACCTTGTACCCGCCGCAGGTTTTATCCTGCGGGCAGATTACGATGGACGTGTTAGTGTCTCCTGCCGCGTAACCGACCACCCCGGCCAGCGCGTCCCAGGTGGGAGCGGTGGTGAAGTTGTCGGTCGAGCTCAGAACTACGAACTCTGCCCATGCGATGGAGGCGTAACGAGGGCTACCGCCGTACACCCGTACGGTCGAGCTGCCCCCCTCTTCCACTACGCCGCCGGCAGCGAAAAGATATCCGCCCAGATCGATGCTGACCACCGGCGCGGCATAGGCCGCAGTGGTGATGAGCATGGTGAACAGCGCGCAAAGCATTGCCCAGAGGGCCGTCATGGTCTTTTTCATTGTCTTTCTCCTTATCCCAGGTTGTCATTGTCCGGCCCTCTAGCCGCGACCTCCACTCTTTAGCCAAAATCGGCACCGAAACTTTTGGTTCCGGCCTTGGCTAATCAGCGGAATTCGCAGACTCAAAGAGCATGCCAAATAAATACCATAAAACGACCAACTTGTCAAATATGAAAACTTATTGTTGAATCACATATTCCAGCGAGGAACTGTCCGTGGGCACCTTGACCTGCAAAGTCTGGGTAAAAGGGCCGGATTGGGATTCAGCGGTAATGATATTGTCTTTACTGACCGGAGGAAACAGCGGATCCACACCGAGCAAAACCACCTGATATTCCAGATAGGGAATAGCATGCTGCTGGTAATAGGTGTTCACCACAGGACTGTCCACGCTAGCGTTACATTCTATCGGATTTTCACAGCCCACCAGAGAGGAAACTGCCGACAGGGACAGCACCGGTTTGGTATTGGCGGCCAGTCCCACAAAGCTGAAAATAGTTTGTGCGGCATTGGTGATCAAATCCCGGCCCATCGGCAAGGGGTTTTCCGACGAAACCGGGAAGGGGGTTACATAGGAGCTCAAAACCACAAAAGGCAGCGAATTGCTGGAACCGGTCTTTACGCCATTAATTTTGCGTTCATAAAACTGGCTGTCATCTTCACTATACTTTCCAAAATCTATATGATCAAAAGGCTTCAGTGTTACCGGACCGGTAGTCTTTTCCGCATTGATCTGCCAGGCCACCACTACCTCCCCCCTTCTGTTGTTGTCATCAGCACTGCCAAAGGTTTGGCACTTCTTCTCCCCCGTTCCCTTATCCCAGCAGTTCAAATCCATCCTTTCTGCGGGTTCACAATATTCCCGGCCATCTCGGCAGGGAGCTCTCAAACGGACAATAAATTGGGGATAATTTTTCAGGGAAGAAGTTCCATATTTCCCATACAGCGGTATCGATACTCTTTCGCCCACCGCCAGTTTTCCCCAGTTGCAGGGATGTTCAATCGCCGGAGATGTGATTGGCTCTTTTCCCTCCTCTTTATAGACAAAAGACCTGTTTGCCGCGTCTCCCCTCAGGACGGGTGGTTTTTCCGGGATACAGCCGCTTAGACTGAGCGCTGAGCCCTCCCCGTGCCAGGGGACATTGCCGGTCCAGGGAAAAGGCACAATATACTTGTCATTTACGGTAGGTGATACTTTCGATCCTGCGGGATTGGCTACCCCCTGAATTTTAAAACTGATTGTGGATCCGCTGACGGAAGGTACATTTATCAGGGAAGTCGAGACACCAACCCCTCCCGTGGCTCCTTCGGATAGTTTTTTATTCACCCATAAGGCCTGTTCCACACCTGCTTCAGCGCCGTAATAAGCCATTGTACCCTGTTTGACATTTCCGGCCTGGCGGGTCGAATCGGTTACCATGGTGGTCACGCCGATCGAAAACAGCAGTACCAAGGTAATAATTATGATTGAAAGTAATACCGAAAGACCTTTGGACAGTTTCAGCAGCAATTTATTTTGAATTTTGGGATTGGTTTTCTTTTTCAAGTTGACATTTTTATTTTCACCTTTAGTTTATCATATTTAATTTCGGCTGCGCCAGCCCACTTTCCCCATAATCACGACCTGGGTCTTGCGCATGATTTCATAAAGCTTCGGGCTGAGTAAATCTCCCAATAATTTATAAAGATTTAAGTAAAATTTCATGCAGACGGCCTACAATTCCCCTGAATTTAACAAAGCCACATGCCTGTAAAAGTATTCTCCTGCCTGATTCAGGGGATTGAGGGAAAATTGCTGGAGGTTGAAGCCGACATTCTGCGGGGAATGTCCGCTTTTACTATTGTCGGGTTGGGGGATCAGTCGGTGCAGGAATCCAAAGAGCGCATCCGGTCAGCCATCAGAAGCACAACGGCGGAATATCCCACCCAGAAAAAGATTATCAATCTTGCTCCGGCCAGTCTGAAAAAGCAGGGCCCGGTGTTCGATCTGCCGATCGCCATGAGTTTGCTGGCGGCCTCCGGGCAAATTCCTCCGGTCAAACTGGAGAAAACGCTTTTTATCGGGGAATTATCCCTGAACGGTCAGTTGCGGCCGATTCCCAACGCCCTTTCCATTGCCCTTTTTGCCCGCCAGAATAATTGGG
>CAZNDB010000002.1:0-18561 GCA_964571725.1 uncultured Candidatus Peribacteria bacterium | reverse complement strand
CGAAAATTATCATGAGGCGGCACTGGTGGCAGGACTAACCCTGGTGGCCCCCGACAATCTGCAACAACTTCTGAATTTTTTAAACGGCCGGGAAGCCATTCAGATCCCGCCAGCCTCAGCCATGGCAGAACAGCCGGCTGGCAAAGGGCAGATCTATACGACTATTCAGGGGCAGCAGGAGGCAAAAAGAGCGCTGAAGATCGCGGCGGGCGGGGGACACCATTTGCTGCTGTACGGACCGCCGGGCGTGGGCAAGACTTTGCTGGCCAAGGCCCTGCCGGAGTTGCTGCCGCCGCTGGGGGATGACGAGCTTTTCCAGACCGTACGTCTTTATTCAGCCGCCCGCCTGCCGACGCAACGGCTGTTTTCGCGCGAAAGGCCATACCGGCAAGTGCATCAGACCGGGAGTCCGGTCAGTATTACCGGCGGCGGAAATCCGATACGGCCGGGAGAAATTTCTCTGGCCAATCACGGAGTGCTGTTTCTGGATGAATTCCCGGAATTTCCCCGGGCGGTTATCGAGTCGCTGCGACAGCCTTTGGAGGAACGGGAAATATTTATTTCCAGGCAGGGTACCCAGGTTTCATTCCCGGCCAATTTTATGCTGGTGGCAGCCATGAATCCCTGTCCCTGCGGCTTCCTTGGGGATCCGGAGAAAACCTGTACCTGCACGCCCGCGCAGATCCGGCGCTATCGGCAGAAACTTTCCGGACCGATTCTGGACAGAATTGATTTGACCGTCTGTCTGCCCAGAACGACTATACGCCTGGGGCCTGCGCCGGAAGGAGCGGAACAAAATCCGGAAAAAATCAGAATGGAAATTCAGATTGCCAGGGAACGGCAGAAAAACAGATTCAAAAACACCCCTTTCCACAACAACGCGGAATTGGGATCGGGACAGTTGCGGAAATTCCTGAAACTGGATCAGCGGGCGGAAGAATACCTGCAAATCATTTCCGAGCGCACGCATCTTTCCGCCCGCGGTTATACCCAGCTGCTGCGCACTGCGCTCACTATTGCCGATTTAAAAAATCAGGAATGGATATCCAATATTGAGCTTGCCGAAGCCTTTCAGTACAAAAATACCGACCTCTTCCCAAATTAACGACTCTTCAGTATAATCCAGCAGCCAGACAAAACTGCGAAGCGTGATTTTGTCAAATATATTCGGGCGTAACACATATTTCAAAAATTCATTTAATCCTCATTCTGATGTTCATAATTCAAGGCCAACAAAAACTCAACGGGACGGTTCAGGTCGGCGGTTCCAAAAACGCGGTACTGCCGATTATCTGTGCCGCGCTGCTGACCAAAGAAAAAGTCACGCTGCACAATGTCCCCAGGATCAGTGACGTCAGCGCCATGCTGCAATTGGTAAGTTCCATGGGCGCTAAAACCACTTTTGAAGACCACACCGTTACCATCGAGGCCAATGAACTGACCTCCACCAATATTGATGAGTCCCTGGTCAACAAGATGAGGGCCTCAATTTTACTGTTCGGCCCTGCCTTGGCGCGCCTCGGCGAGCTTGACCTCAGCTTCCCCGGCGGTTGCGTGCTCGGCAAGCGCTCAGTTTACGACCATACTTTTGCGCTGCAACGCCTCGGCGCCGACGTAGTCCGCTCCGACACCCGTATCCATCTGCGTACAGGCAATCTGAAGGCCGCTAAAATCATCATGCCGCAAATGTCTGTTACGGCCACGGAAAACGCCATCATGATGGCCGTGCTGGCGCCCGGCCGCACCGAACTGAAACTCGTGGCCGCCGAGCCGCATGTTCAGGACCTCTGCCAATTCCTTAATTTTATGGGAGCCAAAATCAGCGGCATCGGGACACATTATCTGACTATTGAAGGCGTGTCCAAATTGCATGGCTGTGAATATTCGGTGACGGGTGATTATCTGGAAGCCGGAACTTTTGTCATCGCCGCACTGATCACGGGCGGGGAGGTGCGGATAGAGGGAATTCCCACCTGGCAGCTGGACATATTTTGGCAAAAACTGGATGAAATGGGGGCCAGTTATGAACTGGAAGAAAACGCCGTGATAGTTCATCCGAGCCCGTTGCTTTCCGCGCCCACCCGGGTCAGAACCGCCGTTTGGCCATCCTTTCCGACCGATCTGCAAGCCCCCTTCTCCATTCTGCTTACCCAGGCGGAAGGGGAAACACAGGTTTTTGAAACGCTTTTTGAGGGGCGGCTGAATTATCTGACTGAACTGGAAAAAATGGGCGCCCGCGTCGAGATACTTAATCCACATCAGGCCAAAATTACCGGCAAGGCCCGTTTGAAAGGGGTGCCGATTGCCTCGATCGATATCCGCGCCGGGGCGGCCATGGTGCTGGCCGGTTTGATTGCCGAGGGTACCACGCAGATCTCCAACATCAACTATATTGACCGCGGTTACGAAAACCTGGACGGCAAATTGCGCAGCCTGGGGGCAAAAATTTCCCGCGTGGAAATGTAACTCGGGGCCGTTCAGCATAAAGCCGGCGCGGTTTTTGTTTGTTTTCGCACAGCTGTCAAACGCGCCGTCAAACGTTCCTGGCATTACCGCGGGAAATAAAGGAAAAACCGTCAGAGACAATTTCTATCGTTCCCTCCAGATCGGTTCTGAAAACTTCGGCGCCGGATTTTTTAAAATTTTCCAGAGTCCCCGCGAAGGGATGTTTAAAGGTGTTATCAACGCCGCAGGACACGATTACCGCTTGGGGCCTGATCTTTTCGAGCAACTCCGGCGAATTACTGGTTTTGGAGGCGTGATGACCGGCCTTCAAAACATCCGCGGACAAATTCAGTTCCGCCCGCGATACTACCTCCAGCTCTTTTTCCAGCTCCAGATCGCCGCTGAAAAATCCGCTGAATTCTCCAAAAATCAGACGGTAGACAATTGAACTGTTATTGATGTTGCCAAAACTTTTGCCGATCAGATCGCGTTCCGGATAAATCAGGTCCAGGGCCGCCTTCCCCAGCCGCAAATCCTCGCCCTGCCGCGGGTACCTTAATTTCACGCCTTTCAGCCGGGCCATCTCCATGATTTGACGGTAGGCGGCATAATCATAATTCACCCCCGAGAGCAGCAGATTATTGACTTTATAGCGGTTTAAAATCTCCGGCAAACCGTTGATATGGTCGGCATGCGGATGGGTAAGGATAACCAGTTCAATTTCTTTTTCGTAGAAGGGTATAATTTCTCCCAGTCTGTCCAGTATGGAGCTGTCCGGACCCGCGTCGGTCAGAATCCATTCTCCAGCCGGCAGCCTCATCAATATGGCGTCTCCCTGCCCCACGTCCAGATACCAGATTTTAAGGTGTCCATCGGGCAGTCCCGACCAGGCCCACAGGCCAACCAGGTTGACGGACAACATCGCGACGATCATGCCGATAATAATTTTGCCTTTTTGCATACAATTAGCCTAACCGGCCGGGGTTAAGCCGGGATAAAATTAATCTGAAATCAGGGGCGCCCTTTTTTTGCGCAGGCAAAAAAAACTCCCGCCGTGCGGCGGGAGTTTTAGCTCGCTATTGGAATTGAGACTTATTTTTTCTTCTTTCTGGTGATGAATGCTCCGGCACCGGCAGAACCGACCAGCAGCAGCAGTAAGCCGGGTCCGGTCTTGGGCAGTGTCAGATAGGTGACCAGACCTTCGCTTTCATTGCCGGTCGCGTCTTTGGTGGTCAGTTTGAAGTAATAGACCATGTCGGACTGTAAATCCTTGAAGTTATAATTTTTGCTGGTCTTATTTAAAGTCACTCCCTCTCCGTAAGTCGATCCGCGATCGGTGGACATGTAGACCACAAAGTTGGCTACGTTGGCCAGCTGATCTTCCTTGGTTTTCCAGGAAAGACTGACCATCATGTCGGCCATGGCTTTGGCAACCAGGTCGCTGGCGGCCTCTTCGACTGTCATGGAGTCCGGAGTGATAGTGTCGGGAACGTCTGTTTCGGTTGGAGCCATCCCTTCGAATGTGGTGGCGGAGTTGGCGGCTTCCATGGCATTACCTGCCAGATCCTTTACCTTGATTACAATCAGATTATATTGCTGGGGAGCCAGATCTTCGGTGGTCAAAGTGGCTTTGGCACCGTTCTGACTAATCACCACCTTGGTTACATTGGTGATTTTGGTGTTGTCCTCGGCATCGGTAATGATGAAGTTTTCCGCGGCATTGGTAAGTAAAACCACCGGTTCGGAGAAAGTAACGGCAACGGTATTACCGTTAACTGTGTTTACGTCGATCAGGGCCGGGGCTACGGTATCGGCGGGTTTTTCCTCGGCTGCCGGCTTGGTGGTGTCGACTACCGGCTGGATGGCATCGGTTCCGTTAAATACGGCCGTGTCACTGGTTCCGCTGATCAGCGGATTGCCGTTTAAATCCTGGATTTGAATTCCCGCGGTCAGAATATATTTGGCCGATTTCTTTTGAGTGGCTGTGGTCAATACGACTGTTTTTCCGCTTAAATCAGCGGTATCCATTTCGGCGGCGGATACGGCCAGTCCAGTTCCCAAGAAGTCATCTTTTACCGAGAAAGCTCCTTCCGGTCTGTTCTCGGGGAGTTTAACTGCTTCGGAAAAAACCACCTTTACAATGTTTTTATAGGGTGCGCTGGCACTGACCACTTTGGGGGCGGTATTGTCGTCGGCTACGGGAGTTTCGGCGGCCAGTCCGGCTTTGGGAGTGGCACTTACTTCAGTACTGTAGAATTCACTTTCATTACCGGCCGCGTCATAGGCGGTTACGGCAAAATAATAGGTTGTTCCGTTGTTCAGGTCCTTCACGTCATAGGTAATTACATTCCCCACGTCTACCGGCCCCATGGTGTAGCTGGCGGTATCGGAGGCCACCGAAGTTGTTCCGTAAAAAATCTTATAACCTTTGACCCCCACATTGTCCGTGGCGGCATCCCAGCTCAGCGTAATCAGCTTGTCCTTTCCGACTGCTTTCACATTGGATACGTCGGCGGGATAGGTGGTGTCGGTGGTGGCGGCGACATCCGGAATCGGCGCGTCGGCGGCCAGGGCCAGATTGCCCATTGCCATGCTTGCAACCAGCACCAGTAGCATCAATAAATGTAACTTATTGGTATTGAGATTTATTTTCATGACTAAAGTGATTAGTTTTGTATTTGTTAAATCTATTTATTGTAGCATAAAAAATCCGCGGATAGAAGACTAAGATTAAAACTGTTTTCTAATTACAGGTTGACAGAAGAAAATACTGTTTCAAATTGAGCCTAGACAGGCTTTTAAAAAGCCAAAATATCAATATAATACAACTCAAAGAAATAAGAAGATTTATGAAGATAAAACTTGGTTCACAAATTGTCGGTAATTTCCCGGCTATCCACTACACGGTTATTTTGGTTAAAAACGCCAATAACCTGCGTAAAATGTCCAGTCTGTCCCAGCTGCTCCGCGGCACTTCGGTGGTTACCAAAAACGAGCTGAAAAAAGAAGACCGCAAAAACTTTTTGGCCAGAATCACCGATCTGACCACTCCCGACGGGGCCACTTTTCTGGAAAGTTACCAGCTGGCCTCCCGCGTTAAGAAAGTTTTGGCCGGCAAGGAAATTGAAGGGAAAAACAATCTGATTAATCTGGTGCAGTTACTGTCCCTGAAATATTTCCTGCCTATTTTCGGCTTCGATCTGGACCAGGCTGAACAGGATTACGTTTTGGACTTTTACTCCCCCAAAAAGGGCAAAAAGTCGCCCGAACTGGATTTTACGCCGGAAACCGGAAATCTCGTTTTATGGTTTCCCAATCTGGGAGACTGGCAGGACGAACAGATCGATAATTTTGTGGCGGAAATTGACCTTTGTCTGAATAAATATCTGCAAACTCAAATCGCGGAAGTGTTTTATCTGGATCAGCAGCATCGGGAAGTGGATTTGGGGTATGAATCGGAAGCGGAAAAAAATTATAAATTGCAAAAAGAGGCGGAGGGAGAGAGCTCGCCGGAAACTGAAGAAGCGGGGAAACCGGCGGAAAACATCGGGACGGGGGAAGATCCGTTGGGGTATCCTGATTCTGCTCCCGCAGCAGCGGAAGTATTAAAAAACTGGTTAGTCGAAATTGTCACTTCCGGATTTCCGGAAATCAGTTCTTTGCAACAAGGGGCTGAAATTACGCAAATGGTTGACCTGGAAATTCCCAAGGAAGCCTCTCACGGCGATCTGGCCACCAATATCGCCATGAAGTTGTCCAAGGTAATCGGACAGCCGCCTCAGGCTGTGGCGGAGAAAATAGTCGCGGCCCTGGAAATAAAATCGCAGCAGAATCCCGGTCTGGTCGATAAAATTGAAGTTGTTGGTCCCGGTTTTATCAATTTCCGTTTAAGTCTGGAATATTTCCGTGAACAACTGGCCTTTTTATTGAAAACCAAAGATCTTTACGGCCGTCAGAACATCGGAAAAGGGGAGAAAATCATGATCGAATGGGGCTCTCTAAATATCGCCAAACCTTTTGGCGCGCATCACTTCATGACCACCATTATCGGGGCTACGCTGGTCAATCTGTATAAAGCAATCGGTTACAAAGTGCTGTCAGCAGATTTTCCCGGTGACTGGGGGACTCAGTTCGGCAAATCCATTTACGCCTACAAAAACTGGGGCGACAAGGACCAGGTGGAAAAAGATCCGGTCAATGAACTTTTGAAACTATACGTGCGCTTTCATGAAGAAGCCGAAAAAAATCCCGAGCTGGATCAGGCCGCCCGTGATGAGTTCCGCAAGCTGGAGGAGGGGGATGAAGAAAACCTGAAACTGTGGAAATGGATAGTCGAGGTTTCCACCAGAGACCTTTATTCAATCTATCAGACTTTGGGCGTTAAACACGACCGCACCTATCCCGAATCCAAATATAATCAGGCCTGTCAGGGGATATTGGAAAGAGGCAAAAAACTGGGGGTAATCACGGAGGGCGAAAAAGGGGCTTTTATCGTCAATCTGGAGGCCGACAACCTGCCTCCTGCCCTGGTGCAAAAGGGGGACGGAACCACGCTTTATACCACCCGCGATCTGGCCAGTATTGAGGACCGTTTAATTTCCGAACCAGACCTGAAAAAACTGGTCTATGTTGTCGACAGCGCCCAATCGCTTAATTTTAAACAGCTTTTTGCCATCGCCCACCGCTTTCATCAGCTCGACCCGGATTTCCCCATCGCAGAATTCAAGCACGTGGCTTTTGGACGCATGAGCTTTGCCGATCAGTCCATGAGTACCCGCAAGGGTAAAATCGTCCAGGGACGCGATATTATCAAGGAAGCGCATGATCGCGCCGAAAAAATCGTTCAGCAGAAACTACTGGAAAACGGCTCCCAGCTGACCCCCGGCGAAACCCGCAATCTGGTCCACGGGCTGGCCGTCGGAGCCATCAAATATGCCATGCTGACCCAGGCTCCCGAATCCGATCTGACCTTCGATTGGGACAAGGTAATTTCTTTTGAGGGCAACAGCGCTCCATATCTGCAATATACTTTAGCCAGGGCATCAAGCATCCTGCGCCGTTCTGAAGAGCCGCCGGAAGCCGCCACACACGTAAATGATGAAAAGACCGACGGGGTCAAATCCTCCCGTCTGGCCAGTGAAGACCAGATCAGTATGTTTTCTCTGGAAGAAACCAAGAAAAATACGCTCCGCGCGGAGGAACTGGCCGCCGCCGAAGCCGAACAAACGCCCTTCGGTCTGCCGGCCGAACTGGCTTTACTCCGCCTGCTGGTGCAGTTTCCGGAGAAAATCGCGGCGGCGGCGCTTAACTACAAACCCAACACGCTTACCAGCTATCTGCACGACCTGGCCCAGAGTTTTAACACCTTTTACGGAGCCGTTCCGGTACTAAAAACTCAACGCCCGGAACTTCGCCGGTCCCGTCTGGATCTGGTGGCCGCCACGGTACAGGTGCTGAAAAACGGCTTACAGGTTATCGGAATCAGCGGTTTCGACCGGATGTAAAGTTTACAACAAGTCTTTGACAAGACGGGGAAAAGTGTTTTATAATCCCGCCTTGTTTTATTGTGTTCATCCCATGATTTCTCCTCAGGAAAAAGAAGATAATGCATTGTCGGCCACGGATGAAAATCTGGTCTGCACCATGGAGACAATTGAAAATTGTCCGGAAAACGCGGAAGAAGACGAGTCGATGGCTAAGCTTTATGAGTGGCGGCTGAATATGGCCAGGGCCCGCGTCATCAAAATAGACGGTTTGAAGAAACAATTGGAAAGTCTGGAACTGGATTATCTGCGTACCAGAGCCCTGATTGACCGGCAGCTCCTGGAAAAACAAGGAGGCCGGCTGGAGGAAATCCTGAAAGAAGAGCAGCTGCCGTTCGCGGTACATAGGGAAAACGCCTCCGTCGCCTGGGCCAAAAAAGATTTACGCAACGCTGCCATTGTTTATTTGATCGGGCATAAGGAGGAAATACAAAACGTTTTCCGCCGGGAAATCGCCATTAAAGGGTGTGAAACAGCCACTTACCGCCAATTGCTGGAAATGGTTTTTTCCGAACTGTTGAAAGAGCTTCCTGCTCAGCTCCCCGAGCCAGTGCTACAGGTCTTTCTGGACAATTACCGGGACACTCCCGTATGCGGACTGGATCTGTATCATTTTTGTCGTGAATATCCGGGCCTGGAACATCCTGAAATAAATATCTACCGCAAAGAAGATATCGAAACTTTTTACGGACATATCCTTGCCACGCTTTCCGGAATTGGCCTGTCCACCTGGGAGAATTACCGGAGCAGAAAAAAGTCCATGAATAGTCAGTTGTTGAATTACGACTCTGACGCCAAACCTCTGCCCCCCTCTCACGAATTGGGTATATTACAGGGGCCGATGAGAGTGTTTCTGATCAGAAAAATTTGCCACGCTGCGACGGAAGACGCGGTTACGGAAAGGCCTGGAGAGCGGGCGGGTATGCCAACCCTGCTGCTTGAGCATTTTGAATATTTTGGGCAGGCCGGGGATAGTCTGGACACCATCGATACCTTTAAAAACCTGCCCGAGGAAGGGCCGATCATGGACGGTTTACAGAGGATTATCGGCAAAACCACCCGTCGCAAGATCATGTCCGTATTATCGGGAGTAGTCGGCGACAAAGAAGATTTGTTGACGGAAATATACGGACTGCTTGTTAATATTGTCGGACTGGATAACCTGCCTGACAACAAAAACCGGGAAGAACTTTCCCAAGCGGTAAGTCAGGCCATGGCTTATCAATTCGGACAGGAACTGTTACAACAGCTGCGATTGTTCCATTCACAAAAAAAGCCGGTTGAGGGGCAGCCCGATCATTGCGTGACGCAGATCGCGGAGCTGAATCAACTGGCTTTATATTGTTTAAAACGGATCAGATCAGCTTAGGAAGCTGTATGGTGATGAGTCGGAGCATGATGCTCGGGGGCGGCATGATGATGACCACCTCGGAATTTCTCCACCTGTCCTTTCAGGCTGTATTGGAAGAGCGTATAGAAGGTTCCGATCACTCCGCTGGCAAACGCGGCGGCTAATGTGGTGGCGGCCTTACCCAGGACGGCCAGAACGGCTCCCAGTATGCCGACCAAAATGGCGGATGCAATTGCCCCGACTATCCCGATCAAAACGTAGTTGCCAAAGATTGTCCAGGTCAGTCCTTCACAAAGTTCCAGACTCTTTTTGAGTGAGCCGTCGATTTCCGGTTTGTCGGCGGACCAGAAGATGGCATAGGACATGGAGGCGTTAACCAGCTTCTTGAAGAAGATAACTATGTAGATAATAACGGCCAGAGGAAAAAGCATGGTGAGCATGCCGGCCAGACCGATTGACAATGGGAAAGCCAGCGTCATTACCACCAGATAGGCCAGAATAATCCAGGCTCCGGTATAAATGAATAACTGGATAGCCAGCTTAATGGCGTCCACAAAATGTTTCTGAACAAAAGCCAGAATTGCGTTAACGTCCAGTTTTTTCCCGTCGAAGACAAAACTGGCGGCTCTCATAATCAGACCGAAACCGAAGAAACTGATCAGGGCTGAAACTACCGACAGAACAATTGCCAGAACAACGGATACAATAGCTCCTCCGGCAGCGGTTACTCCCAAAAGCGGAGGATATACATAAGCCTCCAGGATGCCGGTAACCACCAACGGGGCCAGAAACAGTGCGATCAGCAGGACCGGTTCTTTCTTGAGCATTTCCCAGGCGGCCATAAACACGCCCTGAAATTTAATCATTTTCATCTGGTTCACAACGTTATTCACGTCGGTTTTTTGTGTATGTTCCATTGTTTTGTTATTACTTTAAATTGTAACTTGGCAGGATTATAGCAAATCCGCCGTAAACAGCAAACTTAATGGGAAAACGCCTCCCCTCAAAATGTAACCGGGGGCATTAGTTGAATTTGGAGGCGGCACCCGGACTCGAACCGGGGGTGGCGGTTTTGCAAACCGCTGCCTTAACCACTTGGCTATACCGCCCAAAATTATCTATTTTCCCAGAGCCAGCCCAGAATAATATTTATCGATAAAAAAAGCAATTCATGTTCTTGGCCGAAAAAAGACGAAACACAAACTAAAATTACTACCCTGCAAGTGTTTTTTTTTACAACACCGTCGATTATACGAAGACAGTCTTTTGTCATAACACTGACATCTTCCCTTCCTGGAGCTGGGAGGCGACTATACAAATGGACAGTTATCGTTGAATTACGTAATCAAACAGCAGATAATCATCGCAACAAGCGGTAGGGCAACGCTGAAGGTGTGTGCTTTGCGTGCTTTGTAAAAGTAAATATTTCATAATAATTACCATGAACACAAAAACACAGCTTCGGAGGTGGAGGTTTTTCAGCCCCTTATTAATCGCGCTACTTCTGATAGGCCCGCTGGTCAGCTCAGCAGAGTTCTCGGGAAATTTCCCGGTGACTAATAACGGAAACACACTGATTCCGGCCAATGCCACCGCCGCCCTCGTCATGCAGTTTGATCTGCCCTCCCCCGCGGTAGATCCCTATGTTCTTAACGGCGCGGGATACATAGTCGCGGACGGGGACGCTCTGAGTGCCTTCTCGGCGAATAATTATTTTGGCGACGAGGACCACTCCAATGATAACGGAAATTATTCAGGCGCCGAAGTTATCGTAGACTCGGCCAACACCTTTATACAGGCTTCCGAGATAATCACACCTGGAACAGCCGATCTGAAAGCCAATTGGAATGTCGGACAAAATATATATTTTGGTGATGAAGACCATGACGGCGCCGCGAACTTCGACGGCAATGGCGTAGGTGAGATCATCGTCGATGATAATTTAACGGACGGTATTATCAGCGGCGCCGAAGTTATCAGTGGAGGTGTGGCTGATTTGCAGTCTTTCCCAGCAAGTTATTATTATCTTGAAACAGACGGTGATAACATTTTCGACGACGGAGAAGACATCGTTAAATTGGCCCATAATGCGGCAATTGACACCGGCAATGGCGACCAGATCGAACTTTTTGGCGCCAATGACTATTATTCCGATGCCAACGGCAACACCCTTTACACCGACGGAGAGGCAATCGTCAGTTCGACCGATGCTAACCTGGACAATTCAGACACAGTTGTTACGGCTGGTGTCTTAAAAAACGTTACTTCAAGTTTCTGCGGGCCTGTACCGCTCGGAGCCTGTACTTACTATGATCCAGCCCCCGTCAGCACTCCCTATTGTGTAGTCGATGATGCCGATGTCAGCGGAACAATCACCACCGGTGATCTGCTCGTTTCGGATACTTGCGGCACAGGATATGGTGACAATCACACTTTTCTAGTCACCGACGCAGAAGTGATTGCGGTAGCGCCACTTACCGCCATCCCCGGCACTCACAGATTTATCGATGATGATGGAGACCTGGGACACAGCGGGATCGAACTTGTCTGGGCAGATGACGGCGATCTGATCCTGGAAGCCGCTGAATTATTATTTGGAATCTCCTCAACCGCCCTCACCTCCCTTTCCGGCTCCCTGATACATGTTTTTAACGACAACAGCAGTAACACATTTTACGATGACGGGGAGGAAATATTCACTATCTATTACGCTGGATCAGCCAACAACATAGCTAGTGGAGACACAATTAACGCTATGCCGGCAACCCTGAAGTTTTCCGACAACAATGATGACGGTGACTATACGGTCACGGGTGTAACCGGAAACACCGAATTGATCGCGCTGTCGGCCGATCTGACTCTCTCGGGTGCCGAAATCATAACGTCCGGCTACGTAGCCCTGACCAATATGTCGATCAATGCCCAGATGAAATATTCCGACGTCAATGGCAACAGTCTCTATAATGACGGAGAATTGATTGCCGACTCGGCGGACAATATTCTGGCCGGCGGAGAAATCGTCAAAGATGGCTACATTGATCTGATCGATTTTACCAGTTGGTTAATGTACCACGACGGATCCGGTGACGGAAATTATACAGATGGTGAAGACATACTCGTCGATATAGACAATACCGGCTATTACAACGCCGATCAGTTGACCTCACTCAAAATCGGCAACCCGGGGACCTGCCTGGATACAGCTCTGGGCGCAATTGATATCTGGGAAGACTCAGATGGAAGTGATACTTTGACCGGACCGGACAACAACCTTGGAGGTGTCGTAGGGGTTGCGCCGTATTTTGGCACAGACTTCGCAACCTCCGGTTCTATGTATACAGCTACCAGCAATGAACGCACGATTTTTATCACTATAGATTCAGCTGCGGCTGACGGATCGACCGTTTGTACGGTTACCCCGATTATTCCCAACACCGGTGGCGCGCCATATGCCGCTCAGTTTCTTTCCGGCGATGACGGGCCGACAGACGGGGATGTGGCGACTGCCGATACGGCCATCATCGACTTGGTTGCGCCGACGCCAAACGTTGCCGACATGGACACCTACGTCGTTGAACATGCCGGTTCCGGGACGGTCGCCAACGCCGGCGATGACATCGTCTTGGTTTGGGATTCATCATCATATGGAGATGTGGTTTCTGCCTCGGCGGACTTTAGCGATTTTGGCGGGGGAGTAGTAGCCATGGAAGACGATGGAGCCGGAGGCAATTGCGATGACATCGTGGCTGGAGACGATATCTGGTGCGGCACCTATCTTCTAGCGGCCGGTACCATTGATGACACAGACAATGATGTCACGGTCACTTTGGCCACGGACGCCGCCGGCAATGTCGGGGCAGACACCACCGACGATGAGCAGATCAGTGTGGATAACGAAGCCCCAGTTGTGACTGTCGGTAATATCTCTGTGACAGGTGATTCGGGAACAGCCGGAGCCTTCAACGCCAGCGATACACCGGTTCCCACCTGGGACAATTCCGCGCTTGGTGACAATAATAGCGATATTTTCTCTGTCACGGTTGACGGTAGTGCCTTCCGCGCCGCTGATGCCGCGATGGCCGCCGTTGATGACGGGACTTTCTGTGACGGTGTGGCCGGCGATGGAATCTGGTGCGCCACATTCACCGGCCTCCTGGACAGTCAGGACGATATCAATAACAACGTTTCACTGACCGTTGTGGACGATGGCGGAAACTCGACGACCCTCGCAGGCACCAATGACTATGTAGTGGATAATGAACTGCCAAGCTTCACCGCGGTAAACACCGTGGAGGCGTTGATGCAGACCGGTGCCGCCCCGACTCTCAGCACCAATCTCTGGTATTACTACCCAGGCCAGAATTTAAGACTTCAGTTAAACAATGGCGCCGAAACCGACGGTAACGATCTGGCTGAAATCAAAGCCTGTATGCGTTCAATGAATGAGCATAGTCCGACTCAAACTTGTGCGGTTGGTGATTTTGCCAACCCAGCCAATTATCTGTCGATGAGTATCAACGCCGGCTCCGATAGTGCTGAACTGAATTACAATCTGGCAGGTCTCCCCAGTGGATGGCCAACCCAGGTTGACGGATTCCAGATGAACTTTGAGCTGACCGATGACGCAGGAAATATCTGGTCCAGCGCCGCTCCCAACCAATATTATATTGCCGTATTCAATGTTATTCCCCAGAATATAGTTGCTTCATTGAACAACGCAACCACAACCGACTGGTCCACAATTACGGATTTTACCAATGTACCTGCCGGAACAATCGTTTTCAACGCGCAAGACGCGGGTTTCGTGGATATAGCCAGAATGACTTTCAATGCCGCCATGAATTTGACAGATCAGGCTACTGTAACCGGCCTGCAAGCCCTAGCCGCCAATGTAACAACTACAGATTCAGTACTCAGACTGGACAGTAGCGCACTGGCCGTTTTTGACATCTCCACGCAACTGATGGTCAAACCCGCCGCAGGCGTACAGCCGGAATTTTCTGTTAAAGACGACACGGGGGCCGTAATCGGCACTATCCCTTCCACCGCGGGCGCACTGGATAGCTATAATTTCGCCGGACACGGCACGGCTTCCAACTTTGTCTGGGCCGCCGGACCCGGTACGCTGACCTTTGATGTCACCGGATTTTCCTCCTATGAATCGGACGTAACAGCTCCCACAGCCACCATTACCCCAGCCAACTCCGCATCTGGAGTGGCAGTCGGAAGCAATGTAGTTGTCACCTTTGATGAAGCAATGAACACAGGGACCTTTACCTATACCCTGTCACCCAATCCGGGAGGACTGAGCGTCGTCTGGAGTGGAGGAAATACGGTTGCCACCATTTCACATATAGCCTTTGCCAACAGCACCTCCTACACCTTCAGCATTACCGGTGGTGACGATTTGTCCGGCAATTCCATTGCCCCGTCAGCATCCGCCTTTACAACCATAGCGGCATCCGGTGGCGGCGGGGGAGGTGGCGGAAGCGCGGCCTTTGGCGCACCGGCCTGCTCCGGGGCTGCCTGTACCAGCACGACAACTGATTCAACGGCAGACCTGGCGCAAGAGGATGGCACGGTGACAGACGGGACTGGCACAACAACGGGTTATCAGTTTACCGATATGACCAACCATTGGTCGGCACCATTTGTCGAGATTGCTAAGTCGCAGGGATATATCGAAGGATATGAGGATGATACTTTCAGGCCTGATCAGGAAATCAACAGGGCGGAGGCGGCCAAGCTGATCGCCATGTGGATGAATCCCGGCCTGTACGAATGCACCGAGAGCTACTTTACGGATGTGTCCTGCGCTGAATGGTTTGGCAAATATGTCCAGCATCTGAGACGGATGGCCGTAATCGAGGGCTATACTGACGGAACTTTCCGCCCCTCTGCATTCATCACCCGCGCCGAGGCTCTGAAGATGATGCTCTACGCCAAAGGAATGATCCACCCCGATGCCAGCGGAGTGGAGAATATTTTCTCCGATGTATTTAGTGAAAACTGGTTCTACGCACCGGTTTTGAAAGGCTACAGCATGGGTATTGTCAGCGGTTATGCAGACGGTACATTCGGCCCCAATAAATCAATCACCAGGGCTGAATTCACCAAGATGTTCGTGAACACTTTTCTAACCGGAGAATTCTAACCGTAGAACTGGATACCCGAATAGATGGAAGCAGATTTAAAAAACAGGGCGCGCATAGCGCGCCCTGTTTTATGTTCGATTGTACAAAAAAACTGCCTTCACTCCGTCCATTGTCTTAGACATTTCCTAACTGGCGGTGTTTTTTGAACGAAGTTCGAACATTTTTTGAGCAAAACCCCCAATAAGGAAGCCAGCCCCGCCGCTGCTCGACAAGCTCGCCACCCCGCAAAAAAGTTTTCTTCACATTTTTTAATTTGCGCGCGCCGATTTTTTTCTTCTAAAAGGAAAAGAAAACTTTTGTGCGGGGTTCTGCTCTTAACGAGCAGGACGGCGGGGCTGTCCGTTTTTTGTATTCGCTCGGGCGTGGCGGAATTCCCCCCAAACCCCCCTTCCGCCACGCCCTCGCGGGGACGATTCTTTTTTTCGGCGGAATTTGAGGCTGTGTACACTTATTTTACCTATTTACCGTAAATTCCACAATCACAAAAAGCAACCAGTAAATAATCAATAAACAAGCTTCTTTTTTTGAAAGAGTACGGCCAGTTTTTAAGAATTTAAACAACATAAACGAAGCACCGACCATAAACATGCCAGTTATATAAATGATTTTTTGTGGAAATGAAAATGGATTGATCAAGGCGAGTATCCCCACTACGATAGTAGCATCAGCAAGCACTGAACCGAGAATATCTCCGACAGCTAACGAGTCATCATGTTTTTTGACAGATTTTAGTGAGAAAAGTAATTCTGGAATGGTTGTACCAAGTCCTACGACAAGCATTCCAATAAGAACAGGGTTTATATTAAAATAATTGGCTATTCCTACAGCAGAAGTAACGGTAAAATGTGATCCTACCAATAAGATTGCCATGCTAAATAATAGAAGTAGAAAGTTTTTACTTTTCCCATTATGCCCATTGTGTACCACGGCAGAATGGTTAGTTCCGTTTCTCAGAGCAAGATAATAAAATATTCCTCCCGCAACAATCAGAGTCAGACCCTCAAGTCTCGAATAGTGTCCATTTAAACCTAATATTAATGGCAATAAAAGTATAAATGGATATACAATGTTATTCTTTAAAATTTTCCCTTCAACTTTTAACTTTTTGCCGGTAAGAAACACAACCACCGCAAAGACTAAAGTTAAGTCAGCGACATTTGATCCGAACAGAGTACCAAGTCCGAATGAGGGAATATTTTCCAATGAAGCGTTAATGGCAACAAATGTTTCGGGGAGGATTGAAATTATTGCCACAATCATGAAACCGACCAGAAATTTTGAGATTCTAAAATTTTCTGCCAGTTTGACGGAATATTTTGTGGCCATTGTCGCTCCTTTGGCAATGGCGTAAAGCGAGATAATAAAAATTAATAAATTGATTACCATAAAATTATTTAAAAGTATCCAACTTGAGCGGTGCTTTTTCCGCTTTATTGATGATAAATTTGCTTAGAATCATTCCTTTTTTCTTGCTCAAAACAATGAGAATTGCTGTGGCTATCAAACCGAAAAACGAAATAATTCCGAACAAGGCGTTAAAACCCAGCTTGCTGGCGATAAAAGCACCGATAGTGGCACTGGAGGCCGTAGCGATGCCGACCCCGACATCTTCTAACGACCATTCAAGACCTACAATTTTTTTATCTATGTGATTGGTAAAGAGAATACGCCAAGCCGGAACTGCCATAGAGTTAGCAATTCCGTTCACTATCTGCAATACATAAATATGCCAAGGGGCGGATGACATGATATAAAACAAGGGAATGATCGATATTAAAAAAGTGCCAATGATCATGAACGAATATTCGTCAATTTCACCCCTGATTTTATCCATTAGCCGGCTAAATGGAACAACCATAATCACTCTGGCCAACCAGTAGCAAGACACGGCAAAACCGATAACTTCTATTTTGTTATCTATATTGTCAAGGACAAAGACGGCGAATATTGGTGCCAATAAACCGACGGCAAAAAAAAGAAAAAAATCGGACAATATTAAAAAGCGGATTGTCGTGCTTATTTTATTTTTGTTTTTTATATTATTCATAGTTGCCTTCGGCTTCGGGTTGGTGCAATATTTTTTCGACTTTGATTTTTTTCTCTCCACTCGGTGTTTTAAGATTAATGATATCACCAACGCGATACCCTAATAAAGCACACCCCACCGGAGAAATCACCGATATCTTGCGTTGAGCAATGTCGGCATCCTCAGGGAAAACCAACCAATACTCAAGTTCCGCCCCTGAATCTACATCTGTAAAATTCACCAAGGAATTCATGGTAATGACATTGGCAGGTATCTTTTTCGGTTCGACAATTTCCACTCTTTTAAGTTCCGAAAGCAAAGAACGAGTACTGTCGTTATTCGGCAATTTTTCATTTATCAACTTGATCAATTTTTTGTGATCATTTTTTGTAATGTATATGTTGGTCATAGGTTCTAAATTTAAAAAAACAACCGTTTTAGCCGGTTGTTTTTTGCTCATGCACTAAAACAACCGGCTAAGTGACGGTAGGAAAAGAAAGTGTGGTATTTTTGTATATATTATGCAGAAACATATTAAGAGTATTATATCAAATCAGGCTAAAAATGGCAACTTTTGAACACTCCAATGTCGTTTTTATTTCATTAAAACATCAAGCGAAACGCCCAATGCGTCAGCAATCTTTTTGACTGTATCAATAGTGGGGTTAGGGGTTGAGCCAGCTTCAATTTTGGCAATCGTATGAAAAGCCAAATCCGCCTTTTTTGAAAGCTGATCTTGCGAAATACCGAGCTTGTTTCGGTATTTCTTCATATTCTCGCCAATTGTGGATTTTTCGTTTGACATATTCGTATAGTTTTACTATGATAGTTGTATAGTATTAAAATCATCACTTATCAATAGTTAGTATATGAAATTTTTACGATTTAGTCAAACGAAATTAGGGAGTTCCTTAGCGTTGCCCGCGAATGGGTTGGGTGGGTCAAGGGCAACATCTCTTTTGGTGGCGCATTTTGCTTTGCAAAATACAGCCTCAAATTCCGCCGAAAAAAAGAATCGTCCCCGCGAGGGCGTGGCGGAAG
>CAZNDB010000001.1:172203-474058 GCA_964571725.1 uncultured Candidatus Peribacteria bacterium | reverse complement strand
GGTCCCAAGGGTTGGGCTGTTCGCCCATTAAAGCGGTACGCGAGCTGGGTTCAGACCGTCGTGAGACAGGTCGGCCTCTACCCTCCATGTTCGAAGGAAAATTGAAGGAAGTTGCCCCTAGTACGAGAGGACCGGGGTGAACGAACCTCTAGTGTATCTGTTGTCACGTCAGTGGCACGGCAGAGTAGCTATGTTCGGACGGGATAACCGCTGAAAGCATCTAAGTGGGAAGCCTCTCCTAAGATAAATTTTCCCTATTATCCTCCCGGGAGACTACCGGGTATATAGGTCTCAGGTGTAAGCGCAGCGATGTGTTGAGCCGAGAGATACTAACAGGAAATTGACTTTTTGATTTGCACTTTAACTAGCAATTATTGAAGATTACTGAGGTATATTTACTACATCCAATTTTGACGGTGAAATTAAACGGCACCGTCTTGGTGACTATAGAGAAAGGGGTACACCTGTTCCCATCTCGAACACAGCAGTTAAGCCTTTCTTCGCTGATGATACTAGGACAATAGTTCTGGGAGAGTAGGGCGTCGCCAAGACGGTGCCGTTTAGTGTTTATTCCGTTCCCATTACCGGTTTGGTGGTGATGTCAGTGTCTTCCACTTTCAGTTCATCGTCGGTTTTAATGTCGCTTTGATCCCAGTTTTCTCCTTTTTGATAGCGGGCAGCCACTGGATTGTTTATTTCATAGAACAACTGAATCAATTCTTTGGTTGTCAATTCATCAACTTTTAAGCCGCAGTTTTCCAGGCCTATTTTTACGCTGTTAACCTTTTGTCCCAGTTTCTTTTTTAATTCATCAAATTCTTCTCTTCTTTGTTTGATTTGAGCATAACTGTCTTTGGCATTTATAAAACCGAAGAATTTTTCCAGAAAATTGGGACTTTTCGCTCTATAGGGGTCTTGCGGCACAATTACATAAAACTCTTTCGACATGATGTCGGCGTATTCCACCAATTTTTGAATATAATCGGCGTATTCATAAGTTTGTTTCTGAAGTAGCGCGTTGGTTTGTTTTGCCCCCCTCTGTCTCAGATCATCCAGATATTTATCAATATCCAGTTTTTTAGACCTGACAATGATCTGGATGGGGTCTTCCAGCGTGTTTAAAAAGCCCTGGTAGGAGTAGATGATGGCGTTTTGCTCATCTTCAGACTTTAAATTGAAATTGATGCTCGAGACTCTCATGACGGATCTGAGCCCGCCGTTTTTTAAAATCAGCGTATTTTCCCTGATTTCGGAAATTCGCAGATAGGTTTGGGTACTTAAGGTCGGGCCGTTGACTATTTTGGCGTTTTTTACGCTTGTTTCGTTCATTTTATTTTTTTGTCTAGTATTTGAGATAATTCTGCCAATGATTTTTTCTTTTTCAGATCATCTTTTTCCAGGCTTTTTTCGATAATTTCCTTCTTGGCATTAACCGGGGGCACATAAACCATTCTCGACGGATCACCGGTACCTTTGAGCCAGTATCTTTTATGGGGCAGAAGCAAAGATTCAATCCAAAACAATATGTATCTTTCAAAAACCAGATCCAGTGGCTTGATAAAGGCAAAAACTATTGTAATGAGAGCTATAATGATAACCGGAATCAGAGCGGTGATGAGCTGGTATTCTCTTCCCAGGGTGGTGTAAATGGCATAGGCAATGCTGAAACCGATGCCGCAGATAACCAGTTGACGGAATGTCAATGGCCCGACTATGCGGTCTTCTCTTTGTACGTCCTGTGGAACTTTGAATTGCATGCTGATTAATTAATCACTAAATTTTATCACAAAACGGTCTTTCTGTTAAGGATCGGTTGAGTTTTACGGGATGTCTGATAAGATAAGCTCACAAAATTTTTTGTTATGAGTACTGCGAATATCCGCAATTTTTGCATTATAGCCCATATAGATCACGGAAAATCGACTTTAGCCGATCGTTTATTGGAAGTGACCGGGACTATAGCCAAAAGGGACATGAAAACTGCTCAGGTGCTGGATATGATGGATTTGGAGCAGGAGCGCGGCATTACCATAAAACTCCAGCCGGTACGCATGGAATGGCAATTTGAGGGCCAGAATTATATTCTAAACCTGATTGATACTCCCGGACACGTTGATTTCACTTACGAAGTTTCCCGCAGTTTGGCGGCATGTGAGGGGGCTATTCTGGTTGTGGATGCCACGCAGGGGATTGAAGCTCAAACACTGGCGAACTGCTATATGGCATTGGAACATAATTTGAAAATAATTCCAGTTTTGAACAAAATTGATTTGCCCTCGGCTGACGTGGAGAGATATGCCCAGGAAATTGAGAATATTTTAGCTATTCCCAAAGAGGAAATTATCGCGATTTCAGCTAAAGAGGGGACTAATGTGGAGAAAGTTCTGGAAGCTGTCGTAAAACGCTTGGGACCTCCCAAGGACAGCGATATCAACGAAGAGACCAAAGCTCTGATTTTTGACTCGGTTTATGATCCTTATAAAGGCGTGGTGGCTTATGTACGTGTATTTTCCGGTTCGTTTAAACGCGGTGACAAGGTGGTTTATCTGCATTCCAAAAATGAAATGGAAATCGTTGAAGTGGGCTATTTCAAGCCAAAATATTTACAGGCCCAGGAGCTTAAAACCGGTGAGGTCGGCTATATTGTTACGGGTTTCAAAGATGTCTCGCAGGCCCGTGTCGGGGATACCGTCTGGAAACCGGGCGCCCAAAAAATCGAGAGTTTTGAGGCTAAGCCGTTGTCAGGATATAAGGAGGTTAAACCTTTTGTTTTTGCCTCAATTTTTTGCATAAACGGGGATGATTATCCTTTGCTTCGTGAAGCTTTACAAAAGTTGCGTTTGAGCGATTCGGCTTTAAGTTTTGAACCGGAACAATCCACGGCGCTTGGTTTTGGCTTTAGAACTGGCTTTTTGGGCTTGCTGCACATGGATATCGTTCAGGAAAGGCTGGAACGTGAATATAATCTGGATTTGGTGATCACCGCGCCTTCGGTGTCCTACATAGTTGTTCAGCAGGGCAAGGAAGGAAAAAAGATTGAACAAATGATTTACAGTCCCAGCGACCTGCCGGATCCGGCTACTATCGAGGAGATAAAAGAACCCTGGGTGAAAGTGGAATTGTTGTTTCCAAAAGATTATATGGGGGGAGTTATGACTTTGGTTCAGGAAAGCCGCGGTTTACAGAAAAACTATTCTTATTTGGATGAAAACAGGATACTTTTGGTTTCGGAACTGCCGCTTTCGTCAATTGTTGTAGACTTTTTCGATAAACTAAAAAGCATCACTTCCGGCTACGGCTCAATGAATTATGAGTTTATAGAATTCAGGACGGGCGATCTGGTTAAACTGGATATCAGAGTTGCAGGAGAGATTGTCGAGGCGTTGGCCAGTATTGTCTTTCGTCCCGAGGCGCATCAAATAGGGATTGCTACAGCTAAAAGACTGAAGGAGCTGATTCCCCGCGCACAGTTTGAAATTGCCATCCAGGCTGCGGTTGGCGGGAAAATCGTTGCCAGAGAGAGTATTTCCGCTATGCGTAAAGACGTTACTGCCAAACTTTATGGAGGTGACAGAACCCGTAAAGATAAATTGTTGAAAAAACAAAAAGAGGGGAAAAAACGCATGAAAATGATCGGAAAGGTGGAGCTGCCCCAGGAAGCGTTTTTATCCATATTAAAAAGGTAATTTGGGCTTAAAAGAATTCTGTTTTTCTGTTATAATAAAGGGATTTAACTATATCTCTTTTGAAAGGCTTAACAGGAAAATTGGGTTTTGTACTGTTACTGGCTGTGGCCGTGATATCGGGCTCAGCCCTGGTTTTTGAAGACGAGTTTAGCGCTATGGCCAATCTTTTATTCGGAGAAAGGGTTGCGCCGGTTGATAACAGCGGTAAAGTCTTGAAAATAGCCTATTTGTTTACTCCGGGTGATCTTAATCCGTTTAGTGCTGATTCCGCAGTTCAGACCAGACTTTATGACGTGTATGAGCCTTTGGTCGGCATAGATGAAAATCTCAGTCTTCAGCCGGTGCTGGCGGTCTATTACGGGCTGTTGAACGAAAAACAATGGCAGATACATCTCAGACAGGGAATAGTGTTTCACGATGGCAGTTCTCTGGATCCTGATGATGTAATTTATAGTTTTAAACAGGCCAAAGATAAACGTGATAGTGTTGCGGCCGACTTGCTGGACAGTGTGCAGAAGTTTGAAAAAATTGGTGATCATAGCATCATTATTACAACTAAAAAACCGGATCCGCTGCTGCTTAACAAAATATCAAAATTATTGATCGTACCGGACGGGTTTAGCGATTATGCCAATCCAAACGGTACAGGAGCCTATAAAGTGACCGATGCTTCTGATCTGAATGATGTTGTTTATGAGAGAAATGAGAATTATTGGGGTAAACCAGCCTATTTCGGGCAATTGGAAATACTCTCAATTGCCAATAAACTGGAAAGGGTAAACAGTCTATATGATCAGACCGTGGATTTTTTGGTAAATGTTCCGCCTGACGCGGTTGAGGAGATCAAAGAGAGGGGATTCCAGGTGGCTATGATGCCCAGTCTGGAGGTAGGCTTTGTAATGTTTAATATGGCGGACCCGGTATTTGGTCAAAAATCAGTAAGGATGGCAGTGGCAATGGGTTTGAACAGGGAAAGCTTTTTGGATTTGGCCTACGGATACGCGAAAACTGTGAACCAGTTTGTGTCCAATGGCGTGTTTGGTTATAACCCTAACTTGAAAGGGTATGAATATGACCAGGTTGCGGCTGAAAAGGAATTGACCAAGACGGTCTCAGGTTTCAAAAAACTGGATGTACAAATTTTTTACCCGGGAACTCTGAAATTGTTTGGACAATATTTTCAGGAACAGCTGGCTCTGATAGGGATGAATGTTGAGTTGATGCCGGTTACGGATCAGGTTCTTCAGGAAAAGCTCACTGCCAGAGAATTACCTTTTTACTATCTAGGCTGGAGAAATGATAGCGGAGATGCCTTGCCCTTTTTAAAATCCGTACTGCATTCCCGTCAGACAGGAGTATATGGTGTTTACAACGGAATGAATTATGTGAATAAAAAAGTTGACCGGTTAATTGAAGACAGTGAGACCAGTTTCAGTTTCAGAGAGAGATTGGAGTACATGCAGGAGGCCATGAAAATTGCCGTGGAAGATGACGTGGTGGGAGTGCCGCTTTTCGAAACACAGTCTATCTTTGCTTTTCATTCGGATCTGGATTTTAAACCCCGGGTTGATTCACTTATTTATCCATCAAAAATTAGAGCCATTAGAAAATGAAATCATTAAAAGCAAAACTGATACTGGGAATCTCCGTCTTCATCGTCATCTTGCTGACGATAGCTGCTTTTATGCAGATTCAGGAGAAAGAAAAGGAATTAATCAAAGATACTTTTATTCGGGCCAGGTCTTTTGCGGAATTAACTTCCGGCAAGATTTCCGAAGACTACAAATTGTATCTGATTCCCAATAGTTTTGTTTACTTCAACAGGGAAATAAAAAGCGTACTGACCAAAAATGAGGATATTTCCTGGATACAGGTCGTAAATTTTCAAGGCGATATTCTTTATGATTCAAAAGAAGATACCGAACAGAAATATCTGGGTAAGGTCAGATCAATCCAAGACGAGAATCTTTTGTCCCAGCTGAAAGCCAGGAAACTGTCAGTAAAAACAGAAAAGGACAGAATCATTTATTTTAAAAAAACCGGACTGCCCAACGGTCAGGTTTTATATGATCCGGTCAATGAAGACGATAGCTCGATTAGCGACCTGGCAACCAATGAGAGAATCAAGTTTCTTGTTCAGCCCGCGGATGAGGAGTATTCCATAATTTATGGCGTCACTTATAATGCTTTAGCGGCCAGAGTACAGGTGACACAGGTTAGAACTTTATTGCTGGCCATATTTGGTGTGGCTTTGGGTATACTCTTGGCTTTTATATTCGGTTCCAATATCACCAAGCCTTTGGCGGTTTTGAAGGCTGGCGCGGAGATACTGGCTACCGGAGATTTGACTCATCGGGTTGAAGTGAAGACGCACGATGAAATCTATGAATTGGCCCAGACTTTTAATAATATGGCCGCAGACTTGCAGGAAAGCACAAAAGCTCTGGTTTATAAGGAACGCGTGGGAAAGGAGCTGGAACTGGCAAAGCTGATTCAGCAGAGAATTATTCCAAAGGATGTACCAATGATAAGTGGTTTGGATTTGGCCGCCGGTATTATTCCTGCTGAAGAAATTGGTGGAGATTGTTATGATTTTTTGATGCCTTCCAAAGAAGAATTAATGTTCTATCTGGGGGATGTAACCGGGCATGGAGTTCCCTCGGGCATTGTGGTTTCGATTGCCAATGCTCTTTTTTATTCCTATGCTGACCGGGCCAAAATGGATGAGATATTGGTGGAAGTGAATGAAGTATTGAAGGCTAAAACCATGCCCAATATGTTTATCACGCTGGTTTTAATGAAATGGCTGACTCTGGAGAATAAATTCAGTTATGTCAGTGCCGGTCATGAACAAATAATTCATTACAAGGCCAGCGAAGACCGGATTGATCTTTTGCCGGCCGGCGGACTGGCCTTGGGCATGGTACCCGATATCAGTAAATTGATTACGGTAAGAGATGTTTCCCTGGAGAAAAATGATGTGCTGGTAATCTATTCGGATGGTATTCCCGAAGCCTGGAAAAATGAAAAAGAAATGTACGGGATGGACAGGTTAAAGGCTATTGTGAAGGCTTACAGTGGGTTCCCGACGGCTCTGGCCATTAAAAACTCGATCATTTCCGACGTCTATTTATATCGACAGGGGTACAAGCAAATGGATGACATTACCCTGATAGTAGTAAAGAAAACTTAGATTCTATCTAATTTGTACCGAATTGACCTGAAGGGACGTTAGTGTTATAGATAAACGGGTTTTATTTATAACTATTATGTCAAACAGGCTTAATTTCAGAGATAAATTAATTGATTCAATCTTTATTTTGCTGGTCGGAGTGATGGGAGGTATTTTAGCTTTCTATGCATTAAACGTTATCAGTTTTCGCGGAACAACCCCGGTAATTGAAAAAGTCACTGAAAAGCAGGTATATCTGGAGGCCTCATCAAACATTGATGCCCTTAAGCTTTTTACTGCGGGATTGATCAATGTTTTTCCCAAGGAGCAGTATGAAAAATTTGCCACGAAGAATCCCGATTTGGCTAGGGAGTGTTTTGAAAAAGGCTTATTATGTAAGAATATTGCTGTTGTGTTAAGTTCGGACGGATTGATTCTATACGGAGGGGAATGGCAGGAAAAACAGGGTAAGGATTTGTTGGCCATGGATCAGGAAAAATTATTTTATGAATTGGAATTTAAGGGTAAAATAAAGGGGTTTTCACTGTTCAGACTGGTAAAGAAGGGCGAGCTGTTGTTAAATCCCGATCAGAGGACAAAATTCTATAATTTGAAGGCTGTTTTAATAGGTAATTTAAAGCTCTCACAAGTAGGGCAGAAGGTCCTGGCTGTTGAGTCGGTTATTTTTGGCAGCTCAAAAGTGGAAGAAGGGATCTTATCAGAAAAATTAAATCTGGCTTTGGAGACGATAGATTTGCGGGAAGTTTTAAGTCCGGTGCTGGTTAAATTCAGCATGCAAGAGACCGAGGGGGCCAAATTTTTCGTTAATCTGGCCGGTCAGTTGATGATGGCGAAAGCAAACGATCGTTCAGAACTTACCGCTGAGGAAATTAGTGCGTTAATGGATCGACTAACGATGGATGAAAAATCATTGTCCGTAATGAATTTGGGATTGAGATGTTTGGTTTTGGATAAAACTTTGGCCCAGACTTTACGTCTGGAGGTGGATTATGGTTGCCTGGTGGCGGAAGGGGTTTCTTCCCAGGGACAGATTATTGAAGGCGGAGTTATAAGAGGATCTTTGTCGGAACGGGCCGGTTTAAAATCGGGGGACATCATTCTGGAAGTGGGGAACAGATCACTTTTAAAAGATAATTTTATGGATCTGGTGATGAGGAAAGCAAATGGCGGGGAACTGGAATTAACGGTTTTAAGAGGTAAGAAAACAATCAAAATAAGTTTCCCCTTATAAACGTGAAAAATTGTATATGGTGCGCGAGAGAGGAGTCGAACCTCCACGCCCTTGCGGGCGCTACCACCTCAAGGTAGTGCGTCTGCCATTTCGCCACTCGCGCCTATACAATTGGTTTTGGCCCGATAAATATAGTATATCTGGACGGAATTTCAAACATAAATTTAACAAATCTACTCCAGTTGCTCCGAAAACCTTAAAAAAACGGCTTGAGTTTAGAATGTCCTCATGCTAAATTTTTCTCGCTTCGGAAGACGATCTTAATATTTTGTGGGCGCCTAGCTCAGTTGGTAGAGCATCTCGTTTACACCGAGAGGGTCAGGAGTTCGAGTCTCTTGGCGCCCACCATTGAAAACCTTTAGTCAGGGCCCTTAGCTCAGCTGGTAGAGCGCTCCCATGGCATGGGAGAGGTCAGGAGTTCGAATCTCCTAGGGTCCACCATTGAAATTATAGTTTAGTGTTTTTAAAGGCTAACTCTCACATCCGTGGGCTTATTTGTGATATAATTATTTGAACAGGAAATTATCGAATAAAAACTCCTAAAAATAAAATAAACCGGGAAATATGGGAATTACTGACAATCTGTTTATTTTTATCACGGCCATGTTGATGGTGATTAAAGGCGCAACTTTGGCAACCAGGCATGCCGCCTGTCTGGCGGAAAGTTACCGCTTATCCAAATATGTGGTTGGATTTATTGTGGTGGCGGTTATTTCGATTTTACCTGAAACAATGATAGCGGTGAATTCCGCGATTGGAGGCATACCGGCTTTCGGACTTGGTACTCTGTTTGGCTCAAACATAGCTGATTTGACCTTGATTTTTGCGTTGATCGTCTTATTCGCAAAAAGAGGTTTAAAAGTTGAAAGAAAAATTCTGAAAAGTCATGCGGTTTATCCTTTTTTATTACTTTTACCGCTAATACTCGGCCTTGACGCATATTTTTCCCGGCTGGAAGGATTGGCTTTGATATTGATCGGTGGAATATTCTATTATCTGGCGCTGAAAGACGGGATTGATAATAGTTTGCCTTTTCATAACGGGATTGGCAGATATAAACACTTTTTGAAATTGTTATTTAGCATGACGGTACTGCTGATCGGATCTCATTTTACCGTTTCTTCGGCTGTTGCGCTGGCCGGACAGTTTTCCATCAATCCTTTGCTGATTGGTATGCTGGTGGTCAGTTTGGGAACAACCATGCCGGAACTGTTTTTTTCAATTAAAGCGGCCAGAAAGAGGGATGATTCTCTGGCGATTGGTGACATTTTGGGTACTGTCTTGGCCGATGCCACCATTGTGGTGGGTATTCTGGCGTTGGTATCACCTTTTTCTTTTCCCATAAATATAATTTACGTTACGGGTCTGTTTATGGTTTTGGCATCTTTCCTTCTGTTTAATTTTTTGAAATCAGGACGTTTTCTATCGAAAAAAGAGGCCTGTCTGTTATTACTTTTCTGGATATCATTTGTTTTGGTGGAATTTCTGATTGGACGATAGTCATAATCAAGATTTACAGTAAATCGGCTTTTTGCTATATTACGCACGCTTGAAATGAGTAAACGTAATAATTTAATCATGTTTAAACCTGTAAAGAATAACCAGAATCTTACTGAAATAGAGCTTCAGAACCTGGAGTATTGGAAAAATAATTCCATTTTTGAAAAATCTCTTAAAATTCGGGAAACAGCAAAGAGAGTGGTCTTTTTTGACGGACCTCCCTTTGCCAACGGATTGCCGCATTACGGTCATCTGATGATTAGCTCTCTGAAGGATGCAGTGGCCAGATACTGGACCATGAAAGGCTTTTATGTGCCGCGCGTGGCCGGTTGGGATTGTCACGGCGTGCCGGTGGAGAATGAAATAGAAAAAGCCCATAACATACGGGGCAGGGCCGATATTGAAAAAATCGGAGTAAAGCAGTTTAACGCCGATTGCCGCGCTTCAGTTTTTAAATATAAGAAGGAATGGGAGCAGATTATGGAGAGAATGGGCCGCTGGGTGGATTTTGAGCATGGCTATGCCACTTTGGATAATAATTACATGGAATCCATCTGGTCGGTTTTCAAGCAGATCTGGGACAAAGGAATGGTGTATCAGGGCTACAAGCCAATGCATATTTCCACCGCTCTGGAGACCCCTTTGAGCAACTTTGAAGCATCCCTGAATTATAAGGATGTCACGGATTACTCTGTTACCGCCAAATTTGAACTGGTGGATCAGCCCGGTGTTTATGTGCTGGCCTGGACAACCACTCCCTGGACTTTACCCGGCAACCAGTCTCTGGCCATTGGCAAGGATCTGCCCTATGTAATGGTCGAGTCGGAGGGACAGAAGTACATTCTGGGCAAAGACCGTTTGGCAGACACTTTTAAGGAACGCGAATACAAAGTAATACAAGAGATTAAGGCGGCTGATTTGCTGGGTAAGAAATACAAGCCCCTCTTTCCATATTATAAAGATGCCGATCCCAATTATTTCCAGATTTTTGATGCCAGCTTTGTCACTACCGACAACGGTACCGGCGTGGTGCACATTGCCGGAGGATTTGGCGAAGACGACTACAATCTGATCAAGGAAAAGGGTCTGCTGCCGATTATCCACGTGGAAATGAACGGCAATTTCAAGAATGAAGTGACAGATTTTGCCGGCAAATATGTCCGCGGACAGGATCAAAATGTTGGAAAATACCTGAAAGAAAAAGATTTATTGTTCAGCGACGAGAACTTCCGCCATTCCTATCCCCATTGCTGGAGGACCGATACTCCTTTGCTCAATTACGTGACCAATTCCTGGTTTATCCGCGTCACTGACGTAAAGGATAAGCTTTTGGCCAATAACCAGAAAATCAACTGGCAGCCGTCGCACATTAAAGACGGCCGTTTCGGCAAATGGCTGGAAGGGGCCCGTGACTGGAGCGTTTCCAGAAGCCGCTATTGGGGCTGTCCTTTACCGATCTGGAGAAATGAGAATGGTGATCAGATTTGTGTCGGATCAGTGGAGGAGCTGAAAAATTTAACTGGAGGAAAGCTGCCCGTGGACGATCAGGGAAATCTTGATCTCCATAAGCCGTTTATTGATGAAATTACTTTCCAGCATCCCGATCATACAGATTCGAAAGACGGGAAATTTTTGATGAAACGGGTGCCCGATGTTTTTGACTGCTGGTTCGAAAGCGGATCCATGCCTTACGCACAACTGCATTATCCTTTTGAAAACAAGAGCCTGTTTGAGGAAAATTTTCCCGCTGACTTCATCATTGAGGCTATTGATCAGACCAGGGGGTGGTTCTATACATTGCATGTTTTGGCCACCATACTTTTTGACAAACCGGCTTTCAAGAACATCATTTGTACCGGCCATATCAATGCCGCCGACGGTGAAAAGCTCTCCAAGAGCAAGAAAAATTTCCCCGATCCAACCCTGCTTTTTTCTACAAAAGGAGTGGATGCGGTCAGGTTCTATCTGTACCAGTCTCCCGTAGTACTTGGGGATGGCGTCAGGTTTTCGGAACAGCATGTGGATGAATTTTTGAAAAAGTTCAATCTGACAATTTGGAACACTTATAGTTTCTTTGTTACCTATGCCAATATTGACGGTTGGGATTCAACAAAAGTAGTCAAGGATTTCAAGCCCCAGCATGCTTTGGACCGCTGGATTCTTTCCGAATTGAACGCATTGGTGAAAACCGCGACGGAAGAGATGGATAAATATAATGTGATGAAGGCTACCAGGCCGATGGTTGATTTTATCGACAGTTTGTCCAACTGGTATGTAAGAAGATCGAGAAGACGTTTTTGGAAATCGGAAAATGATAATGATAAAAACGAGGCCTATCAGACTCTTTATACCGTATTGGTTGTTTTCTCAAAGATGCTTGCCCCCTTTATGCCGTTCATGGCCGAGGAAATTTATAAAAATTTAACCGGAAAGGAATCAGTACATCTGGAGGGTTGGCCGGAATACAGAAAATCTTTTGTGGACGACGATCTCAATCAGCAGAATTATCTGGTTAGATCTATTGTTACCCTGGGACATCAGATTCGGTCCAAAAACAAAATAAGAGTCAGACAGCCGCTTGGTCTGGTTGAGATTGCTTTACCAGAATCGGCAGACAAGGCATCTATTATGAAACAGGTTGACGTAATTGCGGAAGAATTGAACGTAAAGGAAGTGAAATTTCTAGATCTGAAACAGGTTGGAAATCTCATTAAGAAGGTGCTTAAGCCAAATGCCAAATTGCTCGGACCTAAATTCGGTTCACTGGTTCAGGACATCATACGGGAGGCCAAAGCCGGTAATTTTGAAGAAGCTGATGGTGATGTGGTAATGACCAAGCTGACAGTGGGAGAAGGGACACAGGTCCGTTTAACCGGAGATGAATTCGTACTGGAAACGGAATCCAGTGGGAATGATAGCGCAACGGATGCCGCCAGCGACAAGGGGATTACTGTTATTTTGACTATTGCCATAAATGATGAATTGTTGTCGGAAGGGTATGCCCGTGAGGTGGTAAGGGTAATTCAGGATTTGAGAAAAGAGGCCGACTATAATGTTAACGATCATATTATTCTGGACGTGACGGCTGAAAAGGCTCTTGCTGATGCTGTTACAAAGCATGCTGATTATATCAGAAGAGAAACACTGGCGGATGAACTGATTCAGAAGGGCGATTTGGAATGGGATAAGGAAACAAGTCTGGAAATTGATTTTCACAAGGTAAAGGTGGCTGTAAAAAAGGCTTAGTATGGCCTGTCGCAAGGTTTGACCCCAGCGGCTAAAAGTGCTATAAGACATTGGACTTTAAGAAATTATAAAATAACGATGATTACTTTTCTCAAATATTTTCAATTGATTGTCTCTTTTCTGCTTATCTTTGCAATTTTGATGCAAAACAAGACTTCCGGTTTTTCAGCCGGCTCCATGACCTCGACCAGTTCCATTCAAACCAGCAAGAGAGGTGCGGAAAAGGTTATTTTTAACGCAACAATTATTTTTGCGATACTTTTTGTGCTGAGTTCACTGGCCTTTTTATTTTTGGCTTAATTTTCCTTCAGGAAAAGCCTAAATGAAAAATATTTGGAGTATAGTTATAAAGGTAATAAAAGCATATTCTCTGGAAGAGAAGGTTATTAGTGCGGTGGTTTTGTTGATTCTTGCTTTTTTCATGTTCAGGACTGCTTATTTTCTGGTCAGTCCCCAGTCCGCTTTTGCGGACAGCAGTGTCTACACGGAGGGTGAGGTGAGCAATAAACCGATACTGATAAATCCTCTTTATACCGATTATTCTCAGGCCAATCGTGATCTTTGCATATTGGTTTTTTCCGGTTTGTTGAAATACGATCCGATGATGAAGGGATTTGTGGATGATCTGGCTTCACTGAAAATCAGCGAAGACCGCAAAGAATATCTTTTTCAAATTCGCGACAATGCTTTGTGGCATGACGGACAGAAAGTCACGGCCGACGATGTGATGTTTACTTACGGACTGATACAGGATGAGAATTTCCAAAACCCTCTCTTGAAAGCTAATTTTCAGGGCGTGAAAATAGAAAAGGTTGATGAAAGAACGGTGAAATTTGTATTAAGCTCACAGAATTCATTTTTTATCACCAATTTAAATGTAGGAATTTTGCCAAAACACATCTTGGCGGAGGTTCCGGTTTCAGAAATGCTGAACAATAAATTTAATCTTCAACCGGTTGGATCGGGAACATATAAGGTAACGGGGCCGGTAGAAACCGAAAATAACGGTAAGCAAAAGGTCTCATTGGAAAAATTTGCTGATTATTACGCCGTAAAGCCGAAGATTTCACAGGTGAGATTTAAAATATTTCCCGATGAAGAGTCTTTACTCAGGGATAAAGCATCGGTAAACGTTGTTTCCAGGATATCGGGAAAACTTTTTGAACTGCTGTCTGATACCCGTTTCAAAACGGAAAACTATCAGTTGCCACAATACAGTGCCGTATTTTTCAATATGGAAAGTCAGATACTGAAACAGCAGAAGGTAAGAATTGCCATGATTAAACTGATTGATAAGGATGAATTGATGAAGACTTTGGAAAATAAAATTAGAATAGACACGCCGCTATTGGAATTGGATCAAAAGCAATGGCTAAACAAGCCGGGTTTACAGGAAGCCAACGGAGCACTTTTTGACAGTGGCTATAAATTTAAAAAGGACGACAAGGGCGAAATTTTACCGGGTGAGATCTACAGAAGGGATAAGGACGAGAAGGAATTGGTAATTTCGCTGGTGGTGAGACAATACGAAGAAGGTTCAGCACAGGCAGCTGAAATAAACGCAACTGCAGCTTTTTTGGTTGAAGCCTGGAAAAAGGGTGGCATTAAAGTGGAAATAAAAGCCTTGCCTGAACAGGAATATCTGGAAGCCATCAGAACAAAAACCTATGACATGATCCTGGCGGGACAGAGTATGGGCTATAACCTCGACACATTTCCTTTTTGGCATTCCAGCCAGATTAAGGAAGACGGTCTAAATCTTTCTAATTTCAGAAATCTGGCAGCTGACTCGCAAATTGAAAAAATCAGGTCAACGTTTGATAAGGAAGAAAAAGAGGATCGCCAAAATAAGCTGGCTGATATAATTTCCAAGGAAGCTCCCGCGTTGTTTCTGTATCGTCCCAGTTATTTGTTTTTAACTGACGGAAAGCTGAAGAACTTTAAATTGGAAAATCTCTCGTACATCAGCGATCGTTTTGTAAATATAGCTGATTGGTGTATAGGTAGTGAGTGCAAATAATTTAACCAGATTTAATATGAAGGTAATATTTATTGAAAATGTCAAAGGGGTTGGAAAAAAGGGCGAAGTAAAGAATGTTGCCGATGGTTATTTTTTGAACTTTTTGTCGCCGAGGAAAATGGCTAAAATGGCTACTCCGGATGCGGTCAAACAGGCGGAGTTAAAGAAACAGAAGGAAGTAATTGAGAGCGAGAGATTAAAAGAGGAAGCCGGTCTGGTTAAGAAGAAGCTAGATGGTTTGGAAATTGTTATTAACGGCAAAGCCAAGGGGAACAATCTCTATGCTTCAATCGGTGCCGAAGACTTGATCAGGGAACTGGTAAATAAGGTCAAAATTCGTCTGGACAAATCAAATTTCGCCAGCAAAATTCATTTGAAAGAAATTGGTTCGCATGATGTGGAGATTAAGCTTGCTGAAGGCCTGAAAGCCCATATCAAATTGATTATAAAGGCAGATCCGAGTTAAATATATTTATGTCAAAAGGCAAAATCCTGGCTGTCGATTATGGTGCCGCTTCCATTGGGCTGGCAGTGTCCGATCCGGACAGGCAAATGGCGTTTGGCAGAGGCGTGATCAAGAACAGAGAGGAAAAGGAGGTTTTTAATAAAATTTCAGAATTGGTTAAAGATGAACCGATAGAATTGATATTGATTGGTTTGCCGATGGGAAGGGCCGGTGATGAAACCCTGCAAACAACCAAAATTCGCAGCTTTGCCGGGAAATTGGAGGAATATTTAGTGTCCAGACAGCTTAAAACGGTAATGGAATTTGTGGATGAGTCTTTCAGTTCATATGAGGCCAATGAGATGCTAAAAAAGCTGGGGGTAGACCCGAGACAGAGAAAGTCTACGGAGGATGAGCTGGCGGCCATGATTTTGATACATCGCTATATAGACTTTAGGCCTTAAATAAGGTAAAATAATAAATAAACACTGATAAAATAAAAGATGAACGGGGTTTTGATCATAAATCTGGTGCTGGGGGGAGTTCTGGCCATCTATCTGCTGATGATAGTTTTAGAGATTTTGGCTTCCTGGAGTCAAAAGAAGGATTCGCGACAGGAAAAGTCGATGGTTTTGATGGTTAGGGTGGCCAAGGACAATGAAGCAGGGCCGCTGGTTGCCGAACAGGTATTTTCAACGATTCACAGCATTGTTTCGGAGATCGGACTGCTTGACCGTCTGCGTGGAGTGAATCCGGAAAAGATTTCTTTTGAAATTGCCAATATTGGCAGAAGTATCAGGTTTTATGTTCAATTTCCCGCACGTTTGCGCAATCTGGTGGAAGGGCAGATCTATGCCCAGTATCCTTTTGTGGAAATTGAGGAAGTCCCGGATTATGCCATTCCGCAGTCTGTGGAAGTGGCTAAAAACATTGTTCAGAATGACAGCAATGAGGGACGTGATAAACAAATTGTTATTCATCAACCGACCGAAGCTCTGGAGTTTAATACCATCAATACCTTTTCAACCGCGGTGGGGGCAGAGTTGTCGCTCACCAATTTTGATTTTTTCCCGATTAAGCAATACGGCCAGTACGAAGACAAATCCACCAAGATGAACGTGGATCCTTTATCGGCAATTACCGCTACTTTGGCCAAGTTTTCCGATCCGGACGAGCAGGCCTGGATACAATATGTGTTCAGCCCGGTTTCGGAAAAACGCGGGAAGTATCTGCAGAAGGCTTTTGAGGCATTTTCGGCTATCAAGAAGAAGTTTATTAAGAAATGGTATTTCAATTTTTTTGTAAAAGCCCCAAAACTTAAAAGAATCGTTCTTTTTCCGGTCACTTTAGTCATGAGTCCAAAAAGATTCAAACCGGCTGAAGATGCTGTGAAGGATGAGAAACAAATGTTACCGGCCAAGGAAAAGCTCTCGGGCCTGCTTTTTAACGTAAATATTCGTATTGTCTACATTCCCAAAGAGAAAAATCATGCGGTTTCTCTGGTTAAACTGAAGGAGATTGCCGGTTCATTTAAACAGTTTAACATGCCGGATTTGAACGGTTTTGCGCTGGCCAAGGTTTATCGAGATCCTTCAATTGTGGATAGATACCGGAAACGAACTCTGGAGAATCCATTTTTGTTAAACGTTAAGGAAATGGCCACTATCTTCCATTTGCCCAATATTACGGTACAGACGCCCAATATTTTCTGGGTAAGATCCAAGAAAATTGAACCGCCAAATGATCTTCCCAAAGCCACCAATGATTTGGAGGCACCGGTGACGGCCATAGGTACCACTAATTTCCGCGGCGTCAGCATGCAATTCGGCATTAAAACTCTGGACCGGCGCAGACATATGTACATTATCGGTAAAACAGGTATGGGTAAGTCCACCCTGCTGGAAAATATGATTTATGCCGATATACAGGCCGGAAGAGGAGTTGCGGTTGTTGATCCGCACGGAGATTTGGCTGAGACGGTATTGAATTTCGTCCCCTCCAGAAGAACAAATGACGTGATTATTGTGGATCCGTCCGACCGTGACTGGCCGATTGCCTTTAATATGCTGGAGAACATTGATCCTTCTCTGAACACGATAGTTGCCTCCGGGCTGGTGGGAATTTTTAAGAAAATTTACGCTGACAGCTGGGGTCCCCGTCTGGAACACATTTTACGTAACGTTATTCTGTCGCTTCTGGAATATCCCAATACTACCATGCTGGGGATTCCGAGAATTTTACAGGATTCCGATTTCCGCAGGAAGGTAATAAGAAAGATTCAGGATCCACTGGTGAAAAGTTTCTGGCTGAATGAGTTTGAAATGATGGAACCCAGACAGAGAATTGAGGCTATTTCACCGATTCTAAATAAGGTTGGACAGTTCCTTTCAAGCCCGATAGTCAGAAATATTCTCGGCCAGGTTAATTCAAAGATTGATTTCCGCTGGGCCATGGACAATAAAAAAATTGTGGTTGTTAATCTGTCCAAAGGAAAGATCGGAGAAGACAACTCTTCTCTTCTTGGTGCCATGATTATTACCAAATTCCAGATTGACGCCATGAGCCGCGCCAATATTCCGGAAAAAGACCGCGTGGATTTTTATCTTTACGTAGATGAATTTCAGAACTTTGCCACTGATTCATTTGCCACGATTTTATCCGAGGCCAGAAAATACAAACTTAACCTGACCATGGCCAATCAGTATATTGCCCAGATGCCTGAAGAAGTAAGAGACGCGGTATTCGGCAATGTGGGTACAATTCTCAGTTATCAGGTTGGCTTTGACGACGCGGAATATCTTTCCGGACAATTTGCGGAAGAGGCGATGCCTAATGACCTGGTTAATTTGAGTAAATTTACTGCCTATATGAGGCTTTTGATTGACGGGATGCCTTCCAAAACCTTTTCATTGGCCACCAATCCTCCCGTTCAGTTTGAAGCGGAAGAAGATCGAAAGGAAAAGGTTATTCGTTTGGCGCGTGAGAGGTATTGTTCACCGCGCGTGGTCGTGGAAGATAAAATCATGCGCTGGAGTAAGGGGATAGATATAGATGAAGAGTCGAATTCGGCTATTGCCGGGCCGGAGGAAGTAAAATCACTGGAGGAACCTAAAAAGAAAGTTATTGTTAATAAAAACGATCTGCTGTTGAAAGATAAAAAGGAACCGCTAAAACCGAAGCTGGATTTACCTGCGGAAAGCGCAGATCAGTAAATTATATAGGAGTTATTTCTCCAGTACTTCCAGTCCCGGTAAGGTGCTTTTTTCCAGAAATTCCAGCATGGCTCCTCCTCCCGTAGACACGTGGGTAAATTTAGCGGCTTTTATTTTCAGAACTTTGATGGCGTCTACCGTGTCTCCGCCGCCCAAAATGCTGCGGGCTCCTTTGGAAGTGGCATAAACGATGGCTTTGGCGATAATACGGGTGCCGTTGCGGAACGGTCTGAATTCTGTCACTCCCAGCGGGCCGTTCCAGATGATGGTTTTCGAGGTTTTTATAATTTCGGCGAATCTGGAGGCCGAATGTGGGCCGATATCCAGTACTTTCTGACCTTTGGGAATACTTTTGCCTTGCAAACGACTGGTTTTGACGAAGTTGGAGATTCGTGAAGCAGTTATGTAGTCATCCGGCAGGTGAACATTTTTGTTTTTCCGTCTGATTAAAGTTTCTATTTCACGTGCCACGGACAGTTTTTCCTTTTCCACCAGAGATTCCGCGAGATGATATCCCTTGGCGGCCAGAAAAGTATTGGCAATGCCCCCTCCCATAATGAAGTGGTCAACACGTCCGGCAAAACTTTTGATCAGGTCGATTTTTGTGTCGATTTTGGCTCCGCCGATGATCATTGTCACCGGATATTTTAAACTATGGAGAAGGGGAGTCAGATTATCGACCTCTTTTTGCAGAAGCGCACCGGCAAAGGAGGGCAAATATTCCGTAATCGCGGCAATTGACGCGTGTGCCCGGTGCGCGCAACCAAAAGCGTCGTCAATGTATATTTCGCCAAGCTGTGCCAGTTTCCTGGCGAATTGAGGATCGTTATGTTCTTCCTCTTTATGAAATCTGAGATTTTCCAGAAGTACAATTTGTCTAGGTTTAAGGTTGGCACAAATTTTTTCCACTTCGTGCCCAAGTGTTTTATTAATAAAAATAACTTTTTTACCGAGCAGCCTCTGTAATTTTTTGGCAACCGGTTTCAGGCTCAGTGCCGGCATTGCTTTTCCCTCCGGTCTGCCCAAATGAGAAATAATGATTATTTTACAGTCATTGGTCAGCAAAGTTTTTATGGTGGCGAGACTTTCACGGATGCGGTTGTCATCGGTAATTTTGGTACCTTTGAGCGGCACATTATAATCCACCCGCAAAATCACCTTCTTGTTTCTCAGGTTTGCATCAAGAAAGTTTTTTATTGCCATATTGGTCAAATTAATTTGTTTTGTTACAGTTTATCCCAATTTAATAAATTTGAAACGTAAATTTCATCAAGGGAAAAGAACAGGGAAGTAATTTGTGTTTGTTTATTACTTAATAATTTCCCATGAGAACTTTGAACAAGGTTTTGCTGATCGGTAACCTGACCAGGGATCCTGAAATCACCGAACTGGAATCAGGAATAAAAATGGCTAAATTTACACTGGCCACCAACAGAAACTGGAGTACCAAGGAAGGAGAAAAGAAGGAACAGACTGATTTCCATAATGTAGTTGTATGGAGAAAACTGGCTGAAATCTGTAATGAGCATTTGAAAAAAGGATCGGCCGTGCTGGTGGAAGGAAAACTGAAAAACAATCAGTTCCAGGACAAGGAAGGTAATTCAAAAAAAATTACCGAAGTGCATGCAGAAGAAATTAATTTCATAACTTATAAAAAGAACAGGGATGTAGACGAAATAAAGCTGGTTACGGTGGAAGAACAATAAGAATGTTTATGTTTCGGAACAAATAATGTACTATTGGTTGGGTTTAACCAATAGTACATGTTTTTTAGCGTTGTCATACCGACCTATAACCGGGCTGACATTCTGAAAAAAACTCTTGCGGCTCTTTATCACCAATCGGTTCAGGAAATCGATTATGAAGTGATCGTAGTGAACGACGGGAGTACGGATAATACCGGAAAAATAGTTAAGGAATTCCAGAAAAACCATAAAAACCTTGTCTACCTGAAACAGAAAAATCAGGGACAGGGGATTGCCAGAAACGCCGCTTTGAAAATAGCTCGTGGCTTGATTGTGGTCTTAATCGGTGACGATATCATTCCCACGCAGGACTTTTTGTATGAACATCAGAAGTTTCATTATCTTTATCCCGAGGAAAATTCCGCGGTATTGGGTTTCACGGCCTGGCATCCGGAGTTAAAAACCAATACTTTCATGCAGTGGATGGTAAACGGCTCGTCGGTGATGGGGCGTTTTGGCGGTCATCAGTTCGCCTATGAAAAATTGCATGGCAAGAAGCTGGCAGACTATAATTTTTTCTATACCTCCAATATTTCCATAAAGAAATCATTGTTGGACAAGTATCCTTTTGACCCGATATTTTCCGGTTATGGGTGGGAAGACATTGAATTGGGGTACAGGCTGGAAAAAGAAGCCAACATGAAGCTTTATTACAACTCCTGGGCGGTTGCCTATCATCATCACTATATGGATGAGAAATCTTTGCCCCTGCGCATGGAAGCGGTAGGTAAATCGGCCTGGCTGATTCATAAGAAATATCCAAAACTGGCCAAGGTGCCGGGATTTTTCAAATCTGCCGTTTTGAGGCTGATAGCTTCTTTCCCCGTGATTGCTGTTTTGCGGTTGATGAAAAAGTTATCGGGGGATAAGTACCACAATCTATATTTTTATTGTTTATCGAAAAAATATTTTTTGAGGGGGTTGAAAAAGGGTGGTAAAAAAAGCTATAGTTATTATAATAATAACGAAAACAGACTCTAAGAAATATGAAAATCAACATTAAAAAATATCTCGCCGTCTTATTGATAGTTCTGGTATCGGCTTCATTATTTACGGGGTGTTTCAAAAAAGAGACAACCAAAAAAGCTCCCGCCGCCCTGAAAGTGGAGTTAGTTTACTATAAGCTGTTTGATCAGGAGGATTTGATGAGGCCGTTAATTCAGCAGTACCAGGCCACGCATCCCAATGTCACCATCAAATATAAGAAATTTGAAAATCAGGAAGACTATTACCGGACTATTCTGAATGAACTGGCCGAAGGGGAGGGTCCGGATATTTTTTCAGTGCCGAATTACTGGATTAAAAAAAATGCCAAAAAGATTTCGGCACTGCCGACCAAAATGGGCAGTCCCAAAGATTTTGCCGATACCTTCGTCAGCGTAGCGGAAAAAGATCTGGTTTTTGCCGATCCCCGGGATGGGGAAACAAAGGTGTTCGGTTTGCCTATGTCGGTGGATACATTGGCCTTGTATTATAATAAAGGTTTGTATGAGGATAGAGTTCCTTCCAGAGGGAAACCTGCTCCGACCTGGGAAGGTTTCAAGGACGATGTATTTAAATTGACCAAAGCCGATAACAGCTTTGAAAGATTTGAGGTAGCCGGTACCGCGATGGGCAGAGCGGACAATATCGCGCGGGCCATGGATATTTTGTATTTGCTGATGCTCCAGTATAAAGTTGATTTCTATAACGAAAAACTGACGCAGGCGCAATTTTCCAAACAAAACGCAGTGGGCACGACTAGTGCTTCCTATAATCCCGCTACGGAAGCCTTGAAGCTTTATACGAGTTTCGGACTTGCTTCACAAAAGAACTATTCCTGGAATGAATATATGTCCGATCCTAAATCCGACGTGAAGGAGGTGGAAGCTTTTGCCAGAGGGAAGGTGGCCACAATTTTCGGATACTCCTATCTCTATGAACAGATAAAGGCTGAAATCGCACAACTGAAGCGTGACGGCGTGCCGGTGATAAATCCCGATTTAATCAAGATTTCCACGGTACCCCAGGTCAATGATCCTGCTACATCCACGGAAAAAAGAGATACCTTTGCCAATTATTTTGTGGAAACTGTAAGCAGAAATTCTGAAAATCCGGAGGTGGCTTGGGACTTTCTGATGTTCGTAACGTCCAAAGATAATTTAACCTATTACAACCAGAAGACTTTTCGGCCGACTTCCAGAAGAGATCTGATAGAGACGCAAAAACAGGATGCCGTATATGGTGTGTTTGCTGAACAGGTTGGTTATGCCGAAAGTATTTTGATTTATGATTGGGATCTGTATCTGCAGATATTCGGAAAAGCCATAGACAGCGTTTTGGCTACTACCAGCAGTCCGACCACTGCCATGAGAACTGCCGAAGATGATATCAACAAGATTTTGCCTGCGGACGGGATACTTCCGCCGGCACCGTTGATTTCGGAAGACGATCAGAAAGCCAAAGAAACAGCAGATGCTGCAGCCTCCAAAACCACCACCACTAAATAGTATTTTATTGTGAAAATCAGCTTTCAGCCTGCAAAAATTAGTGGATTATTTTTAAAGCTCTTTTTGCTCTCATTTCCGTTTCAGATTCAAACGTTGTTATACAAAACCGACTGGTTTTCCGGTCAGTTTAATTATTTCAGCGGTTTCTTTCTGAACCTCAGTGAGGTGCTTTTATTACTGGCCCTGTTTTTTTACGGCTATAACAGCATTGTGGGCGGGACTTTTTCAGAAAAGCACGATCAGACCACCAAGACTGAACTGTTCTTTCTGGCCGGAATGGCCGGAATGATTATCTGGACAGTCTTATCCGTGTTTTGGGCCGGCGATAAATTCCTGGCATTGTTTTTTTCTTTCCGTTTATTGGAACTGGCGGGACTGCTTCTGTTAATTGTAAAGGAAGTTATTCCCAGGGACGTTTTACTGAAATATCTGTTTTGGGGAGCCGCGTTACAGGTAATGATCGGTCTGGGGCAATATCTGAAGCAGGGGGATTTGGGATTGAGAATTTTGGGGGAACCGGCTCTGGGAGGGGATTATCTGAATATTGCCAAGATAGACCTGGGGGGAGAAAAGATATTGCGCGCTTATGGAACCTTTCCCCACGCCAATGTTTTTGGGGGGTATATGTTTGTGTGTCTGGCTCTGCTGGTTCAGAAATTGAGCAGGGATAACGTGCTCAAAAACTTTCATTTTCTGATTATTTTTTTGGTTGGAATATTGATCAGTTTTTCCAGGTCTGCCTGGCTGGCTGCCGGTATTTTTACGGCTCTGATTTTTTTGCAACAGGTCTTGAAAATCAATTTTAAACAGATTTTGCTGGCCCTGGTGATTGGCATTTTTATCTTGGCTGTGTTCAGCCTGGATCAGGTGATACTGGCCAGAATTTTAAATTTTTCACTGCAGTCCTGGAATGAAAGGCTGATTTATTCTGACGTTGCCAGAATGATCATTGAACAAAACTTTATTTTTGGGGTGGGCGCGGGGAATTTTGTAGCAACCATGTGGTCTTATTACCCGCTTTCATTGAGTCCGTGGCTGTATCAGCCGGTACACAGCTTCTTTTTGATGATCGGAGCCGAAACGGGAGTGCTTGGACTGTTCTGGTGGCTGATGATCTTTGGAGCAACGATTAAAATGGTATTTGAATCAATGCACAGACTGGTTATGAATCAAAAGGCCTTTGGAAAGGTCTGGCTGGCCCTTTTTACAGGTTTACTGGCAATTGCCGTGTTTGATCATTATTTCTATACTCTGTGGCAGGGCCAGGTTCTGATTTTCATGCTATTGGGCCTGGTTATCTTGGATTACCAGAAAAAAGTAAGGGAATTAATCAAATAAATGTCTGTTCCCTAAGAGAAATTCGGCGGCTGACTGTGGTTTTTTACCTTCCAGCTGCAATTTTTTGATGATAATGGCGTCTTTCTGGCAACCCAGGACAAGCTGTTCGCCGTTTATGGAGAACGTTCCGGGGGCGGGTGAGGTGGAATCTTGTTTATCGGAAAGTGCTATTTCCAAAAGTTTTAATTGCTTTCCTTTAAGATTCAGATAGATTCCCGGCCAGATTATAAAGGCCCTGAATTTATTGTAAATTTGTAGGGCAGTCTCATTTGAGGGCGTGCACAAGCCGTCGCCTTTACTAATTTTTTGGCAGTAAGTGGCCGCTATATCGTCCTGAGGTTTGGCCGTTAGTTGTCCGTTTTTTATTTCTAAAAGAATATCGGGCAGGGCTGCGGATCCTTTGGCGGCCAGTTTTTGTCTTAGCGTATGACAGTTATCATCAGTCGCTATACTTTCCTCAATTATTTCATAAACGGCTCCGGTGTCCATTTGCAGATCCATTTCCATGATGGACAGACCGGTTGCCTGGTCTCCGTTAAGGAGAGCTTGTTCAATCGGTGAGGCTCCGCGGTATTTGGGAAGAATAGACCCGTGGACATTGATCGATTTGATTTTAGGAATATTCAAAACCTTTTGATTGAGTATTTGACCAAATGCCACGACTACCAGAAAGTCAGGTTTGAGCTTTTCCAGATGCTCAATCAGACCTTGGTCTTTATTCAGTCTGTGCGGCTGAAAAAGAGGTAAACGCAGTTCAGTGGCCAGTATTTTAACCGGGGTGGGGGTGGGAATCATCTTGCGACCCGATGGCTTGTCCTCTTGTGTGATAACGGCAAGTACCTCAAATCTCCCGTCACTGTGAAGCTTTTCCAGGAAAGGAACGGAAAAGGCTGGACTTCCCAGGAAAACGATGGTGGTTTTATCTGACATTTGTGTCTTGCGCTTTAGAATAATTAGTAATAGAATTTAACACTAATTTGAGCCAAACATGCAAGAATTATTCGTAAAATTCGGTAAACTGACCCGGGAGGCCAATCGAATTTTATGTATATCTCACAAAAAGCCGGATGGAGATACTTTGGGCGCTTCCTGCACTCTTTATCAGTATCTGAAGGCCCAGGGCAAAAATGTAGATATGGCCTGCGTTGATACGCCGTCCGAAAAATACGGATTTTTGCCGGAACTGGGTAAATTTATCAAAGAGTTTAACTATCTTGATTATGATCTGCTGATTGTGTCTGATGCCGGGGCTTCCTATATGACAAAATATCATGAGCTTTACCCGGAAATATTCAGCGGGAAGGTGCCGGTGATTAATGTTGATCACCATGCTTCCAACGATAATTTTGGCACTCTTAATCTGGTGGATGAAAACAGCGCTTCCACTACGCTGCTTTTATATAAAATATTTACTTTTTTGGGAATAAAAATTACTCCCGTTATGGCTACGGCCATGCTTTGCGGAATATATTACGATACAGGGGGGTTGATGCATTCCAATACCACGCTGGAGGTTTTTGAAATAACCAGTAAATTAATGGAAGCCGGCGGCAGAGTGAATATAATCGCCAAGAATTTGTTCAGGACTACCCCACTCGCTACCATGAGGGTTTGGGGCAAGGCCTTGGAAAGGGCAACAATTAATGAACAGGGCGTTGTGGTTACCGTACTTACCAATAACGATCTGATGGAAGTGAACGCCAGATCGGAGGATATTGCCGGCCTGGTTGATTTTTTGAATGCCGTTCCGGGATCGAAATTTACGGTGCTTTTAAATGAAGACGACCGGGGAAATGTGAAAGGTTCATTCAGAACCAGAAGGGATGACGTGGATTTATCCGAACTGGCAGGGAAATTTGGCGGCGGCGGACACAAAAAAGCAGCCGGATTTACCATGCCTGGCCGAATACATCAGGAAACGCGGTGGAGAGTTATGCCCTCGGGCGGCCCGTTTTTAGAAGAAAAAAATCTGGCCAAAGTTGAGGATTCCAAGCCAATTGAGCTTTTAAGCAATATTTTACAAATTCCGGAAGTCAAAATTTAGTCATAGTTTTTCTTTTGAGGACCTTTTTACTATAATGCCGCCGATACGCGTTTTATAGAATTTAAAATGGTTCTCAGAAAGATAGCGGCTTCATTTTTGGTTATAATATTCGTTGTTTTGTCTGTGCCGATTTTTCTGATTTACGGAGTCTCCAGAACTTATTTAAATCCGGAATTTTATCGACGTGATGAGCTGGTTCAGGGCGTTTATGATTTTGCTCTGGATAAGACAGTGAGTGTTTTGCAGTCCAATAGTGAATATTTCAATGGTTATTTTGACCCCGGGGAATTAAAAACTCAGATACAGGGTGTTTTTACGAGAGCGGTATTTAGCAGTACTTTAAATGATTTTGCCGATCAGATAGAAGTTTATAAAAAAGATCCTGGTAAGCCGATAGTTTTATCACTGCGTAATTTGCGATCAAATTTGTTGACGGTTGCCAACAATCTGACCTATCTGCTTTATCAGAAACTTCCCACTTGCTCCGAGGCTGGCATGGCCTTTGATTTTACTGAAAAGGAACCGTCATGTGTGCCACAGAACGTCCCTTATGAAGATGTAATGCAAGCTGTATCAAGTGATTTTGAAGATACCATCTACAATGAAGTACCGGAGGAGTTGGGTAATATTGATAAGGCTGTGCCGCTTCAGATGATGGTGAAAATAGAAAGTTACAGGAATCTGTCTTTTTTGATGTTGCTGGCGCTTCTGGCCTTGATTGTAATGGTAATTTACGGAAAAACATCGACCATAGTAGCCTATATTGCCAGTGGGTTTTTCCTGGGGGGAGCAGTGGGATACGGTTTTTCTTTCGCTCTAAAAAGTACTTTATCTTCAATACAGGGGGATCTGGCGGATCCCAGGAGTCAGGAGTTCCTGTTGTTTTTGCTGAACTTCTTGATCAGTGAGGTGCAGAGGCTTTCTATTCTGTTTTTGGTGGTTGGAGTGGCTTTATATTTGATCAAATTTGTTTTAAAACGAACTGTTGAGGAAAACGGCCGACGAATAAATGAAAGTTAATATGAATCAACAGCTGCAGCCCATGATGGAAATTGAAGAAAAGGTCAAAATTTGTACCGATTGTGCTTTGTGTAAAGAGAGAAAAAACGCGGTACCCGGTTACGGTAATTATCATGCGAAAATCATGTTCATTGGAGAAGGCCCCGGGAAAGAAGAAGATATTCAGGGACGGCCTTTTGTTGGTGCAGCAGGTAAATACCTGACTCAAATGCTCAATAGTATCGGCATGAACCGGGAAGACGTGTTTATAACCAATGTGGTTAAATGCAGGCCGCCTAATAACCGCGATCCCTTGCCGGAGGAGGTAGATGCCTGCTTTAAATATCTGGACGCTCAAATCAAATTGATCAAACCGGTTTTGCTGGTTACCCTGGGCCGACATTCCATGGCCAGATTTCTGCCCGGGTATAAAATTTCCGATATACACGGTCAGGCTAAGCGCGTTTTGGGTGTTTTCTCGGAGAAACAGGTCATTTTCCCTTTATATCACCCTGCTGCCGCTTTATATAATCCCAATTTGAGGGCCACGCTGGAAGCGGATATCAGGAAGATGCCGATACTGATAAAAAAAATTGAAGAAGCCGGTGGATTGTAGTAGTTTATGGACAAATAAACTGCCAAATACAGACAAAATGACACATCAGAGATATATAATGATAATAGGTTCGGCCGCTTTAATCAGCTGGCTGGCTTTTTACCTGGTAATAGAAAAACTGGATCCCTGGGCTTCCACAGGATTGGCGCTGGCATTGTTTTTTATAAGTTTGTTTTTTGCTCTCACCTGCACTTTCACGGTGATTGGATTTTACATCAGGGTCTGGTTCAACAAGAATGAGATTTATTATGATCATATTAACGTGTCACTGAGACAGGGAATTTTGCTGACTCTGATTGCTCTCGGCTGTCTGTTGTTCCAATTGTTGGGTGTATTGACCTGGTGGTCTGGACTTTTGCTGATAGCGGCGGTTACCATGATTGAGTTTTATCTGGTGGCAAAAGACTAAAGGTTTACCATCAATTATTGTTATGCATAAGGAAAGCCGCCTCCGTGCCGTAAGGCAGGGGGCGGCCATTTCCTCTTCTGTTTTGTCTCATGACCTCCTGGTCAGGGTTGCGGGAGAGGTTCGCGGGGAGCGGCGCACAGCGTCGCTGAGGGGGAGGGAAGACGACGCTTACAACCGCTCCCCGCGAAGATTGAGGCCGGTGCGAGGCACCGGCTGATCAGCGCGAAGGCGCGGACGGGTCGTATCCGACCTGGCTTGGAGGAACGGGCTTGTCCCCGTTCTTCTTCACCGAGTCCTCGACGGCGCGAACGCGCGCGTCGAGAGCCGCTCCGTCGTCCCGGCTGTAGCAGCTGGACGAATTGCAGGTGCGGATCATGGTCGTCGCGACCGCTGTCTGCCGGGGGGTGCCCAGCTGGCAGCGTGTCCAGATCTCCCGCAGCCACCGGTCGGTGGGTGCGGAGGGGAGGGCGCGGAAGTCGTCGCACTCGTCGAGATAGACGCTCGGGGGTTTGGCGGACGGGGGGAGTTGCACGAGGAGCGTGCCGCCGAGAAGGCGGACGGTATTCCCGTTGTACTTCCCGTTCACCGCGACCTTGCCGGGGAACGTAGCCGAGAGTGTCTTCCAATCCATGCTGCTGCCGCCCGGTTGCCCTGAATGGCCGACGTGAGTGGCGGTCGAGTACTCGCCGTCTCCCACCCGGAGGATGTTGCCCTCGCGGGAGAGACGCCGGTCGACCTTTGCCGTGAAGTCCGGGTTGTAGCAGATGGGGATGACCATCGTGCCGTCCGTCCCGAGGTCGGGCCCCAGGAAGATCCAGTTGCCCGGGTTCTGCTGCCTCGCGCACCAGCTGTCCACGTCGGACTGCTGGATGTACGGGGATGGCGGCGGCGCGGGCGGTGGTGCCGGGGGCGGAGTGACGGTGACGACCGGGGGTGGTGCGGGGGGCGTCTGATGGATGCAGGACGGATAGATCCATCCCACGAACAGAATCGTCCCGGCCACGATCAGTAGCCCGAGGAACAGCCACAAGACAGCGTTTCGAGAGCGCATGGGCGGACCTCCTTGTCCTCCTTGGTTAGGCCCGGAGGCGGGCGCGTTGGGTTGTTGTCCTCCTGCGCCACCTGCACCTCCCCCAACGGCCGTCCGTGAAGACGGCGGATTGGGATTGGGAGCCGGAGGCGGGGGAGGGCTGTACTGAGCGGGGCCCCCACCAGGGGTGCCGCCGCCCACGCCTTGGGGACCCTGCATAGTCATGGTATCCTATCTCCTTCTACGTGCGCATGGTTGTGAGCGAAACCGCCGGAGCGGCTAAATCACTTATTGATGGCTGCAAAAATGCAGCATTGAGACAAAACAGAGAGGGTAACTGCCGGCGTGTGCCAAACCGTCCTTGGAAAAGGACGGTTGCAAAGGCTCGCTTTTGTGAAGCAAACCGGCTCAAACACAGGCAATTGACTCTCTGTTTTAACTATATTTCAAGGGACATCTGAGTTTTTGAAGACATTAACTTATCAATAAAGCATAGTTTTGTCAACTATTTCACCATATAATTGTATATATGGCAAAAATACCTTCTCTTAAAGTAAAAGTGATTATCACACCAATATTACCGCTCTATCGCTTGTAAATGATTAGTAAATGAGTTCTAGTTGCTAAACTCAGGATAAATATGGGTATATAAAAGGCGGGGGGATGGCCAAAGTGAAAGGGCTGCTTTGCCTTCAATATTGTCCATGGTCAGATAGGAAGAAGCGTTTTTTTCACCGCAACTTGGGCTGGCGGCGCTTTCTTTGAAACATATTCTGGAATCAGAACTGCGTTTGCGGTTATCCCCCAGAACAAAATATTGATCTTCAGGAACTTTAAATTCAGTAATGCCATTGGTGGCAAAGGTGCTGCCGAAGTTTTCCGCGGTCAGATATGGTTCATCAATCTTTATTCCTTCCGGATATTGCTGATTCAAAATATAAACGTAACCGTCTATCAGTTTTACTGTTTCGCCCGGAAGGGCTATCACTCTTTTAATATAGAATTCATGGTTGTTGTGGGGCGGTCTGAACACAATTATATCTCCGCGCTGAGGGGTTCCCACGGTCCAGCCGGGAAGTCTCAGATAGGAGCTTTTGTTAATGATAATATAATCTCCGTAGCCGTCCTGGCACTTGTTGTTGAGAAAATTCAAAGTGTTGCACATGGAAATTCCGTAGACCTGGAAAGGGGTCATAATGAAGGTTCGCATAAAAACCACCAGAATTACCACGATCAGGACGTTCAGAACAATATCGGCGGTCAAAAGGAGCTTTTTCTGAACCCCGAAAGCCAGTTTACTTTTTCTAAGTTTTTCTTCCAGATAGCGGATAATCAGTCCCGGGTTTTGGTCTTTATCTTTAGCCATTATTTGAAGTTAAGCCAGAATAATTTAGCTTTACTGATGAACAAAAACAAGTGTAGAATTTATTTGAGATTGACTAATAGTAAAAACAAAATGTCTAAAAAGGTTTCCCCGTGGGCAAATACGAGAGAGAAATTGACTTATTATCTGTTTGGCCCCCATCTGGAAAAAGACGAGAAAATTTTATATATTGTACACAGGCATCCTTTTCTTTTGATAAAAGGCTTTTTGAAAATATTTGTTTTGCTTTTTGTCGCGCCATTGTTTTTATGGATGGTTTTTCCGGAAATCTGGTTTGCTTTTTTGATCTGGATTCTCTATGGAATAACTTTACTGAATAAGCTTGTGTTTAACTGGTATTTTGACGTTATTCTCGTGACGGATCTGAGTTTGATTGACGTTACCTGGAACGGGCCTTTCGACAGGAACTCCACCCGCGTGGAATATCCGATGGTTGAAGGCACCAGTTATAATTTCAAGGGCATACTGCAGACAGTTTTCAACTATGGCACCATCAAAATTAACCGTGAGAGTGGTGTGGTCGGTCTGGAGCTGAAGGACGCAGTAAATCCGGCCAAGGTGGAAAGCGTAATTATGTCATATAAGGAGAAATATATTTCCGATAAGAGTTTTGAGGATTCCAAAGCTTTAAAACAACTATTGGGAGAGATGATAAAAAAACACACCCAGGAAATGAAAGAAATAGAAGTTGATTATTAAATTTATGGATTGGTTCATTTATTTAGCGGTTGCGGTATTTCTGGTAGCTTTGCTCTATCTGGTCTGGTCCTGGAAAGGCCGTAAAAAATGGTCCGAAAACGACCGGCGTTTTTATATAAATTCCTGGAAAAAGATAATGGAAACGTCGGAACATCGTTTACAATTGATGGAAGCGGATAAATTATTGGATCACATGATGGGGAGAAGAGGGTATTCCGGTAGCCTCGGTGAGAAATTAAAAAGAAACTCTGCTTTGTTTACAGACTTAAACGCTTTGTGGGCAGCCCATAAATTACGCAACAGGCTGGCTCATGAAATGAACGCAAAGATTACGGCTCAGGAAGTAGCCAGGGCGTTGCGAGCTTTCAAAAACGCATTTGATGACTTGGGATTGAATGTCAAAAGATAGAAAAGTAGTTGCTGCAATACGAATTTCTCCTTTAAGAAGGAAGAAGTTAATTTCGGAATATTTCAGTAAAGGTTATCTGGTGATTGATTTTGAAAATGAAATTAATAACCTGATGGCACCGGGGCAGGACGGCCACAGACAGGTGGTAAACTATTTCGGCGAGGATTTTCTTTTAAAAGGAGGAAAAATCAATTTAAGAAAACTTTGGAAATTTTTGGGTGACGACGAAAATAAAATACGAATTTTCCATTTCATGATGGAGCCGGTTTTTTTGACCTTTTTGCAGTATAACTTGGATAAAAATCCGGACAAATCATTCCTTGTTCTGTTGCCCAGGATGGTGAATAAAAAAAATATTCAAAGATTTGATTCTATCATTGGTTGAGTATTTACCCGCTTATTTGATTTATATTGAGAAAATAGCTGAGATTGGGTAAGCTGTGTACGATTAATTTTAATTTTGCCTACAATGGAATTTGAAGCGGTTATTGGTTTGGAAATTCACGCGCAAATAGCAACCAGAAGCAAAATATTTTGTCCTTCCGGTGCGGATTATTTTGGCAAGGAACCTAACGTGAACATAGACCCGGTTTGCCTGGGAATGCCCGGACAATTGCCGGTTTTGAATGAACAGGCTTTAATCAAAGGAATCAAGGCCGCCATGGCCATGAATTGCACCATAAACAAGTATTCCCACTTCGACCGTAAAAATTATTTTTACCCTGATCTTCCCAAGGGCTACCAGATTTCCCAGTTTGAGTTTCCTTTAAGCGAACACGGCTATCTGGAAATTGCTATGAATGGCCAGAAAAAACGCATTGGCATTACCAGGCTGCATTTAGAAGAAGACGCGGGAAAACTTACCCATTTCCAGGGAGGAACTTTGATTGATTTTAACCGTGCAGGCGTTGGTTTGATGGAAATTGTAAGTGAGCCGGATATGCGTTCGGCGGAGGAAGCAGTGCTTTACGCCAAGGCCATCCAGCAGATATTGCGTTACACGGACTCCAGTGACGCCGACATGGAAAAGGGGATGATGCGTTTTGACGCCAGTATCTCTATCCGGCCGGTAGGCGAACAAAAACTTTATCCGCGAGCCGAGATTAAAAATCTTAATTCCTACCGTTCCCTGGAACATGCCATTAAGTTTGAAATCAACCGCCAGCAAAAATTATGGCTGGACGGCCAGGCTCTGCAACAAAACATTACTGTCGGTTACGATGATATTGCGGGCAATACCTATTTTATGAGAATAAAAGAAGGATCGGACGATTATCGTTATTTTCCCGAACCGGATTTGCCTCCGATTGTGCTGGAAGACGATTTTATTGAAAAATTGCGTGCGGAATTACCGGAATTACCTGAAGTTAAACATCAAAGATATTTGCAGGAATTTGGTTTGTCCGAGGCTGAAGCTTTGTTTTTAATCGAGGACCGTGATCTTTCTTTGTATTTTGACCGCGTGGTTGAGCTTTCCGGCGATCATAAAAAAGCAGCCAGTTTTGTGTTGAGCATACTGGTGGGAAGACTTAAAAAAGACGGATTAACAGTGCTGGATTCGAAAATAACACCTGAAGCGTTGGCTGAATTAATAAAACTGGTCAATCAGGGACAGACTTCTCTAAATATCGCTAAAGGCGAAGTGTTTGAGGAGATGTATCTGTCCGGAAAGTTACCGGCTTTGGTTTTGGACGAAAAAGGATTAAAATCAATCAGCAACTCCGATGAACTGGAAAAAATCTGCAGCCAGGTTATTGCGGAAAATCAGAAATCGGTGCAAGATTATCTGGGAGGGAAGGAAAATGCCTTCAAGGCCCTGGTCGGACAAGTGATGAGGGCCAGTAAAGGCCAGGCCAACCCACAAATGGTAAATGAAATCTTAATTAAACTCTTAAAACAAAAATAAATATGACTCCATTGGATTTTCTTTATTTGGCTTTGGGAATAGGGTTTATTATACTGGTGATTTTTATTTGCGTGATGCTGTTAAACCTGACTCTGGTGTTGCGCGATGTGACGAAAATGACAGGGAATTTTAAGGAAGTGTCGGAAAAAGTACGCGATGTGGTAATGGATCCGTTAAAAACATTATCGGAAATGTCGGCCAGTTTTGGCTTTGTACACAATATAGTGGAAAAAATCCGGGCCAGATTTGATGAGGTGGAAGCCGGTGAGTCCTGTGATCAGTGCGGTGAAGATGAGTGTTCCTGTGAAGAAGAACTAAAAAAAGAAGAGAAAAAAATTGAAAAGGAAATTGAGAAGACTAAGAAGAGAGGTTTTTTCTCCGTCAAGAAGCTCGGGAAATAGATTTAAATGGTGGACTCTAGGGGATTCGAACCCCTGATCTCGGCAATGCGAATGCCGCGCTCTACCAGCTGAGCTAAGAGCCCACACCGTTTTAAATGATATCGCTACCGTGGAAAATATACCACCCTTGTTTGCGTTTTTCCAGAAATAGTATATAAGTAGGTCTTAACACTGCTTATGAACAGACTGGGAGACACATTATTGCAAATTATTTTTGTAGGCGGCTTGGCGCTGATAATAATTACGTTCTATTTTACAAGAATGGCTGGCATTCAGGCCAACGATCAGCTTGCAGGTGAAAATAGAACACCTTTTTCCGGTCTGGTTTCGGTTTATCAGTTTGAACAGGAAGAGCAAAAAATTCAGACCAGAATTAATATTCTGAAGGCCGATTACGCCAGTGATTTAATGGTTTACCGTTCCGAGAAACAGAAAATAAGCCAATCTGACGATCTTTCTCCGTTAGAAAAAAGAGAAAAGACCGCGGTTATTGAAGGAATTTATAGTAAGGAATATTTTGACAGGAAAATTGGTCTGATCGATCAGGAACAGGCCGTACTGGCAGAATTGAGACGCGTTAAATGCCTCAAATATTGTCTTTATGAAGATTTGCCAGACGGTATTTAACGACGGCATAGGGGAATACAAAAACGGCGTTAAATATTCTTTTGATTCTTTTGGGCTGCTTATAGAGTCTATATAGCCATTCAAAGCCGGTTTTTCTCATCACGTAAGGAGCGCGGGGTATGATGCCTGCGATGAAATCAAAAGTGCCGCCAACTCCAATTGCCAGTTTAATGTTTTTTAAGTTCGGCAGATGTCCGGCAATCCACGTTTCCTGGACTGGAGCCCCGAAGGCAACCAGCAATATTTCCGCGCCGCTTTTATTTATTATTTCGGACAGATTATCCTGATCGGGGGTACCGTCATGAAAACCTGAGATATTGATGTCGGGGTTTATTTCTTTTAATTTGGCGGCGGTCAAGGCTGCCGTATTCGATTTTAATCCGGTTTTATTGCCCAGCAGAAATATTCCGTGCCGGGAAATGATTTTGTCAGTGCAGATTTTAAGGGTTAAATCCGAGCCATGAAGGGCTTTATTAAAACGTAATATTTCATTTTTAGATCTAAAAATGAAACCGATAAGGCTGAGCAGGCCTGAAGCGGCAATCACAAAAGGATTTTTCCTTTCATGATTCATTTTTAGAAAATGACTGGCCCAAATAATGCCATTTCCGTCGGGTAAATTAAGAGCGGTGTTTTGTATTACTTTTTTGAACAAGAGGTTTTTACGGCATTCCAGCAGCATTTCCGGATTTGGCGTGGCAATAAATAGTGGGTCTTTTCGCTTATTTTCCAGAGTGTCTGAGATCATCTCAACAATTTCCCTCTCAAAAAGCGAGGTGAAAGGTATGTCCAGAATTTTGATGTTATTACTCATTTTGAGCAATTACGATGTAGTTGAACCCTTTAACCCATCCTGTTCTTTTCCCATTTCTGGCATAAAAGCTCTTCAGGATTTTAAAGCCGCTTTTTTTGATCAATGATTTCAATTCCCAGGGCAGAAAATTATGATAGTAACGCGATGTCATTACTTCTTTTTGACTGTTTTTCCAGTTAATAAAAAGATCGTTGGGAGCCAGGTCGCCAAGACTAAGAATACTTTCCAGCCAGGCTGTAAGGTTGTTTTTGAGATATTTCCATTGCCAGAGATTCCAGACCGTCAGAATCAGGATGCCTTTTTTGGATAATACTCTTTTCATTTCCAAGAGGGCCTGCAGACGAAGATTTTCGGAAGGTATATGGTGAAACGCGGCTATGTTAAATAAGAGGTTAACCTGTTTGCTTTCCAGGGGAAGGCAAAGCTGATTACCTGGCAGGAATACTTTTCCCGGAAATTGTTGCTGGGCTTTTAACAAGAGTTTTTCACTGTTATCGATGCCAATGTAGCGATATCCGTTGCCAAGAAAAAACTGATCTAAAAATTTAATCAGCCTCCCGTTGCCGCAGCCCAAATCAACGATTTCAGCGTTTTCAAAAAGATAGGGCTTGAAAAAAATAAAGTCCTGCCAGCCATAGCTTCTGGAGTTGGTGAATTCGTCCGCGATGGTATTATAAGAAGTACTTACTTCGTTTAATATTTTCTGGGCGGTTGCTTCTTTCACAAAACATTATAAAATAATTGATTTTTGACCTGTTTTACATTATCAGTTTATAGCATGTTAGAAAAGAATAAGAAAAATTTGGCGAAAGGAGGCGATATTGAGGCGGCTCATAGGGATTTAATCAGGGCCATTTCGTCTGTTCCAATTGAAAATCAGCGAAAGTTACAGGATATTAAGAATTTGATTAGTACCAAATATAAAGTACCTTCCGCTTCCAATGTCGAGTTGATAAAAATTTATCGGCAAATGGTAAATCAAGGCGAGCTGACAGAAAGCAGAGATTTTATCAAGATGCTCAGAAAAAGAGCTGTACGAACGCAATCAGGAATAGCCAATATTACGGTTCTGACGAAACCGTTTGCCTGTCCCGGTAAATGTATTTTTTGTCCGACCGAACCCGGTATGCCCAAAAGTTATCTTTCCACGGAACCGGCCATGATGAGGGCGATACTGAATAATTTTGACTCCTATCGTCAGACTAAAAATAGGCTGGTTTCTTTGCAGAAGACCGGCCATTTTACCGATAAAATCGACGTTGTCGTGGCTGGAGGGACTTTTTCTTTTTATCCGAAGCGTTATCAGACAGATTTTACCAGAGGAATTTATAACGCTTTAAATTTTCCACGGCAAAAAGCCAGATCCTTGGCTGAAGCCCAGAAAACTAATGAGAAGTCTGAAAATCGCTGTATAGGTCTTTCCTTTGAGACCAGACCGGATCATATAGATAAAAATGAATTAAAAAGATTGCGAAAACTAGGTTGTACCAAAATTGAAATTGGAGTTCAGTCGCTGAATGATAAAGTTTTAGCGTTGAACAAGAGGGGCCATACGGTAGCACAGACCCGCAAGGCCATGCAGTTGATGCGTGACGCCGGTTTCAAGATTAACGTACATATGATGCCGAATCTGCTGGGTTCAACGCCTGACATTGATTTGGCCGACATGAGGGAATTGTTTGAAAATTCCGCCTACAGACCAGACTGGATGAAGATTTATCCCTGCATGGTAGTACCATGGTCACAGTTGGAGAAAATATATAAAAACGGTGACTATCGAAGTTATGATGATCGGACTTTGATAGATTTGATGGTTCAAATGACCAAAATCTGGCCGGAATACGTGCGAATAACCAGAATGTACAGAGATATTCCGGCGGACACGGTTATTTCCGGTTCAAAGATTTCCAATCTCAGGCAATACGTGGAGAAACAGCTTCAGCAAGAGGGGATCGAATCACGCGACATACGCAGTCGCGAGATCAAAGATCAAAAAGTTGAGTTCGCGGATTTGGCCATGAAAATTGAACAGTATGAAGCTTCGGGTGGACAGGAGTTTTTTATCAGTTACAACCATGTCAAACAGAATAAATTGTGCGCCCTGCTTAGACTCAGGTTTTCTTCATATTCCCTTAACGGCAAGAATCATTTTATCCCAGAATTGCAGGGCGCGGCTATAATTCGTGAGATTCACACCTACGGTGAATTGGTGGCTTTGGAAGACAAAGGGAAAACCGTGTCTCAACACATTGGTTTGGGGAAAAGAATGATAAAAAAGGCTGAGGAGATTTCCCGGGAGCACGGTTATCGCAAAATCGCGGTAATTGCCGGCATAGGGGTCAGAGAGTATTACAGGAAACTCGGATATGTCCTGGAGGGAACTTATATGGTGAAATACCTTGAATAAGGGGCTGCAGCATTGAGTAAACCTTATAATGTGCTATAATATAAGGATTTAATCTTTTTGTTATGGTTCCGCTGGACAAATATGTCCCTGATAAACATGGAAAGGCTCCCACCGGTGATTTAAACGAAAGCCCGGATAAAAAATCCGCACGTAAGGAGAGCGAGCAGACGGAAAAATCTTTGAGGGATTTAAGATCAAGGTTATTAGCGGATTTTACCCGTATGAGAGGTGCCAGGATAAGAGAGGCGGCAGCTTCGGTTAAGGCTGAGTTTGCCGGTGAAAATGAAAAAAAGAATAGTAACGAAACCTACAAAGACTTACAGGACAAACGACGGGCAGAACGAATGGAAAGATACAAAGATAAGAATGAAGCCATGAAAGCCTTTGAAGAGATCGTTGATTTTAAAAATAACCGCGAAAATTTTAGTTCAGCCGGAGGATGGCAGGAGCAATATTATAATGAAACAGACGAAACAGGCAAAACTCCCAGCGAAAAAATGCCCATAGAGGCCTATGTTTTAGAAAAACAAAATGAACAGTTGCAAAAAATATGGGATACGGTGGTTGAATCGCGAATCAGCAATTCTTTTAAAGGTATTTATCCTGATCTTGACGGAGAGGAAACTGCGGATAAACGACAGTTTAAACTTGAAGAAAAAAATAAAAAAACCCAACAGTTTTTCAGCGCGCAGACGGATTTATTAAATGAGTACTTCAGTACTGGAATATCGACTGAACGACGTACTGAGGTGAGAGCAAGCTTAATGCTAACTTTTAAAAGTACTGTTTTTGACGATCTGCAGCTGGATGATCCTACTCAATTATCTGCTAAGGTTGCGGTGGAGAGCCTTTTTTCAGAATTGTTGGTGGACTATGAAAATATGATCAGTTCCAGAAAAACGCTTTGGATACTGAACAATACCATGGTCGAAAATTTGACCAATCCGGATCTGACAGAAGAAGAATGGTTAAAAGCCCTGGCCAATAAGGCAGAAGAAGAAGCCAAAAAATTGGAGGAGGAAAGAAAAAGCCTGGAAGATCAGAAGTCTGCGGAATCTTCCGGAACAGCAGGAGCTGTAGATCTGTCAGTTTTGAATAATACAGGAACTATCAGAGCTGGCGAGGTATTGGCTTCCGATACACGAATAACAATCGAATTGTTAAATCCCCGTGACGGCACTTATAAAGTAAAATTTCCCGCGGAATCGGGGGAGGGGATGGAAACCAGGTTGCAGGCCCGCCGTGTTCCTGCAGCTGACGGAAAGTCCTGGCAGGAGAGATTTGTCTTTACAGATCCTTTGTTACCATATCCAAAAGTTGTAGGTAAGAATTCTTTGAGAGGTGGCGTGAACGAATTGTATTTACGTCATGTAATGGGCGAGAGTGTCAAGCAAGGGAAAGACTATTTGGGACCGGATTTGAGTTCAATTATGACTGCGGCCGAAATTAATTTTATTGCCGGTAATTTATTTTTTCCCGGAAATCCGGAGCGATTAAACGAAGTGTCGATGACACCGGAACAGGCAAAAATTTTCCGGAATTTAATTTTATTGGTTACCAATTCAAATAACAACAGGGCAGGGGAGGCAGACAAAAACAGGCCTTATGGAAATTTGCTGGCGGTTGGCAGCAGAATTAAACTTTTAACATATGTTATCAATCCGGCAAATGGAGCGAATAATAACCGGAGTACCTGGTTTGAATATTTAAAAAATGCAGATAATGCCGAAATCAGATCATCAAATCTGGAGACATTTTGTACCAGTCAGATGAAAGTACCGGTAAATAATGGAAATTTCACAGAAAGAGTTAAATAGAGGATCGAGGAAAATTGGTCTTTTTGAACTACACATTATTTTGCACAATGTATCTTGTGCAAAATATATAAGCACAAGCTTTTGAACTTACGTTGGTCTAGGCTGAGCCCTAAATCCTCTTCTTTATTGGCGTTTTAAGGCGTTTAAAATTTTGAGCTGATACTTTACTCGTCTTTCTTGTTTTTCAGACCTGATATGGCACCAAATATAGCGCCGATGATTGCTCCGAATGCCATTCCCAAGGTTGCTGGCATGACTGCTGATAACCACATCATTGGCGGCTGCATTACTTGGTTTATTCCGGCCCCGTCCATCATCCCGCTAAAAATAAATAATAAAAACTGAAGAAACCAGATTAGAAGTCCCAGAATAAATCCTGCAACTATTCCCAATAATGCTCCCATAATCCCCTGTTTAGACATTTTGACAAAAGACTGATTCATTATTTTGTTCATGTGGTTTTATTAGATGTTTATTTTGCGCTTAATCTTTTATAAAAATTTTGTCGATTTCTTCCATTTTTTTTGCCAGTTGCGGATAATTTTTTAGTTCAGGGTCTCTGGAAATCAGCGTCTGTGCCGCTTCCCTGGCTTTGCCGATTGTTACTGAGTCGCTTAAAGAGGCCATTTTTAGATCAGGGATACCAGACTGGCGAACACCGAAAATTTGTCCGGGGCCGCGCAGTTCCAGGTCGATTTCGGCTAATTTGAAACCGCTAGTGTGGTCAACCATGGCCTTCAGTCTTTGCTTGGCCCCCTCGGATTCGTTTTGCATGAACAGGAAACAATAGGATTGATGCTCTCCCCTGCCGACGCGGCCCCGAAACTGATGTAATTGAGAAAGCCCGAATCTTTCCGCTCCTTCTATCATCATGATGGTAGCGTTTGGCACGTCTATGCCAACTTCTACGACCGAGGTGGAGACTAAAATCTGAAATTCATTGGCCTTAAATCTGCTCATGGTTTCCTCCTTTTCCTGAGCTTTTAATCTTCCGTGAAGAAGACCGATTTTAAGATCGGGAAAAATATTATTTTGGAGATTGTCATACTCGCTAAGAACCGATTTGAGTTCCATGGTATCTGATTCATCGATCAGCGGGCAGATAACGAAGGCCTGGCGGCCGGTTTTGATGCGATCGGCAATCCAGAGATAGGCGTCGTTACGTTTCTTTTCCGGGACAACCCTGGTAATTATGGGCAGACGGCCTTTGGGCATTTCATCGATGATGGAGAGATCCTGGTCGCCATAGATGGTCATGGCTAGCGTTCTGGGGATGGGGGTGGCTGACAGACTGAGAAGATGGGGCGAGCCCTGTGATTTCAGAATACTGCGTTGTTCAACTCCGAAGCGATGTTGTTCATCTATTACAGCTAGACCGAGGTTTTTAAAGGCCAGGTTTTCCTGGATCAGTGCGTGGGTTCCGATAACCAGATTGGTATTACCGGAAGATATTTGATCATATATTCGTTTTTTTTCTGAGCTTTTAACGCTGCCAGACAAAAATTCAATATTAAAGTCAAAGCTGCTAAATAGATCACGAATAGTTTTGTGATGCTGCTCGGCCAGTATTTCAGTGGGAGCCATTAGAGCCGCCTGAAAGCCGTTTTTGAGAGTATTAAGAATGGCCAGACCGGCCACAATGGTTTTTCCGGAACCCACGTCGCCCTGCAACAGTCTGGACATAGGGTAGTCTCCGGCTAAATCGTCCATAACTTCGTTCAGTGTTTTGATTTGAGCTGCTGTTAGTTGAAACGGTAGCCGGCTGATCAGCAATTCCACTTCGGGATGACGCGAAAGTTTCTTGTCGTGACCGCTTATGGTTTGCTGCCATTGCCACTTTTTTTGCAAAGCCTTGAGTTGCAAAAGAAAGAGTTCATCGAAGGCCAGCCGGTATTTGGCCTCTTCAAGTTTTTCCGGGGTCGTAGGAAAATGGGTTTCAATGATGGCTTTGGAATAAGGCATCAACTGATATTTTTCGATTAGGTCGGGGGGAAGATATTCTTCGAATAGTTGTGAAGCGTATTTAAGCAGCGGATGGATTTTTTCTCTCAACCATTTGGAAGAAAGTCCCTCGGTCTCATGATAAACGGGAACCAGGCGCGCGGTATGTAGCTGATTGATTTGCACAGGTTCATATTCGGGGCTGAGCAGCGTGATTTTACCCAATTCAAATTTTGCTTTACCGGAAAGAATGACTTGTTGGCCGTTATGTAAAAGCTTCTTGATAAATGGCTGATTGAACCAGACCACGTCTACGCTTCCCGTATCGTCGGTAAATTTTGCCTTTATTAGTTTCTTGCCAAACCTGGTTTTAATTTCGACAAGACTGCTGATTGTGCCTTTGATGGTATTCACCTGGTCGGTGCGAATATCAATAATTTTAATAAGATTGCTCTGGTCATTGTAGGTACGCGGAAAATAGCGGATAAAATCACCGACTGTAATGACTCCAACCTGCTCCAAAAGATTAAAATGGGCTTTGTTGGTTTTCAGAAGCTTGGTAACTGGTGTTTTAACGTCCATCGTGTCTGCTGTTAGATTGAGCGGTGTTGTCGCAGATTTAAATCACGGAAAATCCCCTGTATGAATGATTGCTTGGTTTTTTCATCCACGATCACATTGGCATTGGTTTCAACATATCTTTCTTCGCCCGAGGGGGTTTTTATATGCGCTATCCAATTGCGGATTGTGCCTTTGGACTTGAGAATGTTGATGAAATTATTGCGATCTTTGGGGAAAACATACATGTCGTGGATGGTTTTTCCGATTAAATCTTTAGGGTCGTTATATCCGAGCATTTTTGCTCCGGTATGATTGATATCAAGGAAGGTTTCATCGTTTAAATTGGAGATGTAGATGCCGTCGTTTACGGTATCGAAAAGCTGCTTATAGCGGTTTTCGCTGTTTAGAAGTTTTTTGGTGGTCTGTTCGAGATTCCTGGTTAATTGCTGGTTTTTTTCCTGAATTTCCTGATTAAGTTCCTTAATTTCACTCCCCTGGTTTTCCAGACTGTAAATGGTACTGCCGATAATTCTGATCAGATTGGCTGAGGCTTCGAGTCTTTCTTTGGTAAAAAAGGGAAGATTTAAGAAGGCGTCAAGATATACGTCTATGGAGATCCCCAGAACTTCAGCCTGTTTTTCAGCCGTTTCCAGGTGAGGGTTGCCATAACGGACCAATCCGGCGATAAAGTAGGCGATAATTTTTCCGCTGGCATAGATGGGAGCCAAGAAGGTCTGGGTGTCGGGAAGTCTTTCGAAAAGAACTATTTGTCCGGTACGATTACACTTTTCGATGGCATCGGAAAGATAAGAGGCAAATTGGGCTTCGGTGTGTTGGTTTTTATGGATTATTTCCCATAATTTACCGGGATTGTTGGGGGTGGTAAGAGCTTCCCCCTCTGAGTTTTTGATATAAATCGGTATACCAAGGGCCGTTGAATAATTATCCTGTATTTTTTGCAGGGTTTGGAGAGAAAGCATCTTTTTAATCTCCTTTATTTTCAAGATTAATTCAGGTTAATTACTATAAATATGATATTGTATTTGCTATTTGTCAATTTGAGGCTATTTTATAGCAAAATCGATAATATTTGAATGGATGTTTGGAGAAAAACGAATTTATAAAATCACTTCCGAGTTAAGCAATAAAAGGGCGGATATATCTTTATCTCTGCTGGAAAAGGATGTTTCCAGACAATATCTGAAAAAGCTGTTTGACGAGAAACTGGTAAAATGTCATGGGAAACAGATTAAACCGAGTTACAGGGTTGCAATCGGGGAAGTTTTGACTGTGGATTACCCTCTTCCGGTAAAAATGAAGATTGAACCTGTGAAAATGCCACTGAACATTGTTTATGAGGATAACGATTTATTGATTGTTAATAAAGATGCGGGCATGGTGGTTCATCCGGCGGAGTACGGTAAATTTTTGGGCAACAGTCTGGTTAATGCTGTCCTGGCTCATGTCGGCGAAGGGTTGAGGGGAATTGGCGGCGTGATGAGGCCTGGCATAGTACACAGGCTGGATAAAGACACTTCAGGATTGATCATCATCGCGAAAACTGATTTGGCGCATCAAAGACTGGTGGAAATGTTTAAAAAACGAGAAATTAAAAAGTTTTATCTGGCCCTGGTTTGTGGAAATATTACAGAGGATAAAGGAAGAATAGAGGCCGCGATAGGCCGGCACCCCGTAAACCGCAAAAAACAGTCGATAGACGGTATAAAATCACGCGAAGCGGTTACGGAATTCGAAGTACTGGAGCGGTATAAGACCAGGTGGGGAGCTTTTACAATGGTTAAAGTAGCGTTATTGACGGGCAGGACTCATCAGATCCGCGTACACTTTCAGTCAATCAGGCATGCTCTGGTAGGAGATAAAATGTATGGAAATGAGAAGATAAATCAGATCTTTAGTGAAAATTTCAATCTAAACAGGCAGTTTCTTCACGCTTATAAAATCTCTTTTTTGCATCCCATCAGTCAAAAAAAGATAGACCTGGAAGCAGGTCTATCAGATGAGTTAGCGTTAGTTCTGGCGAAACTGAAATAATTAAAAGTCCGAGAATTCCACAATCGTATACTTTTGTCTGTGTCCGATGGTTTTGGCGTATCTGGCTTTGGGACGGAATTTAAATACTCTGACCTTGTCGCCTTTGACGTTTTCGACAATTTTCGCCTTCAGGGTGTCGCCGGTATAGGGCTGGCCAATCTGGCAGTCTTTGCCGTCATCGCCGGATTTCAGTAAAACTTTGTCCAGTGTGATCTCGTCGCCGATATTTCCTTCAAGCAAATCAACCTGTAATTGGCTTTTGGGACTAACTTTGTATTGTTTTCCGGCTATTTCTACAATGGCTATCATAATGTTACGATTATTTGATTCTTAGCGAAACGAGTCTAATAGAATTAATATTTCAATGCAAGATTAATTAAATTTGTTCATGGCGGCTTCAATCCCCTGCCTCAAGGCGGTTTCAATCGATTTGATGCCTTTATCGAGAGCTTCCACGACTTGTTCTTTTTCCTGTCCGAAGAACTCGCTTAGGACAAAAGAAGCCGTATCCTGAAAGGTGGAAGCGGAGGTGCCCCTGCTCTCAATGCCGATGCGGAAGCGCGGAAAGTCCTTGCCGAAATGTTCTACCACGGATTTTACGCCGTTATGCGTGCCCGGCCCCCCGTTTTTCTTGATTTTAAGAGTACCCAATGGCAGGTCGAGATCATCATAGATCAGCCAGGTATCTTCCACGGGTATTTTGTAAAAGTGGGCGATTTTCTGAACCGCCTCACCGGAATTGTTCATAAAGGTATGCGGTTTGGCCAGAATCAGTTGTTCTTCCGACAAATCGGGGTTTTTGATTTCGGCAATTTCGGCGTTGAACTTTTTCTCGTATTTGAATTCCGCCTGGTATTTGAAGGCCAGCGCGTCAATAAGTATAAATCCCACGTTGTGGCGGGTTTTACTGTACTTGTCGCCTGGATTTCCAAGTCCGACTATAAGTTTCATGGTGTTATTGTCTCATACGAATTTCTTTTCCGCCACTTCCCCCGATTCTAATCCGGTCACCGGGTTGGGCGCCTTTTTTTCTGAGCTCATTTTTGATGCCAAGTTTTTCCAGAAAATGATATACGCGTTCCAATCCCTCCGGATCGTGAATGTTGGTCATCTTAACTACCTGCTCAAAGCGGTCGGAATGTACGTCCCAGATAGATTTAAGCTTATTGGTAGAGGCTTCAAGCTTTTTGCGGACAAATTTGACCACCAGTTTGTTCCTGCGAATTAATGGCTTTAGCAAGGGTATTTCGTCTTCGGTGGCGTTTTCCAGCAAGTTTTTCTGATTGTTTTTAACTTTTTCAGCAACCACAAAGATCAGTTCTGGCAGATTTTCTCCTGTTACAGCGGAAATGCTGAATATTTTATCTTTTAATGCCGGATATTTTTTAACAAATTTTTTGATCAGGGCGGTCAAGGATTTTTTATCGATGGTGTCGATTTTATTAATTACAACCAGCTGTTCCTTTTTCAACAGGGAGGGGTCGTATTCCTTCAGTTCATTGTTGATAACGGTATAGTCCTCAAGCGGATCGGGGCTTGTACAGTCGATTAAATGTATTAAAAAATGATTACGGCTCACGTGTCGCAGAAATTCATGTCCCAAACCTTTGCCCAGATGGGCGCCTTCGATCAGACCCGGAATATCTGTAACGACAAAAGAAAAGGTGTTATGGGAATCAAATTTTCTCATATCCACAACTCCCAAATTGGGTATAAGCGTGGTAAAGGGATAATCGGCAATTTTGGGACGCGAATTGGAAATTACGGAAATAAGGGTGGACTTTCCTGCAGAAGGAACCCCGATAATTCCCACGTCAGCCACCAGTTTAAGTTCCAGTTTCAAAGAAAGTTTTTCCCCCTGGTCGCCTGTTTCGGAAAAGGTAGGCGCCTGATTGGTTGAGCTTTTGAAATGGGCGTTGCCCAAGCCTCCCCTGCCCCCTTTGGCGATCAGCACTTCCTGGCCGTGTTTTTTAAGGTCAGACAGTAATTTCCCCGATGTATTATCGTAAATCAGTGTTCCAACCGGAATTTCCAGGACCAGATCTTCTCCGTCCAGTCCATGCATAAGTTTTTTTTGACCGTTTCCGGCATCACCCGCTTTAAAATGCTTTTTGGTATGGAAATCGATCAGCGTATTGAGATTTTCATTTGCTTTAAATATGACGTCCCCTCCCCTGCCTCCGTCCCCGCCGTCAGGTCCGCCCTTATCAATATATTTCTCACGCCGGAAATGGGAGGAACCGTTCCCTCCTTTGCCCGCTTCGCACTTAATTATTGTAATATCGCAAAATTTGCTCATGTTGATTTGTTTAACGGCCCATAATATAGCGGTATTATTTGAAATTGGAAAGATTAGATTGACTAGAGTCCTGCCGATACATAGAATTTGGCTGCTATTTAGTTCGGGCGAGTGGCGGAACTGGCAGACGCGCACGACTCAAAATCGTGTTCCAGTAATGGAGTGAGGGTTCAAGTCCCTCCTTGCCCACCAAATTTCCAATTGATGAAACTTTTAACAGTAGATGAGGCAGTGAAAGCCCTTCAAGATGGTAAATTGGTAGTTATTCCAACGGAAACTGTCTATGGTCTGGCGGCGGACGGTTTGAACGATCAGGCGGTCAACGATTTGTATGACGTAAAAGGAAGACCAAAAGGAAAACCTATTATGCTGCAGGTAACGGATATGGCGATGCTTGATAAGATTGTTCTGGAAGTCCCTCTTCACGCGCAAAAACTTATTGATAAGTATTGGCCCGGCCCCGTTTCGCTTATTTTGAAGAAGAAGCCGCAAGTCAGTTCAATTTTATCGGCCGGAACCGAGACGATTGGCGTCAGAATGCCGGATCAACCGCTTACATTGGAAATTATTAGAAAATTTGGCCGCCCCATAGCAGTTCCTTCCGCCAATTTGTCCGGCAGGAGAAGTCCCTTAACGGTAAAAGAAGTTGAAGAACAGTTGGAAGGTTTGCCCATAGCAGGAATTGTCGATGGCGGTAAGTGTGAATTCGGTATCGAATCAACAATTGTGGATTGCACTACCGATCAGCTAAAAATTTTGCGGGAGGGTGCTGTTGCAGGACGGGAAATATTGGATTTTTGGGAATCCTGCATAAAGAATAATCGGGATGGTAGAAACGGAGTGACTTAAAGGCTTTCCTGATTTGGTTTTTCCAGTTGTTCCAATTCAACGTTAATGGCTGATTCTCCGCCGGTAATTTTGTAGACGTCCTTGTCGATCTTGGTAAATTCCTTGCTGGCAGTGTTGTACATATTCACGGTTGTTCCCAGGTTGTTTCCCAGTTTTTGCATATAGGTCTGGTAGGCATTGAGATGACGGCTCAGTTCGCCAACTTTTTTTACTACTTCCACTACGTTTTTTTCCAACTCCACGCTTTTAAGTCCCTGCATGACCGTCTGCAGATAGGCATAGAAAGATGTGGGAGATACAATAATTACATGCTTATCAAAAGCATATTCAATCAGATTCTGGGAATTAACCTCAATGCTGCCCTGTTTGTAAATAAGAAGGTTGTAATAGATGCCTTCGGCCGGAATGAACATGAAAGCAAAGTTGGTCGTGCCATCATTGGGCCGGATGTATTTGCTGGTTTCGTCGATGCGTTTTTTAACGTCGTTTTTGAATTCCTTTTCCAATTTTTCCCGTTGCACGGTGTCGTTTTCCTCCATGATGCGGTTATATTTTTCCAGAGAAAATTTGGAATCGATGGGAATAATCAAATCCTTGAAGAAAATCACGGCGTCCACGATGATTTCACTGTTTTTCATCGGATATTGCATCTGATAGGCATTGGGCGGGAGGATGTTGCCCAGCAGGGTTTCCAGAAAGTATTCGCCCAGTATGCCGCGCTGCTTGGGGTTTTTGAGGATATTTTCCAGTGATTTCATCTGTTCGGCGAAATTTACCACCTGTTTGTTGGTGGAATCGATTTTAGTGAGCTGCGTGTAGATTTCCTTGGTAATGTCGTTGGTCTGCTTGAACTGGTTTTGCAGGGATTTATTGCTTTCCAACATACCTTTGGAAAGTTGATCGTTTACTTTCTCCAGCTGATTATTTACCTCCTGGCGGGTTTGCAGGGAATTATCGCGCAATTCCTTGCGCAAATTTTCCAGCATTTCCAAAAACAGTTTGTCTCCGGCGTTATCCGCGGGTTTTTGCGTGCCGGTCAGTTTATAGATCAGAAAACCGACTGCCAATACCAATACGATGAGTAAGAGCTGAGTTAAGTCCATTGTTTAATTAAAATATGATTTGATTTTATTGGCGGTTTTCAAGCCCGTTTCCTTTGCCAGTTCCTCCACCGGAAGGTTTTTGATGTTTTCCAGCGAGCCGAATTTACGCAGCAGTTTTTGAGTGGTAATTTTCCCGACCCCGGTTACCTGTTCCAATTCGGAGACAGTATAGTCTTTTTTTCTTAATTTTCTATTGTATTCTATGGCAAAGCGATGCGCTTCATCCCTGATGTGCTGGATCAGCAGTCTGGCCGGATCATTGGCCGCAAGCTGGATGGAAGTGGTTTTACCGGGAAGAAAAAACTCTTCCTGTTTTTTGGCCAAGGAAATGACGGGTATTTCCAGATGATAGTCTTTCAAGGCTTTGACTGCATAGGAAAGTTGTCCTTTCCCGCCATCGATTACGATCAGGTCAGGTTTCTTTTTGAATGAAGCGTCTTCGTAATTTCTGGTTTTATCATAGACTACGACCAGATTGTTTTTATTTGCGGGATATTCCGGCATATCCGTTTTAACCTCCTGAAAGCCCATTTCCTCCAGTTGTTTCAGTTTACTTTTGGGAATTTGCAGGTAGAGTCTGTTGGTATCGAATTTTTCAATAATTTTTCTGATAATCTCGGCGTATTGGCCAGCCGGAAATTTAAATGGTTTTACAAATGTTTTCAGTTTACCGGCAGATTGTATTTGGAAAGTAAGAAGCAGCTTTTTCCCAAGTTTTACCTGGTATGATTCGCCTTTCTTTTTAAGGAAATATCCAGCCGTTTCCAGTGCCGGTTTCAGATATTTTAGACGCCGGAAAATCACTTCATTCATGGACTGGAAGTCGTCGGGTGAACCGGCTTTTTCCAGGCTTATTTTAAAGTGGCGGTAGTGTTCCTTTTTGGGCAGGCCATTTTCAAATACCGACATTGAGGCGACCGTATGCGTGCCGCCAAGATGGGAAATGTCATAACATTCGATTCTTTTGGGAAAATGATCCAGTCCCAGGATTTGAGCCAGTTTTTCCAGTCCCTCCTCGCGATCCTGAGTACTTTCCCCTTCCCATCTGGCTCTGGACTGTCTGGCGAAACTCAGGGCGTTTTCCAGTGAAAGCTGGAGCAATTTATCGTTTTTGCCTTTTTGGGGGATCACAAATTTTACTTTATGTCCCGCAAGATCACTCAACCATTTTTCCAGAACGTCCTCCTGTCCCGTGGTTTCGGGAATAATAATTTCTTTCGGCAAATTGGTATTATCGGCATAGAATTGCTGGATAAAAGCTCCCAGCATCTCACCATGCGGTTTATCCAGCGGCGGCAGTTTAACAATCACGTTCTGCTGATCAACCAACTTCCCTTCCCTAACTTGAAAGACATTGAAATAGACCAGATCTTCCTGAATATAGTAATTGATAATGTCGGCATGCTGGTGGTCAGGATTACTGGCCAGCTGGTTCTGATAGATGTTTTCGATGCTGAGAATCTTGTCTCTCAATTTAGCCGCCTGTTCAAATTTTTTGTTCTGTGCCGCGGTGCGCATTTGGTCTTTTAGTTCATCAACGATCTGTTGATATTTACCTTCCAGTAATTCGATAATTTTATTGATCACCTCGCGATATTCCTCTTTGGTCGGTTTGCCGATACAGGGAGCCAGACAGCGTTTGATGTGCAAGTCCAGGCAAGGATATTTGATGCCGGCTTTAGTGACTTTTACCAGTCGTTTTTTATTAATGTCCCCTTCCTGCGCCGGTCCCAAATCTTCCAGCTGCAGTCCGCAATTGCGGAAAGGAAAGATCTTGCGCAGATGATTGAGCGTTTCATAAATTTGTCCGGCGGCGGTTTTGGGGCCGAAATATCTGGCCTTATCGTTCAGCACCTTTCGTACTACAAATATGCGGGGATAGTCTTCACCGGTGGTCACCTTGATATAGGCGTAATTTTTATCATCCTTCATCAGGACATTGTACTTGGGACGATGTTCCTTGATCAGATTGGTTTCCAGAATCAGTGCTTCCAGTTCCGAGCCGGCCACGGTGTAATCGAAATCGGTAATATTTTCGACCATCTTGGCTGTTTTGGGTGTGTGTTTATCTATCTGCCGGAAATAGCTGCCAACCCGTTTAAACAAGTCTTTAGCCTTGCCGATATAAATGATGTCACCGTCTTTATTTTTCATTCTATAAACACCCGGACGGTGCGGCACGTTTTTCAACAGATGATTCAGATATTTGCTCACGTTTTGATTTTAAACTTGCCGATAGTATAAGATAGCCAGGCAGATATGTGAAATCATGATTGATTTTGATCCCAAAAACTGGACTTTGGAAGAAAGATTAACTGCTTTGGTGGCTTATTTTGACATATTCGGACAGGGACTGGACAAAGATTTTATTGAGCGGAATATATTTGGAGATAATAAATTTAAATGGACGGATATTGAAATAATTGTTAGAGACAGCGAGCATTTGGCAATAGTTGACGAAAAAGTTTGTTTAAGATTCAGGACTGAACCCACTAAAGAGCAAGCTAACGGGAAGACTGCCGATCATTTAATTAAAAAGGCCTTAAAATCCGCCAAGATCTTCAGAAGAATTCCTTTTGTGGAATACGTGGCAGTTTGCAATTATTTGCCTCTGGGAATAGCCGAAGAAAATAGTGACATTGATTTGTTTATCGTCTCCCGGCCGGGAAGAATTTTTCTGACCCGTTTATTTACTACGCTAATCTTGCATTTGTCCGGACAAAGAAGATATGGAACAAAAATTGATGGCCGTTTCTGCCTGAGTTTTTATGCCAATGCCGATAATTTGAATTTCCAGACACTGTTGCTCACCCCTTATGATATTTATTTTGCTTTTTGGGTCCTGGCGCTTTGCCCCATTTATGGCCAGGAGCGTTTTTACCGGAAGATTCAGCAGGATAATTCACCCTGGATGGAACGGTATTTTGATAATTATCAGGCGCGCTTCAGCAGTAATTCCACCCTTTGGAAAGGAAAGTCGTTTATGGCAGGATTTCTGGAGAGGGTATTGGCTGGGAAGCTTGGTAATAGGCTCGAAGCACAATTAGAGAAATATTTTATCAGGAGACATCAACGTAAATTAAAATATTTAACGGAAGACGCCTCTGTGGAAGTAAGTTCCAAGTGGTTAAAATTCCATAACCACGACCGCAGGAAGTATTACCGTGACCAGTTTGAATCAAGGTTAAAGAGGATTGGCGTTTTTCAATAAGCGGGAATCGATTGCCTTATAGTAGAATTTAATGGAAGTGCCTAAAAAGCCAAATTGTTCACGGAATTCGTTTTCCAAATAGCGCTGATAGGAAAAATGGACTATGTCTTCTTTATTCACCAGGTACTCAAAGGTCGGCGTCTGGCTGGGAATTTGTACCAGATCGTAAAAGAGCAGTTTGTTGCGGCCGGCCGTGGGGGGCTGGTGTTTATGATATCTTTCGCGCACAAAATCAACCAGATCGTCGTGGTCGATCAGCTTTGATCTTTCATCATAAATCTGCTTGGCCGTATCAAAAATCAGATCAAGGTTTTTATGATTTTTGGCAGATACAAAAAGTACCGGCGCCCAGGACAGATAATCGAAACGGTTTTTCAGCAGGCGTCCGATGCGGTTACGTTCCTCTTCTTTTTCCTCCATCAGGTCGGACTTGTTGATCAGCAGGATCAGTCCTTTGTTGGCTTCCAGAATATAGGAAGAGATATGCAGGTCCTGGGCGCGTATGCCCTCGCTGTAATCCAGTACCAGGCATACCACATCAGCCCGCTCAATAGCCTGAAAAGTCCTGAAGGAAGAAAATTTTTCAATTCCCGGTTCAATCTTTCCGCGCCGGCGAAGACCGGCAGTATCAATCAGCGTAAAAGGCTGTCCCTCTATTTCCACTTCACTGTCCAGTGCGTCACGGGTAGTGCCAGGGATATCGGAAACAATAATTCTTTCCTCTCCGAGAACGGCATTGACCAAAGATGATTTTCCGGCGTTTGGTCTGCCGATAAAAGCAACTTTAATTGATCTGCCGGGCGTAGTTTGATCTGCGACGGAAGCTACTAAATTCAAGGATTCCAGATGGCTGATAATGATTCTTTCCAGCTTCTCCATGCCCAGGTTGTGGATAACGGAAATGGAAACCGGTTCTCCGAAACCTATTTCAGTCCATGAAAACAGGTTATGGGATCTTTTTTCGTGATCGACTTTATTAGCCACGAAAATTATTTTCTTGGATTCTCGGCGCAGAATATTGGCAGTCTGAATATCGTCGCCGGTCGGCTCTTCACTGCCATCAACCAGAAAAATCACCAGATCGGCTTCATTGATGGCCAGTTTGGCTTGTACCTGCATGTTAGCCTCGATATTGTACTTTTTTTCATATTCCAGTCCGCCAGTGTCTACTAGCACTACGGGGTAATCGCCTATTTGGGTGTGCTGGAAAACCCGGTCGCGCGTGGTTCCGGCCTGATCGGAAATAATGGCCACTTTATTACCGATTAAGCGGTTAAAGAGGCTTGATTTACCTACATTGGGTTTACCAACGATGGCAATAAATGGTAATTTGTGAGCAGTTTTAATAGTCATAGGGATGGAATACCAGGTTGCAAGATTACAGGAGATAGTTACAAAAATACAATATTATTGTAAACTAAATTTTAAAAATGCTGTGGACATTGGGATTTTGCTGCAGGCGGAGAACATGAACATAGAAGATATTAACAAGTTAATCGGTGCCGGCGTCAGAAAAGTCGGTTTCCATAATATTGAGCAACTGGGAGAAATTGAGCATTTGTTGCTACCCTGCAAAAAATATTATCTGGGAGAACTGGAAGGAAATAATTTATCTCCGGTTTTAGCTAATTTTGAGACGATCGAGTCAATAATTAACATTGAACATGTAAGATTGATAAGTGATTTAAACGCCAGAACGGGACGTGTCACGAATATATTGGCCAGAATGAATATTTTGAGTGAGATCAAAAAATTTGGATTTTCTCCCGCGGAAATTTCTGATATTTGTCTGGAAATTGCAAAGATTTCAGGTGTAAGGCTGACCGGAATTAATACCTATGTGCCTCCGTTGGAAAATATAAAAATGCGAAAAACCGCTTTGCGCAAGGCCAGCGTAATGTTCAAGATGCTGGAAGCCAGATTCAGGGGCATGGAAGTTTTTTCCTTGAATTATATCAGCCAGTTCGAAGACCTGATCGGAGAAGGTGTGAATGAAATCAGGATTGGAATAAAAGATTTGGCTTAATAACATCTTTTTATGTTAAGATTTCAGCGAATAAAAAAAAGAAAATGAGAAAATTAATATTATTGGCGATTTCAGTATTTGTTCTGATTTCAATACAGGTTCCTGCGATGGCCCAGGGGACGATTTTGCCGCAGGCCTCAAAAGATAGCGATTGTGACGATATTATTACTTTTTTTAATGAGCACTCCAACGAAAGTTATAAAAGAGATCCAACGGTTATAACTCAGATGCTAGGATGTGCCGTTATGACCGGGCGTGTTTCCCTGGCCATGGTCCCCTATTTCATTCAATATTTCAGTAACTTTTTACTGGGCATAGTGAGTCTGGTGGCCCTGCTGTTTGTGGTTGTGGGAGGTTTTATGTACACGATGGGCGGGATGATTCCGCAACAAAAAGATAAAGGTAAAACCTATGTCACGAACGCTTTAATTGGGATGGCCATAGCTTTTCTGGCCTGGTCTTTGGTAAACGTACTTATTTCCGCTTTAACAGGATAAAAATGAAGAAAATAAACAAAAAAAATACAAAAAGAGCCGGGGTTTTGTCATTGGTGGTATCTAAATTTTCCAGATTAAAGGAAAAAGCTTCACAGCTAAAAAAATCATCAAATCAGCATTTGGAACTGGTTGAATTGCCGGAAGTCAAACTGGATTTGGACAAGGTGATGCTGGATATCGCTCCAATCTCAGTTTTCAAGGCGACTCTCACTGTATTGGCAGTATTGGTTGGCGCTTACCTGCTTTTCTTGATTGGAAATACACTTTTATTGTTTTTTATTTCTTTCTTCATTGCAGCCGCGCTGGATCCGCTAATTGACTTTTTGCAGGCAAAAAGAATACCCCGGGCCCTGGGAATACTGCTGGTATATATAATTATGTTTTTTCTGGTGGCAATGTTCTTTGTTTATCTATTGCCACTCATTGCGGAACAGCTGATTGCCCTGGCGGGTGCGGTCAATGATTTCGTATTAAAAGTTTCACAAAGTCCGACCCTCAATCTGCCTTTTGGCGAGCAGCTAAAACCCTATATAGACGAATTATACAAGGCGGTAGACATAAAAGTTGTGGCGGTTCAATTAAAAGATTCTTTACAGCTTATTTCCAGCCAGTTATTGAACCTGGGAGGGAATTTATGGTCAATCATTCTCCAGATTTCCAACGGTCTGCTTAATTTTATTCTTATACTGATCCTGGTTTTCTTTATGACCGTGGACGAGCAATCTTTGGAAAACTTTTGCGTTTCCATATTCCCGGCCAAATATACTGTGTACATCACGCAGAGATTGCAGATGGTAAAGGTCAAGATTGGCGAATGGATCAGAGGACAGTTGCTGGTTTCAATAGTCGCGGCGTTAATATCATTCATTGGTCTGGCCATTGCCGGCGTACAGTTTTCGTTATTAATTTCAGTGATTACCGGCATATGCATGATAGTACCGGTTTTTGGCAGAGTAATAGCCTGTATCCTTGTTTTGCCGATTGTGATGAATCAGTCCCCCGCTCTCGCGCTTTTCGTGATTATTTATTATTTCGGCATCTCACAAGTTGAAAACAATATTATCGTCCCGCTGCTGATGAACAAGGCTCTGGGATTAAGTCCTATTATTATAATATTCGCATTGCTGATTGGATTTCAATTTCTGGGCGTGCTTGGACTGGTGTTGGCTATTCCGATTGCGACAATTGTTTCAATTTTCGCAAAGGATATAGGCAAGCGCATTCATTCAAAAATATAGAAATCAGATTCTATCCAGAATAATCGCTTCAATGTGCGTGAAACCAAGCAAAGTGATATTTTTAAGGAGAGTTTTGTCGGTATATCCAAGTTCGCAGATAATTACTGACGGATGAGAAATATTTACTTGTTCTATTTCCTGCGGTATCTTGAACGATTTAATGTCCGAGAATTGTCCGTGTTTGGATAAGAATTCCAGTCCGGTCTTGTTGCCGCGGGTAAGATCCAGCAGCTGAATTTTGTTGTCGTGATACTTGCCGCTCAGATACTTGATTAAAAACTGATGACGGGACTTTAATTTTTTGACCGATTCATAGCAAAAGGGGGCTTCAACGCCTGATATCTGTGAAAACTCATTAAGAGAGGTCAGTCTGTTGAAAGTGATTTCATAAATCCAGGCAATTAACATGCCCAAAATAAGCCCAATTAACGAGGAAAGAATGAGGTAGAGCGGCAGACTGTCCGGTTTTTGAGACACATTGAGTTTGGCGGAGGCCAGGTTGATTTGAAGATCCGAAAGTTGATTATAAGAGGAGATCCTTTCTCCGAGAATCTCCAGAATCGATTCTTTGTAAAGTAGAGACTTGTTTGCATCTCCGCTTGAGTAACCGACAACAATATTGTTTTTCTCCTGCTTTTTGGCTTTCAAAGCATAACCAAGACCTGAGTATTCATTGATCTCTTTTTGGAAGGAAGGATCCTTAAACCAACCCTGGATGCTTTCGGTAATCTGGTCAGCGGCCTGAAGATTTTCATAGGCATCGCTGCTTTGATACTTGTCCTGAACTCCGATTGATAGAAACAAAGTATTTTCAAAACCTTTGCTGGACAGTGCGTTGGAGGCGGCCAGCCCTGCTCCAAGACAAATTAAAATCGTAATTAAAATTACAAATATGTTTCTGTATAACAATTTTAAAAATTCCAGTATTGTCATCGGTTGATGGTTAATTGATATTCCTGCCAGGATTTTTCCAGGTTCTCCAAAAATTGGGCATTGAAATTCTCTTTGCTAAATTTACCGGCGTGTTTAATGATTGTTTCCTGATCAAAATTATGTTTTTCAAATTCTCTGATGGCTTCATTGAGAGAATCAACAGTCTGTTCGGGGAATAAAATTCCTGTTTTACCGTCTACAATAGTTTCCAGAGCTCCTCCCTTGCCAAGGGCGATCACCGGACAGCCGCTGGCCATGGCCTCCAGTGGAATAATGCCGAAATCTTCGCATTGGGGAAAAACCAGAGCTTTGGCCTTGGAATATAGGTCGCGCAGGACATTGTCGGGGGTATAGCCCAGCAGTTCAATGTTTGATTTGGCAACAGCCTGGAGTTGTTTAAACATTCCTCCCGTGCCAACAATTTTCAGGGGCAGCCCGTTTTTATTAAAGGCTTCAACCAGTAAATCGAACTTTTTATAAGAAGTTAACCTGCCGACGGCCAGATAAAAATCCTGTTTGACCGATGAGTAGAACTGCTCCGGTTCGATAAAAGGATAAATCACGGAGCTGTTGCGACGGTAAAATTTTTGGATACGCTTTTGAATATAATGCGAATTGGCGATAAATTGATCGACGCGGTCAGCGGTTATTTTGTCCCATAACCTGATTTTATGTATGTAGAAAGAGGCGAATCTTTTTATCAAGCCGCTGACCGCATATTCATTGATATATTTTTGATAATTGTCCCAGGCATAGCGCATCGGTGAATGACAATAACAAACGTGGAGCGTAGAAGGTTTAAGTAACAGCCCCTTGGCGCAGGAATGTGAGCTGGAGATTACGATATCATATTGATTGAGGTTAAAACTTTCAAAAGCCCTCGGCATCAATCCAAGGAAAAATTGATGTTTTTCTTTGGCCAAAGGTAGTTTTTGCAGTCCGGAAGTGTGGATTCGTGCGTCTTTGAACGCAGGCAATTTCTCCTGATTATAAAGAGACGTGTAAATCGGAGCATTGGGAAAGAGTTCGTGCAGCCCCATTATTACTTTTTCCGCCCCCCCCTGATTAGTAAGCCAATCGCATACAATAGCTATTTTGGCCTGCTGTAAAGATTTCACGGCAAACAAATAATGACATTTGCAATGATAGGGCATCCGCTAAAAAAGGCAATTACTTTTGGGGGGGCTGTTTGTCCGGAAAAAGTTTGGAAAGAACTGTTTTGTACGGATTGGCCTGATCCATTTGATCAAGGGCCTTGGCTTTGAATAAATTTACTATTTTGTTGGTTGGATCGCGTTTTAAAAGTCTTTCACAAATATGAATTACGTCAACGTATTTACCTTTGTTAAACCACATGCCCAAGAGCTCAATCACGACATCTTCATCACTTTTCGCCATAGTGGAGCTTCTGAATTCTTCAGGCTCCTCAACCAGAACCAGGCTGCCAGCTTTGTTTTTCAGGATTTTTCGCAAAATCATATAACAGACAAATATAAATAACGCGGCAAATCCAATGAAAAGAGAATTGCCCGTGAAATTATTCATCTCCAGCGAGTAATTAAAAACCATGTGCAATAAAATCGCTGTAAAAAGCCCTTTTAATATGGTTGTTTCCTGGTAGGCCTGAATGCGGGAGATATTGAAAAGTCGTCCCAGAAGCCTCGAAAACCAGAGCTTTTTCCCCTGGAGAGTGGACTGCTCAACAATACTGATAGAAAATTTTGCTATTCCGTAAAAATATCCAAAAAATCCGGAGAATACCAGGTGCGCGCAAGTGGTAAAGATAGACCTGAACAGATAGGCTACCAGCAGGGAGGCCAGTCCGAACTGAGTACCAATTTGATAAAAATAGAAGATGTTTTCAGCAAAAGAAAAACCAAGGGCTGAAATCAGACTTAAGCGAATAGAATCGTTAATGGTCTGAACCAACAGGAATTTACCGTCGAGATACCTTATCAACCATTGTTTAACCAGCTCTTCGGTGATGGCAACCCAGGCATAAAGAATAAGAAAGTTAAGATGGGGGTTGGTAATATGATCATTGGCATAGGATACCAGGTCGAATTGAGGATAAACTGAAAATAAATATTGGATCAGAAAAATAGGCACCACGGAAAGAGAGCCCAGAAAAAAGATCAGTATTTGAAATTTTTTATTGCTTTGCTTGGAGTAAATTAAAATCAACCAGATAATCGCAGGCAATAAGGCAAGCCCACCATAGACTAAATATAGTGGCTCAAAACTGGGCATAATAAATTGTTATGAAAGAAGGGCTAATTTCGCCTCATCCAGGGTGTTAAAACAACTGATCAGCTGAGTCAGTCCAACTACTTCAAGAATGTCCAGGATATTTGGTCTGGCCTTGGCAATAACGATTTTTCCGCCGCCTTCCGAGACTTTGCTGTACCAATCCGTCAGATAGCCGATTGATTTGCTGTTCATGTATTCAAGACCTTCAAGGTCCAAAAGTAAATTGAGGTTTTTGGGATTTTGCTCGATTATCCCATAAACCAGTTTGGATTTTTCATCAACATTGGTTTCGTCCAGCTGACCTTTAACCGTAATTTGTTTGGCAACTTTATCAGGCGTACTGACGGCCAGGTCTTCGATTGTGATGTTTGCTTCAGTCATACTTGTTTTTTGTTATTTCTTATTATTATTTTTAATTTAAAACGATATGGGAAGGGTCATTATCGGCGGACGGATTGGTTTTCATTTTAGGATCATTTAAAAACTTCTTTACCCTAGCTCTTATACCACCATTTTCCACATCTGTGAATTCCAGTTCATCAGTCCATTCCGCAACTATTTTGGGAAGTCCCCTGCCCCTGATAAGTCCATTTAAGAGGCTTTGTGACTTTCTTTCATTAACCAGCTTGTTGATTTCGTCGGCTTTCATCGGATGAGCGCCCGTACCGGTATCTTCAACGGTAATCTCAATATATTCACGTGGCTGATTTCTGAAGATGATTTTTACCATCTGGCCCTCTTTTGAGCCGTGTTCAATCGCATTGTTACAGAGTTCATCAACTATGGATTGGAAGCGGTATGCCCATTGTTCGCTAAAATCGGTGGTATTTTTAATCAAATTCAGCGTAAAATCCCTTATTCCCGACATAAAATAGGCCTGAGTAGGCATGATTATAACTATTTCAATCAATCTTGAATTTTTCACGTTTTCTGCAGGATTTAAGCCAGTAGAGCCAGTGCTTTCGGCTCCTTTTTCAGTTTCCATAAGAATAGTTATGGCTCGAATAATTCATAATATAATATCAGTTTGTAGCTTTTTTGTCAAAACACCGGAAGGGAAAAACTTGCTTTTCCACTGCAGTTATAATAAATTCGTATTGTTTTATTTCAAGTTTATCTCCGGATTGCGAAATCCTCCGCAGGTTGGACTTGCGGCAATAAGCAAGAAGATGGGATAAATTAACCAAAAGGATCTATGTCAAACACGGTAAAAGAAATGATGGATGCAGCAATGCATTTCGGCCATCAAACAGAAAGATGGAACCCCAAAATGAAGAAATATTTATACGGGTCAAAAAACGGTATACATATTTTTGATTTGGAAAGAAGTGCCTTATGTATGGATAAGGCGATTGAGTTTATCAAACAGACTTCTGCAAGCGGAAAAAGCGTAATGCTGGCCAGCACCAAGCCACAGGCAGCCAGACTGATTATGGAAGCTGCAAAAGAGAGCCATATGCCTTATGTAGTAAACAAGTGGATGCCCGGGCTGTTTACAAATTTTTCGACTATCAAGAAGAGAATTAAGTATTTTAATGATTTACTGGATCAGGAAAAGAGCGGAGAGCTTGAGAAATACACCAAAAAGGAGATTGCCAAGATAAAAAAGGAACTGGTTAAGCTACAGGATGCTTTCGGTGGAGTACGTGAACTGGACAGACTTCCGACCGTGGTATTTGTTGCGGACGTGGTAAGAGACAGAATTATCGTAAATGAAGCCAATATTATGAAGATTAAGGTTGTGGCTATTACAGATTCAAATGCAGATCCGGATGGGGTTGATTTTCCGATTCCGGCCAATGACGATGCTTTGTCTTCTTTGAATTTTGTTATCGACAGAGTTAAAGCTGCATTAATGGAAGGAAAGGGAGCTAAAAAATAATCAAAAAAGTAACAAACGTAAGTTATGCAAAACGATAACAACAATGCCACGGATTCAAAACAGGAAATAGCCCAGAATACCAGTCCATCAGATGCGACAAGCAGTGTAACGGCTCCAAGCGCGATACCGGACAATTCAGTTAAAAATAATGAAGCTACTGTAACCACTGGGCAAATAAATGACTTGGGCAAACAGGCATCGGAACAAGCACAGAATTTGGGTAAAGCGGGCGTTGATCAGTTACAGAATATGGGACAGGCAGGAGTAACACAGTTGGGAAGCGCAATGGGAAAAATCATTAATCCCACTGATCAGAAATCCAATCAGCCACCGGTGAAACAGGACGAAAAAGTTTACGCCACGATTGCTTATATCCCTTTTGTAGCATTGATATCGATAATAATTAAGCCGGACAGTGCGTTTGTCAGATTGCATTCAAAACAAGGCCTGCTCCTGGCGATTCTGTTCTTCTTCGTTGGCATGCTGGCCGCAATTGTTTCATTATTTGGTGTAATTGGGCAGTTTATGGCTTTTGTTCTGGGACTTGTACCTCTGGCTTGTCTGATTATCGGCGCATATTCAATGTATTTGGCCTTCAATGGTTATTGGTGGAAAATACCGGTTTTATCCTCAATGGCTGATCTGATTCCAATAGAGATGATTGCAAAAGTATCCAAAGAAAATATTACAGGTCAGGTCGGGGTAGCTAAAACAGATTATGACAACAGGCAGGAAACACTGAAATCGGTTAAAACGGAAAATATGAATACGGCTCCTGTTCAGGAAGCAAGTATTACAAATAGCGTTAAAGAAGAGCCCAAAGATGCCGCCGCACCAAAAGAGCAAGCGGTTGCAGGAGATCAAAATCCTCCAAAATCCAATTAAAGACTTATTTTATAATTTATTCTTACGATGGGAATCTCTGTTGAAGATGTAAAAATGCTTCGTGAAGCTACAGGTGCCTCAATGATGGCTTGTAAAAAAGCTTTGGAGGCAAATAATGGTGATTATCAAAAAGCAGTTGACGAGTTAAGAAAAAAGGGTGAAGCCAAGGCGGAAGAAAAATCAGTCAGAACTACCAGCCAGGGAGTTGTAATTTCATATATTCATACCAACCGTAAGGTGGGTTCATTGGTACAATTGGCTTGTGAAACAGATTTTGTTGCTAAAAATGAATTATTTGTAGAACTGGCAAACGATATTGCCATGCAGGTAGTAGCATCAAACCCCAAGTCAATCAGTCCGGATGAAATTGATTCTGCCTTTATCGAAAAGGAAAAGGAAATCTGGAGAGAACAGCTGAAGAATGAGGGAAAGCCTGAGGACAAAATTGAAATGATACTTACAAACAAAGAAAAGAAGGCCAGAGAAGAATTTTCACTTTTGAAGCAGGCTTTTATAAAGGACCCTGAAAAAGATATTGAAGCCTTGATAAAGGAATATATCACCAAACTGGGAGAGAATATAAAAGTAGTCAGATTCACCAGATATGAAGTTTAAATAAAAAATTTAAGTCCCCCCTGGAACAACAGGGGGGATTTTTATGTTCTTTTCAAACTATGTTTTATGTGTTAAAATAAAAAGAATTTAATAAAAAACAAATGTTAGAAAGTATTCTAAATATTCGAATTAACAAAGATAATCCCAAATACTGGATTATTGAGTTTATCGGCAATCTTGATTCTTACGGATTGGCGGAGCGGAGAAAGGAAATATTGGAGGCGGTTAACGCTTTCGACAAACAATTTTTGATATTTGATTTTACCGCTTTGGAATACATAAACAGTGAAAGCATCGGTTTGATGTTGCAGATTAATGAGACTTTGTTGGGCAAAAACCAGCAATTGGTTTTGATCAGAGCCAAGAAAAATGTTATCGATGTTCTGGAGGTAATCGGTTTGCTGGAGACTGTCTCTTATTACAAGGATTTGGATGAGTTTTTAAGCAAGAAACTGACCAATGTTAATTAGGAGTACAATATCAAAAAAGATCTACCTGCATTTAATTTCCGGGGTAGTTTTGATATGTGCTGGAATGTTTTCTGTTGCGTACTTTTTGAAGATTGACACTTTTACCTGGAAGGATCTGGCAATTCTGTCCAGCCTGGTGTTTGTGATAGCGATAATAATTTATTATATCGATATCGTCAGACCTATAAAGATAATTCTGGATCAGATAAAAGCGGTTTTAACCGGGAGAAAATACAAAAAAATCTATACGAAAAGAACTGACGAGCTGGGGATCTACGCTCATTTTTTTAATGAAGTCACTTCCAGCCTGGAAAAGGTCACCGATGAGTTGACCCAAAGTAAGAAATTAACCGGTGAACTGGTTGTGGCAGGACAGCTGCAAAAAGAGCTTATACCCATCAAAGCACCTACCATAGAAGGATTTGATATAGCAGTAAAAAACCGTTCAGCAGAAGAGCTGGGAGGAGATAATCTGGATTTTATAAAAGTAGGAAATTCAACTTATTTTTACATTGGAGACGTGACAGGACATGGTATTCCGGCTGCAATTGTTATGACCATGGTAAATACACTTATCAACGCATTCGCGGAATTGTATGACACGGCTTTTGATATAGTCGTACAGACCAACAGAAGATTGAAAACGAAAATCAGGTCTACAATGTTTATGAGTATGTTGATGCTGAAATGGAACGGCATGACCAAGAAAATGACCTACGTCGGTTGTGGACATGAATATATACTGGTGTACAGGGCGCAAACGTCAACGGTGGAAGTGTTGCCCAGCGGTGGTATAGCACTTGGCATGGTAGCAGATAACAGCAAAATTATAAAAGAAAGGGATTTGGCTTTGCAAAAAGACGACGTAATTGTTCTATACACGGATGGAATTACCGAAGCCAGGAACATGAACGGTGAAATGTTCGGCCTGGATAGATTAAAGGAAATGGTTTTGCTTTATGCCGGTAATAACGATGCCGTCACAATCATTCAAAATATCGCCAAAGACTTTTCCAAGTATGTGGAAGAGCACGTCCAGGATGATGACGTTACGCTGGTTGTGGTCAAGAAACTGGCTGAAGGAAGTGAGGGAAAGGCGATCATTGACCAGAAACAGGAACGCTGGAACGTTGAGCCCGAAAATGGTTGATTTATTTTTAAATTGCTACACAATAGGCATAATTTATTGCGAATTATGCTGGTTAACAAATTTGATTACGAGCTTCCCAAAAAACTGATTGCTGACTCCCCTGCTGAACCGCGCGATCAGGCTAAATTGCTGATATTTAATAAGGATACTGAACAAACAGAGCTGGCCCATTTTTTCGATTTACCCAAGTATTTGGACAGTAATGACGTGCTGATATTTAATAATTCAAAAGTTATTCCGGCGCGCCTGATTTTTACCGACCAGGGCAAAAAAAACGAGATTCTTTTTTTGGAGCAATTACATGATGTTTGGAAATGTTTGGTCAAGCCCGGAAAACGTTTTAAGGCAGGCAATACATTCAAGTTTAATTCGGCGGTTTTTCAAGTAAAAAGCGTAGATAAAGACGGATTCAGATTCATGGAAACGAACCTGAACAGGGATGAATTATTGAAATTTTTACGGAATTACGGGGAAATGCCGGTACCTCCTTATATTTCGGGTAAAAATTACAGACAGGAAGACTATAATACCGTTTTTTCACATACGGAGGGCAGCGTTGCAGCTCCCACTGCAGGTCTACATTTTACCACACAGCTGATTGAGAGGATCAGGTCCAAAGGAGTGAAAATGGAATTTGTTACTTTACACGTGGGATTGGGGACTTTTTTGCCTTTTAAAACCAAAGACAGTCGGGAACATAAAATGCACGAGGAATCCTATGAATTGGATTATTTTACCGCAGAACGGCTGAATAATTATAAAAGCCAGGGGAAGCGGTTTATAGTTGTCGGAACTACAACCGTAAGAGTGTTGGAGGATAATATGGGGAAATTTGGCAGATTTGTACCCGGCCGTTATTCAACAAGGATTTTTATTAAACCGGGATATCAATGGAAGGCGGTTGATTCGCTGATTACAAATTTCCATTTACCCAAAAGCACTCTGTTAATGCTTGTTTCCGCTTTAATTGGCCATTCAAAAACAATCCGTCTTTATGAATACGCCAAAAAGCTCAGAATGCGGTTTTACTCATTCGGAGACGGGATGCTGATCATTTCAACCAGTCGGGTAAAAAAGGAGGGACTTTGAAAGCGCTGATATTTTTAATGTATTCGAGATCGTCCAGGCTGTATTTACCATGATACAGATCGGATAAATTGCCACCTGAGCTGATGAAGTTTTTGATTTTTTTCCTGCCGCTGAAATAGATGTAATCTTTGGTAAAGGCTCCGGGTTGCGAAGTGTCGCCAATTCCCCTTTTTACCCTGAAACAAATATCAATTGCGCTTTTTTCAGTGAGTTTTTTTGCCTTTATGCTGTGGTAGAGCTCGGCAAGCGACATTTTCTGGGCATGATAAATTGATTCAGTAAGTATATTCTTATGAATTTCTTCACTGTGGATATGCCCCTGACTGACTTCATTATGCATGGCAAGGCCCTCCTGCGTTTCCAGATAATTGGCGAAACCATAGTTAAAAAGTTTATATTTTTGACGGCCGCCGTTTTCGCTGGTGAGCAAATGGGTGTCTATTTCATGAATAATTAGTTCCAGTACGCGCGAGGAACTGAACGATACGTTGTTTTTTATCAAAATTTTCTTGTTTCGATTTACTACGCACTTGGTCAGCAAGTGTTTTTTTAGAATAACTCTCCAGTCGTGTAGACCGTATTCAGAGAGTTTTTTTTCGAAAATTTCCTTAAGCTCCAATGATGAGATTTTGTGTTTATTGTTTTGTGCTGAAACCGGGATCTGCAGGTTTTTTATTTCTTCTATGTCCTGCTCGCTGGTTGTCCCGAATATAAGCGCGGACTGTTGAGTAAATTCAGAACTTCCCCTGACACGGATCAGATCCAGATAAGTTTTGAGTTCAATTATTTTTTTATTAAACAGCCGCCCCAAATCGGTGTCATCATATTTTATACGGTTGATCTGTCTCTCCAGGTCTTCCAGTTCATCATCATTTTCTTTATAGCGGAAATTGGGATTATAGCTTTTGTCATCAAGAAACTTTTTAGCCTCTTCATGAAAATTTACCGGTCTAAAGTAGCTCAAAAACTTCATTTGGCTGCTGACTTTACAGATTTGCCGGTCGGTCTCAAGCGGGTCGTAATTGGTAATAAATATCTTTTTTGTTTCTCCTTTTTGTTTCTCTTCAATCAAATTGTTGATTGAAGTATCGATCAGGAATTGGCCGCCCAGGTCCTTATTTCCAAGAATTACCTGGTATTTTTTTCTAAGATTTTTATCAATTTTGAAAATGGAGGTGAGTTTTTTTTCGCCAATTTTGAATTTTAGTCTGAACTTCAACGTTTCCAGGTTTTTTTGTTTTTTGGATGCTATCAGGCCGAGAGTTTTGGCGAGATCGGGGCCAATATAACTCTTGCGACGGGAGGTGTTGATGAAGCCGATGCTTGAAACGGGCCCACTGGAGGGGAAAAAGGTTATTTTCTCATAAATCCCAATAACTTTTTTGCCCGATATGGATTTAATGTTTTTTTCAATGGAATATCCGAACATGTCTTTTGCGATCCGGACTCCTTTGTCCACTGTTTTAACTTCCACACCCTCTAGTTTTTCCAGTCTTTTTCTCAGGGGGGCCAGATTGGCAATCTGTATTCCCAGCCCCGCTCTGGCGTTAATTTCCAATAATACCGGTCCCTGTTGCTTGTCCAAGGCAATGTCGGCCCCCATATACCCCAAATTACTGGCTAATTGAGACTGACAGGCAATCCGGAGTATGTCATCCCAGAACGGGATTTTAAGTCCTTTAATCGGGCCTTTATCGGGAATTTCTTTGACTATTTTACCTTTATGTATCAAATGGGTAATTTCCCCTTTGGCCAGATCTATTCCGGCACCGATTGCTCCCAGATGTAAATTGGCTTTTCCCTCCGATTCCATGGTGGGGATGCGAAGCATGGCCATTACGGGAACAAGATTGTGAACAATTATTCTGATGTCGGGAAGTCCGCCGGAGGAATACATGCCAACTATATCGTCAGAAACAATTAATTTTTCAAAAAAAGCCTTGTCAGGTTTGTCCGTAACGGAAAATTGACCGTTGAGGATGTCTTTAATGTGGTTTAGCAGGTCTTCACGTTCATATTGCTGATTTTTCGGTCCAACATACGACTGGTTTATCTTTCTATAGATTGGAATTATTCCCTGTCCACCAAATCCCAGGTTAGGTTTCAAGACAAATTCGGCCCCCAATTTGGCAAAATTAAACTTGGAGAGCTCAGCGCGATTGCTGACGGTGGCCAATAATTTGGGTACAGGAATGCCCCTTGCGGAAAGGAAGGCTTTGGTTTTAAGTTTATCATCGGCAATTTCTACACTGATTTCCTGATTAAACGGGGATATGTAGAGAAGATTTCTGGCGTTTATGCCTAAAATTCCCTTGTTAAAGATGCCCATTAATTATTTTTAAAGATAAGCTTACGAAATCTGATGATTTCACTCAATCTCAGTCCGGTATATCTACCGATAATAATTGTTAGAAACAAAGCCCAAAATACGCTTTCCGGAAAAGCCTGAATAAAATCCTTCAGATGGGCCAATTGATACGTTTGTCCATTAATTATCAGTTTCCCCCCCAGGATAAGATAGGAAAATAGTGCGAAAAGGAAAGTGTTGAAGCTGTTTTTAAGATCGTTCACTATGTTGGATTTGGACAGCTTGAACGTAATGTATTTCTCATTAATCAGAGAAATGATCAAAATTCCGTATATTACAACCATATGTCCGTTTCCGGAGTTAAAAATCTGGTCCTGTTTGAGAAGTGGAAAAGCCAGGATCAGCCCGATCGAGAGCAGACTGATTATTACAGATATTTTTACGGCAAAATGAAGCCGGAATTCGCTAATAAGGAATTTACAGAGATAGCCTAGAACCAGGCTGATTATCATCAGCTCAAATGTAATGGCAGGACCAATGATGAAAGAGGTCAGTACTATGGTTAGCGGAACGAAAGTATTGGGCAGGTTCACGCCGACAATAATTCTGGAAATTGCCAGAAAAAGCCCGATAAAGGGCAGAATCAAAGTTAGATAAAGGATTTCCGAGCTAATGCCGGCATCCATTAAAACGGCTAGAGATTGGCTTAATAAAGAGAAAAGGCTGATTAAAAGACATATTAAAAAAAAGAAGCCGCCCAGAAAAAGCGTTTTTAACCTGGTTTTATCCATGAATTTGGCTTAGAGAATTGAATTTCACGCTTTTGTATGATATAATATAAGGATTTAAAAATAAACATAAAAAATATGTTTACCGTAAAAAAAGACCTGATAAGACTTATAGCATTATTCCTGGCATTTTCCCAGATCAATATTGTCACAGCCAGCAGCAATGCCTATGCCATTGGAAGCGATACGATTGCCGGCCAGAACGGTTATCTGAGGGCCCGTAATTTTGACGCTGATTCAGTGGTAAATTTTGTGGTACAAAAACCAGACGGATTAAATCTGACTGTTACAACCAAGGCCAATGGCGCAGGTGAGGCCAATATAGATCTCAACAACTACCATACAAAAGTTGCTGGTACATACGGACTATCTGCTTTCGGTCCAGATAAGGAATTCAGGACTTTAAAAACACAATTTAACGTGCTGCCCGATGAAATTAGTACTGAAAGGTCATTTATTGACATTGACAGAAACTTAATCAAAGCTAATGGAAGCGATTATGCGACAGTTAAAGTCGTATTGAATGATCAGTTTTTGAATGAACTTGCTGGAAAATCCGTAAAACTGATTTCTTCCCGTCCAGACGACCGGATAATGCCGGAATATGCTGTCACAGACTCATTGGGTACGGCAGAATTCAAAATATCAAGCCAGTCGTCCGGTATTTCAAACTTAATTGCTTTGGACCTGGGAGAAGACAGAATTCTTGATATGAGACCCTCACTCTCATTTGTTTCAGAAAGTTCTTATATGGCAGATGCAGGTGGTGATTTCCTGGAAGTTGCCAATGCCGCGGAATTCGGTCCGCTGGACGGCTTTGAATTTGTTGACTTGCCTTCTACAATCAAGCCCAATGAAAATATAACCTTTAAAATAAAAGCCGTGGACAGCGAAGGCCTGACTGTTCAGGATTATACAGGATCGGTACGCTTCTCGGCAGAAGGTGATAACAGTTCGGGAGTAACGCTTCCTTCAAACTATAAATTCTTATCTGATGATCTTGGAGAACATCAGTTTAATCTTGGTTTGAGTTTTGCGGAAACCGGTACGTATAAGATTATTGTAAACGATTTAACGGACAAGTTTAAGAGTGGCGAAGAGACTGTCATAGTCGGTACTACAGGCGGTTCAGGAAGCACTTCCACGCAAAGTAAACCGGTATTGACTACGCCGGCCCCCGGCACCTACAGCCAGTCTGAACAAACCATATCGGGAACCGCAAAAATCGGAGCCAATGTAAAGATTTATGATAATGATCAGGAAATTGGCATGGTGCCCGTAGGGACAACCGGAAAATTCAGTTTTCAGTCCCCTGCTTTGGCAGAAGGAAAACACACCTTATATGCGGTTGCCGTTGATACTTTCTCTCTGGAGGTATTGGGTACGTCAGACCAGGTAGAAATAACCATAGACACTACCCCTCCAGCTCTGGATGATATTCAAATTGAACCTTCAACGGGAATTACCGCAGGATCAGTGATCAACGTCAGTATCTACAGCGAAAAGAACCTGAATCAGGCGGCTGTGATTTTTAATTATGACATTATCGCTTTAAATGCCAGTATTGATGATCCCAGCGTTTATGTCGGAACAATACAAGCTCCGGCCGAAGAGGGCGTTTATAAATTGAGCGTGTTGCTGGTGGACGAGATGCAGAATGAAAAAACTTACGAGGATCAGGCTACCGTTAACGTGGATCCCGCAGGGGGAACAATCGAGATTGCCGCGTCTGAAACAACGACAACTACCACAACCACAACCACCACGACTACCGGAGGCGAACAGACACAGGTTACGGGAGCTCCCACGCAGGTTAGCGGACTGATTGCCTATGGCTCCGATAAACGCGTAACACTGGTTTGGGATGCCGCAACAGACGATAAAATGGTTAAGTCCTATAAGGTGTATTACGGCGATAACATAAAGGAACTGACCAACTCGGTTATAACCAAAGACGCCAGTACCACCTGGTACATACCAAATCTGGAAAACGGCAAAGAATATTTCTTCGCGGTGACGGCTATGGATGAACAGTTACAGGAAAGTCCTGCTAAAAGTGAAATAGTCAGCGCAATTCCCTTCATGCTGGAAATAAAAAATGTACTTTCGCAAGGGCCGACCAATCCTCTGACTCTGCCGGATGAGCTTAAACCGGCTGCATACAGCGGTCCGTACCCGGCAAGAACATCCGACACGGGCCCGGGCCTATTGGGATTGCTGGGAGTGAGTGCTTTGGCCGGCGTACTGATAAAAAGAAGAAAATAATTTTAGTTATAGATTTTTAAACTGTCGCTTGTTAAACTGGCGGCAGTTTTATGATAAAAGAAATCTTTTTAAATTTCGGGATAATATTTTGCGATTTCATGAGTACGGCAATATTCATACAAATTTTGCTTTCATGGGTCGTGTTACCTGATAACAGGATGTATTTGATTCTGGACAGTGTTACCGCGCCCATAATGAAGATAAGCAGAAAGGTAACTCCAAAAGTCGGCATGATCGACTTTTCTCCGGTAATTGCGCTCTTGGCGCTGGAAATCTTAAAGTCGCTCTGGATATATGTATTCAGCAATTTCTGATGGCGGCAGCGTCAAAGACGGATATTTCAGGCCAGATCAAGAAGGTCAGTGGCCAGTCTGGTAATGTCGCCTGCCCCAATAGTTAGTATAGCGTCGAAGTCGCGGTAAGCTGTTTTTACTTTTTGCAGGGTTTGAGAAAAGTCATGAGTATTGTCTGAAAGATCGTTTTTTTGTTTGTTAATGGCTGCTACAAGCATATCCACGTTTATCCGGGAAACTTCCTCGTCGGTATCCCTGCTCCTGTAAATATTGGGGATAAAAACTTTATCTGCGTCATTAAAAGAAATCGCAAAATCCTGCAGAAAAAAGGCTGTTCGTGAATATTGATGGGGTTGGAATATGACCAGTATTTTGGCCTCCTGTCCGAAGTATTCGCGAGCAGACTGTAGGGTGGCCCGAATTTCCGCTGGGGCGTGGCCATAATCATCCACAATGGTGGTTTCGCCAACTTTACCTTTAATTTCAAAACGACGGGCGGTTCCCTGAAAGCTGTTGATTGAGGAGATTACGCTATTACTGTCGAGTTTCAGGCTGCTGCAAAGTGCGAAAGCCCCGGTGGCGTTTAGAAGGTTGTGTTGGCCGGGAATGGAAAGCTTCAGCGAATGGCAGGATTGATCAGGGGCAATAATCGTTTTCCCGTCCAGACGGAAGTCGTTATCGGCATTTCTGCCATAGGTAACGACTTTAAAGTGATGAGGTTTTTCCGATAGCAATATACGGATATTAGAATCATCGCCATTGGCAATCAACAAACCGCTATCAGGGAGTTTTGCAATGAATTTTCTGAAGGCGTTGAGATAATTTTCGGCGTTTCCGAAGTAATCCAGGTGTTCAGGATCGATGTTGTTCAGTATGATGGTCTGCGGACTGTAATTTAAAAAGGCTTCCTGATATTCGCAGGATTCCAGCAAAAGGAAGTTGGAATTTCCCAATAATTCATTTTTGTTGCCGAATTCTTTGACCAGGCTGCCGACAATAACGGTTGGATCAAGGTTGTTTTGCATAAAAACATGGCCAAGAAGCCCCGTTGTGGTGGTTTTTCCGTGAGTTCCGCAGACGCAAACGGTCTGGTAATTTCGGGTCAATTCCCCTACCGCCTGCGGGTAACTCATTATTTTCAGTAATCTTTTTTGTGCTTCCAGATACTCAATATTGTCCGGACGGACAGCGGTAGTATAGATGACCAGATCACATTTTTCGGGGATATTGTCCGGCGCATGGCCGAGCTTTACGTCTATTCCCTCAGAGGCCAGAAGATCGCTGTTATTCGACTGATGCTGGTCGGAACCGGATACGGAATGGCCTTCCTTGGCCAATATTCTAGCGAGAGCACTAATTCCTATTCCGCCAATTCCAATAAAATGAATATTCTGGTATATCTTAAATGTTTCCAGGTTTTGATGAGACATTTCTTTATTTATATGCCTTTTAAGTTCAGTCCGACATCGAATATAGCAAAGTTGATCATAGTTGTAGAGCTGATTTTAGTAATTTATCTGCTCAACACGCTCACCGTGTCCGTTTATCGGGGCTATCAGATAGATAAAGTTATCAGTGAATTTGAAGTTGAGAACAGACGTATTGAAGATGAAAACCGCAAGAAATCTGAAGACTATGAGTATTTTACTTCTCCCAATTACATAGAGAAAATTGCCAAGCAAAATCTGGGATTGGTAAATCCCGGAGAAGAAGTAATTATCCTGGCGGATATGCCCGTGTCCGATGACGAACGGGGCTTGGAAGAAAGTCCGTCGACGCCATACAGTGACCTGAATAATGCCGAAAAATGGTGGATCTTTTTCTTTGACAGAAAGCCTACATTGCAGTAATGTTTGCGACGTTAACGCGGGGTAGAGCAGTGGCAGCTCGTCGGGCTCATAACCCGGAGGTCGGTGGTTCGAATCCACCCCCCGCAACCAAAGAATTCATATAGCCGTCTGAGATCAAACGGCTATTTGTAATTAATTTCATTTATTTCAGAAGATATTCTTTTCTGCATTTCGTAAATCGGATAGAGAGAAACCTCGTCCGGTCCCTGATTGTTGTCATAATAGTCGAAAGGATTGTCCAAATCCTGGATCAGAAAAATAATATAGATCAGAATAAATGAGAAAAAACCTACATAAATAAGAGACTGATCAATCCTGTCTATTTTCAGGAAAAGCATTAAAAATATTATAAAATAAGAGGCAATGCCAACTACGGTATACACGGAAGAGGCAAAGCTGGTTTCGCGTATCGACTGTATCCTGATGAGATTTTTCCTTAAACTGTCCTTTTCAAATTTAACCCTGGTAATAACTGACTGGGGCAGCTGCTCTCTGAAATCATGAAAATCGATATTTAAATATTGTATTTTTTTTAACACGTCATTTAAATGTTTCTTTTTGTACAGCCATTTTATTAATGAATTGATAAATTCCAGCAGGTTTTTCTTGGCATTTAGTACTTCAACAGATGCGTTGGTTCTATGTATGAGAAAGTATTCATCGTTGATTGCCTCGATGCTTGAAACTATTTCCACCGGCAGCTTTTCGGCCTCCTTATAGTCCTTTAATATTCCTGAGAAAATAAAGCCGATCAAAAAGATGTTGGTTGAGATTATGGCTGTCATCAGTCCATCCAGAACAATAAATTCTCCCCAGACATAATGAAGAACTATTTTTATCAGTACAAAAATCACCACATAAGGCATTACCTTAAATATGATCTTGAATTTCATTTTTAGTTTTTCCGAAAGAATCATCAGCTCATCAAAAAAAAGTTTCTCATTGTTATTATAACATATTATACGCCTTTAGTCTAAACCTGAGAATATGAAAACAGAAAAAAATACCGCTTTATACGGCCACGCTAAAATGATATTACTAAAATGGTGGCTGGGGAGAGAATCGAACTCTCGACCTTGGGCTTATGAGTCCCACGCTCTAACCAACTGAGCTACCCAGCCTTATTGCTGCGTCATTTTAGGAATATTTTAGGAAAAACACAAGACAAATGTGCACTGATCGGTTAAAATAAGAAAAAAATATGAAGAAAATTAAAAGTTGTTGTTTGGGGATATATTTTGCAGTTATGAAATGGCGTGACCTGATTTTTGAAAGCCCCGCCAGGCATCTGATTAAGAGACGTGTTTCTGCCAACATGATTTCATTTTTAAGACTTTTTTTAATGATTCCGGTCTTTTTTACGGTTGGCCCAATGCCATGGCTGGCCATGTTGATATTACTGTTAAATTTTGTCCTGGATGGACTGGACGGGGTGGTGGCCAGGTTAAGTCATTCCGCCAGTATCAGGGGGCGCGCTCTGGACGTATCGATTGACAATTTTTTTGTAATTCCGATTCTGTTGGGGCTGGTTTTGTATAATCTGGTAGCTCCCTTTTGGGCTTCGTTATATATGGTGAACATTTTGATTAATTATTTTTGCAAATATCTGAAATTTGGAATCGAAGTTGGCAAATATCCGTTTCCTTTAAGTAAATATTTTATTTATCTGGCACTGGCCGTGTTTGCATTATTCAATGATAATTTTTATGATCCTATACTGCTTTTTTGGTCGGTATTTTTGTTGATAGAAAATATCTATTTAATTTTCAATATTTATTATGTTCGAGGTAATACTCGCTGATTTGCCTGTAGATATCCGGGATACACTTATTTATTTTTTTCCGGCCTATCTGGCCAATATGTTTCCGGTATTGTTATTAGGAAGTGGATTTTTGAAATCGCTGCGTTATCCCGTTGACATGAAAGCCAAGCTTTTCGGAGAACGGATACTGGGCGATCATAAAACCTTTTATGGTATTATTACGGCAATTATAGGGGGGGCTTTGGGCGCCCCGATTGCATTTTTGATGTTCGGATGGGTGAACGGCGAATACTGGCACTTTAGCACTGATGTACTGACGAATGTTTTTGATTATCTCTTACTGGCATTTACCGGAGCCTGGGTTGGACTGGGTGCTATTTGCGGGGATATGATTAAAAGTTTTTTCAAGCGCAGGTTGAAGATAGCACCGGGGAAATCATGGTTCTTTTTCGATCAGGTAGATTTTATACTTGGCGCCTGGCTTGCAATCATGATTATGAAACTGCCATTAGATATCAAATATCTGATTATTGCCCTGATAATCACTCCCCTGCTCCATCTGGGAACAAATATAATCGCCTACAAACTAAAAATGAAGAAAGTCTGGTGGTAGAAAGAATGGTGGAGCGGGCTTAAATCATTTCCTGGAGCTTCTGCTGAAACCTGATAAAATCACCGTCTTTGGGCAGAAGGATGGATTGGCCGGTAGTGCTTCTGGATGAATACAGGTAATTTTCATTGCTGAGAATGTTGCCGGCATAAATTTCATTATTTTTATAGGTATCATAAATCTGTATCGCTTCCAAAAAGTTCAGGTCGGTCTGCAAATTCTCCTGTATTTTGTTAAACGCTTTCAGAAAGAAGTCGATGTTTTCCAGAGTGCCTACCGTATCAAGACGGTTTTTAATGGCCAGGATTATTTTCTGCTGTCGCAGACTGCGGTCAAAATCCGAGGTACTCTTTCTGGATCTGGCATATTCCAGAGCCCTTTCTCCACTCATTTTTTCGATACCAGGTTCAAAGATAACGGTTTTTACCCCGCCACCTGGTGTGGGATAGTTATAATCGGTAATTTTCTCGTCTATCTGCACATTAATTCCGTCGAGATAGTCTACAATGTCGATAAACGCCGTAAAATTAAACTGAACATATTTATCAACGGTTATACCCGTAACTTCTTTTATTATCTCTTCCGTTTTGGCAGCGCCAAAAAACTCCATGTATTCGTTGATTTTCCTGCCGTTCACGTATAAATCCCTGGGAATACTGACCAAAGTGGTTTTATGCAAATCCGGGTTGATTAGAATCAAGATGATTGAATCTGTCAGTTTTTTGTTCTCGCCCAAAAACAGTATGGCAAAAATGTCACGGTCGCTCTCCTTTTGTAGTTCCGCAAGTTGTTGGACGGTCTTGATATCCGCTATTTCCTGATCTTTCTTATTGAGCAGATTATTCAGATTGCGGTTTGCCAATGCCAATCTCGCTTTTTCTGCTTCCAGCCCGGTTTTGATTTCTTCAAGCGCCTGTTCCAGTTCACTCTGGCCGGTATACTTGTCGTTCAATTCCTGAAAAACGCTGGTAAGGGCGTTTTCATTCACCTGTATGATCTGGTTCTGGTTCTCTATTTTATTGTCCAGTAGTCTGTTTTCGTCTTTCAGCTGTCCTATTTCAGTAATCAGAGAGTTAATGTTTTTAATATTCGCGGAATAGAGGACATTGGAATTACGATAAAAAAAGACGGTGCCGATAATCTGAACCGTGAGAATCAGGCCAAGCAGCCAGGAATAATATTTTAGTTTTGATATTTGTTTATCCATGTAAACCTGTCGCGGAACTTTTTTATATTTTTTATATATCAATGCCGATTCTGGCCCTTACCTCCTGGTCGACAAATTCTTTTTTACGGCCGTATTTGATGCGGGAGTACTGGGTGATAATTTCGCCAACTTTTTTGTTGGAAGCCGACATGTCATAAACGGTTTCCAGAGAGAAGGGCCGGGATGTCGTATTGTTGATGTTGAGCTTGATATAGGCTTTAAAATTGGCGATGGAAATGATATCTTGTTCGCTTAACAGTGGCGCATATTCCTTGGCCAGATATTCACCGTCGTCGGCGCCGACTTTGAAAGACATCATGGTACCGACGTTACCGAACACGGCGTCACGGATGGCCGTATCACTTTTCTTCTCCAGCTGTTTGATATACTGATTGGCCATGATCAGAGCCAGATGATATTTTCTGGCTTCGGAAAGGATGGAGCAAAAACTGTCGGTGGCAAAATTCTGGAACTCGTCGACATAGAGATAGAAATCCTTTCTCTTTTCCTCCGGAATATCAACGCGGCTCATGGCAGCCATTTGTATTCTGGCAACAATGATCAAGCCGAGCAGCTGAGTGTTCAGATCACCAATTTTACCTTTGGAAAGATTGATTAAAAGAATCTGCTGATTGTCCATGGCCTGGCGAAAATTAAAAGCGGACTTGGTCTGACCGATAGTGTTTCTCATGATGGAGTTGGTGATGAATGGCCCGAATTTCGAAGAGAAATACGGGATCATCTCCTGCTTCTCACGGTCGCCAGTGTGGGCGTATTCATGTTCCCAGAAAGAGCGCACAACAGGGTTTTTGGTCTTACTGACCTTATATTTCATAAATTCCTCGTCCACGAAAATGCGCGGCACGTCGATCAGAGTGGCTCCTTCCTCAATATCTTCCATCAAGGTAAGACAGGCATTCCGGAAATAGTGCTGAATGCGCGGACCAAAAATTTCGTCGCCAAACAGTTTTATAAAAATTTCAGTGGCCTGACTGGAAGCCATGTCCATTTCTTCGGGCGTATTGCATTCCAGCATATTCAAGCCCATCGGCCTTTCGGTATCGGACGGGTTGAACACTACGCAATCCTTGGCTCTTTCTTTGGGCACAAAGGTTACCAATTCTTCAATCAGATCCCCGTGCGGATCAATAACTCCGATTCCGTCACCTCCCTTGATATCCTGTCGTGCGCACCAGCTCAGGAATACTGATTTCCCCGAACCGGACTTACCAATACAATAATGATGTCTGGTGCGGTCCTTGCGGAGCATGTGAATTTCACGTTTTATGCCGCGATATACGTTGTAGCCAAGCAGGATGCCTTCGGTGGGAGTGTCTACCGGTGCCGGTAAAACCTTGTAGGGAAGCCAGTTAATAGTTGGAGCGTGATTATAGCGGCTGCAGGGGAGATGATAAATTGAGGAAAGTTCCTCGGGTGCTACAATATTGTTTTTTTCGCCAAACGGACCGAAAGAAGTATCAATCAGTCTGTTCTGATAATTGAATTTCATGAAGAAATTATTGATAGCGTCTATCGGGAATACTCTTCTGTTTTGAAACCAGTTGGCCGATTCATCGCGGAACATGCTAAAGGCCAGACTGACATTGTTGGTTATTTCCTCGGCCCGGGTACGGTTGGTGGAGGAGGCAAAATAACGGATTACGGATCTGAACATCGGTTGGGCGGCCTTTTCCCCCATTTTTTTGGATCTCTCCTCCAGAGGCTGCAACATTCTGACAAAGCCGCTTTGGTCAGCCGGTTTGTCCTTAATAACTTTGTCATAACCAAAGAACAGACCCACCACCAGACTGTTTAGAAAACCCAACCCTGGAATGTTAAATTTGCTTACCTTTTTCCCCTTAAAGAGAGTGGAGGCAATTTGCTCTATTTTTCTGTTGTATTTGCGGTTGCGGATTGGCCGCATGGTTATTTGTATTCCGGCAATCTCATCTTCCTCCAGCTTGGAAAAAATATTGGTTAAATCGTTCAGAGGGTCGTTTTCGGCATACTTATAAGTCTTGAAAGGGAACCAGAAGGGTTGCGTGAGATAGGCAAAATACATTCTCAGGTATTGTCCCTTTTTGGCCAGAGGGTATTTGTCCACCGGGATAATGTCGGCGTTGGGGTAGTAGGCGGTAATCTGTTTTTCAATCAAATCCCTGTAAATTTTCGGGGCCACAAAATAGAAGTCAATCAACTTGTTTTGAGCGACTATATCAAAGGAAATGATATTGGAATCAAAAAGGGTGGTGCGGATAATATTGCGCAGACTAAGTTCCGAGAGTTCATGCAAATTTCTAAAGCACTGATCCATAACACTGAGTTTCTCTTTGAAATCTTTTTCCTCCTTTTTCTCATTGTCTTTGGTGGAATCTTCGCGCGGCACTCTGATTTTCAGACATACGTGGGTGCGGTTCTGCCATAAGATAAAAATAAATTTGGCAATGGCCCGCAGGATTTTCAACGCAATTATGGCTACTACCAGATAAATCAACAGATTCAGTATGCCGTTGAAAACGTCTCCCGAGCTGATTTGTTCAATTGGATTTACCAGATCTTCCATTTGTTTTTATTTATTCATTAAATTATAGCATACATAAGCCTTTATTTACTTAAAAAGGAGCAGATTTAGCTAGATCCGCTCCAAATTATCATTGATTGATTTTGCTTATATTGTCTAATTAGCAATTTTATTGTTTATGTATTCCCTGAGGGCTGAAATATTGATTCTTTCCTGTTGCATCGTATCGCGGTCCCGTACAGTCACGGAATTGTCATTTAAGGTGTCATAATCCACGGTCAGACAGAATGGCGTACCAATCTCATCCTGCCGGCGATAGCGTTTCCCAATGGAACCTGAAGTGTCATAATCCGTCCGGAAGTCCATGATCAGATCGGCTGCCAGTTTTTCCGCGGGATCGTTCAGCTTGTTGACCAGCGGTAATACGGCCAGTATATTTGGCGCAATCTCAGGTTTGAATTTAAGCACGGTACGGGTCTCATCCTTTTCCAGCTGTTCTTCGCTGTAGGAACTAAGTAAAACTGCCAGCGTGACCCTGTCCGCCCCAAAACTGGGCTCCATAACATGGGGAATAAAAGTTTTATTGGTATAGGGATCAAGGTAATTCATTTTAGACCCGGAATGTTTTTCGTGTTGTGTCAGGTCATAATCGGTGCGATAGGCTCCGGCGGCGCAAAGTTCGCCCCAACCAAAGGGAAATTTAAATTCAATGTCGGTCGTGCCTTTGGAATAAAAAGCCAATTCGTCTTTTTCATGATCGCGGAATCTGAGCAGTTCAGAGCTGATTCCCAACTTATTACGTATAAAATTCATACTGTCGTTTTTCCACATTTCAAATATCTGCTGCCAGGGGGTCTGGTCAGGGTCAAAGAAATATTCAATTTCCATTTGTTCAAACTCACGCGTTCTGAAAGTAAAGTTTCCTGGTGTGATTTCATTTCTGAAAGCCTTGCCAATCTGCGCGATTCCAAAAGGAAGTTTTTTTCTGGTGGTTTCCAGAACGTTTTTAAAGTTCACAAAAATCCCCTGTGCGGTTTCAGGTCTCAGATAGATGTCCTTCCCCTCGTCTTCCACCACTCCCTGCTTGGTCTTGAACATCAGATTAAAGGCCTTTGGTTCTGTCCAATTTGATTTGCCGCAAACCGGACAGACAATTTTTTTCTCAGTAATGAAATTCAGAAGATCTTTGGGCGGGGTTTTTTCACCTGCCCAGTTTTTGGGCAATTCTTCGGATTTGTTTTCATGTACCCATTTTTCAATCAATTTGTCCGCTCTCTCCCTGGATTTACAGCTTTTGCAGTCCATCAGGGGGTCGCTAAAGCCCGTCACGTGGCCGGAAGCTTCCCAGGTTTGGGGGTTCATCAAAATTGCGGCGTCCAGACCCACCATATCCAGTCTCCGCTCTACAAAAGTTTTCCACCAGAGATCTTTAATGTTTTTTTTCAGCTGTGATCCCAAAGGTCCGTAATCCCAGGTATTGGCCAGGCCGCCGTATATTTCGGATCCCGGAAAAATAAATCCCCTTCTCTTGCATAATGAAATAATTTTATCCATGACGGTAAATGAGTATTAAATTTTTACTTGTTTTTCTGCTTATTCCTCCAGTCAAGCATGGCGTTGGAGAGAACGTTCATCAAACTTTCGGCCGTCTGATGTGTAAGATTAATGCGGTCGACCAGTTTGATAGTAACAGGAGTTTGATTGGGCAACATGTAGCCAAAATCAATAATAACCTCGTTATTATTTACGTGAATGGAAATGGCGTTGGCAAAAGTTCCCTGCTCCAGAGCCGAATCAATTTTCAGATTTACGCTTGGTTGTTTTTCGTCTGCCATAATTTTTTATTTAATTAATAATTTATTGGCTAATTGTCCACATGCCGCTGCGATTTCCTGGCCCATGGTTATTCTGACTGTAACATTAACCCCGGCTTTTTGTAAGATATTCTTAAATTCCGATATGGTGGTTTTGTCGCTCCCCTTAATCCCGTTTGTACCGGTTTCGTTATATCTGATCAGGTTAACGTGAATCAGTTTATTTTTTGAAATTCTGGCCAGCTCCAGCGCGTCATTTTCAGAATCATTAATGCCCTTCAACATGACGTACTCAAAAGAGACACGTCGGTTAGTTTTAAGACAGTACCGGTTGACCGCATTTATAAGATCTTCCAATTTAGCCATTTTAGCGACGGGCATAATTTTTTCACGGGTGCTTTGGATGGCGGAATGAAGAGAAACAGCCAGATTCACCTGTAGTTTTTTATCCGTGAATTTTTCAATTCCCGCAATTATTCCGCAGGTTGATACGGTCATCCTCCGGGAGGCAAGATTAAAATATTCTGGATCGTTCAAAATGACGATAGCTTTCATTAGCTGGTCGTAATTCAAGAAAGGTTCGCCCATACCCATAAATACCAGATTGGTGAGCTGCTCGTTTTTTTGCAGCAATTCCGCATAAAAATATAAAACCTGGTCGGTGATTTCCTCAGAGCTTAAATTTCTGGAAAATTTCAGCGTGCCCGTGGCGCAGAATTTGCAGCCCATAGGACAACCGGCCTGACTGGAAACACAAACGGAGTTTCTCCCGTCGGAGTATTTCATCAGGACCGCTTCGATCAGTTCCCCGGTAGACAGCCTGAAGGCAATCTTTTCGGTTGTTCCGTCGCTGGAGACACTACGATTAACCTTTTCAAGCGAAAGAAGCGGCAGATTGTGTTGAAGTTTTTTTTGCAGCTCTCTGGAAAAGACGGAAATATCTCCATAATTCAGTATCCCCTGTTTAAAAACCGCGTTCAGCAACTGTTTAATTCTGAATTTGGGGATTTTCATTTCGGCAAACTGATTTTCCAGAACCGCATATTCTTTCATAGTTGTTTTCCAAAGTCGGACTACAGGATCTTAATGTTAAATTATCTTTTTGTATAGCCCTGATGACAGTTTTTGCAATTACCGCCGTTTGACAATTGTTAACGCTGTTTTATTTTTAACACCTTTAATTAAACAACATGAAAATATTAATTTTAAGAAACCCCAGAAACGAATCAAGATTTCTGAAGACGCTAAACGCACATCCAGCTTTTGAAATTGATTGTTACAATGTCAATAACGAAGATGAAGCTTTGAATATTGTAAATCTGAATGCTTCAACTGAAACCAAGGCCGTCATAGTCGATAGAATTTATTTCAGACTGGCCAATCTAAAAAACATTAAACAAAAATTTGACTGGTTTTTCATTGTGGAATCGCTGAATAAAGCTCAGATATACGGCGAGGTTGATTTTGACATGAGATACAGATTCTATCTCTGGCCCCTAAACGAAAGCCTGTTGATGGATGATATCAAATCGCTTACGTTTTTGCGGGAATACATGACACTTGGTGAAATACAGCTGGGACAGATACACATTAACCTGGCCAACAGGACAGTGTCAGATGGCAGGCGCTCTATCTTTCTCAAAAACAAGGAATATGAATTATTACTGTATCTGGCAAAAAACAAAGGTAAATTATTAAGCAGAAATAATATTCTGGAAAACGTCTGGGATATGAATTCTCAGGTTTTAACAAATACTGTTGATGTCCACGTCAGTAAATTAAGAAGGAAGTTAAAAGATAATTTCGGGCTGGATTCCTTGGTAAAAACAATTCCCTGTAGTGGATATATTTTGCTTTAGTATATGACGAGTGTTTTTTGATTACTTAACAAGTTTATTTCCTTTTTTTTAAATATTCTTTGAATATACTAAGCGTAGTTGCCAAATCGTAAGTTTAGATTTTGGCTTAAAACAAATAATTAATAAAAATTTATGGTAACTATCGTTGAAAGTTTTGCGAAGCAAATCGAGAGTTTTATGTTACTTTTAACGCAAAAGGAAAAGTTTGTAATTGAACGAAGATTTAATTTGGACAAAAAAGAAAAAGCGACCCTGGAGGAAATCGGTCAACATTTTTCTGTAACGCGTGAAAGGATCAGACAGATTGAAAAAAATGCCATCAACAAGTTAAAAAGGAATCTGGAAAACTGTAATTTGTTTGATATTGCCAATATTGCCTATGACGAAATTGTCGCAGCCGGGGGAATAATCAGGGAAGACATTTTGATATCAAGGCTTATAGTTCAAAAGTCGGAATATTCGGTAGAGGCTTTACAGTTGATTTTATCTATAGACAAGCGTTTTAACAGGGTGCCAAACACAGTTGCTTTTCATCCCTATCTCAAACTGGTTAATTATCTGCAGTCGGAACTGGAGGGGTATTGCCGGCTTGCGGTGGACTTTTTAAACAAAAACAGGAACACAGTCCATATAGACGAGCTTTATAACACTGTAATTGTTGAAAAGAAAACTGAGATTGAGAAGCCGACTTTCAGATCCCTCATTCAAATAGATAAAAAAATAAAGTTATTGGAGCAGGATCTGGTAGGCCTCTATGAATGGAGACATATTAATCCGAGGACGCTCAGGGATAAAATATATTTTGTTTTAAGGCAAAACCGGGAGCCCATGCATTTTATGGACATCGCCAACAAAATTATCGAAAGCAATTTCGACAAGAAGAAAATTAATTTACAGGCCGTACACAACGAATTGATCAGACATGAAGAGTTTGTGTTGATCGGCAGAGGAATTTACGGACTTTCCGAGTGGGGATACAAGAGTGGTACGGTTGCGGACGTGATCGCGTCGATACTCAAAGGCAAGGAATCAATGTCTCAACAGGACATCATAAATGAAGTCCTAAAACAGAGAAAGGTTAAGCCCATAACCGTAATTTTGAGTCTGAAGAACAAGGACCAGTTTATCAGGGTTGGTAGAAAACAATACGGCTTAAAGCTGGCCTAGTATCAGATCCTGATAAATTCTTTGTTTTTATAAAAAGCGGATTTGGGGAATTCACGATAACTTTCCTGAATATCTTTATTAATTTTTTTAATTGACTCTGCGTTGGCTCTTTTGGATGATCTGCGATGATATTGAAGCGCGCTTTGGTTGTTCGGATCTATTTCCAAAATCCTTTCACAGAGTTCCATGCAAAGTTCATATTTTTTGGTAATGAACAAGGTTTTGATTTCCTCAATTGTCTTAAAAATAAAATCCTGTTTGTTTTCGATTTTATATCTTTGATAAACCCCTTTGATTCTTTCAATGACTGAATTGACCTGTTTGTTGGTTGGATCAAGTTTTTTCAGTTTAAGCAGGAAAATAATGATGTCTTCAAACCTGTTACTTTCTATCAGTCCCTTGTTTTGTTCAATCTGCTTCTTGATGTAGACTTTTTTAACCTGTCTTTGCAAAGCCAAAACATCGCTTTGGTGAATGTCCAGTTTATATAAATTTTCCAGTTTCTGCAGAGTGGTTTCATAGTCCACCTGATCACCTTTCATCTTAATTTCGTCGGCAATTTCCTGAAAGGCCGCATCCCTTTTCCCCTTATATTGCTTGTCCAGCAACTTTTTGGCCCTGACTATTTTGTCGCCAATTTCAGGAAAATCGGTAACGTAGCTCTGAAGAGGCGCGATTTCTCTTAAGTATTGCTCGTAGTTTCCTTCACCGATCAGTTTTTCCAGTCTTTGCAATTCGTTGGTGATGGCGCGCTTATTGATGTTTTTAACCTCTTTTTCTATTCTGTTCCGGAATTTAATAAAGGTTGTGTTTTCAGGATCATAGCTTAAAATCTTATTGCAAACTTTATAGGCCTCGGCCCAATTTTCTTCAATCAGCAAGGATTTAACCTGGTTTTCATATTCCCTGAGCGTGGCCATATTGCTAAAAGTAAATTATCTTTTAATTCTAGCATAAAATCATTCAATTGTGGACATATTTATGATATTATTATAGGAAAATTGCCTTATGGATGAAAAATTACAAAAAATCAGGACTGTAAGTGAAAATCCGCAAAGGGTAAATAAAGCCGTACCTGAAATTTCTTTGGAACACGGTGAGGTTAAAGAGACGGCGAAAAGTATTGTCGATGTCGCAGATACGGTAAGTGAAGAAGGCGCTTCCCAATTTACTGAAGATGAAAGCCGTTATCAGGGAAATCAACAAATACAACCCGGGAACGGCTCAGCGCAAATACAAACCGCAGTCAGTGTGTTGCCGCCAATCGAGGAAATGATTAAACAAACGGTTGCCGCGATAGAAATTGAATTGAAACAGACCAAAGAGGAGATGACCGAGCTATTGAAGGACAAAAAGGCATCACCTTATACGATTAACGACAAAGTAAAAAGAATTCGTTTTTTAACCGGATTGATGGCCGATTTAAGACGGGCTGCCAAGCACGCTGAAGAGTTTATTGTCAGCCTCTGGAAGCAATATGTGAAAAAGTCGGGCTAGGCCTTTTTTCGGGCCTTATCAGTAGAATTAAAATCCAGTCTGTTATTGAGCATGAGTCTGGTTTGAGCGTCAATTGCGGGTATGGCACTGAGCGTAATCGATACCAGCGGAACAAGCAGCCATTGAAGGAAAAGGGAGATTTTTCGCCAGAGTTTTTTCTGATTCTCAAAGGGAATAATCTGGGTGGTTATGATCAGGCACAGGACAATCCCAAAAGAGGCAATGTTCATCAGAGAACTCATCATTATCGGCAAATTATGGCTTAAAACAGTTGTTCCAAATTCTTTATTGATCATGCCCGGAACCAGACCGGAAAACAGCAACAGAATCGGGCCCGTAGCCCAGAAATAGATACCTTCCAGAAAATGGAAGATCTCATATAACCTTCTTTTCAAGGGGATTTCCTTTATTTTCATGATATTAAAGACGATAAACGGGAAATCGCAGACTCCCCAGGCCCAGCGTCTTAACTGCTTGTATTGGCTTTTAAGGGTATCAATATAAGAATTGCTGAGTACCGCGTCCATATATACGGGACTGTAGATGTTTTCCAGATAATGTCTGCCCTTATACACAAAAAAGGCTGTCCAGTACTGTCTGGAATCGTCGCCAACGACCATTGGATCCCAATATCCGAAATCTATAACCGACTGAAAACTCATGGCGCGGGATGAAAAGCTTTTGTTTTCGTCCTTGCGAAGACTGACCGACATTTGCCAGAAAGAACTGGATATGGCGGCAAGCCTGTTAAAGACAGGTACGTCCCAGATGTTGTTGTGATAAAAAAGTACGGGCTGATAGCCTACTTCGTCGCGGTTTTCCGTAATGCAAAAGCGGAAAGTCAGTTCGTTCAGTAAATCCGGGCTGAGTACCGTGTCCGCGTCAAAACTGGATAGGATGACTTTTCCAAAATTATATTTTTTCTCTTCAAGATAAGCTTTAACTTTTTGGGCGGACCAGTTCATGTTGGCTGCCCGGCCTCTTATTTCATTGGGCAGATTTTGCGGATGACAGGTTTCCAGATAATCCAGAAAATAATGTCCGTACTCGGCTTTGATTCTTTTGCTAATTTCAGGAGCGGCGGGGTTGAATTCCTCGTAGGCGAAGACAAAAATCACCTTCTTAAGGTCGTGTTTACTCTTCACATATGATTCCACCGAGGTTTTAATTACCTCATAAGGCTCCCTGCAGACAAAAAGAGTAATACAATGGATTATTTCCGAAGGTTTCAAATATTGACCGGTTTTCTTCAGATGATCGATTTGAGTCATGAGAGCCGGCTCCAAGGGCCCCTTTTTCAGTCTCAAAATTAACGGGTCAAACGAGTATTCCTGCCGGTCAATCAGATATTTGAGCTTGGAGGGCGTTTCAATAAAGGACATCAGGGCCTTCCATTCGGTTTTCAGGGCTCTCTTGCTGTACTGATAAGCCTGAACCAGATTATAGGAAAATAGAAAAGTTCTGAAAACCCAGACCAGAGTATAGGCAATAATAAGATTGGCCGTGGTAAACGGAAAAAGTATGGATCCCCAGATCAGGTAAAAAAAAGAAAACCAGATACAGAAACCGGGAATAATTTCGACCAGGCGCCAGTACTTATGAGATCTGACCAGATTTTCCGATTTAATAAGGCTTTTGCTCACTTTTTAGATCATTTATAAGCTCGTGGAATATAATCAAAAGACTCTGTTAAAGCAAATATTAACAAATTTGACATTGTACAATTATTAAGTTATTATGACACGCCTTTAGAGTTAAATGTTGCAAATGGTAATAAATAAACTGTTTAGGATGTCAACTTTCTTGCTTGACAACAATATTACTAAAACATATATTCTAACCCTGAAGCAATATAAGGAAAAACGATATGAATCAAGATAGTTCAACCCAAATCGCCCAAACTGCTCAAGAAAGTCTTAATCTGACGGATATTATAGAAGACATGTTTCTGGTACTAACACCCAAGGAAAAGGAGGTGATTATCAAGCGTTTTTGTCTTGATAATAAGCCAAAACAGACTTTGGAGAAAATCGGACAGGCTTTTTCAGTTACTCGCGAGAGGGTCAGACAAATTGAAAAAATTGCTTTGGGCAAGCTCCGCAGAACAGTGGAGACCACCAGACTCAGTATTATCAATAAGCTGGCCAAGGACATATTAAAAGCGAATGGAGGACTGCTGCTGGAAAACAAACTGGTAGCTGAACTGATCAATAAAATTGCCAGCAAACAGGAAGCCGACGCCCATATCATCAGACTGGCCCTGAATATTAATGCCGATATTGTAAAATTTGAAAAAACTAACGTCTACAAGCCTTTCTGGAAAGTAAATACGGTCAGTTTTGATGACGTAAAGGCGGTAATTAATGCCGGTATTTCAATTCTGAATAAAAAGGGGGACGTGTGCACGGATGAAACTCTGGCCAAAGACGTCCAAACTGCCTTCAATGACAGAGGAAAAACTTTTGACAGCACCTTTATCATTTCCGCCATGGAAGTGGACAGAAGAATCAAGAGAGTGTCAGAAGGCTTTGGATTGACCTCCTGGAGGCATATCAACCCACGCAGTATACGGGACAAGGCTTATATAGTACTGAAAAAATCCGGTGAGCCACAGCATTTTGTGGAGATCGCCAACAGAATCGCCTCCGCAGGTTTCGACAAGAAGGTGGTTACAACACAGGCAGTTCATAATGAGTTAATCCGCTACGACCAGTTTGTACTGGTTGGCCGCGGTTTATACGCCCTTAAAGAATGGGGCTTCAAGAGAGGAACGGTAGCAGACGTCATAGAAGCTTTGCTGAAGAAAAAGTCCCCCATGACCAAACAGGAGATTATTGCAGGGGTTCTGAAGCAGAGAAGGGTCAAGAAGGGCACAATTTCTCTGAATTTACAAAAAAATCCCCAGTTTGTCAGAGTTGGCCGCGCCGTGTATTCACTGGATGAAGGCCAGGCTGCCTAATATGCGCAAGCAAAACCTTTTTTTGACTTGAGCCGGAAAATCCCATAGTTGAATTTAAGTTTGAATATTTCATGAATCGTACCTATCTTTATTAGGTCTTTTTTATGAATTTATGACGACTATTTTTACCAAAATCCTCAACGGCGAAATTCCCACGAAGAAAATCGAATATGAAGACGACTTATGCTTTGTCATACATGATATTAATCCAAAGGCGCCGGTTCATTTGCTGATCATTCCCAAGAAGGAAATACCAACCATTATGGACGCTGCAGACAGTGATCAGGCCCTATTAGGACATTTGCTGCTAACTGCCCGCAACATGGGCAAAGCCATGGGACTGGAGGGGTATAAATTACTGTTCAATGTGGGTGAAAAAGGCGGGCAGGAGGTGCCGCACATCCATTTGCATTTGATGGGGGGATAACCTATATTTTCAACGAATTTTGACTTTGCTGGAGTGGTGGAACTGGTAGACACACTAGCTTTAGGAGCTAGCGCCAAAAGCATGGAGGTTCGAATCCTCTCTCCAGCACCATTTAAAAAAACAAAATATTCAGCTCAGCCGGTGGGTACCGGGTGGAAGTTTTATTTAGCCTGTCCCAGAAAAGGGAGATACAGTTTTTCCAGACGGTCGGGGTCGGGCGGGCTTATCGTGCCGCCTGCCATAGAGATCGACATGGCGCCGTATTTTCCGTTGATGCGGTCGATTTTTTCGAAAAGCGAAAGCTGTTTTTCAGTTTCCAGCTCGTTGGGAAAAAGTTTGGAAGGAATATAGTCTTCCAGCTGTAATCCTGTAGTAATTACCCCTGAACTGCGGTAGTCCAGCCCGGGCTGGTATAAGCGATCAAAAGCCTCCCGTACCAGTTTCATGATGGCCCCCTCGCAATTAAGGTCCTCCGGGAGCCGGATTTCCTCGCCGTAGACTTTGTAGTCGCGGGTTCTGAGCATCAGCGTGAGGTGAGCTGTTTTCAGCCTGCTTTTGCGCAGGTGCCAGAAGGCCAGGGCCAGGTTTTTTAATAATTCCTGATAGATCAGTTTGCGGTCACTGGTTACGGTAAAAGACCGGGTACGGGACAGCGATTTGGGCAGGGCGGTTTCCGTAATCACCGGACGGACGCTGAAGCCGCGCAGCTCCAGCTGCATTTCCACGCCGGGTTTACCGAGCAGCTTCTGTATGCGGTCAGGCGGGGCCAGGACAAATTCCATGGTGGTGTGAATCCCCTGTTTGGCCAACAGTGCGCGGGAATTGGTGCCCAGACCTTTGATTTTGTCGATAGGAATGATCCTGAGGAATTTTTCGATGTCCTTGCCGCTGACCACGGTCAGACCGTTCGGCTTTTTGTAGTTGCTGGCGACTTTGGCCAGAACTTTGCTGGTGGAGAGGCCGATGGAAACGCCAATCCCCAGGCGCTCTCTGATGGCCTGCTGGATGTCCCGGCAAATGGCGGCATAGGGCTTGCGGTAGAGGCGGCGAAGACCTTTGAGGTCGATGTAACATTCGTCAATACTCGCCGCCTCGATGTCCGGCGTGAATTCGCCGATGATTTTTAAAAAATTCTGATGGTAAAGCAGATATTTGCGGAAATCGGCCGGAACTACGATGGCCTCCGGACAGATCTTGCGGGCTTCCCAAACCGGCGTTCCGGTGGAAATGTGGTACTTTCTGGCGGCGTAACTGGCCGTTATAACGCAGCTGGCCCCCATACCCGCCACCAAGAGCGGCTTGCCCCGGTAAGAGGGGTTATAGGCCTCTTCCACGGACGCAAAGAAGGCGTTGCAGTCAATATGCGCGATGGCCGTTGGGAAGGATGTGCGCTGAAAAAAACACATGTCAGTATTTTCTAATGATACCTATGACGATACCCCAGATCTCCGTCCCCTCCTCCAGCCGGATCTGGTATTCTTTGGAACTTTCCGCCTTCAGATATTGCTGGCCGTTTTCCTCGATCAGCCTTTTTACGGTAAAACCGCTGGGCAAATGAGCTACGATGATCTGGCCCGGACGGGCATCGCTTCTTTTTTCCACCAGCAGCAGGTCGCCGGCCATGATACCGGCTTTTTCCATGGAATTCCCGCTAACCTTCAGGGCGAAGGTGTTGTTGGGGCTTTTAATCAGGTACTGGTCGACGGTCAGCATTTCCCGGCCGGCGTCTTCCGCAGGGGCCTGGAAACCGGCGGGAACGCCCGACGGGAAATAAGGTATGGCCAGCGAAGCGGCTGGATTCCCGGATTGCAGCGGGAAAGGAGGTGCCTCGGAAGGCCGGGAAAAATCATGGGCGAAATCGGTCACGGCGATAATTTTCCCTTTGATGTTTTTCTTCAAATAGCCCTTTTTGATCAGGGCCTGCAGATGGCTGAAAATGGTGTTGGGGGATTTGATTTTGAGAACCTGGCTGAGTTCACGCGTGGAGGGGAAATAGCCCTCGCTCCGGTAATACTGCTGGATTCTCTTCAGAATGGCTTTTTGCCTGACGGTCAGGATTGTCCTGGATAAACGAATCATAGGAAAGTAAGATATTTACTTTCCCAGTATATAGAACAGTTGTTCTAATGTTAAGGGGAATTATTTATTAGCCAGAAGGTGGCGCCGGTCGAGGTTGGAGGCAATGGTTTTTCTGGTTTCAATGCGCGAATTAACCAGTGCCATCAGCTCTTGCCTGGTAATCGGACCGAACACGCCCGCTCCGGGCGAAGTCAAGTCCCCCACCAGTTTGCGGCTTTGCTGGAATTTAAATACGGCATGAGCGGTAACCTCGCCGTAAAAACCGGTTGGTTCCAGCCCAAACAGATGGAGTTTCTTTAATTCCGTCTGCAATTCGACCACTTCCTGGCCTGAATCGCCCAATTGAAGGTCCCGGGTTAAAAACGACAACCCGTTTCCGGCTAACCGGACGTTTTGGGAGTATTGATCGTCGTTGTCGGCGGCCTGGGCGGACATGATGGTCAGCGTCTCCCTGACTGGCGGTTTTTCACCTTTCATGGCCTTTTCCAGGGTGGATCTGGTCTGCGGCCCGAAATAGCCAGCCCCGAACTGATCTTCGTTATCTACTATGTCATAATCCAGCTGGAACTTCACCACCGCGTGATAGAGAGGCTCGTCAAAGTTGTCGTCAATAGTGCCCTGGAAATAGCCCAGATCTTTAAATTTCTGTTTAATATCCTTTAATTCGTCGCTCTGATTGCCATAACCATAATCATTGCGAAAGGTCAGCGTGCTGCCGGTGGAAGATGAAGGCAGGGCGGCACTGGAAAGGCTGCCCAGATCAATGGCTTCCTTGATACTTTCATCCAAACCATAGACCGTTACGTTAACGGTGCGGCGGCCCCAGCGCAGGGCTCTGTTCAATCCCTCATCGCCATAGCCCATCCAGACGTCCAGACGGTCAAACTTCGTACCGCGCTGGCCGGCAGGGACAATCGCCCCTCCGCGGTCATGCACGGCCACCATGCCGATACCGGGAATGGACATCTTGGTTCCGAAAGGAATGGTTTTGGGGGCGGCGATCATACCGGGAAAAACCGGTGTCCCGTCCGCGCCGTTGGTACCATTGCCGTTCAGTTTCTTATCGGCGGCCAGGGAGCCGCGAATATATCTTTTCTGTCCTTCCACCGGGGAATAATAAGCGGTGATGGTAAAGGTCTTTTCATAGGGGTAAGTGACCACGGCCGGATCAGCCGCCTGAGCGGCATTTGTGTCCTCGGCATTAACCGTCGGGATAAAAACCAACAGTCCCAAAACAAAAGGAGTTAACAGCAGAAATTTATTTATTTTCATTTTGATGTCTGAGGGAAATGAATAAATCTCATTATTATACCAAAAATACCGCCTTTTAGCGGTTATATGCTATTGCGCGGTCATTATGATGTTTTATAGCTACTTGTCAAATAAACCGGCTTGAAAGGCCTTTAATCTGCCCACAGATCAGACTTTGGAGTTGGTCCGGCAGGGTTTTACTGGATAATGCCGATTCTTCTGGTGATTTCCCTCTCCACAAACTCGCGGTCTCGGCCGAATTTAAGTCTGGAAAGCTGTTTAATGGCTTCACCAACCTTTTGATCTCCTTTTTCCAGCCAGGGCTTGGCCACCGTGATGGAAAAAGGCACGGAGGGCTGGCCGTCAATACAGAGTTTCATCACAGCCTTCAAAAAGTCCAGGTTAATCAGGTCGCCGCTGGAAAACACCGGGGCCATTTCCTTGGCCATATATTCGGCGTCGGTCGCACCCAGTTTATAGCACATCATGGTGCCGACGTTTCCGAATACGGCGTCTTTTACCTTGGATTTTCCGTCCTCGCCTTCCAGCTGCGAGATGTACTGATTGGCCATATTCAGGCTCAGGCGATATTTTCTGGCTTCCGACAAAATACTTTCAATGGAGTCGGTAATATAGTTTTGGAATTCATCAATGTACATGAAGAAATCGGTACGCTCTTCCTTGGTATACCTTTGTCTGCGCAGAGCGGCCATTTGCAGTTTGGAAACGATAACCAGACCGAGCAGTTTGGAGTTGATGTCGCCAACTTCACCTTTGGAAAGGTTCATTAAAAGAATTTTTCTGGACTGCATCACGTCGATAAAATCAAAGGCCGATTTGGTCTGGCCGATGATGTTTCTCATCATGGAGTTGGTAATAAACTGACCGAATTTGGCGGCAAAATAAGGGATAATTTCCTGTTTTTCACGGGCACCGGTTTTAGCCATCTGATCGGTCCAGAACGATTTAACCACCGGGTTTTTCAGATAGGAAACCCTTTCTTTCTGAAAGTCGTCATCGGTAAAGAGCCTGACTATGTCGACCAGCGTGCCGCCTTCGGGATGCGACATCAAAGTCAGACAGCCGTTGCGGAAATAATCCTGGATGCGCGGACCGAATATCTCGTTGCCGAAAAGTTTGATCATGATGTTCATGGCGTCCATCGCCACCAGCTCTTTTTCATCGTCGGTATCGGCCTCCAGCAGATTCAACCCCATGGGACGGGCCTGGTCTGCGGGATTGAAATAAATTACGTCATCGGCTCTCTGTCTGGGAACAAATGGCAGAACATTATCAACAAATCCTCCGTGCGGATCAACAATGGCGAGACCGTCGTTATTAACCAGATCCTGCCGCACCATGTTTTCAAAAACGGAAGTTTTACCCGTTCCCGTTTGGCCGATCACGTAAAAGTGGCGAAAACGGTCTTCTCTTTTCATACGGATTTCAGTAGTCACCCCGCGGAAGTGATTATGCCCGATCAGCAGGCCTTCTTTAGGCATGTTTTTGGGAGCCTGGGCAATTTTATAACTTTGCCAATGGATGCCCGGAGTCTTGTTGAAACGGATATTGGGAAAGTGAAAGATAGAGGCCAGTTCTTCGGAAGACAGAATGGTAATTTTTTTCTTGAATTTTTGTAGCCAGGGAAAGGAAAACCTGCGCAAAATATAGTCCTCAATGATTTTTCTTTCCTGATAATGCTTGACCGATGAGAATGAGTTGGCGCTTTCCGTAGCGTACTGGGCAAAAGTACTGACTATGTTGGTCAGGTTGGATTTGACTTCTTTTTCATCATCGGAGGAACAGACAATTCTGATAATGGTCTCATAGCCTTTGCCGCTGTTTTTATTCTCCAGCTCCTTGACCTCTTCATCGGTCATGGGGGTGGTGCGCCCCTGTACATCAGGTTTGGCTCCGGACTTGTCCTCCTGCCCCATTATAAAATTAATGAACCCCAGAATCAGCTTGAGCGGATTCAGGTCCAGTCCCTTTTTGGCGGGCTTCTGATTAAGAATGTTTTTGGCTTCCTCTCTGCCCTTTTTCTGCCAGCCGGCTGTGGGACGTATCATAATCTGAATTACCGCGCCATCTTCATAACGAAGTTTGGAAAGTGCGTTGGTGAGATTGTTGATCGGGTCAGTAGTCAGCCGCTGATAACTCTTGATCGGGTACATGAAATGTTTTTTCAGCGTCAGTGCTTTGGCGGCAGTCTTACAGTCAGGCTGAAAAATATTGTATTCATCAACCTGTTCGACGTATGCATCGGGGAAAAAGCCGGTAATCTGTTTTTCCACCAGAGAGCTTAAATCGGAGGGAATTACGAAATAGAAATAGATTTGATCCTGTACCACTACATATTCGAGCGACAGAAAGTCCTCGCCGGTATATTTATTCTGCCATTTTCCGGAATAGATGGAATGAAGTGAATCGAAGAGCTGTGCCATTACCCCCACCACTTCCTTGAAATCCTTGGCGTTGTCCTTCTGCTCCTGGTCCTGCTCATCGCGGCTTTCTTTTTTGGCCATCTGCACTTTCAGAAAGACCATATTAAGTGACCGCTTCAGGTTGGCGGCCGCCATGTAACGGCTTTTGGCCAACAGGAAGGCGACATACAGGCCGCCACAGGCCAGAATTATTATCAGTATATTTAATAAGATGCGTTCCAACGTTTATTTTTTAAGTTTGATTTCCAGACTGAGTTCCTCGATGGTTTCAGCGGGCATGGGCGAAGGTGCTCCCAGCATCAGGTCCTTGGCTTTGGAATCCTTCGGGAAGGCCATTACCTCCCTGATATTCGGCTCGTCCAGGTAAATCATGATTACCCTTTCCAGGCCGAGTGCCAGTCCGCCATGCGGCGGCGCACCGTATTCAAAGGCTTCCAGCAGATGTCCAAATCTGTTTTGAGCGTCTTCCTCGCTTATTTTCAAAAGATCGAAGATTTTCCTTTGTAATTTGCGGTCATGTATTCTGATACTGCCGCCCCCGATCTCATAACCATTTAATACTATATCATAAGCTTTCGCGATTGTCTTCTCCGGTGCTGCGTCCAGCTGGCCGATTTGGTCGTCCAGGGGGGCCGTAAAGGGATGATGGGCGGCCGACAGTGCGCCGCTGACGGGGTCTTTTTCGAACAAAGGGAAATTATATACCCATAAATAGGCCAGAACATTATTGTCCCTGAGTTTAAAGCGGTCGGCGCAAGCCAGACGAACCTGTCCCAGCGCGGTACAGGCGGTTTCAAACGACCCCGCTCCAAAAAACAGGATATCCCCGGCCTTGGCACCGGTTTTCGCTATAAAGGCCTCCAGTTCCTCCGGAGTAAAGAACTTCACCAGAGATGATTTCGGACCGTCCGCGACAATCTGGATATAGGCCAAACCCCTGGCTCCGTGTACCTTGGCCAGTTCGGTCAAGTCATCTATCTCCTTGCGAGTCAGTTCCAGTCCTCCTTCGACTCTGAGACATTTGACCACGCCCCCTGCCGCCAAAACATCTTTAAACACCGAAAAATTGGTTTTCGCGGCAATATCACTAACATCCACAATTTTCATTTCAAAACGGATGTCCGGTTTGTCGGAGCCATAGGATTCCATGGCTTCCTGCCAGGTAATGCGCGGAAACGGGATGGACTGGATTTTCTTATGGGAAACCAGTTTTTGGCTTATTTCTATCAACATTTCTTCATTGAGTTTCATGATGTCCTCCTGGTCGATAAAGGACATTTCCATATCCAGCTGGGTAAATTCCGGCTGGCGGTCGCCCCGGAGATCTTCATCGCGAAAACAGCGCGCCACCTGGAAATATCTGTCCATTCCAGCCACCATCAGAAGCTGTTTGAGCTGTTGCGGCGATTGCGGCAGTACAAAAAAGTTCCCCGGATAAATGCGCGACGGAACCAGATATTCGCGACTTCCTTCCGGAGTTCCCTTGATTAAAATGGGGGTTTCAACTTCCAGAAATTCTCTGGCGTCCAGAAAATCCCTCATCAGTTTGACGATTTTATGCCGCTGCACCAGATTGTTTTTCATTCTTTCCCGGCGCAGGTCCAGATAGCGGTACTTGAGCCTTAATTCCTCGTTTACAAACGATTCATGATCGATTTCAAAAGGCGGCGTCTTGGCCGCGTTCAGAATTTCAAACTGATGAATGAGCACTTCGATTTCGCCGGTTTCCAGATTGGGATTGGTCTGTCCCTCCGGTCTGGCCCGTACCACTCCGGAAATTTTGACCACATACTCGGGACGGACCTGGTCGGCCGACTGATGCGCATCTGAATATTGAACCGGGTCAGTGACGATTTGCGTTAATCCGTAGCGGTCCCTGAGATCAATAAAAATTACTCCCCCGTGGTCGCGGCGATGATGCACCCAACCGGTCAAGGTAACCGATTTGCCAATATCCGAAAGCTTTAACTCGTTATTTTTGTGTGTTCTGATCATAAATTTTATTTGCTGTGACTGAATTATAATGGCTTTGCCTATTTATCCAAGGAATTTTTCAATCAAAGCCAAATTTTCTTCATTGGCGTTGATTTTTAGCTGTGTTTTAAGAATTTTAATATCTGTCCCCTCCCTTACCTGAATTTCCACCGGAAGGTCACCATTTAAAGTAGATAAAAGATCCTTTAGTTTGGTAAAGTCCTGGGGTTTGAATTTAGCCGGTATTCTGATGGTTATTTTGTCGTTATTTAAAGTTAAATGCTTGTATCCCGCAATCGGTTTTTCCGTTTTGCGCCCGCCGCTACCCCCGTCCTGAGGAAAAATTTTATCCACGTTAATATTGGGAGTTTTTTTCTGGATTTTTTCATTGGGATCATAAAGACCGGAATCATTGGCGTTTTTGAGCATGGTCTCCAGAGAAATGTTTTTCATGCCATAGACGGAAAACTGCAACTCGCCTCTGCGCCACTCCAGCTTGCCTTCCACAATGAAGATTTGGTACTCCCTGATCTTAAATTTAAATTGTTCGTAAATTTTGGGAAAGATCACCAGTGAAATTTTATTGGTAGGGTCCTCCAGTTCGGCATAGGCCATGGCTGTTCCGGACTTGGTGATTACGGTTCTGATAGACACCAGCATTCCGGCGATTTTGTGAGTTTTATTGAGATCCTTTTCAGTGAAATCGCCAATAAACTTTACTTTGTTGTGCAGATATCTGGAAAGCCCTTTGAGAGGCCTGGAGGAAACATATAGACCGAGATATTCTTTTTCTTTTTTCAGTTTCTCCATTACGGCAAAGGGTGGGAAGGGTTTTAATTTAAGTTTCTGCTGTAAATTTGATGCGGCATCGTCCGAAAACGATGCAAACAAATCCCCCTGGTCCTGATTGGACGATTTGGCTTTTTCCAGGTTTTTGGCGAATTCGGAAATAACCTCATAATTTTCTGCAATGGTCCGGCGGTCTCCCATTTCATCCAGGGCTCCCGAATAGGCAAGACATTCAATGGTTTTTTTATTAATCAGACGGCCGGGAAGACGTTGGGCCAGATCCTCAATGCTCTTAAACGGTCCGAATTGACGACGTGCATCCATGATGTGTTGGATCGCGCCTTCACCAAGGCCTTTTATTGCCCCCAGACCAAATCTGATTTTCCCCTCGGCTTCCACCGAAAAGGCCAAATCGGATTCATTAATTGACGGAGGAAAAACCTGCACTCCCATTTCCTCGCAATCGGACATTTCCTGGGCGATCTTTTCCGTATTATCGCTGTCAGAAGTCAGAAGAGCCGCCATCAGTTCTGTCGGATAATGCGATTTCAACCAGGAAGTTCGGTAGGAAATCATGGCATAACAGGCAGCATGAGCTTTGTTGAAACCATAACCGGCAAAAGGTTCGATCACTTTTTCAAAGATCTGGCGGGCGTGCTGTTCGGTCTGTCCGCTCTTGATAGCCCCCTGAATAAATTTATCCTTCTGTTCGGCCAAAGCTTTGGGGTCCTTTTTGCCCACCGCCCTGCGCAAAATATCGGCTTGTCCGAGGCTGAATCCGGCAAAAAAACGTGCAATCAGTAAAATCTGCTCCTGATAGATGGCGATTCCGTTGGTCTCTTTTAGAATAGGCTCAAAAGAAGGATCCAGATACTTGATGGTTTCAGGCTTATGCTTACCTTCTATATAGGCGGGAATCCATTCCAGCGGTCCGGGACGGTAAAGCGATATCATGGCCACGATATCTTCAAATCTGGTCGGCTTGAGCTCTTTGATGTATCTGCGCATGCCTGATGATTCCAGCTGAAATACTCCGGTGGTGTCGCCTCTCTGCAACAACTCAAAAGTTTTCTGGTCGTCCAGCGTCAGTTTGGTGATGTCAATTTTTTCGCCGGTTCTTTTTTCGATCAGGGCCAGGGCTTTTTCTATAATGGTAAGGTTTTTCAGTCCCAAAAAGTCCATTTTCAGAAGCCCGATTTCCTCCAGATACTTCATTGAATATTGGGTCACTATACCATCACTGCCATCGGTGGCTTTTTGCAGAGGAGTAAAGTTGACCAGCGGACGGTCTGCCACGATTACGGCGCAGGCATGCGTACCGGCGTGTCTGACTGTGCCTTCCAGCCTGATGGCGTTGTCCAGAAGAGCTCTGGCGCGGGCATCGTTCTTATAAATCTCACTTAAATTGGGGTCTTTCTCAACAGAAATTTTTAAAGGGGTGTGTTTGCCCTGGATAGGTTGTGGTACGGCTTTGGCTATTTTGTCCACCTCAGAATAAGGGTAGCCCATGCCGCGCCCGACGTCCCTGACCGCAGCCTTGGCTGACATTGTGCCATAGGTAATGACCTGTGACACGCAATCCTTGCCGTATTTATTGATAGTGTATTCCAAAACTTCATGACGGCGGTGATCGGCAAAGTCGATGTCAATATCCGGCATGGAAACGCGGTCGGGATTCAAAAACCTTTCAAAAACCAGATGATGTTCAATGGGATCCAGCTCAGTAATTTTGAGCGTATAGGCGATGATCGCACCGGCCGCAGAACCTCTGCCCGGCCCCACGGTAATTCCATGCGTTTTGGCGTAAAAGATAAAATCCCAGACAATCAGGAAGTAGTCGTTAAAGCCCATTTTATCTACTATATCCAGCTCGTAATCCAGCTGCTTGAGTGCCCGAGGCTGCCGGTCTTCCGGGTACAGCTCTTTTAAGCCCTCCAGACAGAGCAGTCTTAAGTACTCCTTGGAAGTCTCTCCGTTGGGAGTTTTGAATTTGGGTATCAGATATTGCCCGAACTTAATTGAAAGCTCACATTTTTCAGCGATTGTAACAGTGTTTTGACAGGCCTCGGGCAGGTCGGAAAAAATCCCCTCCATTTCTTCAGGGGATTTCAGGGAGAAATCTCCCTCATAGCGAACCCGGTTGGAGTCATTGATATTGGTCTGATTACCGATACTCAGCAGAATGTCATGCGGACCCGCGTCCTCCGGCCGCAGATAATGGGATCCCTGGGTCGCAACCAGAGGAATCCCCTGTTCGCCGGCAAGTTTGATCAGAAGCGGTTCGATTTGCTTGTATTCGGGAACCTGCGGATGTCTTTGAATTTCCAGATAATAATTATCCCCGAAGAGATCCCTGTACTTTTTGGTCAATTGCAGGGCCGCGGCTTCATCCCCGCGTAACAAAAGCTGTGCCAGTTCTCCAAATTTACTGCCGCTCAGGCAAATCAGTCCACGATGATGTTTTTCCAGCAGGTCAAAGTCGATTCTGGGATAAAGATGAAGCCCCTCCAGGGAAGCCAGCGTACTGAGCATCAGCAGATTTTGATAGCCTTCGTCATTTTGCGCCAGCAGAGTCAGGCGGTAGGTTTGGTGGGCCGAATCGGAGGACCGCTCGAACCGCGAACCGGTTGTGATATAAAACTCGGCCCCGATAATCGCCTTTATTCCGGCGTCTTTGGCCCCCTTATAAAATTCAACCGCGCCGTAGAGATAGGAATTATCCGTCATGCCTACGGCCGCGCAACCAAACTCCTTGGCTTTTTTGACAATATCCTTGGGCGTGCCCAGCGCGTCGAGCAGGCTGTAATGGGAATGCGTGTTGAGATGGACGAAAGTCATAAATAATGCTTGTTTTCTGAATTGTTAACACAAATTTCAATTTTTCTTAAATTTATTTGCAGAAAACTCAAATCAACCCGGATTATTTTGGCCGCCAGCGGGGAGATTTCCCCCAAGACCATTTTTTCCGGCCACTCGATAATCAGAACCGCTTGGGGATCGGCCAGATATTCTTTCATTTCCTCCAGCAGAAACGTGTCATGTTGTTCCAGTCTGTACAGATCAAGGTGATAGAAGTTATATTCCCGGCAAATATAGCGGTTAATAAGGCTGAAAGTCGGACTTTTGACTTTATTTTCGGGCCAGCCGTAAAGTTGCAGCAGTTTTTTGGTCAGGGCGGTCTTGCCGGTGCCCAGAGATCCCTCCAAAAGCAGCAGGGTGTTCCCCTTAATTTCTTTTTTCAGCCAGTGAGCCACTTTTATCAGTTCTGCAAGATTTTGTACCCTGAATGTTTTTTTCACGACCAGTTAATTGAATAATTCATCAATTTCAGCTATAATTTAATGAATATTTACACAAAACAAAAATAAAAAAATGCAAAAGCTAAGGAAATTTTTGAAAAAAAATGTACAGCAGATAATCGGAGTTGTTTTGGTTTTCGCCATAACCGGCACTTTAATGAATGCCGGCGTACTGGATTTTCAGGCAAATCTTCTGGCGGGAAAACAATCGGCGGCTTTTGACGGAACCACCGCTCCCATCAAAAGAGCACCCAGTTGGGTTGATCTTTCAACTACGGAATGGAAAGCCAGCTATGATCAGATCCCCCTGAACAAATTTATTGACCTCCCCGATTACATACCAAGCCAACTGACAGTCCCCTTTTCCAGTCTCGATTTTTCCAAAGCTTCAGACAAAGCCATCAGAAACGCCCAGGTGACTTTCAGCACTCCCTATATGGGCAATTATAAACTGGACGGTCAGGAGTATGCCGGAAGCCACTTGGCGGTTGATATTAAAATACCCTACGGTACACCGGTTTATGCCATTGCCAATGCCGTAGTTTTCAAGGCCGTCAACTCGACGGGCGGCTACGGGAACCATGTTGTATTAAGACACGATAATGTACCCTCAATCGATAATCCCAATTCGCTCACCACTTATTATTCGGGATATGGTCACATGTCCTCTCTTTCCGTAGCCGAAGGTGATCTGGTCAGCAAGGGGCAATTGATCGGTTACAGCGGTAACTCGGGGACCACGACCACGCCCCACGTTCACTTCCAGATAGATAACGATCAGGCTCCCTGGCATTTATACTGGCCTTATACCTCCAAGGAGGCTGCCGACGCCGGCCTGAGTTTCTGGGAAGCGGTGAATGCCGGGCTGGGAAAGGAAAAAGCCCTGGCCACAACTATCAGTCCGATGGTTTACGTTCAGAAATATAGAAATTATTCATCTTCCGGAACAACGTCTACAACTACGGTTCAACCCACAGTAAACACACCCGTAGAGCCGACTTCCACCAACACGGCCACTACTACCGACGAACTTCCTCCAATCGATGTTGCCCCGTCGGATCCGGTGCAACCGGTCAATGTATCTGTACAACCAACGGTAGATGTTACCCCAGCGGGTCAGGAACTGGCTGATTTTGAGCTAAAATATAATAGTTCATTCAAGATCGGAACCGCACAGACCTTCAAATTGCTGGCCCTGGATAAAGACGGCCAAATTATAACGAATTTTAAACCCGACAATGAAGTTTATCTAAAAGTTGAAAACGGCAGTGCCACCCTGAACAAATCCTACCTCAACGGCCAGGATTTTGCCGAGGGGGTAGCAGAATTCACCTTGACGCCAAACGCCGGTTTCGGGATCAGAGTAAGTGCTACGATGGGCGATATTACCAAAACGTCTGAAATATTGCAGGAAAGCGGATTTACAGATCTGGACCAGAACGATGAGAGTTTTGTGGCAATCAACTTCCTGAAAAACAATGATATAGTCAGAGGCTACCCGGACGGATCTTTTAAGCCGGAAAGCAACGTATCACGGGTGGAAGCCTTAAAATTTATTTACGAAGGTTTAAACAAAGAAGTTAAACCCAAAGCGGTTCTGGAATTCAGTGATACCGATTCGAAAGCCTGGTACGCCCGATACATTGCCGCTGCCCAAAATGAAGGTGTGGTAAAGGGCTATCCGGGAAATCTTTTCAAACCGGCCAATTCTGTGACCAGAGCTGAGTTTATTAAAATGCTGATGGAAGCCTCCGGATTCAACGGAAAAGATTATGTCACAGTGAAACAGCCCTACGCGGATGTCGCCGGCAATGAGTGGTTTTATTCTTATGTGGCGCTGGCCAAAGATAAAAACCTGATTGATTCCAGCACCAATAAATTCAGGCCCAATGAAAACATGACCAGGGCCGAGGTTGCCCAAATCCTCTATAAGACTATCCTGATGCAGGCCAGCGGGAAAATTAAATTTGAAAATAACCTGGTGGTAAGTCTGGATCAAATCGCCAATTTTTACAGCCAGGTATAATTTTCAGTTGATTTAAGCTGCGGTGTTAATTAATATCGTCTACGCTATGCGCCCGTAGCTCAGTTGGATAGAGCAGTGCCCTTCTAAGGCAAAGGTCACACGTTCAAATCGTGTCGGGCGCACCATTTTAAATGTATCTTCCAAATAATTGCTTTTTAAGGGAATTGTGTTAATATTTGCTTTAGTTTAATTTGGCAAATACATGAAACTTCAGTCTAACGAAAAAATCGTAAAAGTTTATCATCATCATAAACTTTTCTTTGTCACCAGAGCCGTAAAAATCTGGCTGGCCAGTCTGCCTTTTTTTATGCTGGCCTATATTTTCAGTTTTATCTCACCCAACTGGCTGGACATGATTATTATGACTTCAATTTTTGTGCTGTTCGCGCTGATACAGTTCTATGATTCCCTGATGTATTATCTGGATACGCTGGTCATAACCAATCAAAGAATCGTTCATCTGGACTGGATTAATCTGTTTAAGTACCTGGAAACTCAGGCCGCCCTGGATGACATCCAGGATATCAGTTCCGTTGAAAACGGGTTCCTGTCAAAAATTAAATGGTTCGATTTCGGCTTGTTCAAGATTGAAACGTCTTCCACCAAAACCGTCATGATCTTTACGGAGGCGCCCGATCCGGAAGAAATCAAATTTTTTGTGGTCAACCTGGCACGGAAACATGCTGCCCTGCATGAACATACGCCGGCCGCCAAGGCTTCCGATGCCTTCACAATTAGTCAGAATATCGAATCCCCGGCTAGTAAAGTAGCTTCAAAGAATTAAATTTGCTATATTGCCAGGGCAAATTAACTTCGAGCAGTGACAATCAAGAGATTCTCCAATAAAAAAAGTGGTACTGAAGCCGTGCTGGATTCAGTCGCGGTTTCTGAAACGGACAACAAGCTGGATACCAGTCTGCGGCCCAAAGTGTTGGGGGAATATGTCGGACAGGCTGAAATAAAGACCAATCTGAATTATTTGATTGAGTCCTCCAAACTAAGGAAGGAGCCGCTTGATCATGTTTTATTGTATGGTCCTCCGGGATTGGGTAAGACCACCCTGGCCAATATAATCGGTAATGAGGTAGGAGCCAGCGTCAGGATTACCTCCGGACCTGCTCTGGAAAAACAGGGCGACATTGCCTCAATTATCACCAATTTAAAAGAGAATGATATCCTGTTTATTGATGAAATCCACAGGTTAAAGCCCGCTATTGAAGAAATTCTTTACTCGGCCATGGAAGACTTTGCCATCGATCTGGTAATAGGCAAAGGGCCTGCCGCCAAAACGATGAGATTGAAATTGCCCAGGTTTACACTGGTTGGCGCCACCACCAAGGTAAGCATGCTTTCCTCACCGCTCAGGGATCGTTTTGGCGCGATCTATAAACTGCAGTTTTATTCAGTTGAAGAAATTACGGAAATTATCAATCGCTCTGCCGCTAAACTTAACATATCCATACAGGATAATGCGGCCCAATTGCTGGCCAGGTCATCCAGACAAACGCCCAGAATTGCCAACAGACTGTTAAAGCGAGTCAGAGACTTTTCACTGGTCCATCAACATCAGGAGATTGATGCCAAAATAGTAAGGAACTGTCTAAATCTTTTGGGAATCGATGAGCTTGGGCTGGAAGAAACTGACAGACTAATTCTGTCGACCATTATTGAAAAATTCCACGGAGGCCCGGTGGGACTGGGAAGCATCGCTGCGGCAACCAGCGACGATGAGGGCACAATTGAAGACGTATATGAGCCCTATTTACTGCAATTGGGCATGATAGAGCGCACCAATAGAGGTAGAACCGCTTCGGAAAGAGCCTACCAGCATCTGGGTCTGGACAATTTAAATACCGTAAAAACCAAAAAATGAAAAAAATATTGTTTTTAACAATTATCGCCACTTTGTTGTTTACAGGATGCTCGGGAAACAAAACGCCCAATCCCGAGGAGGTGAGAAAAATGACTCTCAATCAGGAAAGACGGATTGGCATATTACAATCACTGGGGGGCGCGTTCACGTCCAGCCAGGCCACGCATCTTTTGAGAATGGATGACGGAAAAACTCTGGCCCTGAAAAGCTCACTCGTGGACCTGAAGAGTGAAAAGTATTCAGGAAAAGAAGTGGAGGTTATGGGGGAAATTCTGCGAACTACCGACGGTAATCAGGTCATGACCGTGGACAGTATTGATATTATAGATACGGAGGGGGCCATTGACGATCAACTGCCCCAATGGCTGGATTACAACTCGGAAAATCTTAATCTCAGTTTCAAGTACAGGGATGATTATCAGGTGGAAGAACATGACGGCATATTAATTACAAAAATCCCCCAGCCTGAAGAAGACACAGATGCGGAATCCGTTCAGCTCTCCACTCCCGCCCCTGCGGAGGACAAGCCTCTGACAGAAATAGCCATGAATAAGATTTCCAGCGATAAAGAAGGATTGATTTCCGCTATGGGCATACAAAGCCTGGACTCTTCCGACGTACTGGCGGGCGGCTATAACCGCAGCAAAATTACCCAAAGAGCCATAGAAGCTTATAAGAAGTCTGAACTGGGCGGCAGAAAAATAGTGTATTTTTTCCAAGTCGGCGAAGCGGGCTATAAAGTTAGTTTTAACGCGGATGAAGAAGAGCAGAATCTGGTGGAGGAACAAAATATGTTTTACGACATTTTAGCCTCGGTTGATTTCAGCGGAGATTACGAAGCTCCAGAGGTAAACGATGAATCGGAATCCGGTCAAACCGAACAGGAATCCCCAGAGGAAGACAGCTCAACTGTCGAAGAAGATACAACTGAAGAAACCTCTGAACCCGGGCAGGAAGAAGACGGGGACATTGCCAGTGTTTCATCGGACTCCAACATAAGCGGGTTTGAAACTTTTAAGAGCGAATCGCAGAATTTCACAATACAGTATCCCAAAAGTTATTATTTCGGCAGTACGTCACCCGCGTCAGCGGATGCCATACGCAGTTACCAGTTTGGCAGCAGTCCGCTGGAAGAATCTCCGGGAGAAATTACTCTGGACATAATAAGCGGCGGCATGCCGGACGGAAAAACCACGGAATACGGCGGTGTCTCCATGGTTCGGGCAACCACAACTTCGGGCGTGGAGCTCTATTTTGAGAAGTCGGGCAAAGTATATCGTTTGAGCGGCGACAAATCCGATGAGGGTCTGCTCAAACAAATGGCCTCCACATTGCAATAACCGTTTAGAAAGACGGAAGTTGACTTATAATTATTGGCACTTTATAATCAGGAGTGCTAATTAAATAACCTTAATTGAGGATTAAAAGCATATATGCTGGTTAAGTAAAGCGTTTTTAGGGCTAGTTATGTTAAATTAAGGGCTTAGCTATGCTAAAATATATAGAATTAATTAAATAAAAGTAGATGTCAGACACAAATTTTGAGAAATTTACCAAGGAAGCCAAGCAGGCTTTGATTATTGCCCAGGAAAAGGCCAAAGAAGCTAAGAGGAACTATGTCGGAACGGAACACGTCTTAATGGGAGTTCTCAGCCAAAAACAATCACTCGGATCGACCATACTGGCCGGTTTTGGAGTTAGTCTGGAGAATGTCGACATGGTCATCAAAAGCGTGGGCAGGATCAACGCGCCTCAATCTTCACCGCAAAGCGGCTGGGGAGGTCTTTCCGGCAAAGCCAAAAAAATTATTGAAGAGGCCGTACGCTCGGCCCATATGTACAATCACAGTTATGTGGGGACGGAGCATTTGCTTTACGCGCTGGTTGGCCAGGATGATACGGCGGCAACCGTGATACTGGAAAACATGAAAGTAAACCCGGCCGACGTAAAGGATCAGCTGATCAAGAACTTTGAGAAGTCCAACTTACCGCCGGTTGCCGCCGGAGGACAGAACGCTGGAGGACAGCAGTCCATGAATCCCTTTGAATTCTTCCTGAACGGCTTACAGGGTATGATGACCGGAGGTGCCCAGATGGAAACTGAAGGCAAAGCAAAGTATAAAAAGGGCGAAAAACAGGGTACTCCCTCCAAAACCCCTGCCCTGGATTATTTCACGACCGATTTAACCGATGAATGCAGAAAAGGAAAGCTGAGCCCGGTGATTGGCAGAAAGAAGGAAATTGAACGAGGTATCGGAATTCTTTGTCGAAAAACCAAGAACAATCCCGTATTTATCGGAGAACCTGGCGTGGGCAAAACCGCCATTGCCGAGGGGATTGCCTATTCCCTGATCAACGAAGAAGTTCCCGACAGTCTGATGGACAAAAAGATTCTGTCGCTGCAGATGTCTTCCGTGGTGGCCGGCACAAAATACCGCGGTGAATTTGAGGAAAGAATCAAACAAATTATCGATGAAGCGGCAGCTGTAGGAAACGTAATTCTCTTTATTGACGAATTGCATACCGTTATCGGCGCAGGAAGCGCGGAAGGCAGTCTGGACGCATCCAACATTTTAAAGCCGGCTCTTTCCAGAGGAAAAGTTCAGGTAATCGGTGCCACCACCATTTCCGAATACCGGAAACAGGTGGAAACAGATGCCGCATTTGAAAGACGGTTCCAGCCGGTAAAAGTCGAAGAGCCCACTCCGGAAGAAACCTTACTGATTATAAAAGGAATCAGAGAAGGATTTGAAGATCATCACAATCTGATAATTTCCGATGAAGCCCTGGAAGCTTCCGTAAAACTCTCCAAAAGATACATCAACGACCGTTTCCTGCCCGATAAAGCGATAGATCTGCTGGACGAGGCCAGCTCACTGAAAAGAATGAAAATGAAAGGTAATAACGACAAGATCAGAGCTTTGCAAAAAGACCTGGCCAAAATAATCAAGGAAAAGGAAGAGAGCGTGTCCAAACAGAATTATGAACATGCCGCGGAACTGCGCGACAAAGAATTGAAACTGCTGAAGGAAATTGAAAGCAACCGTTTCGTCAAAACCCCCCGGGAACAAAGACAGACTGTGGGCGTGGACGACATTGCCAGAGTGGTGGGACAAATGACGGGCGTGGAAGTTTCCAGACTGGTCAAGGACGACAAGACCCGTCTGATTAATATTGAAGAGAAACTAAAGAAAAGAATTATTGGTCAGGATGAGGCTGTACACGCGGTATCCCAGGCTATCAGACGCTCCCGCGTTGGTATTTCCGACGAACGCCGACCGATTGGATCTTTTATATTCATGGGACCGACCGGAATTGGTAAAACCGAGCTGGTAAAAGCACTGGCGCAGGAGGTTTTCAATGACAAAGAAGCACTGATCAAGATTGACATGAGTGAGTTTATGGAAAGACATAATACTTCCAGACTGGTGGGCGCGACTGCCGGCTACGTGGGCTACGAGGAGGGCGGACAATTGACAGAGGCGGTACGCAGAAAACCCTACGCGGTGGTTTTGTTTGATGAAATCGAAAAGGCTCATCCCGACGTTTTCAATTTATTGTTACAGATCCTGGAAGACGGCATGCTGACTGATGCCAAGGGCAGAATGATTGATTTCAAGAACACTATCGTAATCATGACCACCAATATCGGCTCCAAGAAGCTGACCGAGAGAGCTGCTCCGATCGGTTTCAATCTGACTCACGATGAGCTGTCCAAAGCGGAACAGGATTATGAAAGACTTAAAGAGGAGGTTCTGGAAGAACTGAAAAAGAATTTCCGTCCGGAATTTCTGAACAGAATTGAAAAAACCATCGTCTTCCGAGCTTTGACGCACGAACACATCAAGGAAATAGTCAAACTGCATTTGGCCCAGCTGCAACTGCGCATCAACGCGAAAAACATTGTATTGGAATGCACTCCGGAAGCCCTGGAAATGCTGGCTGACCAGAGTTTTGACCCGGAATACGGCGCGAGACCGGTACGCAGAAAAATCCAGGAACTGGTGGAAGACCAGTTAACGGAGGGTTTTCTGGAGGAAAGTTTCAATGAAGGAGACACGATTTTGATCACCAAAGAAACTGATAAAATTGTGCTCAAAAAGAAAGTCCAGAAAAAGGCGGCCGCCAGAACCAGAAAAACTATCGCTGCAGCTTAAGTGCAATTATTCCGCAAGCCACAATGGCCGCGGTTTCGTTGCGCAATATCTGAGAACCAAGTGAGACCGGCGTGACTGTGCTTTTTGCCAGCAGGTCGAATTCCCTATTGCTGAATCCCCCTTCCGGACCGATTAAGACGTCACAATCAGACGTTACGTCTATTTCAAGCAGGTTCTTTTGGTCGGTCTGGCGCTCCACCGCGGCAAGACAGGGGTGCGAAAGCTGCCGCAAATATTCGTCAAGATTTTTATATAAAACGATTTGGGGAACCCTGGCTCTTTCAGACTGCTCAACTGCCTCTATTAAGATCTTTTCCAGCCTGTCAATTCTGACCTGGTGACTGAAATTGCTGTTATCGGTGGGAAGCAGTACGAACCCGGTCACCCCCAGTTCGGTGGCGTGCTGCAGTACCATTTCCAGTTTAGCCGGCTTATTGGGCAGCGCAAAAACCAGCGTCAAATCATATTGGAGAGGATCACTGATAATCCTGGTTTTTTCCAGTTTAAGTTCGATTACTTTTTTGCCGATTTCCGTGATGGTAAAATTTGCTTCTCGATTCTCAGGGGAGGTGGTGTTCAGATCCATCAAAATCAGATTGTCCCCTGCTTTTGCCCGGAATACCTTGGTAAGCTGATAAAATATATCCTCCTCGGAGGGATCCAGACTCATGCTTTCTCCGGGGACGAGAGACTGGGGCAGACTGGTCGTTTTGAGGATGAATCTCCAATAATTATGTGTTTTCATAGTTTGTCTTGACTATATCAGGGGTTAAATCTAGACTTGTTTAGCCTGATTAGAGCAGATTGGCCAAGCAGATGCGCTAATAAGGCTTATATAATTAATTGCTGCCAGGCCAAGTTTAGCATGAATAAAACTGTTGCCAAGGATCAAGGCTTTTTAGCCCAAATTCCTGATTTCAAATTACCCCAGCCGGGTGAACTGGTGGAGGGTGAAGTTATTGCCATCTATAAAAGCAAAATTCTGGTCGACATCAATGGCATCGCCGTTGGTCTGATCAGTGGCCGTGAAGCCAAAGACAGCGCAGAAACGGTAAAGACGCTGAAGGTTGGCGATCAGGTTTCGGCCTACGTTATCGACGGAGAGGACGAAGAAGGTTATATCGTCATGTCACTCCGCAAGGCTTCCCAGGAAAAGACCTGGAAGAAGTTTTCAGACGCTTTCGAGAAAGGCCTGGTGATCGAAGTATCCGCCAGTGAGGCCAACAAAGGAGGTCTGCTTCTGGATATCGATGGTATCAAAGGCTTTATTCCTGTTTCCCAGCTGGCCCCGATGCATTATCCCCGTGTCAACGGTGCCGATTCCAACATGATTCTTCAAAGACTGCAGGAGCTGGTTGGACAGAGATTCCGCGTGAAAATTATTAATATTGATAAAGACAACGGTAAATTGATCCTTTCCGAAAAAGCCGCCATGGAAGAACAGAGACAGAATGCCCTGGAAGGTATCAAGGTTGGAGATGTGGTTACCGGCAGAATCAGCGGCGTGGTAAAATTCGGTATATTTGTGGCTTTCAATGGACTGGAAGGTCTGGTTCATATTTCGGAAATTGCCTGGGGACACGTTAAAAACCCATCAGATTACGGCAGACTGGGTGAAGACGTGAAAGTTATGGTAATCGGACTGGAAGGCGACAAGATTTCACTTTCCATGAAGAGACTGACAGAAGATCCATGGCTGGAAGCTACCAAGAAATATCAGATTGGAACAGTAATCGACGGTGAAATTAACCGGATTACTCCATTTGGAGCATTTATCAAACTCAGCGATGACATCAACGGCCTGATTCACGTCAGTGAAATTTCACACGATGAAGTCAACGATCCCAATACTGTGCTCAAGGTTGGCGATACCGTCAAAGCAAAAGTCATCGCTATTGAACCTGATGAACACAGGGTCGGTCTTTCCATCAAAGCCCTGACCGAAGCTCCTGAAAAAGAGAAGAAAGCCCAAAAGAAGGATGAAGAGAGTGCAGAAGCTGAAGAGCCGGAAGAAAAGAAGGAAAAGAAAGTAATTAAAAAAAAGGTCGTGAAGAAAGAAAAGAAAGAAGAATAGTTTTAGATTGAAAGGGGGGCTGAACCGGCTCCCCTTTTTTATTTGTGCTTTTATTTACGCAGCACGGGAGCCGATTTCGAAGTTTTCCGGATCATGCGCATAGGCAAAGCCATTTCTGGTGACCGTACCACCGTGATCAGAAGTATTGAGTACTTTGATTCTAACTCTGCCATTATAGGCAGAATATTCTGTGTTATTGTCCTGATCCGTGCTGCCGGAGAAAGTCACACCCATTTTTTCCAGATCCGAGATTAATTGTTTTTGTTTGACGATAATGGGAGGGGTACCCGCCACCAGGGCAAAAGTATTTTTATGATTGGAATCCAGCCATTTTTTAATAATCCCTGCGTGCTTCGCCCCGTGGTAATAATAGAGACTGTCGAAGAAATCAAGATGTCTGACTCCGGCAGGTATGGCGTTTTGCTCATTCATAATATTAAACGCAAAAGCGCCTCCGCCGCTGTGCGAATCAAAACTGATATCAAGCTGCCCGGGATGAAATTTGTTATTTACCACAGCCGTAAGTTCGCGAAGCACAGGGCTGCCTCCTGCGGGATTCCGGGCGAGATATTCTTCCCATTTTCTGCTTAAAGGAGAAATATAGGCAATAATCAGGTTTTTGTTGCGATATTCCCCGCTCCCCGAGCGCAACAAATCTGCCTGCCGGCCAATCTGGTTTCCCGATCCGTTGGTCCGCTCTGGTGCCTGACCATTGGGCGTTGCGTAAACAATTAACTCGGTGGGAAAAGCGGGATTGAAGCTTTTAGGATAATTTAAGGACAATTCTATTTCTCCGCCGGCCAGCGACGGCATCTTCTCAAAATTCCCGCCACTAACTTCGCGCTGACTTAATCTTAGTTCCGGAGTTCTTCCTGATGATTCAGGACTTTTTTTTTCAGCCTCCGTATTTGCCGTACGTTCAATCTCGTATGTTTCCAGTCCCAGCGTCCCGGGCGGCAAGGCTCCTCCCGTTGCTCCACGAATAGTGTGAGGCCGCAAAATTGCCAGAAGAGGCTTTCCGTTAAATTCTGTTTTTACGTATGTTTCCGGCTTGAGACCTGCTTTGAGTAAATCAGCGCGGGTCCGGATGGCCCAGGTACTGAAAAGGTCTTTCAACTCAGGAGCGTTTTCCGAATAGGGAATTAATTTTTCTTCCGGTTTTGGCGTATAAATATCCAACTGTCCTGGAACCGTGGGATTGCCTGTTTCAGGCGGTTTTACGGTATCGGGAGTTTTGTCCCCGCTGGCTAAAGTTACCGGCTCGCCAAGGTGTTTAACGATAGCGGCTGCCATGGCTTCCGTTCCGTCTTTGCCGGCTTCCCCACCGATGCTCAAATGAAGACCGTCTTTGGAAGCGTAAGTTGGATCCAGCTTGTTGGCATCATTATCATCCGCAAGCCCGCCGGCAGATTTTCCCTTGTCCAGAGGAATTACCCCGACATTGGCTCCATCCACATTGGCAAGCGCATAAAGCTTGGCATTTATTTTTTTTCGGTATTCATTTTTCTTATCAAAATCCTTTTGCAACGACTGATAGGTCGTACCGCCAAAAGGAGCCAGCGCGCAGAAATTTATTTTCAATTTATACTTTTTGGCAATTTCCACCATTTTTTCCATGTCGGCAAAAATGTCGACATCGGTTCCGCCCGCCGCAAGATCGTTTACTCCCCCGTTCACAACTATGGTACCGCGGCATTTGTCACTGTTCAGCTTTTCCAGGGATTTGCCACGCGCTTCCAGTTCACCCAGCATTTGATGTAAAGTTTTACTTCTGACCGCTGTAGTATCAATGATATTGGATTTATAATGATCCGCCACCCTTTTCTGAGTCAATTCAAGCAAAGAATCGCCCAGAATCAAAACGCGGTCTATCCCCTCCCCTTTTACCTCAGGATTGGTTTTGGATTGATCTACCGTTTCAGTATCCCCGGCGGGCGCAGGCGTTTCACTTTCACTGGTTGGGGCTGTTTCGGACTGAGCTGATGGAGTTTCAGTATTGCCGCCACTCCCTCCTCCACCGCTGCCGGTTCCCCCACCCCCCGATCTTCCTCCACCGCTTGACGCTCCGCCTCCAGCAGCCGCCGTGGCGCCCTGATCGTCAGGTTGGACGGGTGCCGCTTCCGGTTGAGGCTTTTCAGCCGGTTCAAGGGCCTTTTCCAGACTGGCAACAAAGTTTGTGGGATCATTATCCAGAACTGCGTTTATGTTAGCCGCGCGCGGGTCTTTGTCTGCAGCAAATTCCTGGTATTTGGTCAGCAGCAGCTTCACTTTCTCCGATTCTCCTTTAGAGGTCATGTGCATAATATTTTCTGCCCGCGTTAATTTGAGGTCTTTGAATTTCGGATCCTTGGAAAGCTCCTGTTGGAATTTTTCCACTTCCCCTACCAGCTGCGTCATGGTGTTGACCTGTTCGCGGTTAACCTTGATGGTGGCTTCCGGAGTTCTGATGGTCACGATAACCGTATTCCCCAGGTCAATTTTGCTTTTTTTCATTTCTTCGAGGAACTTGCCGTGATCAAACTTGTCCGGATCATCCACATAGTTAAACATGATGGTTGTTTTCGCACCATCTTTGGGTTTTTCAGGCATGATAATTTTCCCCGGTACGCCCAAATCGCCAAATTTGAATTGTTGTTCAACCCTTCCGTCTTTTGTGACAGCCTTGTCTTTATCAACCTTTAGTCCGGTCAGACCTTTGGGTAACTCGGGTAAATTTTTGGTTTCGGCGGGTTTGGCGGCGGGAGTTGTGGCGGGTTTATCTCCAGGTTTGGCAGCGGGGGCTGTTGAAGATTTTTCCCCAGGCTTGGCACTTGGATTTCCCGCGGCTGCCTTCGCTCGGTCCGCTCCCGCCCGTACAGCGGCGTTGCGTGCATCGCGCCGGGCTTTATCTAGAGCAGTTTGTCCAATTTCAGCCAAACGCGCCTGATCGGACTTGGGCGATTCTGGCGGTTTGACGGTTTCGGGCACCTGAAAGACAATCCGTTTTTCGCAAAATATAAATTTTTGCAGAAATTTATTCATGGTCAGACGCTGATTTCATTGATTTTTGTTTCTCCAAAGCCCAGGGAAGAAATTCAATTTCTTTTCCGTCAGCATAAACGGAATAACTTCCGTCGGCTTCCATCACTATCAGGACTTTTTCACCGAAAAACTCCAGTTCTCTTTTAATTTGATTTGATTGATTTGCAGCACTTGCTTGTTCCATTTTGGTTTTTTGATAGTTTTATTTTTCATTCAAACTCTGTCTGCGCAGCCTTTCCTCGTTCATTTCGGCAATGGTCTGATTGAAGCGCTCCGTTTCGTCTTTTATGGGCTCCAGCGTTCTGTCCACGTCCATACCCAATTTCAGTCTGTCACGAACGTTTTTTTCCGTGGCCTGCTCATACCCTTCCAGTACTTCTTCTGTTTTTACTTCGAATTGTTCCTTCTGTCCGGGCTGGCCTCCCATATTTTGATAGACCAGACGGCTGGAACGCAGCGAATTTTTTCCCTGATTGCGCATAATTGATTAAAAAAGCTTAAATTCCTTTTATTTTAGCATAATTTTTGACTTTTTTCCAACTTGACACTAAACTAAAAACGCTTTCGATCAGTAAACCTAAGATTAACGTGGTCAACTACAAACAAAACGATGTTTTATTAATAGATATTGCTCAGGAATGTTATGTTTCTGTGAGAGATATTCATTTTGCCGCAAAAGCTCTTGGTCATGAGCTTCCTGTGACTGCCAGAACGGTTGATTCCAAACTGGCCAAGTTGCTGGTGTCTTATTTTCAGGCTAAAGAAGAAGAACAGTCCAAGAAAAAAGAAAAGACCAAGTCGAAGGAAAAGACAGTTAAAAAGCCCGCCAAATCCGAGAAATCCGAACCGAAAAAAACAGCTCCCAAGAGCGCTAAAACCACAGTTACCCCCGTGCAGGCAAAGAAGACGGAGGAACCGGCCCCAAAGATTGAGAAAAGAAGAGAAAAGTTTATTATTTTTGAAAAGCCCGTTGCCCCCAAGAAACCGGAACCTCTTTCTTACGTTGAGGAAGCCAAAGTAGTCAAGGAAAAGCAGGTGTTTGAAAAGAAAGTAAAAAGGGATAAAGACCGTTTTCAAAAACCCAAAATTAAAACAGATTCATCAGTGTCGGATGAACTGCTTGGAATTAAAGATCATAAAGGTCCACGCGACACTGCCGAAATGTATGATGAAATGATTGCTGAAGAGAGGGAACGTGAGATTGTTCAGAGCCAAAGGAAACAGACCGCCGGAAAAGATAGTCTCAGAAGCCAGATCAAGAAAGCTCCCACAGTCAGTCATACGGTTAAATATGACCCGAACAGGGTGGTTGAAGTTCCGGATGTCATTACAGTAAAAGAATTCGCCGAAAAGACAGGACTGGGAGCCGCAAAAATTATTGGAGAGCTGATGAAAAACGGCATTCTGGCCAATATCAATCAGGTGATCGATTTTGACACCGCCATGATTGTCTCGGAAGACCTCAAAGTAAAAATTAAGAAGCGACAGACTGTGGCTTCAGCCGAAGATCTGTTCTCGGGAAATCTGGAGAATCTGATGAAGGAACATGACAATTCGGTAATGGAATCCAGACCGCCGATTGTAGTAATCATGGGGCACGTTGACCATGGCAAAACCAAGCTTCTGGATGCCATCAGACATACGCACGTAGTGGAACAGGAGGCCGGTGGCATTACCCAGCATATTGGAGCCTATCAGGTAGAAAAAAACGGCAAGAAAATTACCTTTCTGGATACTCCCGGTCATGAAGCTTTTACCGCAATGAGAGCGCGTGGAGCAAAAGCCACCGATATCGCGGTATTGGTAGTGGCGGCGGATGAAGGAATCAAGCCACAGACACTGGAAGCTTTGCAACATGCCAGGGACGCCAAAGTGCCGATTATTGTGGCTATTACCAAAATAGACAAACCCAATGCCGATGTGGAAAAAGTGAAGGGTGAACTGGCCGGAGTGGATCTGGTACCTGAGGAATGGGGCGGAAGTACTGTAATTGTGCCTGTTTCCCCGATCACGGGACAGGGAATTCCCGAACTTCTGGAAATGATTTTGCTGGTGGCGGACATGGGCAATCTGAAAGCCAATCCCAACCGCGACGGTATCGGTACGGTTATTGAAGCCCACTTGGATCACAGTTTGGGACCGGTGGCCACTATTATCGTCAATACCGGTACGATCAAACTAATGGACAATATAGTCATCGGTGAGAGTTACGGACGCGTGAAAGTAATGAAGGACCATCTGGGACATAAGATCAAGACGGCAGGACCTTCTACTCCGGTCTGGATTGCCGGTCTCACCGACAAGGCCTTCAGCGGAGACATTGTGCAGGTTGTTCCGGACGAAAAGACCGCCCGTCTGCGCGCCATAACTATCAAGAATTTACGCAAGGCACAGCAGAGAGAACGCGGCGTAGGCGAAATTATTTCGGCAATTACTTCCGGTCAGCTGAAGACACTGAAAATTGTTTTGAAAGCCGATACCAACGGCAGTCTGGAAGCACTGAGACATTCTATTTCAGAAATCAAACATGACGACGTCGGGGTAAAGATTATCTTATCCGGCGTGGGAGACATAACCGAATCGGACGTGATGATGGCTGCTGCCTCAGGCGGCATCGTGATGGGCTTTAACGTCAGAGCCAATAGCAACGTAATGAATGTGGCGGAAAGAGAAAACGTGGAAGTGATTCATTACAACATCATCTATAAACTGCTGGATGACATCAAGAAGATTTTGAATGGCTTGCTGGAGCCCGAATTTGTAGAAATGATTTTGGGCGAATTACAAGTTGTCCAGATTTTCTACAGCAAGAAAAAAGAAATGATTGTTGGCTGCAAGGTCAAATCCGGCGTCATTGAGAAGAAGTCAAAATTGCGGGTGATGAGGGACGGCCAGTTGCTGGGAGAGATCAACGTTTCTTCACTGCAGAAAAACCAGGATACGGTGGATGAAGTAAAAGAAGGAAACGATTGCGGAATAAAAGTCACCGGCAATCTGAAAATCCAGGAAGGCGATATTTTGATACCTTATAAGATGGAAAAGAAGATTCGTACTTTGTAATGAATTCTTCATGTCCGAACAGGCGCTTTTCGTAAAACACACGCTAAAAACATTCAGCGACGAACGGGGAGATTTAACGGTTCTGGACAGAATCGACGAGCTGGTGGACTGGCCGGTGAAACGTTCCTATTGGTCTACCAATACCAGACTTCCGCGCGGAGGACATTGCGTGAAGGGCGAAAGGAAGTTTTATGTGATGGCACAGGGAAGCTGTAAGGCCAGAATTTATGACGGAAAAAAATGGACGGAGATTGTTTTAAACGGGCCCGCGGACGTTCTGGAATTAAAGGCCGATCTGTGGAGAGAATTTGTCGATTTTACCGAAAATTCGGTAATGTTTACCCTCTGTAATTTGTATTACGATAAGTCGCTCTATATTCTGGATCTGAGGGAGTATGAAAATTATATTAAATTAATCAGACCATGAGAAAAGTTTTGATTACCGGCGGGGCAGGGTTTATAGGTTCAAATTACGTACATTTCCACAGCGAAAAATATCCCGACGACCGGATTGTGGTGTTGGACAAACTAACCTATGCGGGGAATCTTCCCAACATACAGGGGTTAATTGACTCCGGGACTATAAAATTTGTTCAGGGAGATATCACAGATTTGCAGTTTTTGAGAAACTTATTTACTCAGGAAAAATTTGATCTGGTGATAAATTTCGCGGCCGAAACTCACGTGGACAGGAGCATCGTTGATCCTGGTATTTTTGTTCTGACCAATATAGTCGGCACGCACAATCTGTTGCTGGTTTCACGCGAGAATGGGGTAAAACGATATCATCAGATTTCCACTGATGAAGTATACGGCGATTTGGGCGACGGCTCCACGAATTTTTTCACGGAAATTACTCCCCTTGCCCCCAATTGCCCTTACGCCGCTGCCAAAGCCTCTGCCGATTTGCTGGTGCGCGCCTATTTTGAAACTTATAACTTTCCGGCGACTATCAGCCGTTGCTCCAACAATTACGGTCCCTACCAGTTTACGGAGAAACTGATTCCTTTTTTCTTTAAGCTGGCCTCAGAGGGCCAACCGCTGCCTATTTACGGAGACGGGAAAAACGTGCGTGACTGGCTGTATGTACTGGATCACTGCCGGGCCATTGATTTAATTGTTTCCAGCAACAATTACGGTGAGGTTTACAATATCGGCGGACATAATGAGAAAAATAATCTGGAAATTGCCGGCCACATATTAAAGTTTTTGGACAAGGATCCAACCAATATCAAGTTCGTGGTTGACCGCAAAGCCCATGACCGCAGATACGCCATAGATCCGTCCAAGATTAAAAAAGACCTGGGCTGGGAACCGACCGTAAAATTTGAAGACGGGATAAAAATGACTTTTGACTGGTATAAAAATAATCCTGAGTGGGTGAAGGCTACCGAATCAAGATTACTTAATTTTATTCAAGACAAATGATTGATCAAACCAGCCGCTATTTGATTCTGGGAAAAAACGGGTTACTGGGAATGGATTTGCAGAAAGCTTTTCATGACCGCGATTTTATCGCACTGGGAAAAGACGAATTGGATATTACCAATGAGGAGCAACTCAAGACTGAGATTTTGAACTCGCGGCCCGATGTTATCATCAACGCCACCGTTTACCGCGACGTTAATAAGGCCGAACAGGAGGAAGAAAAAGCCAATCAGGTCAATGGTTACGCCGTTGGAAAACTGGCCAAAATTTGCCGTGATTTCGGTATAGTTCTGGTTCATTTTAGCTCGGATTATGTGTTTGACGGCACCCGCAAGGACGGTTACAGGGAGTCCGATCCCCCCAATCCGATTAATGCTTATGGACGGAGCAAATTGTTGGGCGAACAGCTGATCGTGGATATGATGGAAGCTGAATTCGATCCGGAAGACCAATCAGAAGGCCGCTATTACATCATCAGAACCTCCTATATGTTTGGCAGCCACGGGGACAACCTTTTATCCAAAATGCTGGATAATGCCCGTAAAAAGGACAAGTTTCAGGCCGTGAAGGACCAATGGGCCAAACCCACTTACTCACTGGACCTGGCCAGACAGGTTAAATGGCTTGTAGAGTCCAATGAATATGAATCAGGCATTTATCACATCACCAATGCCGGAATCACCAATTGGTATGAATTGGCCAGAACATTGATAACAGAAGCCGGGTTTGTATCAGACCTGGTGGAACCCATCACCATGGAAGAGTGGCCTTCTCCAGCCAAGAGACCTCAGTTTTCAGCTTTGATTAACACTAAATTACCAGAATTGCGTCATTGGAAAGAAGCTTTGAAAGATTACCTGGATGACGTCAAGACCCTCTAATGCTCCCGGCAACAGATAAAGGTTGATTTAGACCGATAAAAACGATAACTTTTACCCCTGTAATGAAATCATTATGAAGGGAATTATTCTGGCTGGCGGAACGGGATCCAGACTGCATCCGATTACCCTGGCCATCAGTAAACAGCTGATGCCGATTTACGACAAGCCGATGATTTATTATCCCCTGTCGGTACTGATGGGCGCGGGGATTCGGGATATCTTGATAATAACCAATCCACAGGATCAACAGACGTTTATCAATCTTTTAGGAGACGGCTCTCTTTACGGCTGCAATTTCCAATATATTACGCAGGCCAAACCGGACGGGCTGGCCCAGGCTTTTATACTTGGAGAACGCTTCATCGGACGGGATAAAGTTTGTCTGATTCTGGGTGATAATATTTTTTACGGCAATCATGTCGAAGACCTGGCGAGGGCCTCTACGGATCCCAACGGAGGCATAATTTTTGCCTATCATGTTGCTGATCCAGGCAGATATGGGGTAGTGGAGTTCGATTCTGAAAAAAGGGCTATTTCAATCGAAGAAAAACCGGCCCGTCCCAAATCCAATTTTGCCATTCCCGGAATTTATTTTTATGACAACGATGTCGTGTCCATTGCCAAGCATCTTCAGCCCAGCGCGCGCGGTGAATATGAAATAACAGATGTAAATGCTGAATATCTGCGCCAGGGTAGACTGAAAGTGCAAATACTGGAACAGGGTGTGGCCTGGCTGGACACCGGTACTTTTGACTCAATGATGCAGGCCTCCAATTTTGTGGAAGTGGTTGAGAAGAGACAGGAAATTAAAATAGGCTGTATAGAAGAAATTGCCTATAAAATGGGTTATATCAACGCCGATCAATTGCGCGTCCTGGCGGACAGAACTCTCAAGAGTGGTTACGGCAGCCATCTGCTGAATTTATTGAAACGTGAACAAATTTTAGGCTCATTAAATACTGACCGTAAACCAGCCGGTCTGGCGATTGAACACCGGGAAATACCGATTAAAGATGATGTTTTTACCTTGGATTTACGCTCAAATAACCTTTCCGAACAGTAAGGGGTTGTAGGTAGAATAGGTGGAAAAGAAAACTCATTGGATAGAGATGGGCCGCAATCCCCCACCCGGGCCTTTTTGAGGTGACCGGGTGGGGGTGCGGGGCGGGAGCGGGGAAAACGCTCTCTGCGGAGGAGGACAGTTCGCGCCGTCCCCACTTACGCCTTTAAGGGTTCAGTGGGAGCGGGCCACGACGTACATGTGACCGCAGAAGGCGCCTTTGGCGGTGGCGTTCGGCCCCGTATGTTGGAACTGAACGATGCCGCCGCCGTAGGTCGGCCAGCCGCCCGGGATCGTGCTCTTGAGCGCGCAGGTGACGTTGGTCACCTCGCACTCGAAGATGTCGATCAGGAGCGAGCCGAACGCGCCCGAGAGCGTGTCCGAGTAACTGGGCGCGTTGCCGTTGTGGAGCTTGGTCCAGATCAGCTCGGCCATCGCCGGCTCGATCAAGTACCAGTCCACTTCGCTGCCTGCGGTGAGCTCGACAGTGCCGCTGTTGGACACGGCGCTGAGCGTCATGGGGCCGCAGTCGGTTTCTTCCGCGAGCATGTACCAGACTTCGCCTTGCTCCGGGCTGGAGTTTTCGGGGAAGCTCTTGCCCTGGTAGGTGTATTCCTGATGGTTTGCCATCCGGAACGCGCCTGCCAGATCGCTGCTGGTCATGCACCCGTTGAAGCTACGCAGATCCCAGTAGCTGGGCACCTGCTCGCAGCCGGGGTTGGGCTGGGGCGACTGATCGCCGCCGCCGCTCCCGCCGGGGTTGAGGTTACCGTCGTTGCCGGCCGACCCGCCCGTTCCCGCGCCGCCATCAGGCGTGCCGCAGGTGGTGCAGGGTACCAGCTCGTACCCGCCATCGTCGCAACCGGTGCTGAAGGCAGCGAGTGAGACGATGCCGACGAGTCCGAGTAGAGCGCTGATGAGAGACCAAAACAGATTGTTGAGCTTGGTTTTCATGATGCATTCCTCCGTGATTGCCGAGCGTTTGCAGAATAAGTTAAGCTTCCGAGCAGAGACCGACACCTTTCAAAGGTGTTTTTCCCGCATTTAATCGGGATGACCAAGTTGTTTCTAAGTTGCAGGTCGTTGCAGATTGTCTAGATTCGTAGCTCCTGTTTTTCTGTTAGAAACAAGTCGGTTATCCCGATATTGTTTATCCAATGAGTTTTCAAAGATTCTGCCAGGGACCTATTTTTTTATAGATCCAAAGCAAGATTATGTTTTAACATATTAACTACTGTTTGTAAAGTCTTTTGTTAATTAAATATATTTGGAAAAGCCCCGCCACATCTTGCGATGGGCGGGGCGTTCCTCCTTTCCGGGACCTTTGACACTGCACGGGGCAGTTCGCGGTCACTCGGGTTAGGGGTTAATTGATGCTTAGCCGACGTCATTCCGGGCTGGAGTGACTGGGCGTCCACGTTCATGATCGGTCGGGGAGACCGGTCAATCGGCGAGGAGATCGGCATCAAGTTTGGGGTGAAAGGAGCGAACTTCAGGGAAGCTCAAACTCCGGTTGGGACTTTGGGGAGATCAGAGGCACTTGGGGGGCATTTCGAGCAGCCCCCACTTCAAACCGTTGAAGGTGTAACCGTTGAGGGGGTCGCCCACTGCGATGACCTTCCTGAGTGCGAAGAGATCTCCAGGCATGTGCCCTTCCAGGGTGGCAGGGCACAGTCCCTTGCGCCAGCACTCCCAGTCGATGCGGAGGGCTGACAGGTACGATGCGGATGTGCGGTCTCCGATCACGCCGTCGTTGCAGCTGGCGGGGGTCGGGGGGTCAATCCCGAGCTGTCGGCAGAACAAGGCGTCGATCAGGGGCATCGGGTCGCCGCTGGGACTGTAGGGCTCCCAGTAGTTCATCGATCCCGCCGACACGTTGATGGAGAGGCCGCCGCTCGCGACCAGCGACAGAAGGTCACCGTTGACCAGAGTGTGCTGGTAGGGATTGGACGTACTCGTGAGTCCCGCACCCTTGAGCAGTGAGACGAGTGAGTTCGCGCCCGTCACCATCGTCGTGGAGGAGCTGACCGGAGTGCAATCGACTGCGCCACCGGATCCTCCGCTGCCACCTGCTCCGCCCGTTCCGCCGCTGCCGCCAGTGCCGCCGGAGCCTCCCCCACCTCCGTTGGTGCAGGGTTGCTCGTCGGTTGCATTGTTGCAGTTGTCGTCGAGACCGTTGTTACAGATCTCGCCGAGCGGATTGGGAGAACCGGCGTTCACGCTGCAGACCAAGCCGTCGCCGACCTGGTTGCAGATCTGCACGCCGTTCCTGAGGCAGATGCCGACACCCATCGAGCAGATTGTGCCCAACTGAGGGTCGTTTGCACAGTTGTAATTGGGGTTGCCGCCGGTGCCGGAATTGCCCGTGCCACCGCTGCCACCCGTGCCGCCCGATCCGCCGCCTCCACCGTTGGAGACGCAGACCAGGCCCGTTCCGTTGGCGTTACACGCCCAGTGGCCCGTTTCGCCACCGGTAAGCGTGCAAGGATCGCCGTTGTTGGGGTCGGTTGCGCAGTTGTAGCTGCCACCGGAGCCGCCAGTACCGGCGTTCCCTGCATTGCCCGAGCCGCCCTGTCCAGAATTGCCACTGCCGCCGGTGCCTCCGTTGCCGTGGATGTCCACGCAGATGAGGCCGTTCTCGGCTTCGTTGCAGTCCCAGATACCGGGCTGACCGTTGGACTGCGTGCACTCGTGGCCGTAGTTGGGGTCGTCGTAGCAGCTCTGGTTGGGGTTGCCCCCCTGCCCAGAGTTGCCGGTTCCCCCGGAGCCAGGGGCTACATAGCTGCGGCACCAGGGGTCGCCGTCCGTGAGGCAGGCCTCATTGGACGGAGTGTCGTCGCAACCAGCCAGCCCCGTGAGGGCGGCCAGCGCGAGTACGAGTGAGGCCAGGGTCAGCCCGAGAGCTGTCCTGCCTCGCGAGAGGATTGTCTGAGCCAGCCACAAGACTGGCCCACTCTTCTTTCGATTCATGAGAATGTTCTCCTTGCCCGTAGGCTTCTGTCTGGCCTGCCTACGGGCGGGCCTGTTTCTTGTTGTTCCCGGAAACCGGCAGCTACTTGGCTGCGCGTTGGCCGTGTGTAGCGAGCGTGCGAGCGTTTGCGCCGCGCCGTTCGCTGCCGGTCTCCGGTACTGGCTAGAGCTGGAATCCCGCGAAGAATCCCAGGGGGACGTCGAGGAACCATCCTTTCCGCTGCACCAGACAGTCCCCTGTCGTCTGGTTGCAGATCTGTTCCGGCCCTCGCTCCTTGGCCACCTTGGAGAGGTTGCCGAGGATGCCGATGTTGGCGCCAAGCACGAAGTGTTCCCCGATCACAAAACCGGGTTGGACCGTGACGTTGTAGCCGAGGGCGCCGGTCGTCGAGGACTCGCCGCTGTAGAGAGTGCGGTCGGGCAGCTGGGACAACGGCACGGTGCCGTCAATCGATATCAACGCGCCGAGAGAAGCCCAGGCCTGCAGCTGGAACCAGCTTGCAGGCATCCACTCCACGCCGGCTTTGGGGCCGATGAAGAGCGTTTGCCAGTCGATGAACTGGTTGAACCCGTTCACCGGCATGTTGGGAGCAGCCACCAGCGGCTTCTGCCGGAAGTCGTGCCGGAGGTTCAGTCCCGTGAGGAACCGAACATTCGGATCGCTTCCGAGGAAGACATTGGCGTCGATCCCCCACCCCTGGCGCGCGTCCCCATCGTTGTTGAGACTGTCGAGGCCGAGGGTGTACTGCCCCTGGAATGCGAACACCCGATTCTGCCAGCCATGTCCGCTCGACTCCGCCATCTTGTAGGCGTCGTCGGCTTTCTGCTGGGCGGGCTGAACGAGGCTCTGTACCTGGGGCACGGTCGGAGGCGGCGCTACGGGAGCGACGGTCACGCTGAGCGTGTCGCTGCCGTTGCTTCCACTCCAACCGAGCTGGTAGGTGGCAGGCGCGTCGCCGACCTGAACCGTCCACTCCATCCCTTTCGGGAGCTTGTAGCCGGAGGTCGTCTGGTCGTCGGGCTTGTCCACGCCGATGCTAACACCGGTGCCGGGCCCCGTGTAGGTCCCTTCCGAGCCGATCGAAACGAGCTGTCCCTGAGCATCGTAGCTCTGGAGCCTCTCGCAGATCAGCCGGAGGGTCACGGTCTTACCCTGCTCGCCGGTGATGGAGACGCCGCCGTTGCCGGCAGCGGTGGTCGCGGTGTTGACAGTTGCGCCGCCGGGCCCGAGGGCCGCGAAAGCGCAATGCTTCATACCGTGACTGTTGGTGTAACGCCAGCCTGGGCCGGCGTTGGCGGTCCCCGCGATGCAGATGCACACGAGGGCCGCGAGGACGGAAACCGATAGCGCATTGTTCTTCATGATCTGTCTCCTCGCATGCGTTTGAGAACCTCTCGCCAGTCCGTCTGACGGTCTGGCTGTTTTTCTTACACAAACCGGCCGGAACTTGGTGATGGCCAGTCTGTTTGTCCGGCGGCCGTAATGCCGACATCGGACTTGTTTCCTAAATGAAACTTGATGCCGTAAGCACCCGCAAGAAGCTATTGCTGCATCAGGTCATCGGTGGTTTCCCCCCGTCCACTTGTGACAGATGGAAAACAACTGAAGGCGTAGATAAAGCAGGTAGCCTCTTTCGGGCGCTAAACGGACATTTGCCTTTATTTCAAAGTGCAAAGTCTTGCCACAACCGTTCCGGAAATTTTAGGCAAGGTTGAATTAAACTACTTTTTTAAAGTTTTGTCAACGTTTTTTGTATTATAGCTTAATCATCTTCTTAAATTCAGATAAAGTTGTCCTATTACAAAGAATGTCCCCAATGAAGACAGACAGAAAACATATTATAGTTTGCGGTAACTATGGAGCTTCCAATCTGGGAGACGATGCCATCTTGGCCGGTTTGATAAAACTAGTCGCATCATCCTGGCCCCACAATGAAATAGCAGTTATGTCCCGCACTCCCCGTAAAACGGCAGCTGATTTCGGAGTAAAAGGATTGGTTTTTTTCCCGGCGGGATTCCGTTCATTTTTTAAATTCTGGTTTCTTCCCGCCGGCTGGATCACGCTCAAATCAGTGAGACGCGCCGATTTGGTTGTTTTGGGAGGAGGCGGTCTGTTCAGCGACGAAAAGAAACGCGCCGTCTGGATCTGGTTTATACAATTTCTTTATTTCTGGATCTTAAGAAAACCCGTAGTCTGCCTTGCTCAAAGTGTGGGCCCCCTTAATTCATCATGGGCCCAAAAACTGACCCGTTTCGTTTTCAGCAGGAGCAAATTAGTCACTGTCAGAGATCGGCAGTCAAAGACTTTGCTGGAAAAATTGGGCATCAAAAACATACGGGTTTTAGCAGATCCGGCCTTTGCAATCGGCTATAATTCAGATTCCTCCGTTTCCAGACAAAAGCAAATTGTACTAACTCTCAGGGACTGGGTCAGGGGTGATCAGCCTAAAATTAATTTGGAATTGGCCAGACTGATTGATGATATTTGGATAAAATTTCATTTGCGGACCATTTTCATTCCTTTTCAAAATGAAATCGAGGACGACAAAAATCGCTATAAAGAACTGGCCTCCTTACTGACAAATCCGGAAGCCATGCAGCTAAAAATTGTTCAGGATTTCTCACAGGCAATAGAGGTAATTGGCCGCAGTGAGATGATTATCGGCATGAGACTGCATTCAATTATTTTTTCGGTGTTAGCCGGCACTCCTTTTGTAGCTTTGTCCTATAGCAAAAAAGTCAGGGATTTTGTCGAAACGATTGGTTTTGATGAATATTGTCTGAACTATATGGACCTGAACTCGGAAAATATTGAACGATTGTTTGCGCATGCACGAAAACATCAGGAAGATATTCAATCCAGATTAGCCGCGCAAAAACTTAAAAGCACCTATAGTTTTTTCGAACACGAAAAGCTCCTGAAAGACACTTTTAATTAGACGGCTTAATTGACTTTTGTCAATCCGCTTGTATAATCAGTCTGATTTAGTCAGGCTCATCTATTCATGAAACCGTGTGGGCCGGACTAAGCCCTTTGAAAGCACGGTTTCCAGGTACAAACGACGGAGGAAAGAAATGCTGAAAACGATTCTGCCAGTGCTGCTCTCCACCACCCTGCTGGCCTGCGCGGGAACCAATCCCGAGCCAAAAACCGCCGGGGCGAGTGCGTCAGTTCAGGCCGACGCGGGACTCTCCCAACCACAACCCCAGACCGACCAGGAGGCTCCCCCTCAGAAAGCCGATGCCGGCACCGCAGCCGTCCCCGACGCCGAGGCCGATGCCAAGCCTGCAGATGTCAACGACGCGCAGGCCGCGGACGCCGGAGCGCCCGACGCGCCCGAGTCCGCTCCTCCCAGCGAGAAGCCGCCGGTCATCCAGGTCGTACTGAACGGACTCACGACCGAGGTTGTGGACGGGCAGACCTATGCGATCACCTCTGACCGCATGCTGTTCTTCTACTCCTCAGCCGCGGCCCCGGACTGCTCCAATGTGGCTGTCACCAACCTCGTCAAGCGTCCGTTGGCCGGTCTCTGCCAGATCGGCTTTCTGCCTCAGGAACAGAAGTTGAAGAAGAACGACGAGCGCCCCGCCAGCATCACGGTGGGCAACACCACGCGTTCCTTTCGCGTCATGGCCCTCTAGCCGGCGTCTCTCCGACGTCAGGAAAAGGGGCGCGCCACACAGGCCGGGAACATCTTCCAAGAGATGATGTTCCCGGCCGGCGGCGTTTTGACAGCCCTCCGTTATTTCCCGTTACCTGGAAACCTGCTTTTTTCTATTGATCCAATAAACTGGTCTGCAAAAGCAGATGCACCGGTTTGAAACTTTGCCGGTGAATTTCACTGGCCCCGTACTGTTTAAGCATCTTTTTATGTAAACTGGTGCCGTATCCTTTGTGCTCCTCGAAATGGTATTCGGGATATTTTTTGGCCAGTTTATCCATCAGTCTGTCCCTGGTGACTTTAGCCACAATCGAAGCGCAGGAAATGGCTCTGATCGCCAAATCCCCTTTAATAAAAGTTTTGCAGGGAATCCCCAAGGTGGTTGCCCGGTCAACTTTATCCCGACCGTCAATCAGAATCAGATCAGGTTTAACTTTGAGTCCTTCGATCGCCCTGCGAAACGCCAAACGGTTGGCTTTGGTCAGTCCGATTCTGTCAATTTCCCAGGCTTCCACACTGCCAATGCCATAGTGGCCGTGCCTGATCAATTCCTGATAAGCTTCCTCTCTTTGGGCCTCATTGAGCTTTTTGGAATCGGTAATTTTCACGTCCATAACCGGAGTGGTTTCGATAAAGGCACACGCAACAATAGGCCCGGCCCAGGGGCCACGGCCTACCTCATCCAAACCTGCAATAATTATTTTATCTGTAAGTTCCGGAACCCGATTAGTTTTATTTTTCGGACTCATTAGCTTCGTTGTTTGCAGCAACTTCAGCTGTTTCGGTTATTTCTGTCTCCTGAACTTCTTCAGCCGGAGCCGCTTTTTCAGCTTTTTCCCCACCCTTAACCGATTTTTCCTGAGCATGGCTGACCAGAACTTCCTTCAGTCTGGCGGCCTTGCCGCTGATATCTCTCATATAATACAGCTTGGCGCGGCGGACTTTGCCGATTCTGATAACTTCAATTTTGGCCAGGCTGGGTGAATTCAGTGGGAAGATTTTTTCCACTCCGATGCCTTCAACAACTTTGCGCACAATCATGGTTTTGCTTGGTCCGTGCCCATGATTGACGGCAATAACCAGTCCTTCATAAATCTGGATTCTTTCCTTTTCACCTTCCTTGATTTTCTGATGTACGCGGACGGTATAACCGGCCTTGATTTCAGGAACATCGGGATTAATCTGCTTTTTTTCGATCTTTTGAATAATTAAATGTGACATAGGAATTCCGGATAAAGAGTGTTTTTGCCGTGTAATATTAGGTAATGGAAAGCTAAATTGCAAGCTATTTTTCTTCCAGATTGTTGATGGTAACGAGGTTGTCGGGACTGTCCATTAAATCGGTCAGAAATTTATCGTAACACTTGCGTCTGTACTGGAAATCGTCGCGCGACATGACGCTAAACCTGATGGGCCTGGAGGTGTCCAGTTCGTTGTTCAGATATTCTTCCAGTCTCTCCTTGTCGATATTACCTACAATCAGCAGATCGATCAGTGCCTCCTTGTTTACAAAAATCCCCGAAAAAACCAGAACATCGACTTCCCCGAACGATGATACTCTTCTGGTAATTTCGTCCTTATTGCTGATGCCTTTTACAATGATGGACTTCAGTTCGTTGAGCAAAAGAAAGTTTTTATTTACCGCGTAATATTTTTTACGGTTTTTTTCTTTGGTTTTCAAAAGTCCCATCTTTTTCAGGTTGTCCAGTTCGCGTCTGATGGAATTTATTTGTTCGTTTAATTCCCTGGTCAACTCACGTATAAAAAACTCCCGATCCGGATTCAGTAGAAAAATGGTCAGCAGTTTTACTCTGGTTGTGGAGGTAAACAGTCGTTTAAGCATCGGCCAGCTTGTTCACATCTTTTATACAACTGGCTGCAATGTATAATTTTTTAGGTCAAAGAGCAAGGGGAAGATGCTCTGAATTACCAGTTAGCCCCTCCCGGAACTTCTTCGTCCTTGCCCGCGTTCACTAAAGTCGTGATCAACAGAGTGGTGATTGAGCCCGCCAGAAAGCCGATTCCGCAAAGGATGAAAACCGCCAGTGAGGCGCTGGCTTTCTGATCAAACTGGAACAGCATGATCCAGAGGCCGGTCACGGTATTGGCCAGATTCTGAAAAAATATTATCAGAATGATTACAAAAACAAGTATAGTGCCACTGAGTAAAAATGTTCTCATAGTTTTTTCGTTTATTGTTTGAGGAAAACCGCGATCAGTTTTTCCAGTTTAATTTTATTTTTCAGGCGGACCTTGAGCATCTCCTGCTCCTCTATTTTAGGCTCATAATTCATGGACGCAAGTATTTTCATTTCGTCCTGGAAAGCTTTGTCCAGGTCTTCGTCGGTAGCGTCAATTTTTTCCAGCTTAAAAATCTCCTGTACCCCAAAGCGGAGCTTTAATCTTTTCTCGGCGTCGCCCTTTTTCTCCTCATGCAACTGCTGTTCGGTTTTACCGGTAGCCTTCAGATAATCCTCCCAGTTAATGCCCCTGCTGGTGGCATTCTCTTTGATTTCATCAAGCAGATAATGGATTTCTTCGTCCACCAGGCTCTCGGCCAGGTCAACTTCGGTATTATCGCGAATTTTTTCCAGCAACAGACTTTCCAGACGGTTTTGCTCCTCCTGTTCGCGGGCTTTCATCAGGTTGTTTTTTACTTCCGTTTTAAATTCTGCTTCAGTCATTTCCTTCCCCGCAACTTTTTTAATAAACTCGGCGTTCAGTTCGGGAACATGTCTTTCTTCCAGCCTGTTAAGCTTGACCTTGAACTTGACCGGTTTGCTCTGAAAAGGTTTGTGAAAATAATCCGCGGGAAAAGTGACGGTAAATTCTTTTTCATCCCCTATTTTCATTCCTTCCAAATTTTCCTCGAATCCCGGGACAAAGGTCTTTTCACCCAGTATCATCGGGTGATTCTTGCTGGTGGTACCTTCCAAAGGCACCCCTGTTTCGTCAAAACCGTTAAAATCAATTTCCACCCTGTCCCCCATGGCGGCCGGACGATCCGTCACTTCACTGAATGTGGCGTGATAGCCAATCAAATGTTTTACTTCTTCCTCCACCATCGCGTCGGTAACCTCAACTTTTTTCCCCTCCAGCTTGATTTTCTTGTAATCCTTTACTTTGACTTCGGGATAAACCGGAATGATCGCCTCATATTTAAGGGGCTTGTCGTTGACGATGGTTACTTTGGGCTGGGCGATCGGCTCAATTTTCTCCTGTTTAACGGATTCAATGTAGGTAGGGGGAATGGCAAGGTCTATGGCATGGGCCATGATATAACCTTTTTCCAATTGCTGTTCGGCCACTTCATGGGGCACTTTGCCGGGACGAAAACCTTTTACGTTAATTTGTGATGCCAGCTTTTCCAGGGCTTTCTGATAATAATTCTCCATTTCCAGTTCCGTCAGTTCCACAATCAGCTTTACTTCTGCCTTAGCCATTTTCTCTGATGTAATTTTCATGACCCGGGGTGATTTAAATAATATAACGATTTGACTGCTTAGGTCGCGGCCATCTTAACGCAGGAAAGGCTTTATTTCAACACTTAAAAATGCTATAATTTAGGGATTTAACTCACTATTATGTCAAAGGTACCCCGCTTTGGGCATTTGCCACAGGAACAACCCAATCTTTCCGACCAGGAAGAAAGAAATGAACGCGTATTGCGACAGGTGGAGGACGAAAACCGGGAATTTTATGAATTTAACGCCCAAATCGCCCGCAATGTTTCACTGATACAAACCGGCATAAATGAACAGGTTGCCCACGCGCTGACCCGAGGCCGTCCCCTGCCGGCAGGCGGAGGCAGCCCCGAATTAAACAGGATCAAGGAGGAAAGGGTACGAAATAAATTGTACCGCGCAGTACAGGGTAACGAAAATTACGAAACCGAATTAGGTGAGGAAAGGGTACGAAATAAATTGTACCGCGCAGTACAGGGTAACGAAAATTATGAAACCGAATTAGGTGAGGACTCATTGCATTATCAGGGTTCGGAGGGAGTGGAACACATGGAAAGCCCCCTTCCCAGAAGGGTGGGCAGGCAGTTTGTACGAGTTCTGCGCGGTGTTGGCTCAATGATTGGCACCAGCCCCTATATTGAAGCCCAGATAAACAAAAGATTTGGCAAGAACCCCAGCCTGGAGGCACAAAGACTGTTTGTGGCCAACAGACTGACGGAGCCGTTAACTTTAATTCAAAGTACCAATCCCACACGTTATGACGAAATAATGGCTCGTATCGGATTGATTGCAGGTGCCCCCATCGCGGATGCCACAAACAGATTGTCCCAGCTTACACTCTCAGAATTGAGAAATCTGCGTAAATGGTGCAGAAAGGCAAACCCACCCGAGCCTTTAAGCGAAGAACGGGCCTTCCTGGACTTGTTGCTGGTTGCAAATTCTGACCAGGAAAGCGGTGACGAAGCCGGTTCGGCCGAGGTCTACAATCATCAACCGTTAAGAGAGTTCTGGAATATGCTGGTTACGGGCAGTCCTGAATGTAAAGCCCTGGCAGACCAAGTGAAAGCCGCTTTGGAGGATAACTCCCTGTATCAGCTTCAAACAAGTCAGGAAACCACAATGTTTATGGCGGAATTGCGCGGCAGGCTTTATTTTTTGATTGCCACGGGAGAAGCTCCGGACCTCAATGCTGCGGCAAAACAAGTTACCGCTGAAATTGATACTTTTATCAAAAACGAAACTCTTCCTGGGGCCGTTGACGCGGCCGAGGCCCAGGCTATTGAGCATTTGAAAGCGGAAACCAACAAAATTATTCAAACCATTCGCCAGGCCATCGCGGAACAGTCAGCTTTTGTACAAAGAAGGGCAGAATTACTGGTTATCGAAGGAAGCGGTACTTCCTCTCCTGACGACAAAAAGAAAGCCGAAAATGAAAGGTTGAATGTGCTTGAACCACAAATGGCAAAAAATGTAAAAAGCCTAAGAGCCTCTGTTGATGGATTAAAGGATTTGCTTTCCTTACATCCCAAGCTCATTGACCTGACAGCACCCTCTTATAAAACTCTTGAAACTGTTCTTGGACCATTCGACTTCAATGATCATGACGCTGTTGACAAGTTGCACGAGGGTTTTAAGACTATAAAAGTTGCTATTGACGATATCAAACCCTCAGTCAATCCAGCCAAGCTCACACCCTTTGAGCTGACACAGCGTTTTATGCGCAAGGATTACATGCGCAAGCATAAGTTGGACGAAACAGTATACAACGAGGAAGCCAACCATTATGCAAACGTTAAGGCCGCGCTGAGGCTGGAGAAAGTAAAGAGTATCGATATCAAGCGAACGGCCAACCAGCAGGGAGCGGAAATTATGGACCGAGGCGTGCTGGGACGCGGCTGGAATAGAGTCAAAAATGCCGTGGCCAGCGGACAGGACTTTATCGGACTGGAACCGATTGATTTTGCCAATATGACTTCTGACAAGTTGCTGCAGTCAGTAATTAATTCCGATGAAACCTTCAGCGTTTTCAACGGGATCAATAAGTTCACCACGCCCCGACGTCTGAAACATACTCTCAATAAATCCGGACGGGTGGTGAAACGTGAAACGCTGGAAAGGTTTTCCCTGATATTGGAAGAAGCAGTTTCCCGATTTAAAAAAGTGAAACCCAGTCTGGAGAAAGGGCTGGACCCGGACGACTGGGATCTGGAAAACCTGATTGAAGTACTGAAAAAAGTTAAGATTGAGATGTGGTCACGAGAATTTCTGGATAAAGTGAACCAGACCGCTGAGCCGGGTGAAAGAGAAAAAGTTCTGGTAAAAATGCTTCGCGAAAGCCGTACGCAAGAACGGCAAGTTGAGGAATCCCTGACCAAAGACGTGAAAAATCCCGATGCCATGTGGCGGGTGCTGCTGGTCAAAAATGATTTAAAGAGAATTTTAAACAAAAAGTCACTGGAAGGGCTGAACAAACTAAAAACTGCCGGCATCGAAGAAAAACGCGCGCGCATTTCCAAAATGGAAACCGAAATGAACGCTCTGCCGGAAGCCGACCCTAACCGGCTGAGACTGACCAGGGAAGTCCAAAATCTGCGCGATGAAATTTCCACAGTGGATAAACAAATTGCCCAATCCAAAGATTTATACGAAAGAGTGGAGGCCGCCAAAAAGTATATTGATGAAAACAATTTGAGCAGAAGGGAGAAACGCGAATATCTGCAATCGGTAGGACTTACCCAGGTGTTTAACAAAATGTCCACCAATTTCAGATTACAAAAGGGCTGGCATTACACAAAACAGGGAGCCAAGGCGTTCTGGTCCGGAACCAAAACCTCCTGGAATTGGAGCCGCAAGAAGTTTTTGAATGCCGCCACGGCCAGAAGCCTGGCCAAGAAGTCTTTCAGTGTCGGCCGAATGATTGCCACTCCCGTTACCGCTCCACTGGGCTTTGCCTGGAAATACGGCACTTTCCCGGTGAGATTGATCGGCAGGGCCATGGTACGCACCACGCATATGCCCAAACGTTTACTTGGCCAATTCAACCGAAACTTCATGAGAAGTTACCTCAAAGACAGAATTCTCGAGTACGAAAAACGCATCGATAAGCTGGTCGCCAGACAAAAACGCCTGCAGGCCAAAATCTCGGGAATGCCTTACAGCTGGGATAAAAAACGTGCCGCCAGAAAGATCAACAGTATAGAAGAACAAATCTATGAATTAAACGGAGCCGCCAATGAATACAGAAAGATCGCCGCAGAGAAACAATTGAATCTGGGACCGATAGCTTTATACAGCGAGGCAGCCAATGACAACGGAGAAGTTATTTCCAAAGCAGCTTAATTAACCAATATGAAAAAAACACAATCAACCAGAAGAAACGGAATTTATTTCAACACTGAAAATTTCATTCAGATGCTGCTGAAAGAAATCAAAATGGATAAGGCCAGTCCTGAGGTTATTGAAGAGCTGAGTAACGAAATTGCCCAGACTTTAAGTGAGCGCGTGACAGCCGTAGTCGTAGCCTCACTGGGAGAAAAGGAAGTCTTTCTGTTGCAGAAAACACTGGAGGACCACCCCGAACTTGACGAAATAGATGCTTTAAGTATAATCACCTCTTATATTCCCGGACTTGATAATAAGATTTTAGAGGCGGTAAGCGACTTGTTTGATGAACTGGTTGAGAATTCCAGAAGCATTGATGAAAAGTTAAATTCAGTCAATAAAACCAATTAAATGGTCAGCGGTCCCAATACATATGGAGCTGAAAAATATACCGACTCGGATGATCCGAATCTGGATGCTTTTCAAAATGCTTTCGCCCATGATTATGCAATTGATCTGGCTCAAAAGCTTCCGTTGGATATTGGCAAACTGAAGAGCAGTGTGTTGGCCGATAGACTGGCTATTTTGGATGAAGCCAAACTGGCGGATTTAATATTTGCCGTTTATCCCGATCGTCATCTGGCCGGGGAACTTTCCGTTTTAATTAGAAAAAATCTAGAGAAAAACAGTCTTTTGGACAAAGCGCATTTAACCAATGTTGCAAACGAATATCTTATTCACGAAGCAATTGATGAGTCGGTAAAAGAATATTTGTACGCAAACAATGATATTGAGGAAACCATCAAACAGAGTATAACAGGCGTTGACGATGCCCTGTTGGACACGATCAAGCAATCCGTCTTGAACAGAGTTCTGACCATCAAAACAACTCAAACGGAGGAAGTTGCCGCGCAAGCTAAACTCACCAGTTCGGGTATGTCTCTCCAAACGGGGCCTGATGCTTTCGCCAAGTTAATGCCCAACCAGCAGGGACCGGAACAGAGTTCCGATAAGTTCGCCAGATTAATGCCCGCCAAGACAGTCAACCCTGATGTTGCCAAAGATTTGGGGGACGGGAAAGTCGGACGGGCCACCAAGGGCTTTATGCATAAAATTGGACGGGTGCTGAGATTGGGGTCGGCTAAAGCCTACGATTTACCATCCAAAAGAGAAGCCGATAATCCCTCGGCAGGTGTAAAAGCCGCTGAAAAAATCACCAAAGATAAAGCCGATCTGGAATCCAGCCGCCGCAAAAAACCTACTTTATTGGCCGGAATCGCACAACTGGAAGAAACGCTGAAGAAGCTTTCTACGGCCTTGGGAACAAATGAGACCGTCAAAAAAGACATTAGTAAAAAACTGGCGGCGATCGTGTCAAAAATCAGGGAGTCCGAGGACTGGGTCAACGATTTTCAAAAAGCAGAAGAAATAGCTCAATTGGAACAGGACGTACAGAACGGCAGAATCAATTCCACCTTGTTACAGTCACTCGACTCGGTCGTGGGAGGAGAAATTATTTACGGGCAGCGGGACGACGGCAAATATTTTCATGCCTTCAATCTGCAAACCAGTATTGAAAAGGATTTGATTGAATTGGAATTATATATATTGGTCAAGGCACGGCAGCTGGCTCCCGACACAGTCAGCGTCGAGGGGAATCAGAACGCGCTGTCTTCCTATGTAGCCAATACCACCACCTATGCGGAATTCAGAGACAGGCAAACCAGGCTGGAACAAAGGTTATCCCATATTCAGGCACTTGGTGCCTCGGCTTTGGAGGCAATAGCAGAACGAACCGCACAATTGAAGAAAACAAAAGAAGAAGCGGAGAAACAAAAAGCAACTTTTCAGGAAGAAGTTAGAGAAATCGATAAGAAAGAAAAATCCGTCAAAAAAATGTCCATTCCGGAGGCTGAACGACTATTCTGGCTGGAATTCGGAGATCACGTAACGTTGATAAGAAGCTGGCAGGCACGCTTGCCAAAGGTGAACAGGATGGGACAAGAGGCTTATAAGTCACATGTCACCGCGATTAGTGAGACTTATCTTAAACTGCGTGAAAAAGTACTGCAGTATGAAGCAGATCACGGTCTGGAGGGACGGCTGGTGGAAATTTTAAATAAAGAGTTGGGCACTATGGGTATAGAACCATCCCTGGTATCTGTTAACCCCAAACTGAATGCGGCACGTGAAGAACTGAAAAAAGTTCAGAAAAAACTTGAGCTTCTGAAAAGCAGACGTTTGCCTGACGATGAATCCCCCTTAATTCCGAAATTCACACTGCCCCCGCTTACGCAATTCCCGACGCCGCCAGCACCTGCTCCTGCTCCAACTCCTGCGCCCGCACCTGCTCCCGCTCCTGCACCCACACCAGTAACTCCCCCGGCACCTCCCGCCGCACCGCCGTCTGCACCTGCACCAGCGCCCGCACCTGCTCCCGCTCCGGCACCCGCACCAGTAACTCCCCCGGCACCTCCCGCCGCACCGCCGTCTGCGCCTGCACCAGCGCCCGCACCTGCTCCCGCTCCGGCACCCGCACCAGTAACTCCCCCGGCACCTCCCGCTGCACCGCCGTCTGCGCCTGCACCTGCTACGGCTCCTACTCCCGCTCCGGCACCCGCACCAGTAACTCCCCCGGCACCTCCCGCTGCACCCCCGTCTGCGCCCGGACCTGCTCCGGCACCAGTATTACAAACCACAATCAGTACACTTCCCCCGCCGACTGTACTGGAAGCCCATGAGGTACCAAGACATACTGAGGTACTAATAATTGGAGACTTAAACGGCAGCTATGAGGCTTTTATCAACAATCTTGTAACTCTGAAAATAATTGAAATCCACCCGGATCAGACCTGGTCATGGATTGCCGGCAACAGAAAATTGATTCTGATCGGTGACAATATCGGCGACAGACTAACCAATGGCCTGGATATATTGACCACGTTAACGGAATTGAGGCAGGCCGCAGCAGAACAGAACGGGGTAATTGTTTCGCATTTTGGCAACCACGAAGACCTGGCAGTTGCTTTTCTGACAGATCGTCTGATGGCCGGCGAGGGAGATCTATTGGCTGCCAGACACAGCTGGGGCAACGCGATGATCAACTCTTGGCAGGGACTCGGCATTACAGAATTTATAGCTCGTTATACACAGTATGGCCAATCCTTCAAGGGTGATGTTATGGAAGAGATTAAACAGGATATTGACAAAAATTTTAACAGCGATACGGATAAGTTTCTGGCCTTGGGGAAAGAGGTCAGACAGAATATGCTTGCAGACGTTGAAGGAAAGAAACTACTGGAGGAAATCTGTAAAATGAAACTGCTTTCCCGAGATGGGGACACTATGTTTATACACACGGAACTCACCCCGGATATTCTGACTGAATTGACCCGTGGCCCTAATCTTGACGATACAATTGCCGGACTAAACCGGGAATTTTCTGATACGCTGAAAGCTCTTTTACTAGAGCAAAAACAAATGACTGGATATCCCCGTTTTACCGAGCTTTGCAGAATGTTTCTGCACCCCAAAAACAGAAATTTCCAGAAATCATTGACCGATCCGGCCATAACAGCCCAATTGGACAAGCTGGCTGACCTGGGAATTCACAGAGTGATACACGGACATACCAGAGATAATGGCGGACAAGTTTATTGGTATAAAAATAAGATTCAATTTGCCAATGTTGACTTTGGCGCGGGACTGCCCGGCGAATTACCAGAGTTGCGCTCCACAGCCTATCTGGACCTGGAAAACAATCTGCACATAGGAGGCCTTGCTTCCGAGGAAATTGAAAGATTTGATATTTTGTCTGAAAATATAAATCTTTGGCTGCAAGGCGTTTTCGTAAATGCTACAGCCGATTTCAGACCGATTGCCAAGTACCTGATGTCTGTGTTTAACATTTCCACAATAGAAGATTTTGATGCTTTTTTCTCGACACGTCTCTATGATTTCATGTTAAATCTTGCTACCAATCTGAATTTACTGAACAGGGAAAGTCTTGAGCCAAGAAGCGATCAGATTGCAGAGTTCATTGAATTTTATTACAAATTTTTATCTGCCGATGCCCGTCCCCTGGCGGATATTCTTACGGAAATGGAATCTTACGGAGTCGGACTGATGGAAATTCCTGAAGAATGGCATAAAAGGCGCATCGCAACCACGACGGCCGCACCTGCTGCCTCCCCTACACCCTCACCTACACCTGCACCTTCCCCCGCCTCCACTCCGGCTCCGGAATCCACTCCCGCTCCCGCCGCCCCTGCACCTGCCCCGACAGCCGCTACCGCCCCCACTCCCGCACCTGCGCCTACTTCTGTTCCAGCTCTTACTTCCGCACCCGCGCTTACTCCGGCCACTGAAATAGTTATTTTGAGCAAAGATCAGGCCGAAGCTACTAAATTTGAGGAACTGGAAAAGCGGGCTCTGGAAAATCTGGGAGCGCTAATTGGGGCGGACAGCATGGTGACCAATCTGATACTGCACTTTTTCGGCGAACTTAAATTGAGCGACAGCAAAAAATACGTCAATTTTATCAAATTGATAAATCAATATCCCGATGTGTTAACCTTCCTGTTTACTTTAACTTATGCGGGAAAAGAATTGCTGCCCAAGAAGAATAAGAAGAGGGCCGCTCTTTCCCTGGCCATTTCCAATAACCAGCCGGTTGATCTGCTGGAAGCTTTAAACAAATCCGATTCATTACAAAAAATCAGTGAAATGCTCAGAAGCGGTAAAATCAAGGAGGTAACGACTATGTTAAGCACTGCCAAAACCGTATTGGCCTGGCTCAAACTGCTGCGTAAAAACTGATTATAAAATAATTCCCTCTCTTGACAAGGTTGGGCGATAATGTAATAGTATCGCCTATTTTTAATTATAAATTTTAGAAAAGTTTTCAGCTCCAAGTATTTTTGTTAATCGAACCATATGCACAATCAACGAGCCTCCGTTCTACAACTGAGAATAGTAAAAGGAGAGGATTCACCAGCCCGGGCTGATTTTCGCGATAACCTTGCTGACAGCGGGGTCCGATACAAAGTTGATGAAACGCCCAAATCCCCTGAAATTCATCAGGGAAGGCTGATTGATTCACAGGGACAAGCCGTTTTGCCCGGATTGGAAAATTCGATGAGCTCAGCTGCTGTGGCAATTATTGACGAGACCAGACAGGCCTTATTGCCGGGGTTCAATAACCGTTATGAATATAATGAACACCAGAATTATTCTCCTGCCGCAGCGGCATTTGCCAAATTTGCCAACAGGGTACTTACCGAAACCACCAACATCTCCGTAGTTAACGAGGTGCCGATCAATGTTGTCCCATCCGCGATTCCGGAGAGCAAACTTACGCTTGATCCAGGCAACAACCGACTGACTCTGGAAAATCTGGATTATCCGCAGGAAGATCTGGGAGATGCCGAATTGGATGCTTTTTTACGAAGTGCTCCCGACCGTCAGACTGCTTTGCTGGTAGATGAAAAACTGAGACTGACCGATTATCTGGACGAACTGAGTCTGCAGGAAGCAGAACAAAATGAAATGAAACGCAGGTATGACTCCACTGCACAGTATCGCGGTTCAAGATTAAAAAATCTTGGTAGAGCTTTACTGGGAGCTGCTAAGTCTGTTGTTACGGCTTTGCCCAGGGCTATCGACGCGTTGTTACCCGATACATTGCAGGCTACTCCCAAAATCGAAATATTGGAGGGCCTCAAACGTCAAAAGGCTTATGATTTGGAGAAACTCCGGCTGGATTATCAAAGAGACCTGAGACAAATCAACTCGGCTTACGACTCTATCGCTCAATACGTTAAATATAACTATGGCGACAGCATCCCCCGCTTTAATACGACTGACCGGCTGATGCTTAGTGACTTTGTTGTTGAATGTAAATTTGACGAAAATTCAGTCCATTATCAGGCAGTTAAAACTATGGTCGAGTACAGACTTGCCTGCAGAACCGAAAAATATAATCAGGATCTGGAAGCCCTGGAAGCCAATCATTCCGCCCGGGAAAACATCGATGAAATGCTGAACGACTCCCGTTTACTCAGGGTCAGAGAAAACATTATCAAGGCGGTTTCTTCGCCTGCCAAACCGGCAGCCCCAAAACCCAATTTGCGCAAACTAAGTATTAACTCAATAAACAGTACCGCTACCGTTGGAAGCGGAGATGGAAAGGGAGGCGGAAGTGGCAATGAACCTCCTGTTCCTCCCCAAAAACGAAAATTTTGGCGTACTGCTTCTGCTTTGGCGGCCGGTGCAGCAGCTCTGGGATTGGGAATTCTGGTCGGACCAAACAAGTATTTGAATTCCGGCAATGAGGCCCCTGTTCCATCCGACACAGCGGCCAATACCGACAGTGGTGAAAATCCCACTACGGAAACCGTTAATCATAATGACAAAAAGCGTGATGAGGAATTTACATTACAGGAAAGTCAGAATCCGCCTGTTGAAGATCTAAAAACCCCGGTGGTGCAGGAACCGGTTAGACAGGTTGTTCCTGCTCCGCAACCTGAGAAGGTAAACCGAACTCCGGTGGTACAGCACAGCAGACCACAAAGAATTAACCCTGCGCCGGCTCCCCGACTGCTCAAAACAGCCAGAGTCCGGACTCCGGAAATAGTCAGACCCCCTCAGGAGGTGATATCACGGCCTACTGTGGAGGATAAATCTACCCAGGTACTGACCCTGACTGAGAAATTCGCGGAACTGCGGCTGGTGGAAGCAAAAGTATCGGCATATAAACGCCGGCTGTCCGAGATTGAGGCTGATGCGAAAATCCTGGCCCCGCAGATCGCAAAACGAAATGTTGATCTGAGACTGGACACAGTACTGCCAAAACTGGATTCAGTAATTGCCCAAATGAAAACAATGGAAAAGGTTGCGGATCTGGAAAAGATCAATGAAATGCTCAGAGCCATTGATACAACGATGGCTGAAGCCGAAACAACCGTAAAGCTGGTAAATGTGGCAGAAGCTATGGTTCCCCAGGGGCATGCCCAGAAGCTTTTACAGGAAACTCAAAAGCTGGCCGGTTCACAGGCAGCCCGATTCAGTATTATTCATAATGGACATTCCGGTTCCAACCCCTCGGTCAACCAATATTCAGTCAACCTGTCCGAGATTCAATCCAAACTGACCAAAATTCAACAATCACTGCAAAACCACGAAGGAATGACACTACATCAATCCCGCCTGGCACGACTGGATGCCGAGTACTGGGTCGGATACCTGAAATTTGTAAACTGGTATTTACAATATAATCCAGGACAGGTTGTTCCTTCCAAATAGACGCTATTCAAGTAAATGAGGGGGAAGCAAGGATCGCTTGCTCTTCCCTCATTTTTGGTTTGTAATATAGTCTGCCAGCCTTGATGAAATCCTCCTTTTTGTGCTAGAATATAAGGATTAATCACTATGCCTTGTAAATGGCTCCATCAAATCAAGAGGTGTTACCTACAAGTCTGGACGCGCTGAGAGCAAGGGACATCAAGGATTCTAACAATGAGGTTTCCCCCGATAAACAGACTCTGAATGACAGAAGGGTGCTGGAATTTCTGCAAAGACCGGGCGTGATCGGAGCAGACGGATTTAAGCTGGATACGGCCATCAATCTGACTGCCGAAGGAAAAACTGCTACAGAAAAGATGATTAACGGCAAACTGACTGAAGCCAGGAAGATATTACAGACCTACGGCCAGCTGGAATTGATGGAAAGAGACAAGGCCGTGGTGCTTTCCACATTGGAAAACCTGAAAACTCCGCCCACCAGCATGAAAGCCAGTGAAGCGGAAAAGGTAGTAGCAGCTTGGGAATTTTATGACCTGATCAAAACCCAGGCCAGCCGCTTTCTGAATGTCAGCAAAGCTTCGGCAGAGGCCCGCAAAACAATCTTTACCAAACCCCAGGGCGTGATGGACTCCATTCAGGACAAGCTGGGAGACGCCAGGGAAAACTGGGACAAATTATCCACCGGACAGAAGCTGGCCATGGCCGGCATGGCTCTGTTGGGCGGAATCTGGATGTTCAAATCCTCCAATGAGGAAGGTATCATGAAAACCATCAAGGAAACGTTGATGACCGGTCTGAAAGTCGCAGGCGGAGCCTGGTTGTTCAATAAAGTATGGTATCTGTTTTCCGGTGAAAGTTTTGTAGACTTTGCCACCGGCACAACCGAAGGAAGCCCCAGAGGCAGCAAATTTCTGATGGAGGCCTACAGAACAGATGAAAAAGGCGCAGAACTGATGACCAAGGCTTTTGTACAGATGGGAGATACGCCCTTCAATGTACTGTTGACCCAATACTCTGCAGGACAAGGCGCTATCGATGTGCCCGGAATGAAGATGCCCAAAAACGAGGCCTATGCCGCTTTTGAGATTTTCATGAAAAAATACGGACCGGCCGACAATCTCAAGAAATATGAGAAATATCAGCCCCCGATCAGTTTCAGCCAGGTCGCCATCATAGAAATGTCCAACGATACGGACATAAAAATGAAAGAAAGCCTGACTTCCCGCGTAACCGAGGGAATCAGCGATTCGTTCAAACGCGGTTATAACTATCTGACCTCCAGCGCCCCCGCTCTCTGGATGGCGGAAAAATACAAAAAATGGTTCGGACATGAGGCTACTCCGGACGAATTGAAAGCTTTTGCCACCAAATTCGGCGAAATTGTACAGGATGAAAAGGATGTAAATGACGCAATCAAGGATCGTCTGCTGCGCGCAGATCAGTCTATTGCCAAAAATTACATCGATACCAATGCCGGAGGGCAGCTGGAAGCCAGATATAATCTGAAATACCGGGCGGCCACTGATGGCTACATCTATATGATTGTCGGGAAACAAATGAATAATGTGCAGGGAGACGATAAAGCCCTGAATCAAACACTATTGGCCTGCATTGATGACGCGGAGAGATTTCTGATTGAGAAGGAAAAAGTGGATAAAAGCAAGGTGGAAGGCAAGTGCGAGCCACACGGCACCGTTTTTGTTTCAAGCACAGGCACTCTGAAATACCTGGTCAGATTTAAAAAATAGATTCAGCGATTAAGCCGAGATATCACACCCATTGACTTTGGGCCCTTTTAGTATATAATCGCTTCTTCAGCTAAAATTCCAAAAATAAAGACAAAATTGGTCAGTTAACAGCAATAACATGCTAAGAACTTATCTTTTTGCCTTTATTATCGGGATACAGACAATCTTCGGCCTGAATTTCGGAACTGAAATTCTGGAGGCGGGACAGGCCTTTACTGAAAACGGTTATGACAGCCGTCCGGTTGCCCAAAACATTCAATTAACTTCAGATCTCTACTCTCAAATCGAAGAGCAGGATTATCTGAAACGGCTCACGGACCTGGGGATTACTCTGCACCCGGGACAGGATTACGACCAAGACAGTGTGGATAATCCTTATGAAAAGAACAAATGTGCATCACTGGTTTACAAGACACTCCAGGCCATGCCGGAGCAGACCACCAAACAGATCAAGAACCTGACTTTATATTTCAGCCCGGAGGGCAGTCGGGGGCTGGGAGGCGGGTCAACTATTATTCTGCGCTGCCAAAACGTTAGTGACGGGGAACTGGTTTCGGTATTGGTCCATGAATTGGGCCATATTCAGGATACGGGAGTCATGAACGGAAATTTTTGGGTCAAGGAAAGTGAATTCAAAGACGGCAAGAGCAGTATCTATCAGGATGATCCCAGTCTGGGCTTTTACAGAATCAGTTTCCTAAATGCATCAACTATCAAAAAATCAGCCAAAGAGGAGGACTTTGTGACCGGCTATGCCATGACCGACCCCTTTGAAGATTTTGCCGAAACTTATAATTTTTATGTACTGCACGGCGAAAACTTCCGGACAATTATGGCAGGAAATGAAGCTCTGGAAAAAAAGTATATATTCATGCGTGATATGGTTTTCTCCGGACAGGAATTCAGCAATGATGAGAATAAGGACTTTAGTCTTTTTACCGCCAGAAATTACGATTCTACAATCATCGGATTTAATCTCGAAAAATTTCTTGCTTATTCTTATACTGGTGATATAATTACTTCTGCTTTCGAAGTAATTCAGATATAATGCGAGGGCGGAACTGTGAAAGCGATTTTGTTTATATCTATTTTAGGATAATGAGGCTATTCTAGGGCGTTGTTACTCCTAAATATCAACTAAGGCCACTTGCAAGTTCAAGTGGCCTGTTGATTATTCTTTTCATCTTATACTTTGTCAGCTACGATAAATTATTATTCGCCGTATTTTTATACTGTCTCATAATAATTTTCTTGCTTCCTCGTATAATATAAAATAACTTTGTCAAAATTTCTCTTTCCTTGGATATATTGAAAATTACCACCAAATTTTTTCTCTACTCCTTGTACTACTTGTGATAAAAGCAATATTCGGTTGCTTTGAATTGCGGCTATGTTAAAATCAGCGGGCAAAGCTTTTTCGCATGGTGTCCATAGCTCAGTTGGTTAGAGCGCCAGATTGTGGCTCTGGAGGTCGTGGGTTCGAGACCCATTGGACACCCCATTTTAAATCAGCAAATCAGGCGTGACCATCCAGTTCACTCTCCAAATCTGGTCGGTTTTTTCCAGGCACAGAACGCTTCCTTCGCGGAAAGCGATGGTGTCGCCGTCCTCCTGATTCGACAGCAAAAAGGTCGCCAATTTGTTCAGATGGGGCAGGTGCCCGACCAAAACGATGTCTCCGCTTTCCACCTTTAGAAAAGGGACTATGTCCAGGGGTGAGTCCTGCGGCTGCAGTCCGGCTATGGAGGTGGCGGGCTGGGCCGGCTGGCAGACTCCGGCAATGATTTGGGCGGTCTGTTCGGCGCGCGCTTTCCCGCTGTGCCAGATTACGCCGGGATCGATCCGGTTATTTTGCATAAACCGGGCTATTTTTTGCACGTCGGTCTGCCCCTGGGGAGAGAGTTTTTTTTCGGGATCAATTTCCTCCGTGTTGGCGAGTCCGTGCTGAATCAGATAAAGTTTCATGTTTGTTTTTCTTAAGAATTATTCCAGGGCCTTAAAGGGCTTTTTGACCTGCTCCATAATCCCGTTCAGGCAGAACCGGCAGAATGTTTCGGCAAATTCCTGATCAAGCGGATGGCCGTTCTTCCCCAGATAGAAGGCCAGACTGAAGGCCATCAAATCAACAGTTTCCGGTAATACTTTCCCGGCGCGATCCAGTCCCCTTTCCAGCATCCGCTGACGATGATCGAGAGACACCCGGGATATTTCCTGAATCCAGGCGTCGATGGCAGCCTTGAGGCCGACGGGCAAAGTCTTTTCGGCCATATAGATATCGGGCAAGGTCGGGCTTTCCAGAATACCCGCCCGGGAAGCTTCCTCAAAACTCAGCAGCTTGAGGCCGGTTCGTTCTTCCAGATGGGGAAAATTATTAATTATTAGTACCAAAATAAAGGCCGCGGGCAGATTTAACGCCAATAATTTACTGATATGTTCAATAAACCCGGCATATTCCGAGTCCTGCTGCAGGGATTTGATAAATTCACTGAGAATTTTAGCCAGTTCGTCCTCTTTTTTCTTCTGTTTCTGTTCCCCCGCCCGGATGGCCTGGATTTGCGCGGCGGCGGCTTTCATTCTCTCCTGGAACAGCCTGAAACTCTCCGGGGAAGAACCCTGATTGGAAGATTCAAACGCCGAAAACGACTCTAAATCTGACAATATTAAGCCTTGATTATATTGACGAATTTATCCTTGTGGACCTGTCCGTCATATTTTTTCAGCTGTTTTTCGGTAAATTTAACTACACCGTCGGCCAGGGCGAAAATCGTATGGTCTTTGCCCATGGAGGCGTTTTCACCGGGAAAGAACTGTGTTCCTCTCTGTCTGATGATGATGTTGCCGGACTTGACGGTCTGTCCGCCGAAAATTTTTACGCCCAGTCTTTTTGCAACTGAATCGCGTCCGTTTTTTGTAGAACCAGCGGCCTTTTTATGTGCCATAGTGGTGCAGATTTAGGTAATAAGTAAGCCGGATAATGGCTTGATTATGTTACTCAAGATGAGCAGTGAATGCAAGTTACAATTTTTTGATAATATTTGCAAGAAAAAAGCTCTTATTTAGCCGATTTTAAGCCTTTGGCCAATTGTTAGAAGCCTGTTTTTACGGTATAATATAAGGATTTATAACAATTGAATTTGAAAGCCCTCTTCAGACAAAAACTGGTCTTGCTGCTGACTGCCGCGCTGATTATCTTTCTGCCCCTGAAAGACGGTTTTCTGGCTGCCCAGCAACAGGACCCAGCACCCAATCCCGATGAGTTGATCAAACAATATAAGACCAGCCGCTTTCTGGAAAGAATCAAGCTGGAAATCAGTTCGGGGGAAAGCGATTTGCTGTCCGTAAACAGACAGATTGAGGAAACCGAAGGACAGATTGACAGCACTTTGGAGAAAATCGATACGCTGCAGCAACAACTGGATAATCTGGACAGACAAATCAAAGCCTCCCAGAAAATTATTGCCAATGTCGAGGCGCAAATAGATCTGAAAGAGAGTGAGATTGAAACCATGCAATACCAGATAGAACAAAAGAAAATTGAAATTTCCTTTCAAAAACAGATGATAGCGGAGTATCTGAAGGTGATTTTCAGGGATCAGGCCGAATTTAACACTCTGGGCAAGGAGGGGGCCGATTTAAACACGCTCAAACTGCTGTTAAGCGACGAAACTACCAGTGAAAAACTGCGTTCAATCAGATACAGCGAAGTACTGGAAGAACAGGGCAGAACCATTTTCGAGAAGCTGGGAGAGCTGATAGAAGAGCAGGAAACCAATCAAAAAATACTGGAAATCAAAAAGTTTACCCTGATTCAGTTTCACCAGAAACTGACGGAAGAAAAAAACGACCTGGAATTCAAGAAAAAGGCCAAAGAATCTCTGATCGAACAAACCAGGGGTGAGGAGGAAATATACAGACAGTTGTTGGCCAGATCCAAGGCCCAGCAGGAAGACGTGTTACTGGAAATCGACACCCTGCGCAAAAATCTGATTTACGTGCAGGACAGGATCAAGGAATTGGGAGACAAATTTAATCCCGAAGACTATGCCAGCCTGCTCAACGTGGGAAATAATAAAAAGCTGCTGGAATATCTGACTTACGGGTTGGAGGGGGCGGAATTTTCACCGGCCTGGCCGGTCAATCCGGTTCGCGGAATTACGGCTTATTATCATGAGGCGTCCTATGCCCGACTGTTCGGCATGCAGCACAATGCCGTGGATGTCAGGGCGGCCCAGGAGACGCCGGTTAAAGTCGCGGCGGAAGGGATTGTCTACAAGGCAGTGGATAACGGTTTTGGTTACAGCTATGTGATGGTAGCCCACGCCGGCGGCTTTATGACTTTATACGGCCATATCTCCAAAATACTGGTCAACGAGGGCGATATGTTGAGTCAGGGGGATATTATCGGTTTGAGCGGAGGAATTCCCGGCTCCAAAGGCGCGGGAGTATATACAACCGGTGCTCATTTGCATTTTGAAATAATCAAAGACGGTTCATACGAGGATCCTTTGAACTATCTGAACCTGGCTTTCGTCGACTTCGCTTCGTTGCCCGAAAAATATGTTTCCAAAGCTCTGGGCGACCAAAGCAAAATCCGCAGAATGCCGCTACGCCCGAAGATCAGAAATAATTCAAAGGATTTGGCTGTTTCTAGTGCGAAAGTAAATCCAGACTGAACAAATTATTTGCAGGCCTATCGCGACCAGCGCGGTCAGATATTTCATCCAGACGGGATAGCCTTCCATAGTAAAGTCCACGAAAGTCAGGGCGAAATATTGAGTAAAATCCGCGGCCAAAATATACAGCGATCCGGGCAGTATGGTCTTCAGCGAGGGCTTTTTTAGATATTTTATTAATAAAAGCGACTGGCAGCCATAGACCGACACCCAGAACATCGAGCCGATATCATGGAAATTAATCCCCTTCCAGGACATCAGCAGAGGAAAATAAAACTGGGCGGCCAGCCAATAGCTGGCTGTACCCAAAACCAGCCAGTAGGTAAACCACTCAGGCGTTTTGCGATCAAAATATTTGAGCAGGTACCAGATAGTTAAAAGCGGCGGATACAGTGAACAAATGGCAGTTAGAGGGATAAGATGCGTTGGCACCATGGACAGCCACTGATAGTCCGCGTAAAAGCCCAGAATACTCCAGGTAAAATTAATCAGAATAATAATTTTTAACTTTTGTTTGGGCATCGGTTTGGCTATGCTGTTTTTATTGACGATCATTTTGAATTGAAGCAGCGACATTATGGAAAAAAAGCCGGTAAAAAACAAGCTCAGTAAAAACGCGGGGGATACGGCGGCGAAAAGTATCGACAGTTTAATTGCAGCGCTGGATAAGCTTTATCCCGACGCGCACTGCTCCCTGATTTTTAAAAACCCGCTGCAACTGCTGGTAGCAACCATACTCAGCGCCCAATGCACGGATAAACGGGTGAATATGGTCACTCCCGCTCTTTTCGAAAAGTATCGGACAGCGGCTGATCTGGCGGGAGCTGAGCCGGAGGAATTGATGAAAATGATCCGGTCGACCGGTTTTTTTAGAAATAAAAGTAAAAACATTATTGCCTGCTGCCAAAAGATTGTCGCGGATTTTCAGGGACGGGTGCCGGACAGAATGGAAGATTTGATCACTCTGCCCGGAGTTGCCAGAAAAACCGCTAACGTGGTTCTGTATAACGCTTACGGTAAAAACGAAGGAATCGCCGTTGATACCCACGTAACCAGGGTGGCAAAGCGGTTGGGACTGACGGACAGCGAGGTCCCGCCGGTGATTGAAAAAGATTTGATGAAAATAGTTCCGCGTGATAAATGGGGACATTTTTCACATCTGCTGATTGAACTGGGACGGGATAAATGCAAAGCTCCGCAACCGGACTGTCCGCCCTGTCCATTAAAGGTCTTCTGTCCGTGGTATGCAGGGACAGTCAGCAAAAACGCCTAATCTGAACAAGTTTTTGTTTCATCCCTAAGCACTCTATTCCACCAGATTTTGCCCGGTAATTTCCGCGGGGATTTTCAGGTTCATCAGAGTGAGCAGGGTGGGCAGAACGTCGGAAAGCCGGCCGTCACGGGTTTTCAGGCTGCCCGGCGCGTAGCGGTTGGAAATGATCAGATAACGCACCGGATTGGAGGTATGGGCGGTTTGCGGGCGGCCCTGTTCATCCACCATTACTTCGGCGTTACCGTGATCGGCGGTCAAAAAGACCAGTCCGTCTTTTTGCAAAACTTTATCCACGACCTGGCCGACGCATTGATCAACAATTTCCACGGCCTTGACGGTGGCATCCATGATGCCGGTGTGGCCAACCATATCGCAATTGGCAAAATTTACAATCACCAGATCATAATAATCACGATCCAGTTCCTGTAGCAAACGCTCGGTGACCGGAATAGCGCTCATTTCCGGCTTTTTATCGTAGGTGGGGATGTCCCGCGGCGAGTCAATCAGAATGCGGTCCTCATTGGGAAATTTAATTTCGCTTCCACCATTGATAAAGAAAGTTACATGGGCGTATTTCTCCGTTTCGGCGATGCGCAGCTGTTTCAGACCGCTGTTGGAGACCACTTCCCCCAGATTATTGACCAGCGCGGGAGAGGGAAACGCAACGGGAAGGCCGAATTGCTGATCATATTCGGTCATACAGACATATTGGGCCAGCTGCGGAGACTGTTTCTTTTTAAAGCCGTCAAAAGTTTTTTCGGTGAAAGCCCGGGTAATTTGTCTGGCGCGGTCGGAACGGAAATTAAAGAAAATCACCACGTCATTGTCTTCGATATTATTTTGACGGTTAACGCAGACCGGCTCGATAAATTCATCGCCGGTGCCCTTTTGATGTGAGTCTTTGATGTATTCGACGGGATCCATGGGACAGGCCGGCGTGCCCAAAGTCATGGCATCATAGGACTTTTCAATTCTTTCCCAGCGGGTATCGCGATCCATGGTGTAATAACGACCGGAAAGTGTTCCCAGCTGCCCCACTCCGTATTGTTTGAAATAGCCCAGAAGCTGTTCCAGAAAAGTCTCACCGATCATCGGCGCCGTATCGCGGCCGTCAAAGACCGGATGGACAATCAGTCGTTCAAATTTTTGCTGCTGCGCAAATTTAATCAGAGCCTCCAGATGCCGGATATGGGAATGCACTCCCCCGTCGGACAACAGACCGATCAAATGCAATTTGGTACCTTTTTCGGCTGCCAGACGGAAGGCTTCGTTAAGCACCGGGTTCTGAAAAAACGATCCGTCGCTGATAGCCTGGTCGATGCGGGTGAGATCCTGATAAACGATGCGGCCGGCCCCGATATTGGTATGGCCCACTTCGGAATTGCCCATCACTCCCTCGGGCAGACCGACGTCCAAACCGCTGGCTTTCAAAAGCCCGTGGGGATAATTTTCGATCAGACGGTCGAGATTGGGGGTTTTGGCCTGGGCGATGGCGTTATTGGCGGATTGAGGACTGTAGCCCCAGCCGTCCAGAATCATTAATACTGTTGGTTTTGGCATAATTTTTTGTTCAGGAAATAAACCTCCGTACTAATATAGGCGAGGCTGCCGGCGGATGCAATTAATAGATACATTCAACGGCTTTGGGTAAGTTTTTGGGGAAAGCGATGTTGCCCGTCCCCTTTTGCGCAAGCGCATCAGGGGAGCGGGCAAACTACGCTGGAGAGACTACTTGTCCTGGTCCTTGTTGTCCTTCTTGGTGCCGAGGGACGGCATCAGGTGGCTGCGTTTCAGGGTGGGACGCTTCCGGGCACTGAACTTTCTGGTCAACGTGACCGGATCTTCCGGTTCATGCCCGGGAAAAACCAGCTTGGTTGCACAGACTTGTTCGGGCTGAACCTCAGATGCTTCTTTAAGCACCTTTGGCATGGCGGCCCGCCGGCAGAGGTCTTCCTTCTCCTGCAGCTTTTTCTGAATCAGCTCCGTGAAGCGGGCAAGTCCCTCCCTGCGCTCGAGGATGGTCGGCGCGTTCTTCTTCATCTTCTGCTCGTAGGCCGCGATCGCTTCGGGGGTGAAGTCGTCCTCAGTCCAGGCATGTTGCGCGGGGACTGCCGGCTGGACGATGTCGTCGGTGGGGCTGGTGGCGGCTGGATGACGGTAGTCATCCAACTGGAGCACTTTGCTCTCTGCTTCCGTCAACAACGCCTCGGCATCGCTCCATTGGGCGGCTTCCGCGTCGGCCAGGGCGGCCAACTGTTCGGCCCTGCTCTGCTTGAGCCTGCCGGTTGATTTTGCAGACCCGCGGCGTTTGGCGGGCTTGTGGGTTACTACCTCCGGATTTCCTCCCTGGAGGAGCATCAATTGCCTTGCGGCATTGTTTTCCTCCTTTTTCAGCCAGGTTGGACTCAGACGTTCGGTCCTCGCACCTTTGGCGAGGAGCTTGTTGGTATCTCTCCAGCTTGTCATGGAACCCCTTTCGTTGCTTGAACAGGCGAGGTTTCTGCTTGGTGTGTCACCTCCTTTCTTGTGGAAAAAATGTGAGCAAAAGCCAAGCCGCGAATATAATAAATAAATTTCCCTAACTGTCAAATGGGATTGGGGGGGGAAGTTGCCCTGCTGAGCGTTGCCTTTTCTCCCGTTTTGTCGTATGGTTTTAGCTGAAAAAATAATTTAACAAACACCAATATGAAATGTGCAAATTGCGGCGCGGAAATGTCAGGCGCTAATTGTAGTATGTGCCACAAACCAATGGACTGTGACGGCAAACAATGCTCATGCAAACCCTGCTCCAACACAATTGAGGAAAAAGACGCCAAATGTGATGCCTGTCTGGCAATGAGTTTATAGTAAATATTAGATGGAAAAATATAAAAATTTATTAAGCGGGACAATAGATCACCTGAAACATAAAAAGAAGATTCTGTTGCTCACCACCTCCAATCGCTGGAGCGGGGAAAGCGCCGGAGAGATGCCTAAAAGCACAGCCCTGGCCTATGAAATAGCCAGCCGTTTGCCTCCTGAACAGGTGAAAGTAATTGAAGTTCCCAAACTGAAGATCTATCCCTGTGAAGGGAACGTATCCACGGCACGGGGGAATACTTGCGGACTCAGGGACGCCCTACTGGCAGACCCTGACAAGAATCCCAGCGGCAATCACCGCTGCTGGGCCAGTTTCAATCACGCGGATGATGAATTGTGGAAGATCAGCAGGGAGCTTTTCGAGTCCGATTGTGTGATCTTTTTTGGCTCGATCCGCTGGGGCCAATTGAATTCGTTTTATCAGAAACTGATTGAAAGACTAACCTGGATTGAAAACCGGCATGCTACTTTGGGGGAAGATAATCTGCTTAAAAATATCGAGGCCGGAATCATCACTATTGGTCATAATTGGAATGGAGAAAAAGCCATGCTCACTCAAAAAACAGTTTTGGATTACTTCGGATTCAAAACAATCGACGCTTTGTCCTGGCATTGGCAGTTTACCGATAACGCGGAGGACGAAACCAATTCCAGCTACCAGAAAGCCGCCGGCAAATTCAGGGAGTTGTTTTTGAATGATTAGCTTTTAAATCATTTTTCGCGGATTACCCCCTACCAGGGTACGTTGTTTTATGTTGGCAGGGGATGAGGTGTCTTTTTGCCGCTGCGCGTCAAAAAAGCGTTCTTGCTCGCTCACGGATGTGTCAGCTTGGCTCCCCCATCCGGTTCGCTCGCTGCGACCGCCGAACCCGATCACGCTTGGGCGTGATGGTTTCTCATCCCTCTCAACTCCACAGGACCAAATTTATTTAATGCAAGCAATACAAGGAAACAAAAAAATTACGAACGAGCCGTATACTCATACGGTGAGCAAGTAATTTTTGCAGATGACACAGTATTGCGCTGCATGAAATAAATTTGGCAGGGGATGAGGGATTCGAACCCCCGAATGCCGCCTCCAAAGGGCGGTGCCTTACCACTTGGCGAATCCCCTACGCTGTTGTTTGATCGGCTTGAAGCAATGCGCATTCAATTTAACAAATAAAAATTGATTGTCAATGATGTGCGCGCTAGCTAGAATTTCAGATGAAATAATAAAATAAATTATGAGAATAAAATTGTTGGCAGCGGGACTGATGCTGAGTTTCTGCTTTTCAAATTTGGCCATGGCCGGAAGTTTACAGGCGGACCGGGAAACGGTTTTATCCAAAGCCCCCATTTATGTGATGGTGGAACTGGGGAGGTACGAGTTATGTTCCGAAGCCCCTCTCACTCCCAATGTCATGGATACTTATTGTTCACTGGATGACCAATTAGCAACTCTTCAAAGTCACAGCGGTTCTATCGAAGCGGTGCAGGGGAAAATAACTCTGGCCGTTGATTTATTTATCAATACGGACGAAACCTTAACCAACGCCATAAACGACTTGGGCTCACCAACCAATAAAATCGACTTTGCTTTTAAGACAAATTTTTCCAAGGGTCTTATCATAAAAGTTCAGCCAGATGAGGATTATCAGGAAGACGGAACTATTGATAAAGCCGGGAGACTGGTCTTTTACGTAAACACAGGCGCTATACCCAAAAAAGTACTGGAAATTCCCTATTCCGATCTGGTGGGCGAAACTTTCGGAAACTGGGAATCGGACGGATACGGCTACGGCTACCTGATACGCAGAATTGATTTTGAGGAGGGAGCCGATCTTACCGCCCGCAACCTTTCTTTTAAAAACCGTCTGGCGGTTGCCGAAAAACTGATGCCCGTGGCAGTCTGGGCCAGAGAATCCCTAATTAAAGAGAAGATTACCCCCGCGCTATACAGAAATTTCGACGCGCTGGTGCAGTCCCTGTGGTTCAAAGACTACGACGACGCTGAGGTGGAATATTTTATCTGGAGATATAACCGCCTGGAACACTATTTCGAAAAGTATTCCCCTACTCCGGAACGTTTCTACGGCGGGCTGCAAGTACTGATGAACCGCTTTAATTAATTTGACGAGGGAGTCGCAGGAACAACTTCGGCGGTTGTGGTAACCGTCTCTGTGCCGGGGGCGATTTCAACTACAGCCGCGGTTTCAGACCCGGCTGCGGTGGCGTCGGCGGTAGTGGCGCTGTTCATATAGTTACTGCTAAAAAGCGGTAACAAGACCTGGAATATCATGAGAATCACCACGAAAATGGCGAACCATTTAGCAATTTTTTGGCGTGTTTTAGCTTTCATGTTTTAAGCGGGTTATTGTACTTCTCCGGTTACCAGAATGTTTTTGGAGAATTTGCTGACGACATTTTGATTATCGGTCACTTCCAAGGTTACCTGATAGGACCCGGCCTTGGCAAATGTATGAGGGGGCTTGCGGATTCTGGAGCTTTCCCCGTCACCGAAATCCCAGAGATATTTGGCCACGGCACCCTGTGAACAGCGCGGGTCAAATTCCACGGTCAGTGGAGCTGCGCCCTCTTCCGCGGACGGAGTGAAGCAGGACTGCAGTGAAACCGGTCTGACGTTGATAACAATATCGCCCTTGGCGGTTTTACCGTCTGAAGCTTTGGCTATCACCGAAGCTGTAAACGTGCCGATGGCGGTGTACTTGTAGGTGATTTGGGAAGCTCCGATCTGTTTGGCGGAACCGTCACCGAAATCCCATTCGAAACTGGTAATTTGCCCGTCCGGATAGCTGGAACCAGAGGCATCAAAAGTTACGGTCAAGGGCTGTGTGCCCTCAACTTTATCGGCGGTCAGACGGGCCATCAGATCCTGAGCGGAAACCTTGATTACCAGAATAGCGCTGGATTCCAAACCGGTGGAGTCGATGGCAGTCAGTTTGGCGTTATAGGTGCCGGGAGTTTTATAGATGTAGGTTGCTGTCGGGCCGGCGGCGTCAACTTTGCCGGTGCCTTCGAAATCCCATTTGTATTCGACAATATTATCGTTGGGATCGGTTGATTTGTTGGCGTCAAAACTGACTTCGAAAGGAGAACGTCCACTTAACGATTTTTCGTTCTTGCCAAGTGGCGGGTCGGTTTCAATCACAGCGGTAGGTTGCTGATCGGCGGCCACCAGAGTGATTTTCTTGGCTGCCTGTCCGGTTTTATCCGTTTCATCAGTTACTTTTAAGATGACTTCATAAAGCCCTGCTGTCTTATAGCTATGCGTGGCGGTTCTGGTATTGGCCTTGGGGCTGCCGTCGCCAAAATCCCATTCATATTTGGTAATGTCGCCGGAAGGAGAGTTGGATTTTTCTCCCAGGAAAGTCAGCTGTTTGCCGACATAATATTTTCCGTCGGTAGTGGGAATATCAATCACGGCAACCGGCACGTCGGGTCCGCCGGCCACGATTGTTTTCGACACAATGGCGCTTTGTCCGGTATCATCGGTAATTCTTAATTTCACGTTATATTCCCCTTCTCCGTTGAATGTGTATTCCGCGGTCTTACCCTGCGCGTCCTGGAAATTATTTTGGCCTTTGAAGTCCCATTCATAAGCGGTGATCTGTCCGGCCGGTGATTGCGAAGCCGAGGCATCAAACTCTACGGTCAAAGGGGCGGGGCCGGTTTCGGGAGTAGCGCTAAACTCGGCGCTGATTTTGACGTAACTGACGGTAACCAGTTTGGTAAAGGTGTCGGTACCGGTTTCGTCGGTGGTTTTATTGCGAGAGGTAACGGTGAGTTTCACATTATATTGACCAATGTCGCGATAGGTATGGGTGACAACCGGAGTGGTGGAAGAAGATCCGTCTCCGAAATCCCATTGATAGAAGGTTATTTCGATATTGGCGGGGACTTTTATTTTGGTGGCGTCAAATTTGATGTCAACCGGAGCCGTTAAAGTAGTTGTAGCATCGGGTTCGGTAACAAACCCCACGGTCTGCTGTTGCTGGGACTGGGGAATATTGACTGTTTTGCCGTTCAAATAAAGGAAAACAAATACCCAAAGCAGCGTTATTACCAGGAAAATCGCACCCGCAATGCCGGCCTGACGGAAGCCCTTGGATCGGGCGGGCTTATCGCTTTTGGGGGCCATGGCTCCTCTGAAAATTCCGAAAACACCCACGAAAAACGTTACCATTACTATGGCACCGAAAATCAGATTGGTTAATAGGATCAGCGTGTTGGTAAACTGGGCCGGATCTACTCCCAGCGTGGAAGCCAATCCGCTGTCACCGGCAGAAACCTGACTGACGTAGACCAGCACGAAAATTACAAATAATATTACCGCAAAACCGAAGACACCCAGACAACCAAAAATAAGTTTCTTGGGATCCGGACCGCCAGGTTGTCCGGTTAACGGACGCACACCCGGACGCACTGGCTGTCCCGGGATTACCGGGGGTCTGTTCTGCATGCCAGGTTGAGGTTGTCCCTGTTGCGGCACAAATTGTGGCTGAGTTTGTTGAGGCTGTTGAGGCGCGAACTGCTGGGGATTCATCGGCGTTCCGCTGGGGATGGCCTGTCTGACGACCGGTTGCGGAGCTGTTTGCTGTACCGGGGCGGGGGCTACGGGTGCTGCGGCGGGCGTGGCTTGAGGGGCCGGCTGTGGGGCCGGAGCAGTCTGTTGTACTGGAGCCGGAGCGGGTGCGGGCTGGCTTACGGAAGTAACAACTGTAACCGTGGCGGGGGCTGCTGGGGTAGCTGCAGCGGGAGCCGCTTGAGGTACAGCAGTCGGCGCGGAGGGAGCCGTTTGTGGCGCCTGTGGCTGTGCTGCCGGTGTTACCGGTTGTAGTGGTGTTTGAGTCAGCGGTTGCGGTGCCGGCATGGGCATGGCTTGACCTGGCGTCGGATTGGTTGGTTGAGAACCGTTGGTATTTGGATTTTCCATATTGGTCTATTTATTTTTGGAATTGGCTTTTTGTTTTTTTTGTGAAATTACGAAGAGTATAGCATAGGCCCCCAGGCAGGCGACAAGAAATCCCAGATCCACTTTGCTGCCGGCTTCAAAAAGGTTTGCCCCGGCGCTTTTAATACCTGAGTCGGCTCCCCCCTGATCGGTATAATCTGAGGTGGTCGGGCCTCCGGTCCAGGCCACTTTGGGCGCTTCCGGTTTTACGTTAACAAAATTGGTAATGGACCTGACCTGTCCCTGATTGTCTTCCACCGTAAGTTTGGCTCTGAAAATTCCGAAATTTCCGTAGGTGTGGGATGGATTGGGTTCGCCGGATTCGATGTCATTGTCTTTCTTGCCGTCTCCGTTGGCATCCACGGCAACGTCAAAGTCCCAGGAGTATTTTTTAATGGCCGCGCCGGCTGCTTCATCAGCGCTGGAAGTGCTGGTAAACTGAACGGTTTTGCTGCCCGCGGACGAGGAGGTGGTAAAGCTGGCTACCGGAGGCTGTGCCTGGGCATCCACGAAGATGCGGATCAGATCGGAGGTAGCCTCACTGGCGTTGGCATCCACGACGGTTAATTTTGTTTTGTAACCGTCAACGTTGGCTTTCTGATAGGTGTGAGTGACGCTGGCTTTGTTTTCGCCCTTGGTGCCGTCACCGAAATCCCATTTATATTCTTTGATGCCGCCGCCGGCATCAGGATCGCTGGACGATGAAGTAAAGTTCACCGGCTCCCCTACCTGTACGCTGGTCCGGTCAACCGTAAATCTGGCGATCGGCGCTTTATTGGGGCCGTTGGTAACCTGTAATTCGGGGGTGGAGATGACCAGTTTCCAGTCGTCCCTCTGACTGTCCGTGGAGACTACCAGATTGTCATTGTCGGTTATTTCAATGCCAAATTTGTATCGGGGTTTTTCGCCCTCCACGCCTCTGGTGCCGATATTAATCACGGCGCTGGGAGTAGTGGTTATCTGAAGACCCAGTCTTTCGTCCGGGCTGGCCGGTTTGTTGGCATCGTAGTACCACCATTTGTATTGAACTATCAGTCCGTCCGGATCTGTGGCGCCTACCGCGTTGAGTTTGACGCTGACCGGCGTCACCAGAGTGTCGCTGTCCGGTACGGCCGTCAAAGACCTGAGCGTTGGCTGTTCTCCCACCACCAGAATATTGACTGAATCTTCACCGACCTGAGTGGCATCTTTTTCGTTGGTTACTTTCAGCTGAACCGTATATGGTTCGCCGTTTACGGAGACCTGGCTGAATTTGTAGGCCACTTGTCTGGCCGTCGACTGTTTTTCATTATTATTGATGTTCCAGGAATACTTCAGTCTGCGGGATGTACCATCGGTATTCATTGATTTATCGGCATCAAAGGTCAAATTTTCTTTTCGATTGACCACAATGACGTTTTCCACGGTTTGCCCGTCCTCCAGTTCAATATCGACAGGCTGCACTTCAGATCCGTCCACCAGAGTGGTGACAATGGCTATGGGAGAGTCGCTGTCTCCGATAAATATTTTTCTGGAAATGGAATTTTCCACGTCATCGGGGTCAAAGACACTCAATTGGGCGGAATATTTCCCGGTTTTGGTGTAGTTGTGAATAACCTGTTTAATTTCTCCCTGATTCATTTCGCCCGATTCGGTAAGTCCGTCGCCAAAATCGATGTCATAACCGATGCCCTGAGAACTGCTGAAAACGAAGGTAATGGGCGCAACAGGTTCAGTATTTATGTCTTCCGGCAACTGATCGTTGCTGGTTCCCGTTTCACCGGCAACCTTCAGTACCGCGCTGGGTTTCATTTCGCCCCAGGCTACGTCCAGAATATTATCTACTTCGAGTAATTGCTCAAAGGGAACTGATTCCAGATCCGGTTCGTCGGAGGTTCTGACCACCAGGTTTACGGCAAAGCTGCCTTTGGCGGTAAATTTAACCACCGGCTGTCCGGAATTGGCATTAAAGTCCTTGAGCTTGTCACAGGGTGTCTGTGAAGACATTGCGTCGGTGGACCCGCTCACCAGGTCGGCTTCGGTATTTTGATCGGCGAAACCTATCAACACGCAGCTGTTGGGATTAAATTCCCAGCTGTATTCAAGATTGGAGCTGTCTTTCTCATCGGGATCAAAGCTGAGACTGGAACCGTCCAGTTTGTACAGGGCTGGTGCCGACTCGGTCAGTTTGACTGCTTTAAATGAAGCGGTGGGCGCGTTGGAAGTAATTTTTACCACGGTGGATTCTTCACGCGGTACGCCGTTATCATCCAGGGACAGGGTAATTTTGTACTCGCCGGCTTTTTTGAAAGTACATTTCAGGATGTCGTCTTTGTCGGCGGGCATCTCGCAATTGTAGAATTCATTGCTTTCAGACCGCTTGGAAGGTTCAAAGGTTTTTACCGGGATAACCGGAGGTTTAACCTGAGCGGCACTTGGTTTGGACATGGACTCCACAGGATTGACCAGCGCGGCCAGTTTGATTTCGTCGGCATGGGCAATCTGTTTGACCAGACCATTCAGATTTTTGGCATAGGCGGTAACTGCGGCCGGGGCGTTTAGTTTTTCGACTTTCCAGTTGAAGATCAGCGGGCCTCCGTCACTGGTTGAATCCGATCCGTCAAAGCTGATTTCTTTTCCGACTTCACCGCTGGCGGGCGGGTTGGAAATGCGGGGAGCCAGATTGGAGACAACCACTGTGAATATTTTACGGTCCATTACCCCGTTTTTATCCAGGACGTCAAAACGCACCTGGTAATTTCCGATGGTAGAATAGATTTGGGTTTGTTTGAGTGAATCGCCACTGGGAATCAGATAAGTGTCATTATTTTCAGACGGAATGCCGAAGTTCCAGCGCACCTGGGTACTGATGTCAGTGGAGATATCGGCTCCGCTGGAATATTTGGATTTGCTGGCGTCGAACACCAGCCCGGCTTTGGCCTCTGACAGGGTAAAGTAGACCTGGTTATGTTCCTCCACAATCGTACCGGTTGCGTCATCGTATCTGATTACGCTTTTTTTGTTGCTGCCGGCAGCCGTACTGACATCCAGATTGATTTTGGTGGAGGCGGGATTGACCAGAATGTCGATATAGGACACTCCGGGGGCAATTTCCTGATCCCAGTTCTGTCCCGTGGCCTCATCCTTCTTACCTGAAACAGGTTTGATTCTGAGAGTGACGCGATAGGTGCCCGGCTTGGTAAAGATGCAGCTGGCCGTGGCTTTGTCAGCTTTTACTTCCGAACAGTTCATCAAGCCTTTTTCAGTACTTTCACCGCTAAAATCTCCAAACTTACCATTGCCGTCCAAATCCCATTCAATGTTTTTGTTTTCTATGCCGTAACCTGAAGGATCGGAGGATCCCACGCTGGAGAAATTGACAATCAACGGTGCGTTTCCCTGATTGGTATCCACGGAAATGATGGCGTCGACAAATTTCAGATTTTGCAGAACTGATTTAACTTCAACCAGATTCTTTAACAGTGTTTTGATGGCGGTCTGAAATTCACCCGCCAGAGGTGTGTCAATTGTTAAATTGCTCGCCATACTGGTACTCTCCGCGTCAAAATTACCAACAGGGGCCGTGATGGCATCATTGGGATTTTGAGTTTGAGCAGACGTAATCAAGGCATCAAAATATTGTTTTCCGATACTGGCGGAAGCGAGTCCTTTGACAACCTTGTATACCCCGATGGTCCGGACAGTTGCAGTCAACATGTCCTCCTGATAACTGTTTTTCAGAAAGTCTATGTTCTTGATTTTATCGGCCAGGGTGGTGTTTTTGAGGTTGTTGATTTTGTCTCTGATTTCGTTGAAATCTCCATCCGTACAGGGATTCAGTTCTCCCGTGACATTGTTGGTGTTGCAATCCAGACTGGTAATTCTGCTGGAAATTTTACCCAGTTCGCTGTTCAGGGTGTTGTAAATGTCTGTGATATAGGCACTCATGCCGGTTTTGAATTTGGCATTGGCGGCGGGATCCGAAGCCAGGTTTTGGACCGAGGTCATTTCCGTTTCAACCAAAGCCCTGAACTGACTGACGCAATTACTGAAAGGTACTACGCAATTGTGGGACACAAAGGCCTGGATATTAGCCAGGGAAGCTTCAATCTGCGCTTTGGAACGCAAATGCAGCTGGTAGCTGTTATAAACTTTCAAAATTATTTCATCGATCTGCTGGGCCAGGTAATTGAATCTTTGTGCTCCGGCCACTCCGCGGATGGAGCTGGAATTAAGAGCGGAGGAAGAAGTACTCCCCTTCTCGCTGCCGCTGGGGGCCAGCAGGATAGTATTCACGATGGCGAAGGATCCCATGATCAGCAGCAGACCGATTCCGGCCGCCATGATGGCGGATTTACCTTTTTTGGCTTTTTCCGGATCACCGGCGGAAATTACCGACATGAAACCGCCATAGATTACGATTAATACGGCAATCAACCCCAGAAAGCCGAGCGCGAAGTTGGTTACGTTGAGAATGTAAGTCCGGGCATCGGTGGCCTGGGTCAGACCGGCCGCGTATCCTTCGGCATTGGGCGCGGTCAGATCTCCCTTGAATTCAATAAAGGAGGTTACCGTGCCTTTGTCACCGGAGCTCACGCAGTCTTCAATGTTCAGACCATTGTTGTCATTATCGTTGCAGCCCATGAATCCCAGAACATCCTGACCAAAGTCATCGGCCTGGGCGGTGTTCTGCGGAACTGCTACTGAAACTGACAGTACCAGCAGTAATGCCAACAGTATTTTGGAGAAAGTTTTGTTTTTGTTTGCAAACATAGCTTTTTTGGTAATTCAAATCTTTAAATTATACCATTTTTCAGCCAAAAAGACCAAGTCCGCGACCTGAATAAGTTTACTCCGAATTAAAATAAGGTTGACTACCTCGTGTTTTTGTTTCTAAGTATTGGGAATTGTGGTTTCTTCCGGCACCGGAGTAGTGGACAGTGGCTCCACTTTTACAAAAGTATTGACCAGCGCGAAAGCCGCCATGGCAATCAGCAGGCCGACAATCGCCCCCTTGATGACAGTTTTTGCCTTATTGATGCCCTCTCCTCCTCCCGAAACCACATAAAGATAACCGGCGTAAATCAGCATGGATACCGCGATAGTAGATATAAAAGCGGAGACGTAATTGGTCATGGTTACAACCACGCGGGAAAATTCATTGGCGTCCGGAATTCTGGATCCCTGCTGAGGAAAGAGCACGTTAAAGACAACTATTTCGGACAAACCGGCCACTATAATGCCGACGATTGACCAGGTAATCTGTTTTTGAGCTTTCTTCAGTTGTTCGGGATCACCCTGTGAGACCAGCAGACGGTAGGCGGCCACCACAAAAAACAGGATGGCGATAGACGGGATAAATACTCTGATCAGGCCGGTTACGCCCTGAACAACGCTGACACCCTGCTCGGCGGCCATCTGCAAGTCAGTCCCGGTACGGTACATCTCGCCTTCCTGACCGAAAAAGACGTTACGAATAATGGTATCGGCCAGCAAGATGATCAGTAAGCCGGAAAAGGCAAAGCTCATAGTTTCTTTTTCCCTGCTCATCACGTCCTGCACGGCGCGCGCGGACAGGATCAGCTTGATCCCGGAAATTACAATCATCAGAACGGCGATACTGCCAAAAATATATTTAAAAAAGTCCAGAATAAAATAAACCGTACTGGTTAGTTTGGAGGCGCCGGGCTGATAGTTCTGACTGGCATGACCGGCATCATAGCTGGGGAGCTGGGTTGTACCGCCAATTTCGCGTATCACCGACCCGGCGCCTCCTGTGGGCGTGGTTTCGGCCGTTGTTACCGCGGACACCAGGGCGGGGGCAGCGCAAATCGCCAGAGAAATCAATATGGCAAAGATTACGCGGGTTAGGGAAACTAATTTTTTGTTCTGTGTTTTAGACATTCGGGACGCTTTCGTTAACAATATTGGGAGTTTCCACAGCGGCAGCCGGATTGACGGTAGTGGCAGCCGCATCAAACTGACCGCTGATAATGGTTGAGACAACGGCAAAAGCTCCATAAATTACCAACAGGGAAATCAGCGCCAGTGAAATCATGCGAGTGGCTTTGGCCTGATTTTCAGCATTGGCTCCGGATGTCATATACATGATGCCTCCGGCCACCACCACCAGGATTGCGAGCGGGGTGATAATGGTTACCAAAAAATTGGTAAAGCCGACAATTTCACCTATACCCTGGGCATAACTTATCCCCACCTGTGCTCCTCCCACACTAGGATAGCGGCTTTTATCAACCACAAAGAAAACTTTGTTAATCACCGGATCGGCAATGATAACCAGCAGAAGCCCGATCACGCTGGCCACGATATTTTTCTTGTCCTTTTCCAGTTCATCGCCACCGGTGTTGGAGGCCATGCGGATGGCGTTTCTGGCCAGCATCAGCACAGTCACTGCGCCAATCAGATATTTCAGAAAGGTGATGATATACTGCACTGCTTTGTTGAATACGGTCGATCGCTGGATGATGGCGCTGGGGTTTTTCAGGAAGCCTCCCGAAGTGCAGCCCAGATTGTTGGAAGCCGGCAGCATACCCAGTTCGGAACAGTTTCCAACCGCGAAGATACGGACAATCTCTCCCGACAGACCCACCAGGGCCAGTCCTACTATCCCCCAAACCATGGAGGCTTTGGCATCCGTCCAGGCTTTCTCCTGTCCCTGGGAAGTAACCATTTTGAATCCGGCAAATACCATTAATGAAATGGCAATGGCCGTCAAAAGATAGCGGGCGTTCATTACCAGCCCGACAATCAAGGAGGCAAAGGCACTGTCAAAATTGGTGATATTTCCGGGATTCTGAACCATGCCGCCATAATTGGATACGTCGGGAACCGGAATAGTCTGAGCTCCGGCCATTTGATTTACAAAGAGCGTAAGCCCGATTATGATGAAGATGTTCCGAAATATCGTAGTGTTTGTTTTCATTGGTGCCTTTCAAAGGCAAGGTTTATTTACTAATTTTAACAAAAAACGGCTTTTTTATCAAAACTTCTTGATTAATATTGACAATTTTGGTTAAATTTTTTTGCTTTTACTAATTGGTTTACTCAAATATGACTGAAAAGAAACTGAATCCCGTTGTTAATTATGCCGTAGAAAGCGCAATGGAGTTGAAGCGCGTCACCTGGCCCACCAGCAAGAAAGCCGTACGACTCACTATCGTAGTTTTGGCCTTCTGTCTGACCACGGCGGCAATTATCGGCTTGGCGGACTGGTTATTTAACTTCGGGTATACTCAATTACTGGATTTGGCGGCAACGGTATAATTTATTAAGTTATAAAACAATAGTATGGGAAGACAAGCGGAAAACACCGGAAGACACTGGTATGTGATACATACCTACTCCGGATATGAAGATGCGGTGGCCGAAGCACTGAAACAGAGAATTGATTCTCTGAACATGCATGATTATATTTTTGATGTGGTTGTGCCAAAAGAGACACAAATTGTGATCAAGAAGGGAGAGCCGGTTACTGAAAAGAAGAGAATTTTCCCCGGATATGTGCTCGTAGACATGACTGTAACGGATGAATCCTGGTATGTGGTCAGAAATACGCCCAATGTCACGGGATTCGTAGGCGCCGGAAATGTACCGGTACCGGTTTCACCTGATGAATTCAACATCGTTAAGAAGCAAATGGGAGAACAGGATGCCAAATTCAAGATCGACTTCAGCCTGGGAGACCATGTAATGATTCTGGACGGACCTTTTGTAAACTATGACGGAATCGTCAACAAAGTGGACGAGGAAAAGGGCAAGGTCAAAGTATTGATTTCCATTTTCGGACGCGAAACGCCTATTGAACTGGATTTCACGCAGGTAAGGAAAAAATAAACACTTGCGCGCATTCGCTCATGCAAAGATAATTAAAAATTAAAAGGGAGACCGTATTGGTCTCCCTTTTTTGTGTATTGATTAGGATGCCTACAGCTGCGTGAAAGTAATAACCCCCGCATAGTTACCCTGCGGGATCACAGCACCGGGGCGCACAACCTCCAGATCGGTTCCTGAAAAGGTGGTCCGAATCGTTCCAGAAAAAGCCTCGCTCGTCACAATCACGTCTTTGGCGGTAGAAATTGATCCGGTTGAATTCTGAAGCGTAGCTACTTCACTGATGTCGGATGGCCCGCAAAGTCCCACACAGGCCATTGTCGGTGCTGTATTCAGGCTCATGTCCAATATCGGAGGAACTCCCAGGCCATCCTTGGTGAGACCGGTGGATTGAATCTGTACCGTGGCTCCATCTCCGCAGGTTTCATCCGGTTCCGTACCGGGATCATAAGTGCGGGTATCGATCAGATCTATGTTCAAATCGGCTCCAGTAAGCGCGGCATTGGTGGGATCATTGTAGAAGCTGGTGGTCCTGGCATCAAAAGTTGCTCCCTCGCTGGCCTCTATGGTCACCTCGCCGGCTCCGCAGCCGATGGTGATTTCGCCGCAGGTCTCACCGGGGCCGGGAATGCATATAACGGGAGGCACCAGATATTCATATTCCCCGGCAATGGCGGTATAATTGCCAGGATTGGTTAGAGTAACGTTTACCGTTTGTCCTGCCGTGCCAGCGGGGACAATCACCTCAAGTAAATTAAATTCATAGTATTGTATCATTGCTGGCTCTCCACCGAAATCTACTGCTGTTTGTTCACCAAAACCACTTCCTTCAATAGTCACCACCTCTCCGCCGACGGCTGAACCGGATTCCGGTGCCATGCTCGTTATAACCGGTGTGCCATAGATGTAAAACAGACCGTCACCGGAATCCCCCGAATTCCCAGTCGGTGTTTCCATATAGACATCTACCCACTGATTTGGCAGATTGGGGATATTGGCAATTTCACATCCGTAAAAGGTATCGGCTTTCTGGATCAGACTGCAAGGGGCGCCGCCAATGGTGGTCGTTTCCACGTCAGCCAGGTTGCTTCCCTCAATGTAGACAAAGACATTGCTGGCCTTGATGTAAGAATAATACGGATCAACGTAATCAATGACCGGTGGAGGCGCAGAGCCTGCCACATATTGAGCATAAGTATTCCAGCCACCGTTAAACACATTATTATCTGAATAGACCATCATGACTCCGTCATCACCGTCATAAGCAATGTCCGGCCAGTTATAGCTGAGAGTGTAGTTCAGCATGGTCAGGTCATATCCTCCATTGCCATAATCCCGTGTACCGTCGCTCAATACTCGCTGAACACCGACAATTTTGTTTCCGCCAATGAAGCTGTTCTTCAGATAACCGACAAATATTCCGCCACTGTTGTCTGACTGTGCGCCATGCCAGTCACCAAATGGTGCCAGTGAGGCGTCGGTATTGATAATGGACAGTGGATTACCTCTATTCCACTGTTTAGTACCGGCAGCAGTAATTTTTTGGCCATAGAGCTGGCCGGTAGAATAATTGGTAGTGGTCCAGACGATGATGGCACCATCCGTTGTCCCAGAGGTCGTGTTGGGAACCATTTGCGGATCATAGACACTGCTTCCGGTGCCGAGTGAAATGGGGCCCCAAACAACCGAACCGTCTGCAGGGGCCAGTCGAGTGGCAAATATTTCGGTTTGTGGTGAACCGCTACCATTAGTATAAGCTAAAATGACGCCACCGGCTCCATCCGGTGAAGAAGTGTGTTCATAGGCAAAGGGTACAGAACCTGCTGCATTGGTCCATAGTATGCTACCATTTGACCCTTGAACTTTGATCGCGCGCAATTCCTCTACTGCGGAACCATCATAGAAAGTGACTATGTAATTTCCTGTGCCGCTTTCAAAAATTTCCGGATACCAGACATTTGTTCCCGTAAACAGGTTTACCGCCCGATACGTACCCGATCCGCCAGTATTCCAGCCAGCATCCACGCTGCAGGTATCATTCAGGTGAGTCATCTGTATTTTTGCGGTATTGTTTTCCTTCCATACTGCAAATACTCCTCCCGATCCATCCGGGGCCAACTGAATGGCCGTTTCCTGCAAGTCCCCGCCTGAACCATATAGATTTGTTTTGCACAGCGCGGAGCCGTTAGAGCCATTGTATCGACCGACCCAAACGTCGTATACCGGGCCGGTTGTCGAGTACCTGGTAAATGCGATATATGTTCCTCCAGACGCATCGGCCTCCATGTCCACAATGTCAGAATATGGCTCATAGCCCGATAACCCTGATATTTCTATGTCACTCCAGCCGCTTGTCCACATAAGGTTTCCGTTGTTGTCAAATTTTTGGGCGTATAAATCATAATTGGGCGAGCTGGAGCCTTCCCTCCAGGCTGCAACGTAATTGCCATCTGAAGTACGCTGTATAAATTGTTTTTGCTGGGTAGAATGATAGTTGCCGAAGGGAGAATAATTGACGATTTTTGCCCCGCTCCACTGCGCATAGGCCGCTGCAGAAGCCTTTTTATATGTTCCCGGCCCATAGGCCAGTAATGACACAAGCAAACCTGTCATTAACGTAACGGCAATATATTTATGGCCATGTTTTTTGACATGGTGATGAATTCCTTTATGAAGCATTTTCAGTTTGTTAGAAATAATAATCCTTTTATTTTAGCACTTTTTTACCATTTTCGCAATTCACAGTCGGAGGAGTGCCGTAATTCTTTACTTTTCCCCCCAGCGGTGTTTTATTATGACTGTATGTACAGCAAATCCTCCACAGCACTGGCGATGATCTCGATACTGTCGATCCTGATAGTGCTTTTTATTGCCATCAGCAACGTGGAAGAAGCCCCCATACGCAAGCCTTTTCCCAGTGCCGAGGCCGATAATTCACAGACCACCGAAGAAAAAGCAAATCCCTTTTCGAGGGAGGTGATTAGTAAGATTATTGCCACCACGGAAGATTCTCCGGTGGAAAATAATATCGTAATGGAGGACGGCCGCTTAAAAATTGTAAATCCGGATCCTGAAGACATCCAAACCCCAAACGATCAGCCCGATCCGTCGGAATCACTTTTGAAAAACGTCAGCGCGGAACTGCTGGGCAAGGTTGGCTACCAGGATTTCGTGATCAAGCCGCGACCCTTTAGCGGACAGCTCTTTGAACAGTTTGATCTCTCCATGCTAAGTTATCTGGATATTGTGGATAAAAAAATAATTCAGCTGATTGACGGAAATGAGATTCAAATCCTGAGGGTTTATGAATTCAACTTTTCCGATGATTCCGGCACCCAGGAAATATATGATTTTCTGAAAGCCAAAATAAAGGACGAACTTGGCGTTACCGTAAATGAATCCAACCAGTTCGGACTGAGCTCTTTTTACATAAATTTTCAGGAAGAAAGGAGCGACGCATTTTTAGTTGTAAAAACCCGATCCAATGTGTATGCTCTGAGCTACCCGAAGGATAAAGATGGAAATAAGACTAATTTTGAATTAATATCCAGACTGCTTTCGGAACTTATCTAAGATTTGGGCTGGTGCCGCTTCTACATCCGCCTGAACCATTTACATCAAATTAATTTACTATGGCAAAAAAGATACATACAGTAATCAAGTTACAAATCCCGGCCGGGAAGGCCAATCCAGCACCTCCGATCGGTCCCGCCCTGGGTCAGCACGGAGTAAATATTCCAGGATTCTGCAGCCAGTTTAATGCCGCCACAGCTCCCATGGGTGACACCATTATTCCGGTGGAAATCACAGTCTATGAAGACAAAACTTTTACTTTTATTCTGAAGACTCCTCCGGCCGCCGTTCTGATTATGAAAGCCATCAAGATCCCCAAGGGCTCCGGCGTTCCCAACAAGGAAAAAGTGGGCGTGCTCAGCAAGGCACAATTACGTGAAATTGCCGAGAAGAAAATGACTGATTTAAATGCCAATAGCGTGGAAGCCGCCATGAAGATTATTGCCGGCACCGCGCGCAGCATGGGAGTAGACGTAGAAAAATAACAAACCAAAAACATGGTAACATCACCAGATCAAAAACCAGGCGCCTTGCAATACATCCGTACCATTTATCTGAGTCTGGCCGCTATTATCGGATTGATCTGTTTTATCATGGGAGCTTCGGGAGCCGTTAAGATGGTTCTGAACGTATGGTTTCCGGTGGATAATTTCACCTATTACAGCTTGCCCTATGAAAAGAGCGGCTGTGAATATACCTATACGGCCGATGGCAAACAACAGATTGCCAGGCCCCCCGCAGAGGTTGAAAGATGCGTACAGGAGACCAGACAGAATCAGGAGGCCCAACAAAAGCTTCAACAGACCAACGATTTCAACAGACAATTGTCCGAATCGGTGGCTCTGACGCTGGTCGGTTTCCCGGTATGGCTGCTCCACTTCTGGCTGATTCAGCTGGACTGGAAAAGATCCAAAAAGAAAGCATAAATTTATTTATTCAAGTGGGAGCCGGGTGTCGATCCGGCGGTAATACCACGCAAGATTCAAGAACATGTCCAAGAAAGGTAAAAATTACAAGAAAGTTTCGGAACTGGTAGACCGAAATAAAGTGTATTCTTTAGACGAGGCCTGCGAGCTCCTGAAGAAGACTTCCACCACTAAATTTGATGCCAGCTGCGAGCTGCACGTCAAATTGGGCGTAGACGTGAAGCAGGCCGAACAATTAGTACGTTCCACGGTGGCTCTGCCCCACGGAACGGGTAAGGATGTCCGCGTCATTGCTTTCGTCAATGAAAATCAAGTTAATGAGGCCAAGGAAGCCGGAGCAATCCGGGCCGGTCTGGATGAATTGATTGAGGAAATTATGAAAGGCTGGCTGGACTTTGACGTTGCGGTTGCCAGTCCGGAAGTCATGAAGAATCTGGGTAAGGTCGCCAAGACTCTCGGTACCAAAGGTTTAATGCCAAATCCCAAGGCCGGAACCGTTACTCCTGAAATCGGCAAAACCATCAAAGAACTGAAGAAAGGTCGAGTGGAATTCAGAACGGACAAGCAGGGACAGATGCACAACACTTTCGGCAAAGTTTCTTTCTCCGCCGAAGATTTGAAGGGTAACCTGAAAGCTTTGGTGAAAGCCATCGTGGACAGCAAACCGTCTGCCGCCAAAGGAACCTACATAGTGAGTTTATCAGTTGCCACAACCATGGGCCCCGGTATCAAAGTGGATACGGCTTCGGTGATGGCTGCGCTGTAATTTCCGGTACGGTTTTTTAGCACAACTATTTAAAAAACCGGCACAGAAATGTGCCGGTTTTTTTTGAGGAAAGGAATTTATAAGCATGTAAGATTATGGCAGACACTTACTGGCTGCCAGGGCGTCGTAATTGGTTTCTCCAGGCGGATAATAGACGTCATAACTGGAGCCGTCCTTGCATTTTACTTCCATGGTTTTTTGGCCCTGCGCCTCTTCTTTCACGTTGATTTGTTCAACATTTTTGTCCAGGTTTTTCAGCTCCCGACTCTTCAGTTCCAGACCGGACCGGCTGGATAAAACGTACCAGGCAACGGCCAGCAGGGCCACCAGTGTGGCTATGATCAAAACAATTTTTTCGGGGGAAAGTTTATAGGACATTATTGGTTTTTTTGAAATTTTCTTCGGCTTCCAGGGCAAGTTTTAAGGAATTCAGGGCGATCTCCAGCATTTTGTCGTCGGGTTCGGAGGTGGTCAGCCTTTGCATCAGCAAACCGGGCGCGGCGACCATGCGGAAAAGCGGATTAGAGGTGTGTTTGGCGGAATATTTTAATATTTCATAGGAAATACCCGCGATTAAAGGGAGCGCCAAAACTCTGAGGGAAAAGTTGGCGATGAAATCCGGATTTTTGGGCAGTAGAGTGAAAACCAGAATGCTGATGACAAAAACCAGCAGGATAAAACTGGTACCGCAGCGGGGGTGAAATCTGGTCTGCTTGCGGGCATTTTCCACGTCCAGAGGGAGGCCGTGCTCGTAGGTCATAATCGATTTGTGCTCGGCGCCGTGATACATGAAAACTCTTTTAATGTCGGGAATCAGTGCCATCAGAGCAATATATCCGACGAAAATGGAGGTCTTCAGCAGTCCGTCCACCAGATTGTAGAGCAGATAATTCTCACTCAAAAGCGGTGAATACTGGCTGAGGAAATTGGTCAGCCAAAGCGGCACGAACTTGAACAAAACCAGCGCCAGCCCCAATCCGAAGACAATGGAAAAAATGATCGAAAAACTGGCCCAAAAACGATTCTCTTTCCCCTCTTCCTGCTCCAGCCCCATTGCAGTCTGGGAAGAATAATTGAGAGCCTTGGTGCCGATTATCATCATCTCAATCATGTTGATAACGCCCCGGAGCAGCGGGATGTTCAATATTTTTATTCTGTGAATCAGGTTCTGATAAAATTCCGTTTTCTGGGAAATGCTGCCTGCGGGATTTCTGACCGACATCACGTTAAAATTGGGTGAACGCATCAGCACGCCTTCCAAAAGAGCCTGTCCCCCCACCGCAAAATCTATTTTCACTTTTTCATCTTTCATCACATTGTTTTAATTTTTTATATGGTAACCAAGCTTAAGAATAAATGGCAAATCAAAATTTGTATTTAAAACTTGGAAATTTACAGGGTAAAGGCTAAATTATGGCCAATGTCATTTATTTCGACGATGGAAAAAGTAATTATCAGAAGAATCGACAAAGATTTGCCGCTGCCCAGGTATGAAACCGCCGGCGCGGTGGCTTTTGATCTGATTACCAGGGTAGATACAGTAGTTGAACCGGGAAAAGTGGCTCTGATCCCCTCCAATGTCATTGTAAAAGTCCCGGAAGGATACATGCTGGCGCTGGCCTCCCGAAGCAGCTCGCCTATTAAAAAAAACCTGATCACCCCCCATGGTTTTGGCGTAATAGATCATGATTATCACGGACCGGAAGACGAACTGAAAGTCCAGGTATATAATTTTACCGACCAGCCCATCACGGTTACCAGGGGCGACCGGGTGGCCCAGGGAATTTTTGTGCGGATTGACCGCTTTGAGTTTGAGGAAGTAGAGCATATAGATGCCGTGACTCGCGGAGGATTCGGCACAACAGGATAATTTAACCGCAACAGTTATGAAAAGAGGAAAACTGATCACTTTTTACGGAATCAACAACATTGGCAAATCGACGCAGTGCAAGATTCTGATCGACAACCTGAAAAAGCACGGCTATGACGCCGTATATATCAAATATCCGGTTTACAGCATCGAGCCGTCCGGGTCATACATCAATAACACCCTGCGCAATTCCAACAACAAGCAGCAAATCACGGAGGACGAGCTGCAGATGTGGTACACCATCAACCGCTATCAGTTTGAACCGGAACTGAAACAGATGCTGAACGAGGGGAAAATAGTGATCGCGGAAGATTACACAGCTACCGGACTGGCCTGGGGCAGTGCCAAGGGTGCCAATCTGGAATGGCTGATTGAACTGAACAAATATCTCTTGAAAGAGGATCTGGCGGTATATCTGAAAGGAAAAAGGAATCTCCAGGCCAAGGAATATAACCATATTCACGAAAGTAATGATGAGTTGGTGGAAGCCTGCCAGTTTATCTATGATAATCTGGCGCTCAAATTTGACTGGAAGAAAGTTAACGTCAAGCCTTCCATTGGTGAAACGGCTGACGATATCTGGGAGACGATACATAAATTTCTGAAAGAAAATTGATGGAACAACTGATGGACGGAAAAGTAGTGGCGGAAAGCATTTATGCCGGTATTGAGGCGGATTTTAAAGTTGCCCGGGATTCCGGAAAACTCGCGCGGAAACCGAAACTGGTCATAGTAATGATCGGCAACAACGAATCCAGCGCGATTTACGTGAGAATGAAAATCAAAGCCTGCGAAAGACTGGGATTTGATTATTTTCTGGACCATTATCCGGAGGCGGATTATTACGATACGCAGAAAGTGATAGAGATTGTCCGTAAACATAACCTGGACCAGTCTGTGGACGGAATTATAGTTCAGATGCCTTTGCCGGCGCAGATTGAAAAGGTGACCGTGATACGCGCCATCGATCCGGCCAAAGACGTGGACGGCCTCCATCCCCTGAATTACGGTGAGACCTCGCTGGGCGTGGAATTCGAGTATTATGTCCCTCCGACAGCCAGGGGCGTGGTAAGAATGCTGGAATTTTATAAAGTACCAATTGCCGGGCAGCGAGTGGTAGTAATCGGATCGGGAATTATCGCCGGCAAACCGATTGCCATGACCCTCTCCAACCGCAAGGCTACAGTTACCATCTGCAACAGCAAAACCCGGGATCTGGGGGAAATTTCGCGTATAGCCGACATTCTGGTTGTGGCGGTGGGATCGGCACGGCTGATCAAAGCCGATATGGTTAAGCCGGGATCTGTCGTTGTGGACGTGGGAATTTCCAAAGACGGACTGGAAAAAACCAGCGGAGACGTGGACTTTGAGAACGTCAAAGACAAGGTCAGGCTGATCTCCCCTGTTCCAGGTGGCGTAGGCAGACTCACAGTGGCCTGTCTGATGGAGAATTTATTGAAAGCCGCTATTTCCCCGCGTAAGCTTTAAATACTTCCAATCGGGGCTGATTTGACTTTTTTAAGTTTGGGTTTAGAATTTAATCTAATTTAAATTTGCCATGAAAACAGGGAATGTCCCACATCTGAGTTTGGTTGTCGATAATACCCGCGGTAAAGTCTCTCCCGAAAAGGATCCCGCCCGGGAGATTCTGGAATTATTGAGAAGTATTTACGGCGAAACAGATTTGCTCTCGCTCAAAAAAAAGAGCGACACAATCGCGGCAGGCGAAACCAACGGCAATTACCTCAACTTTGCGCAATTACATAAGCCGGATTTCGATTTTCTATTTGATTCACTGCAAAACCCCGAGACTTTGGACAATGATCTGAGACTGATCAATTTTTTTATGCTGCTGGTCTATGAACGTTACATGGCATTGAAAAAGAATCATCAGGCGGACGGAGCGCCTAAAAGGGAGACTCCTGTCCCGGATCACAGTGCCATCAATAAAGAACTGGATGTCTGGATCACAAAGACAGTTTCCGACCTGTATTTTTCCCCAAGAACAGTCAAAAAGGCTTTTCCGGCAGCTTCGGCACAGCTGAGAGAAGCCATTAATGACAATATTAAAAATTTATTAAAAGGGCCCTGATTTTCAGGCCACGAGAACTTTGTAATATTGCACGAGTAATTGTGTTTTTCTTTATATATGTTATAATTACTTGATATTATTGAGTTTAAACTTATGGCTTCCAACAACACTTCAAAAAGGCTGACTCCCGCTGAGCGGGATGAAAACGCACGTATCAGGGATTTACACAAACCAGGCCCTGAACATGCTCTACCCGTCGCGCCCAGGACCAGAGTGGTCGACTATGATGATAATTTCCTCAACCCTCAGAAAGCCGGCGGTCCGGAAATCAGAGCTTATAGCGAGGACTTTTTCAATCCTGAAAAGACCCGAACCTCTGCAATTCAGCAGATTGTCGGTGAAACCGGCGGACAGACCGAAGAAGCCTTAAAATATGATTATTTTGTGCCCCGCCGCTTTGAAAAAGGCAAACATTTATCCAGGGCAGTGGTGGAGGGACGTCTTTTGGGCCTTTCACTGATCAGTAACGAGACTTTCACAGATCTGAAACCAGGCCAGGCAGCTGATATCGGCGTGGCCACGACCAGATTTTCCCCCGACAGGGTGGAAGCGACGCTGATGGATTTTCATATTGGTTCGTCTGACGACAGAACTAAAGTTATAGATCTTTTAAACAAGGCACGCAGAGAAAAATTAAGCATAAAATCAGTTGTTGATGAAGAACAAAAGTCCGGACAACACAAAAATACCATCACCCAGTTGAAGTTAACTTTAGACCTTAAAGCAAAAAGACTGGATACCAGTTCGCTGGGAGAGGGATCCAAATGTTATCTGCTCAGGGGAAAGAACATTTCCGATGTAACCTCGGTCGGCAACGTCGACCTTAAACGGGATGATATAGTGTTTGCCGCAACGGAAAGGTTGATTGCCGCGCTGGTAAAAAACGTGTCGCGGGAAAAAGTGGAACAGCCGCTGGCCGGCAAGCTTTCCAAGCAGGAGGGTGCGGGTTTTGATTTTAAGAAAGACTATGAAGAGATTGAAGCCGCCAGTCAAGTTAAAGGCATGCTGGAAGACGCCACAACGGTCGGAAAAAATATCAAAATTGATAAACTGCTGTTATCCCCTACCGACCTGCATAACAGTCTTAGCGAAATATATGATAAAAGAATGAAGGAGGATCCCAAAAAAAGGATTGTTACGGACGCCTTTTTTGTCTATCAGATTCCCTGATTTGCTTACGCTGACAAGGCCTTTACAGTTTTTATAATACTGTTATAATAACACCCTGTTTTAATGTTACCCGGGCATTATTATGCAATCAAGCAAAGGTCAATCAGCCGAAATGCCATCCGGACTTACTGACGGTGGAGGAAATACCGTCGAAAAGGTTGATTTCAGAAACGGGATCACGCCAACAATTGAAGCCCTGTTGACGGATATTTGCAGGGAAAGCTCCAAAGTGATCGGCGCGAACAGTTCGGAAGAAGACAGAATTGCCGAGCAAATGCATGATTACAGAGATCTTTTTGACCGGCAGTTTGATTATTCCGAATATGTCAGGGATATCAGGATTGAAAGAATCGTGCGGGTTCTGGATTTCTGCTACAAGATAGGATTTGAATTGGACCGCCATTTTAACGGTCAATTCTATAATCAAAAGGACTGCGAAGAAATTATTGCTTTCTTCAACAATCTGTTCAGATTGACCATTGTCGAGCTGGCGGAATTTGAGAATCTGTTTGACACCCTGCTTCCCCAGGCCAAGATCCCGCTGGTCAAAGGTGGCAGCCTGCAGGCGGTTAGCGCCGCCCGGGATTTGTCGGACAAAATTATACTGGCTTCCGGCGATTCTCCGGAGCATATTCAAGCGGCCATCGTACTGCTATTGCAGGCGGCGGTTCAGCCCAGGGAAACCATCAGACCGGCCGGGAGCGCCGGCCGATAAGTCTATTTTTTGGCTTTCTTGACCTTGCCCTTCACCGTAGCGGCTTTTTTGGCGGCAGGCGCGGGCGGAGTGGAGACCTTCTTTTTGAGGGTATCAAAAGCTTTAGCCCCTTCTTTTTCCAGGTTTTTCTTGCCCTCCTCGATTTTTTCCCGGGCCATTTTTACCCATTCCTCTCCTGTTTCCTGAATTTTTTCCTTGGCCTGACCGACCAGTTTTTCGGCTTCCTTTTTACCTTTTTTGATTTGCTTCTGTACTTCCGGATTCTGGTAAGTTTCCTGGGCGGTTTCAGCTATATCCCGGCCCATGATGGCGGCGTTTTTTTGCGCCGTTTTTTCACCGTGTCCGCCTTTATCGATTTCTTCTTTTAATTCTTTTCTGAGTTCACTGCCCTTCTTGGGAGCAAAGGCTAAACCGAAAAGTGCGCCCAGAATAGCGCCGAATAGAAATTTACCTCTGGCCATATTTATTTTTATTAATAATTATCGTTTAATAATATAGCAAAAAGACCCCGATCCTGTAAAGGAAAGGGGCCTTTTTGTTTTGTCGAATTGTGCGAATCTATCTCACAAACCCAATGGAAGGGGTTTGTGTTTAGTAAGAAACCCAGACGTAACGGCCGTTTCTGTAGACATAGTAACCGTCCTCGCTATCGTTGTAATTGTAGCTGTAGCGGTCATTGGTATATACGTAGCGTACGCAATCGTCGTAACGATCGTACTCCACGCAATAACGGTCTCCGTTGTCGTTGCCATTCACAAGCTCATAGTCGGTACAGTCACCGTAACGGTCATAGTCGACGCAGACATAGCTGTTGTCGCCGTAACCGGTGCGATCCAGTACATAGTCGGAATACAATCCCTTGACCTCAAAGTCATAGAACAGGTCGGCGACATCGCCTCTGGTCATGGCTTCGGCAGGATAGAGATTATCATTGTCCTCGCTATTCATGAGATCATTGTCCTTGGCATAGCAGGCGTACTTCATATACCAGCGGGTGTCTGAGGTAATGGGAGTATCGCTGAAGGGTTGAGTGCTGCAAGTATAGAGGTCGGTTTGATTGCCTTCCAAAAATACTCTCAGTAATTCAACTCTGTTGATGGTACTGGCAGGGCGGAATGAACCGTCCGGATAACCGGTGGCAATACCGTATCTCTTGGCCACATAGAGGTATGGAGCATACCAGGCTGTGGAAGAAGTATCGCTGTAACCGTTGTTGTAGGTACCGCCGGTGTTTACGTCATAACCCAAAGCCAGAGTGACAACCTTGACCGTTTCGGCGCGGTTGATTTTGGCATAAGGTCTGAATGTTCCATCGGAGTAACCTTCGAAGATTCTCTTGGCGGACATCAGTTCGATGGCCTTGCAGAAAGGTGAGTTGATGGACACGTCGCGGTAACCGGCGCAGCGGTTGCTGTCCGGGAAACCGATAATGATGCCATCGGTATCAACTTCCACGTAGGCGCGGTCGGTATCCGTATCATCGCCGTCATCGGCCATAATGCGGAACTGATACACGTCATCGTCAACGATGTCGTTATCGGAGTCGCGTCCGTCCCAAGTGTAGGAGTAATCCCCTCCAGCCTGGTCCTGGGCGTCTCTGAGTGTTTCAACAACACGGTTGCCGTCCATAACCTGTACAATCAGGTCGGCCCGGCGGTCGAGATTGAATTCAACCGTGGATCTTTCTCCATCGGTCGGATCAAAAATTTCATTTCTGACAATCACGTCGGTGATCAATTCCTCGTCTGTGGAATCCCAATCATCTTCGTCGTTATTGCCATCTCTGTCGACTCTGACTGAGCCGGTCTCAACGTCATCGCTGCAGCCGCTGACGGAAGCGCGTACTTCATAGGTATAGGACTGATCGTCGACATAGTCGCCGTCGGAATCCTTGCCATTCCAGGAAATGGTTCTGGTACCGGAAGTTAAAGTCTGGTCGTTCACCAGGGTTTTAACCGTGGTGGAACCATCTTTAATCTTGACGGTAACATCGGCGCTGCGGGAAATGGTATAGGTAATCTGGGCATCACGTTCATCCGGATCAAAAGTGGTCGGATTGACGTAAGCGGAGGTGATTACAGAGCAGGTGCCGCTGCCGTAAGTATCCACTTCAACAGAAGTGCTTTCGGTGTCGGAACCGGCTGAATTGGAAGCCATTACTCTGGCGGTATAAACATTGTCGGAGACAATGTTGCCGCTGGAGTTGCGTCCGTTCCATTCATAGTAGTAGGTCCCGGCGGAAAGGGTGGTGCCGCTGACCAGAGTTCTGATGGTGGATGATCCGTCCAGAATGCTGACTGTTACGTCGGCAGTCTTATCCAGATTGAAGTAAACACGGGTGTTTTCCTCTTCAGGATCAAAAGGAGTCGGATTGGCGTAAAGATTGGTCAGGTTGGGGGCAGTAACCGTAGGGTTGCTGACCACGCTGACTGAAGTTGAAGCAAGGTCATTTCCGGCCCCATTGGAGGCGTAAACCTCAATGGTATAAGTACCGGGAGCCATGACGACGTAATCGGCGTTCTTGCCGTCCCAGACCAGGGAGTAAGAACCGGCGGATTGCTGTGAAGCGGATCTGAGGGTTCTGACAACCGTGCTACCCTGCTTTACCTCGACCTTCAGACTGGCTGAAGTGTTCAGAGAGTAATTAACGGTAGTAGTTTGGCCTTTGGAAGGCTCAAATGAGGTAGGAGTGGCGGAAACGGAGACAACCGGGGCAATTTCCACCGGATTGCTGACAACGTTGACTCTGGCCATGGCGATATCGCTGCCCGCGCCATTGGAGGCGTAAACTTCGATGTCGTAAGTGCCGGGGGCCATGACGATGTAATCGGCGTTTTTTCCATCCCAGACCAGCTGATAAGAGCCGGCACCCTGTTCGGATTGAGCGCGGAGAGTTCTGATCACGGAGCTTCCTGATTTGACCTGGACTCTCAGACTGGCTGAAGTGTTCAGGGTGTAGCTGACCGTAGTGGTTTGTCCCTTGGAAGGTTCAAACGAACTCGGGCTGACGGAAGCTGTTACGTCCGGAGCAGTGACAACTGAACCGGTGGTGAAGTTAAAAGAAAAGCTCTCGATGTCGGAAGAGACAGAGTTGTAGGCAACCACCTCGGCTCTATAGGAGCCACTGGTTACGGCCTGACCACTGTTGTCCTTACCATCCCAGGTGTAGGAATTGGTGGTACCTCCGGACAAATTGTTATCGAAAATTAATGTTCTCACGATAGTACCAGTTGTGTTCTTGATCCAAACAGTAGTGGTGGCACTGGTGTTCAGACTGAAAGATACGGTGGCGCTACCGGTAGCGGTTGATACGTTCAAATTTTGAACAGATGGTGCTACAATGGCTACCAGGGATCCGTTATCAATAGGCTGTAAGCCCTGGATAGCGGAGGTTCCGATTGGATAGCCCCCATCTACATAAGCCATGGCGGAAGGTGATACCAAGCCGATTATAAAGGCGAAAAGTATCACTTTCTTCGCAAGACTTTGCTGAAGGAAGTTTTTCATAGTGATTGTTTATGGTTAAATTTACGATTGTTATAACGCCTGATCGGCGGGTGTATTACAACCGGGCCGGTCAAAGCAGGTTAATAGTAAGAAAGGTAAAGTTATACTGAAGTTACGTATCAAACCGGTGTTCCGGTCCGACACGGGGTTTCTTACCGTTCTGTCAAAGTTCTCACCTGGCGCGTTATAATTTTGGCTTGGTTCAGGGCCGTTTCCCTGGGTTTTCGCCTGGTTAAGATTCGAATTCTATCACATTTCACCACCTTGTCAAGCTTTTTCGGAGGTTATTTTATCCAATAAGTAGATTTCTGATGGAGCAAGTGATTTAATTGACAGGCCGTGACTAATTTGATTATATTACGGCGCAAATTTTAACTTCCACATTCCAAGATATGCCAATTACATCTTCGGCCAAAAAGGCCATGCGACAGTCAAACGCGCGCTTAGAAAGACGCAAACCATATAAGTCCAGACTGAAAACTGAACTTAAGAAGTTTATTACTACGGCCAAATCCGATACGGAAAAGGCCAAAGCCCTTTTACCGCAGACCCAATCGGCTATTGACGTGGCTCTGAAGAAGCACATTATCCATAAGAACACCGCTGCCAGAAAGAAGGCCAGACTGGCCAGACTGCTCGGCAAACCGGGACAGGAAAAGAAGGAAACCGTAGAAAAGAAGACCAAAGCAAAGAAATAATATGAACTTGAACAGGCGCGGAAATCATTTGATTTCCGCGCCTTTTTTGTGTAATTTTTTACGGCTGGACAAAGATAATTTCTGCTTGAAGGCAGCTGCGTCCGGAGTAAGATAGAAATGATTTAGGGGTATAGTACAATGGTAGTACAGAGGTCTCCAAAACCTTTGATGTGGGTTCGATTCCTACTACCCCTGCCATTCAAGTTAGAGTAAACAGAGTAAGCCAGCATCAGGCTGATTTATTGGTAGTTGCCGACACCGGTTTAATGGACACAAACAGCACTGCGCTGCAAAGAGCTATTGCTCCGGCCACGCCAAAGGCTACCGAAGGACTGAAAGCGTACCATAGCCAGCCGGTCAGCAAAGAGGCAGGCAGATAAATCATGCCTGTTACAAAACTGTATAATCCGATCGCGGACGCCCGGTGATCGGGGGAGGAAATGTCACTGATATAAGCTTTGGTCTGGGCTTCGTCCAGGGCATAAAAGACGCCATAAACCAGAAACAGCACGATTACGGAAATTTTGTCCATGGCAAAGGCAAAACCGACGCACATCAGCAGATAGATCAGGTATTCAGCCAGGATGATTTTGCGGCGTCCGATCCGGTCACCGATTTTACCGGCGGGAATGGAAATTAGTATGAACGAAACATTAAAAAAGGCGTAAAGAAGGGCGACGTCCTTCAGGTCAAATCCCACTTCATTGGCTTTCAGCAGCAAAAAAGCAAAACTGAAGTAGGAAAGGGAGAAAAGACCGGCAACTTTCAGATAATTATGGAAGTCCGGGCCCAATTGATGGAAGTTTTTAAAGATGTTCTCACGGACTTTTTGGGTGCGGGGAGGTTGCTCGCGGACAAAGAAAATCAGAATCAGCACGGACAATACCGCGGGAATAATGGCCACCTGAAACAAAAACTGAAAGGCAGCCAGATTCTGTCCCAGGACGCTCAAGATGGCGTAACCGATAAAAGGCCCCAGAATGGCTCCGGCCTTGTCCATAGTTTTGTGAAAACCAAAAGCAAAACCCAAATTCTTTTCACCGGCAATGGTGGAAATCAGCGCGTCGCGCGGGGCTCCGCGTACAGATTTGCCGAGTCGTTCCACTATTCTGAAGGTAAACACCCCCGCCACGGCGGTGGAAAAGAGCAGAATTCCTTTAGCCAGCGTTGAAAAGCCATAGCCAAAAACGGCAAAAATCTTGCGTTTACCGGTTTTGTCCGACAGATACCCTGAAAGATAGTCCAGCGAAGACGCGGCAAAGTCCGCCAGACCTTCCATAGCTCCGATCACAAAACTGGAGGCTCCCAGCACGGCGCTTAAATAAACCGTTAATATGGAAAATATCATTTCCGAACTGACATCGGTCAGAAAACTGACAATTCCCAGCCAGACAATTTCTTTTTTAGGCAGTTTCATAAAAAAAGTGTTTTTGTTTTTAATCTTGAGCCAAGTATACGACAGATCCCCGTCCTGACACAAAACTTAAAAATGAACCGCTATGGTGATAAATTTGCTTAAAAGTTATCGGTAATAATGTTAAAACAATTGCTGTAGGTGTATTTATCCATAGCCAATAATTTTTATGAAAAAATACGTAATTGTCCTGGTTCTGCCATTAATTATTGCCACTCTGAGCGCCTGCAGCGACGGAACTGCAGACAATAAAACCGCTTCTACGTCGAGTAAAACCACCACCGTCTCAGAAAATCAGCCACAGGCCCCCGCTGAAACAACCGACAAACCGGCACAGACCTATACTCTTCAGGATATCGCCGCCCATAACACGGCAGCAGACTGCTGGTTTGCCATTAACGGAAAAGTCTACGGTGTCAGCAGCTTCATAGCCAAGCATCCCGGAGGTGAAGCTATTTTGAAAGGTTGCGGACTGGACGCCACCGAAATGTTTGAGGGAATACCGCATTCCGAGAAAGCCGTGGGCTTACTGGAAAACTACTATCTGGGAGATCTGGGAGATCTGAAAAATTAAATATTTAAATGAAAAAAACAACACTCATTGGTTTTTGGGCTTTTCTGTTGGCGAATCTTTTCATGGTTATCTGGGGCTGGTGGGCCGGATCACACGGTCTGTTTTCTTCTGACACGGCAGGCCTGCTGCTGGCCTTTGGACGGCTAACCGGTTTACTGGGCGTTTTCTGCGTCCTGCTGGAATTTGTGCTGATTGGCAGACCGGTCTGGCTGGAAAGGTTCATTGGCTTTGACAGACTGGCCAATTGGCATCATCTGAACGGTTTCCTGGCTCTGTCTTTCATATTTTTGCATCCTATCTTATTAGGTTTTTCCTATGCCATAGACGCAAAAACTTCTTTCCTGCTGCAAATGGTTGATTTTTTCCAGCACTTTGAAGGTGTGAATCTCGCCTTCATCTCTTTATTTATCTTCCTCACGGCGGTTGTCTTGTCGGTTCAGCTGATCAAAAAACGTTTCAAATATGAAACCTGGCATTGGGTACATCTGTCGATTTATCTTGCCGTATTTCTGGCCTTCGGACATCAGCTGAAGAACGGCGGGGATTTGCTCAGTAATAAGTTATTTTCACTTTATTGGATAATTTTGTACATTGCGGTTATTGCCCATTTTATCTTTTTCCGCTTTTTGATGCCGCTCTATAACTTTTGGAAGTTTGATTTCCGGGTGGATCATCTGGTGCAGGAAACAGCCGATACCTGGTCGATTTTTATCACGGGAAAAAATCTGGCGAATTTCCGGGTACGCCCGGGCCAGTTTATGTCTTTTCGTTTTCTGGACGGCAAAAGATGGTCCCAGGCACATCATTTTTCAATTTCAGGGCTGCTTGAAAATAATTTGTTCAGAATAACGGTTAAGAAATTGGGTGATTTTTCGTCCTCAGTCGCTGAATTGAAAAAGGGCACCAAAGTTTTGATCGAGGGTCCTTTCGGCGTCTTCACGCTACTGCCGGAACCAAAGCAAAAGTATCTTTTTGTCGCGGGCGGCGTTGGTATTACCCCTATCATGTCACTTCTCCATCAGGCCGCGGCCGACAATGACGTGATTTTGCTCTATGGCAGCAAAACCACCGCGGATATTATTTTCAGGGAAGAACTGGAGAAACTGTCGCAGGAATTCCCGGTAGTTATTCATCATATACTCAGCAATGATCCAACTTATGAAGGTGAAAAAGGACATATTGATAGCGACAAATTACAGAAAGTGGTAACAGATCTGAGGGAAAGACAGGTCTACATCTGCGGTCCGAGAGTAATGACAGACGGCATTTGTAAATTTCTGATCGGTTATGGTGTCCCGTCCCGACAGATTCATTATGAAAAATTCACGTTTTAATTTATAATTCCCATAAATATTTTTTAAAATAAAAGTTTATGGCTACCGCTTCTACACAGATGTCCACGGCGACGGGAGGCCCAGTATCCCCCAAAAAGACTAATTGGTTAAAAATCATTCTGATTGCAGTCGCTGCTTTGATCATATTCGTCGCCGGAATTATTGCGCTGGTTTTTTCGGTCGGATCCCCAGCCCTGAAGGCCAGTGAAACCTTTGTAGTCCAACTTTCGTCCAATCAGGTCGATACCGCCTATGATTCGGCTTCCCTGCAGTTTAAACAGGTGGTTACGAAAGAACAGTTTAACGCTTTTCTGGAGCAGTTTCCGGTATTGAAGAAAGTGCAGAAAGTTTCCTTTAATTCTTTCACAATTGAGAACAATTTTGCTAATGTAAGCGGCTCTATTACCGCTACTGACGGCCAGGTCTCACCAATCAATCTTCAACTGGTAAATGAAAACGATCAATGGAGAGTTTTGAATCTGGATCTGATGCCAAAAGCCCCAGAACAGAACGCCGGCGGCAACAGCAGTTTCAGCGATTTGGATTACTAATAGTAGAATAAAAGACCATAAAAGCCCCTTTGTCAGGGGCTTTTATTTTAGTTTTCGGATGGTGGAATCGGAGGTGCGATCGAATATACGAGCAGAATTACAGAAGGGCCGGTGATTATTTGATTAACGACATGGTAATCAGCAGCGGGGCGATGATCAGGGCAATGGTGTTGATCACCTTAATCAGAGAGTTCAGAGCTGGTCCGGCTGTGTCCTTGTAGGGGTCACCAACTGTATCACCGACCACGGCAGCCTTGTGGGCATCGGAGCCCTTGCCGCCATGATGGCCCTTTTCAATGTGTTTCTTGGCGTTATCCCAGGCGGCGCCACCAGTGGTCATCTGAATGGCCAGGAGGAAGCCGGAGATAATGACACCCATCAACATGCCGGCCAGACCTTTTGGTCCGAGGATAAATCCAACCAGCAGCGGGGAGACAACGGCCAGAACGCCGGGAAGAATCATTTCCTTCAAAGCGGCCTGGGTAACGATGGCAACGCAGGTTCCATATTCAGGTTTACCTTCACCGGACATGATGCCGGGGATTTCCTTGAACTGGCGGCGTACCTCCGTAACGATGGCAAAAGCAGCCTTGCCGACGGACTTCATGGTCATGGAAGAGAAGAGGAATGGAATCACGGCCCCCAGGAAGAGACCGGTCAAAACAAAGATATTGGAAAGTTCAAATACCTGGCCCGGGAAATAGTCAGTAAAGGCGGCAAACATAACCAGAGCGGCCAAAGCGGCGGAACCGATGGCAAAAGCCTTGGTCACGGCCTTGGTGGTATTTCCGACTGCATCCAGTTCGTCGGTAACTTCGCGAGTCTTTTCGGGAAGGCCGCTCATCTCGGCAATACCTCCGGCATTGTCGGTTATGGGGCCATAGGAGTCCATGGAGATAACCAGTCCGGTGGTGGAAAGCATGCCAACTGCGGCAATGGCGATACCGAAGATACCGGCCAAATAATATGCTCCAAGCATACCGGCCAGAATCAGCAGAACAGGCAATAAGGTGCTTTCCTTACCGATGGCCAGACCGGCGATCAGGTTGGTACCGGCACCGGTTTCGGAAGCCTTGGCGATAGCACGGACAGGTTTGTAGTGCGTAGCGGTATAGTATTCGGCGATCTTGTTGATCAGAACCATTATTAACAGACCAATGATGGCGCTGCCGGTGAGAGGCATCCAGTTGGCCTTGAAGAAGAAATACATAATCAGTCCGAAGCCGATGGCGGCTATCAGGGCGGTCATATAGATACCATTGTAGAAAGCCCCCATGATATCCTTCTTTTTACCCAGACGGACAAAGAAGGAACCGATAATACCGGCGACAATGGCTACCGCGCCCAGCATAATCGGGAGTAACACTCCGTTTTCTCCGTAAATGGCCATGATGGCGGGAGTGGCGGCCAGAATCATGGAAGCGATCAGGGTAACGGCATAACTTTCGAACAGATCGGCCCCCATACCGGCACAATCTCCCACGTTGTCTCCGACGTTGTCGGCAATCACGGCGGGATTTCTCGGATCGTCTTCGGGAATTCCGGCTTCAACTTTACCGACCAGATCAGCTCCCACATCGGCGGCTTTGGTATAGATACCTCCCCCGACACGGGCGAACAGTGAAATCAAACTGGCTCCGAATCCGAAACCGATCATCAGAGTGGGATCCTTGTAAAAAAAGTAAAGCATGCTGACACCCAGCAGACTGGTGGCAACCACAAAGAGACCGACAATGTTGCCGCCCTTGTAGGCGAGGTTAAATGCCTGCTTCATGCCATGTTTGGCCACGGCGGCAGTGCGCACGTTGGCGCGTGTCGCGACCACCATGCCGATATAACCGGCAAAACCGGAGAGCACGGCTCCAACCAAAAAACCGATGGCCATCTGACTGCCGTTCGGCAAGAGGAACCAGAGCAATAAAAAGATGATTACGGCAAAAATGCCAATGTACATTGCCTGTTTGTTCAGATAGGCGGTGGCCCCCTCGCGGATGTAATTGGAAATACTTTGCATTTTATCCGTTCCGGTTTCAACCTGCAAAAGTTGCCAGGTCAAATAAACGGCGTAGAGAAGCGCCAGACACGACACCAAAACCGCGCCGACGACAGGATCTAAGAGAAACCCCATATAAAATTTTATGTTAAGAAATACAAAAACACGTCGCTATAACTTATAGCAACGGGTATGGGGGTGCGTCAATGCCTGTTGCTTGTCTGTAGTTTTTCCCGGGTATAATTTCGAAAGGCAAATAAAAATTCATGATGGAATTTCCAAATGGAACTGAATCACGTTCGGCCATGACCGACTCGGAAGAAACTGTAATAAGACCGGATTCGTTTTCACACAGAGCCAAGTATTTAACCCAACATGATTTATTACTGCGCAAAGAAAGCGACCCGATTTTAGATGTTCTGCCTCGAAGTTTACACGAGGATTATCTGCAAGTTCGCAAAGAGGTACGACAGGGGTTTGTGAAAGGGCTGCAAAGTAAACTCAGATGGCAAAATCTGGTCTGGAACGACGAACCCCGACCGGTCAACCCCGACTTCAGGGAAAATGATTTGGACCATGTAATAGGACTGATAGAGTGGTGCAATCTGATTGAAAGCAATTATCCGGCCCTCTATGAAGAAATTTCCGGAGGCAACAGGGCTTTGTGGCATGAACTTCTTACTATGCTGGTGGTACACGATGCCGGGGAGATCAAACTTGGCGATGTAGCCCTGACCAATCAGGGAACCCGGGAGGGAATGCGCAAAAAGAAGATTGAGCCGCGCTGGGCCAGATATTCAATGCATAAAAATCTGTCCCTGGAACAATCCACCCGCATTATCCCGATTTACAACAGGTTTGAGGTGCCAGACGAAAACGACAAAATCGCCCTGACCGCCAAATTCCTGGATAAGGCACAGGCCTCGGGACATGTGGCCAGGGACATCATTGCTTACAATCTCGACAAACCCGACTATGTGCAATTTGAGTTCCGCAATAACCTGCCCCAAACACTGCGGCCGGCGGCACAACTGATGGGTCTGTGCCAAAGTGAAGAGGCCGCGATGGAACTCCAGGCATTCGTACAGGAGCACGTGATGGATTATTTTGACGCGCTGAAATTTCCCGACATAGAAAGTCTGAGAGGAGAAATACGCGACAAGTTTCCGACCGTGTTTTCCCACGTGAAAAGCTAATGAAGGCCTGCCCCCGATCCGGCTTTTCCACAGGAAATGCTTGTAAGCGCCGATACCCTTTGTTATAAGTTTTTTAAGTTTATTTCTTTAATCTATTGATATGAAAAAACACATTCTATTGGCCGGAGCATTGGTCGCGCTGACTCTGAGCGGTTGCCAAAACCTGGAAGACCAGATCGGCAGCAGAATTGCCGAAGGCATCATCAACTCGGCGGGAGGCGGTGACGTAAAAGTAAAATTCGATGATCTGGAAAAGGGCAAATTTAATATTGAAACCAAGGAAGGAACCATCGCCATTGACGGCAGTGAAGAGGGCGGTTCCTTCAAAATGACCGATGAAACCGGCAAAACTCTGGTTGAGGGATCCGGCGCGGACGGTAAACTGGTGATGAGAGACGAAACCGGTAAGGAAGTTTTGAACGGCGATGAAGATTCGATGACCTTTACCGACAAGGAAGGAAACGTCAGCAGCTTTGCGGGAGGTGAAGGCCGCCCTGCCGATGTCCCCTCCGATATGCCCAGTCCGAGTGGTGCTAATGAGTTTAATTTTTATAATTCGGATGCCATTGTTTCACTGAACTATATGGTGCCAAACGTTGAGTTAAAAACCGTCTGCGACCAGGTCAAAAGTATGATTGAAAGTTCCGGCTGGACAGTGGCAACCACAGGCATGCACAGCGAAGATGCCGACAACATCATCCGCCCTTATGAGAAGTCCGGATTTACACTGCTGCAATCCTGCTCCCTGACCGACAATGTTCCGGAAATCAGCCTGCAGAAGATGAAGAAGAGCAGCTAAATTTTCTTGCCGGGCTGCGACGGTGCGTTCAGGGCTGATGGCCCGACCGCCTATTGGCGCGCGCAGGAACGGGCACGAACACAACTTTTTCTATTTACAGAGGGGGCACCGATGATTAAGATTAGCGGTGTCCCCTTTTTTGTTACGATTTTCGGGCAGCGCTGACAGCCGCAACAAGTAGAATCTTCGGGGACGCGTTCGTTGAAATATGGGCCCATAGCTCAGTGGTTAGAGCAGTCGGCTTAAAGACTCTTAAGAAAGGCTCATCTCTGGGTTATGAATTTCCGCATGACAGTTGTGGCATAATAATATGCATTTGCTCAATTCGCGTTCAACTTTTTCCAGGGTCCTATTGGAAAGTGATCTGGCATCAAGCTTGAAATCTTTCTTTTTTGGATCAAGATGATGAAAGGCGAGAGCGGCAAGATTCGTATAATATCCGCAGCGTGTACATTTGCCTCCAGCTTCTTTTACCAGATTTGACTTTCGTTTCAACGATCGTTGTTTCTGGGATGGATAACTTTGATGATAAGTATTTTTGCATCTGATAGAGCAAAATACAGTTTGTTTCCCCTTTAGAGTAGCAGCGCAAATTATACAGTTAGTGTGCTTTTTCATAACCGCATTATAGCAAGTTTTTTTTAAAAGAGTACTAGGGCTGTCAGAAAAGCAATTTTCTGATGATAATCTGTCAAATTCGGGGAAGCCTAAAGTGGTGACACAATGGTAATCCCGAGCCAAGCCGCGCTTCGATGATTCGACAATTCGGCGCGGAAGGTGTAGAGACTAGACGGCAGACTCCCCTAGCGGGAGAAGGGATAGTCCAGCTTACAAACCCGAAAGGGATCACGAAAGTGGTAGTGAGAAGCATAACCGATTGGTCGCAGGTTCAAGTCCTGCTGGGCCCACCATTATTAGTTCCACCGAAGAGGTGGAATTTTTGTTTTGTGCGAAATGAGCTTGTTTACTGTATGAATTAGCGATTTTGTTGATGTGTATGCGGTTCGAACTTTGGGGAGACCATTTGGTTAATTTGATGAGTGTTTTAAAATTTTATGGCTTAGATTAGAGGTGAATAACCTTTTGGTTCGTAGTTCGAACATGGGGTAAAACTCTTGTAAAATCCGGTGGAAGCGATACAATACAACTAACCATAGATTACATGTCTTTTATGACCAAAGAACAAACAATAGGGAAAAAAATACGAGCTTGGCGGGCAAAGAAGGATTTAACCCAAGACGAGCTCGCGAAGAAGGCGGATATTCCTTATCCGACTTTGATTAAGATAGAGTCGGATACCGTAACCAATCCGACACTCGATACTGTGAAGAAGATTGCGGTGGGGCTAGGGGTTACTGTAGACGAATTAATCAAATAATTTTATGAAGGATTTAATAGTACATAAAGTAAATATTTCACATTGTCGTTTAGTTGAACTTTCAAAGCTCGCCGATCAAGCAAAGCCATTTTATGACTGGGTAGAAAAAATGGCCAAAAAATCAACGGGGTCTCATCGTAGTTTGAATGACATATTCATGAGTTCTTCAAAAAGCCAAATAAAAAATATTATTGAGTCTTGCTTTATAGAAACATCAGAAATAAAGCCGTTTTTATTTGATGGCATAGGCCGAATGTATCCCCACTTTAAAGCGTGTTTTTATTTTTTTGCGTGGATTGTGCGAGATGCTCCTCAACAAAGGTTATCACCTCTAATTTCTCGCATGCAGAAAGCTGATAGTGTTACTAAAATTGTTGCAGAAATAGATTCTCTTGTTGAACTAATTTTCGAATATAGATCGGTTGTAAGAAGTTTTGAGTGGCAAGCGGTTAGAGAAATTGTTATTGATAGGCTGGAAGGGTCTCGTAGAAGTATCCGTGGGCATGTCCTTGAGGCAAGCGCCAGAACTAGCTTAGTGACGGCTATACAAAACTATTATTCAATTTACGGTGACTACGGCAAATATAAGAAGGTAGAAATTGCTGATAAACAAATAAAAATTGGTAGGCACACGGTTGATGTATCAGCAATTCTACATCCAGTGGACGGCTCGACCCCCATTAGACTTTTAATTCCCATCAAAACCAGAGAAACAGAGGGTGGTGGTCATTCCCATATATTTACCAGAGATATCATTTCAGCGATCACAGATATTAAGTCTGAAAAGAGAAAAGACCATATTATAGTGGTGATTGTTGCTGAGAACTGGTCTCCAATAGAAATAAAAACAATAGATGACTCTATTGATGTTGTTTTTCATTTCAATATGAGCCCAAATAAATTTGTAGGATTTGATGAAGAAAGTCAGATAAAGTTGAATCAGTATATTGAAACTATTTTTTCAAACTATGGAAATAAATTTACAAAATAAAGTTCTACTTGGTGATATTTCCCAAGTTGTTAAAGATCTTCCTGATGATTATTTTCAGGCAATTGTAACGAGTCCGCCTTATTACGGTTTGCGAAAATATTCTGATGAAGAAAATTTAAGTGAAATTGGCAGAGAAGGTGTACCAGAAGATTATATTAACAATCTAGTTGGCATATTTAGAGCTCTAAGAAATAAACTCCGAAAGGATGGACTTTTTTGGTTGAATTTAGGTGACTCATATAAGGGTAAAAATCTCCTCGGTATTCCATGGAGGGTGGCATTAGCACTACAAGATGATGGTTGGATATTAAGAAGTGATATTATCTGGCGCAAAACAAATGCTATGCCTTCATCTGTGAAGGATAGACCAACAACTGAACACGAGTACATATTTATGTTTTCAAAAGATTCCTCATATTTTTATGACGCTGATTCAATCAGAGAGCCACATGTTACTTTCTCTGAAAATTCTAAAATGAAGGGTGGGCGTAATCATTTAGGCAAACGAGATGGAACGCCAGAAAATGGTAAGAATTCTGGAAATTCTAACCTTCACAATGGAAGGTGGGATCAGGCATTCCATCCATTAGGTAGAAATAAGCGAACTGTTTGGGATATTTCCTTGGGAAAGTTCAGGGATGCTCATTTTGCTGTATATCCTGAAAAGCTAGTGGAAACCTGTGTCCTTGCTTCTACGAAACGAGACGATGTCGTCTTTGATCCCTTTGCTGGTTCAGGTACTACTGGCGTAGTAGCTTGTAGATTAGGGAGGTTTTTTTGTGGCGTTGAACTAGTAAAAAAATATCAAATGATGGCTCAGCAAAGAATTGATGAGGCATCAAAGAGCCACAATGCATCTCTTTTTGACTTTCAGTCGAGTAAAAAAATAAATGGCCTCACCAAACCAGAAAATAATAAAACTAAGAATGCTCAAACAAAGATGCAAGAATCTCTAATACAGTAGGATATGGTTAAGAAATTCTTTTTAAAAATGCTTAGATGCTTATACCGAATTATCCCTGAATGGGAACCTTCTTTAATGCGACTCGTCGAAAAGGAATGCAAGATTAGTGAAGAGTACAAGAAACTACTAAAAAAGAAGCTGGACTCTCAGTGGTTTTCTAGGAATGAACTAATCTTAGTTATCGTGTCGTTTATTTTTTTCTTTTTGCTTTCCCATGCACAAACATTCTTTGATTATAAGGTGTTATTGTTAGATGAATCTACAAAAGAATTTATAAAAAAACTCATCCTGTTTAAAGACAACGCTCATTATCAAAATTTAATTGCTATCCATGCAGGTATAGGTGCTGTTTTAATTGCACTAGCATTTTTCATCGCCCAAGAAATCGTAAAAAATGACCAACCTTACAAAGGGATTATTTTGGTCAGACGAAGCAAGTTTTTTACTCTCCTTGTCGCCGAGATACTATTTTTCTTTCAATTCATTTGGGGGTCTATAAATATTTTAAGCATTCTTCCAATAGCTATCATAGGTTTTTACACAGTAAAGTCTCTCTATGAAGCTATTAAGTTAATTGCAAATGGTTTTTCACTACGCAAAGAAGAAGGGGCTCTCTTCTGTGAAGCAATGAGAATAAACTTCCTAAAAATACTCGACTTTGAAATAGTAAAACGGTTAGGCAATAACAAACTATACGAAAAGATTGGTCGGTTCGAGAGTGTTATTGATGCAAGTCCATTCAGCCCAATTCGTGAAGAAGAATATTTTCCTGTTAAGTCAGATAAAAGCGGATTTATAGCTGATATCAATCTAAACAAATTAAACAAACTCATATCATATTTCGCAAAAGATAGGATTAAAAAAGATGAAGATTTTGTCGAGGCAGAAGGGCAAACCTTAAATGATGGACAACGAAAGTTAAATCCGCCATGTAGGCTCATCCCGTCTTTTTATTCGAATCTTAAACAATACGACAGTATTCTCTTCTGGATTCGGAAAGATTCAATTTCAAGCGAAGCAGAAAAGGAAAAAGTATCTCGACTCATACAAGAAATATTTAAAATAAAAAAGGAATTTGATCTTGAGATCGAAACTAGAGATGAGGTGATCAAAGTAAAAATTCGATGCATTAATGCAATTCAAGATTTAAAAACAGATGAACTAAAATCGCTAGTTGAGCTTTATGTTGAATTGATTAAAGAATTTCATAATTATCTAAAATTTTATGGTGGTGGGTTTTCAAATGAACAAGCAGAAAAAGAACGTGGAACTTTTCCGTTTGAACGTCTAAAACCGCTGGAGTGGCTATCACGAGATATCAGGGATATTTTCGATAGAGCAATTCAGTCAAAAGATATAGACATTATTCGAGACGTTGCATATCTTCCGATCTTGCTCGCTCAACAGGCCTTAGACAACAAAGATCACCTAATTTTTCAAGAATTCTTATATTTTCCACAGCTGTTATATTTGCGATCGGTTGATGAAAGAAAAAATGGCAACGATCGGCTCTCTGAATTCATGTTTGATCGATCTTGGCGATATTTAAAAGAGTTGGTTGATTATCATTTAGAACCTAAATATAAAAAAGATAAATTCTCTGATGATGACTTCAAGGGTTTTGGACTCTATGTTCTTAAAATTTTTCAATCTATTTTAAAATCTGCATTGGATAATAATGATATTCTCGGATTCCAAAAATTTCTCAGCATTGCAAAGAAATTATTTCACGGAATTGAGCGCGACTATAACATGAGTTCGGAGGACGATTCAGAGAAGATGTTTGAATTAATAGATGGAAAAAGGAATGAAATGATCTTCGGATTCGGGGCGTGGATTTTACACTTACTCGAAAGAGACCCTTCAAATTCAAAGCTAATGGAATTTTATAGAGATATTAGTGGCTCATTGCCGCATGATATCAATAATTTCACTCAGATTTTTCTAGAGGTGCATGATTTTAATGCAGAAAAGTTTTGGGGATGGGACAATTGGGAAATGAGCATGAATGAAGAAGGAGAGGTTCACTGCATCCAAATATTAGAGAAACTGGAGCGTTTCTTTGTAGTTAGAACTTTAAGCCTTTTGAGAGGAAAGACGAAAGTGGAAGCGGATAAAATTGACTTACCTCACAATCGAGATCTGGCTTTCTTAGCAGAAGGGACGCGTGATGCGATGAAGACAATTGAGGATATCGAGAAAAATCCTGAGAAATGGAAATTCGTTCTTGATGAACAAGCAGTGAAGCAGTGTGAGAACTTGCGTGCATTACTTAAAAGAGCACACGAACTTCAAGAGCAAGCCGACCTCAAAAGAAAACGAGAAGCAAAAATCAATAATGAAAAAGTCGATAAATTTAAAAAAGGAGTCGTTGGTAATTATTATCAGAGTCATCCTGTTCGGGAAATATTAAAGAGTTTTGGTGATTACGAAAATAAAAGTGATAAGCCTTATAAGGGCGATAAGAAAAAAATGGGCATCAATACAGTGTTCGATAAGGCAGCATTTTTTGGTGATGATGTAAGTTGGCATGTGCATTACACTGGAATGGATGAAGCCTTTGGATACGGGCGAAGTATGGCCTATGGGGAAAACGAACAAATTCTGGATGTTATAGATAAAAATGTAACCCCAATTGAGAAGGAACAATTTGATGCTACTTTAGCGCTAATCAAGACATCAAATATCGTGATACTTGCAACCAATCATGCAATTTGGAATTTTTTTGAACGTGGTTCAGGAAATTACATTCCAAAATGGAATCGTAATTTCCCTCAAGAGTTAAACACTGCAGCTATAGAGGGTGTATACAAATTTAAACGTAGCTTGCTCCCCGTTTATCAAATATTTACTCCGAACGCAGGTCAATCAAAGATTTATATCTTGGATAAATCAAAGATTGGGAAGTATATTCAATACTCTCCGCTGGATGCGAAAGATTCAAAAGAATCGTTAAAAGACGCATTTTTGATTGATGTTCAGCAATTTGAAAGAGACAACGATCTTATGGCTGAATTTTTACAAAAACCAACAAAATGGCTTAAAGAGGAGGGCGATCGAGAAAAACAGATCGAATACCTACAGGAACGCGTTTTGATTCATATTTTTGAAAGGTATGAATTTCAATTGCATAAGAATTTCATTGGGTATGTTATCGTAGACAATAACTAGTTAATGGTCGGTAATAACAGAACTTTTCACCTCCTCCACAAACTCCTCCACCATAGCCGTATTATCCTTCAACCAAATGTACCAAAACAAGAATAATTCCTCAGAAAGCCACCAATGCACCTTAAACCACACCTCCATCTCCGAGTCCAAAATGCTAGAAATTTGCCTAAAATCAGTCTTTTCTTCCTCCTGCTGATGTGCTAAATATTCATCGACAGTCATCCTTTTCTTTACCAACCCTTTGGTTTCCGGTTCCAATCGCGTCAATGAGCCCCCACCAGATTGCCTCAAAGCAATTATAAAAAGAGCCGCCGCATTTCTGTGGAGGCTCTTTTTGAAGTTCGGATTTTTCAGGTTATTTCAGAGTAATCTTCCCCACTGAACCATTGGCAGCCGGTTGGTCATAGAGATGCATTTCCTGAATAAAGAAGTAGGAATAGTTATTCAGATAATTCTGTGAGAAAAAGCGGGGGCTGGTGATATCAAATTTGACCGGTGATTGATCATTGAATGGGATCATCACATTATACATCCCCTCTTTTACCCAATCGGAATAAGACACGGAGAGCTGATAAGGCCCGTTGGAAGTCTTGGACACTTTACCGGAAACGTTCAGGTATTTGGGAGTATAGATTGAGCCTTCATCCCCGGGAACGCGGTAAACGCTGCCGGTATAATACTTGTCGTCGGCTGTGGTCATCACCAAGGCTTTCTGTTCCTGATCCTCCACATCCAGGCCGGTTTCTTTTTCCACCTTTGCGCCGTTATACAATTGATCGTGTTCGATGATCTTGGCCTGGCAAATCATCACCTGATTGCCGGCGGCATTGACGCGGGCCTTCAGATCGACGCTCAGGTTATAGACGGAATTGTTTTCCAGAATCAGATTTTCCGGTTTCAACAGTGCTCCATACCAGTTGGGGGCCATGGTAGACGGTTTGAAATCAGCAATGGCCAGATACTTGTCCCCCAGCCTGAGCATGGCTGTCTCCAGTGCGCCGTCACCTTGACAGCTGACTTTGACGGTTTGGGGAGAAATCTGGTTGATCTGGAAATAATCGTTATTGAGATAGGTCTGAACGTTAAGCCGGAAAGCGTCCCGGAAGATCTGACCGGTTTGGACCAGGCCGGACCGGGCATGGGTATAAAAGGCGTAGCTGGAGCCGCCTGCCAGTGCCGCGGGGGCCGATGAAAACAGCAACACGGTAACCAAAATTGACGAACCCAGTTTTTTGACGGAGATATTCATAGTAATCTTTTGATTAAAGAATACATGAGTAAAATTATACCAGAATAAGCCAAATATTCAATTGACAGGGGGCAGGGCTAAAGAGAGTCTTGTCGCAGGTGAAGAAACGGGGTATATAATTTTACACGTCCGATACTTCAGCAACTTACCGGCATCGGGGTAATAAAGTTAAGCTAAATTCGGGAATGTAGCTCAGTTGGTAGAGCACTATCCTCACACGATAGGGGTCCACGGTTCGAGTCCGTGCATTCCCACCATGAAAATCCTGCACAACGCGAGTCTGTCTCAAATAAAGTCTGCCCGCAGTTAAATAAACCCCTCACTCTGCTTCTGCCAGAGTTTTTGATAGATGCCGTCCTGCTCTTTCAGTAATTGTTCGTGGGAACCGTCCTGAATGATCCGGCCTTTATCAATGACAATAATTCTGTCCATAGCCTTGATGGTGGACAGGCGATGGGCGATGGCAATTACCGTTTTGTCTTTCATCAGATTTTGCAGAGCTTTTTGAATTTCACCTTCACTTTTACTGTCCAATGAACTGGTTGCTTCGTCCAAAACCAGAATCGGGGCGTTCTTCAGTATGGCTCTGGCAATGGCCACTCTCTGCCTTTGCCCGCCGGAAAGTTTTACGCCTCTTTCGCCAACGGTGGTCTGATAGCCGTTGGTCAGTTCCAGAATAAAATCGTGGGCCTGGGCCTGTCCGGCCGCCTGCATTACCTGCTCGTCGGTGGCTTCCAGATTTCCATAGCGGATGTTCTCCATGATCGAGCGGTGAAACAGCATTGGTTCCTGCGGAACAATGGCAATGGCAGACCGCAGACTGTCCTGTGTCACGTGGGCGATGTTGTGTTCATTAATCAAAATTTCTCCGGACGCCAGATCGTGCTGTCTGGACAACATGCCGACCAGAGTGCTTTTACCGGCTCCGCTCTCCCCCACCAGCCCGATCTTTTGGCCGGGGAAAATATTAAGGTTAAAGTCTTTGAAAATGTATTTCTTTCCGTATTTGAAACTGACGTTCCGAAAATCCAGATTGGCATTTCTAACATCCAGGTGCCGGGCGTTTTCCCGATCCTTTAATTCATGTTCCACCAGGATTTCATTCAGGCCGTCCTTTACTTCGCCGTAATAATCCATCAAATCGTTCAGGTGATTGCCGACCCACATCAATTGATCTTTCAGAGAGGCCGAGAGTGTTATAACCATAATGGTATTGCCAATACTCAGTCCCTGCGTTTGATTCAGCCAGAGGGCCAGCAGCAGCATGACCATAACAAAAACAAATTGCAAAAAGTTGTTGGTGGCCAGCATCCATTCGCCCATCCACCAGTTTTTCAGGTGTTTTTTGGTTCTGTCGGCAATGTATCCGTCCAGGCGACCTAGTTCGTGTGTTTTTCGGGAATAGTGATTCACGGCCTTGACGTTGGTAGTAATATCCACCATCTGTCCCCGCAGCGCCGAAACCGCATCGGCATAGGCAACTGAATATTTCTGTTTTTTTAAGACGGCAAAAACATTAAAGGAGATAAAAATCGCCGCCCAAACCAGTACTATCAGGGCAAACTGATAGTTAACGGAAAATGCCAGCGCCAGACTGACGGTGATGTTCACGATAACCGGATAGAGGTTCCAGATCCCCACGGACATTATTCTTCTGACGCCCTCGGAAGCGTTGGAGACCTTACTGGTGATTGATCCGGCAAAGCGGTTGTCAAAATAACTGCTGCTGTGATTGATCAAATAGCGGAACAATGTGCCATAGGAATCCGAACAGGCTCGAACCATCCAGCGCATACCGATAAATCCGCTCAATCTCCAGCTGATGGCACTTAAAAAGAAAACCACGGCGTAAATTATTCCCCACTGCCAGATTTCACCGGGAGAGTTGATGGAGTCGATGATTTTTTTAAAAACATAGTTGTTGCCCGTGCTGAAAACACAGGCAAATGTCACCATCAAAAAGATCCCCACGGCCAACAGCGGGTATTTTTTACTTAAAAAATACACATATCGTAAGGGAGTGCCGGGGATTTTTGCTGCCGCGTTTGCTTTCATGACAATATTAAAAACCGTTTTCGGGTACCTGTTTATAAGCTTCTGGCGGACAGCATATTACAACGAAGTGGAATAAAGGCAATCCCTCATTTTTTAAGAAAGATTTGATTTAGTTTCGGGAATCACTATAATCCCAGTGCGTGCGCGAGTGGCGAAACTGGCAGACGCGCTACCTTCAGGAGGTAGTGATCGCAAGATCATGGAGGTTCAAGTCCTCTCTCGCGCACCAAAAGAAAGCTTGTCGAAAGAACGGGCTTTTTTGTTGTGACAGTTTTGGAGCCCGGCTGCCGTAAATTAGTAAGTGTCGAAATGGATATCAGCTTTGGTCATCTTACGGTAAAATTCCAGCTCCGACTTTTTTTCTTTGGAAATATAAAAGACGATATCCAGCCCGTACCAGACCATAAACCAGCCGCTGGGTTCCAGAAAAACCACCAGCAAGCTGAACCAGTTATTCTGCTGCACCATCAGACTGGCCATGGAAGCCAGAAGCATAAAAATGAAGCCCATTATGGTAAGAACAACGCCTTTTTTGGCAACCTTATGACTGTCAGTGGACAAGCGGTGTTCCGACTGTTTGAAATGACGGCGGAGGCGTTCTTTTATGACACTATCCTCATGCGGATTGTGCAGATGTTTGGGGATCAAAAAATGTAACTCAAAGCTCCCCTCTTCCGTTTCCCTAACGGCTTTTTGAGCCTCCAGCAAAAAATCATCGGAAATTGCCCGTTCGGTATAGGGCCGCGGGTCAAAATCGGAAAATATTGACTCGTAACGGTCGATAATTAAGCTGATACTGGCTTTTTTTAGGAGATCGGTGATTTCCGGCATACGCGATGTGTTTGTTGAAGTATCTTTAAATTATATATCATTTCAACTAAAACGGCCACCGAAAACCCCTTAAACAGGCCGATAAAGATACACTTACCCATGGGAAAAGCGCCGGTCGCGCTTTTCCCTACAGCAGTGAAGCTTGGGGGGTGCGCGATCGGCGCGGGTGGCCAGGGTCAAGGAGGGAGTTTTGCGGGGAAAGCCGCAGGAGGGGGGCGGGGTTAGATGCAGGGTGTCTGATCAGTTCCGGGACAGCTGGGGGCGGGGTCGGAGTCGTTGGGCAGACCGTCCTCGTCGTAGTCCAACTCGCCGTCGGACTGGCAGACGTCGAGTGAGTTGGCGGTGCAGGGATCAGACCCTCCCACATACTCATCGAAGTTGCTGACACCATCGCCGTCGGTGTCGACGTTCTGCGCGAAGTTCATGACGTACTCTTCCGGCAGAACTTCCGCCGGCACGAGCAGTACCTGTGCCCCGCAACGCGTCACGCCGGGCTTGTTGACAGCTACGGCATAGTTGTAGGAGCAGGTCTTGGCCTCGCCTTTGTACTTTTCCTGACAAGTGAGCTCGTCGCAGATGCCTTGAGCGATCAGCTGCTGGATGTGCTCTTGATAGAGCTTCATGCAATTTTCCTGAATGCTCCTGGCTGTCCAGGTGGCGTGGAACTGTTCCACCACCAGTTCGACGGTAGTCTGGGGAGCAAGACCGCACCTGGTCTCCGGCGCTCCCTCGCCAATGACTACGGCTTCGCCGCAGCCGGTAAGAGAGGACAGCCCCAGGGCAACGATGGACACGATGGACGTAACAGTCTTCATGGCAATATCTTCCTTCCTGCTTTCCGATATCTTGAACCTGGCTTTCAAAGACCTTGGACGGTGGCCACATGAAGTTTATTCAAAGGCTACCATCGACCGGATTAATTTTAACCCGAAGATATTGTTTTAATACCTTTCTCTATTTTTGTCAACTTCCTGCAATTTGATCACAGTTAAATTTCCAGCTTGAAATAAGCAAAAATATATCTATTATTAATGGGCTGGACTTTTCGGCAATTGAATCCGTCCGGCAATAAGAATATGTCGGGGTGTGGCGCAGTTGGTAGCGCGCACGCATGGGGTGCGTGAGGTCGTGGGTTCGAATCCCGCCACTCCGACCATTTACAATTACATCTGAATATATTCCTCCTGTGCCTACTCTTGACGCGCGGCTCTTTTATGATATATTTGCATCTTCTTTGAATTTGTCAGCATGAAAAACGGTTTTAAAAAGGATGCAATTAACGCCTGCCTGGCTGCTACCGCCTGTTTTGTGGCGATGAAAGCCTACCAAAGGCCTGAACAGGCAAAGGTTGAGGCTGTTATTACGGAACAGCAGCAGGCTTTACGCAAGGAAACAGGTAAAAAAATTGAATGTCTGCTCAGTAAGGAAAACCTGGATAAACAGAAAAAACAACTCGAGACTGAGACTGTCCCCGTATCGGTTTATAAAAATCTGGAACACGAGTTTTATTATAATCTCTCGGTCAACTGCCAGTTTGGCTATGATCCGGTTGTTTTGCTTTCCAAAGAGGGGCAAGGCTGCAAGAATTCATTGATGCTGAACTATTTTATGCAGAAAATGCATGGCCAATGCACAAGGGCAAAACAGTTTGCACGAACCCCGGAAGAGCATAAAGATCTGGAAAATTCCATGAATCGCTATCAGGCCCTGCGTACCGACCGACACATTTCCCCGCCCAAATGCGGACAACCGCCGGAATTGAAATAGGAATCGCGGAACAAGACAGCAAAAAAAGAATGCTGTATAATGCCGTCGGCATTATAATTAAATACATATGAAAAAGTTTTTTATTCCGTTGCTTTTATCGGCCCTGGTTTTAGCTGCCTGCAGCAGCAATTCTACGTCTCCCGTCTCTACCGCCGGTGATACGGCCGGAAGCATTACTCCGCCCAAAGAGGAACCGAAAAAAATTGAGACCTTTGTTTCTTTCAAAGTAGACGGTAAAGAGATCAGACTGGATTCATTGACCGAACTAACTTTTTTAGCCGACAGCGAAAACTATGGTGAAAAGGGCGAACTGACAATCATGTTTGGCAGCAGTAATGGATCAGCTTCCAAGGAAGGACAAACACTGGGACTCACCATTCCAGGTAAAACAACCGGTAAGTTTATAGCAGAACAGGGACGTGAACCATTCATAGACCCGCTGATGCAGTATGGCATTACCAATAGCCAGGATAAAAGTGATATTTCCTTTTCCTCCACCACACTTACCACCGGCGACGGAACGATGATCGAAATCACCCGTTTTGATAAAGAACAAATCGCCGGCACTTTTTCCGGGCTTTTGAGTGAGACCAATCCCACCGGCTACAATCTGAACAACAAAGTCAATATATCGGCGGGCGATTTCAGTATTGATATGAGCAAACACAAAATTGAAGAAATATAGAATCCATCGTGACTGAATTCAGAGAGAAAGTTCTGGCAATAGTGCGCAATATCCCGCGGGGCGGGGTGCTGAGTTACGGGGAAGTGGCCAGGCGGGCGGGCAATCCGCGGGCGGCACGAGCCGTCGGCGCTATGATGAAAGCCAATCGGGACGCGACTGTCCCCTGTCACAGGGTGATCCGTTCGGACGGAGAATTGGGCGGGTTTAACAGAGGTTTAAAGAAAAAACAGAATTTATTGCGGAGCGAAGGTTATCTGAGGTAATATCTGCTCGCTTCCGTTTTGAACCGTCGGGGTGTAGCGCAGTTGGTAGCGCGCGTCGTTCGGGACGACGAGGTCGTGGGTTCGAGTCCCGCCACTCCGACCATTTAATAGAATTCACTTTTAAACCCATTCAATTGTTGTGCTATATTCCTGATGTTTGTTTGTCAAAACGCAACAATGAATATTGAATTTGAGGCAACCTTTATTGATATAGACACGGACCAGGTTCGCGAAAAACTGGAGCTGTTGGGTGCAATCTGTCTGAAGCCGGAAACGCTGATGCGACGGGTGGTCTTTTTCCCGCCCCAGGAAGTAAAGGGCGGCTGGCTGCGGGTGCGGGACGAGGGCGATGTGATCACCATGAGTCTGAAACAGGTTACCGGCAGTAAAATTGAAGATCAAAAAGAAGTAATGCTGCGCATTCACGACTTTACTTCGGGAGTTAATCTGCTGGAGGCACTGGGAGCGCGCAAAAAAGCTTATCAGGAAACACGGCGCGAAGCCTGGCTGCTGAACGGGGTGGAAGTCACCATCGACACCTGGCCCGGACTGGATCCTTTTGTGGAAGTGGAAGGACATAGTGAAGCGGACGTAAAATCTGTGGTTGAAGCACTGGAGCTGAATTATGAGGAAGCACTATTTGGATCGGTGGATATAATTTATGAAAAGAAACTGGGGATTCCTCCGGATGTTATCAATATGCATACTCCGGAAATTACTTTTGAAAATCCGCCTAAAAAATATCAGCATGATTAAATGTAAAAACCAGCGCAACGAATGGGTCACTCTACCGCGGGAAAAATTTCGTTTCCGCCCCAGCGTTTATGGAATTATTCGGAATCCGGAAGGAAAAATTTGTGTCTGCCGCAATACGAGCGACGGCAAGCTTTGGTTTCCGGGAGGCGGAATCAATATCGGTGAAACCAGAAAAGAAGCTTTATTGAGGGAAATCGCCGAAGAGACAGGTTTGGCCGGTGTGGAGATCGGGGAATGTCTCAGCTCTGTGGAAAACTTTTTCTTCTATGAGCCGACCGATGAAGCCATGCACGCGTTTTTGTTTTTTTACGACTGTAAAACCACTGATCTGAAACTAAAAAGCAATGATGAAGTGGAAGATCAGGAAGCCCGCGATTTTCAATGGGTGGAAATCGACAGCCTGAAAAAGGACGATTTCAGCGATATGCAGGATGAAATTATGGCTCTGATGCAGCTGCTGACTAAGTGAAACCGTAAATTTTCCGTTTGCGGTAAACCAGTCAATCTGCCAGAATAATTAAAATATTTATTAAACAGAAAGCTTATGCACGGTAAATACACTCTTGCGGGTATTATCGGATTTTTTGCCCTGCTGTTTCCTCTTGTCACCAACGCCGCGGTCTTCATGGCGGAGGAGAATGTGATGGTGAAGGAACCGGTATTGGACAATTTATACATTGCCAGCGGAAACCCTTTCATCACTGCGGACGTACAGGGTGATTTATTCGTCGCCGGAGGAAACGTCGACATTTCCGGACATATAATGGGCGACCTGGGTGCCGCAGGCGGTACGGTTAAAATCACCGGAAAAGTCGATGGTGACGTTCGCGTGTTTGGCGGAACTCTATTTATCAATTCGGAAATCGGCGGTGAAGTGATTTCTTTCGGAGGAGAAGTTACCTACGGTCCCAATGCCAGGGTCGGCAAGGATTTGATTGCCGGCAGCGACAAACTGAAAATTGATCCGGCCGCCGTAATCATGGGCAAAAGAACCGTTTTTGAAGGTCCGGAAAAGGATAAGGGACAGGCACGACCTGTGAACCGCACCAATGCCTGGCTGACCGGCGATTTTTGGGTAACTATGATTTATACTATTTTGGTTTATCTGCTGGTAGCTGCTGTCTTGATGGGAGCTTTTCCCAATATTGTCAAAAAGTATTCGCAAACTGCCAAAGCCAAAGGAGGTACTTTCTGGAAACATTTTGGTCTGGGTTTGCTGGGTTTGTTTGTTTTCCCGTTGTCCGCCCTGCTGCTTTTATTTACGGGTATAGGGGCACTGTTGGGAGGAATTCTGATGGTATTGTGGCTGATGTATTTTTTACTGGCTTTTGTGGTGGCCGGATTTTTATTAGGCATGGTGGCCAAGCAGGTAATTACCAAACAAAATACCGACCTGGATTGGTATTGGGGTCTGGGTGGAGTGGCCGTATTGCCTCTTTTATCCAGTCTGCCTTTTGTCGGATGGGCCGTGGGCCTGGTATTTTTCACCTGGGCTATCGGCACCATGATGGACGGTGATCTGCAGACGTTCCGTTCAGCAAAATAGACCTCTTCAATTTTCCGGCACGGTTTCCGTCGCGGCTGCCGCGGCGGTATCAACGACATTCGTATCGTCTGCACTCACCGCCGGATTATAGCTCTCCAAACCTTCAATGTTGGTGGTCAGAGATTCCAGCATAGTCAGCATATTCTGTTCCTGCTCGTGCGGGCCGGCAATCCGGTAAATACGGGTGGAGCCGTTAATCTTGGCTGACAATCTTACCTGATCGTTAGCCGCTTCTTCCCTGAAGTAAGCAAAATCATTATGGGTGAGATTGGTCTGGAAGTCTGCACTGTCCGGCAATAATTCCAATGTTACCAAAGGCGGATTGGTACTCAAATCTTTGGGACCGAAACCATACACGGCGATGTCATTGGCATCCGGTTTTTCCACGAAAGCGCTGTAGAACCAGATCTTGGGATACTGGAAAGCAATTTTATAGGAAGCACTGACATAAAGAGCAAAGTCCTTCACCGGAATGATGTTGGCGGATGAAGAGTCGCTGCCGGAGTCGTCGGGGGCGACCGGTTGGGCCAGCTTGTTGCGATAGCGATAGATGATATCGGCGGCGCGGGCGCGGGAAAGCGGTTGGTCGGGGAAAACCCGGTTAGTGTCGTCGGTCTTCAACAGATTATTTATTTTGGCGTAATTGATATATTTGGAGTACCACTGGCCGGGCATGATGTCAGCATAAGGAATTTGCGCCAACTCGACATTGGAAAGATCAACTTTCTGGGCCAGTTCCAGCATTTTCAGAAATTCCACCAGATTGACCGACTGGGTGGGACGGAAAGTGCCGTCCGCATAGCCGTTTACCACTTCCAGATAGACCGCTTTGTTTAAATAGCCGCTATACCAGGCCATATCTTCAATATCGGAGAAATCGGCCGCGGCCACACCGTTATTGAGGGAAATGGCAGCTGCCTCAAAAACCAGTTTAAGCGCTTCGACGCGGTTTAGGGGTTGATCGGGTTTGTAAGTATTATCTTCATATCCCTTCAGTAAACCCTGATAACGCAAAACAATAATCGCGTTGTAATAGGGATGGTCCACCGACACGTCGTCAAAATCTTCAAAAGCCCGGGTTGTAGCCGGTTCGGACTCTGCCTCGGGTGAAGTAATTGTAAAAGAAGCGTCGGTGGAGCTTTCTGCAGAATCCGAAGGCATCTCGACGGTGGTAATTGATTCATCGGTTACCGCGTAATTAGTGGTGCCGGATGTTTCATCGGGAATTGCCGGGGGCAGTTCAGCCGAAGCCAACCCGATGTTGACCAGCGATACTAAAAACAGACCGGATATGAAGGAAACGGTATTTTTTTTATTCATGACTTTGTTTTATTGGAGTTATTTATTTGAGTAAATTTAAGCATTTTTGCAGATTTTTAGCAACGGCACGATACAAATCGGGTTTGACGAAATCCAATCCGGCCCGTTTTAACTGCAACAACGGGAAGTCGTTGCCGCCGGATTTCAAAAATTCCAGATATTTTCCGGCAGCTTCCTGACCGGTTTTCGGATCGGAAATACGGTCGGCAAAATAAAAAGCGGCGGCAATGCCGGTGGCATACTGATAAACGTAAAAATTATAGTAGAAATGCGGTATACGCGCCCATTCATACTGGATGTACTGATCCTTTTCTACGGCGGGACCGTAATAAAGAGAATTAATTCTGGCGTATTCCTGATTGAAATACTGGACGGTTAAAGGTTGGTCTTTTTCCAGTTTTTCGTGCAGGTTCAGTTCAAATTCGGCAAACTGGGTCTGGCGGAAATAAGTCGCCCGGATGGCGTCGATCTCATAAGCAATGACTATTTCCCGCTTGTTGCCGGTGTAGGTTTTGAGCAGATATTCGGTGAGCAACCGTTCATTGACGGTGGAGGCTATCTCGGCCACGAACAGAGCGTAATCCGATAAACCATAGGGCTGGTTGTGTCTGGACAGCCAGGAATGCATGGAATGTCCGGCTTCATGGATTAGCGTATAAACATCATTGAGGGTGCCGGTAAAATTCATCAGGATGTAAGCGTCGGAATCGTAACAGCCGCCCGAAAAGGCGCCGCTACGCTTGCCTTTGTTTTCAAATTTATCCACCCAGCCGTTCTTGAGACCGTCCTCCAGTATTTTCAGATACTCGCTGCCCAAAGGCTTGAGTGCTTTCAGACAGATTTCCACAGCCTCGTCATAGGTAAATTTCAAAGGTTTGGCGTTCAGCAGATTAACCCGCAAATCCCACATATTGAGCTTTTTCTGGCCCAGCCGTTTGGCCCGGTAGGCGTAATATTTATGCAGAGGCGGCAGGGAATGATGGGTTTCTTTGATCAGAGTTTTATAGACACGGGGATCAATCAGATTTGAGGAAAGAGACGCTTGCAGACAGGAGCGGTATTTCTTGGCTTTGGCATAGACCAGATGCTGTTTGGCACAGAGATTGAGAGTCTGGGCGAATGTGTGGATATGGGATTCATATCCTTTATAAAGAGTTTCGAAGGCCTCGCGGCGGACTCGCCGGTCAGTGTTTTCCAGAAAGCCAGTAAAGTTGCCGGAAGTTAGTTTTAACATTTTCCCCTGTTCGTCTTTTACTTCCCCGAAGTTAAGATCAACGTCGCCGAGGGCGCTGAAAATGTCCTCCGGGCCGGTAAAGACCTTGGAAAACGAAGAAAGCAAAGCTTCCTCAGGATCACTGAGGATATGCTTTTTCTTGGCAATAATTAATTTCAATTCCCGGTGGAATTCATGGAATTTGGGGGATATGGCCATTTTTCTCAAAACCGTATCGCTGAGTTTCGTCAACTCCGGTCCCTGGAAGGAGACGGCCTGCGAAAATTTGGAATATAAATCCTGGGCTTTCTGAGTGATGATCTGGGCCTGGTGATTGGACAAATCCACGGCGCTTAAATGTGAGGCATAAACATAAAGTTTTTCTACCGCCCGCAAAACCGTGGAGGCAGCCTGAAAGTATTCCAGGATTACGGACGGTGACCTGAGCCTGCCTTTATATTTTAGGAGGGGCTGGACTTTTTTAGCCGTAAGCTGGAAGGATTTTTCCCATTCGGGAATGTTTTTATAAAGCTTTTCCAATTTCCAGCGATGACTCCTGGGTACCTGCGCGCGGGACTCAAAATAGTGTTTTTCCGGTGTGGAAGTTTTCATTTAAATTTTTTAAAAGCCAAATTACTTTTTTGACATAATAGGTTCCATCAGTATTATATGTAAAGCCTAAGCTTAATAAATACAGATGGGAAAAAATTTAGTGATTGTGGAGTCGCCGGCCAAAGCCAAGACTATTTCGCAGTATCTGGGAAAAGATTTTCGCGTTGAAGCATCAATCGGACATATCAGAGACCTCCCCGGTAACGCCCAGGAAGTGCCGGAAAAATATAAGAAAGAGAAATGGGCGCGATTGGGAGTGGATACGGAAAATGATTTTAAACCGCTCTACGTAATACCCGATGCCAAGAAAAAACAGGTGAATAAAATCAAAGACGCCATCAAGGGCGCCACCACGCTCTATCTGGCAACTGATGAAGACCGCGAAGGAGAGAGTATCTCGTGGCATCTGCTGGAAATTCTGAAACCTAAAATGCCGGTAAAAAGACTGGTTTTTCATGAAATTACCAAAGAAGCGATTCAAAACGCTTTGAAACATCCCCGCGATCTGGATACCAATCTGGTGCACGCGCAGGAAACCCGCCGCATCCTGGACAGATTATACGGTTATGAAGTATCCCCTGTTCTGTGGAGAAAAATCGCCCCCAAGCTTTCGGCAGGCCGCGTTCAATCGGTCGCCATCAGACTGGTGGTGGAAAGGGAAAGGGAACGTTTAAAATTTGTTCCCGCCAATTATTTTGATTTGCTGGCCGAATTTAAAACCGAACGAAAAGAAAAATTTCACGCCGAACTAAAATCAATCAAAGGAAAAAAACTGGTCAACGGCAAGGACTTTGATCCTGAAACCGGTAAATTGAAAGGCAAGAATAAAGTCATGCTGGACGAGAAAGAAGCAGATGCTCTGTCCAAGGCGGTCAAGGACAATAATTTCAAGATAACTTCGATCGAACAAAAACCTTTTGTCCGCAACCCGGAAGCCCCGTTCACCACCTCCACTTTACAACAGGAAGCGGCCCGCAAACTTCATTATTCCGCCAAACGGACAATGCAGATTGCCCAGAAATTGTATGAACACGGTTTCATTACTTACATGAGAACCGACTCCACCACCCTGGCCGAGTCCGCTCTGAAGGAAGCCCGTAATCTGGCCACCAAACTTTACGGCGCCGATTACGTTTCAGCACAGGCCAAACAATACGCCTCCAAAATCAAGAACGCCCAGGAGGCCCATGAAGCTATCCGTCCCGCCGGTTCCACTTTCCGTCTGCCGGAAGATCTGGCCAAGAGTGGCAAACTTACTGCTGAGGAGGCTGATGTATACGAATTGATCTGGAAGAGAACTATTGCCTCGCAAATGAAAGAAGCAAAAATGATGTCCACGGTAGTGGAAGTGTCCGACGGTGAACATGTCTTTGGAGCCAGCGGCAAACAGATTGTTTTTGCCGGATTTTTAAAGGCTTACGTACAGGGTTCGGATGATCCGGAAGAAGAACTGGAAAATCAGGAAAAAATATTGCCGGAGATGAAAGAGGGAGAGCGCGCCGACCTTTCCAAGATGGACGTAAAGGGACATCAGACCAAGCCGGTGGCACGCTTTACGGAAGCTTCACTGATCAAAGACCTGGAGGCGCGCGGTATCGGACGTCCTTCTACTTACGCCACCATTATGGACACGATTGTCCGTAGAGAATACGTTTTCAAACAGGGAGCGGCACTGGTCCCCACCTTTATCGCCTTCGCCGTGGTAGCCCTGATGGAAAAGCATTTTTCACATCTGGTCGACTACACTTTTACCGCCGAAATGGAACAGGATTTGGATAAAATTGCCGAGGGGGAAAAGAAATCGGTCCCCTATCTTCATGATTTTTATTTTGGCAGCAAGGGACATGCCGGTTTAAGCAAACTGATCAGTCAGGATATTGACGCCAAAGAAGTCTGTACCATTGAGGTGGCTCCAGGAGGAAAGAAAGTTGATTATCAGGTGAGGATTGGCAGATTCGGGCCATATCTGGAAAAAGGCGATAAAAAGGCTCCCCTGCCAGATGAAACCGTCCCGGCGGAACTGACCCCGGAAAAAGCCGAGGAAATTCTGTCTACTTCCGCACCGGAAGCCGATGCCATCGGAACAGATAAAGAAAGCGGTCTGGCCATTGTCAAAAAAGTTGGCCGTTTTGGGCCATATCTACAGAGAGGTGAAAAAGGCAACAAAGATTTCAAAATGAAGTCTATACCCAAATTTCTCAATGCCGATGCGGTTACCATGGCGCAATGCGAAGAGATTTTATCCTGGCCCAAATCGCTGGGGAAACTGAAAACGGGAGAAGAAGTGATATTTGACGTAGGTCCATACGGTCCCTATTTCAAGGTAAACGGGGCCAATAAAGCAATTCCGGAAGGCGAGAATGTGATGGGTCTGACGGTGACCGACGCGCAAAGAATACTCAGCGCAGCTCCCTCGGCCAAAGCCAAACACGGCGCGGCTGGAGGCGCCAACAACGCAGTCAGGGATTTCGGAAACGGAGTTGTGGCGAAAATCGGCAGATATGGCGCCTATGTGACAGACGGAAAAATCAATGCTGCCATACCCCGCGGACAACGCCCTGAATCTTTGACTCCGGAAGCAGCCAAAGAACTGATCGACAAAAAGAAAGCCTAAACTAACGTCGTTCTGGCTGGAGACGTTCTGGCCGGAAACATTATGCCAAATATTGTTCGGCCGCCGCTCTGGCGCGCGGGCTGGTTAAAACCCCTTTATTTTTGAAGGGGTTTTTCAACAGTTCGAAATGCATGGGGTCCCACCAGAGATGCCGGAAACCGACCGACTGCATCAAGGCGATAAATTCCGGAGGCATATTGGTTTTCACTTTTTGACGGCCCTCTTTGTCGTTGGCCAATTCGCGCTGATAGGGATTATCCAGGCTGTTGATATCAATCGCCACTCCCCAACTGTGCATACTCTGAGCCCCTCCTCCGGTGATTGGCCGCCATTTCTGACAGGAAGTCTGTCTCGGGTCGATGCGGTAATTAATTCCTTGTACCTCAGCCGTGTCCATTACCTGAAACAAATAGGGAGCAATGAATTTGCTGACCCTTAAATTGGCCCCCATAAAATTGATTTTGACTAAAGTTTTCTGCACTTCTGCATCGCTTGTTCCGATGTTTTCCATTAACCATTTTCTGTTAATGTTTGGCATCTTTTTACTTTCCGCCGATTCTTTATATTCAGCGGCAGAGGCTTTGGAGCGGGGTTGTGAAGCCGGCCGAGCTGAACCCGATGGAGCGCCAGGAGATGTCTTGCCGGACGATGAAGCCGGCGAGAGGACATCGGTGAAAATTTTTGCAAACCCCAGTTCGCCGATTAATTTGGTGATAGCCTGCCCGATCTTGGAAAAGTCAATTTTCAGAGGATCTTTTGCATCAAACAATCCGCCGGAATTAACGGTTTTTAAAATATCTTCCAGAAAAACGTCGAAAAACGATTTGTCGGTTTTTACTTCCTGATTCTGCTTGGCCGCTTCCGCGCGCACCTGGTCTTTCAAGACGGTTTTTTGAGCGTTTTTTACCTCATACATTTCCTGGGCCAGGCTGTGGTGATAGGTCTGCTCACCGTAGCGGCGGTCTTTGAGGGCCAGATTGGACTGGGTTTGCTTGATCCTGACCTGCTGGTTCTGCTGGGCATAAACTCTTTCTTTGGTTTTGGCGTCAAAAAAACCGGGCCGTCCCTGCTCATCCTCTCCCCTGGTGGCATCCTGGTGAATTACTTTCCCGTTTTCATCAAGCACGTCAATCACCAGAATGTTACTGGCAAATAGATCGGCTCCCAAATCCAGATCCCATTGAGCCATGTCGTTACCGTGAAAATCCACGCGGAAAGTCAGTCCCGAAGCGTTGGTGTCACGTTTTAAAAACATTGAAGCCAGCCGGATGTGTCTTTCCAGAGGATTTTGTTTAATCTGATCCAGAGATAAACCGGCCGCTCTGAGCAAATCCAAATCCCCTTTCTTTTCCCATTCAGCCGCCCTTTCCAGACTTTTTTGAATATCCTCAGGCTTGGTTTTATCCAGCCCGTTAAGGAATTCCGCGTTATCCTGCTGATGTTCCCGGGTATTCTTATGAGTCCCCCGCTCATATACCACCGACGGGACTGCTTCCCCCCCGGCTTCGGCCTTTTGCTCCTTTTGTTCGTCTGGTTGTAGATTTTCTTCGGCCATTGACAATGACTACGGTAGAATCTACATATTATATCATGGAAGAGGGGCTTTTATTAATCAAATCATGCTTAAAATAAAGGATTTACAGGTGGAAGTGGACGGAAAACCGGTACTTAATGGTTTTACCCTGACGGTAAAATCCGCCGAAACGCATGCCATTATGGGGCCTAACGGCTCCGGAAAGAGCTCTCTTTGTTATGCGTTGCTCGGACATCCCAGATATAAAATTACCGGCGGAAAAGCTGAATTTGCGGGTAAAAATATTTTGAAACTGACCACCGATGAACGCGCCCGTCTGGGAATTTTTCTGGGCTTCCAGTATCCGCGGGAAGTGGCCGGCATTACCTTCGGTAATTTCCTCAGACAAATTGATAATCTTCATAATAAGAAAGCCAATAACAAAGTTTATGGCCTGGCCGAATATTTTCCGGTGGCAAAAGAAATACTCAAAACGGTAGCACTGGGAGACAGTTTCATCGGCAGGGGGATCAATGAAGGATTCTCGGGAGGAGAAAAGAAACGTTCGGAAATAGCTCAAATGGCCGCCTTTAAACCGAAACTGGCCATGCTGGATGAAATCGATTCGGGACTGGACATCGATTCCCTGAAGAAAACGGCACGGGCCATCGAAAAACTGAAAAAACAGACCGGAACGGGATTGATTTTAATTACCCATTATCAACGCCTGCTGCATTATCTGCCCGTGGATTACGTGCACGTGATGATTGACGGGAAACTGGTGGCCAGCGGAGGGAAAGAACTGGTCAAAATTCTGGAAAAAGACGGTTATCAAAGATTTAAATAGCATGAAAAAGCGGTCACTAAAAACAGCCGTAAAACCACGCCAGTTAGCCCAGCAGCTGAGTGAATATAAATTCGGTTTCAAAACCAGATCAAAGCCGGCTTTCAAAGCCGCACTGGGATTGTCCGACGAACTGGTGCGGGAAATTTCCCGCCAAAAAAACGAGCCGCCATGGATGCTCAAAAAGCGGCTGACGGCACTGCAGATTTTCCGGGAATTAGACATGCCTTCTTTCGGAGCAGATTTGAGCGGGATAAATTTTGAAAAAATTCATTATTATCTGCGCCCGTCCGACCGGCCCAGACGCAGCTGGGAAGACGTGCCCGAGGAAATTAAAAAAACCTTTGACCGCCTGGGCATTCCCCAGGCCGAGAGGGCTTATCTGGCCGGTGTCGGAGCGCAATTTGAATCGGAAATGGTCTATCATAATTTGCAGGAAGCACTGACTAAAAAAGGCGTAATATTTGAAAGTACGGATGTGGCGCTGCAAAAATATCCGGAACTGTTCAGGGATTATTTCGGGACCGTGGTCTCCGTACGCGACAATAAATTTGCCGCCCTCAACGCAGCAGTCTGGAGCGGAGGTAGTTTTATCTATATTCCCAAGGGCGTCCACGTTGAACTGCCCCTGCAGGCCTATTTCCGTATCAACGCGGAATTCATGGGACAGTTTGAAAGAACTCTGATCATCGCCGACGAAGGAAGTTCCGTACACTATATCGAAGGCTGCACGGCACCGACCTATTCCTCCGGTTCGCTGCATTCGGCGGTAGTGGAAATCATTCTGAAGAAAGGCGCGCGCGTCCAGTACTCGACCATTCAAAACTGGTCGGACAACGTCTATAACCTGGTGACCAAACGCGCGCGCGCCGAAGAAAACTCCACCATGTTCTGGCTGGACTGCAATCTGGGTTCCCGGGTAACCATGAAATATCCGGCGGTGATTTTGGCCGGGCGCGGCGCCAAAGCGGAAGTCCTGTCAGTGGCTTTTGCCGGCAAGGGACAGCATCAGGATGCCGGCACGCGCATTATCCACGCCGCGCCCGACACCAGCTCCATCGTCAACTCCCGGTCACTTTCCCGCGACGGGGGCCGCTCCACTTATCGCGGTTTAATCCGGGTCTTACCCGGTGCAACCGGCGTCAAATCAAAAACCGTTTGTGATGCCCTGCTACTGGACGACTGTTCGCGTTCCGACACCTATCCGGTGATGGATATCCGCCAGAACGATTCGTCAATTGTGCATGAAGCCACGGTCAGCAAGATTTCCGAAGACCAGCTGTTTTATCTGATGTCGCGCGGTTTCAATGAAGCCGAAGCTTCGGCCATGATTGTCAACGGATTTATTGATCCGATCGTAAAAATATTACCAATGGAATACGCACTGGAAATGAACCGTCTGGTGCAGATGGAAATGGAAGGGTCAGTGGGTTAGATTTTATATTATGAAAAAATTATTGGCCTTAAAAACAGCGGGAATCGACTGGCGGAAAAACCCTCCCGACAGCGAGATTATACTTCCCTCCGGCGGAACAACCAGGATGGTGATGTTTTATGAAAACATGAAGGAAAAATCACTCCGGAGGCAACACGTTTTCCGCCTGACGGCCCCCGGATCCAGTCTGGAGCTGTTGGTTATCTTTATCGGCAGGAACAGTCAAAATCTGAAGATGGATTTGCTGGTGGAACATCTTTCGCCCCAAACCAGCGCCAATATTGCTTTCAAAGCGGTATTATCCGGAAACAGCAAAGTCGAATTTACCGGTAATTTGAGAGTTCCCGGCATTGCCCAAAAGTCTGATACTTTTTTGAAATGCGATACCCTGCTGCTGTCTCCCGGCGCGCAATCAAAAACAGTGCCCTCGCTGGAAATAGTCGCCAACGACGTCAAAGCCGGCCATGCGGCTTCGTCAGGCAAACCGGAGGAAGAAGCCCTGTTTTATCTGATGAGCAGGGGGCTGTCCCTGAGCTCAGCCCAAAAACTTCTGGTGGAATCATTTTTAACCAATTCCCTGAAAGTATTTACTGTGGTATAATTGACAGATACTTTTATTTATCAATGGCCGAAGAATTCATCAAAAAATCCGAATACGCCGGTCTCTTCTATTCGTCAGACCCGCAGGAGTTCAAAGAACAGATTGAACTGGCCATGGCCAAAGTCGCCACTCTCGGACCTGATTTCAGCGACGTTCCCCTGAAAGCTTTGATTGTGCCTTCCGCCGGCTTCAGTCATTCCGGCACAACCGCCCTGGCCGCCTATCAGAAAATCCTCTCCCGCGACTATAAGCGGGTTGTGGTTCTGGGTTCCTCACACTTTTTCAGTTTTCACGGAATTGCGCTGCCCAACTCAATTGCCTTTGAAACTCTTTTCGGGCAAATAGAAGTTGATTTGCTGGGCATCAACGCTTTAAAGGACAATTTTCATTTCCATTTTTACGAAAACGCTTTCGCCAAAGAATATTCCATCGAGATTCAACTGCCTTTTCTGCAGTACTGTCTGAATGATTTCAAACTGCTGCCCTTAATAGTCGGCTCAAAAGTAAATTTTCAAGAAGCCGCGCAGGTAATCAGCGCACTGGATGACGGTGAAACTTTATTTGTTGTCAGCACCAACCTGTCGCATTTTCATGAAAAAGAGGAGGCCCGTATTGCTGACCAGGTTACTATTAATGCCATTCAATCCAAAGATTCGGCGCTGATTATGAAGGAGGGCGAGGCTTCAGCCCTGCCGGCTCTGGCACTGCTGAATGAGTTGGCTTTGCTGCAGCACTGGTTGCCGGTTTTTATCGATTACGGTAATTCCATTGCCGGTGGAGACGACGATGACTCCGTTGTGGGATACGGAAGTCTGATCTACCTGCAGGAATAATTTGCAGTCAATTGCCAAAAACATTATTATCGAGCCTATAAAAGGTTATTTCGGGCTGTTCCACTCACTGGTTCCGTGACCGGGCAAATGGTAATTACCGTCAACGAACATCAATATGATCAAATCAGAACTAATCAGAAAAAACTTTCCCATTTTTGATGGACAACCGGATCTGGTTTTTCTGGATAACGCTTCCACCACCCAAAAACCGGCCCGCGTGCTGGAGGCCGAACGTAACTTTTATCTGAATGCCAATGCCAACATTCACCGGGGGGTTTACAGGTTGGCGGAGCGGGCTGATGCCATTTATGAAGAGGCCCGGCAAGTCGTGGGGGGTTTTGTCGGACTTTCCATGGACGGAAGCGAAACGGACGGACCGATTATTTTTACCAAAAATGCGACGGAGGCTGCCAATCTGCTGGCCTTTGGAGTCGGGGAAAGCCTGGTTCAGCCGGGGGACAATGTCGTAGTCACGGAACTCGAACATCATGCCAATTATCTCCCCTGGCAGGAAATGGCGCGCCGGAAAAAAGCCGAATTCCGGGTTATTCCGATTCTGGAAAACAGCGGACTTCCGGACATGAACGCGGCGGCAAAGTTGATCGATTCCCGGACCAGAGCCGTGGCTGTGACCGGTCTGTCCAATGTACTGGGCATAACCCCGGATCTTGGAGAATTTGAAAAACTTGCCCACAATAACGGCGCATTGATGATTCTGGATGCCGCGCAAGGCATTGCGCACAGACCCATGGATTTTCCCAAATTGAAAGTCGACGCAGCTTTTTTCACCGGCCATAAAATTTACGCGCCCATGGGAACCGGCGTTTTGTATATTTCGCGAAAACTGACAGGGGTGCTGCCTCCGTTTCTGACTGGAGGCGGAATGATTGGTGAATTACCCGACCATTGGCTGGACGCGCCTCAAAAATTTGAGGCCGGAACCCCCAATGTGGCCGGAATTGCAGGACTGGCGGAAGCAATTAAATTTATGCAGGAAATCGGTATGGAGAAAATTGCCGCACAGGATCGACAATTGGTAAAGCTCTGCCGTGAGACGTTGGCCGGATTGCCGGAAGTACAACTGTTCGGACCGGACAATACGGATACCCTGACCAGCATTGTTTCTTTTGACGTAACGGGGGTGCATCCGCACGATTTGGCTTCGATTCTGGCAGAAGAAAACATCTGCCTACGGGCAGGCCATCATTGCGCCAAGCCTCTGCTGACCAGACTGGGCAAAAAAGCTTTGGCCAGAGTGAGTTTCGGGATTTATAATCAGCCCGCGGATATTGAAAAATTGAAAACCGGCATCCTGAAAGCAGTCAAAACTTTTAAATAATGGATATTTACGGAGAAATCATACTGGATCATTTTAACAACCCCCGACAGGCGGGGCTGCTGGAAAATCCCGATCTGCAGGCCGAGGATTTTAATCCGCTTTGCGGCGACAAAGTAAAAGTCAGCCTGAAAACCGATGCCAAAGGAATAATCAAAAAGTTTGGATTTGTAGGGGAGGGCTGCGCCATCAGCGTCGCTTCAACTTCGCTGCTGGGGGAAAAGCTGATCGGCCTGAATTTAAAAGATTTTTTAGATCTGGATCAGGAGGAGATATTAAAATTACTGGGAATTCCGGTTTCACCGGGACGTACCAAATGCGCTTTATTGGGTTTCAGTTGCATCAGGAAAGCCGCGAAAATCGCTCAGGCGGAAAAACATGATTAAGAAAAATATTATCAATCAGGTGCTGGATCCGGAACTGGGCGTGGGAGTAGTCGACCTGGGACTGATCTATGACGTAAAAGAAAAACCCCGCGGTACGCTGCTCGTGACCATGACGCTGACCTCGATGGGCTGTCCGCTTGGTCCCCAGATCAGTTCGGAGATAGAAAATATGCTGCTCACCCAGAAAGGAGTGAAGAAAGTACAAGTGCAAATCGTCTGGGATCCCCCCTGGAATCCGGGTATGATGAATCCCGAAATAAAAGCAATAATATTCGGTAACAGCCATGACCAATCCCCCCAATTCAAAACTGACAAATAGACTTTTTTTTCTGTTATGGAGGGGCAAATACCGTGATTTTGTAATTTTCGGAATATTGTTTATCATTCTGCTTTCCTTTCAGTCCTGGACTGAAAAAGAAGACGTTTCCGCCGAACACCTGCAGTCCAATTCACTGGTGGAAATTACGGTTCCGGTGGAGAGGGTGGTAGACGGAGACACGTTTGCCTATTTGCAGAACGGCGAAGAAATAAAAGTAAGAATGGTGGGAACGGACACGCCCGAAACCCTGGATCCACGCCAGCCCGTGCAGTGCTTCGGCAAGGAAGCCAGCGAGATGACCAGACAATTAATTGAGGGCCGGTCCGTACGGCTGGTGATGGATAGCAAAGGAGAAACCAGAGACAGATACGGCAGAGAACTCCGCTACGTATATCTTGAGGACGGCACAATGGTTAACAGGTATCTGATAGAGAACGGCTATGCGCATTCCACCCCGGAATATTCGTTTACGTATAAGCAGGACTTTCAAAATCTGGAAAATGAGGCTAGAATTGCCCAGAGAGGATTATGGAATCCTCAAACCTGTAATTAAAACAAAATGGAAATCAATTTGGCAGCACACCCCGAACAGCGAGTCGCTGTTTTTATAGACACACAAAATCTTTATCATTCCGCCAAGTCCAATTATCACGCCAACGTCAATTACGAAAAACTGATTCAAGTGGCGGTAAACGGGCGGAGACTGGTAAGAGCTTTTGCCTACGTAATCAAGTCGGACGAAAGCAGTGAGGGAAAGTTTTTTGAAGCGCTGGAAGAAATCGGCATAGAAACACGTATGAAGGACCTGCAGATTTTCCACACGGGAGCCAAGAAAGCGGACTGGGACGTCGGTATTGCCGTGGACATGATACGCATGACAGAGAAAGTGGACGTGGTGGTGCTGGGATCCGGAGACGGAGATTTCCTGGAAGTGGTGAGATTCTGCCAGTCGCGCGGCGTGCGGGTGGAAATCATGGCTTTCGAGAAAACCACCAATGCCAGGATTATGGAGGAGGTGGATCATTTCACCGATCTGGGAGCCAGGGATACGGAATTTTTAATCGGAGGATACAGAAGAAAAAACACCCGCGGTTACGGAAAATCCGCTCCTCCGGCCGCCTACAGCGGCAGCAGCCTGTCGGCCCAGAACAGGGTTGTCCAGAATCCGGTACAAAAAGTTCCTCCGGCCATCTACGGACGAAATAAGCCCGGCGCCAGAAGAGTCAGACCGGTGGTTGGACTGCCGGCAAAACCGAATCCGCCCCTGATGGGCGGGCAGACCCTGATCAACGATGAAACCAAAAACCGCGACGGCCTGAACAACGCATTCGGCAACGAACCGAAAAACAAAATGTTTTAGGAATGCTCCAGGGTTCCTTTCCAGCCGGACAGACCGCGATCCAGGCTGTCGGCCTGGATATCATTGGCCCGCAGAAATTTTTCCGCAATCGAACTTCTGACTCCGTGCTCACAGATGGTGACGACCGGGCGGTCTTTGGGAATTTCACCAAGACGCGCCTGTAATTCTTCAACGGGAATATTGACCGAACCGGGCAAATGATGGTCGGCAAATTCATAGGAAGTCCTGACGTCGACAAGAAAATAATTGAGGCTTTTGTCCTCATATTTTTCCAGGAACTGTGCTTGATTTATCATCTTCTAAAAGGTAAATTTTTCTATTCATTAATAATTATAATTTAATACTTAAAACTATGTTTATTCAAGTAGGAAGACCCGCTCCCGATTTTACGGTGGAAACCGTGTTTGATGACAAATTCTCCAAAGTGTCCCTGGCCGATTTGCGCGGTAAATGGGCGGTGTTGTTTTTCTATCCCATGGATTTCACTTTCGTCTGCCCCACCGAGATACTGGAAATGAGCGAAAAGATGCCCGAGTTCGAAAAACTGGGTGCCGTAGTATACGGAGGAAGCACCGATTCGGTATATTCACATCTAGCCTGGTCCAAGGAACTGGGCAAACTGAATTACCCGCTCTTCTCCGACCAGAACCGGGAAATGAGCAGAGAGTACGGAGTACTGATCGAGGACAAGGGCCACGCGCTGCGCGGAACGTTCATCATCGATCCCGAAGGCATTCTGCGCTATCAGCTGGTACACGATTTGTCAGTGGGACGAAGTGCCGATGAAGCTCTGAGAGTACTGTCCAGCCTGCAAACAGGTGAGCTTTGCCCGGCCAACTGGAAGCCCGGTAAAAAAACTCTTGGCAAAGGTTAAACAGTTCATTAGTCTGGTTACGATTTTATCAAACAAACATGGATAAATATGATTTTCTGATTATAGGCGCCGGCTGCGCCGGCGCCAGCGGAGCAATGTATGCTTCACGCCTGAATTTGAAGACTGCTATGGTTGCCGAGATGCCGGGCGGACTTATCACCACCACCAATCTGGTAGAGAACTGGCCGGGGATCAAATCGATTTCCGGACCGGATCTGGCCGCCAGTATTGTGGATCACGCCGTGTCTTTCGGAGTTGAAATGAAAAACGAGAAAGTGCTGGATGTGGAAATGGTTTCCATTTCGGAAGAGGAGGCCAGCGCGGGCAAGAAAGCGGGATTCATCGTCAGGACTTCATCAGGCCAATATCTGGCCAAAACTCTGTTGTTCGCCACAGGTGGTACACACAGGAAACTGGAAGTAACTGGAGAAGCCGAATTTGAAAACAAAGGGGTTTCTTTTTGCGCCTTATGTGACGGTGCCTTTTACAGGAACAAGACCGTGGCGGTAGTGGGAAGCGGAGACAGTGCCGCCAAAGAAGCCCTGTTATTGGCGGAACAGGCCGCCAAGGTTTATGTAATTTCCCGCACCAGTTTACATCCCGAACCGATTAATTTACAGAGAGTAAAAGACAACGCCAAAATCGAGCTGCTGAGCAACGCGGAAATAGAAGAGATCCTGGGCGACGAGAAAGTGAAAAGCATCAGATTGAAGGACGGCAAAGAACTGGCTGTGGACGGAATATTTGTGGCGATCGGGCTGGTCCCCCATTCCGAACTGGCCGATAAATTGGGCGTTAAGTTGAATGAAAGAAGGGAAATCGTCATTAACCGTAACAGTGAAACCAATTTGCCCGGAGTATTCGGAGCAGGTGATGTCTGCGATTCGCGTTTCAAGCAGGCGATTACCGGTTCAGCCGAAGCCATTACGGCCAGTTTTTGGGCAGCGGAATACCTGCTGAAAAATGACGTCAAACTGGATTAATTTTGATTTTTAAGCATATGTGGGCGGCTTGACATTGATTTGTCTTAGTTTTGTAGTTATACTTATTAGATTTAATTACAAAATTAACGTCCAACTGTATGGATTTCACATTTTTAACCGGTCTGGTGGGCTCACTCGTTCTGGTAAGCGGTGCCGCCTGGCCGGAATCAAAGAAGCTCCGGCATCCCGTTAAGTCAGTCAAGAACTGGCTCTTTGCGGTTGGCGGACTGATAATGCTGATTTATGCCGCGCTGGGTTATGCCCAGGGTGGACCGATTTTTTTTCTGTTTCTGGAAGTCCTGGTTGTGATTGCCAGCGTTTTGATGATGCTGGACACCGATGACCGTCTGGATCTGGGAGTAATTTCTGTCAGCGGACTGGTACTGATTGTCTGGTCTTTATTTCTGTTTGAAGGGTACAACACAATTTTCTTTATTTTGGGTCTGTCCGGGATTGGTCTGGGCTATGCTTTCAAAATGGGGTCGCTGCGCCGGGAAGTAGCCCTGACGCTGGGCAGCGCTTTGATCGCCTTGTTCAGCTATATCGAAGCCAGCTGGGTATTCTTCTGGCTGAATGTGTTTTTTGCTATTTTCTCCGCCTATTATTGGTACAAAGTTCAGCAGCGGAAACCGAGACACTACAAAAGACATAATAAATAATCCCCTGCATATTCCCATGGGTATCAGGAAAGTGCACTGCGCTTTGTTTCGCGCTGCTTTTTTCCGCGTACTTGTTTTTGCTTCGTAGGTGTTTATTTAATGTTCTGCAGGAAGCGTACCAGCAGTCTGACCCCGAAACCGGAGGCACCCGGAAAATCAATTTCCTTGGGCTTCTTGGGCATGGCCGGGCCGGCAATGTCCAGATGAATCCAGTCGGTCTTTTCCACGAACTCTTCAATAAAGGCCGCGCCGGTACAAGCTCCGGCCATGCCCGACCCGTCAACATTGTTCAGATCGGCAAATTTGCCTTTCATGCCTTTACGGTGAACTTCATGTATGGGCATTTCCCAGACCTCCTCATCAGTTTCCAGCGCGGCGTTCTTCATCCGCTCTTTCATCTTATCGTTATTGCCGAAAAGGCCGGCCATCTGATCTCCCAGTGCGACAATACAGGCCCCGGTTAGGGTGGCTATATCAATCACGGCTGAAGCCTTGTAATTTTTAAGGGCATAGGAAATGGCATCGGCCAGTATCAGTCTGCCTTCGGCGTCGGTATTGCCGACCTCGATGGTTTTGCCGGAAAAAGAAGTAATCACGTCGCTGGGTTTTTGGGAGCCTGAATCCAGGGCATTGTCAGTTAGGGGAATTACGCCGATCACATTATGCTGGATTTCCAGTTCCTTCAGCAGTATGAAAACCCCCAGAACCGCTCCCGCTCCGGCCATGTCCATATGCATTTCCGCCAGGCCCTGGGACGGCTTGATGTTTACGCCTCCTGTATCAAACATTACACCCTTCCCCACCAATATTACCGGATCCTGTCTCTTTCCGAGGGGCAGATATTCCATCACCAGCAGCTTGGCCCCGTGTTTGGATCCTTCATTGACAGCCAGTAAGGCCCCCATTTTCATTTTTTCCAGTTCTTTCTTTTCGAATATCTTCAAGCGCAATTTATTCTTGGAGCAGACCTCCGCTGCTTTTTTGGCAAAGGTGATTTCATTCACCAGATTGTGCGGGGAATTTATCAAATCGCGCACTTCATTAACCGCCAGTCCGATTTTAATCCCCTCCTCCAGATCATATTTGTTGACCCTGTTAATGTCTTTGGAAACTATTGTCAGTTTTTTATAGACTTTTTCTTCCGCCTCTTTTTTGTCTTTGCCAGTTTTAAAAAGAACCGGATTGTAGTTGGACAGGGCCAGGGCTTCGCCTATTGCCTGACTGTATTTGAGAAACTGCTGATTCAAAACCACGGTCAATTCCGGTAAAGCTTTTTGTCTCAGATTTTTGATGGCCAGCGCCAGAGAAGACCGGATCTGTTTCGCCATAACCTCCTCTTCCTTGCCGAAACAGTAAAAAAGCATTTTGTTGGGCTCGATTTCCGATCCCGGATAAAGAGTGACGTGTTCGTCTTTTTTACCGGTCAGATCGCCGGCCTTTTCCCGGGATTTGATCCAATCCAGATAAGCTTCCGGGATATTGCCGTAATCGGTGAAAAAAGGGATCAGAACAATTTTCTCTTTTTCGGTGGCCGTTTTTTTATAATTGGTTTTCATGGGGTTGATCTTTTCCGTTATTAAGAAATAATTCCGCCTGCCTCAGGATGCCTCTGGCATTCTCAAAAGTAATTTTAGACAAAGATTCCTCGTAATCCAACCATAAATAACCTTTATGTTCATGGGAAATTTTAACCCGCGCCGAATTGGTTCGGGCCAGGAAAAAAGTTACTGTTTTCTTCACCAGTATTTCCCTGCGGTGAAAAGAGTAATTAATTTTCCCCACAAACTCACGATAGATCTTCTCCGGCGTCACAGCGGTTTCCTCCTGCAGTTCTCTGACCGCCGCCTGCAATTCAGTTTCCCCGGCCTCCAAATGGCCTTTGGCAAAATCGAAATGCCCACCCGGATAATGCAAAACCAGATATTTCCTTCTGCCGTTAGCTTCCCTGAACAGCACTACCCCTGCGGAAAATTCCTCACGGACATTGTTACTATTATTGATGTTAAATCGTTTTAATTTCTATTGTTACCATAATAGAATTTCGTCATGATTTGCCAAGTAGATATTACTGCGATTTGGTGTCTAAATCATAAATGACATTTAAAAGGTGAATAGCAAAAATTCATCTTTAGTCGCCGTTAATTTTGTGTTATTCTGACTGCAACTAATTTTTTATTATGGTCACTTTTTCAAATCAAAAAAAACACCAACAGTTCGGTTTTAAACTTTTGATCATTGCTGTCATCGTCGCGATTACTTTTAGCGTCTGGTACATATCCGGTAAGCAGGACCGGACTGTCAACAACGGGAAAGTTAACTCCATTCAGATTCCCGGAGATGATTTAGACGATTTGCAGGAAGTATATCTGAACGCTTCAAAAAACCTGATGAAAGAAGGTTACGAGAACGTATCCCTGGCCAATGATTTTTCGTTTATGGCCTCTCTACTGGATATAAATTCCAGCAGCCTGACTGATGCCAAGCGTTTCTGGCAAGGCTTCGGGGCTAATTTTGGAGTTATAGATCAGTCTTCAATACAATATTTTGTATTGGGCAATCAGGTAAAAATAAATTTCACATCCCAAAAAGACACCCGAAAACATTATTTTTGGAGAATTATCAGTTACGGAAATTATGACAAACCCGGCAGAACAAATTTAAAACCGGTTTTACTGGAAGAAGCTTTTCTGGAAGTATCCAGTGCCGATGCCTTTTCCATCAATACCAGCGCCAAAATCGGCACCTATGTGAGCCGGCTGTTTAAACCGGAAGAACTGATTATGCCGGCCGTAGCGGACGGAAAAGTAGTAACGGTGGATCTGGGCCAGGAAATTCAGAACAGCTGGACGATGATTTATTTTTACCCCGGAGCTTTCACCAACGTCTGTCCCACTGACTGCATGGAACTGTTGCAAAATCTGGACAAGCTCAAGGCGATGGGAGTGAAAGTATATGCAATTGCGGCCGATCTCCCCTCAACCCAGATGGCCTGGGTGAAATCTTATTTCGGCAGAATGCCGGTTACGCTGCTTACGGATTTGGATTTATCGGTCTCCAATAAATTCGGCATGGCCAATTTCCAGGAATGGGATCCTATCAGAGGTATGATCATACTGGATATGACAGGAAAAATCCGTTACATCTCGGCGCAGGATTATTCCATACCCCGAAACTATGATGATATTTTCCGCATCTTTAAAATCCTGCAGACCCCTGAAGTGAAGCCCTCTATTTAGTTTTCTCAAGGCGGAATTAAAAGCTAATCATCCGTGCTCAGTCTGACCTCACCCCATTTCTTGGCGGCCAGGCCGTTGATGGCAGCTTCATTTTCAGCCTTTTGTTTACTGGATCCCTGGCCTTCGGATACTTTTTCCTTGCCCAGATAAAGTCCCATGGTAAAAATCTTGTTGTGATCAGGACCGGTTTCGGAAATAAAATCATATTCCGGAGTAACCCCCAGAAGTTCCTGCGCGATTTCCTGGAAACGGGATTTGGCGTCGATGTGTTGTCCCTTTTCCAGAATTTTATCCAGCCTTCCCAGAATAAAGTCTCGGGCAAATTTGTCGGCTCCCGCGTAGCCCTGATCCAGATATATCGCCCCAATCAACGCTTCCAGAGTGTTGGCCAATATATAATTCTTTTTTCTGCCTCCGGACCGCTCTTCACCCCGGCTCAGGTACAGATACACGCCCAGTTCCAGTTCAATCGATATCTCAGCCAGATGTTTCCCTTTGACCAGCGCCGAACGCCAGTTGGTTAAAACACCTTCTTCCTGATCGGGATATTTCTTATAAAGATATTCCGTGACAATCAGTTCCAAAACGGCGTCGCCCAGAAATTCCAGCCGCTCGTTATGCTGCTCTTTCAGGTCCCGATGCTCGTTTAAATAGGATTTATGAATAAACGCCAGATCCAACAGCTCGAGATTATCGAAACTCTGTCCGATTTTTTCCAGCAACGCTTTGTATCTTTCAGCCAGCATTTTTCTTGGTTTTAGACGTTGTTACTTTTTTGGTCCTGGCCGGGCCGGCTTTGGGGGCCGGAGTCTTGCCTGAAGCTTCCTGCGGTGTCTTGGCGGAATGTTCTTTGCCGGTCTTGCTGTACTTGTTCATGATAGTGCTCAGTACCCCGTTGATAAACTTGCTGCTATTCAAATCCCCGAATACTTTCGAGATTTCAATGGCCTCATTGATCGCAACTACGGGAGGCACGTCCTTGGAAAAAAGTATTTCGAAAACCCCCATTTCCAGGATAACGCGGTCGGCCAGGGCAATTCTGTCAAAAGGCCATTCGGGAGCTTCTTTGGTAATGATTTTGCGGATTTCATCCTTATGTTTAAGAACCCCGTCCAGGATCTCGTGGGCAAAAGTAAAATCCTGCAGTTTGTCGGCAAATTCACGGCAATTGGACTCCAAATCCGGTTCGATCTTTTCGTTGCGGAATTCGTAGGAAAATAAGGTCTGCATGACAGCGATTCTGGCCAGATGCCTATAGCTCGCCATAATTACTCGTGTAAGTTGTTAAGTATCTGATGATTATAGCAGACTTGCCGCTATATTCCTAGTTTTTCAATTAGGCTTTGACCTTTTTGACAACGGCCTTCTTGGTTTTTTCGCGAAGCTGCAAATTGCCCTTTGCTTCAAGGCTTTTCATTTTATTGACAACTCCCATCAGTTTCACTCTGGTCCTGGACATAAAAGTACTGTGTCTGGACTTGGAGCGGCCCTTGGTTGTTTTATACTTTGGTACTGGATGCTTGGCCATGGCGAATTAAATAATTAAACTTTTAGAATTTCTAAAGGAGATTTTTGAGATTGGCAAAGGGTTTATAGGTATCCTCCCCCTCGCCTTCCTCCTGCTCGATTTTTGCCTTGTCGCAGCCTTTGCGGTGTTCCCCGTGATTGAGGTTGACCTGGCAGGACGGACAAAGCCCTTTGCAGCGCTCAGAGCATACTGGAATCATTGGAAAATGCAAGATTATTTCTTGTCTGAGGGCATCTGTCAGGTCAATCGACATGTTCTGCATCTGTATGAAATAGACCTCAAGAGAATCGAAATCTTTTTGGGGCGGCTTTTCATAGAAATGGGCTTCCGCCTCCTCGATTTCCAGCTTCTGACTGAATTTATCCAGACAGCGCGAACAGGTTTGTTCAGTGGTCGAGGTGATATTGTTCAAAACAACGGAAAGGCCGTTTTTCATCCTGAACATCAACATTTCGGCGCGCAACGGGGAGGTCAGAGCCACCTCTTCCCCCAGATCCGGCTGAGCCTCAATTTCATCTTTGAAGGAAGCCCCTCTTCCGCCGTTCCAAACCGCTCCGATTTTGACCGCCCTGATATCGTTAATCATAACAATGCAAATAGTTGGATAAAACGCCCTCTTAATTCCTGCTGAAGGAAGAAATGAGTCTTAATATATAGATGAACAGATTAAATATATCCAGATAAAGCTGCAACGCCGCGTCAATATAACGGTCTTCCGGATAACTTCTGAGTCTCTGCACGTCATACATCACATAGCCGCTGAATACCACCACTCCGAATCCGGAAAAAATCATTTCGAAAGTATTTCCCCAGGGAATAAAAAGTCCGACCAGCGAAACTATGATCATGCCGATTAAAGACATAACCAGAAAACCGCGCAGGCCCTGCAGATTGTAATGCGTGGTCTGTCCGAAAATCGCACAGGCACCGAACATCAGAGCCGTCGCCACCAGAGTTTTCATGAGAATGTTCACGCCGCCGCTGGTAAGCGTCAGGTAGGCCAGGATTGGCACCAGGGTCAGTCCGGTTACCAGTGCGAACACTGAGAATAACAGATAATTCAACGGCCGCGTCCTGCTCCACCAGAAAGAGGTGAAAATCAACGCCAGTTCAGCAATAATCAGTCCATAAGTCAGAGCGGGAGAAGACACAAAATAAGCGGTCAGATAATTCAGCCCCAAATAGGCGCCCAGGCTGGAAATTGCCACGGCCAACCCGAAAAAGAAAAAAACTTTGGACATGAAACTGATACCATAACTGGTGCGAACCTGGATTGTTTGTTCTTCAAACATGTATATTGGGTTATAGTAATGATTTGGCTGGCCAAATTTAGCATTTTTTTACAGAAATTCCAATTTCAATTACAATACCGCTGCCCGGGTAATAAATCCGGGCGGTAAAGCGATGTTAAATTATGAAAAAATATTTTCAAATCGAGGGTAAGAAAATTGCCACAGTGCTGAAGGGGAAGGGCAAACCGGTTTTCCTGCTGCACGGCTGGGGAGGGACCAAGGAGTCGTGGGAATTGTTGACCTGGGAGATGAACAAATACGGCTTTGAAGACAATCACCTGACTATAGCTCTGGATTTTCCCGGTTTCGGGGAAAGCGGGGAACCGGATTGCGCCTGGGGAGTCAACGACTATGCGCGTTTTCTGGAAAATTTGATCAAAACAATCTATCAAGAAGAAAATTTAGCGGGCGATTATGATTTAATCGTGCATTCTTTCGGAGGCAGAGTGCTCTTAAAACTGTTGTCCCCGGACTTCGCCCATGAAATAACGGAAAGACCCGATAAGCTGGTGATGATTGCCGCCGCCGGAATCAAACCGCCCAGAACTCTCCGTCTAGGCCTGGCTTCAGCGGTAGCCCGCATCGGTAAGGGGCTTTTGTCCTGGCCCGTGCTGCGTAAATTCGCCCCTTCGGCGCAAAAGTTGCTTTATAAGATTTTGAAAAGTCACGATTATGAAAAAAGCAGCGGGGTCATGCGCAACACTTTTATCAAAGTGATTGATGAAGATCTGACCGGCACGCTGAACCATATCAAAAACCCCGCCTTGATTTGCTGGGGCAAAAAAGACTCCTATGTTCCCTTTTCAGACGGCTTGTTGATGCACAAATCCATCAACGGCAGTCAGATGATTACCATATCGGACGGCCGGCATGGTATACATAAAACACACGCTGAAACCCTGGCCCCCAAAATTGTCGATTTTTTAAAGTAATTTATGCAGATTCTTGTAAATATTTTTTTGATACTCCTGCTGGCCGGCTCAATCATCAACTCAGCCCTGTATTATACTTATTTCTGGCAACTGAAAGAATACCGCTGGGACCGCATGAAAGACTTTCTGGGAACGCCTTCTGGCAGATGCAGAGTGCTGAATATTTTTCTGCTGGTGAAAGCTCTGCTGGTAATTATGGTTCTGACGATTTTCTTTACCAGTCCGGGGCTGTTTCAGTACCCAGCGGAGGTAGCGGATTTCCAGGCCTGGTGGTGGAAACTTGCCTATATCCTGATAATTGCTTTAGCCCTGGTGGAAATGTTCAACGTCACCATTCGATTTTTCAGGCATCGTCTGTACCGGCCTGATTTCACAGCCAAAGCCTATCTGATCGTTCTGCTGACTATTTTGGCCACTCTGGCTTTCCCCCTTTGGCAACTGACAAGTCCGGGAAGCGCGGAAATGTTCCTGCCTTTTTTGGCTTTAATGACTTTACTGGCCCCGTTCATCAATACTTTGCTGGTAGGCTTATTCTATCCTCTGACGCTGCTTTCCAAGAAAATTGTGCTGGCCCGGGCCGCTAAAAAAATTGCCACGCTGCAGGGATTAAAAGTGATAGGAATTACCGGCAGCTATGGAAAAAGTTCCACCAAGGAGTTCTTGACCACAATTCTCAGTAATAAATTTAACGTTCTGCAAACTCCCGGCAATACCAATACCGAAATCGGAGTGGCCAGGATTGTATTGAAACATCTGAAACCGGAACATGACGTGTTTATCGTTGAAGCGGGAGCCTATAAGATCGGGGAAATTCGTAAAATTTGCCGGATGGTGGTGCCGCGGGTGGCCATCGTGACAGCGGTCAAAGACAGTCATCTGGCCCTGTTCGGCTCGCTGGGGAAAATCCAGAAAGCCAAGTTTGAATTGATTGAAAGCCTCCCCCAATTCGGCACGGCCATCTTTAATTTTGACAATGAAGGCTCCAGAGAACTTTCCCGCAAAGCGGAGGGATTAAATCTGGCTAAAATAATCACCTATGGCAGCGACGGACAGGCCTCACTTCGCGCCACGGAAATCGAGGAAAACATAGAAGGGATCAGTTTCAAAGTGGAGGGAGTTAAGTTTTTCGCTCCGGTGCCGGGCAAACACAATGTCAGCAATCTGCTGGCGGCACTGGCCGCCGGACGGGAACTGGGATTAACGCTGGAAGAAATGGCTGAACAGGTGCAAAATGTACGCCTGCGCGAACACACGCTGTCCAAAGTGAAAGTGTCGGATAAACTGGTTTTGTTGGACGACACCTATAATGCCAATCCGGACGGAGTAACGGCCGCGCTGGATTACCTGAATTTATATCGCGGCTGGCAAAAAATCATAATTTTCCCGGGCATGCTGGAACTCGGTGAAAAGTCCGAAGCCGAACATCAGCGCGTGGCGGAAAAAATTACAGAGGTCTGCAATTATGCATTTTTCACCTCCCGTGATTTTGCCGCTCCCCTGCAGAAAATCCTCAATAAGAAGCGCTATACCGATTTTCAGTTTATCGTTAATAACCAGCAGAAACTGCATAAAGAACTGAAAGACAGAATAGTCCGTGAAAAATGCGTGGTATTATTTATCAGCCGGGGCAGTGAACAAGTATTAAAGAAACTGCAGAATGAGCTTTAAAACAATTCATATCGCACTCTCGCCGAACAATACCTGGAGAGATACTCTGGCCGCGCTGGGCATGCTGATTCTGCCCTGGGAATGGTTTTCCTGGAAAAAAGGGCCGGCGGTCGGACAGCTGGAGCAGGCGTTTCGGGAGATGACTGGAGGCAAATACGTTTCGGCGGTGGGGAGCGGAAGGGAGGCCCTGTTACAAATATTAATAGCTCTTAAACTGGAGGCCGGCAGTGAAGTTATTGTACAGAGCTTTACCTGCATGGTGGTGGTAAATTCCATTCTCTGGGCCGGCGGCAAGCCGGTTTACGCGGATATCGACAGTCATTTTAATCTGGATCCGGATGATCTCCGGAAAAAAATTACCCACCGGACCAAAGCAGTAATTATTCAGCACACCTTTGGCGTACCCGGGAAAGTCCGCGAAATTCAAAAAATCTGCGAAGAAAAAGGACTAATATTGATTGAAGACTGTGCCCATGCGCTGGGGGCGACGGTTGGCGGGAAAGCGGCAGCGGCTGGCGAAAACGCGACCTCTGCTGACGCGAAAGTGGCAATAGCGGGCGGAAACGCCGCCTGGGCCGGTGATAAGCCGGTGGGCAGCTACGGCGACCTGGCTTTTTTCAGTCTGGGCCGTTCCAAAGTGGTTTCCTGCGTCAACGGAGGCGTCCTGGTCTGCAACAATGAAAAATATCTGAAGGAACTGGAAAGCCGTGAAGCGGATTTAAAACAGGCGGAAGGCGGTTATATATTTCAAACCCTGATGCACCCGGTCGTTTGCAGCGCCGCCAAATTTCTATATTCAATCTGGCTGGGCAAAATGCTGCTGGTGGCGGCGCAGAAACTGCGTTTAATCAATCTGGAGGTCACGCCGGCGGAAAAACATTCGCGAAAACCCCGGCAATTCGTATCCAAACTGCCCAATGCCATGGCCCGGATAGCCCTGATTCAGATGAAACTGCTGAAAATTTTCAATCAGCACCGCCGAACTACCGCACAATTTTACAACGATCATCTGAAAACCGGACGTCATCTTAACCCCGCAAACCTGCCCGGCGCAATTTTTCTGCGCTATCCCCTGCTGATTAAAAATCCCGGAAAAGTACGGCGGGAAGCAAAAAGACAAGGTGTGATCCTGGGCGACTGGTATAGCGTACCGATAGCCCCTCCGGATATTGACGCTGCAAAAACCGGCTACAAAACCGGCAGCTGTCCTGTCTGCGAGCAATTCAACTCCGAAATTATTAATTTACCCACCCATCAGTCCCTGACCAAAAAAGATCTGCAGAAAATTGTTAACCTGGTAAACCGCTATGCTGAAGATTAGACTCACCAAAAATGAAATCGAATATCAGAAAGGGCAGTTGAAAATCCGCGAGGACAGCCGCTCATTTTTACAGTCCTTCGATTACGGAAAAATGCAGTCCCTGCTCGGCAATGAGCCACTCTATCTGCTGATGGAAAACGAGCAGGAGGAAATTGTTGCCTCCTATCTGGCGATACTTTTTAAAGCTAAAAGAGGCCGATATTTGTTTTTACCCTATCCCCTGATCAATCAGGAGAAACTGGAAACCCTGTTGGTATTTCTGGAAAACAAAGCCCGCGAAATGAAAGTTGATTTTCTTCGTTTCAGTCCTCTGTTGGAAGAAGGCCCCGAACACCTCAACTGGTTTAAATGGAACGGTTTCCGCAACGCCCCCGTGCACATGATGCATCCGGAATTGTTATGGCTGCTGGATCTGTCCAAAGACGAGCGCGCGCTATTGGCCGACATGCGCAAGAACACCCGCCATGCCCTGAAACAGGCCTCCAAAATGCCGATCAGAATTCTTTCCGGCGCGACGGAGGAACTGCTGAAAAAGTTTTACGACGTTCATCTGGAAACTTCCCGCCGCCAGCACTTTGTGCCTTACTCATGGAATTATCTCCAAGCCCAACTGGAGACTTTCGGCAGCAAAGACGAATTAAAAATTTATCTGGCCGAATATGAAGGGAAGATTATTGCAGGCGCGATTATCATGTTCTACGGGACGGAAGGCGTTTATCATCACGGAGCATCACTGTCCGAATACAATAAAATTCCGGGGTCCTATCTGATCCAATGGGAGGCTATCCGGGAAGCCAAAAAGCGCGGACTGAAAAGATACAATTTTTGGGGCGTGGTGGAAAACGCGCCCAAGCATCCCTGGTCGGGCCTGAGTTTTTTCAAACAGGGTTTTGGAGGCACCGGCAAGTCACTTCTGCACTGTCAGGACAAACCTCTTACCCTCAAATATTGGCTGAACTTCCTGGTAGAAACCGCCAGAAGAATCAAGAGGGGGTATTAATCGCAATGTCCTAAAACAGGTTTTTTATGTCTTGCGATAATTGGTTCTGATAGTCCATTTAACTTGACCCTCAGGGCGCAGAAGCCTAATATTGTCATGATTTAATTTTGCTCTGAAGTTCGCGATAATTCGCGGTAAGATACACCCCTCCGGCAGCGATTGTTGAAAGGATATTTTCAGAGCCACCTAGAAAAAATACAATTCAAATGGCCATCTTTCAAAAGACACAGAAAATTGCCGGCGGGAAGTTATTTATCGCGCTGGACATCGGGACGGAGGTAGTTAAGGCACTGGTTTGCTCGGCCGAGGGAGACCGCGGAAGAGTATTGGGCGTGGGACGGCAAAAACAGCGCCTGGGTGACATGGCCAGCGGTGCCGTAACCGACATCGGATCGGTCATCAACAATTGCAACGAGGCCATACGCAAAGCGGAAAAAATGGCCGGTGTTTCCACAGATCAGCTGGTAATGGGGATCGCCGGTGAACTGGTCAAAGGAGCCACGACTACAATTTCCTATACCCGCCGCGAACCCGATACCAAAATCGATCTGGCCGAGCTGAAAAATATTGTCCATAAAGTACAATGGAAAGCCTTTGATGAAGTCCGTTCGGAAATGGCTTTTGAAACAGGTTATAACGAGATAGACATCAAACTGGTCAACGCGGCCATTGTGGACGTCAGAATTGACGGTTACAAGGTATCCAACCCGCTGGGTTTCCAGGGCAAAGAGGTTACCATCAGTATTTTTAACGCTTTCGCGCCACTGGTTCATTACGGGTCGCTGCAAACCATCGCGGCCGAACTGGATATGGATTTATTGGCCATTACGGCCGGCCCCTACGCGCTGGCCCGCTGCCTCAGCCATGAAGACGGAGGGAATCTGAGCGCGGTCTTTATCGATATGGGCGGCGGCACCACCGACGTAGCGGTAGTCAGCAACGGCAGCGTGGAGGGTACGAAAATGTTTACGCTGGGAGGCCGGTCATTCACCAAGAGACTGGCCCAGGCACTCTCAATCGGTTATGAAGACGCCGAAAAGGTGAAGCTGGCCTATTCCGATGAAAAACTGGAAAAACAATCACAGAGAATTGTCAGGGAAGCCATGAAATCCGACTGTCAGGTCTGGATTTCCGGCGTGGCGTTGACCCTGGCTGAAATGGAAAAAATCGACATACTTCCTTCCAGGATTTATATCTGCGGCGGAGGAAGCCTGCTTCCGGAAATCAAGGAGGTTCTGGACAGCCGTGAATGGACCCAGTCACTCCCCTTTCCCAAAAAACCGGCCGTTTCCTTTCTGGAACCGAAAATGATTACCAATATGATTGATGAAACCCGCCAGCTGAAGGATCCAATTGACGTTCCTTCCGTGGCCCTGGCCAATATCGGACTGGAATATGTCGGCGAGGAACAGATTCTGGCCAAATTACTTAAAAAGGTGGTTCGCCTCATGCAAATATAGTTTATGGTAATACAAAAGAAAAAAATAAAGGTCTCGGTTGACGATGCCGCTCCCAGAAAGCTTCCCGGTTCATCAACCAAAAAAATTCTTTACATAGAAATAGATGATGAAATCACCACCATCTATGACAAGCTGAATAAGATTAAACACAAGAATATTTATCTGGTAATTCCGCAGCGGGCCGTCATTTTTCAGAGTGCCATCAACCTAAAAATACTCAAGAGAAAAGCTGCCGATCTGGATAAAAATATTTTTATCGTAACCAACGACAGTAACGGTTTCAATCTCTGCAACAGAGTGGGATTGAAGGTCTATGACAAGCTGGAGGGGCAGGACCATCCTTCCCTGGTCGCGGGTAAATTCAGGGAAAATGCCGAAAATGAAATCACTCCGCTGAAAGCTTCGGTCAACAGCCTGAACGATGAGTCCCCCAGCCGCAGCAATGAGAAGAAATTCTCCATTTCCGAACTGGTTAAGCGTACCACCAAGGGCCGCATACAGATACTGCCCAGCAATACCAATCTGAGCGCCCGTGATTTCGATAAAAAGAAGGAAAAGCACAGCGGAAACAAGTCCTCGCTGGTACTGATTGCGCCTAATAAAAAAGCATTATTCGGACTGGTGGCGGTCAGCGTGATAATTCTCATGGCTATTTCTTACATCGCCTTGCCCGGCGCCACCTTGATTCTGACACCCAAATCCAGCGTGATTGAGGTGCCGAAAAACGTCATACTGGCAGATGTGGACAGAAACAGGGCGGAATTGGACACCCGTCCCAACAATATGATCCCCAGCTACCGGATTACTACTCAAATCGATAAAGTATTCACCTTTCAGGCCACCGGAAAAGACGCGCAGGGGGGGATGAGTGCACGCGGTAAAGTAAAAATCCAGAATATCAGCCCGAACGACTGGCCGCTGGTTCCAAAAACCCGCTTTCAGACCGCCGACGGACTGGTTTTCAGGATCAGCAAAGCGGTTACGGTTCCTGCGGGGTCTGCCGACAAACCGGGAGAACTGGAGGTTGACGTGACGGCGGATGACCTTGATTCTTTTGGCCAACCGATCGGTGAAAGAGGAAATCTGTCGGGAGAAGTCAAATTCTTCCTGCCGGCTCTTTCCGCCGAAAATCAGAAAAAGCTTTTTGCCGTCAGCAGCTCGCCTTTTACGGGCGGCGTAACCAATGTGGTTAAGTTTATCAGCAAAGAAGACGTACAGGCGGCCCAATTGAAGATGGAAAGTGAACTCAAGGGCTCGGCCGAGGCCGAATTGAAAGCAGTCATCACCAAGCGCAATGAAACCCAGAACACCAAACTGGCGCTGCTGATTGCCAAAGACACAATTGAATACGGCACTCCCAAGATCAACATCCCCACCAATATCGAAGGCCAAAAACTTGATTCTTTCGATGTCAAAGGCAGCATGGTAGTGAGCGGCGTTGCTTATGACATGGACGAACTTCTGGGCATACTGAAGCGCGAGATTAAACTGAAGAAGAATCCCGAAAAGACTCTGGCCAGCGTGGACGAAGATTCCCTGACTATGAAACTGGTCAGTTACGACAAGGCAGCCCAGAAAATCACCATTACGGCCACCATTCAGGGTATCGAGGAGTTTGAAGTAAGTCCCAAGAAGGAAAACGGCGACCGGCTGATCAAGAAAATCAAAGAAAGCATTGTGGGTAAAAACATCCGGGAAGCCCGCGACTTCATCCAAAATCTGCCGGAAATTGAAAGGGTGGAAATCAACACCTGGCCGGCCTGGGCCCCGACTTTGCCCTCCGTTCCGGACAACATTAAGGTGGAGATTAAACGATAATTTTCAGCTGAATAGAAGCACAAACTCTATATTTTTTTGACTGTGCATTAATATTGACTTTTCTTATTTTTGTGGCATAATCAACTCTTGTAATTATTTTGAAATGAAATTTCCCGATGCTAAAAATCTGGTTGGTTCAGCCTTACTGAGTACTCTTTTTGCTTGTTCTCCTCAGTATCATCTGCATACCCCTCGTCCCCTGTCCTCTTCGTTAAATCAACCCGGAGGGGCCGATTGCACGTTGCCTCTTTCAAACGGAAACACAGTGTCTTATGACGTTGCCTCCCCAAGCCCGGAAACTATTTCTGACGATCTTTCCTTTTTTCAGGATGATGCAGTACTGATCGACAAACATTTTTATTCCCCCGATGCCCCAACAATAGTTTATGTTCCCGAAATACATAAAGAGTTGAATAGTCCGGATCTGACCAAAGCCATTAATATTCAAAAGGAGATTATCTCCCTATTCGGTGCGGCCATAAAAAGATATGGAAAAATCGCTTTTGCACCAGAAAGATGGAGGCATGGCCCGGATACGAACATCTTTTGTCGCGATCAGAAAACCAATTCAAAATTGGCCGATCTATGCAGTATGGCCCCCCCTTTAAGCCGTGTAGATCGATCTGCCGAATTGCTTGCGGATCCCTCTGTTCAAACCAATCCACTTTTAGCCGCAGTTTATCAGCATGATCTGGAAATGATAGATACGGAAACCGAAATAGACCGTGCGGAAATCCGTGAAATTGCCAGAATCCGCCTGCTTTACAATCAAATTTTTAATTCCAAGTCTCCCTATTGCAATCTTGGTCAAGGTAAAGTGAAGTTCTCTCAGGTAGAAACAAGGGCTTTTAACAATCCTGAAGACAAACAGGCCACTGACTGTTATTGCGCAGCCTATCAATTGGATCGCGATTATAACAGTATGTTGAATCAACGGGTTTCCGGGAAGTCAATTGATGAAGTAAAAAATGCAGTGGAGTATGCCAAAAACAAGAGCACAGGATCAGGCCAGGCAAAAACTGTGTTTGTAGTGGCCGGGATGATGCACATGGGACATGCGCTCACCTATTTGCAAACCGGTAAAATTAATTATCTGGTACTCGCGCCGAAAACAATTGCCGAGGTTGCCAAAACTTATCTTTCACCCCGGCAATTTGCCATTGATACGCCAGATCTTCCCAATCAGACTTGTTCCAAAACGAAAGATGATTTAATCTCCGCCTTAATCGGAACCCGCTAAGCGGGACGCCTTATTGCTTCCCGCCGCCGGACTGGCCGTTTTTGATCTTTTCGACCAATAATTGGGCTTTTTTGATCAACAGTTCCATATCAGAATTGGCCTTTTGGACATAAGATCTGTCCATTTTCTGAGCTAAGGTGAGGAAAGTCCTTTGCTTGGCTTTGGGAGAAGCATCATATCTTCTCTGCAATTCCTCTTTTTTTGCCTCATCCAGGAGGTTGATGATCACTAATTTTTTGAATTGTCTGTCAAAACTGCCTTCAACCATTGATGTATGTATTATTGATTGGTTTTACTTTTTTTCAGCGTCAATTCCCGGTACGGCATAGGCTGCCGGTGCTTTGTTCGGATTGTTCAGATAGGCCAGATAATCCTGGTAATATTTTTCAAAGTTGGCCGCGTATTCCGCTTCCGCTGGTCTCAATTTGGCTACCTCCGCTGCATACTTTTCCGTCGCACGTCCCGCCTGTTTGTCTTCGGCGATCTGCATTCCAAGCTGCAACAGCTGATCTACTTTCCCCTTGTCTCCCTTCTGGGTGTAATAGTCGGTCAGATAGGTGATCTCACTTTCCATTCTGTCTCTTGACGCTTGCAGTTCCACGTCTGTCAGTCTGCCCTTCGGTGCTTCCTTCTGCTCTGCTGCCGCGTTTCCTTTTTCAGCGTCGATTCCCGGTACGGCATAGGCTGCCGGTGCTTTGTTCGGATTGTTCAGATAGGCCAGATAATCCTGGTAATATTTTTCAAAGTTGGCCGCGTATTCCGCTTCCGCTGGTCTCAATTTGGCTACCTCCGCTGCATACTTTTCCGTCGCACGTCCCGCCTGTTTGTCTTCGGCGATCTGCATTCCAAGCTGCAACAGCTGATCTACTTTCCCCTTGTCTCCCTTCTGGGTGTAATAGTCGGTCAGATAGGTGATCTCACTTTCCATTCTGTCTCTTGACGCTTGCAGTTCCACGTCTGTCAGTCTGCCCTTCGGCGCCTCCTTCTGCTCTGCTGCTCCACCTGGAGTTCCTGCGGCGGCCGTCTCAACGCCCGGTGCCGCCATGTTTGACTTGTTCCCAGGAGTCGGCTCATAGGAAGCGTCAATTGAGGAATATACTATTTCCATTGGAATTACCGTATCGGTAAGTTCCAAAAATCGTCCGATCAGATCTTTATTTACCTCACTGATTTCACCATTCAGATATTGCGTAATATCATCATCAATGGCCTGAAGAGCATTAAATTGTACGGATTTTTGAATTTCGGGCTGGCTGATAATATAGTCTATCTGCTTTTTGAGTTTTTGCAGTTCTTCCTTATTTGTCGCGTATCGCTCCACATCCTTTGAATAATCCACTTTTGCAGCAGGCGCTTCTTTTGTTTCCACGGGAGCAGGCTTAACTTCCGGCAGGGCTGAAGGAGAATTTGGTTCTCCTGCAAAAAAGACAAATCTTTTATTGAACATTTTTGTTTTTGTTAATGTTTAAAGTATCTGATTATTATGTCACTTTTGTTCTTTTCTGTCAATTCTTTGATTTGTCTTTAATTAATGCTGAAAAGACCTTGCATTTACCATCTCCAACCTGTTGACTTTTTATTATTTTAGTATATAATCAGCCCTTATTTGTTCAGGTTGATTTTCAATGGCTACAAACGAAGTAAAAGGCTACGAAAACCCAAACTATGATAAGCGCGTGAAATCGGTCATGCAGATAGATAATATCTTCATGCTGTTAAAGCGCCTGGCAACCCTGACGGGGATAGGCTTACTACTTGGATTATTGCTGGCTAACGTTACGAAAGCCCAAAGCATACCTGACATGTTCATGGTTCCGGTCGTCCGCTTAACCCCTGCGGGGGCGGCTGTAATGCAACCGCAAACCGGAGACGGCTACAATACTCCCAAACAGACTAACGTCGTCACAGGTACCACCGCGACGCGCGCAACCATCACCGAAGCCGGCTCACCCAGCAATTTCGACGATGGCAGTAATTTTCGACAGCCCCAATACGATGCTTTTGCCGAAGGCAGCATGAGTAAACCGGTAAATTTGCCTCCCCCGGTGGTAAAAAACCTGGATACGGTCAATTTTGTGATCAGAAACAATTTACCAGGATCCACCGACCAGTCTCTGGGAACAACCAAAACGGCTTTCACCTTTACGGCCGATGTCAGCTCCAAGTATTTCAGGGACGGGACTTTGGAATACCGCTGGGATTTTGAAAATGACGGGGTAACCAATACTTATTTTTCCCGAGTTAAAACAGTCACCCACCTTTACGCGCAGCCCGGAGAATATAGGGTTAAACTGGAGGTTCTGGATGGGACCGGCCAGGTCAGTTCAGTGGTAAAAAAAGTTTATGTCGCTGAAAACGATGCTCCTTACGCTTATTTCCGGGTGGATAAAATCATTGCCCCCGTAAATTCAATTTTCCGTTTCGACACCTCATTTTCCAGTGATAACCAATACTCCAAACCCCAGCTGGCTTACCGTTTTGACTGGAACGGCGACGGAACTTTTGATACCAATTTTCAGAATAAAACCGTCTGGAATCACCTATTCCGCGATCCTGGTGTCTACAATGTAATCATGGAAGTAAAAGACCCGGAAGCGGCTACGGCCAAAGCGGAAATTACTTTATCCGTGTCGGACGACTCCGCGCCGGTAGCAAGTTTGTCCATTGAACGTTCGAATGATTTTAAATTTAATTTTGACGCCAGCCAGTCCAGCGACGACTATACTCCGCTGAACAGACTTAAATTTCGTTGGGATTTCAATTACAACGGGCCTGATGACATTGTTTTCGACAGCAGCTGGAGCAATTCCCCCCAACGTTCCGGTTCCTACAAAATCGGCGGTTCTAAAATGATCAGATTACAGGTAATGGATGAGCAGGGATTGATTGACGAAACTTTCGCGCAAATTGAGGTCCCCTGGCCGGAAGAGTATTTGTCTTTGTTCGCAAATATGATATAATAACATGATGTAATTTCGCTAAACAAAAATAGAAATGAAAAATCTATTAAAGAAAAAGAGCTTCCTGATGGGAACTGCTCTTACTATTACGGTTCTTATCATGGTGCCTCTGATCACCGGAGCAGCTCCTATTACTCCCCCTCCGACCGGAACGGTTATCCCTACTTTCAGCGGTGAAAACATTAAAAACAGCGGCGGAACGACCACTCTGAATATCAATGGGGATGGTTTGCTGAGTAATCCGAATACGGGATCAGTGATGGTGAAGGATACTGAGGGGTTGCTGGTCTACGGGGAGGGAATCGGTGCCAATTATTACTCCATCAGCCCAACTGATGGAATTTCCGCAAAAAGTACAGGGGCTGGCACACCAAGCGTGGTAATTTATGACCCAGAGGGTATGGCCGTTTCAAATGGTTCCCGCATCAATTTCGCAGTTTCCGGTTCCGGAAGCATTTCCAACCCAAATGGCCCTGTTTCTGTTGGAGACGATCTGACGGCAACCGGCGTTTCTACCTTTAAAGATGTCAACGTGTTCAGCACCAACGGTCTGAAAATTGGTGATAATTCCGGAACTATAATTGGGCTCGCCATAAATGCTGCCGGCGATATTTCTAACCCTACCGCTAATCCTGTAAAAATTGCCGACCCTAACGGCTTGCAGTTGGTTAAGAACGATGGGACAGATAGTTATAAATTTTTTAATGGATATATTACAAATCTTGGTACTGAATGCGCGGATGGTCCATGTCCTCCTGGATCAATCGTGGGAAGTCCCATTAAGTTTTCGGATGACGATGGACTCAACATTATGAATGGTAGTTCCAGTGGAAGTTATGCCTGGTTCAAAGGTTCAAGTTCTCGCATTATATCTGATAAAATCGATCTTTATCCTTCTACGGATGGCGTGAAAATTGAAGGGGATGGGGGAAGTAATGTTGATTTAAAAGTAAACGGTCGATTACGCACAGGTGATGCTAATAATTATGGTGGTATGTGGGTGGCCCGGGAGGGTAATCCCTATTCATTGTTTATGGGGCAATATGACACTTCCAGACTGGGCTTTTACAACAATGGTGCCTGGAGATTTCTGGTTGATTCCTGGGGAAATTATTACAATCCAAGTAAAAATTTTACTGTTGATGATAATTTGGACGTAACTGGATATATCGAAACTCCGGATAAAACTATTGATGGAGTCAACTATACCAATGCAATGTGTACGACTGACGGAGGAGAAGTGTACATGACTGGTGGAGCAGGAACAACAATTTGGGTCTGCTTATTACCCGTAAGAACGGGAGGAAAATTAACCGCTGACCGGCTGGAAGCAAATTATATTACTGCAAAAACCAACTTGTCCTCGACCGGTAAAATTACTGCAGCAGGAGGATTTGGTACTTTAAATAAAGTTACTACTACCAATTCTTCAATGGCGTATCCCTATTCTAGCGCATCAGCTTCCTGCCCCTCCGGACAGATGCTGCTTTCTTGCGGATATTATGCCAAAGACCCTCTGACCATGACCGCTTACAGAATTAATCCAGATACTTCATATTCTTCCTGTACCGTATCTTTTTATAATTCTTCAACTTCCACAAAGAGTGTCGAGGTCTATGCTCTCTGCCTTAATCCGGCAGCTTAGTTTATTGTACTAGACCAACAGAATCAATTTCCTGTTCGCACTTGCTGATTACTGTGCTGTCACTTGCCCTCCTGCAAATTGATTTGTCTCTGGTTTGTAAAGCTTCATTGGTCACAATGTTATATTCGCAAGTTCTGAGAAAGTTTTGGTCAGTTAATTGTTTACACTGTGTAACGTCACCTTTCTGCTGAATGCTCTGACTCAGAGCTTGTTCCTGATTTACTTTTTCCTGCACAGCAAAGGCTGCCTCATCAGTCCTCTTTTTAACTTCAATTTGTGCTTTGCATGAATCAATCAGATCTTTTGAAGATAATTTTTCACAGAGAGAAGGATCCTTGTTGGAAATTGCCTGCTGGATTTGTACGGTAGTTTTGCATTTATCCAGATATGCGGCGTCGGTAATTTTGTCGCATAATGAAGCATCCAGCAGCTTTACAGCGCCGTTATAGTTGATAGTATCAGCATCGGTGTTCGCAGTGGTAGTTGTTTCGGCAGAAAGTGACGTCTGTGGATCAGCCTGCAATGTGTTTGGCACATTTTTAACCTGCTCCCCCGGTTGCACGGTTGCCGGTTCCTCTCCCTGGCATCCCGCCATGATCAAAAGAGGCAGAATTAAAAGGGTACCTAGCAGTATTTTGGGGTTTTTCATTTTGGTTGGTGTTAATTTTTTTTATTATAACCGCAGAAGTGATTGAGCCTAATTTTTACCGTTAACTCGGGCTTTCCTAAGCCAGAGTAATTGTGTTATAATATATAGATTAAATTTTGTATAACAACAATAGAAATGAAAAATCTATTTAATAAAAAAGGCCTTCTGGTGGGGATGGCTTTTACTTGTACCGCCCTCATTATGGTGCCGCTGATCACGGGAGCAGCTCCTTTGTCCGCCCCTCCCGCCGGGCCGGTTGTACCAAATTTCAGCGGACTGAAAATCCTCGACTCGACCAGCCAAAATAATCTGGACATTAGCGGTTACGGTCTGATCAGCAATCCCCAGGCCGGGTCTTCCGTTTCCGTAAAGGACACTGACGGTCTCAGAGTCTATGCGGAAGGCATAAATGCCAATTACCTGAATTTTAATCCCAACAACGGTATCAATGCAGGAAATATGGATGCCGGCATACAGGTTCCCCTGAAACTCAACGACATTGTGGAATTTTTTGAAGAATTAAGAAGTGGAACTGCCACCGCACTCAGAATCAGACACGACTACGGTATCGATTTTACCAAAGGCAATCTTCCCATGCAGACGACCAATCTGCGCATCAATAACAATGCCGAAATTTCCAATCCCGGTACAGGACACACGGGTAACGTCTATGTGGGAGACGGACTGGAAGTTTACTCCACCGCCGATGTGACCGAAGATGCCAGCTGGCTGGCAGCTGGAGGAGCTCAGCTTTTAAACGCCACCACCATGAAAGCACAGTCCGGTGTGTTTGATCTGCAACGCGTGTTCAGACAATTTTCTCCAACCAGAAAATTTATTGATGATAAGTTCGTACTGGATGGCAACGGAGCCGTTTGGGAAACTACTGATCTGCCAACCTGTAACCCGGGTGACGGCTGCAGCTGGGCAAACATCAGCCGCATCAAACAGGGCGACCGGTCTTCGGCCATGTCTCTGGCTTCCGACTTCGGTGTTTCCCTGGGCTATCTGGATGACGGCAGTCTCGGACCTCTGCACGGTTTTATTGAACTGCTGAAGGTAAGTACTTCGGGAATTGAAGCCAAAGGAGAAATCCATAATGAGTCTTTCTGGCAACCGCCGGCCGGCGATTCCGATATGACGCCTCACAAAATTAAATGCGAACAAGTGGATAAAGGCTCCTTTAACATAGCTCAAAGAAAATGTTATTTACCGGTCAACTTAACCGATACGCAGGGTTTTAACGTTACAGGGAAAGTGAACGCCAATTCTCTGGCCACCAGCGGCAACATCTATTCCGCCGGGACAATCTCCGCAGCGGGAAAAATTACCGCGGGCGGCGGATTCGGCAGCTATTATGTTAAAAATGGTACCAATACCACAGTCGCGGCCAATTCCAACGCTGCGGTGGTAGTCAGTTGCGATTCCGCTGACGATATTGCAGTGGAATGCGGGTATTACAAACAATGGGATACCGATCTGCATATCTATTCGGTTTCAGCCAGTTCCGGCAACAGTTGTACGGTTTCAGCCAAAAACTGGAACGCTACTACCGGCAAATGGTATTGGCCGAAAGTTAAATGTTTTACCCCGGGCGCCTAAATTCCGGCTAATCACCCCTGGGCCTGAAGATCTTTAATGGCTGACTGACAAAGCTCCCTGGCTTCAGCTATGGTTGCCTTGGCACACCAGCTGGCATCGGATGTTTCCTGTGCTTTTTTGAGCAAAACGTTGGTTTCACAATCCTTTTTGGAGGAATCCAGGGTCAATTCGCTGCAGCGGGTATAATCCCCGGCCTGAAGAATAGCGGCTGCTTTGCTGACATCGTCTTCACCCTGTCTGGTCAATTCGTCCTGGGCAGCTTTAGCTTTCTGAGCCGCTTCGATTTGCGTTTCACAAATTTTCCGGTTTTCTTCACTGGCAAGCTTGGCGCAAAGAGCGGGGTCGTTTTTGGCAAAGGCTTCTTTCAATGTGGAAATACTGGCAATGTCCCTTTCGCAACTGGCCATGGTGGCAGGATCGGAAATCTTTTTACAGAAAGTAGCATCCACCAGCTGTATGGCACTGTCATAAGCGGCATCGTCAGCCGAAACAGTCAGGGGAGGCGTTACCACTTCCGGGTTGTTGGTGGCGGTGGTCTGGGCGGCGGGAGTGTTGGGAACAACAATTACTTCATTGTTCTCTGCCGTCTGCGTTTCGCAGGCAGTCAAAATTCCCAGGGAAAGCAAAGCCAGCGTTAAGAATGCAATTTTGTTTTTAGTCATAGTTTTGATGTGTGGAGTTAATTTATATTCCCAATGATTTTCTGATGTCGTCGGCGGCAGCCTGGTCAGTGGCTTTCTTTTGTTCCGCCTGATAGGAGGTCTCCAGGTCCATCCAGTCCTGCAGATGTTGCTTGGCAAGTTTTTCCAGTTGCGGAACGTGTTTTTTGGATAACTGTGAAAATTTGAATTTTTCTTCGTCAAAAATGCGGATCAATTCATCCACCTGGCTCTGTTTAAGTTTCGGGATGGTGTCGATAATGCGCTTTTTCTCGTCCCGGCTGAGGGAGATCGAACCGGCCAGCAGGCGCAGAAAATTATTTTCATCAAAAGTCAGGCTGTGGGCCGGAACTTTGACGTTGAGCTGGGCGGGGAGCAAAGCACCGAGCTGGAAATTGGCGGGCGTGGTGTCCTCCGGTTGAGGGGGCTGAGGCGCGGGACCGGCGTTACCGGATGGTGGCAGCGGTCCTGGCATACCAGGCTGGGTAAAAGGTGGCTGCTGCGGTGTGGTTTGATCTTGCATAGGATTAAATTTATGATTGGGATTTTGGCTTTAGATATGGATAAAGGCTGAACAAAAAACAAATCCAGAAAATCGCCATGATGATAGTATCAAAATAGAGATAATTTTGGAAATCCTGGGATAGTTCAATCTGCATTTTCTGGAAATTGGAAGCAAAGTGATAAGGGAAATAGACCAGAATCAGCAAGAAATAAAACCAGCGGTATTGCTGCGGGAAACGGGCGGCGTGAAAATGAAGGATACTGACAAGAAAAGAAAAGACCGCCGCTATTTCCAAAAGGAAAAAAGAAGAAAAGCTGGTATCAAAGGGCAGCGTAAAAAACGGCTTGATCGTATTAAAGTTGCTGAACAATCCGATAAAGGCGATCACGGAAAAGCTCAGGAAATAAAGACCGTTGAGGAAATAAGCCACCCTGGAGGGAATAAGCCATAAATACAATTTGTTCCGTTGGTCGATCCGGGACTCGGGTTTTTTCCTGTCGCTGCTGTTTTGAACCGGGATTTTTTTGTTTTCCTCAATTTTCCCCAGGCTTTTTTGCAGTCTCTGGATTTTCTTTTCCTTAAGAGGCCTGGTCTTGCTCAGGCTGAGAGCGGTCTTGACTTTTAACCGGCTGGATTTAAGCGATAAACGATCCTGATTTCTCATTATTTCACACGGATTTAATTTTGATTTTATTTTGCTGCTTTATTCTGCCAAAAGCAAATTAAATTTCAAGCCATGTTAAAGGCAATCAGAGCTTTGTTCGACTGGGTGTTTCCAATTTACTGCATTGGCTGCGAAAAAGATCATTATCTGATCTGCGGGCAATGCCTGCAAAGGCTTAATGCCGTTTTTATTCAGACCTGCCCGAATTGCGCAAAACCTTCAGATTACGGCTACTTCTGCTCCGGCTGTCAGTCCGGACAATTGCTGGGCGGGTTACTGGTTGCTTTTGTCTATGAGAAAAAGGGCAGTCTGGCCAGGATGCTGCATCTTTTCAAGTATGAAGGATTTACCGCTTATGGCCAAAAGCTGGCCGATTTACTGGCACAAAGGGTCAGCGCTGATTTTTCCGGGTTTATCGAAAAAGAAATTGATCTTATTACCTGGGTTCCGCTGAGCCGGCGGAAATATAAAATCCGTGGATTTAATCAGACTGAGAAGCTGGCACGCAGCCTGCCCGCCGTGGGGGATAAACTGCCGCTGCTCTGCAAGATCAGGGAAACCCGCTCCCAGATGCAGCTGAAAAGGCGTGAAAGACTGGAAAATCTGACCGGATCTTTTGGAATTAATACAAAATTTGCAGGTTTAATTGCAGGCAAAAACATCCTGATCGTCGACGACATTGCCACCACGCTGGCCACCCTGACGGAAATGGCCGGGGTTTTAAAGTCTGCCGGAGCGCGTTCAGTTCACGCTCTGGTGCTGGCTAGACAAAAAGAGTAAATTGCAATATGATACTGATCCGCCCGGCAAAAGGCATAGATTGCAAATGTTATCCGTTCACGGAAGCCAAATGAAAATTGGAATCGACGCATCAAGGTATAAGATCAAAGACCCCACCGGAGTGGAATGGTATTCCTATCATCTTTTAAATAACCTGATTCCCATTCTGGGGCGGGATCATACCCTGGAAGTTAAGCTGTATACCCAGTCCAGACTGGAATTCGACGAGGAGCTGCCCTTTAACGTTAAACAGGTGATAATCCCCCAGCCCCGTTTCTGGACTATTTTGCGGCTGTCCTGGGAAATGCTGATTCATCCGGTCGACCTGCTGTTTGTTCCTTCACACATTTTACCTTTGTGGCTGCCCCGGAAAACTATCGTAACCGTACACGACATTGCCTTTAAAATCCCCGGATTTGAAAAGGCCTATGACCGCAAAAACAAGTTTTTGCTTAACTGGAGCACCTCCCGGGCTGTACGGAAAGCCTATAAAATTATCGTGCCCAGTGAAGCAACCGGAAAAGATCTGATCAATATTTACAAATGCGATCCCGAAAAAATTAAGGTGATTTACCACGGTGGTCCGGATATCAGCGGCGAGAATAATCCCCTGCTAAAAAAGTGGCTGCCCGAAGAGAAAAAGCAGATTTTAAAGAGACTTGGTCTGGGCGAAAAGGATCTGGTAATGCTTTACGTGGGACGGGTGGAATTCAAAAAAAACATTGCCCGCCTGGTGGAAGGATTCGGCCGATTTCTGAAAGAATATCCCGACTGGAAACTGGTACTGGCCGGCAAAGAGGGTACCGGATACGAGGAAATTGAGGAGAAAATTCTGGAACTGGGACTGGAAAATAATGTAATACTCACCGGATACATTACTGAAAATGAAAAAAGATTTCTGCTGACCAAATGCCGTCTTTTTGCTTTTCCTTCCAAGTATGAGGGGTTTGGGCTGCCGATTCTGGAAGCCTTTGCCTATCGCCGGCCGGTGCTAACCTCCAAAGTCAGTTCCATGCCGGAAATCGCCGGAAAAGCGGCTTTTCTGGTGGATCCGGAACGGGTGGAGGAAATCAGCGTGGGATTAAAAAGGCTGGTGGCCGACGGTGTTTTGATTTCCAAACTGATTGCCGAAGGAGACCGGCAGCTGACAAAATTCAGCTGGGAAAAAGCAGCGGAAGAAACTTTTGAAACTTTGATTTCATAACCTTACGCCAGCCCGTCTACTGCGGGTGCGTTTTCGCAACTTTTATTTCGGGTGCGGCCTTGGTAAACTCTGAGTGCAAATAAACACATACCATGTCCAATCAATTGTCCCAGGCGGGCCTAATCGGTCTGGCGGTGATGGGAGCCAATCTGGCCAGAAACTTCGCCTCGCACGGGATCAGAATGGCGGTTTTTAACAGAACTTATGCCCGTACCCAAGCTTTTTTAAAAGAGTATGGCACGGACAATCTCCAGGGGTTTGAACAACTGGAGGATTTTGTGGCCGCTTTGGAAAAACCCCGCCGGATTTTATTGATGGTACAGGCGGGTGAACCGGTGGATCAGGTACTGGGCAGCCTTTACGGGCTGCTGGATCCGGGCGATTATATTATTGACTGCGGCAATTCCTATTACGAGGACACCGAAAGAAGACAGCGGCAGGCCGCCGAGCAACAACTTAATTTTCTGGGCATGGGCATTTCCGGCGGCGAGGAAGGAGCCCTGAAAGGCCCCAGCCTGATGCCGGGAATCACCCCGGCGGACTGGGCATACTTTGAAACTCTTTTCCGGCCTATTGCCGCCAGAGACTTTCAGGGAGGGGCCTGCGTAACCCCGGTCGGCCCCGGCGGAGCTGGGCATTTTGTAAAAATGGTTCACAATGGCATTGAATACGCAATTCTGCAGCTGATTGCCGAAATATACGATTATAACCGGAAAGTAGCCGGATTAGATGCCGAGCAAATCGCAAAAATATTTAATAAAGCGAATCAGGGGCAGGCGGCCTCATTCCTTTCCGAAATTACCGGCAAGGTGTTGAGCCACCAAGACAGGCAAACCGGCACTCCGCTGATTGACCTGATCTTGGACAAGGCCTCCCAAAAAGGTACGGGGGGCTGGACAGCCATTGAAGGACTCAAATTCGGTGCCGCGACCGGCATGATCGGAGAATCGGTAGTGGCCAGAACCATGTCCGCGATGAGAGATCTGCGCTTATCGCTGGCCGAAGCGGCACCCGACCCATCCCGGAATTCCGTTCAACTGCCTCCCGGCACAGCTCCGGACTGGGAAAAAGTTCTGCTGGCGGGGATGATAGTTGCTTTTGCCCAGGGATTTAACCTGATTCGACTGGCTGCGGAGCAGAAAGGCTGGCCAATAGACTCTGCGGAATTGGCCCGCATCTGGCAGGGCGGCTGCATCATCAGGGCGGCGATTCTGTCAAAGTTCCGGGAAGCCTATCAGAATCAGCCGGACCTTAAACTGTTGTTGCAGGATCCAAAAATCAACCAGACAGTCCAGGAAACTCAACCTGAACTGCAAAAGTTTATTATCGAATCGGCCCGGGCGGGCCTGTCCATACCCGCCTCCGCTTCTGCCTTTAATTATCTGCTGGCCATGCATGACCGGATTTCTCCAGCCAACCTGATCCAGGGACTGCGTGATTTTTTTGGCGCGCATACTTTTGAAAGAATCGATCAAGAGGGTATATTCCATGAAGACTGGCAAAACTAAAATTTTATGAAACAAACTAATCTACAATTAATATTTTTCGGAGCAACCGGCGATCTGGCTGCTCTGAAACTGTTTCCGGCCATCTGCGAATTGTACTGCCAAAAGCAGTTACCGGAGAATTTCCAGATCATCGGATTCGGCAGGACGGCGTTGGAACAGGAACAATTCAGGAAAATGTTTATTGAAAATATCGACCGGAAACATCAGGGGAAAGCCGATATAGCAGCGCTGATCTCCCGGCACGTTTATTATTTTCAGGGACAATATACGGATCTGGAAGATTATGAAAAACTGGAAAAGTTTTGCCGGGATTTGGCCGGAGGTAAAAAATCCCGTCAGATTGCCTATTTCTCCGTTCCCCCGATGCTCTTCGAGGAAATTGCCCAGAACCTGGCCCTGACTTTGAAAAAAAGTGCCGCCGATTTTAAGGTGGTGATTGAAAAGCCCTTTGGCATCAGTGAAAAAACCGCCGAACATCTTTTCAACAAGATTTCCGCCAATTATGAAGAGGAGAAAGTCTTTTTGCTGGACCATTTTCTCGGCAAAAGACCGATTCAGAGCATTCTGAAAATGAGACTGGAAAACAATGTGATTAACCTGATGATCAAAGGCGGCGAAATCGCCAAAATCAAGATTGAAGCTTATGAAAAGGAAGATGTCGGAAAAAGGGTGGGATATTACGATCAGGTAGGAGCCATCAAGGACATGGTCCAATCGCATTTATTGCAAATTCTGGCCCTGATTACCATGGATATTCCGGCCAGCCTGTCCCTGGAAAGTTTGCAGCGTGAAAAACAGAACATTCTCTCGGCCATCAGATTCTCCGGTAAAAAGGAAGATGTCAAAATCGGCCAATACCAGGGCTATGCAGATTTAAAGGATGTTTCGAAAGGGAGTAAAACCGAAACTTTTGCGGCCATAAAATTATATATAGACCGCCGGGACTGGTTCAACGTTCCCGTCTACGTGAAAACCGGCAAGAAATTAAACCAGTCGGTCACCCGCGCCACCATCGAATTTAAAAAGATGCCTTTTCAGGATAAAAAAGTGGAACCGAACCGGCTGATTTTCGAGATGAAGCCGGGCGAAATGCTTTCCCTGAAACTGGTACAGAGAGCCACCCTGAAAGACCCCAAGGCCAGACAAACCTACGAAGACGTGGAACTCTCACAGGGACTGGGCTGCAGAGTGGATTTTTGTCTTGATGACTATGCCGCGCTGCTCAATGATGTGATTCGCGGCGAGCATACTTATTTTTTGAGTTATCCCGAAATTGTGGCCGCCTGGAACGTAACCGATAAAATCTGTCAAAGCATCAAGGATAAAAAAGTACCTTTGGAAATTTATAAACCCAATACCTGTGGCCCGGATTGCACAGACTAAATTTTCCGATCCGGCAGAATTCCTGGAGGCCGCGGAGCGAATTGTCTTAGAAGAATATCAGACGGTGATTTCTTCCACTGTCCCCTTACGCCAACCGCCTCCAGGTTTTCTGCTGGGATTGGCCGGAGGAAAAACTCCCGGCCCTCTTTATGAAAAACTGGCTGCCAGTCTTGATCTGAACCGCACTGAAAATTTTCTGATCGACGAAAGAAATGTCTCCTGGACGGATCCGGATTCCAATTACAGCCTGGTCAGGGAAACTCTTTATAAAGGCCGGCCCGGTCTGCTCAACAAGCTCCATGATTTCAGAACCGATTGGCCGCCGGAAAAAACATTGAACGGCTATGCCGACGAACTTCGTTCGCTGGCTCCGGGGGGTTTTGATTTATTGATCTTGGGAGCGGGAAACGACGGACATTTCGCCTCAATTTTCCCTGGATTCAGGGATTTTCAAAGCCGGGAAATCACCTGCAGGACGGAAACCGAGTTTTTTCCAATCCGGGAACGTTATTCACTTACCCCTTTTTATCTGTGGCAATCACGAAAAGTATTACTGCTACTCAAGGGGAAAGATAAGGAAGGTTTGCTCGCGGAATTGGAATCACCAAAGCTGGACAGGGTGGATTTTCCGCTGCATTTCTGGGCTTCGCACCCCAACCTGGAAGTACTGTTTTGCGAAAATTAATAGAATTAATAGGCGGGAAGTTGTTTTCTGATAGTTTCCTTCAGTTCTTCCAGTCCGCGATGACTTAAAGTGGAAGTAAAACAGGGATGAAAGCGGGCAAACTGCTTTTTTACCGGTTCAAAGTCGTAGTCCAAAGGCAGCAAATCTATTTTATTGAAAACATAGATAATCGGTTTGTGTATGGCGTCCAGATTCCCCAGAACTTCATTGACCACCGATATTTTGTATTCCCAGCGGGGATCGCTCAGGTCAATCACGTGCAGCAACAAATCGGCTTCGATGGTTTCGTCCAGCGTTGACTGGAAAGATTTGATCAGATCCGGCGGCAGATTCTGAATAAAACCGATGGTATCGGTGAGCAGAACCTCCCGGGTATCATCGGGCAAACGCAGCTTTCCCACCCTGGTGTCCAAAGTGGCGAAAAGTTCATCGGCGGTATAGGCTCCTTTCTTGGTGAGGGCATTGAGCAGGCTGGATTTACCGACATTGGTATAACCCACAATGCCCACGGTGAAAAAATGCTTGCGGCGGCGGGCGGCGCGGTGCAATCCCCGGCTGGCCCGGGCTTTGGCCAGTTCCTCCTCGATTTTGCGGATATGAACGGCAATATGGCGTTTCATGATCTCGGTATTGGTTTCACCGATTCCCCGCCCGCCGATTCCCCCGCCCTGCCTGGACAGAATCATGCCCATGCCATAGATGCGCGGGCCCATGTGTCGCAGGCTGGCCAGTTCGATTTCCAGCCGTGCCTCCTTGGTCTGGGCGTGCTTCTGGAAAATTTTCAGGATCAGATCGATTCTGTCCCAGACCTGTATGTTGACCTTCTTTAACAGCTCGCCGAGATTGTAGGTCTGCAGGGGCTTTAACTCATTGTTGATAATCAGGATGTTGGCCCCCAGTCTGACTCCCTCCTCCATCAGCTCCTCCAGTTTCCCCGTGCCCAGATAGGTCTTGTAGACCGGATTGATTTTTTTCTGATAAGTTTTCAGCAGCACCACTCCCCCATAAGTCTTAATCAGGCTTTCAGCTTCCTCCAAACGGAATTCAGCTTCGTCCCGGCTCATGTCCAGCGGCATGCAGTCAACCAGTATTGCTCTTAACATATTTTACGTTTTTCTTTAATTTAACATGAATTTTCCTGAAATAAATGCTAAAATAATATGATTAAGACTTTTTCTTTCAAAGATGGACCTCTTGCTGTCAAATATAGTCAACACAGTTAACTTCGTGCTTAACCTCTGCGGAATCTTTTTTGTACTGTGGGGGGGCCTGGAGGCAGCCATACGCGTACTATGGGGCGATCTGGTCAGAAAAAATGATATTGAGATTGAAAAAATTAACCGGAAGAGTTTTGCCTCCAAATTAATCATGGGTATGGAGTTTTTTATCGCCGTGGACGTATTGACCGTTTTTGAGCATTCGACCTGGGAATCACTGGGAAAGCTGGCCGCGCTGATTGCCATCAGGGGCGCGCTAAGCCTGATTCTGACCCTGGAAATGAAATCGCTGGACAGCCGTGTCATGAAGCAAAAAAAATAAATCTCCGGCTTCCTCGTCCGGCTTATTTTCAATATTGGTATAGAAAAGGCCCCGCTAAAGCGGGGCCTTTTGATTTATTATTTCTGTCTGCTATTCCATTATCGGTTCTGTGCCGTAACTGATATTCCAGATGGAACCGGCCAGCTCAATCATCTTCAATTCCTGGAGGGAATTGGTCAGACTGTTGGCCTTCACGGCAGCCTGTGAAATGGTATAGAGATTGTCTCCGATGTAAATAATTCTCTGAATGGTCTTTTCCCAGTTGGACAGATAACCGTTTTTGAGCAGATCGGTAATTTCCGTGCTGTTCAGATGGGTAATTTTGGCCTTCAGATTGAACCCGGTCTGCAGATCCAGCCCGTAAACGTAAGCTCCTACGAAAACTGTTTCCGGGTAGACCCAGCTTGATTCCTGACAGCTGTTGGGCCCGTCACAATTCTGATCACAGATGGTAATCCCGTTTTCATAGGTACATTTCGGCTCGCAGACTTTCAGGCAGCTGCTGGGACAAGTGGAGAAAGTATAATTTCCGCAGATTTGCGGCTGATCGGCCGGCATCTGCGTGACGGAAATCGGGAAAGCAATCAGGTTCTTTTCTTTGTCGAAGAGCAGAGCTTTGTGATTATAAAGCAGTTCTGAATAGGTTCCCTGGTCACCGATAATTTCCTTGAACATTTCCCGGGGTTGGGTCGGGTCGGTTACGTCGAACAGTCCCATCTTGAAACCTTTAACTGCAGTATAATAGATGAAATCCTGGTCTTTGGCAGCCTCTTCGGGATCGACATCCTTGCCGAAACCGATGATATGGTTTTCATCGTAAGGGTGCAGATAATCGCTGTAACCGGGGATTTTCAACTGCCCCAGTATTTTCGGATTGGCCGGATCGGAAAGATCCATGGCAAAAAGCGGATCCACGCTCTTGAAGGTAACCATATAACCGCGCGCGTCCATAAATCTGACCGAATAAATTTGCTCACCCGGTGCCACATTCATCAGTTTACCCAGTACTTTCAGTCCGGAATCCAGTATAAACAGATTATTGCTGGTTTTACTGTCGTTCATCACATATTCGGTCTGGGTGGTGGCTATCCGGAAGTTACCCCTGTATTCGTCCATGGAGAACTGATTGAGAATGGTGCCCGGTACCAATCCTTCAGCCTTGTATTCAACTTTGCCCAATCCCAGCGCAAATCGATAGAGCTTGGTGAACTGACCGCGATTGTAATAATAAGGACCGGACCAGTCGGTGGAGGCCACATAAAGATTGCTGGTGGAGGCGTAGATATTGTCGCTGTTACCGACAATTACGCTGCGGGAGACTTCCTTGGTCAGATCATTCAACGGAATGGCAGCGGCAATCATAAAATTGAAACTTCTCGGTTTGGGCATCAGGCGGATTTCACCGCAACCAGCCGCATTGACTACCTTGCCGTCCTTGGAATCGGACATTTTGGGCAGATATTCCTGGAAATCAGCAATCGGTTCGTTATATCTCCAATAGGGGAAGTAGGGATAATGATTCACCACCAGATAGAGGGTGTTACCGATACGTCGGGAAGTGTTGTAGCTGCCGTCGAAATCAACCGTTCTGACCACCTTCGGCTTCAGGCGGTCGGCGATATTTACGATATACACCTTGGACTTGGAACCGCCATACCAGGGGGGCATGATCATCTTGGCGGAGGTATCAGTACTGGTGACATCAACCGGCATAGGATAAGCCACGCTGGCTGTTCCCATAACCACCAGAGTATCATCCGTCACATACATTTCGGTAGGATAAAAATATTCATCCTGCGGCCCGAGCTGGAAACTGATCAGCTCCTTCATTTCGGAGGCAGGATAGGCGTTCACGATGCGGATGGTGTTCCCTTTGATCAGATAAATATATTTACCGTCGTTTTTAATTACGTCCGCTTCGTCCACTCCGGCTTCCTGAACGTTGGTACTGGAATAATCGGTCGATGCTCCCCCGCCGGTGTAGGAAGAAGTCTTGGCATCACCGGAAGGCGCAGCTGCAGGTGCGGATTCCTCTACGGCTCCCATGCCATCCATCGGCATGATATCGTAGTAAATCGGGTACTGGGGCTGCATAACGCTTTTCATGCGGTCTTCCAGTTCGGAACAGGAACCGACGGTTACCAACCCGTCTCCATTGAGTTCGGAATAGGTGCGGCTGGTCTGATCATTTTTGTCTGCCCTGATTCTCCAGATTATCTCGGACATTTCGTCACGGGTGATTTTTTCATCAAAGTATTCCACGGACAATGGAATAGCTTTCTCCACCTGTAGAGCGGTTATATATTTTTTGAACCAGGCAGAGGGATCATCCTCTCCCAGCTGAATCTTGAAAGCGTTGGCGATGATCTTGGCAGCCTCGGCAAAATTGATCGGTTCGGCCGGTTTGAAAGTCCCGTCCGGATAACCGTCAATCAGTCCAAGCTTTTTGGCAGTGCAGACATAGGGCGCGAACCACTCATCCTGTACGTCGGGAAAACAGTTGGAGCCGGTAATGTCTCCATCGTTTACCGCGCCAACCAGGATTTTGGTGAATTCTGCCCTGTTGATATTGCTGTCCGGCGCAAAGGTGCCGTCCGGATATCCCTGGACGATATTATTGTCCTTGAGATAGGTAATGGCCTCGGAATACATGGTATCGGATGTCACGTCCGAAAAAATACCGGTATCCTGGGCAAGAGCCGCGGCCGGAACAAGGCTAATCAGGTAGCCCGTCAAAAACAGCCTGGCCAGAAAGGAAGTCGTTTTTTGCATGCTTAAATTGGTTATTGATTTGCGCTTAATATAACCTTAAACTCCCCTGTCATTACCAGGAAACAGGTAAATTCAGGTTGTACAATATAAAGAAAATTTTCTAATTACGCTATGTCCTGAATTTAAAGTGGACTTAAAAAAGCGAGGCCTGCTCCGACACAATTTCTTTTTTCTCCTGCAAAACCGGCTGATAAAAACCCTGCTGTAAAAGCACTTTGACGCAGCGGGAAAGTGCCTCCACGTCCTTTTCGGCATTATGAGCTTCCTGAAAACCTTCCCCCAGCAGGAACTGATGCAGTTCCATCAACCGCGGGGCTTTGTAATTTCCGTTTTTGCCGGGCAATTTGCAGAGTGACCGCGTCCCTTCCATGGTGTCGTAGCTGGTGGCCGGCAGAAAATTCTTTGACAATCCTATTCTTTCCAGTTCAAAACTGATAATCTCCCGGTCAAACTCGATATTGTGCGCCACGGCCAGGTCGGATCTTTTAAAAATATCCAGAATCCGTTCGGAAAATTCCCGGAAAGTCGGGGCGTTGGCCACGCTTTGATCGGTAATGCCTGAAATCCGCGTGCTCTCGGCGGGGATCGGAACAGGAGGTTTGATCAACTGATTACAGCGTTCAACTTCCAAAAACCTCCTGGTGGCGGCATCAAATTCAAAAGTCTGTGAAGCAAACTGAATAATATGTGGCTGGTCGGAGAGCTTTCCTTCCCGAACGGGCAGGCCGGTGGTTTCAGTATCGAAAATCGTTATGCGCATATTGGAAGTGTTCCAAAAGGTCATTAAAATGGTGCCGAGGGCCAGAATCGGACTGGCGACGCAAGGATTTTCAGTCCTTCGCTCTACCACTGAGCTACCCCGGCAGGGGTTTTTTAAAAAGGCGGGATAAATTTAACTGAAAGTGTAACGGATTTCAAACTTTATTTAGTCTTATGATACTTTTTTTGTATTAGACTCTTGACAGGTTATTTTCTATGGTATAAGATAGTATGATGATATTTGAAATAAAGATAAACACAAACACACAGTCTAGGGAGGAAGCGTGGTTTTAGTAACAACCGGCTTAAAAAACCGGGAGCTTCTGAAGCCACACTCTCTCCCTAAACTTGCTGAAATTACCTGAAAGTTAGGATCAGATATCCACCAGATATTTGAAAATACTAAAATATTCAATTCGGAGGTTATCCAAAGACCGGATAGAGAAGTTTTAGAATTAACTTTTAGATTTTTTATCTTCAAATTTTGTCGCAAGACAGAGTTAAAGAAAAAAGACCTAAAAAGAATTACTTGTCTTAAATAGAAATACTTAAGAATCAGTGGCTATCTCGGAAATTTATTCTTCCGGGGTGTTAGTTACTTTTAAGGGGTTACAGTAATGTTTAGGGAGGTTTGAACCTTGAAATTCCGGCAGACAGTCTAGGGAGGAAGCGTGGTTTTAGTGACAACCGGCTTAAAAACCGGGGGCTTCTAAAGCCATACTCTCTCCCTAAACTGATTGATATTACCTGAAAGTCGTTTCTAAAGAGTCCACCAGGTTCTTTAGACGCCAAAATATTCGGTTCGGTGGTTATCCATAGGCCGGACAAAGAAGTTTTGGAGAAAACTTTTAGATTTTTTATCTTGTACTTTTGTCGCAAGACAAAGTGTGAGAAAGAAAATTTAAGAAGAAATACTGCTCTTAAACAGCGATGTTTAGGAATAAGTGTCTATTTTAGATCCTTCGCGCTTCTGAAAGGTTTTCCGCTTTTAAGGGGTTGATGTTGGTTTAGGGAGTCTTTGAACTTTAAAAAATTATGTTTCCAGCACGGGGAAAAGGTTGCCTTTGGACTGTGCTTTTGCCTAAATTTTTTTGGCACACAGTCCTCAAGGCAATACCTTGAATTCCAAAGACAACCTCTTCTCCGGGTACGGAAAACTTGTAAAGGCCTTTTCGACTTGGCCGGTATTCAATCTTTACTTTTTGTAATGTTGACTTCCAGCTTGAGATAAAAAGAACATAACTACTTTAAGTTGTTATCGTTGGACACGGTCAATCCAGCGCTTTATAAAGGCTCCGCTATCCGGGGATTTTTAGTTCCAATACATTTTCGCCTTTTGTACAGTTCTTTTGGCTTTAATAAGGCTCCAGAGCGTTAAGCGCGGGGCTTTTTTGTGCTATACTGAAAAGATTTATCAAAAACAAAAACGCTATGACCGATCCTAATACACTTTCTCCGGAACAAAATTCTCCAGAGACTTCCGTCTCTCCCGACCAGTTATCTTTGTTGCCGGATAGCGAACCGACTGTGACCAGGCTGGAAATTTCCCATATCGAGCCACCGGTTCCGGCAGAAGAAATTCCTGCACCGGAAGTTCCGGCAGCCCCCACAGTCGACGCCCAGCCCACTGATATGCCTGCCCAGGAAAACACCGATCCGGTATCAACCGGCACCAAGGCCAAAATAATTTCCGCTTTTGCCATCGTACTGATTGCAGGATATGTGGCCTATTGGGTTCAGGAGCCCTTACAGATCAAAGCAGACGTAATGACCGACACCACCGCCAGCCAAACCGATGCTGAAGCCCCGCTGGATGAGATGGACGAAATGGCAGCCGAAAACGTTACGGCCAGCGAAACCGTGGCTGCCGCCGATGAAAACACTTCGATGGAACAAATGTCCGGACAAAGTGTGAACGTGGACGTATCGCTGTTTGGTTTTGAACCGGCTACTCTTAAAATTGACAAAGAAACAACTGTTATCTGGACCAACACCAGCACAGAAGACCAGACTATTATCGGTTCTTCTCCCGACGGGCAAAGTTTTGCCAGCCCGGTACTGACCAGCGGAGACACTTTCAATTACAAATTTGATCAGGATGCCACTTTTGAATACTACTCAACTTATAATCCTGCTTTGAAAGCGACCCTGATGGTGGGCCTGGGCTCCGATATAGCCATAAATACCACAAATGACGACCAGACTTCTTCCGAAACAGATATGAACGCGGAAACAACCGAGACGGCCAATGATGTTTTGGCAGACGCCATCGAAGAAACCGCCGCACAGGATACTGAGCCTGTCGTGACCGCAGAAACAGAACAGGAAACGCCCGCCCAGGAAGAACTGAAACCGGCCGCCAACTCCCCCACCAAACTCTCCAAGACCGGTCCCGCTGAAACTCTTTATGTCGGAATTCTCCTGACCATTGCCTGGTTTAACCGCAAAAAGCTGCAAAAAGCTTTCCGTTCCAATAGATAAAGTCCGGCAAATTGTTGTGGCCGGATCCATAATTAGAAAAATCCCGCCTAAACGGGATTTTTTTATTGGCAAAACACGCCTGAATCAATACAATGCAGTTATATTTTGATTTATACTGCATGGATTTTCTCAGTAACGCCATTGCCGGCGGAATTACCCAGATAGCCAGCGTGGCCAGGGAGTTTTGGCAAAACCTCCTCTACGCGGACATGAGTCTCTGGCAAATTCTACTGGATATTACTATTGTCGGAGTGGTGATCTATTTTCTTTTTTCCATGCTTAAAGGCTCGCGTTCGGTCAGCGTGCTGCTGGGACTTTTGATCATCAGTCTGCTTTTTCTGGTCAGTAAAACTCTTAATCTGCTGACTGTGGGCTGGCTTCTGGACAGATTTTTTACGATTTTATTAATTTCCATTCCCATACTCTTTCAGCAGGAAATGCGGATGGCTCTGGAAAAAATCGGCAACACGCCATTTTTGGGAGGAGAAAAAACTGTGGCACTGGACGCCTTGATCTCTGAAATCGTGGCCAGTTGTGATTATCTGGCGTCACGTAAAGAAGGAGCTTTGATTGTTTTCAAACACAGCATCCCCCTGAAAGAATATGTAGAAACCGGCGTAAAAATGGACGGCCTGCTTTCCAAGGAATTACTGATTTCCATTTTTCACGGTAAAGGCCCTCTGCACGACGGCGCGGTAATTGTCGATAACGGCAGAATTATGGCCGCGGCCTGCATTTTACCAACCAGTTTTGACAATAAGGAAAAAGACTTTGGAACCAGGCATAAGGCCGCTATCGGACTGACCGACCATACCGATGCCAGCGTAATTGTTATTTCGGAAGAAAGGGGAAGCATCAGCTTTGCCAAAAACGGACATCTGGAAAGAAATATCGACGCGGCCAGATTGCAGCAGCTGCTCCGGATTGTGTTAGAACCGAAGTTAAAAAAACACAGGGAGAAAAAGTTGGTTTATCGCGAACAATAATGAACATATTTAAAAATCTACATCTTAAGCTCTTATCGGTTTTTGCCGCGGTAATATTGTGGCTGTTTGTGGTGGGGGTGGAAAACTACGTGCATCTTTTCCCCAACGAATTACAGGTAAAAGTGATAAATCTGGGACAAAACGTCAGCGTGGCTAATGAGATCAGTCCAGTAAAAGTCCGTTTCAAAACTCCCAACGGACAATTAAACGTCAATGCCAGCGATTTTGAGCTGTTTCTGGATGCCCAGGGATTGGGTGAGGGAGAATATTCCCTGCCGGTGATGTTCACCAGTAAAAACGTCAAAGTTAGTGTGGTGGCGGTTGAACCAGCCAATCTTGCGCTCAAACTGGAAGCCATTACCAGTAAAGAAATAAGCCTGAAAGCGGAAATGTCCGGCTCCCCTGCACGTGATTATGAAATCAAGACTTTTAAACTTGATCTGGAAAAAGTTAAATTAAGCGGAGCGGCAAGCGCGATCAGCGAGATACAAACTTTGCCGATAAAAATCTCTCTGGATGGCACTGAAACCGCTGATTTCAGCCGTAAGATCACTCTGGAAGCGCCGGCGGAATGGAAGCTTGCCGGAAAAACAGTCAGTTTTGATCCGGCCGTGATACAGGCCAATATTGAGGTCAGAAAGAAGCCGGAAAGCGAGTCCGGAACTACAGCCGGCACAAACAGTAGTAGCCAGGTCAATACGCCCGTACTGCCGGGAAACGAAAGAAAAACATTGATGGTGGAGATAGTGGAGGACAGTGATTTGTCTTCCGTGGTAAAGGAATTACTGCCCAAAAACATTCTGGTTACGGTGGAGGGGAAGCCGGATGAACTGAACCTACTGGATAATGGTTCAATCAAGCTGCAACTCAGGAATTCCGAAATTCAAAACGGTGTTTATAACGTTTCCACCAAAGATCTGATTATGCCGGAAAACAATAATCTGGAAATAATCACCTATAGTCCGGAGAAGGTACTGGTGAAGTTTTAACGGTGGCCGGGGAAGCGACTGTGCGGGATTTTAGAACAGTCCCAGGAATTTCTTTTTATCCGGTGGCGGAGGCGTTTCAGAAGGCTGCTTCTGATTGAGCTGGTCCAGCACCAGAGCTGAATTGGCTTCAGACTCCTTTTTCTCCGTTTGCTGATTAATCTTGATTTCCTCGGCCTTTACTTTCTTGAGCGTTTCTTTTACTTCCTGAGCGGCCTGTGCCTGACGGATTTCGTTCTCCTGAAGCTCCGCCTGAACTTTTTTGCTATCAGTTTGAACAATATCGATGGCCTTGATCAAATCCTGATCATCGGCCCCGGTATAGATTTTTTTCACTTCTTCCTGTTGCTCCGCCGACATATTTTGAAAATTGGGAGATTCGGAAAGAAGTTGAAACAGTTGTTGTAATAGTTGAGGATTTGGCATTAGGCAACCGAATAAAAATTAATGTCCGATCCTTCCTTTTTGGCAACTCCATTTTTGGTTTTGCCACTTTCTACATAGGTAAAAGCAATTTCGGTTACTCCATAGGTGGCAGGATTATTTAATCTGGTCCTGATCGAATTTTCCTGCTCCGCAGGTATAACCGAGGAGGCTATTAAGGTCTGGCGAGCTGCTTCCGGAGTCCCTTCGGGAAAAGTACGGGGACCACCGATACCTTGATCGGGTGAGACAAGCCTGACGCCGCCTTTTCCATCCGACAACGCAGCCATAGCCCCCGACTTGGTTCCTTCGTCCACATCACCCAAATCTCTGGGGGCAAGACGAGGTTGGGGAGCTCTGTTTGCACTCCTTTGCGTTTGTTCTTCATTCCGCTGTGCCCATCTGGCCGACATTCTTTCATCAAACAATTGTGCGGCTGTCTTTTTGGGTACCAAAGCGTCAAAGAGTGCCTGTGCGGCTGCCTTGTTCTTTTCCGGACTGCGCAGGGTCTTGTAGTATTCCTGCATTTTATCGCCCAGTTCTTTGGCCTGCTGTTGTTTTTGGGCTTTAGCTTCAGGATCCTTTTCTGCCTGGGCATCTTTTACGGCTTTCAAATATTCATTTTTGGCACTCTCGACAATTTTTTGACGACCTGTTGCGGTGTCTACGTCTTTTTCAGTCACGGGAGGAGTGGCATCCTTATTTTCCGGGGCTTTTGGAGCAGCGTCCGGAGGAAAGAAATATATCTTTTGGGGTAAATAGTTGTTGTCTAATAGCATTTTGGTATTGGTTACTATTGATTTCTTCTTGTTGTTATAACACACTTTTAAAACTCCGCAAAGGGTCTGATTTGGCTAATTGATGGTTTTTGCCTATTCTGGTTGCGATTTAACTTCAGCAATATGAAAATCGGAATCGTAGGCCTGCCCAATGTAGGCAAATCGACGCTTTTTAACGCCCTTACCAAGTCTTCCAGTGCCATGGCGGCCAATTACCCCTTCTGTACCATCGATCCCAATGTGGGAGTAGTGGAAGTACCGGATCCCCGCATGAACAAGCTGGCGGAGCTGGTATCACCCGAGCGGATTATGCCGGCCGTAGTGGAATTCGTGGACATAGCGGGGCTGGTGAAAGGAGCTTCGGAGGGAGAAGGACTGGGCAACCAATTTCTGTCACATATTCGCGAATGCGATGCCATCGGACAGGTAATAAGGCTTTTTAAGGATGATAATGTAATTCACGTGCATGGGGGGGTGGATGCCCGACGCGATCTGGAAATAATCGATACCGAGCTAATTCTGGCCGATTTGCAGACCCTGCAAAAGCGGCTGGGAAAAGCTGCCAATGACGCCAAGTCCGGAGACAAAAAGAAGGCCGCTTATCTGGCGCTGATTCAGAAAGTGAATACCGCTTTGGAGTCAGGGAAAAAGGCTATCGATCTGGATTTGACGGCAGAAGAAAAGCTGGAAATTCAGGACCTGCATCTGCTAACCGCCAAACCATTTCTATACATTCTGAATATTTCCGAGGATGATTTGAAAACTATCGCCGTACCGCAGATTCGTAAAGACATGGGACTGCCGGACAATGCCAAGCTGATACCCATTTCCGCCAAGGTGGAAGAGGAGCTGATCAATTTCACCGATGAGGAAGCCAAGGATTTATTGGATCAGCTGGGAATCAAGGAAAGCGGTTTAACCGCCCTAATCCACGCTGCCTATGAAACGCTGGGGCTGATGCATTATTTTACCGCCGGACCCAAGGAAGTCAGGGCCTGGACGATACACCGTGGAGATACTGCACCGCGCGCCGCCGGAGTCATCCATACCGATTTTGAAAAGAACTTCATACGGGCCGAGGTGATTGCCTATGACGATTATGTCCGGCTGGGCGGCGAAGTCCAGGCCAGGGAAAAAGGGTTGATGAGACTGGAGGGAAAGGAATATGTGGTCAAAGACGGTGATATCATGCATTTCCGGCACTCGTCATAAATCCGGGAATCGTACGAACAGATTCAGGTCAGGCAAATCAGAATTGGAAAGTCCGATACTTTCAGCTTTAGTTCTGATTGGTGTTTTTGTCTTTGTAGAAGATATATTGCCCGGTCAGATAGGCAAAAATCAGAATCACGCTGGCCAATACCCAGGCCCAGTCAAAATGGAGTTTATAGAGATAAATTTCGATAAAAATCGTCACCAGAGCGAAGAAACTGAGTATGTAGGCGACCTGCCAAAGTCTGGTCCCCTCCCGGTATTCCGGGAAACTGTTTTCGGTATATTGTTTGAGGAAAAAGATCAGTGAAAAGAGCAGGAAAAGACCCGCGAACAAAATGGTGTTAGAGACCAGCCGAACCATCTCCTGCTGAGCCTGCCATTGATTGGTCACGTAATAAAGAGCCAGGGGATGGACAGCCCAAACCATAAAAATCAAAACGCTGGCCAGGAAAAAAACAAATTTTTTACCCCAGAATAAGCGCTGAACTTCCTCCACGCCGGGCACGCTTTCCAGCTCGCGGCAGATATTGGAAATATCGCTGTAGCCCCGCACCAGCATATTGGCACGGTAAATAATCTTGTTATTCAAAAAATTATATTTGGTATCACCGGAAAGCAGGAAATAAGCTTCTTTCCGGCGCTGCATGGTGTTGATGATCTCGGCAAAATTAACCGTGGAATCGCAAATCAGTTTCAGGGAAAGCTTAGTCAGCTTTTGTTTTGGGAAAGCCCCCAGTTCTTCATACTGATTGGGGCGCTGTTCTTCCGGATTGGAATTTAGCAGGTTGATTATTTCCAGGGTGGACACCGTCCCCTCCGCTATGTGAACCAGAATGTTTTCGGTGGTCTGAATGTTCAGGGCGGGAAATTGCTGGGCCACTTTCTGAATCTTCCATTTGGGCACGTTGTTTACCAGTCCCATGCCGGCGCGGTCATATTCTTTTTGCAGCATTTTGCGGCCGACCTGTACTTTGGAGGTGGAACTCTCTTTCTTGAAATATTCCTTCATGATTTTACGGGCCAGCGGAGTTCTGGCGAAACCCAGCCATTCATAACTGGGACCTTTGGGGTAATCCGTGGTGATGATTTTGATTACGTCTCCCTTGTTCAACTGATAATCCAAAGGGACGTTATTGCCGTTTACCACCCCCCGGATGGCGCGGTTTCCAACTTCCGTATGGATGCAATAGGCGAAGTCGATGCAGGTGGCGTTAACCGGCAAATCAAAAGTCTGGCCTTTGGGGGTCAGAACATTAATGCGGTCCTGAAAAACATAATTTTTCAGTTCGTCGAAGTATTTGGACTCGGCGCTCTGATCCTTCTGAATCTGAATAATATCCTCCACCCAGTGCGAACGCGGATCCTCACTGGTAAAAAGTTTGGGTTTTTTACCTTCGGGACTGAAATAACTGGCCGCAATGCCGTACTGTGCCTCGAAATGCATCTGATTGGTGCGGATGCAGTACTTGGTGTTGATGCCCTTGTGGCCGAAAACCGTTGTATGCAGGCTCTGATACCCGTTGGCTTTGGGCAAGGAAATATAATCCTTTATTTTACCGGGCTGGGGCTTGTAAAGGCTGTGAATAATCCCCAAAGCTTCATAACAGTTGGAGATCTCATTGACAATCACATTGATCAGAAAGGTTACTTCGATTTCCTCAATTTTCTTGTTCTCCCGCTTCAAACGGTTATAGGTGCGATAAAGATTTTCCTGGTAGGAGTAGACAATCGCGTCTATTTTATTTTCTTTCAGTTCCCTTTCCGTATCGCTGATCATTTTTTCCATGTCTTTGGCATGGTCTTTTTTCTCCTGCTGCACTTTCTCTTTAAGTTTGGCGTAATCCTGAGGATAGAGGTTGATAAAACAAAGATCCTCCAGTTCGGCCTGCAATTCCTTGATCCCGAGCAGATTGGCGATGGGAGTGAATATTTCCAGCGTTTCACGGGCCTTGCGCAACCTTTTTTCAGTAATATCCATGTATTCCAGAGTGCGCATATTGTGCAGACGGTCAGCCAGTTTGATCAGCATGGTGCGGGGATCCTCTGCTACATGGATGAAGAGTTTTTTCATGCTTTCCACCTCGCGCTGTTGCATATCATGGCGATAATGCACCTTGGACAATTTGGTAATGCCTTCCACCATATAGGCGATTTGCTTGCCAAAACGGCCTTCGATTTGCTCCAGGGTATAGGCGGTGTCTTCCGGCACGTCATGCAATAAAGCCGCAATCAGAGTCGGTTCATCGGCGTGGATCTGGGTAAGAATCTTGGCAGTCTCAAAAGGATGAACAATATAGGGCAGATTTTCCTGTTTTCGGGTCTGGCCGTCATGGGCGAGAGCCGCGAAAATAAAGGCTTCCCGGAATTTGGACTCGTTAAATTCGGGATTGTAACTCTTAACCGTGTTCATTAAAGAATCCAGATCCAGCCTGTACTTTTTCTCCAGCATTTCCAGCAGCTCTTCCGCACGATTGGCCCTGGTTGTCTTCATCTGTATTCTTTGGAGGAAATTAATTGATGCAATTTATCTTAACACTATTTTAATTCTACGCAAAGAAGTCCTGCAATTATTTTCAGGACGACTTGACGGGCAGTTGCCTGGGCTTGACGGCCAGCGTCTCAATCACTATGGCACGTATTTTTTCAAAAGCCTCCCGTGGCTTTTCCACACGGTCAAAGCCCAGTCTGGGCCGGTTGGTAAAATAGCCGTAGGCGGGCCTGGTCTCTACCAGTAAGCGCAACGCGGATTTCACCATTTCATCATTGTAATTGGAAAGTATGGTTTGAATATAGCGGCGGGCCAAATCCTCACCTCCTGCCGCACCACCGACCTGATAAGCCGCGCTTCCTGCAGAAAAACAAAGGTCGGACAGGTCGGTGGCCTTTTGCTCCAACGCGTCGACGTTATCCTGATATTTGGTATCGGGCAGGGCCAACCGAGCACCGATCACTTTGCCTTTTTCCACCTGTAAAACCAGATCATTGCACAGTACTTCTCCGATACCGCCATTAGCCGTCTCATGAATTCTTTGTACCGCCTGTGCGCTGATCGCCAGAGCTTCGCTAATCTCCGGCTTCAGATCACGGAGAAACCGGTAATCGTTTTCCTGTCTGTCATTAAAACGAAGCAAATCGTCCAGGCTGGCTCCACTGCGCAAATCGGAGTTATCTTCTTCCAACTGGCCTTCCTCATTGAGGTTAAAATATTGTTGTTGTCCCAAAGCTTTGACTCTTTCCATGATCAGGGAGGGATGTCCCGCTCCGGTCAGTTTTTCACGCAGGGATTTACCAAATAATCCCCCTGTATCCCTTTTTTTATAAAACCATTTTTCCACGGCCAGCATCAGTTTGCCAAAAGCCGACTGGGAATAAACGGTGCGATTTCCGTCATGCAGAACATCGAAACCGTAATAGCCGACGTTGGAAGGATAGTTGTCCGTGGGCATTGTGCCTCTCCTCATCGCTTCATTACATTTGTCCACTGCGTCTTTGGCGACCAGAGAAGCCTGATCGATATTTACCCCTTTATTATACCCTGCAAGCGCGTCACTAACCACGTCTACCAGAGCTGTCTGGTTTTCCTCTTCCTGGCCCGGACGATATTCCCTCAGTAGCCTGGAAGCCTTTTCCTGTTCAGCTACTCCGACGCCTTCCACCTGTTGTAAATCCGGACCGCTTTCCGGGGGCAGCGCAGTGGTTTTCTGTTCAGCCGAGAGAGGTTGATTTTGCTGTGTCTTATCAATATTTTCCAGAGTCGTGAAGACTGGATAGGACAGCGGTAGAGAAGGGATTTTTTTAGGCATTTTCGCTATTATTATTTCTACAATATAATTATAACATCTTTAAGGGTTTTTACCAGATTCGGGCTGGTACAGAATGGTATTTTTTAAGCGATCGTCCCGCAACCCAGACAAAATTTTCCGCTGTAAAATACGGCAAATTGGCCGGCGGCAAACCCCTGGTCGGAGCCTTCGATGGTCACTGCGGCGCGCGTTTGGCCTGGCTGCAGTTGAAGGGCGGCAGGATAAAGCTTTTCACCGTGGCGGACTTTTACTTCCAGCTGTTCAAGTTGTTCCGGCGTCGGTTCCCCCGATATCCAGTGCAAATCTTCCACTTCAAAATGATCTCGTTTTTTGGCCAAATCATGATAGGTGTTGGAAATATAAACCCGGTTGGCGGCAATGTCCTTTTCTACCACAAACCAGGGACCACCGGAAAGTTCTATCCCCTTGCGCTGGCCGATGGTATAAAACCAGTAACCTTTGTGCGTTCCCATTGGGCGGCCGGTATCAAAATTAATCAATTCTCCGGGCTTTTCCCCCAGATGAAAACGCACGAAATCATTGTATTTGATTTTACCCAGAAAACAGATGCCCTGGCTGTCTTTGCGGGTCTGATTGGGCAGATTGAAGTCTTTGGCCAGCTCCCGTACTTCGGATTTTAGATAGGGCCCTAACGGAAAAAGAGCTCTTTGTAACTGTTGCTGGCTGAGATGGGCCAGGAAATAGGTCTGGTCTTTGATCGGATCCTTGGCGCGGGTCAAAAAAGCCACGCCGTCGACAATGCTTTTATCGGCATAATGACCGGAGGCCACCAGGTCAAATTCCGGCCCGACTTTATCGTAAAATTTGCCGAATTTGATTTTGGAATTACACAAGAGGTCGCTGTTGGGAGTGCGGCCGGCCTGAATCTCACGCAGAGCGTAAGAAACCACTTCCTGATGGTATTCCTTTTGCAGATTGATGATTTCCAGCGGAATTCCGGAAGCCTCGCAAATTTCCTGTAGATATTTCAAATCATCTTCCCAGGGGCAATTGCCCAAAAAGCTAAGCTCGTCTTCCAGCCAGATTTTCAAGTAAAAGGCGGTCACGTCGTGACCTTCACGCTGCAACAATTTCAGGACCACCGAACTGTCCACCCCGCCCGAGGCGAGAACCGCGATTTTCACTTTTAATTGATTAGTGCCAGCACAGTTTGAACCTCTTTACTCAATACTGTCAACAGTGCCTTCAACCTTAGCGGAACCGGTATCTTCCAACTGCTTTTTGGTGTTCACCAGTGTTTTGGTAATTCTTTCAACAAATTGTCCTTTTTTAAAAGAATCGGCTTCTGCCAAATCCAGTTTTCTGAAATGTCCGGCCCCCGGAAACACTTCGTAAACTCCGTCCGGCCCAAACGGCTGATTGCGGGGAATGTCGCCCTCACCATAGACAATGCTGCCTGCCTTGATTTTGCTGCCGTTGCCAAACCAGAGGCGTTGTTCGGCCGTTTTACCATTTCCCAAAACCATGGCGTTGGTCAGAATCACCATGCCGTTGCCGGTATTGGCGTTAACCACGTCAATATGGCCAAAATGGCCGATAATGGTGTTGCGGGGCGCAATGGTTGAATCCATGACTGTGGCGCCGAGTAAAATGGAATTGCCCTGCAGATTACTGCCGAAGGCATTGACGTTATGCAGAATAATGGAATCGCCCAGGGCCGAGTGGCCGATGTTGATAGCTCCATGGAAAACACATTCATTTCCCGCCTCAACCGATTCCAGTGTTTTGCTGCCGGAAGCATGGAAAGTGATGTATTCGCCGAGCGTGCAATTATTGATTTTCAATTTATCTTCCGGGTTTCCTTCGTCAAAGCGGACTACAAGATGACGGCCAATCAGGGTGTTCCCGGTGATTTCCACCGGTCCGATCAGATGCGTATCACCTTCCAGCCTCACTTTATCCCAGTCTACCCGGCAGGCTGTAAATTCTCCCTGATAGGGTTTGATTTCCGTCTCCGGCACTCCCGCTTCCACCTGTTTCATATAGTGCTGGATGAAAGCGGTCCGGTCTACCGGCAAATCCGTTATCTGCACATTGTTGCCATATTTGCTGGCCTGGGTGGAACGATTATTGTTCTGAATATGGTCGGGATGGAATTTACCAATTAACCTGTAGATCAGCGGAAAAAGACGATTTTCACTCACCACGATGCGATTAAACTGGGTGAGGAAGAGTGAACTGGCCTCCATGCCGGCCTGGTCCAAAATAGCATTGGCCCTGAGGTTGGCGGACACACCGTTTTGTTCTTTTTCGGCCTGAAGTATCTCTTCCTGTTGCTCTCTGGTAAATCTGATTAAAACTTCCATTGCCCTGGTGGCATTTTTGCTCATTTCTACATATTCCTGGGGACTTACCGCGGGCCTGGCAGCAATTTCTTTGGTAACATCCAGTCCGGGTGGAACCACGGTAAACGGTTCCAGAATAATTTCTTCCCGAATCCTGGCTCCGTCACAAATGGTGACATAATCGCCAACCTGTACGTCGTTATCCAGACGGCAGTTAAAACCGATACTGCAATTGTCGCCAATTCTGCCCTCGGCCAAATGCGTCCCGATCCCGATAAATACGTTGTTTCCAATTATATAGTCCACCTCCCGGCCGTCCGAAGGTATGAATTTTACGGCATGGGCAATCGAACTGCCGTCTCCAATCTTGATGTTCACTTTTTGCCCCTGGGTGATTTCCATCCGGTCGATTTCCTGAACATTGGAATTGCGGCCGATTTCGACATGGACCTTATTCCATTTGTTCTTTTTAAAAAGGGTGGGAAGCGCTCCGGGAGCAAAAAAGGAAGTATCATGCTGCTTCAGATAGTCGTTTACATTGATACCCCTTTCGGCCATTTTGGCGGCATCGCTTTGCAGAAGCAAATAGGGGGCTCCGGAAATACCCAGGGCTTCGTGGGCCTGCTCGATCTGCCGATCACTGTATTCGATGTGTCCGGAGTGTTCGTGATGTTCCTGATGTTCGGCCGGGACAGGCTGCTGTTCAGAGACAGCCGCGTCTATAGTGGCAGAGTCAATTTGCTGAATGACGATTTCATCGGGATTTTCATTGGGACTGACGGGAGTTGTTTGAGACATGGCTATTTGGTTTTAGGCGTGTATTGGGATTTCATTGAAAGATGAATATATTCAATTTTTTCAATTAATCAATACACATTATATTATTTTACAATAATTCTGCCCGTCGAGCAATTTACGCCTCCTGAAGAGCCGGCCGGTTGATATGGCGTAGTTTGAATTGAAGTCTTCTCAATTAACAGGGCTGGCAAAGAGAACCAGGCGGTTCAGGTCGGTTCCCACCGGCGTGCAGGTAATCAGGGTCAGCCGGTCTTCACCATTTTGGGTTAAAACGTCTACCTGGCTGGGCTTGACCACCTTTTTTTCATAAACCTCATACTCGTATTTTTTCTGCTCGTGATAGACGATGACATGATCCCCGACATCCACCTGATGCAGCAATGCAAAAACATCTTTAAACCGTCCCGGATCCCAAGGGAAATAAGAACTGTGACCGGTGACCACAACATTACCTTTGTCTCCCGGCATGGCTGTCCCCGGGAAATGTACCACCCCATAACGCAGTGCTTCCTGAATTTGTTTTTCCAGCGCCGACCAGTTGCGCTTCAATAATTCGTCGGCCGGAACACGGATGATCGGCACGTTCTGACCGATGCGCGGAATCAGAATACGGTCATCGGGCGGAGCAATGCTCAAGATCAATTCGGGAACCTGTTTTTTGGTGGCCTGGGTGGTATTTACTATGGGCAGTGGTTTCTGGCCTTCGGAAGAGGCGGTCTTGAGAGCTTCCATTTCCTGCTGGGTATAGGGATTCTGATTAATCAGGCCTCTGATCTGATCCAGCTTGGTGGTAAAAAGACGGCTGTAAGAGTCAAAATTAATGATAAAGAAAAGTACCGTAAAAATGACTGCTGTTACAGACACAAATTCCAGGATGTGCCAGATTCTGTTGCTCATACTTCTGCCAACGCGTGATTTGTCGTGTTTAGGACTGGCTGAAAGTGCCGCCAGTTTTTTCTGACGGGCGGGTGTAACCGACTCGGAAAGATTGGCCCCGGGCTGATGACCGATTTGAAAAGTGATATTTCCGTCCTGAACTGGGATAGGCCGGCTTTCCGGCGGTTTTTGTCCGGACTCGTCCTGTTTTTTTCCAAAACTATATTCCGGCATGAATTGTTATTAAACGTTGCTGAGTTTCGCCAAAAGATCTTCTTCCATCTGTTTCTCCTCGGCGCTGCTTTTGGCCTCAGCTTCTTTGATAGCCTTACTCTTCTCTTTGGATTCGAATTCTTTCCATTCCAGGAGATGCTTTTCGTTGAGGCGGTTAAGTTCATCTTCATATTCCTTGTCCAGTTCGGCCAGCTGCTGCTTTTCCGTAATCAGAATACCGCGGAACTTTTCAATCTGTTCGGGTGTCATGACCGGCATGATCTGAAACCAGTACTGTCTTTCCTGGTCATCCATGGATTCGGTAACTTTGATCAGTTCAATCAGATCGGGATATTTTTCCCTGACTATTTTGGGTATGGCAAATTTCTCAGGTACGGCTTGACCGGTTGCGGCTTCCTCTACATCGGCATCCAGATTAAAAGCCCGTTTGTTGAGTGGTTGTCCGGCTACAGGCGCGGGTTGGGCGGGGGCTGCAGGCATGGCCTGTGCCGTTGAAGCGGCGGGCGGGGTTGCGGCGGGCGCGGTAGCGGGAGGAGTCGCGGCCGTTTGGGCAGCAGGAAGGGCGGCGGGATCGGCCAGATTGATGGCCGGAGTTGTTACCGGTTGTGCTGAAGTAGAAGCCCCGCTTTGACTATTGGTCTGTTGGGCTCCGGTCCCCGGCAAGGTTATTTGTAAATCTGCGTTAGGATCGTTTGGCATTATTTTTGTTTTTGATATCCCAATATTATACCAATTTTCGGCTTTTTTTTCAATTCCAGAGCTTTCAGATCACAAAAACGTCCCCCTGCTGGGTTTCCAGGCTTTCTTTAGCCAATCTCAGCGAGTGTACCAGATTCATGATCTGATAGGAGTCTTTGGCACCTTCATCCCAGATTTTTTTAATCTGTCTGATTTTATGTACCAGAATCAAAATATCGTAATCTGCCTTGGCCCGCAATTGGGGAGACAATTGGTCGTAAACCGGCTGATTGAGCAAGGTGGAGGGAGTAAAAAGCTTGATCTGGCCTGACTCGACTTTGGCGATCAGCTCCTTTAAAAAGGCCTTGTCTTTGGGACTGACCTTGTACAGTTCCGGCCGGATTTTGGTTGGCGTGTTCAGACTGATCTGGATTTCGGGCGCGGCGTTGCCGGTGGCCGCCAGGCTGCCCTCCAGGTAGGCTTTTCTGATCAGATAAATCACTTTCTGCCCCTCATTTTTTATTTCGACAGGTTGGCCGCTTAATTGGGTTTGCATGTCATACAAAAATAGATGTTCGGAATTATGATAGCATCATTTTATTTTCTTGCGTAGGGAAAAGCCCATTCAAAGGTTGAAAGACCGCGAGTTTTTGGTTAAAGTAGGGCTGAAATATTAAAACAAAATGGATAAACACGAAGTTCAAGAGCGAATTGAAAAGCTGAAGCAGAAAATTACCGACCTGAATTACCAGTATTTTATCCTGAACAAATCCGAGGTGTCGGAAGCGGTCCGGGACAGTCTGAAGCTAGAGTTAAAGCAACTGGAAGAGCGTTTTCCGGAATTTATCACCCCCGATTCCCCCACCCAGAGAGTTGGGGCTCCTTTAAGCGGGAAATTTGAAAAAATTGTTCATATTACGCCCAAAAAGAGTCTGTCCGACGTATTTTCGTTTGAGGAAATCAAGGACTGGGAGGAGAAAATTACCAAAATGTTGCCGCCCAATCAAAAAATCCATTATCTCTGCGAGTTAAAAATCGACGGACTGAATATTACGCTGCATTATGAGAAAGGTTTTCTGGTCAGAGCGATCACCCGGGGTGACGGAGTGCAGGGGGAAGACGTTACTCATTCGGTTAAAACCATTGAATCCGTTCCCCTGAAACTGAATGAGGAGATTGATCTGGAAATCAGCGGCGAGGTTTATATCAACAAAGAAAACTTCCGCAAAATCAATGAGGAACAGACGGCCAAAGGAGAAGAGGCTTTTGAAAATCCCCGTAATCTGGCTGCCGGCACGGTTCGCCAACTGGATCCCCAGGTAACCGCTTCCCGCAAGCTCTCGGCTTTTTTTTATGAATTGGGACAGACCAACATGGAGGGAATTCCCCGCCATCAACAATCGGCTCTGGAAAAAATGATGGATCTGGGGCTGCCGGTGGAAACCCATTATCGTTTTTGCGAAGATCTGGAAGACGTAAAGAAGTTCCTGGATGAAGCCGCTGAACTCCGTGAAAAACTACCTTTTGAAATTGACGGCGTGGTGATCAAGGTCAATGAAAAAAATCAGCAACAACTGTTGGGTTTCACCGCTAAAACGCCCCGTTATGCCGTGGCCTATAAATTCCCGGCCGAGCAGTCCACCACCCGCATTCTGGACATTCACGTGCAGGTGGGACGCACCGGCGCGCTTACCCCCGTGGCCGTTTTGAGTCCGGTCAGAGTGGCGGGATCAACCATTTCCAGGGCCACGCTGCACAATGAAGACGAACTAAAACGCAAGGACGTCAGAATCGGAGACACGGTAATTATTCAAAAAGCAGGAGATGTTATTCCGGAAATTGTACACGTTTTAAAAGACCTGCGCACCGGCAATGAAAAAGAATTTGTTTTCCCGACCCGCTGTCCGGTTTGCGAATCAAAAGTGGAAAGAAAAGAAGGCGAGGCCGTTACGCGCTGCTCCAACCCCGACTGTTTTGCCCAGGACCGTGAACGTTTCATACACTTTGCCACAGTCATGAACATCGACGGACTGGGAGAAAAAGTTATTGATGCCCTGCTGGAGGCACAATTGGTTGATGAAATTCCGGATCTGTACCAGCTGACCAGAACTGATCTGCTTATATTGCCGCTGTTTAAGGAAAAACGTACCGAGAAGTTGATCGAAGCGATAAAAAAGGCCCGCACGGTGGGGCTGGAAAGATTTTTGTTCGCCCTGGGCATCAGACACATAGGCGAAGAAACCGCCATCGATCTGGCCGAATACTTCCAGGCGGAACAAATGGAAAAGCAACCGGACAAAACAGATCACGCCGCCAAACACGGTGTTACCACCATCAACGAGCTGCTGCTGCTCGCCCAGGAAATGACCAAAGAAAAGCTTGAACAGATCGAGGGCTTCGGCGAAGTCGTCAGTGAAGAGATTATGAAATGGTTTAGGAATGAAAGGGAAATCGCGCTGCTCAAAAAGCTGGAAGAGGTCGGCGTATCGTTCATCGAAGAAGAAAAACCCTTGAGCCTCAAACTCAAAGGGATGATTTTTGTAATTACCGGAACCCTGAAAAGTATGTCGCGCGATCAGGTAAAGGAGAGAATCCGTCAGAATGGAGGTAAAGTCGTCAATTCCGTAACCAAAAAAACCAGCTTTCTGATAGTCGGTGACCAGGACAAGTTGAGCACCAAGGACCGTGATGCCAAAAAGCTGGGAGTAAAGACAATTGATGAAGAGGAGTTTTTAAAAATGATTGAGTTATGAAAACCAAATCAACGTCAGAAAAAAAAGGACAGCCGAAAGTTGCCCTGATAGCAGAATTGCTGGTGAAAATGGGCGGAGCGGAGCGCGTGGTCGCCAAACTTTCGGAAATGTACCCCGATGCCCCCATTTATACGCTTCTTTACGATGAAAAAAAGTGCGGCAAAGATTTCCCGGCCGACAAAGTCCGTCCCTCTTTTTTGCAGAAATTTCCCAAATTGATCAGACGACGCTATCGCTGGCTGCTTTGGTTGATGCCCTATGCCGCCGAATCTTTTGACCTGAGCGATTATGACCTGGTAATCAGTTCCAGTTCGGCCTTTGCCCATGGAGCCTTGACCGGATCAGAGGCCGTACATATCTGTTACTGCCATTCACCAATGCGTTACGCCTGGGATTACACCCACGAATATCTTCATCAGAAATGGTTCGGGCCGGTGAAAAGATGGCTGGCCACCAGATCCCTGGAAAAAATACGGCTATGGGATAAAGTGGCCGCGGACAGACCCGATCACTATATCGCCAATTCCGGACACGTGCGGCAAAGGATCGAAAAATATTACCGCCTGAACGCGGACGTGATCTATCCCCCGGTGGATACGGACAGATTTAAACCTTCGCCGGAGCATGAAGATTATTATTTGATGATTTCCACGCTGACCGACTATAAAAAGATCGATCTCGCGGTCAATCTCTTTAACAAAACCGGGAAAAAACTGGTTATCATCGGAGAGGGGCCGGAGAAATCTTTTCTGGAATCGATTGCCGATAAAAATATTGAATTTAAAGGCCGGCTGTCCGACGATCAATGCAGGATTTATCTGGAAAAATGCAAGGCTTTCGTGTTCCCCTCGGAAGAAGATTTTGGCATAGCCATGATCGAGGCCCTGGCCTGCGGAAAACCGGTTTTGGCTTATAAGGCCGGCGGCGCGACGGAATTTATACGGCCCGGTTTTAACGGAGAGTTTTTTGAGGAACAAACGTTGGCTTCCATGGAAAACGCCCTGGCCAAAATGATGCTCAATTACAAAAATTATGACGCCCGGGAAATCCATAAGGATGCCCTGAAATTTTCGGCCGGGAGATTTGAAAAAGAGATAAGAGAGTTTGTCCAGAAGTTTTGTTTCTAATTTGGCGGGGAAACGTGTAAAAATTAGTGGCCAATTAAGAAGTAAACATGTCTCTTTACAGAAAATACAGACCCAAGGACTTTCCCAGCCTGATTGGCCAGGAACACATTAAAACCACCCTTCTTAATGCCATTAAGGCGGGTAATATTTCACACGCCTATCTGTTCACCGGCCCGCGCGGCACGGGTAAAACCACTACCGCCAGGCTTTTGGCCAAAGCGATCAATGCCGAGACAATGACTGAGGACGGGAGGTTTGACGGCTCCGTACTGGCTGAAGAAATCGACAATGGCAGGCTGATCGACGTGATTGAAATAGATGCCGCTTCCAACCGCGGCGTGGACGAAATCAGGGATTTACGCGAGAAAATTAATTACGCGCCAACCAGGGCCAAAAACAAAGTCTATATTATCGATGAAGTACACATGCTGACCAAGGAGGCCTTTAACGCCCTCCTGAAGACTCTGGAGGAACCGCCTTCCTTTGTTTATTTTATTCTGGCCACTACCGAAATCAATAAAGTGCCGGAGACCATTATTTCCCGCTGCCAGAGATTTGATTTCCGCAGAATTACCGAGCTGGTGCTGATTGAACATTTGCGTCAGGTGGCTTTGACCGAAGAAATAGTCGCGGACGAGGAGGCCCTGAAAATAATCGCCAAGTACGCACGCGGAGGAGCCAGAGACGCGCTGTCGCTGCTGGAACAGATTGCCACCGGCAACAAACTGGAAGCTGAACGGGTAAAAAAGGTTTTGGGAATCAGTAATTTTACCGCCTGCGATGAACTGTTGACCATGCTGGAGGGGGGCCGCATCGCCGATGCCATGATCAAGCTCGATCAGATTTTTCAGGCCGGGGTGGATCTGGTGCAATTTAACAGAGATATCCTGGATTTTCTGCGGCAGAAACTGCTGGAAACCGTGAAGGCCGGAAATCATTCCGAAACGGGGAGATACATTGAATTGCTGGGATTTTTTCAGGAAGCCTACGAGAAACAAAAGTTTTCCTATATCCCGGAACTGCCCCTGGAGGTTGCCATTGCCAAGGCCGGATTAAGGGATACCGGAACGATAATCAGGCAAGCTCCCGCCGATCAGGATGGCTCAAAAAAAAAGCCTGAGCCTGTGACGGTTACCCCGGATATAGCAATTTCTAAAGATATTCCGGTTCACGCGGAACCTTCGACCGGCTTGCCCCAAACCCAGACCAGTCCCGAAGGGCTGGATGATTTGCTTAAACACTGGAGCGGCGTGATGGACAGAATACACAGTCCGCTGGCCAAGCGTTGTCTGATGGCGGGAAAGCCCGTAAATTTGGATACGGGTAAACTGACTCTGGCTTTCAGCAGCAATTTCAATAAAGATAAATTATTTGTCCCTGAACTGCTGGCCATTTCCGAGCAGGCGATCGCCGAAGAATTCGGAGAAACGATTAAACTACTGGGAAAGGTTGATCCCTCAATAGCGGCCGAATTTAGCAGTGAAAAAGTTTCCGCCCCCGCCCAATCCCCGGATGCAGCCGGTTTCTACCAGGGCGGACCACAAGCTGCCGAACCAGCCGGTAACAATAAAATGATGGAGTCAGCGCTTAACGTGTTTGGCGGAGAAGTCGTCGGATAAATTGCACCGGCAATTGGGGCCAGATGTTTTTCAAAAATTTCGCAAACAAAAGCCCGTCGTAACGACGGGCTTTTATAATCTTTTTACTTTCCGCTAATTCCGGATTTTTTTCGCGGCAAAAATTAGTTGGGCAATTTCATGGCCTGTTTGTGTGACAGCTTATAGCGGCCCTTGTCGTCAATATCAACCAAAACCACTTTGATAATGTCACCTTCCTTGACCACGTCCTCTACCTTTTCCACGCGGTGGTCGGCCAGTTCCGAGATATGAACCAGACCGTCCTTGCCCGGAGCAATTTCCACAAAAGCTCCGAATTCCATGATCTTCACTACTTTTCCGGTAAAGACATCACCGATCTTTGGTTCGTAAGTGATGCGGTGAATCCACTCTTCGGCCAGCTTGGCGGATTCCTGATTGGTGGCGGTAATCATAATTAAACCGCTGTCTTCAATATCGATTTCCACGCCCGTCTCCTTGGTGATTTTCTGAATGGTTTCCCCGCCCTTGCCGATAACTTCCCTGATCTTGTCGGGGTCAATCATGATGGAGGTGATGCGCGGAGCATTGGGAGCCAGTTCCTTGCGGGGTTCGGGTAAGGCGGCCTGTATGGCGTCGAGCAATTCGAGGCGGGCCTTCTTGGCCTGTACCAGAGCTTCGCGGAGCAGATCAACGGACAGTCCTTTTACTTTGATATCCATTTGAATAGCAGTGATACCGTCGCGGGTACCGGCCACCTTGAAATCCATGTCTCCGGCGAAATCTTCAAAACTCTGAATATCGGTGAGAATCTTGTAACCGTGAGCCAGGTCTCCATCCAGAGTGACGAGTCCCATGGCAATACCGGCAACCGGTTTGCTGATCGGGACGCCCGCATCCATCAGGGCCAGGGTTGAACCGCAAACTGAAGCCATAGAACTGGATCCGTTGCAGGACATGATTTCGGAAACCACCCAGATGGTATAGGGAAATTTGGTGCGATCGGGAAGTACGGGGACCAGAGCTTTTTCAGCCAGGAATCCGTGTCCGATATCGCGGCGGGAGGGCCCACGGAGCGGCTTGGTTTCGCCAACCGAGAAAGGAGGAAAATTGTAATGATGGAAATAATGTTTTTCGCTGTCCTCATCCATGGAGTCAACGATCATGGCTGAGCCGGGTGACCCCAGAGTAGCAATGGACAGTGCCTGTGTCTCCCCCCTCTGGAACAGGGCGGACCCGTGGGTCTTTGGCAGCAGGCCAAAAGTGATGGATAAAGGCCGAATCTGATCCATTTTGCGGCCGTCCAGTCTTTTCTCGTTATCCAGAATGTTTTTTCTCATGTTCTTGCCAAACATGTAATCGAAATGATTTTTCAGATCACTTTCGGTAAACGTGCCCGCCTCGATTTCAGCTTTGAACTTTTCCACCAGCATATCTTCCAGCTGATGGATCTTTTCTTTGATGGCAACTTTGGTCGGACCGGCTACTTCATCCAGCATTTCTTTGGTGATAGTCTTTTCCACGGCCTCGATGGCAGCCTGGTTTTCAGGAGCCAAAACCACTTCCAGTTCCGGTTTGCGGTACTCTTTCATGAATTCCTTTTGCAGAGCGCAGATTTTCTTGATTTCGGCGTGAGCCAGATCCAGAGCCTTGAGTAAAGTTTCATCGTCAATTTCCTTGGCTCCGGCTTCCACCATGGTAATGGCTTCTTCCGTTCCGGCTACAACCAAATCCAGTTTACCGCTTTCAACCTGGGCGTAGGTGGGGTTGAGAACCAACTGACCGTCAACCAGACCGACTCTGACCGATCCGACCGGCCCCTGGAAAGGCATTCCGGAGATGCAGATGGCGGCGGAGGCAGCAATCAAACCGGTAGTGGAAGGGTCTACTTCCAGATCGGCGGACAGTACCGAGCAGATCATCTGCACGTCATTGATCATGTGTTTGGGAAACAGCGGACGGATAGGGCGGTCGATCAGACGGGAATTCAGAATTGATTTTTCGGAGGGTCTCCCCTCTCTCTTGATAAAACGTGAACCGCGGATTTTTCCGGCGGCATAGTATTTTTCCTCGAAATCAACCGTCAACGGGAAAAAATCGTTGCCGGGTCTGGCACCTCCCATCATGGCACTGGCGAATACGACGGTATCTCCCAGGGAAACCATCACTGATCCACTGGACTGGTTGGCAAGCAAACCGGTTTCGATTTTCAACCGGCGGCCGGCCAAATCCATTGTAAATTCTTTTTGCATTTTTCTTAAAGTTATTTTTTACTTATTGGTTATTGATAAACAAAAAGTCCAGCTTTGGAAGCGTAGACTTTTTTGAAAATTTCGGAAACTTAAACTGTTTGAACGGAGAATCAAATTATTTTAATTCAAGTTTGCCCATCAACTCGTCGTATACTTCCTTTTCGTTGAGTTTTAAGTAGTTCAGAAGCTTTCTTCTTTTACCTACCATCATCAAAAGTCCACGACGTGAATGGTTGTCCTTGGAGTGTTCTTCCAGGTGGGCGGAAAGCTGCTTAATTCTCTCGGTCAGAATGGCTATCTGCACCTGCGGAGAACCGGTATCCTTCGGGTGAACGGCAAAATTCTGGATGAGCTTTTTCTTTTCAGGTCTTTTCATGGGTCAAGTACTATTAAATACAGGTTATTTACGCGAGCTATAATTTAGCAGAGAGACATATGATTGGCAAGCTATTCTTTTTATGTTAAATCTCTTAGTGCGGTCCGGAGCTAGAGTTTTTTAAAAGTATGATTAATTATAAGCAAATAGTGGCGGAGGCCTGGCAGTTTACCCAGGAGAACAAAAGGCTGGTGGTCTGGTACGGGGCTTTCCCCGCTTTCTTTGGAACCGTGGCCGGGATTGGCTGGCTGATTTATCAATATTACGCTTTTCTGTCCTCACAATTGTTTCAGAACTGGAATCAAAGTTTTATGTACCTGGTGTTCACCACGGTAATTAATTTCCTGCAAAACAATCGCGGAGTGATTGTACCGCTGCTGGTGGTGGGAATTGTTCTGGTTATCTGTTATTTCTTTGTCCCCGTACTTTGCCAGGGAGGCCTGATTCAGCTGATTGCCCGCCGCCGTAACGGGCAGAACGTTCCGGCCAGAAAAGGAGTCAGCTACGGACTGATGTATTTTCTCCCGCTTTTTGAATACAGCCTGTTTTTTCAGATTGTCAGCGGGACTTCCATCTATACCGTTTTGGCCACCTCGCTGCGAAATTTTGGCTGGAAAGTGTTCCCGCTGGTCATGCCGGTCTTTATTCTGGCGTCACTGGCGGTTTTCATGATTGCCATCTTTCTAACCTATTCCGAATTTTATATAGTGATCGACGAGGAAAAAGTATTTACCTCGATTACCAAAAGTTTCAATCTGGTGGTCAGAAATCTGGAGGAGACCGTCCTTTTAAGCATACTGATGCTTCTGATCGGTATCAGAATCATTATCCAGCTGCTTTTTGTTCTGCTTATTCCGGTAGTGGTAATCGGCGTGGTGTATTTGATGGCACTGGCCAATCTGCCCAACCTGGGACTGACCCTGGGCCTGATTCTGGGTACGGCAGGACTGCTGGCCGCCTCTTATTTAAACGGAATAATCCACGTTTTTGCCGTGGCCGTCTGGACTTTCACTTTTTTGAAACTAACTTCAGAGGTCAAGCCCCACGCTCGGGACAAGAGCGAATAACAGCCCCACGTAAATAATGGCGGCCAATAACAACCTTCTGATCATGTTGCGTTTGTTCAGCAGTGGCCGGTGGCCTGCTTTTGAGCGATATTTAAAATGGCTGTATTCAATGGTCAGAGTCATAAAAATGACCAGACTGGCGAAGGTCACAAAGACCGGATTGAAAAACAACAAATCAAAGTAATTACCAAAATTAATGGTCCTTCTGGCAAAGAACCCGCCAAATTGCAGGGCAATCAGCGTAACCAGCCCCGCACTCAGATAATGGGCCAGCTGATCCAGCCAGTAATAAACTGTCGTATTGTCCTTTTGCAGGTCATGAACGGCTTTGGCATAATCAATAATAAAATGAAGCGCGGCCATGATAAAAGCCAGGATCGCCACAGCCGGCTGCCCCGTGTAAAGGAACAGGATCAGGGTGGTGAACAAAAAGTGAATAAAGGAATGCATGAAAAGCCCCCATCTGGAATGTTTCTTCCATTCCACCAGATTATCCGGCTGAAGCAGATAATCGGAAACCAGGTGCGCCAATAAGATGTAAAAGAAAATCATCAGGGCAAAAAAGTATATTTATATTGCACAGTCCAAAACTGCACGGGCTGTGGATTAGGCGTTTTTCTCTCTGGTATTGGCTTTTACTCTTTCCAAAAACTCCTTACTGAATTGCTCGGCGATTTTGGGGTTGGAGGAAATTAAATTCAGGAAGTCTTCCTTTTTTAAAATAAAAACCTGGGTGGGTTCCAGCGTTTTGGCTGTAGCGTTGCGTTTTTCTTCGGAAATCAAAGCCATTTCGCCAAAAAAATCGTTGTCTCCCAACACGGCAATCTCCTTGTCGAAACTGGGTGTTTCTCCGGCGTGATAAATCTTGACCATGCCGGTTTTAATGATGAACATTTTGTCGCCCGGTTCACCTTCTTTAAAGATGATAAAATTTTCCGGGTAATAATCCAGAGTAACATGCTTGATGATTTCCGCATGGATCTGTTCGTCCAAGTCCTTAAAAAGTTCAATGCTTTTAAGTAAATTGGCCACAATGTGCAAGTCTTGTTCGTTTTGGTTTGGCATGTTAGTTTATTTTTACGAATATCGTTATATTATATAATAAATATGCCGAATTATCAAGCGCAGGCCATTGAGAAAAAGTGGCAGATGAAGTGGGAAAATTCGAAAATTTATGAGGTGGACACCGCTGATTTTTCCAAACCCAAATATTATATTCTGGACATGTTCCCCTACCCCTCCGGAGCCGGTCTGCACGTAGGCCATCCAAAAGGTTATATTGCCACCGATATTTTTGCCCGGATGAAACGCCAGCAAGGCTTCAACGTGCTTCATCCGATGGGATTTGACGCCTTCGGACTGCCGGCGGAAAATTATGCCCTGAAGAATAAGATTCATCCCCGCATCGCTACCGAAAAAAATGTCGAAACCTATAAAAAACAACTGGGACTGCTGGGTTTCAATTATGACTGGAGCAGGGAAATCAACACTACCGACCCGAATTATTACAAATGGACCCAGTGGATTTTCGTAAAAATGTTTGAAAAAGGGCTGGCCTACGAATCCTATGAACCGATCAACTGGTGTCCCAGCTGCAAAACCGGCCTGGCCAACGAAGACCTGGAAGACGGCGACAAATGCGAACGATGCGGCACGCAAATTGAAAAAATGCCGCTCCGCCAGTGGGTTTTGAAGATTACCGACTATGCCGATCGTCTGCTGGCCGATCTGGATAAACTCCCCCACTGGGAACAATCGATCAAAGACATGCAGCGCAACTGGATCGGACGCAGCGAGGGAGCGGAAATTAATTTTAAAATTCGGGAAAGCAATGAGGTGATTACCGTATTCACGACCCGGGTGGATACTATTTTCGGCTGTACCTATGTAGTACTGGCGCCGGAAAACCGGCTGGTGGAAAGCCTCCGCGGACAGATTAAAAACTGGAATCAGGTGATTGATTACATCGAATCGATCAAGAGCAAATCCGATCTGGAAAGAACCGATCTGAACAAAGACAAATCGGGGGTATTGCTGGAGGGCGTAAAAGCCGTAAATCCTTTTAACGGAGAGGAAGTAAATGTCTACATCGCCGATTATGTTTTGAATTCCTACGGCACCGGCTGCGTGATGGCCGTACCGGCCCATGATGAAAGGGATTTTGAATTCGCCAATAAATATAAAATCGCGATCAAGAGATCCATCAATTCATTGAACGGAGACAGCGCACTGCCTTTTGCGGAAGACGGCGTACTGGTTGATTCCGGAACTTTCAGCGGACTTGGTTCGGAAGAAGCCAGAAAAGCTATGTGCGACTGGCTGGAAAAAAGCGGCGAAGGCGCGCGAAAAGTTAATTACAAACTGAAGGACTGGGTGTTTTCCCGGCAACGATACTGGGGCGAACCGATCCCGATCATTCATTGCGACAAATGCGGACCGGTAGCCGTCCCCTTGGAAGATTTACCCGTGGAGCTACCCGAAGTGAAGGAATATGAACCCAGCGGCACCGGAGAATCCCCGCTGGCCAAAATCGAGGAGTGGGTCAAGACAACCTGCCCGAAATGTGCAGGCCCCGGCCGACGTGAGACGAATACGATGCCGCAATGGGCGGGATCTTCCTGGTATTATCTGCGCTATATTGACGTCGGCAACCGCAAAGCCCTGGTGGACAAAAAAAAGGAGACCCACTGGTCTCCGGTGGATTTTTACGTGGGAGGAGCGGAACATGCCACCAGACATCTGATTTACGCCCGTTTCTGGCATAAATTTCTATATGACATTGGCGCGGTCAGCTATGACGAACCGTTCGTGCGTTTGCAGCATGTGGGTCTGATTATGGGGGAAGACGGACGGAAAATGAGCAAACGCTGGGGAAATGTCATTAATCCGGACCAGGTAGTGGAAGAGTTCGGGGCTGACACTTTGCGCGTATACGAAATGTTTATGGGACCCTTTGACCAGGCCGTCAGCTGGAATACCAAGAGTCTGATCGGAGCCCGGCGGTTTCTGGACCGCGCCTATGCGGCGGTTGAACGGGCCATGCAGAAAAAAGGTCAGCCGGATCCACAGACACTGAAAAAAGCTTTGAATGTCCTTCATAAAACAATAAAAAAAGTGGGCAGCGATATTGAGGGTTTCAGATTCAATACGGCAGTTGCCCAATTGATGATTTTCGTCAATGAGCTGGCCGAGCTTGATCTGGGGAAGGAATCAGCTGAAATCTGGAAAAAGTTTGTGTTGATTCTCTCACCTTTCGCCCCTCATCTGGGAGAAGAATTGTGGCAAATGCTGGGGGGCAAGGACAGCGTGGTTGAAGCGGAATGGCCTGCCTATGATGAGCAATATCTGGCTGAGGACACTGTAAAAATTGCTGTGCAGGTAAACGGAAAAGTCCGCGGAGAAATTGAAGTGCCGTCTGATTCTGAACAGGAAAGCATTCTGGAAACCGCCAAGGCTGAACCCAATGTGGCTAAATATCTGGCCGAAGGAAAAATCATCAAAGAGATTTATATCAGGGGCAAATTGCTAAGTTTTGTGGTAAAACCGTAGTTGTGTTAGTATTGGTCGGAAAAGTAAAAACATGAAAAATAAAATCATACCAATAAGGGCGGGTTTTACCTTAATAGAACTGGTAATTGTAACTGCAATTATAATTATTGTTTTGGCGCTCTCCTTTTCGGCGTTGCTGCAGTCCCAGTCTTTTCAGGTTTACAACAATACTTTCATCAAGTTATACAGTCTGGTTAACAATGCGCGCAGCCAGGCGATCAGCGGCAAAGGACAGATGGATTTTACCTATTTCGACAATGATACTTCTTCTACCGACTTCGTCACGCCGGCGAATTACGGCGTGTTCTTCAACACCGGTACCGTTACCTCGCTCAAACCCAATGCTGCTCTGTTTGCCGACATCAACCCCCCCGCGGCAGGCTCATTGAGCGCCAAAGGGCAATTCGATCCCGGTACGCAATATTATCTGGGAAACGATCTGATTCTGGACAGGTTGATTCTGCCAAAAACAATGAGTCTTGAAATAAAAGACGGTGAGGGAACCACCCCGGTTGAAAGCAGTATTTTTTTTAGCCCAAACTACGCAGACATCGCTTATGAGAATCTGATTTTCAATACTTCGCCTTTTCTTACGATTTCCTTAACTGATAATAGTCTGGGTATATGCAGACAAATTATTATTCATAAACTTGCCGGTATTCCGGAAGTATCACTCTGTTCAACCCCCTGATGATTATAAAGACAATTAAAAAGTGGGCGGACAACAGGAAAAGAGCGGAAACGCTCTTGGAGGTAATGGTGGCGCTGGTTGTTATGACCATCGGTTCAGTCTCCGCCACCACACTTATTTTGGCGGCCATCAACGCCAATATTTATAATAAAGATGCCCTGATGGCCCTTAATTTGGCCCAGGAAGGCATTGAATACATGCGAAATTTGCGCGATACCAACTGGATCCGTTTCAGTGCCAACCGACAGGGATGCTGGAATATCAGACCGGAACTGACAAATTGTTCCGATCCAAACAGAATTGCGCCAGCTGACGTTCAGATCACCTCAAATCAAGGCTACGCGTTGGGAGACGTTTTGGGGCAGATGGAAAGCATTAAACTAAATCTTAACGACGGTATATCGCCCGCGGAAGAGGTGTACAGACTGAAATACTGGGACCTTGACGCAGATGTAGACAGTGACAATAACAATCTAGACATTAATGGAGACGGAAACTGGAAAAATGACGACCGGGATTATCTTGGCACTTTCTATACCGGCGCAGGAGCCACTTTTGTAGAAAACACCAAGTTTTACCGCAGCATAAATATTGTATATAAAACGATCAATCCCGTAACCTGGGCTCAGTCTCCCTGGCCCAACGGCCCAGTCGTTGCCGGTCAACCCGATCTGATGCAGGTCTATTCGACGGTTCAATGGATGGATGGCGCGGTCATGCATCAAATTCAATTAACAAGTGCTTTATCCCAATACAAGAAATGATAAAAATCAGAAGAAACAATAAGGGATTTACACTGATTGAAGTGCTGGTTTCAGTCTCGCTGTTTTCATTAGTGGGGCTGATAGCGATCAATATTTTCATCAATATCACCAGAATACAGGGGCGCCTGGCACTGGAAAACGCAATTTATGAAGACGCCAGGTTCATGATGGAGAGAATGTCCCGCAGTATTCGCAGCAATACGATTGATTATGAAGAATATTTTAACAAAGCAGTTAGCGAGGACCATCTCTATGGCGAGTTTTTTGGCTGTTATGCGGCACAATTTTATAATCCCGGTATCGGAACTCCGACCGATTTATCTAAACCTGTTGGAACTCTCGGTGCCTTTTGCAACGACGGAAAACCTTATTATGGACAGGACGGTTGCGTAGTATTTAAACCTTCGATCGATTTGAATACGGGTGAATATCCCTATAAAGGCGCACCTGTTCCGGTAGGAATGGCTGTACCTTCCAATGCCTTTTGCCCGGTTTATGTGTTTGGCGGCCCCGCCGGCTGCACGGTAAAAAATGACAATGAAACAAAGGAACTTTATCTGATCAACCGTGACGGGAACACCAAAACCATTTTCGCGCTAAAAACCGTCAGTCAGGCTCCGCTTAAAAAATCACTGGCTATGGTTGAAATACTCGGAGAAGACGCGAATGGAGACGGTTTGACCGAGAAGTGGAAAGACTGCAAATCCGGCAGTAATGCGCTTTGCTGCGCCAATGATTACAGCTGCGACACTGTCGCCACTTTGGAAGAGACTCTACTCAGCGGTGACATATATACCGGATTCATCCCGATCAGCCCGCTCAGAACGAATGTCACACACTTGAGTTTCAGGATTTCACCCGGGGATGATCCGCACAAGGCATTTGCCGAAGCCGATACTTTGACGCAACCCAGAGTGGTTATAACTCTGGAGGCCAGACCCAGTGACGAGGAATTGGAAAAACTCGGTCTGACCAGCGCAGATTTTACCCCCATTGTTTTACAGACCACCATTTCTCCCCGCGTGCAAAGCGAAGTTAAAAGCTATTTTGCCGCCGACACCTATTCCATCACCGGTTCGGGAGCCACCTTCACAACCTGTAAAACAGCCGAATAAATCAACATGCTTACTCTGGTAATTCAGACAGTTTTCCCGGAAACGCAGGTATTAATCATGAATGCCGGAGGGCAGTTGGGATATGCCGCGAACTGGAAATCGGAAAAGGACGAAATCAAAAGAATTATTCCGGAAATAGAAAGTATGCTCATGTCTGCCGGATACGCCTGGAATGATATTGCCAAAATTGTCAGCGTGGTGGGAACCGGTAATTTCTCCGCGACCAGAATCGGAGTGACCATTGCCAATATTCTGGCCATGGCAACAGAAGCCGGAATCTATGAAATGCAGCTGGAGCAGGCACTGGGCAATGAGGAACTGGCACGACTTGTTTCAGATAATTTTAACAAAGGATGGAAACAGGTTACACTGGCCAGGCCGGTTTATAAGACCGAGCCGATGATTTCCCCTTCCAAAAAGCAAAAATTTAACAACTGATATGCTTTACATTGTAGCCACACCCATCGGTAATCTAGAGGACATCTCCGCGCGGGCCCTGCGCGTACTGAAAGAAGTTGATCTGATTGCCGCCGAAGACACCAGAACTTCCGGCATACTTTTGAAAAAATATGAAATTGGCACACCGATGACTTCTTTCCATGCTTTTTCGGATGAACGCAAATTGAATGAACTGATACAACAGTTATCGGCAGGAAAAAATATCGCCCTGATATCCGATGCCGGGACGCCAGGGATTTCCGATCCCGGTTTTTTACTGGTTAATGCGGCCAGGAAAGCAGGAATTCAAGTCTCTCCCCTGCCCGGCCCTTCCGCTTTTTTAGCCGCCCTGTCGGCCAGCGGTCTGCCCATCAACCATTTTCTGTATCTGGGGTTTTTGCCTATGAAGAAGGGCCGGCAGACCATGCTGAAAAAATTGCAGGAAGAAGAAAATACCATTGTTTTTTATGAATCCCCCCATCGCATTCTGAAAACCCTCAAGGAATTCGAACAGTATTTCCCGGACAGAAAAATGGTCGTGGCCCGGGAGTTAACCAAAATATTCGAGGAATTCAGGGAAGGCAGCGCGGCTGATCTTTATGAATATTTCTCGAGAAAAAACCCCAAAGGCGAATTTGTGGTAATTATGGCGGGGAAAAATTTCGGTTGATTTCAACCAAAAGAGGCCGGGAATTCGGGAGCGGCAGTTAGGAACGGCGGTTCTTTTTCACGGGCTTTTTGTGCAATTGCTGTCTGGCTATATGAAGATTGATCACCTGGCTGCGCGTGTCCTGTAAAAGCAGCAGGATATCACTCTCCCCCAGCTCGTGATCGGCGTACTGGTTCAACCTCCTGGAAAGCTTTTTTACGGCAATTTTATATTTCACCAGACGGGGGTTGGTTTTATTTCTGCGGTATTGCTGATTTTGCGCGGAGGAAGAACTTTCCTCCAGGGGAAGTGCTTTCATAGATTGATTAGTAGGCGGACTGGCTAACCACTGTTCCCTGATAATAATATTTAATAATTTCCTGGTAGGTTTTTCCCTGCTTGGCCAGAGCTGTCGCTCCGCAACCGGACAGACCTACTCCGTGTCCGGCAAAGGCCGTGGACTGACATTGTGAATCATCAACGCTGACCAGAAAGGGCGTATCGGTCCAGCCCCATTTGGCTTCGGCTGAAATGGTGCGTTTTCCGTCGGATTTGCTGAAATAAGGCGTTTTGATCAGTTTGCCCTGCCAGGTCACGTATTGACCGGCGGTTTCGGCGGCCAGGCGCGCCGTCTTGGGCGAACGCTTTTCGAACGAATAACCGAGGTATTTCTGAGAATAATTGGGGTCGTCGTTCAGGTCGAACGGCGCGCCGGGGAACTTCTGCACCACATCCATGTAAAAACGGGCGTAGGTTCTGGCGATAACCATGATGGTTTTGATCTTTTCGTCCGGGGCTTCCGAACTTTCCTCGGCGATTCCCTTCAGATAATCCTCCAGGGGCAGTTCATTGATCAGGTGCAATTCCCCGTTGTAGATGAGGGCCTCCAGGATTCCCCTGAATTCATTGTTGTTGGCCTTATCTCCCCAGGTGTTGCGTCTCTCCCAGTTATCGACTCTCATGATCACTCCGGGAGCCGGAATAAATCGGGGACGGGAAGCAACGGTATAGGTTTTCAGTTTGGCGGTGACTTTGAATACCGAATTTTCATATTGAACGTTAACCTGTTGATCGGCCGAGAGATCGACCAGTTTATTGGCCCCCTCATAGATTGAAAAATTGCCGTTGGCGGAAATTACCGCGGGATTACCGCGATAGGCCAGATCAATGCGGATATTGCGGGGACGGGAATCGACATTCAGTTTAATCGGCGCGACGTTAATGGTGGCGCTGCCGGTCGGAGTGGCGGAACTGGCTGTAGTTACAGCGGCACCTTCTCCCGGATCGGGCGTCATCAATTTGTCGGAATTGCCAACTTTGATTTGCAGGAAAGATTCACGATTTTCCATCCATTGGATACCTTCGACGACGGGAGCAAAATATTCCCGGTAAATGCCGTCCTGGTCCGGAACTTTTATGGTAAATTTGTAGGTGGCAATTTCACCCGATTGAACCAGTGTTTCGACCTGGTCGGCCAGACGGGTGGAAGGAGTGGGAAGCAGCAGGTTTTTATGATCCCTGGGTTTATCTGCCCCCAGAGTCACTTTATTGTTGCCGGCACTCTGCCAGGGGGAAGTACCTTTGTTGCGCAGTTTAACCGTAACGTCAATCAGATCGCCTTTTTTAAATTCATTTTTTCCGTAGATAACACTGATCAAATCATAATCGTATTTTTTCCTCGGTGCCGGTGATTTCACCTGAATGCCAAAACTGAGGAATTTTTCGACTGTGACGCTGCCATTGACGACAGGCTGCAGATCAATCAAGGCCGATCCACTGGTGGGAGTGGAATTCAACAACACTTGAATGGTGACAATTTCACCAGGTTTCACTTCCCTGCCCGTAGTACCGGTCAATATTTCCTGCGCGTTCCTCAGGAAGGTTTGTGAATTCTGGTTGTTTCTAATTTTAAAATAGGTGTTGGCATCCCAGGACTTTTTACCAATATTTTTGAGTTGCAGCGTGGCCATCTTTTTGGCCCGGGGAAGCATGGAAATAACCGGAGCCCCGTTTCCCGCCCAGCCGAAATCATAATCGGAAACGGACAGGGAGCCAACCGCCGTGACGGTTCTGGCCTTGGCCAGTTTTCTGATCACCGGCAGCAGCTCATTGAGTTTGTCGCCGGGACAGGAAGTGGACATGATGTCACGATGGCCCATCACATTGGGATAGGTTTCGCCACGGAACAGAACGGATCCTTCCGTATCGATGTTATATAATTCGGCCTTTTCCCTGATCAGGGCCGTCAAAGACGTTAAAACCTCCTCGGAGGGAGCTTCGTCCTGATAATTTCCCAGTATGGCGATGCCGATTGATCCGTGATTCCCTCTGCCGGCATGGGCGCCAACCACCATCTCGCCCCCGAATCGTCCTTCGTAAATGTTTCCCTGCTGGTCAATGATGTAGTTGTATCCGATATCACCCCAACCTTTGGACAGGGTGTGCCAAACGTAAATATCACGGATGGCCTGTGCCGGATCATCCAGGTTTTTAGTGGTGGCGGTATGATGCACCACGATTTTTTTGATTGATTCGGGATAACTTAAAGGCCAGGTCAGTTTATTGCCGGATTCGTCTGTTTCTACGCGGCGGGATTCCTTTAATTCATCAGCAAATTTGCTATAGTAATCGTCTTCCATCTGAATCAGTTTGGCTGTATTTTGTCCGTCAGGATTATACAGACGCAAACTTTCGTCGGCCCCCCATTCGGTTCGGCTGATAATTTTTAATTTACCGACCGGGGCAGTGGTTTTTCTGGTAGCACGTACGGGGGTTTTAACCCTGGTTTTGATGGTTGAGGCGGGAACCAACGTCGGTTCCGCGAGTGCTTGCAAGGAAGTGGATTGGACCAGATTGGATTTTTGAGCATCAATCAGTCCGGTTGCGCTAAAGTTTTCCGGCAAATATTCTTCACTGTCCCCGGAACCGCTACTGCTGCCGTATTGCAAGAGCTCGGTGCGATCCTGCGGTGTTCCACCGTTGATGAAGGTGAACTTCAGATTATCCAGGACCGGAGTCTGTTGTGAGTTTTGTGAATTTAGACTGATTCTGTACTGATAACCGTCAGCCGGGTTGGTTGTTAAAAAGGCGGAAACCGTCGAGTCGTCCTGAGTTGCATATTTCTCGTCCACGGAGGGCTCCAGCATGTACCAGTCGGAATATTTTCCTTTGCTCTTCAGGCGTATTTCCAGGTCGACATCCGTTCCGGGCGGCAAAGTCTGCGTCCAGGCGGCTCCCAAACTGGTGTATTCCACGGGAGCGGTTTTTTCCGGAGAAAGATAAGTCACATGCGGTTCGTACACAGCCGGACCGTCAACGTCAGCGGCGCGATAAAAAGGTTCAACCGGCTTGGTGGGTATTTTCTGCTGCGCCAAGGTGGTTTCCAATGAAAACAGCGTCAAAATCAAAGCTGCCAAGACCTTGGTAGTTTTGCCGGGAAATGATTGGGAAATCTTTCTGCTCATTATCAAAGTTATTAATCTAAAAATTATAACACAAAATTTCCTCAAACATAACGGCCAAACCCCTTATTCAGCTTGACACTGTTTGGCAAATAGTTAATAAGAAACCCCGCCTGACGGCGGGGTTTCCGGGTATCATTATCTATGTTCAGACTTTGAGTGTCTTACAGCTCGGCCTCCATCTTGGCTTTGAATTTAGCCAGGAAGCTCGCCATATCGGCTCTGGTGGCATAGTTGAACAAAGTAGCCCTGGTAAATTCGTTCTTGGTAATCAAACCTTTTTCAACCGCGTAGGAATAGGCTTGAGCAATCCATTTGTAATCAGGGTTTCGGCGATATTCATCAAGGATAAAGGCGGGCAAATTGGCTTCAATGATTTGCGTAGATTCTCCCAGTCCGTTAGAGACGGCCTGCTGGAACATGGCGAACAATTCGATATAGCTGACCATTACTCCGGCATCCAGTCTGCGTAAACCGGTTTGTGCGTCTAACTTACCCTGTAAAATCCCGGAGGCATAAACCGTCTGATAATCTTTCTGTTCCTGTGTGCTGGCTTGTAATATGGTGTTTCCGTCAACAAAATTCTTGGTCCAGTCCGCAGGCAGGTTCTTGACGCGGAGGGTCGCTCCGGCCTCCTTGAGAATTCTTTCGATGGCCAATGCTGAAGTATAACGAACGGAAGGAGTGACAGCCGGCTGATCGACGGTAAAGATGGCTTTATTGGTTTCCACGTTTACCAGAGCCTGCAGGTCTTTACAGAACTGAGAGTCCTTGGCAACCTGGGTAAAGGTCTTTCCGGCAACCAGACAGGGCGAGGTTACGACGGGAACCGTTACAACGGGCTTGTCGGTGAGAGAGGTATAATAGTCATGAGTGTAATTGTAGTCGGCGATGGCCTTGTCCGCAGCGGCTTTGGCGGCGGCGGCATCCGCAATGGCTTTGTCGGCGGCGGCTTTGGCAGCAGCAGCATCGGCGGTGGCCTTGGTGGCTGCGGCATCTGCGGCGGCTTTGAGTGCGGCAGCGTCAGCGGCAGCCTTTTGGTCGGCTGCGGCCTTGAGCGCGGCAGCGTCAGCGGCAGCCTTCAAGTCATCGACAGGATCGCAGGCATCACCAATTTCGTCCTGATCCATATCCTTTTGATCCAGATTGGAAACATTGGGACAGTTGTCAGTCAAATCGGCGACGGTGTCATTATCCGTATCCAGAATCAACGTCTTGGGAGGGATGGTTAGAAGACCGGAAGAAACTGTCAGTATCACGCCACTGTCAGTTTTTGCCCCATTGGAAGCGGCAGAAACGTCAACTCCTGTGATAGGATTATTATTTGTATCGGTGATAACAACATCATTGGCAGCGGCTATACCGAATTTGATTCTGGTACCGGCAGTTGTCAAATTGGAGAAATTTCCTTTGAGGGTAAGTGTCTTGGTGGTGTTTGCAGGAACAGTATAGGTAAAATTACTGAAGATAACCTTGCCCGTAAGAGTGTCAATTGGTTCAGTGGTTCCAACCTGGGTGGTACCGTCATAGAGGCTAAGAGTGTCAACTACAGCTCTGGCGGCAACATTGTCCTGCGTTGGAGTATCAAAGGAGGCTGTGCCATCCGGTTTACCATCAACCCAAGCCTGAATACTAATTCCCTTCAATACATTGTCAGTGGCACTGGAAGTAAGGGTAAGTCCCAATAGATCCGTTGCCGTGGTGCCCTTAACAACCGTTTTGGAGGCGGGTACTGGAGCAAGTGCAACTTTCAGATTTGACGAAACTGGAGGTTTGATTATGACCAGAGACCTGGTGTCGTCCAATACCGGCAATACGTCAGATACCTTCTGATCGGCTACTCCAACCAAAGTCAAATTATAGGTGACTTTAGTTTTCAGTGTCCCAATATTGCCAACTGCTGTATTTTTAGTGAAATCAAAAGTCATAGCGGGACCTTTAGTTCCCTGGGTGACTGTGATAAATCCTCCGAAAAGAGTGGCCGGCATATTTTTGGGATCAAATGACTCTTTGGCTGTTTGAGTGCCATCAACTGAATCAACCAGCGTTATACCTACTCCGCTGTCCAGACCCAATGTAGTCATGCTGCTGTCACAGAGATTCTTGATATCAACTGTCTGGGGGCCGTTCCAGGCCAGAAGGCCGACCGTCATAAGATTATTTGTTCCATCGTAGCTTACAGAGGCGGGAGTGAAGGAAAATTTAGTGAACTGATCACAGGGAACAATGAGTTCAACCGGAATTGTAAGTCCCAAATCGGAAATGTTTAACGTGACCGAACCATTGGAGAGGTTGCTGATGGGAATAGTGTAAACGCCATTCTGATCGGCACTAAGATTGATGGTCTGAGGGAGCAGGTTGCCCAAGGGGGCCTGCTGCAAAAGCGTGGTCTGTGGGGTAAGCGCACTCTGTTGCAACAAGGTCGCGGCATTGGCTACCGGTAAGGCTGAACTTAATCTGCTGGGTGGGGAAGATAATATTTCTGTAGAAGATGAAGATAACGGGGCCAAAATTTGAGAAGACGGGGCTATAGTTGTAGTTGTGGTTGTCGTTGTAGTCGTAGGTGCGGACAGTTTCAGATTGCTTGGGATAAGTAATTCAGTTGAAGTTGAGGGGGTCAACAACTCGCTGGATGTTGAGGGTGCGGCCAGATTGGTGCTGCCGGTAGAAAGTGTGGTATTAAGAGAGGTTGTCGGCGCAGCCAGGATAGTGGAAGAGGATGGGGCAACCAGTTCTGAAGAGGTCGACGGGGCTAAAAGTTGGGATGATATGGAAGGGGCAGCTAACTGCTCAATCGGACTGGGACCGGTTGGGATTGCAATCAATTCCTGGTTAATTGGAGGTTGCGTGAGTTCAGGAAGTACCTGGGGTAGTGCTAATTCCAGGTTTGGTTGGACGATTTGAAGAGGTTGTTTCTCGACAAATTTAAATTTTACATCCATCAACCCCATTTCGTTTAAAGCTTTTGTGTTCAGAGTTAGTTTTCCGCTGGCGTCTGTGCCGAAGGCCGGCGCGGCCTGGGCAGTAGTCATCAGATCATAAGCCGTACCCGCTGCATCAGTTACCTGAAAAACGGGCGTATCATAAGTTGCCACCAGGCTCAGGTTGGATGTTGACAACCCTTGCTGTTGGGTAAGGGTACCGCTGATTGGGGTCACTAACGCACCTTTAAACAGTCCGCCCTGATTCAGGCCGACTGCCAGGCCGATGACCAGGACGAGCGCAACTACGCCCCCTATGGCCATCCATTTCTTTGATATTTGCATATTTGTTTTGATTACGAAATTAATGCATTCAAATAATTATATACCTTTTCCCGTTTTTGTCAAAGCCCTGGTTGCGGTTTTTCTTTCGGCTTGCTTTTGAAAAGGGCTTGAGTATATTAATTTTGGGATTTCAATCCGATTTCCCTATTCGGACAGACTGGATATTTCAATTTGAGACAATATTTAAGTTAATTTATGGCGGTCAGCTATAGTGTGAAGTTCAAGAAAATGAACTTTTCCGGTAAAGCAATTATAGAAAAGGAAGGCGAAATTGTTTTTGACCGGAAATATTTCAGGTTGAAAGGCAAAGGTGCCAACGACCACGGTGAGATAGTTAATTTTACCGATATCAAAGAGACCAGAGCGGATAAAGATAAATTTATTTTCACGACTTTTTCCAAGGAACAATTTGAACTGTCCCGTTTCGGCGACAGCGTGGAAAATTTCCTGACTGATTTTTACAGGATCAAAAATGAGTTTTTCGCAGAAAATCTTTTCATGAGAATCGGCATGCTGGTCGGGCAGTTTGACTGCAGCGTGGAGCTGGTGAATCAGTTTGGAAAAACACTTAACAAAGGCAGCTCGGTGATTTTTTTCTTCGAGCAAAGCATACTTTTTCTGCCGAAATTTTCCGATGCTTTCTCGGTCAATCTTAATTTCATGAGACATCACCAGTTCAACGATGAGGAATATCTGCTGCAGATAGAAACTGACAGCGGCACGAAAATCAACGTTTCCAAACTGGGATCGCACTTTGACGATGCCCGGGAATGTCTGGAGGGATGTCTGGAAAAGATGTATCAGCGCGTCTTAAACCGTTTGAATTCCGTTCTGTCCGGATTTTCACTGACGGTTTTATTGAAGCTGGCCTATATGATCAAAGACGGAAAGGCCGTGGAGATATCCGCCCTGAAAAAACTTGACGCTTCTCTTCCCTCAAAAGTTTTGGAACTGGCTTTTGCCGGCAATCCCGACCTGGAAAGAAAAATTCAGTTCATCCGCAGTCTGGATAAGGAAGAAAAGTTTTTCGTGGGTTTTTCTTTGACCGATGAAAACGGAGGACGCGACGTGAAAGTCAGAGCCTGGTTTCTGTGCGCGCTGCCGACCTTCAATACGATTATGATGGGAATCAGCAACAATCCGAACGAGAAGCGGGTATTTTTCTTCAGGATTGTCATGGAACAGGGAATAGCTGTTGATAAACTGGAAGGGAAAGTGTTGGAAATAAATCAGTGCATGGTAATTTTTGATTATGATTTGAGTCCGCTTTTAAAAGACAAGAACGAGCTTCGCAAAACCAAATACCGCGTGGCGATTTTACGCATGGCCTTTCTGAGACTGTTCAGAAGATCGCTTTTGGGATTCAACCAGTCCGGTGATCTGGAAAAATTCAAGGATGACGCCCAAAGATTTTTCACGCTGGCCAGAACGATGAAAAAGCCGCTGCTCCGCCACCGTCAAATTTTTAAACCCGTATTAAAATAATTTTTAATTTTTTTACACATGGCAATTCATTTTTCCGACGCTGATTTTGAACAGGAAGTGATACAGTCAAAGATTCCGGTGATGGTGGATTTCTACGCCGAATGGTGCGGTCCCTGCAAAATGATGGGCCCTTCCATCGATAAGCTGGCTGCGGAATATGAGGGCCGGATTAAAATCGGGAAATTGGATGTGGACGCCAACGAACAAAAGAGCGGAGAATTTATGATACAGAGCATTCCCACTCTTTATTTTTTCAAGGACGGGAAAGTTGTAAATAAATTAATGGGATATAAGAGCGAAGAAGAATTGAAAAAAAATCTGGAAGCGCTGCTCTAGAAATTTTGAAAATTTTCAACGAAATATTTTTGGCAAAATTAAAAAAGTGAAGCCTGATCGTCCGTCGAGTGATCAGGTTTTTTTTCATCCTTGGAGATAACCGCCGGCGCCAGAGTCGGATTCTTGGCCAACATCTGTTTGGCTTTTTGGGCTTCACGCAGCGCCAATTCATCACACTTATTATTATAGGAATTGTCGGCGTGAGCCTTCACCCAGAAAAGCCTGAAGTTAACTTTTGGCAGATAACGATCGATCTCCACCCACAAATCCGGATTAGCTTTTCTTTTCCATCCTTCATTAATTGTTTGCACCAAAAGATTAGAATCAGCATTAATTTCAACTAACGCACCAGGAATATTTTGCGCCAAATATTTCAGTGACATTAAAAAGGCAGTCATTTCCATCCGGTTATTGGTGGTATGAAAAACGTGTCCCGACTGGCTCTGAACAACTTTTTCCGAAGCGGTTTTTTCGTTTTCCACTACAATAAAACCCCAACCGCCCGGCCCCGGATTTCCGAGACAGCTCCCATCGGTATAAACAGTAAGTTTTGCCAAATTGCGTTTTTAAATTCGAATAAATTTTAAACCGTTGCCAATAAAATTGCAGGGAAATTTTGTTGCTATTTTTATAAAAGATTTGTTATAGTACTTATGTTTTTGGATTACCAAAAAACAATTTCATTTCTTAAAAAGAAAAAACACATGGCAACGAAAAAAAAGGCCGCCAAAAAGCCGGTCAAAAAAGCAACAAAAAAAGTTGTAAAAAAGGTTGTTAAAAAAGCAGCCAAGAAAAAGAAAAAATAATTCCGCATCATAAAATTCTTTTTTAGAAAGCCCTATTTTAACAAAAGGGCTTTTTAAATGTCTTTTTTATTTCACCCTGAAAGCGGCTTGTGCTATTAGTTTATAGACAATTTCAAAGGAATACCTCTTAATGTCCGATAAAAAAACTCCCCAAAACTCCAACTCCGAAAAAAAGACCAAGATGAACAAGTCTGCCCGCCGCAGACTGGAACTTGAGGCACAAAAGGCTGCCCGCCGCGAAGAAATTGCCAAAAATGAAGCCAAACTGAAAGCCAGAAAAAAAGACCAAAAGAAAATTAAGGTCGTTCCGGCAACGGAAAAGATCAAGGGCTTTTTCAAACCGCTTAAAGTAATCGGTACCGCATCCAGCGAGGATTTGTCACCCGCCAAAAAACCCGTCGGAAAATTTAAACGTTATTCAAAAGAAATTGCGGGGAAAATGGGCGGTTTATTTTCGTCGTTTCGCTGGCTTTTTATTCTGGCAGGATCGCTGATACTGCTTTTTCTCACGGCTGTGTTGACGGTGTATCTGATCTGGGGTACGGATTTGCCGGACGTTAGACAACTTAAGGCCGTCGATTTTGCCGAGACCACCACGATTTACGATCGCGAGGGTAATGTGCTGTACAGAATTTTCGGTGAAGAAAACAGAACCTACGTACCGCTCAAAGACATCAACCAAAAAGTTATCGACGCGACCATTTCGATTGAGGACAAATATTTTTACAATCATTGGGGGTTTGATCCGGTAGGCATTGTCCGCGCGCAGATCAACAATATGAACGATGAGAACACTACACAGGGAGCCTCAACCATCACCCAGCAGCTGGCCAAAAATCTTTATCTGTCACCGGAAAAATCCTTTGACCGTAAAATCAAAGAATTAATTCTGGCCTTGGAAATTGAGTTCTATTATACCAAGGACGAAATTCTGGAAATGTATTTCAACAAGATTCCTTACGGCTCCAACGCTTTTGGAATTGAAGCGGCTTCCAAAACTTTTTTCGGCAAACCGTCCTCGGAACTGGATCTGGTGGAGGCGAGTATCCTGGCTGCGCTTCCCAAAGCCCCTTCCAAATTTTCGCCCTACGGTTCGAATCGCAAAGAACTGATGGGATATTGCAAAGTGGAAAACTGTGAATCGCCGGAAGACGGCAATTATGTCTGGGGCAGAAAAGACCTGGTTCTGGAAAGGATGCTGGAGGACGGCAAAATAAATTCCGGAGAATTTCTGGAAGCCTGGAAAAAAGGTTTTGAAATAAAATTTCTGGACTTAAAACAAATCATTAAATCGCCCCACTTTGTTTTTTACGTAAAAGATTATCTGGAAAAGAAATACGGCAAGGAAATGGTGGAGAGCGGAGGACTGGACGTAATTACCACTTTGGATCCGGTATTGCAGGCCAATGCCGAACAAATCCTGGCTGACAGATATGAACAGAACGTTAAAAAGTACGGCGGCAACAATGCAGCAATGGTTGCGCTAGACCCGCGGACCGGGGGCGTGCTGACGATGGTCGGATCGGTTAATTATTGGGATGAAACGATAGACGGCCAGGTAAACGTGGCCACCAGTCTCAGACAGCCCGGGTCTACCTTCAAACCGCTGGTTTACGCCAACGCTATTGAAAACGCCGGTATCGGTTCGGGAACGGTGTTGGGGGATTATAAAATCAAATTCGGTGAGGATTATATTCCCAATAATTCGGACAATCAGTTTAAGGGTAAAATGACGATCAGACAGGCCATAGCGCAGTCCAGAAACATTCCCGCCATCAAAGCCTGGTACGTGGGTGGCGAAGAAGATAAACTGCTGGAGTTTTTGGATAAAGTAGGCGTCACTTCCCTGCGCGAATATAAAAATAACTATAACAGCAACCCGGCCAGAAAATGGGATTTCAGTTACGGGCCTTCCATGGCAATAGGCAGCGGAGAAGTCAGGCTGCTGGATTTGGCCGGCGCTTATGCTTCTTTTGCCAATAACGGCAAATTCAATCCGGTAAATCCGATTCTGGAAATCAGAGACCGCTACGGAAACGTTCTGGAAAAATATGAAGACCGCGGGAAACAGGTCATGCGCCCGGAAACCGCTTTTATACTGAACTCCATTTTATCCGATGTTACTGCCAGACCGGCGGGTTCCTGGAGAAACGTGCTCACCATACCGGATCAGAATTTGGCGGCTAAAACGGGAACTTCCAACAAGAAAATCGGCAAGACCAATTATCCGAACAATCTGCTTACTTTGGGCTATACACCCAATATTATCGCCGCAACCTGGGTGGGTAATTCAGACGGCAAACAAATGTCGATCATGGCCTGGGGAGAATTTACGGCAGCCCCGATGAACAAGGCTTTTCTGGAACTGGCTCTGAAAGACAAACCAATGGTGGAATACACAAAACCGGAGGGGATAATTGAGGTCGGAAAAGAGTTCTATCCGCCCAATTGGGACAAAAAGAAAAATTATGACGCCAGATTCAGACCGCTGATTCGAAAAGATTGTACGGAAGAAGAAAGAACCAAGGATCCCCTGCTCTGTAAAACAAAAGAGGAACAGGAAAAGGCCGATGCCGCCAAGGCAGCCGAGGAAGCCGCGAAAAATGCGCTCAATGTTCCGGAACGCCCGTTGAACACCGGTGATGACAAACAGGCTCTGCCCGTCCCTCCACCGGTCTCAACCGATAACACGCCCGCCACCCCCGTTGCCGCTCCCGCTCCTCCCGCGCCAATTCCAGTGGCAGAGCCTGTTTTGGTTCAAGACGCGACGATGCCACCGGGCTAAAATACGCCGCGTTTCCGACGCAATCTTAAGGGGGAAAACCGGATTCGACGCGAAACAGAAAGCGGCATCAAAAATATTTATAAATTTAACATTAACCAAACATTTATGAAATTCACTTTTGCGGACATTGTAAAATTAATATTAAAAATTGTCGGCGTAATGGTTCTGCTGGTGATAGTGGTAAATATTTTCAGCTTTTTTATTGTCATCAATCCAGGTGAAAGGGGCATTCTGCTGCAATTAGGAACGTTCAAGGGCGTGTATGAACCGGGGTTGCATTTCCAGCTGCCGATCATCACCAATGTGGTCGTAATGGACGTACGAACCCAAAAATCCGAGGACACTGTGGACGCGGCTTCCAAAGACTTACAGTCGATTCAGGGAACCGTAGCGCTGAATTACCACATCGATCCGATCACCGTGGATAAGATTTACCAGCAGGTTGGTCTGGAATTTGCCCCCCGCATCATCAGCCCGGCTATTCAGGAAAGCGTGAAAGCAGTGACCGCGCAATATACCGCGGAAGAATTGATTACCAAGAGGTCGGTGGTCAAAGAAGCAATCCGCAAAGCTTTGGATGAGAGATTAAAACCCTACAATATTCTGGTGGACGACGTGTCGATTGTGAACTTCAATTTCTCGGACGAATTCAATAAATCAATTGAGGCCAAGCAGACCGCGGTTCAGAACGCTTTGAAGGCGGAAAACGACCTGAAGAGAATTCAGATCGAAGCCCAGCAGCAAATCGAAACAGCCAAAGCCGATGCCGAGTCAATCCGTATTCAGGGCGAAGCCTTGAAAGAAAACGCCGGACTGGTACAACTGAAGATGGTGGAAAAGTGGAACGGACAATTGCCGCTTTATACCGGCACCGGTTCGTCCATCATTAGTCTTCCCCAGGTAACACAATAAATAATGGCTTATATCGGTTTACTCAGTAAGGACGTAATTACCAAAACCCGCGTCTTTGAAGCACTGGAAGACCTCGGTCACCAGGTTACGATGATCAGCAGTCCGATTTTTGATTCATCCGGATTTGATCTGGTGTTAGTGGATCTGGATGATCCGCTGGCGCTGCTGGTTTTGAAAAACCAGGCCCATAAATGCATGGCTTTCGGTTCCGCCAATGATGAGGACAAGCTGAAAGCGGCCAGGCAATCGGGCTGCGACCGGGTCTATAAACACGGCGAATTCTTCAAGAAAATTTTGCCGAAATTTAAACTTACCTGATGACAGGTGACGATCAAAAACATCTTCCCGCTCACGGCGAACAACAGACCGGTTTTCCCCCGGCCGGACGGAGCCTGCGGCATCTGCTGCAGGAATCCTGGAAAAGACGAAGGGCCTATGTGGCCGGTAACAAGCTGGAAGCGTTCCGTCTGGCTACCAAAGAGGATTTGGACATTCCGATAGCTGTGGATGTTTATGGAGCGATGGTTACCGGCTCAGGTGACGCTGCCCATATTGCGAGCGGCAAAGCGGTGCTACAGGTTTATCAGGAGGAGTTGCCCCCGGGAACGCTGGCAGGACTGCGTGATTTGCTGGCAGCGGATTTTGGTCTGGAAGGGTTCTATGAAAAGAGCCGCTTCAAAGTAAAAGAAACTCCTGATAGCGGCGGCCGCTTGGATGAAGCTCCAGTGGAATTTGTTATCCAGGAATACGGACATAAATTTATCGTCAATCTGAATAATTATCTGGACAGCGGAATTTTTCTTGATCACCGGGAAACGCGGCGGCGGGTGGAAAGAATGGCCAGCGGTTTGAACGTGCTGAACCTGTTTGCCTATACCGGTTCGTTTTCGGTGTACGCAGCCGCCGGAGGGGCCGCCATGACGCATACGGTGGACCTGTCTAAGACTTATTGCGACTGGGCGCGCCGCAACCTCACGCTAAACGGTTTTCCGGAGGACAAAAACTGGATTTACCGGATGGACACTTTCGAGTTTTACAAGTATGCGGCGCGCAAGAATCTGCGCTTCGATTTAATTATTATTGATCCCCCGACTTTCTCCCGCAACAAAGGCCAGAACTTTTCGGTACAACGTGATCAGGATTTTTTGATTGCCTCCGCGGCCAAACTTTTGAATGACGGCGGTCAGATTATTTTTTCCAACAACTGCCAGGATTTTCTGCTCAGCACCGGCTTGAAACAGACTTTCAACATTCAGAATATTCAGAATGAAACCATTCCTTTGGATTTCTGGATTGATACCATCAATCCCAACTGGTTTGCCGCTCCTAATCAGATTCACAACTGTTACCTGATTTCCAAAAAATGAGTTGAAAGAAATCGGGGATTTGGCTAAAATCAGCCTGCAAAGTAAGTTATTGTTACAGTTATGGACTTTGCGGCTTCCAGTTCGAAAAATCAGCGGGTTTAGTATAATGGTATTATGACAGCTTTCCAAGCTGAAGACAGGGGTTCGATTCCCCTAACCCGCTCCATTTAAATTACAGCAGTCGCGAAGTGGCTGATGGAATTTAAACTTGTGCCCGGGCAAGGGGAAGAGAACCCGAGCCTGCGGAGCAGGCGTGGGTTCGTGCGGACAAATGAAGCGAGCCACTGGAAATTTATTTACAGGGGCGAGTGAATGCCGTCCGCGAAACAAGCGCAGCGCAGTTTATTCCCCTAACCCTCCTCATGACTTTGTTTTGTTGTGTGTTGCTGGAGTTCTTAATACGGACTAACTCTATCAATACTTACTGATATATTATTAGTGCCTGCTGGAGTAATGGTAGGGCTGTAAACTCTTTCAACTTCACGCTTTAAGTTTAGGTCCTCCATGTAAACGTTTAGATCTGTTAATACCCGATTGGGCTGTTCACGTATATTCCAATATTTTATTGCTAATGTTTTTTGGCCTTCATCCTCATGTGTCCACCAATCGTTCATGAAATCTGATATGACTTTTTTTGCACTTTCAAAGGTACGATGTTTTTCGGGCAGGGCATTGAAGTGCCTGCTAGCGTCTTGCAATTTCTGCCCACATCTAGCAAAAATTGTTTTCTGTAATTTCTCAATTTCTTTTTTTTCTTCTTTTTCCGCTTCTTGTCGGTTTATTCTTTCAATAAAAGCTTTTGAATCATTAAGATTTTTATTTAGCCGTGAATAAATCCGCTCCGTTGTATCGCCTTTCTTCCCTTCTTCTTTCAATAACGCGAGGTCCCGCTTTAAATAGCCACTGTGTGTGTTTGCTTCTGTTTTATTAGCGTTCGAACCAAAATTTCTGTTATTCAGATGATCTATCATCCATTCCGCACGTCTTACAATTTCTTTATTTTTAGCTTCTTGTTGTTCCGCTTCAGTCCCCAATTTTTCCGCTGATTCTTGTCTTTGCTCCACTTTATTATGGGGCACATCTATAAAAACTCTTCTGTTTTCTGAAATAGTTTTTGTTTCGTTATAATAACAATCTTTAAATGTCATTTTTTTCATAATTTTGGGAATTATTAAGTTCTATATCCGATCGTTATATTATACCATTTCTCTGTATGCACGTCTACTCCTTCATGTAACTCCCGCATCTCACGTCTATTGGATTAATAATGGCAACCTAAAATTCGGATACGCTCGACAACAAGTAGGGGGGGTTTCATCCAAAGGTAGAATGCGAAAAGGGAAAATGCATCAATTTTTCTCGTATAGTCTCCTGTAAGGAGCTCCATTTAAATTACAGCAGTCGCGAAGTGGCTGATGGAATTTAAACTTGTGCC
>CAZNDB010000001.1:18064-172103 GCA_964571725.1 uncultured Candidatus Peribacteria bacterium | reverse complement strand
CTTTCAATAAAAGCTTTTGAATCATTAAGATTTTTATTTAGCCGTGAATAAATCCACTCATATCTACCTGTTTTGTCTTTTTGCTCCTTTTTCAATAAATCGAGGTCGCTCTGCAAATCATCACTATGTCGAAGTGCGTTTGTTTGATCAGCGTCCGAACCAAAATTTCTTTTTTTCAGATTATCTATCATCCACTCCGCACGTCTTACGGTTTCTTTATTTTTAGCCTCCTTTTGTTCCGCCTCAGAACCCAATTTCTCTGCTGATTCTTGTCTTTGTTCCCCTTTATTATGCGGCAAATCTATAAAAACAATTCTGTTTTCTGAAATAATTTTTTTTTCTTTATAGAAACAATCTTTATATGTCGTGTATTTCATATTTTTGGGGAAATTAATTAATACTATATGCGATCTTTTTATAATACCATTTCTTTGCCCGTTTGTAAAGTTCCGGTCCCATCCTAAAACAATGCATGTATCTCTCGCATTGATATCTCATGTCTATTGGATTAATAAAGGTACCTCCATTTAAATTACAGCAGTCGCGAAGTGGCGATGGAATTCAAACTTGTGCCCGGGCAAGGGGAAGAGAACCCGAGCCTGCGGAGCAGGCGTGGGTTCGTGCGGACAAATGAAGCGAGCCACTGGAAATTTATTTACAGGGGCGAGTGAATGCCGTCCGCGAAACAAGCGCAGCGCAGTTTATTCCCCTAACCCGCTCCAAGGTTTTTATAATAACAAACAAAGAGCCCGCGTATACGCGGGCTCTTTTGGGAAGTTCGTCCGTAATCTTGACACTCAAATTATATCAAATTTTCGGTTTATCTCAAATAATATGCATTTTAGTAATTATTTATACTCACATAAGATTCGTTAAGTATTATTTGAATCGCCAATAGCGCGTGGGACTGGGAGTGGTCCGTTCGTAATCTTGACAATTACCGGACCGGGGTTCGACTCCCCGCGGTTCCACCACTATTGGTTTGGTTATCAAGGTTTCTCCACTCAATATTCATCGTCAAACTCTGTTTTGGATATGCCGTACATTTCCAGGCATTTTTTGAGCAACCCCTCTCCTACGTCTTTTGCGCCATGAATCGAGATCGGGTAAGTCTGGCCGGAACGCCCCCGAAATACAAAATGACTGGTACCTCCACACCTTACCGCCGGCCCCAGTATGCTTTCCAGAACCTGCAGCACGCGATTGCCCTTGCGTCCGCGCAGCGAAACGCAGGCGTTGCGGCTTTTGCGGGCTTCGGGCACGGACTGCTCCAGTGGTCTTTCGGGAACTGTTTGTCCAGGACGTACTTCTGACAGTGGCTCTTCCGCAAAGGAAGATTCCGGTAATTCTGCTTCCGTAGTGACCGGAATCTCAAACGGTTGATTCGGCGCAAGATCTTTAGCAATTTGTTCATGCGTGTCCACAGCCATTTCCTTGACGCTTTTTTGTCTTCCAATTTCTTTCATCCTGGCACTGTCCAGTTCTCCGATTTTCTCAAAGAAAATCTGATAAATGGCGTTCAGGATCTGCAGATACTTCGTCCGGTCCTGAAACAGCAATTCATAACTCAACCCGTTACTGATCTGCAGGTTGGTATTACTGGAATAGGACATGAGCTCGTAATAGCCGGGACGAACGTCGATGTGAAGCCCCATGTCTTCACCATTTTTTTGAATTGTCTGTTGCGGAAAAACCTCTGCATGAGGATCCAGTATGATTTTACACTTGAACAGATATCCCGCCCTTATACCCTTTCCAAGGTGATGGCGGATATTGGAAAATTGTACGCGGAAGTTATTTCCCGCATATTCAAAATCTTCAAAATCATTTTCATTTAACAGTTCAAAAATCAATTCGTGTTTTTCATCTATCTGCTCCTGAAGAACTTTGGGGTCTTCACTGACAGCGCCGATTTTCTGCAGGGCGGACAAATTCGAAGCGAAATTTTTGTTGTTGGAAATAATCCAGGCAACAGACCCCTGCTCGGCGTAACCGGGCAATCCCCATGGGAACAGCTGTCTGTTGGTCTGATGAAGATGTTCCATCAGGTCGTTTAATCTTCCGCGAAGAAAAGGTGTCACATCCTCGGTTTTTCCCTGGTGGGTAATAAAGCGGGGCGCTTTTCTGAATTCCTCGATGACCGTATAGGTCAGACGGGCGAATGTATCGATCACCAGATTTTTTTGCATGTGGGCCGAAAATGGCGTTTTCAGACCTGGTTCCTGTAAAGACAGGGAATTAATCAGATGAGCCACAGCACCATAAAGCTCCAACACCGGTCCCGGATGGAAATCCTGCGTACAGTCAGTAATCTTGCGAACGGCGCCGGGTATGTTTTGTTTGAGGAATTGAAAAAGTTCCATGCCGGCCTGATCGAATCTGTTATTCACCGCCCTCCATTCAGGTAAAAATGTGCAATATTCAATAAAGTCCATGTCTGCGCCAATGGCCGGATCATTGGCCATCATATCCAGCTCAACCACGGTGGGATCACGATAGACTTTGATAAGATCTTCCAGACGTTTCCCGCTGAAATACTTTTTGGCATCCTTGGGCAACGCAATAGGCGAAGAAAGGACTTGTCGCAGTTCTTCCGGAGTGTATGATTTTTGATCGATTGATGGATTCATGCGGGGAAAATGATTGATAGAGGGGAGAATAGCCACTATTTCCTGGTCGGATAGACCATTTTGGGAACCAGTTCCGGATGACTCCAGTGCTCTTTGTCGGATGGGTAGGGCATGAGTATTTACTATTTAGGAGTTGTATCCTACAAGTTTTTAGTCTTTTTGTCAATTTTAGTGGCGTGGTATTAAATCCAAAGATTCTGATTATCATTTGTCTCCATCTCTTTTGCCTCCCCTTACTTGACTTTTCTGCTCTTTCGTGTTATTTTAACTTTGTTAATATTTATTATAAAATATGTCGGACCCTAATAAACGTAATGATGATCCAATTTATCGCGATAAGTTGGCATCGGACCTGAAGAAAATCAGACAGGTCGGCCCGTTGGGGCGTGAAGCTGCCAGGAAGGTGATAGGAGATGTGAAAGAAACCCAGGAATATATTGAGGCCAAAGTTAAACATGTAGAGGGAAGAAAAGACAGGAAGCTGGAAAGACTGGAAAAGGAAAACGATCGCTTAAAAAAAGAAAACTCCGCTTTATTAAAACTGGTGGGAGAACAAAAAGGTCTTTTTGCCTCCTTATTTCAAATCTCTACCCGCCTGAATGAAATGGCAGACGACGATTACATCAGGACGAGAGAAGCTGCCCTGGATACTTCCTCAACCGAGATTTTTCCGATCGCACCAGACGGTTTAAAAGAAACGGAACCTGTCTCAAAACTTGATCCTTATGAAATTTTATTGGATGAGCTGGGTAATCAGGTAAGCAATATGACCGATATGTCGTTTGACGACATGGAAGGGGTGATTATTAATACCGGACATCCCATCTATTCACTGGGGGAACTTACGGGACCGGAACTGGAAAAATATTTTTTCCTATGGAATAGCAGCCTGAAGAAAACCACGTTGGTACTCCCAAATTCCACTTTGGTGATTGTACACATTCCGAAACAAAATGGAGCTTACCGGATATTTCAGGTCCTGCCTGAAGATACCGCTAAATTTTCAAATGAGGCCATGGTGCCGTTTGATTATATTGAGTTTAAAAGGCGTCTCAAAAAACGTGCTGAGAAATAATCAGAATTTTTATATTTGATATGTAAATGAAAGAGCCCGCGCAGGCGCGGGCTCTTTTGGGAAGGTCGCTCACAATCTTGACGTAGAAATTATATCAAATTATTTGCTTACATCAAATATCACATAAACATTTTAACAATTATTTATCCTTACTTTATATCCGATTGTTATTACTAGTATTGCCAATAGCGCGTGGGACCGGGAGTGGTCCACTCACAATCTTGACAATTGTCGAGCCGGGGTTCGACTCCCCGCGGTTCCACCACTGTTGGTTATTTATAAACTAATTCGCCTTGCATAAACATCCCCACGATAGTGCTCAACACATTCTTAGTGCGGAAAAATAAATTCTCCGATAATCATAAAAGACCAAAAACCACCAACCAGCACGGCCGGTATCAGTCCCGTCCACAAAACCCAGGATCGTTCGCCACTTTTATAAGCTCGAACAAAAGTAATGATGGTGCAAATGGAAAGGATTAAGGCAACCAATACCGCTCCCATTCCCATTGATATCCCCGTATTTCCTTGATTAACGCTGACCGGATCGATTATCGGACGGAAACCGGCGATAAAAGTGCCCAACATTACGGGTAGTAATAGCGTCGCAAAACCAAGATACAGCACCCACCAACCGGTATTCGTACGGGGTTTGTCTTTAAATTTGCCGATTACTTTATTTTTCATGGCTGAAGTGTTTTCCATAAGCCAAATAATTTAGGCTTTATTCGGATCATAATGGAATTGCTGCATAAATTCGTTCAGGTAGTTCAGCGCTTCGATGTCTCCCAGCCCGTAGTCATTTACCAATACGGGAACCAGTACTCCCCTGATGAAGTCTTGGGTCGTAAAAATATTGGGATAATTCAATTCCCGCAAATAATCCATGGAATTAATAAAAAATCCGGGATGAGCGTCTTCCAGTAATTTCCAGAAACAACTGGCGGTGGCGTAATAAGGCATGTTTTCACCGGTCAGTTCCTGAACCGGGAGAAAGGTAGCAGGATCACAAGTAAACGCCGGATCCTCAAGTTTTCTGCTCACATATTGGGCGGCGCCTTCACTTCCCCACTTGGGAAGCCATAATTGCTCATCGTGCAAAAAGGCGTGACCCAACTCATGAGGAATCGCGTCATTCCACATCGCTTCAATGTCCGGTAATTCGATGTTGTCCGTGTGAGGCAAACATACTGTGGCAACGCCGGTACTTCCGGCGACCCAATCGCCGTATCCCTGTTCAGGCGCGGTATTAAAAACAAACTTGGTACTGGTGCCATTGGCCTGAAAACCAAATAAAGAAGCAATTTTTGGATAAAAAGAACTCATTTTATTCAGAGCTATTTCGGCGCATTTTTCCTGGCCGGGATAATAACTGACCGTGAAGATGCTCTGCGTTTTGGTCAGCCGGCCAGGCAGTTTTTTGAGTATGCCGGTGATATTCCAGGCACTGTCACTGATGTTTTTGGGAATTTCTCCACTTTCGAAAATATAGCTGTCCAAGTAGCCTGGCTTAACAACTACCAAATAAAACGGGTAGGGTTTCTGCGGATTAACGCCTTTACTGTTCATTATGTTGATAAATTCGCTTTCGGTGAGAAAAAAGTTGCCATTGCTGTCGGTTTGTTTCTCCACCACCCCATAGCGGTAGGTTTTTCCTGACAATTGCAGGATAAAAACCGGCTTTACCGTGGCTCCTGGTATCGCATTGCCGTTTTCATCAACTATTCTTGCAGAGATTAGAAACGTTTTGATTGCTGTTGGCGTTAACGTTGGCCTGCTGATCATTGTTTTTTGTGAGAGCAGAGCTCCTCTGAACAGGTTACCGGCCCCATAAAGTGCGACAAACACGATAATTAAGGCGAGCAGGACTACTCCTCCCAAAAGGTAATATTTGTTTTTGGTTGTTTTTTTTCATAAAAAATATTGTTATTTGTTTAAGTGTAGTCCGCATTTATTTTTCTGTCTATTTATCCTTCTAATACCGGAAAATCTTCCGTGAAACAGACACAACCTTTTTCTCCCGGCCAAACCTGCGTGGACATCCTCTACGATGGAGCTTCAAGAGCTTTGGCCGCGTTTTCAAGCTGCCCCAATTAGCCAGGCAAAGGATCTTGTTCTATACTTGGTTGAGTTCCGCGATAAGTTATTAATTAAACCTCCCCAATGACTATTTTCTATATTGCTCTGGCTCTCTTTGTCCTCTGGTCAATTTGGGGATTGTTTTCCTCCAGAGTGGAGCAGGCGAAATATACCGTGATCAAAAAGAAAAAAGATTATGAAATTCGAAAATATCCTGCGCATATTGTGGCCCAGACTACAGTGAAAGGAGCTTATGATGAAGCGCTGTATAAAGGATTCAGAAACGTGGCCGGTTATATTTTTGGCGGGAATGTGAAAAAAGAAAATATTCCCATGACAGCGCCTGTTACCGAACGGCGGAATCTTTCGGAAAGAATTGCCATGACCGCGCCCGTGATGGAAAAGAAAGAAGGTGAATCCCATGTCATTGCTTTTGTGATGCCCGGCTCCTATACGATTGATACCTTGCCGACACCCACCAATTCCAAAGTCCAGATTGTCAAAGTTCCGGAAAAAAAGTTCGCCGTGATCCGGTTCACCTGGTATCACTCGGAAAAAAGAATCAAAAAATTCAGCCAAAAATTGCTTGCGGCACTTTCCCGCGATGGCGTTGAACACCACGGCAGCCCTGTTTATGCGGGATATAACGCCCCTTGGACTCCCCCCTGGCTGGTCCGCAATGAGGTGATGATAGAACTGGAGGGGAAATAAAGAACCCGCGCTTACGCAGACTATTTGGGGAAGTCCGTACGCAATCTTGACAATTGTCGGGCCAGAGTTCGACTTCCCGCGGTTCCACCACTATTGGTGCTATAATATTCGTTTTTTGCTTTTGCCTATTATTCTCAAAATCAACCCTGCCCTCCAAAAGGCCACTGCGGCCAGGCCGTGAGCCAGAACGGCAAACAGCGGCGGGGTTTCCTGGGTGTAATAAGTCCAGCAATGATTGGTTGTTCCCCATAATTCCAAAAAATAACCGAGTGCTGTTCCGGCGATGAAAGTCAGCGTGGCGCGGCGATAATTGGTGGGAGTGAATGTGATAATCAGACAGAGCAGTAAAGACAGAATGGTAAAAGATTTGTCAAAGGTTGGCGCGACAAAAGAAAACATCAGCAACAGGAATGAAACAAAAATCAACCAGTAGGCGACTTTAAATATTCCCCTGCCGCGAGCTTCTGGTTTGAGGCGGTTTTGGGTGATTTTTGTAATCAGCCAATCCAGCGCTCTGGTAATCCGGTCGATAGACAAATTGGCGATTGGCCAGGCCGGAATAATCCATAGGGGAGGCCGTTCCGCGGTGTAATAATGCCATAAATTGGTCTGGGTCCCCCAGGCTTCGATTAGCAAACCGCCGCAGATTCCCACAAAAATAATCAGAGCGTCCTTTTTGAAGTCGGCCCGGGCCACGATAGTAAGTGAAGTGAAAGCAAAAATACCCAGCAGAAGCCAGTCCAGTTGCAGCCACCACTCCCGGCTCCAATCAACCCGTCTCATCACCGCCTCAACCAATGGCCACCAGAAATAACCAATTAAAACAATTACCAGCAAAAAGCCGGCCATCAGGACTGATGAATCGCGCGTCCAGAAGCGCTGAACGGTAGTTCCGCGGGAATCAATACATTCAACATTGTCCATAAAAATCAATTCATCTTATCTTGGTCCCTCCTGTCCTGTTCATCAGATATTTGAAAGTCAAAAATCTGTTATCGCCTTCATTGTAGGAACTTAACACTTCAAGCAAAACATATTTTCCCAGATCGGTTTTCAGGCAGTAAACGTCTCCCTGCCAGGCATTGTAGGGAGTTCCAAAACCGTCGGATCCCACGTCATGTACACCGGCATAGCCTTCGGCGGGACATTGGATGATACTGTCAAAAGTATCTTGCATGGGGACCACCTGCCAATCAACGCCGCGCATCCAGGAGTCTTCGTAAAATATGCTACCCAGCATCATGTCCGGTGAAACATCGCTGTTGGTGCGTTGTTCAGTGTCAAAATCGTACATAGTGGAACCGTTGTTGACGTCTGAGTCATCAAGCGTCACCTGTTTGGGTTCTGAGGAAGAAACTGCGGGAGTTTGACCTGCCGGCAACATGGCTCCGTTCAGATCGCATTTATTCGTATCCGCTATATACTGCAGTTTAGTGCCGGATTTGATGTAGGAAGATGTAGCCGGGAGTGTGGTTAGATTGGTCTTAATCCGGTAAATCATTTCCGCGAGCTCACCCCTGGTAACTTTTTGATCGACACAGACCAGGGAGGCAGGAATAGCATGGACTTCTTCCAGGGCATAAATATATTGGTCGTACCAGTTCACGTTGAAACTTTCAGACAATGTCGGCAGTCCGAAACTGTTTACTAGAATTTTGGCCGCTTCCGCCTTATTAATATTAGTCGCACCCTTGAAAGTTTTATCAGGATATCCGGAAATAATATTGCTTTGAATCGCTTTTCTTACGTACGGTACAAACCACTCTCCGCTACTGATGTCGGTTAAATCAATTCCTATAAGCGCATAGATATCGTAGCCGGAAGGATCCTGCGCCGGGTTATATTTCAAGGCGGCTCCAACCAGAATTTTTACAAACTCCGCGCGGTTCACCGGATTTTCCGGCTTATAGGTTCCATCGGGATAGCCGCTGACAATTCCCTGCGTCTGAACATAATCAATAGCCGTGTAATAGGGATTGGTATTGGAGACATCAGAAAAGGAGGCGTAGACTGGCGATACAATGGATATGATTGAAATGATGCCGATAAGTGTCGACAGTGATTTTTTCATGGAAAGTTTTTTATTAATATTTTTTTTATTATTGTCCATTTTGCGGAAAAAGAAAAATATTCTTCGATCTGAAGATTTTATATTGTCTGGTGTTCTAAATGCAGTCTTTGACTGCTATTCCCCTTCCCCCACTACCGGCAGCCGGCGAAGGGTGGGTGAATAATTGTGTTTTTCCAATTTGGCCTGTTCAGATGGAGAACGTCCGGGAGCACCTTTCAGAAGTAGATCAGCGTCGCCAAACAAAGAGCATACCTCTTCCACGCAGAGATTTCCTTTGGGAGTCAGTTTAATGGTGGAATCGGTGTCCTCAATCAGTCCATGCATAGTGAGCACTCTGAATATTTCGGGGAAACGCCGGGCGGGATCCGTGCCGTATCTGGCCTCGAATAGTTTTTTATTCAGTGAAGGGGAATTTTTAAAAGAAAACATTATGTCGCGGCGAAGCTGATTGTCGGCATCGAGTTTGTGGCCGCGCCAGACAGGTGAAAGACCTGCCTTGATTCTGGCTTCGTATGCCTGCAGATCAAACTGGTTGTAGAATTGTGTTCCGTCCAAGAAACCATAGGCTCCCGCGCCAATTGGCAGAGAGGAACCGGCGGAGGGCAGGGCTTCCTGAATAAATTGCTCCGGATCACCCTGCACTTTGCTGTAAAAATCATTGGGCAGCTCGTGAAAACCGTTTTGCTGCAGAAAATTCCGGCCCATCAGATGCTGGGTCTGGATGGTGCGGTTATCAGGCAAAATTATTTTTCCTCTTTTGACATCGTGCCAGGTCCGGGTGCCCGGATCGACAAATAAAAAGTAGGTGGAAATGGAATCTGGATTGCAGGCCACAGCGCTTTTCAATGTGTGTTCCCATTGTTCGAAAGTCATGTCCGGTAAGCCATACATCAAATCCACGTTCAAATAGAATCCATTATTTTTGATGAAATCGACGGCTCCCCGGAAAAAATCCGCTTCATGCCGGCGGTTGGAGCAGGCCAGAACTTCATCGCTGGCGGATTCCAGGCCCAGACTGACCCGGTTGATGCCATGTTCTTTGAGGGCATCCAGAAATTGTTGGGCATGCTCTCTTTGACGGAAAAATTCAGGATGCAGTTCCAAAGTCCCCTGCACTTCCGGGGCAAGCACGGAATTTCCGGCCAGATGATCGAGGAAATTTTTTAGGGCGGCTGGCGGAATCAGGCTGGGCGTTCCGCCTCCCATGTACAGATAATTGATTTGCAGATTGGTTCTGGCCCGGTGGTAATCAATTTCCCGTTTGACCAGATCCAGATAATTTTCAACGCGTTCAATTTTGTCCGGTCTGACGGCAGTCACAAAATAACTGCAGAAATCACAAACGCCGCTGCAAAAAGGAATATGCACATAGGCGTTGCTTATAGTTTCAGGGTATTCGGGCAAAGCCACTTGTCCTTCGTCCATCGCCTGCATGCCTTTCAAAGGAGGATAGACGCTCAAATAATAATGATCGAGGCTGTTTCTCTGCAGTGACTCCGGTAGCTTTCCCAGTTCGTACCGGTCATACTGCTCGTCGGCCTCTTTATACAGAGATGATTCCATGCTTATTTACGATTATTTACCTGAATTATTTTCGAAACTGCTAATAATGGATAGTGTTTTACTATACCCTTTTCTTCGCTTTTGTCAACCTACCCTTTTAAGTTTCAATTCTCCATAATTCTGTTCCCTGCTGCGCGTCCAATCCCACAGCTCCCACTCCTTCCATTATGAAGACAAACACTCCTCCCGACAGTTCTGCGGAAAGGTGGCTTTGTAAAAAGAAAATTGCGGAAAGTGAATTATCCGGATCATACTTTATGGCATTGAAAAGACGTTCCTGCGGTACCGTCCAGAGCTTTTTGCCTTCAAGGTCATAGGCGGTAAGCATTCTTTGGGCGTCACGGCCCAAACTGTTTTGATGGAAGATCACAGCTGTCCGGTCGTCCTGATAGAGGATAATTGGTTCCAGAAATATCTCCTCACTGAGCAATTTGGCCGTTGACTCGCAGAAAAACTTAAGCGTATCGGCTTTACCGGCATGCGTATCGCAGCGGCCTCCCAGTACTTTTGCGCGGGGACCGGTAATGCTGTAAAGCTTTTTTCTCTGATCTGATGATTCTTCAGTTAATCCGAAGACGGTAGTTGATCCCCCGCTTTCGTTAGCCTGATTGAATTCCTGCTGGCCCGCATAGAATTTTCCGTCTGCCGGCGTAAAAATAAACTCTTTTCCGTCAGCCAATTTCAGATCCAATCTGCGGGGATTTTCGAAATGGGACAATTCTACAATGCCGGCCGTCAATTGGGGGTTTTCTTTGACGAAAGACCCGGTGTTCAATAATTGCGCTCCGGTTTTGGCGTCATATTTGTAAATAAACGGATCCATGGAGTCGGTCTGCCGGGCCGACAGCCAGACCGCGTCTTTTTCCCTGTATAAATCCACATCATAAGGCATTCCCTTCAGGTCTATGTCCCATTGTGACTGGACAGTTTTATTCAGCGGATCATAGATATAAACACGTATTTTGCAGCCCGCGCATTCCGAGCTGACTGAGTAACTGCCGGGAGTACTGACAGTTTGTACATAGTTGAAGGAAGGATTGGTTACAATCCAGACTTTCCCGCCGGAAACGGCTGAGGTTTCATTGTCGGGGTTTTGGGGGACATAGGTCAGCGCCAGCAGATTTCCTTTGATCGGGCCGGGGTCAAAAATTTCGAAAAAGCCGGCGAAAAGGTATGGATAAAACACCAATGATCCGACCAGTCCGATAAACAGGACCACAGCGGCTAAAACCGCCATCATGGTCAGTCTTACCTTTTTTTTGATCTGCTCGGGGTCAAAAGGAAACTGGGAATTACCGGTGGTTCCTGACCCTCCCAGCATGCCCGGTACAGATCTGTTTTCGGGGGGAAATTGCTCAACTCCTGAATATTTTGAATTCATAGGCATGACATTATGAGTTTATGTCCATTATGTCTGCTTTTGACTTTTTTAAAAAGCTAATTTGATAGGCTCAATTTAACTCCACGGTATGGGAAATGCCGATTTTGTTGAGAAAATAACTGTCGTGGGAAATGATGCACATAGCCACCTCCTGTTGCATCAGAAAGTTCTCCAGATCCTCGCGCAGGAAAATGTCCAGATGATTGGTGGGTTCATCCAGAAGCAACAAGTCGGGCTTCCGGGTGAGCAAAATGGCCAGTTCCAGACGGCGCTGCTGGCCGAAACTGAGATTTTTGATTTTGTCCTCCATAAACTCCGCCGGAAAAAGATATTTGGAAAGAATGCTGCGGGCCAGGGTGTAATCGATCTGCGTTTTAGCGCTGAACTGGTCGATCACCGTGGCGTCCAGGTCGAGGGCTGTAAACTGGCTCAGGTAGCCGATCCGGATGTTTTGTTTGTAGGTCAGCTGTCCGTCAAAATCTTTGTCTTCACCGGCCAGAATTTTGATCAGGGTGGTTTTGCCGGAGCCATTAGGCCCACGGATCAGGAAGCGTTCACCGGCGTGTATTTTAAATTCCACGTTCTGGAGGATTTTGCGTTCGCCGAAAGATTTTTCGCGAATTTTTACCGACAACACAGTGCCCTGCTGGTCTTTGGAGAGATGATGCATTTTGACGCGGGGGTCGGACATCGGTTCGGGCGGAGCCTTGACCTCCATCCTTTCCAGGGCTTTTTTTCTCTGGGCCACGGTAGCCGTAAATTTGTATTTGGGGTGATTGGCATTGGCCTTCAGCCAGTCCTGCAATTCGCGAATCTCGCGCTGGCTGAATTCAAATGCCGCCAGTTTTTTCAGATATCTTTCATAACGTTCGATCAGATACAGATCGTATTTCACGCCGTAAACTTCCACGTTGCGGTCGGAAGTGATTTCCCAGACCTGGTCGGCCACACGGTTAATAAAAGTCCGGTCATGAGAAACAAAGGCAACCGTGCCGTTGAATTTTTCCAGAAAACCAACCAGCCATTCGATAGACTGGGTGTCCAGATGGTTGGTGGGCTCGTCCAGAAGCAGGATGGTGGGTTCCTTGAGCAGAACTTCGGCCAAAGCGATGCGCATGCGTTGCCCCCCGCTGATTTTATCCAGGGGTAAGGTTTGAATTTCCGAAGGAAGATTTACTTCATCCAAAACCATTTCAATTTTGTAGGTCATCCAGTCCTCTTCCAGTTTGCTTTCCAGAAATTCACCGACCGTCCGCGTTTCATCGCCGAAATCCGGTTCCTGTTTCAGATAACCGATAATTTCGCGAGAGCTGCTGACCGTGCCATGCGTCGGCTCTGCTTCTCCTACCAGAAGTTTCAAAAGACTGGTCTTGCCGCAACCGTTTTTTCCGACAATCGCCACGCGTTTTTTGGCGGTGCTGTCCAGAGAGACATTGACCCCTTCAAAGAGCGCCTGGCCGGAATAATCATATTGTAGATTTTGGGTGATGAGCATGGCAGGAGGCTTTTGTGAATTGATTGCCCAGAAGATATACAGACTGCTGCCGTTTTTGGCAAGGAGAGAGTCCCCCCGTTCCCTTTTGTCAGGCGGTCTTTCCGTGGTGTAATTCAATGATGTTCTTTGTCAGGCGGATGAGTAATTTAGCCACCCGATCAAAAGGGGGGCATAAAGTATTCAAAACTTCAGGGCCTCCGTTTTTAAAAACCGACGGATACCGGTAACAGAGAGTGCTGAAGACATGAGGATTCTAATCCCTCGTGGATCACCTAGAGGAGGGTGGTCAGGAGGAGAGCACAGTGAGAATGAAGTCACGGAACACTCCCCCCAACCTGAAGTCTAGGCGACCCGTCAGGAAAAGAATCTTTCATTAACGAGCCGGTTTGAAGCGGCCGTACCATCCGCCCAAAGACATCACAAATACTAAGACCAAAATGCCCATCACCAATCTTTATCAACGGATAATCAGCCAAGAAAACATCCAGGAAGCCTATCTGGAAGTTTATGAAACTTTCCTGATCAAGTGCAAGGTGTTTGATTATGACGTAATCGACGGTCAGCAAATTCATCAAACCGAGTTGAATCTGAAGGAATTTCTGGAACAGATCCGCCTGGAAATTATTGAGAATCATCCCTTGCGGCTGGCACAGTCCGTGGCCATTCCCAAAAAGAACGGTAAAATCCGTAAGATTTACATGGTACCAGTGCGGGAAAGGATCAAGTGCCAGGCGGTTTACCGCGTTTTGCAGGAATTTCTAAAACCCCATTACTCCAAATTTTTATATTCATTCCGGAGCGAGAGGCCGTCTTATTTTGCCCTGCGTTCACTGCGCCGGTTTTATTTATCCAATGTAAACAATGGCTACTATCTGCTGAAAACGGATTTCAAAGACTATTCCGACCATATTAATAAAACAATTCTATTAAACAAGTTACGCGGGCTGGGAGTAGACGAACAGACCCTTGATTTGCTGCGCCAGTTTATCGAAATGTCCTTTGTAAGACGGGGCGACTGGTCCTCGATGTCCGAAGGAACCATGCAGGGAATCCCGTTGGTCAGTCTTTTCAATAACATTTATATGTCCCAGATCGATGAAAAAATCGGTGCCGAAGCGGAGTTCTACCGCCGGGTGGGCGATGACGTGATTGTGCTGGACCGCGACCGTGAAAAATTACAGAGCTTTCTGGATTATATCAAAACAGAGTGCAACAAAATGAAAATAATTCTCAACAATGACAAAACCATATTGCAACCATTGGAGAGTTATTTTGAATATCTCGGCCTGGCTTTCGAAAAAGGTAAACTCTCCATTCCCAAATCAAAAGTCGACAAAATCATGGCCCAACTGAAAGTAATGTTCAAATCCAGTTCCAATTCAGGGGTGGCCGCCAAGCTGAAGAAAATCAAGAAACTGCTGGTGGTAAATGAAAAGGGAAGGTCTACTTTTCTGTTGAACCACGTTAATCCGCACAACCTGGTTACCGATACGCGTTTACTGCAGCAGCTTTCAGAGCGCGTCATGAAGACACTTTGGGCTTATCTGGGAGGAGGCTACACTGCCAAAAAACTGGCCAAGGGGAAAAAAATCATGGCTGGGGGAGAATTCAGGCTGCAAAGCTTTTTCAGCCATTTCGGACAGGCAATTTATCCGCGGTATTTCAAGAAATAGTAATCAAAGATTTCGGAAAACTTCTGGGCAATTTCTGCCGATTCAATTACCAGGAAATCTTCATCGTTGAGGAAAAATCCGCCATAGGTCCAGTTGGCCGTGCCCGTGAGCACTTTGTAGCCGTCAACCACCATAAAGTGATGGTGGAAGATGGAAAACTGCCCCAGTTCATTGGCCTTCTCTTCGCCGCCGATGACGATTTCCAGATTGGCCAGCTTGCGCTGCTCCTTGTGCTTTTTCAGATACCCCAGGAGCGGCTGTTGGTTGTCCACGCCTTCCCGGTTAAAAATTACGCGGACCTTTACCCCGGCCCCGGCTTTTTTCAAAATGCCGTCGGCAATGAAAGACGAGTCAATAATGGTATTGGCGATATCGATTTGCTGTTGGGCTGCATCAATCATGGAAATCACCCGGTTTTGAATCGAATATTTATCGCGTCCGGGAGAAAACCAGACTTCGACCCGTGCGTTACTGAATGTAATCAGATCGCTCCAGGGACGAAAATCCGTCAGTCTGAATTTAAAATATCCGTTATTACCGGTGGCCAGTCGTTCCGCTTCCCTCCGATAACTTTCGATGATTTCACGGTTGGAGGTTTCCATCAGCAAGTTGGGGTCAAGTTCTTCCTGCAGACTGGTCCAGTTCCAGGAACCCGCCAGTAAACTGCGGTTTTCCGTTTCCGGATCTATCAACATAAATTTGTGATGCATGCTGTAATTTACGCTGTCGATATTCTCCCCGATTCTGATCAGCGATATCTCTTCGGCAAGTCCGGCCAGGAAAGGGTTGATGTTCTCGCTTTTGGCCGCGGTATACAATAATTTAATTTTGACGCCGCGATTCTTGGCTGCAATCAAAGCATCTCTGATTTCCACGATATCAAAAGCATACATCGCGATGATAATTTCCTCCCGGGCGTTGTTGATGTGTTCGATTACCATCTTTTGAAAGCGCCCGGGGATCTGTCCGTTGCTGAAATTATCATAGATTTTCAAATCCAGGGCGTCGGTGGAAACTACGGTATTCTGGGGAGTTAAGTTTTCTTTTTCAACAGCCTGTCCGGAGGTCTTGAAGACATTGGCCTGCAGCCAGCCCGATCCCCAATATAAAGGAGCTGCCAGCGCGACCAGGGCAAGGTTAAGGATAATCAGATTTTTTTTAATTTTTCTGAAATGCATTTTTGCTGAGCGTATATGTATTTTCGAAGCGACCGGTGTCCGGCTGGCCGGTCAAACCCGAGAAAAAGACCAGCGTGGAACCGGAACACTCCTGTTCCAATATTTCCAGCCCGCGGCTGACCCGCTCGTTTTGATGATCAAAAATATCGTGATCAACACAGATCAGGCGGGGTTTATTTAGAACAGCCTGCGCGATCTGCAGCAGAATCAATTCGGTCTCGGAACTTTCGGAGCTGTTGAAACGTTTGCCAAGAAAATCGTTGAATTTAAAAATAAATTCAAATTCAGGATGCCGTCCCAGAACCTGGAAAACTTTTTGCAGATCTTCCTGATTAATTTCCTCGGACGGTTTGGCCAGCAGAAACTCCGCGATGGTTTCACGGTAAATTCTGCTCAAAGACAGATACTGGCGGGAGCGGCAGCTGGAGCCCCATTTTACCGATAAAATTCTTCTTCTCCCGTTTTTGACGTTCAGGCTGTCAACCTGTTTCAAGCCGCCGAGATAACGGGCCAAAGTGGATTTCCCCAGAGGCCCTTCGCTACGTATCAGGGTCTTTGATCCGGGCAAGAGTTCCAGTTCAAAGTTAACTATGACTCCGGCAAATTTGGAAAGCCTGACTTTTCTGCCATACACCAGAATCTTTTGATTGAAATCCAGATCGACAGATGAATCACCGGGATTTTTTCCGACTGCGAAATCCGGAATCGAAATGATCAGACCGGTTTTCAGCGCCTGTCCAAACAAACCGGCGTGGGTTACCTGAATCACCACCTTGGTAAAAAATCCGGCCAGGATCAATCCAATCGCGCTTTCAGTCCAGCTGTCCCAGCTGAAAATAGGATAAAAATCTTTCAGTACATACAGAAAGCCTCCCGACAAAAGAATCAGGGCGAAAACCAGACGGTCGGAAAATTTCACCCATATTTCACGTCTTTTGCGAAAAAAGGTGTCCTGTTCCAGCAATCCCTCAATCATTTTGAAGCGTGGCCGCACCAGTCCCAATGACTGGGTCTGCTGCAGATTTGAGGTCTGCTGGACAATAGCTTTAATCAGTCTGGTATTCAGTGTCTGTTCCCGGCTGATGTAATATGACCCGATGCGGTAGAAAATGAAGAAGACCAGGCACAGGAAAGGAAATCCCAGCAGCAGCCATAAAAAGGTTGAACTGCTGAACAAAAAGGCTGAGGCCAATATAACCAGATAAAAAATGATGGCGCGTGTCCCCTCCATGACAACCTTTTCCAGAGCCATTTTCAGAAGCTGGGTATGATAAACGAATTTCGTAATCAGGGAGCCGTCACTCAATACACTCGTGCGTGAACTGGCAGTTCCGTAAAAACGGCCGAGCCAGTGCATTTTGATCTGATTGATCAGATTGAAACTGATAGTCTGGTCAAGTCGGATCAGCAGGTAACTGGTAACTATATAAGCCAGTACCAGAACGGACAACAGAGTAACATCCAGCAAAAGACTATGCAGACGGAAAAAATTATAGTCATTCTCCACCAGGAATTTGAGAATGATGGGCAGACTGATCAAAAGCAGTGATTCCACCAAAGCCAGAATTAAAAACCTGGTGATCGGCTTGCGGTTGGCCAAAATGAATTTCGTCAAATATTTTCTCTGGATACCGTAAAAAATCTGGGGTTTAATTTCTGTTTTCAACTGATTGATTCTCAGATGAATTTTATTTATTTCCTCCACGGTTTTGGTCGTTTTAAATATCCCTTTATTATATCACAAAAAAGCCCTAAGATGCTATTGCAATATCCGTCCAATTAGCATAAGGTTCTGGTCTTGTAATATATTATTTTAAAACATTATTTATGGAATTCAATAGAAATAAGCGATTCGGTGGAGGCGGCGGCGGAAGCCGTGACGGAGGAGGTGGAGGAAAGAAATTTTTCGGCAAACCGTCCGGAGGACGTTCCGGCTTTTCCGGAGGCAGATCAGGGTTTGGAGGGAGAGACGGAGGAAGACCTCAAATGCATCAGGCCATCTGTGACGATTGCGGCAACGAATGCGAAGTACCGTTCAGACCATCCGGTGATAAACCGGTATTCTGCAACAACTGCTTTAAGAGAGACGGCGATTCCGGCAGTTCCAGAGGAAGAGATTTTGACCGGCCAAGTTATGGACGGGACAGAGATTCTGACAGGCCCTCATTCAAAAAAGCCGATAACTACCGGGACAACAGAGACGGCGGCTATAAGAAAGACTTCGAGAGCGCTGAAAAGCCTGCCGACAAATACAAGGAACAGCTGGATGCGTTGAATGCCAAGATGGATAAGATTCTGATGTTTCTGACTCCCGCGGCCATTGTGGTCAACAAAGAGGAACAAGCCAAAGTCGAAGAGAAATCCATGAAAAAGGCCAAGGCTGAAGTCGAGACTGTAAAAAAAGCCAAAGTTGAAGCTGAACCCGTCAAGAAGGCCAAGGTTAAGAAGGAAAAGAAGGCCAGCTAAAGACCGCTGTTTAAGCGCGGCTGCCCTTTATTTCATCCAGCATCGGGCGAATAGCCGCCCAATATTTTCTACCCGCCGGACTGGCATTAATAATTGCCTGTCCGGCTTCGCTGTCGGCAGGAAAACGGGGCTGGAAATGCATGGGATCGGCTCCCAGCATGCGGTAATCCTTGCTCTGAATGTAACCCCAGGCCATACCCGACTCGACCATAATCATGGCAACTTCGTCCGGAATTGTACCGCGTCCCTGTTTTGGTCCGTTGAGATTGGGGTCGATATCGATTGCCATACCGAAAGCGTGTGAGCTTAAAGTTTTAGTTTCTTTTCCCTGAACCTTCATACCGCGAAATTCAAACCCCAGAATTTCAGATGCTCTTGGCTGGTACTTAATACCTCTTTGTTCCAGTTTTTCTTCGGCGATTTTCAGAAAAATCAAAAATTCCATATTAATGCCCTTTTTGCCCTTGGCGTGCGGATTGGCGATAGGCCGCTCCAGAAAGGTTATGGGTTTATGGGTAACGGGATCTTCATTAATAATATAGGGTTCAATTTCCTTGCGGGTTCTGCCAAAATATTTTGGTAAATCATCAGTACGGTAGGTATTCGGCGTGCTGTCATAGATATCCAGCATTCTCCTTTCAAAGGCGGACTTGGGACTAATTTTGCCTTTCTCAGCACGGCTTTCAGGAACGGGTGCAGGCGTCCTTACGCTGTCCCTGGCAGTCGCGCGTTCGGTGGCCGGGGCAGGGCGTTTATCAGCCGGTCTGACTGGTGTTCGGGAGGGCGGGGTGACCGCTCGGCGAACCGCAGGACGGGGGGCGGGGGTCGATCTCACGGAACGCGGCGGCCGGTCGGACGCGACCGGAGGTTTCTCGGGAGGAAGCGTTTGTTCGCCCATAAAATATCTGTCCAGTGCTCCGCCCGTCATTCTGCCCAGTTTGCCGTCGACGCCATCCCTGTGTTTACCAAATTTTCCCAGGTCGAAGCCGCCAGCGGCCAACAGTTTGAGCTGACATAGTTTTATAAGTCCCGGTCCGAAAGATTTGATAAATTCCCTGAAACCCAGTTTGGGATCAAAGCCGGCCTGTCGCTCGTCATAAACCTCTTTGATTGAGGACAAGACCATATCGTGGGGATAATCAGCCCCTTTGAAATTTTCATAGAGAAAATCACCGGCCCGGTGCAGGGAATCCCGGCCCTCCTTTTTTTCCATGGCCTGGCTCATGCGCAGCTTGAGGTCTTCCACTTTTTGAGGCTGCGGCTGCTCCCCTGTTTGGGGTTTTGGTTCTCTTGATTCGGCCGGGGCAACTCTGTTCATTTTATTGTTTTTGATCTGTTAATTTGGCATTTAGCAGGGAATTGCCGTTGTCGCGGCTGGTTTTGATAATTTTCTTTCTTTTAATTTTTTTGAAGATGTCTTCTCCGCAGATTTCCAGTAACTGATGATTCTTCAAATTTTTTTGTTCCTGAGTCATGGTTATTTATACAAATTTTTGTCGGGATTACCTGTATTGTTTATATCATACCCCGTGAACGCTTCCCAGAATTCATGCTTTTACCGGTGACGGCACCCAAACAATCGGGCGCAGACGGATGTTTTTAAAAAAGACATTGGAATGGGCGGTGCCCAGATAGACCTGGTCTCCGTCATAAGTTCCAAAGGACAAACGCTCTCCCGGTTTAAGATTTTTGGCGTTAAGAACAGTAAGAGTTTTTTTGTTTATAGGTTTTTTGGCGGCTTGTGCATACATAACCATCATCAAGAAGGTATCCAGATCGTTGATAACGTCCAGCCCCTGTCCCTGGTATGTCTGCAGCCAGCTTTGGGCCATTTCGTAGTTGTCCCCGCTAATTTTCGGGTCTGCCTCGATTTCCGGCAGTCCCTCTGCGATGCCAATCCGCCACTTGGTGTGCATGTACGGGCTACCCCCGTTCCAGAGTTGAACATCTACTTCCTGGTCGGGAAACTTGATTCTGGATTCAAACGAGTGCGGACGCGCATTATAATTAATTGTCGCGATTTTTTCGCCTGGAGTGGTTCCGGGAATCAACAACAAGAGCGGTTCATGAAGTTTAGCTACTTTGTCCAGAATGACCGGGTTCAATCCTTGCCGGATTTGTTCCCAGGAGGGAGCCTGTTCAGTATGGTGTCCTTCGAAGGGAAGTTCATATTTTTTTAAAATCTTCAGCGACTTTTGATACTGCTTTTCCAGCCCGGCAATCAGTTTTTCTCGTTGTTCATTGGACAACTCGTATTCGGGTTCATTTCTGCCCGGAATACGGTAAACGCTTCCCCGGATTAAATTTCTCTGGTCTTCAATGTCGGAGTCCAGTCTCTGTTCCGGAGGTTTGCGGTTGCGCCTGATTTTTTCTTTCATTCTGTCCAGTAAACCCATCAAAGCAACTGTTAATTAAACTTATCTGTTTATTATAGCACTAAAACCGCTCTTTTTTTAGGAATTCCGGCGGCCGTTCAGAGATTCACTTTTCCGTTTGCCTGAAAGGGGGTCTGATGATTAGTATATGCACGAAACAATAATCAAAAATCCATGGGAATGTATCATCGAAAACACGAAGTCAGTCCGGTCGACAAAAAAGAAACCAACAAGTTGCTGACTGAGGAACATGAACACCCGGAAGGCGCCGGATTGATCAAGGCTCACAAGAAAAGTATGCTGCCCGTTTCCAAAAAAGCTAAAAAGGCATAGGGAAACAGGCGGACACTTGTTAGTGATCCGCCTGAGACGCGCGCCTCAACTTAATCTGCTTTCCGCGTACTTTTCCCTGGACAGCCGTCAATTGACCGGCTGGTTGTTCGCAGTCTCAGCCACTTGCTGGCCGAACTCCCCCAGAATTGCCGGGCGGGGGATGACGAAGACGTTGCCGTCGACCTTCCTCCGAACCAGCACAGCCTTTTCCTGGCTGAGAAGAAGGTTGATGCCCTTCTCCAGCATGGCGGGAGTGGGCCCCATGTAGACGTAGAAGATGTTGGCGGAGAAGGGGCGGGGCTTCGGCGGCTTGAGAAAGAAAGAGGCCAGCCCGAAGGTCATGACCAGCAGCAGAAAGCGGATCAGGCTGTTCCACAATTCCGCCCGCTGCTCCTGCTTTCTGGCCTGATCATGCTGCTCCACCAGCTCGTTGCCTTCACGGTTGAGGTCCTGCAGAAGCCGGTTGAGGTGGAGCACGCTGACCCCACACCACTTGCCGCGCTGCTTGCAGGCCTTGATGATCAGGGCCGAGGCCAGAAGTTCGGGCCCCCACTGGGGATCTTCCTCTTCCAACAGGGGCAGCAGATTCTGATCGAGGGCGATGGGCATTGAGGACTGGTCAATTTCTACGAAATCAGCGTCGAGTTGTTCCATGACACACCATCCAATTAGGGTTGGTCTATACGGAAAGCAGATTGTTAAGTAACGTTTTGGCCCGGGTGGCTTGATTTAAAAACCATCCTGACACTGTGATTTTTATAGCATATTCTTTTTCTTTGTCAAGCTTTGTACTTATTTGTAAATCATCATTTATTCCTCTCTGAAAATTGATTTACTTCGACCCAATTCCCCTGCTATACCGAGAACGAATATTTTTATTTTTTCAACATGGAAGCCACAGAAAAATTGACCAGTTTTATGGCAGAAGTAGAAGCCAGAAATCCTCATCAGCCGGAATTCACGCAGGCCGTGAAAGAAGTGGCTCTTTCGGTGATGCCGTTTATTGCCGCCAATCCGCAATATGAAAAAGCCAAAATTTTGGAAAGAATGATTGAACCGGAGCGAACGGTGATATTCCGCGTTCCCTGGATTGACGATAAAAGTGAATTTAGAATCAACCGCGGTTATCGCGTACAGTTTAACAGTGCCATCGGACCCTACAAAGGCGGTCTCAGATTCCACCCCAGCGTCAATTTAAGCATTCTGAAATTCCTGGGTTTTGAGCAGATTTTCAAAAACAGTTTAACCTCCCTCCCCATGGGCGGCGGAAAGGGCGGCTCGGATTTTGATCCCAAGGAAAAATCGGATAACGAAGTGATGAGATTCTGCCAGAGCTTTATGACGGAACTTTTCCGCCATATCGGACCTTTTCTGGACGTGCCTGCCGGGGATATCGGAGTAAGCGGAAGAGAAGTCGGATATTTATTCGGCCAATACAAACGGCTGAAGAATGAATTCAGCGGAGTGGTAACCGGCAAATGACTGAGTTTCGGGGGAAGCCTGCTGCGAACGGAAGCCACCGGATACGGCGTGGTTTATTTCGCCCAGGAAATGCTGGCCACCAAAGGCGAAAGCCTGCAGGGGAAAGTTTGCGCGGTCAGCGGATCTGGCAATGTGGCACAATATACCGTGGAAAAATTGATACAATTGGGGGCAAAGGTGGTAACGGTTTCCGACTCCGACGGATTTGTTTATGACAAAGACGGCATCAATCAGGAAAAACTGGAATTTATCAAACAATTGAAAAATGTCACCCGCGGCCGCATCAGTGAATACGCGACCAAATTCGGCGCCGAATACAAGGCTGGAGAAAGCCCCTGGAGCGTCAGCTGCGACATGGTTTTCCCCTGCGCAACTCAAAACGAACTTGATCTGGAGGATGCCAAAAAACTGGTATCAAATGGTTGCAAATGCGTGGTGGAAGGTGCCAATATGCCGACCAAACCCGAAGCCATGGATTATTTTCATCAGAACAAAATTCTCTTTTCCCCCGGGAAGGCCTCTAACGCCGGCGGAGTCGCCACTTCCGGACTGGAAATGACCCAGAACTCTCTGCGCCGCTACTGGACAACCGAAGAAGTGGACCAGCAGCTCAAACAGATTATGAAAAACATTCATTCCACCTGCGTGAAATACGGACAGGAGGGCGATTACGTAAATTATGTAAACGGTGCCAATGTCGGCGGATTCATAAAAGTTGCGGATGCCATGCTGGCCCAGGGACTGGTGTAAAATTTGAGTTCAATTGTTTAACTTATCTATCCATGGAAAATTCCGCAAACCTCTCCCTTGCCATTACCTGCATGGGCTACGGCTATCAACTCAAAGCTACTCTGAACGGACAAGATCTCGGAATGAAGGGGGGACAATCGGAAGGCCAAATGTTTATGGGCGCGGACAGTCCGATGTGCAAGGAAGCTGCCCCGGAAATTGCCGCCAAACATTGTATTCTGAAATCCGGCGAAAATGTTTTCCATCTGGAATTTACCAAAGTGGGCGGACCAACAGATAAATTGACTCTGGAAATGTCCAAAGGAGAGGAAACAGAACCTTTTGTGAAATTCGAATCGGTCAACGAAACCAGCGGCAGCTTCGATAAAACTTTTAATTTGTAGTTTTAGAGTTGAGCCCCGCGCGCGAACGCGTGCGGGGCTACGGGCGGCATCTCTTTATCTGGTGGGTGGGCGGAGGTTCAGGAGGACGGGTGTTCGGGCGGGCAGACCGAGCGTTGATGGAAGCAAGTCTAGGCGGCGGCGTCGGGAGGAGGCGGATCAGCGGGCTTCTCTTCGGTGACGGGCGCTTCAGCTGCGACTTCGGCGGGCTTCTCCTCGGGGGCGGCTTCGGTTGCAGCTTCGACGACGGGCTCGGCGGCTGGTGCTTCGGTTGCAGCTTCAGTGACGGGGTCGGCGGGCGGTTCGGCGATGGGGGCTTCGACAGCAGGTGCTTCAGCAGCGACTTCGGCGACGGGCTCGGCGGCTGGTGCTTCAGTTGCGGCTTCGACGGGCTTCTCCTCGGCGACGGGGGCGGCTTCAGCTGCAGCTTCAGTGACGGGCTCGGCGGGCGGTTCAGCGGCGGCAGGTTCTTCGGCGACCGGGGCCTCGGCTACGGGTGCCTCAACTGCGGCTTCGGCGGGCTTCTCCTCCTGTGGCGCTTGCGCGAGAATGAAGGCCAAAGCGGCTTCCGCTTTGGCAATGTTGGCGACGGCCTCCACGAGCGCGGTCCTGGCGACCGCTACGGCCTCTTGAAGGTTGCTGATTGACAACGCTGTGCTCATGGCTCACCTCTGGTCCAATGAAGCCGGCAAATGCCGACCTGCTGCCTTTTTCTGACAGCTTCAAAGGAATTATAAAATTCCCTTATAGCTGCCAGAAAACAGATAAAGAGAGGATCATGGTACTAAACGGCGACCCCTCCCACTATAAATTATAGAAGCGGGATCAAACCTGATTGATACGATGATCACTCTCTATCTTACAAAATTTCAAAGGTCATTAACGCCGGAAGTGTAAATACTACTTTTTAACCTGTCAATTTTTACAATTTTCCCCGGAAACAGTTTTGTAGCGGCAGCGAGTTGACTGTTCCCATGTTTGTGTTATTTTTGACCTAATTTAAAACTTATTATGGATAAATCTAAATTATACAGTAATGCTTTTGGAATCGGATTTGCCGGACTGACAACAGCATTATGGAGCGGGTATCTGTTCGACAAGAGTACCGATTTGAGTCTGGGTGTTGCCTTTGACCGGGGCCGCGCAGCTGCCGCTGAGAGGGCCGAAATAATTTCTGCTATCAGGAAAAACTTCGAAACTTCAGGAATCATCGAAAATGATCCGAATTTCCCAATTTACACAGGCATAGAGGAATTAACTTCGGCGGCTTTGCCTCAAATTATCAACAATCCGGAGGCCCAGGCCGAGCTGGCCAAATGTGAAAGCGCCAGAACCAACTGCGTTGCTCCCACCCGGGGTAATTGCCTGGTTCCCAGCCATGCACAGGGTATTTCCGAAATAATTAAACGGGATTATCACGATAAGACTAATTACAAACTGATCAGGGATTGTTCGATCAATGTCCTGAATTGCGAACAGGCTTTGAAACAATGCGTGGAAAAGACGGTATTAACCCAACCTTAAGTTAATTAATGCTGTCCGGGAGAATCATCCCGATCTTCAAAAAAGCCGTCTTTAATTGAAGCGGGAACGGCAATGGCCAGTCCGATCACATAGATTCCCCAAAAAACATAAACCAGCATCATAGCGTTGTCCCTGAGCAGAACCGGCAGGGTGGATTGAGTAATTACCGAGGGCAGAGCATCGGTAAAATATTTCACGAAAATCGGCACTATGCTGAATCCCAGAATCACAAAGAAAATGAACATGACGATTTTGATCAGTCTGGAAATTTTTGCTTCGTACGCAGGTCCCCGGGCTTCGATTTTTTTTGCGAACAGGTTGGTGCCGATGGCGAACAGGATCATGCCGAAAAAGGCTGTGCCCGCGATAATCCAAAATATTGTGGCATCTTTGATCATTTTTAATCCAGATTGGCGTTAAAATATTGCAGATGGGCCGGGCAGCGGCATTTTTTATCCCAAGGCTCGGTACACTGCCTGATCAGGGCAACGCTCTTATCCCCTTTTTCTCTGCTGACCGGACCTTCCCTGGAGACTGTTGTTTCACCGTCAAAGTCATCATAGACATGCTCCAGCGTGTAAACGTCACATTGCGGGCAAAGATAATAGCAGTCGGTGTTTTCGTCCCCGATCTGACTGCCGGAAATGGAAGCCAGGGGAGCTCCCAGTTCAGCGGCACATTGTACGCATTTAGCCATGTGAATTTGTTATTATTTTATTTTACAGACCGCCGCTCCGGAAAACAATAATTTTCTCTTATTGACAGCCGGGAACACCGTGATAGTATTTGCTGCCCTAACGCCTTTGCGATGAAATTATTTCAGGATTCCGCCCGCATATTAGCCAACCAGATCAGAGAAACCGAACTCCCCGAAGAGTTGTGTCCGGTGCTGAATAAATTGGATTATCCGCGCCGCGGCTGGCTGAAAAGAAATATCAATGAAGGCGGTAAGGTGGAAACCGCCCTGCAGCACACAGCAAAACTGGCGCTGGCGGCAGCGGCAATCAATCCCCGAAAATGGGGCATGTCGGACTTGGAATTGCGTCGGCAATGCCTGATTCATGAAATTCCGGAAATCTTCGGCACCGACTGGACTCCCGGAGAAATCAGCGACCTGCAAAAATTCCGGCTGGAAGCCGAGCAGATGCGCCGCGTTTTGCCGGCAAATTTTCCGCAACGCCAGGAGATAATCAGGCTGTGGTACTGTTTTGAGGAACGGGGTCTGGCCTATGCGCTGGATAAAATGGATGCCGCCGTTACGGCCGAATATTATGGTCTGGTGGATGACAAATATAAACCGTTTACTGCGGAATTTCATCAATACGCCTGTCAAAAAATACAGGACGATACACTTTCCGGCGTACTGAACGCGGTCAGATTGGCAGCTTCTTCCACGGAGAGTAGAATGCTGCCCGGGGATTTGTTTCCCTTTTATTTTGACCGGCTTAAACAATGTTAAAAGACCGCTCAACCGCCCCAATATTTATTGAATTAATACTGCCATTATGAATTTAGAGAATATTCCGGTAAAACAATCGAAACTACTGACCGTGAATCCGGAAAACTTCGCAACTTTATGCCGGAAAATCAGCGGGGACGGACCGGATAAATTACATCTGCTGCTCGATTACGACGGAACCGTCACTTATGAATGGGATCGCGATGGCAATCCCCGCCTCAGCCTGATTGCCACTCTGCGCGGCGGTAATTATCTGAATGAGCAATATTCCGGGGAAGCTCATGCGCTGGCGAATCACTACCGGCCCATTGAAAGAGACCCCACCATAGATCCCGCCACAAAAAAGACCCTGATGCAGGAATGGTGGGAAAAACATTATGCCTTACTGATCAAGCACCGGTTAAACCGCAGTGACATACACAAAGCCATGGGCGACGCCCAGGCTAAAATAAGAAGCGGTATGGCAAAAATCCTGCAGATGGCTGCCGCAGCCGAAGTACCGGTAATCATCATGTCCGCCAACGGACTGGGCAGCGAATCAATACGCTGGCATCTGGACCATAACAAGCTGCTTTTACCCAATATTCACATTGTTTCCAATGAACTGGAATGGGACTCTGAAGGTTTTATGACCGGATACCGCCAGCCGATTATTCATTCCCTCAATAAGGATGAAACCGTGGTCAGTCATCTGCCGGTGGCCAAAGATCTGACCGGACGCACCAACATCATACAAATGGGAGATGGGCTGAACGATATACACATGGCTACCGGACTTTCAGCTGAACGGGTACTCAGCATCGGCTTTTACAATAAAAAGGAAACCGATCATCTGGCGCATTTCCAGGAAGTTTTTGACGCGGTACTGACCGATGATTCGGACGCAGAGGAGTTGGTGGGGCTGTTCGAAGGCTTTTTTCAACACAAGTAATTTATCAGGATATGTCAAAGCAACTGGGTTTGTTAAAAAGAGCTACCAATCCCCGTCAATACGACCGCACGGATGTTGACTGGACAGCCGAGGCCGCCGACCTGGCATCACCAATGAGGACCTTTTTCTGGGAACAGATAATGAAACATTGTCCCAACTGGCAGGGACGGCGCGTCCTGGATATCGGTGCGGGAACCGGCTGGGCTTTGGAGGAAGCAAAAAGACAGGGCGCAGAATCCGCCGTGGGAATAGAACCCTCTGCCCAGAATGTCAGGCTGTCGCGAAGACTGTTTCCCAGAATCCACATGATTCCCGGTACTTTTGAGCAATACCGCACCATCCAAAAATTTGACCGGATCATGTCGGTGATGTCACTTCCGCATATCGGAGACCTGAGTGAGGCTTTTCGAAAGGTTAAACACCTTTTGGCCGAGCCGGCGGGGGAATTCGTAGCCATCGTGCCGGACTTTGATTATTACCGCCAAAAGCGGCACGGTTACGAAGTGCAAATTGAGGACCTGGATTCCCTCGCCTATGTTACTTCGATCAAACGCCCTTTTGGCGAACTGGTCGACATAGTCAGAAAGGAAATTGCCTATGTGCTGGCGGCTGAAGCGGCCGGACTCACGCTGCAGGCGGCGGAGCCGATGCCCCCTACCGAAAAGCTGATGGCAGCGGAACCGAAATACGCACAGTACAGAGATGTCCCGCTGGTGAACTTTTTCAAATTCAGGGTTTAACAATTTGCCCAGCACAGCGATAAAATTAAAACACAATACTTGTTTTTAGTAAGTGAATATTTTCGACTAGTCGTCTGATTAGACAAATTATTTTGATTAAGAAAAAACGCTTTAGTATATTTGATTAAAATTTATTTAATCAATAATAAAATGAAAAAAATGCTTTCTAGGCTGACGCTGGCCGCCATCCTTTTTACGCAGGTTTTTTACTTGCCTGTGGCTTTCGCCTTACCGCTGTATAATCCAGGCGACATCGTCATCAGTGAATTTTCCGTTTCCGGAACAGAATGGGTAGAAATTCTGAATACCACCAGTTCCGACATCAGCCTCACGGGCTGGGATCTGGAAATCTACACCTTGACCCCCGAACCGCCGGGACCTCCAACTTCCGCGGCAGTTGACCTGGATAGTCTTATCACTATCCCCTCTTACGGCCTGGTGGTGGTAACGCCTCCTGCCATGGATGATCAGGGTGCAGTAATTTACATAAAAGATCCTTCCACTACTGTTATTGATGCGGTATCCTATGGTGATGCTTCTTTGGGGGCAGGGGAAGCCCATGCTTCCGCCCCGGCGATGAGCGAATCGGCCTATCTGCAAACTCCTCCTTCCACCTGGGCAATTGCCACCACACCCTCCCGCGGCTGGTATAACAATGCCACCAACTGGACTGCCGATGATTTCAACGGCATCACCACTCCCACCACTCCGCCCACTCTCTCTTCGCTTGGTCAGTTTCTGGCAACCGACAATATTCTGACCAATCTGCCGGCCATGACCAATCCCACCGACTCCAATGATTTCTTTTTTGCCAAAGTGCTTGACCCCATGGGCAGTCCCGATGACCCGGCCAATATCATTGGACGGATTGATTTTGACGGACCGCTCAATCTGACTGACCAGCAGGCAGTTGAGTATCTCAAGAGTATCGGTGATAAAATGGATATGGCGGGAACAGCCGGCAGTGCCGTCGTCGGGATGGAAACAACTATTGGCGACACGACAGAAGAATCTGTTTTCAAAGCCCTGCCAGCAACAATTACCATGGGAGGATTAAGTGCGCTTGGCGCGGCCCCCGGTTTGATCGTCAAAGACAATGACGGAGTAGTGATCGACCCTTCAGATCCTGTAAACTATCCCGCCATCGATACCACCAGTCCCGGCCTCGGTTTCAACGACACCGACAATACTTTTGAATTCACCACCAGCCACTTCACCAGTTTTGAAACATTCACCGACGCCGATGCCGTAGCCGCCGATCTGGCCGCCTTGAGCGCCGATGACATCAAGGGTGCAAATCCCGACCTGGATCACATTACGGTCGATCTGACCCAACCTCTGCCTTCGAGCGGAGCCAACGGTACCACCATCACCTGGCTGTCCAACAATCACAGCTATCTGGCCGATGACGGCACCGTGACGCGTCCGGCTTTCGGTGACGGCAACGCGGGCTTCAATCTGGACGCGACCATCAGCAAGAATGCCGCTTCCGACACCAAAGTCTTTTCAGTAACCATCATGCAGTCAAGCGGCGTGATTTCCGAAGCCACCCCGGTTTCCACTCCCAGCAGTGACCCCACCCCGACTTTCCAGTACAACACGACGGTGGATGTGGCCGTGACCGCGGGAGGACAATGTGCCGGATATTCCGGCCCAGTTGCCGGTTTTGCGGCGTCCAACCCGAATTCTTTTACTTTCTGGGATCTGCCAACCGGCCTCTATGACAATTGTACCCTGATCGCGCGCGATCTTGCCACTAACACTATCCCGCTCGGCGAGTTTGTGCTGACGCCCTTCACCATCGTCAGCAACAACGCCAAGGTTACTTCGGCCACCTATACGGTAAGTACGATTGGCGGCGGAAGTGAAACCATTACCAATGTCCCCTATGCCACTTCCAAAGCGGATTTCCTGGCTGCCCTGACCAAAGATGAGCCCAATCAAACCTGGGACGATTCCGACCTGGATGATCCGGTGGTCTCCGGTAATTCCCTGACGGTTACCGCCCAAGACGGTCTGACCCAAATAGTCTATGTGGTTACGGTCAATCTGCCTATTCCCAGCTTCCCCAATAATTATCTGATTGGAACTGGTACAACCGTTGATGCCAGTGTTGACGGAGCGGGAGACGTTCACGCCGTTTATGTGGATGGCGGAAGTGTTTATTATGTCAAGAACCGGGCTACGCCGGAACTCCTGGCCACGGGCAGTCTGCCCACCATCTGGGTGGCATCCGACGGCACGCCCCATGTGATTTTTGCCGATGGCGGCATGATCAAATATATTAATAAACTGGGCGGAACCTGGTCCAGCGCGGTTGATCTGACCGGCGTGGTAAACCCCACTTCACTGGATCTGGATATTGACACGGACGGATATCTGCACATTGCCTACAGCAAAGCTTCCAGTGAAAATTATTCTGATATCCAATATCTGACCAATGCCAGCGGATCATTTATCGACACCCAAATTTGCCATGGCTATTACTGGAGTGGATCCGGAGGTAATTTCTGCGGATATCCGGTAGGCATAAAGGTTGACGGTGCGGGCTTTTATCATCTTTCTTACGTCGACGGCTGGAGAGATAATACTCCTTCGTATTCCACGCAGAACATGTCTTATAGTACCAATTCTCCCGCTGGCGGATCTTCTTCCGGTGCTTTCAACTGGAATTCTTCACCTGTTTCCACTTCGAAAAACAATATTGCTTTTGACGGAGCGGGTAATGTCAACATCCTCTATATGTCGGGCGGAGTCCTCTATCGCGGCACCGCTTCCGCTGCCCCATGGGGCCAAACCAGTCTGGGAGCGGCAAGTTTTGGTTCCATCTATTATGCCGGTTCCAAAACCGGAATTGCCTACAATAACAGTGGAGTTAAGTACATAGAAAATGCCGGACCTGGCTATACCCCTGCCGCCTCAATTGACGCTGCCGGCAGTAATCCGGTAGCGGTGGTGGACGCTTCCAATCACTTTGTCTACTATGAAAAGAGCGGCAGCATTTATCTGGCAACGGACAAAGATGTCAGCGCGCTATCCGCGACAGCGGTCACTCCCAACAAGACTGCCTACAACCGCGCAGATATCGGCAGTGACACTTTCACCCTGACGATTGACTTCAATGCCAACATGGATACGGGCCTCGACCCGACAATTACCTTTTCTCCCCTGCTGACCGCCCTGTTGACCAATCGCAGCGGAGTCTGGAGTGATACCGATACCTATGTGATGACCGCGGGTATTACCGATCAGCCTTTTGATTCAGACGATATAGATGTCACGGTCAGCGGAGCCAAAGATACACTGGGCAATACGATGAACGGCAGGACAGACACCGCCCTCTTTAACATTGATCTGCAGGGCCCAGTGCTGGCTTTCGCCAATGATGTCCAGACTGGACCGGTAGCAGGAGACATCATCAATATCACAGCAACGGATGCCAACCTGGTGACGACCGATTATGGTTTCAGTACTGATGCCGTCTGTAATGCCAGTGACACATATGGCAACGCCTTCACTTCCGGCCTCGACTTCACCATTTCCAGCGAAGCACAAAATGGTCAGTATCTCTGCGCCCGCGGCATTGACGGAGCAGGTAATACCACCTTTTTGACCAGCGCCAATGATCTGAATGTCGATGTCACCCAGCCGCAGGTTACGCTAACCTCTTCCACTCCCGCCAATTTCTTTTCCGCTCCCCTGCACGCCACAGCTACTTTCAACGAAGCAGTTACAGGTTTCGAGATTGGAGACCTGACTGTGGGCAATGGTACCGCTACAAATTTTGTTCCGGTCAGCAGCACGGTTTATACTTTTGATGTCACTCCTTCTGCTTTGGGCACGGTAACGGTTGATGTCAATGACAGCGTGGCCTATGACCTGGCCGGTGTGAACAACTCGGCCGCCACCCAGCTCTCCCGTTATTATGATAATTCTGCCCCGACGGTAGGTACTCCCGCCATCACTCCCAGCTATTCCGCTGGCAGTGTCTATATCAAAGGCATGTCGGACATCTCCGCGACAGTCAGCGATATCGGCTCAGGTCTGAATGAAGCTACCTGCGCCTATACGCTTGACGGAACCGCCACTTCCCACACCGTACCCGGCGCCTACTTTGCCGGTGAATGTAATTTTTATGATGTCAATACAGCTTCAGCTACCAACATCAATGTCCTGATCTGCGACAATGCCGGTGCCTGCGTCTGGTCTCCCTCCTTCACACCGGTGGTGGTCGATACTCTCGGCCCCTCCGTCAACGCGGGTACCGATGTGACCACCAATGTACAAATTCCCCAGGATGCCACCACTTCCGATGCCGGTTCTGATATTGCCTCCTGGCAATGGGATCAAATCAGCGGCCCGGGGACAGTCACTTTTGGTTCCTCCAACTCTGAAGACACCACTATTGATGCGGATACGGACGGAACATATGTTCTTGAGCTTACAGCCACCGATAATTTGGGTCAGCAGTCTTCTGACCAGATGACTTTTGTCTGGGACAGCACCGACCCGACTGGTACAATCGATTCTCCAATTGACGGAGCCATCCTTAGCGGCACGGTGACCATCAATGCCACCGCCAGCGATACAGGTTCGGGTCTCAGTAAAGTGGAATTTTGGTACAATGCCATCGGTACAAAAATCGGTGAGGACTCTACCGCCCCCTATTCCATCAACTGGGATACCACTGGCGCTTCGGAAGGGCCACATACCCTCTTTCTGATGCTCTATGACAATGCCGGCAACGTCATCAGCACAAATGGCACTGGAACAGCGGTCACCATTGACAACACCGCCCCGACCGTCACCAAACTGGGCGATGGAACCGGCGACTACACCCTTGCCGCTCTGGCCAGCGTTGACCTGGTATTCAACGAGGAAATTTCCACTGCCGGCAAAACTGCAGTCCAGGAAGCTTTGGCAGCGGGTTCCGACACCGTCCTGGATTACACCTGGAATCCAGCCAACGATACTCTGACCATTGGCGGTCATGCCACCGATCTGGCTACATTCGCCAATGATGTAACTGCGGTCGTGAGTGATGTCGCCGGCAATGCCGCCGTCGATCTTTTACTGATTGATTCATCGCTGGATGCCGCCCAGACCGATCCGACAGCCGGTGTAGTGGTTTTGGCTCCCGGAACCAATCAGGTCGTTCTCAATGACTCCCAGCCAACAACAATTACCATTCCAACCACTGTTACCACCCCCACGCTGAACGTCGATCCCCTGATCGATGGCACAACCGGTACTGCAACCCTGCCAGCTTCAATCACGGTTAATTCGACTACCTCGGCCGGAGCCGTCGATGTCCAAATTCCGGCAGGCACAACCATCACCGGACCAACCGGCTGGAGTGGTATTATCAATCTTCCCCAGGTTCAGGCCACTACTTCGGTTACTCCTCCCGTTTCGGCAGGAGAATCCGCCACAGTCAGCGAAGTAATCGAACTTGGTTTCTCCAATACTGTTTTGACTTTTGATCGCGGAGTACGCATCAGAATGGCCGGTCAATCCGGCAAAATGGCTGGATATTCAAGAAGCGGTGTCTTTACAAAGATCACCACAGTCTGTTCCGCAGACTCACAGGCAGCGGGTGATGCCCTACCAGCCGGAGGCGACTGCAAGATTAACTCCGGTGGAGATCTGATCATCTGGACTAAACATTTCACCAGTTTCGTAGCTTACACCGTCAGCACTTCCGGCGGTGGCGGAGGAGGTGGTGGCGGAGGTTCCGCTGCTTTTGGACGCAATGCCTGTGTGGGTGCTGCCTGTGACGGAACGGTTACAGATACCGGCAACACTGACACGGTTGCCCTTGTGCCATTACAGAGTTTTTCAGATACCAGCGGTCACTGGGCTGAACACTATATCATGACCGCCCTGGAGCAACATTATGTCAGCGGCTATGAGGACAATTCCTTCCGTCCCGAACAGCCCATCAACCGTGCCGAAGTAGCCAAACTGGTTGCTCTCTGGAAAGATCAGACTCTATCTGAAGAAAATTGTCCCTCTGAAACATTCAGCGATGTCCGGTGCGCGGACTGGTTTGGACACTATGTGAATTATCTGGCCTTGGAAAAAATCATCAGCGGCTACCAGGACGGTACCTTCCGGCCAGGCAATGAAATCACCAGAGCCGAAGCGTTGAAGATCCTGCTTTACGCCAAGGGGCTGGAGGACACGGATGTCAGCGGCTATGCCACCCCTTTCTCTGACCTGAAAACCGGCGACTGGTATAATCAAATCGTTTTGATCGCGAGCAAACTCGGCATAGTCAGCGGTTATCAGAATGGCACATTTGGTCCCAACCGCTCCATTACCAGGGCCGAATTCACCAAGATTTTCGTGGAAACTTTACTGACGGAAGGCTAGCCCGAAACCAGTCACAACAAAGTTTGAAAAGCTGTGATTAACACAAAAAAACAGATCCTTGCCGGGTCTGTTTTTTTTCTGGAGCCGCTAGGCGGAATCGAACCGCCGACCTCTGGTTTACGATACCATTGCTCTACCAGCTGAGCTATAGCGGCATTACGAGAAATCGGGCTTATTATATGGATAATGACCTGTTGTGACAAATGGTTTTGAAAAACATGTCCAAGCCCCCCAATCCTTAAGGCGTCACCCGTTTGGTATCCCTGGGGAATAATTCGGCTTCCTTGACGTTTTCCAGTCCGGTCAATTTTTGAACCAGACGGGCAATGCCCAAACCGAATCCGCCATGAGGAGGCATTCCATACTTAAAAGCCTGCAGATAATATTTAAAGCCTTCGTGTTGGGGATCCAACTGGTGTAATCCCATCTGTTTCACTAATTTTTCATAATTGGATTCCCGCAGTGAAATGGTGGCAATTTCTACTCCACGGAATAGCAGGTCCGCCCGTTCCGCCACTTCAGGGTTGGTATTGCTGCGCTTATGGTAAAATTTAGCGTCACTCCAGGGAAACTCGGTAATGAATACTGCCTCGGACTGCCATTTGTCAATTGCATATTCGCAAATAAACTTCTCTTCTTCCGGCGAAACATCGCGTTCAGCAGTCAGGTCTTTACCGGTTTGTTCCAGATATAAACGATGAAGCTCCCGAAAGGGAATGCGTGGAATCCTCTCTGGAAAGACCGGCTTTTTCGCCTCCATAGTCCGCAGGTCAACGGGAGTTTCCTCCCAAAGGTTGTTCACTATTTGCTTCAACAAAGCTTCCGGAAAGTCCAGCAATTCGTCAAGTTCCTGGATAAACCCTATCTCCACATCGAGCATGTTAATTTCCGTTAAATGTCTTGAAGTATGGCTCTTTTCAGCCCGATAGGCTTTGCCGATTTCGTAAACCCTCTCGAAGACACCCACCATGATTTGTTTATAAAATTGAGGACTCTGAGCAAAACAAACCTTTTGCCCAAAATATTCAATCTCAAATATTTCCGCCCCGCCTTCGGTTGGCGCAGCAATAATCTTGGGAGTGCTGATCTCGGTGCAATTTACAGAATTGAGATATTTCCGGGCGTGCTTTTGCACATTGGCATAGATGCGAAAGAGTGCCTGTTCGCGGGGATGGCGGAGTGTAATGACACGGTTTTCCAAAAGGGTATCCAGCTGCAAATTAAGCTTCTTTTTGGAAATATCAACTGAGGCTGTCTCCCGGACTGGTTCTAAAATTTCCAGTTGAACCTGCTGTAATTCGTATTTCAGTTCGGAACGTGACGGCGAAACTTTACCATAAATATTTAAAATGGTTCCTGTTTGAAGCCCCTGTAGTTTTTCGATTTCGGAAGCGGAATCAATTACCGCCTGACAAATTCCCGTTCCGTCTCTCAGAATCAGAAAACAGATATCCCCCATGCGGCGGACCGTGTGCAACCAGCCTTTTACTGATACCAACTGTCCCTGGCGCTCCCCAAAGTCAGCTGTGTAAATTCGCTTATCCATAAATAACCCAATTAATGTTGGGTAAGGGCGATTTACATCGCGGTGCCACCTTACTTGAATCTTTACCTCCTTGCAGAGGTTTGGTGCTATAGCGGGCACATCCCGGGAGATTCTATTTATCACTTATGAAAGTGACTTTCCTTCTCCGGCTCAGCTGTGTCGGCAGCTTCATCGCCTAAATATATACTATTGAGAACTGAGGTGGCTGTCAATTTAAAGCACCTTGTTCATACACTTCCACCACTATCAAATTTGCTGTCTTTTTGCTGTATATTTCGATAGTGCCCAATAGATACCCTCGCACACCCTCCAAATCACTTTCCAAAGAACAACTGGCCGCTATTTGTTAGCCATCACCACAGCCTTAATTCTGCGTATGCCTGCGGAACTGGCTTCTTCCTTCACAATCTTGAACCCGCCCAGTTCGGAAATATTTTTGACGTGGGGACCGGTGCAGATTTCCTTGGAAAAGGCTTTTTCTGCTTCCGATAAAGGCGCGCCGACGGTGAAAACCGTGACGTTGCTGGTATATTTATCATTAAACAGACCGATTGCTCCCCTGCTTTTGGCATCTTCGGGAGTGGTTTCCACGCAATGCACTTCCAGTCCCTTGGCGATTTCCCCGTTAACGATTTCCTCTACTTTTTTAATTTCTTCAGGGGTCATCTTGGCAGGGTGGGAAAAATCGAAACGCAGTCTTTCCGGAGTGATGTTGCTGCCGCGCTGCTCCACGTGTGAGCCCAGCACTGTGCGCAGGGCCTGGTGCAAAAGATGGGTGGCGGTATGCAGGCGGGTGGTCTCGGCGGTGGTATCTATGAGGCCGCTTTTGAATTTCTGTTCGGAACCCTGTCGGGAAAGGTCTTTGTGATGTTCGATGCGGGTATAATAATCCTCCAGATCGATTTTCAGACCTTTTTTGGCGGCCAGTTCAGTGGTAATTTCCAGGGGAAAACCGTAAGTGGTGGTCAGATTAAAGACATCCTCGCCGGAAATAACTCCATTGACGGGTTTAGCGAGTTCAAAGTATTTGACGCCTTTTTCCAAAGTCTTGGAAAATTTTTCCACCTCGTCGGCGATTTCACGGATGACATCCGCGCTCTTGGCAGCCAGATAAGGATAAGCAGGACTCATTTTTGCGATGACTTGTCCGGCCAGTTTTTCCACCAGCGAGCTTTGTCCCCCCAAACTTTTCACACTGACCAGTGTTCTGCGGATCAATCTGCGGATGTAATAGCCCTGGTCTTTATTGGAGGGCACTCCGCCGTCGGCAATCAGGAAAGTAGCGGCCCTGACGTGATCACAAATCAGGCGGAAGTCATGCAGATTTTCGGCGTAGCTTTTGCCTGTATCCAGTTCGATCGATTGAATATACTGATAAAAAAGATCCGTGCGGAACATGTCGGTCTGTCCTTCCAGCACCATCAGCAGGCGTTCCAGACCACCTCCGTAGTCGACGTTTTTCTGATCCAGCGGTTCCCAGCTGTCGGGCGTTTTCTTGTATTGCATGAAAACAGAATTGCCGATTTCGATGAAACGGCCGCAGTCGCAATTGGGATGGCAAAATTGTCCGAATCTGGTGTCGTGGGGGGCTCCGGTGTCATAAAAAGTTTCCGAATCCGGTCCGCCCAGTTCGCCGACGGCATCACCTCTTTTCCACCAGTTTTTGTCCACGTAGGGGAAAATGCGCTGCTTGCTGAAATCAATTTCCACTCCGGGCCCCAGTTCTCCCTTGCCGGTAGTGGCGGGGCCGACTTCGGCCTCGATTCCGTGTTTTTTAAAGTTTTCCTGGATAATTTTGATGCTTTCCTCGTCCCGTTCCACCAGATTATTGCCGGCAAAAACGCTCTGATAAAGCCGCTTGGGATCGAGACCGATCTGTTCAATCAAAAACTCATAAAGCCAGCTTAACTGTTCCTGCTTGAAATAATCGCCCAGGCTCCAGTTACCCAGCATCTCAAAAAATGTGGTGTGACGCTGATCGCCGATTTCATCGATATCATCGGAACGGAAAGACCTCTGCGAATTGACCAGACGGGTGCCTTCCGGATGCTTTTGACCCAGCAGATAGGGAACCAGTGGGAACATGCCGGAATTAACGAACAGTAAAGTGGGGTCGTTTTCGGCCAGCAGCCCGGCGGGGGCAATTTCCTTGTGGCCCTTGCTGATGAAGAAATCCAGATATTTTCGACGCAGTTCAAATGAGTCCATGTGTTTTTCAGATTTGATGTATGTGCAGAGATTATATTTTGCGGCCCGTTAATGTCAATTAGGTCTTACTTTTCCGCAACCCTGCTATCGCCGTTGACTTTTTAGTGCTTTTGAAGCATAATCCACTCTTAATTTTTGATTTATGGCTAGATTCAGAAGATTGGGAACCACAATTAGATCATCTGAAAATCCTGAAATTCCAGTGGGGGTGAACATTGTTATGCCTGACCTGGGGGAAATTCCCGGTCTGACGACAGAAGCGAAAGCCAGACTGACTGCAGCTCTGTTATACGGAGACCCGGAAAAATTTGCCGCTTCGGATGATCTCCACAGGGAAAAAGAAAATCGGATAGTGAAGTTAATTGAACAGGGAGATTTTCCAAAAGCTGAAGCGGCGGCTCTGGCAGAATATCAGAACTCCAAAAATTCGGGAGACCCCACTCTGTTTTTTAACTGTTGCTGTACTGCCGCCAATACCAATTTGACGACGGGAAATTTTGCAGCGGCAAAAAACTTTGCGGAAATAGCCCTTAAATTAGCTCTCAAATACGAAAAAAGCTGGGCCATTTATACCGCCCAGGGGTTTCTAACCAAAGCAATATGTTTCAGGGATGGTTTGGAGGCCGCGAAAAAACATCTGACCAAATGGTTTCAACAACAACCGGATAAAAAGACCTGTGCCGGGTTGATAATCGATGAGCTTGTCAAAGGAAGTAAAGAAAACGCTCAGGTAAAGCAATTGGTCGAATTCTGCATGGAGTTTGCGGCCGCATTGGAAAGCGATCCAAAAGCCGTACTGGAGAAAAAACTGGCGGTGTTCAGAAGCTTACAAGATCCTGAAAACAGCAGGATCATTGCTGAACAGCTTTTGCAGATTGATCCCGAAAATGAGGATGCCATCGGAGCCCTGTTACTGGCAGGTGTTTTTAATGAAAGTGAAGTCAGCGAGGCAACCAAAGATCTGGCTCTGGCCACTCTTTCCAAAGAACCCGACAACCCCACGGCCAAATTGGTGATGGCCTACTATTTTATCTTAAATAAAGGGCAGCCTGAAGAAGCCTATCGTCTGGCTGAAGAATTATGCCAGGCCAATTTGTACAGAATCAGGGCTTTAACAATAATGTGCAACGCTTCAATGGAAATGCATAACCGCGCACAGGCGCGGGAGATTGCCCAAAAACTGCTGATTGAAGATCCGGAAGACGTGACCGCCTTAAACGCCTTGATGCAGATACACCTTTTCCAGGAAGAATGGCAGAAAGCCATTAACTTGCTGGATCAACTGATAAGTCTGAATCCGGAATTCCCCCTGAATTATTCAATGCTGGCCAAGGCACATTACGCGCTGGGTCATGAACAAGAGGCATTGGTGGCAGCCAAACAATACCTATCGACTCTGGACGACAATCTTCAGGAAAACGTCTCGGTGATGGCCACTCTGTACAATCTTGGTGACCTGTTACTGGCAGGAGCAATGGCGGAAAAATTGCTGAGAAGAGTCCCCGACCATCCCAAGGCCATGGAGGTAATGTTTTATATTTTATGTGAAGACGAATCAAAAAAAGAGGAGACTCTCTATTATGTCAAAAAATTGCAGGAGAGTGGGCCAGATGAAATCAACCTGTTGAGAGTCATAATTGCCTGGTACAACCAACACGACTTGTTGGAGGAAGCGGAAAAGGCGGCCAGACATTATTTTGAAATTGCTCCGGAAGATGAGGTGGCCCTGGCTTTTTTAGTACAAATTTCTGCCTCCAGGATGAATTTTCAGGAGGCCGACAATTTTCTAAATAAATTAATAAGTCTTTCTCCGGACAGTGACAAAATCGCTTCACTCCAGGATTTTTTGCAGCAGAAAAAAAACGATTCCGCCAGTTCTCCTGAAATTCCCACCATCTTTTTGCCGGTCAAAACCAGGAAAAGAAACGGCAACGGTAAAAAATCCGCCCCCAAACCAATTGATGAAGAAACCCGGGCGAAAACAGTCCTGGCCAGCGGTGTTCATAATGAGACGCTGAAAAAGTGGCAGACATTGCTAGGTCCCGCTTCAGATTGCTGTTTATGCGTAGGAAAAAAAGACAAAGGCTTTGATTCGGCCTATATACGCAAAAACCAGATTTTGTTGGCGGAAATCAAATCCATCAATACCTCCCATGACAACGAAAGAGATGAAATCATCAAGGCCCTCGGACAATTAAATCTTTATGAGCTGGCCTATATCAGGAAAATTCCGCAATGCGAAGGAAAACAAGTCAAACGCTTGATCGTGCTAAGTCAAAAACCGAATTTTCCCGATCAGAAAGAATCGGATGTCTGTGAGGCTATGACTGTGGCCGAACAGGAAGGAGCCTATTTTGTTCTGTGGTTTGAAGACGGCGAGCTGAGGGGCTCGGAACTGGCCATGGAAGCTTATGAAGATTACCTGACCCACTGATTCCGCAGCACCTGCAGAATTCCCCTATTTCCGTGATAATTAAAATGGTGGCGAATGGGGAATTTGTTTTCCGAGCTGTTGCTAACCGCCAGATCATGGCCAAGGTAAAAGCCAATATGCCGGTGCTTGGATCCACCGGGGCTTAACTCCGGTCCCCAGACCAATATATCACCCGGTTGCAGCTCTTTCGCAGGGACTTCCTGCCAGCCTGAACTTTTCAGATCTTTGACAGTACCATCCACTGTTCCGTGCAGTGTTTTGATTTTGTCGACTAATTTAAGTATGGCGCTGACATAAAAGCCGCAACCGACATCCCCTCCTTCCAGGATATCCTGTTCTTTCCCCTCTTCGTCCAGGAAATAACTATTGCGGAAAAGCGTCGACCCCAGTGAGTTTTCAATCAGGGTTAAGTAGTTTTTCAAAGCAAGCTCTTTCATAGCTTCAAAATTTACGTATTTATGTTATAATAATCAGATTTATAGCAATTTGGGAAATGAAAAAATTCCGCCTCAACCGCACAATCATCCTGCTGATACTCTCCGATATCTTTTTTCTGACCGGTTTTGGCCTGATTGATCCGATTATCGCCATTTTTATCGACGGCAGCATTGAAGGCGGTTCGATTTTCACCGCCGGTATCGCCAGCACCATTTTCTTTGTCACCAAAAGCCTGGTACAGCTGCCCTTTTCTAAATACGTGGATGCTCATGACAATAAAATTCACTGGCTGATCACCGGAATGCTGATGGTGTCACTGGTCCCGCTGATTTATTTATTCGCCCCCAATATCTGGTTTATTTACCTGGCCCAGTTCATTTACGGCGTTGGCAGCGGACTGGCCTTTCCCACCTGGCTGGGACTGTGGAGCATTAATCTGGATAAAAAGCATGAAAGCTATGAGTGGAGTCTTTATTCGACCCTGACCGGAATCGGGACCGCCTTTTCGGCCTCGGCCGGTGCCGCGCTGGCGGATTTTGTCGGATTCAGATTCACCTTTGTCGTGGTAGGCGCAATGTCGGTAATCGGCTGCATTGTGCTGATAGTGCTGGAGAAACAAAACCAGCGTAAAACCGCGCTCATTAAATTGAGCGTCTAAACTTGTTTATGTCAATCCAATCAAAGTGAATTGACCTTTTCCAATGGCTAGAGGCTGTGATTTCCGGCGTTTTTTTGCTATAATGTGAAGATTTAATTGTTTCCAAAACAAAATGCTCCCCCTCAGTCTGGAATCAGACAGAATCGTACTGGAAAAAATCTCGCTGGAGTGGCTGGAAGAAATATTCCTGGCCAAGACTGGAAACGTGGCCAGGTACTCGCACCATTTCGCCGATCTGAATGAAGTTCACAGCTGGATCAATTTTTGCCGGGAGGCTCATGAAAGCACCCGTTCTTTAACCATGGCCGTGCTGGCCAAAGAGACGCGGGAGTTTTTGGGTGTGGCGGCAATTAATGATCTGAATATTCATCCCCAATTCAGTTTGTGGATCAAAGAATCCGCCCAGGGGCGCGGCTATGGAAAAACAACCGTGCATTGCTTACTGGACTGGTTTAAAACGACTTATGGCCACGAGGAAAAAATCAGCTACCTGGTGGAAACCGGCAATCTGGCTAGTCTGAAATTGGCTTTAAGCGTTGGGATGAGAATGATGGGAGAAAAACTCGGTGCCGAGGGAATAATGTTCCAGGAATTGGTGATCTGATAATGAGTCAGCGGGTTGCGGAAAGGCAATCTTTTTTGCTATGGTGGCGGCTGATGAAAAGACTCACTTCAAAATTTTTTCTAAGACCAACGCTGGAGGTGGCCCGGAACTTATTGGGTAAATATCTGGTCAGAAGAATTGGCCAACGGGAATTGATCGGTGAAATAAATGAAGTGGAGGCCTATATCGGCCAGGACGATCCGGCCTGCCACGCAGCGGTAGGAAAGACTAAACGCAACGAGGTAATGTTCCGCAAAGGCGGCCATTCTTACGTATATTTTACTTATGGCATGTACCATTGCCTGAATATCGTCACGGAAAAAGAGCATTTTCCCGCCGCCGTACTGATCAGATCGGTGAAACCGCTCAAGGGTTACAAACAGATGCTGGCCAACCGCAGGGCAAAAAGCTCCAAGGTAAAACTGAATCAGGACAACGTGGCCAACGGACCTGGTAAACTTTGTGTGGCCATGGATATTGATCTGCATATAAACGGCCAGGACATAACTAAATCAAGCGATTTGTTTATATTGGATTCGGGAAAAAACATTGGGGATTATAAAAAATCCTCCCGCATTGGCATTTCGCAGGGAAAAGATCTGCTTTGGCGCTTTTATTACTAAAGCGTGTTGTTCTGAGTAGCCGTTCGGTTAATCAACTGTATAGTCGTTTAACATATTTCTTATTTTTTGCAAGCGGCAAAAGCTGGCAGAGAAGTGTTAAAGTGCTATATTTCTAACGTTTTTACAACTTATTTTTCCAATATGTCCAGAGTACAAGTTTTACCGCAGGGTAATCTGGCTCGATACGGCTTAATTGGGGCGATAATTATCGGAGCGATGATTCCGGTCGGCGTATTTGCACAGGACAGTGGCGCCGAACGAACCATCAATCCCATGAGATTACCGTTTCTAAAGGAAGCCTCGAGCGGCAGTTCCAGCACCACTGATTATGGAAACACCGGAACCGGCAGTTCGACCGGATCTGTTTCCGGATCGGGATCCGAAACCGGCCAAAACGTCCAGGTGGAACCGGGTGGTTTGATTAGTCAGGCGAATAGTTGCCGGTTCAGGGATATTGACGGCCATCGTTCCGCCACTGCCATTAATTACCTGTATGATAAAGGCATTGCCGGTGGCCGAAGGCCCTGCTATTTCGACCCAAATGCCGCGGCCACCAGAGCGGAGGTTACCACTATGGTAGTCCGCGCGGTGGAGGTTCCAGTGCCTGCCACGCCAGAACCCAAAGCTTTTCCTGATACGGATCCCCGCAGTTGGTCAGCCAGACACGTCAAAGCCGCCAAAAACGCCGACATTGTCCATGGCTATCCGGATGGACTTTTCCGGGCGGAGAAACCGGCCAATGTGGTGGAAACACTGAAAATCACTACCCGCGGCTTCAAGAGCGATCTGACTATCAGTGCCGCAGAGCAACAACAGTTGGAAAAGATCTCAGATATTGAACTGAATCAGTGGTATGCGCAATATGTGCAGGCCGGGTTGAATGAAACCATAATTGACTCTGAAGCCACGATGATTTATCCGGCCAGCCAGGTTACCAGAGCGGAAGTAGCTGAGATAATCTATATTCTGATGAAGAGACGGGAGTAAAATTTTCGCGAAGACCACAAAATTATTTAGAAAAGCCCCGCTACGGAACAGCGGGGCTTTTTTTGCGTGCGAGTATTCGTGCGGGTTTATTTCATTCTCCAAACGTTGAACTGGATGCTGGGAAGGGTTACGCCATTGCCGCCCGGCAGGATCTGGGCGCCGGTAGTTCCACCGGTCATCTGGATTTTGATTGTATCGCCGGCGACCACGGTAAAAATATAGTTACCGGAAATGGTGTCACCTGATGATGAAGCTGCCGTACCGTAGGATTGGCTTCCGGGAATTTCCGTGCCGTTTTTGACGGCGCGCAGGGTGAGCTTGGTATTGGCGCCTCCGTTTTTAGCCACTCTGGCCGTCATATTTCCCATAAAGGTCCCGGCCACGGTGGCGGTGAAAGTAGCCGTACCAGGCGTATGAGTCCACCCGTCAACAGTAGCGTTGGTGGTGAAAGTAACGTCCTGAAAAGTGTTCGCGACCGCCACAGTTTGCGTGGTGGTATCGTAAACGAAAAAATATTGGGTGCCGGATGGCGCCGAACCGGTCCAAACTCCTCCAGCGCTGCAGAGACGCACGGTGGAAGTCACGGTGTTATAATACTGCTCTCCGGGCTGACATGTTAAAGGATCAGCGGCAAATTGCGGAATACGAAAAGAACTGGCTGTATTGAAGTTAATACTGCCGGTGGAAGTGATCCCGGTCAGCCCGCTCACCGCTCCGGCACAGGACATATCCCAGGTATTGGAATCCACGCTGACGCAATTGGAACCGCCGCCCAGGCTGACCTGACCGGTGGTAGTGCCGGTTCCGATGTTGGTGGCAAAGTTGGAGCTGGCGTTGAAATTAATGGTGGCCCCGCTGATGTTGGCCCCGGCCAATCCGGTCAGGAGACCGTTGGAAGTAACCGTGGCCGCGTCCAAGGCTCCTCCGGCAGTCACATTCCAGAGATTGCTGTCCACCGCGAAATTGTTGGTTCCGGTGTTGATCGAAAAAGCTCCATTGGTTGTATTCAGATCTTTGCCGGCGTCCGCTCCGTAAACACCTTCAAAATCTGCGGCTGAGGCAATTGTAGTCACCCAGGTACCGGGATTGCCGACGGCACTGCAGGCGAATATTCTGTTAACGCTGGTATCCAGAACCAGTTCCTTTAGAGTTGTACAGGCGGCCATGGCAATTGCAGGCACTTCACGCATGTGAAATTCACTGGAGTTGGTGAAATTGACGTTGCCGGTAGCGGAGATTCCTCCGTTAACGGCCAGCGTGTCGCTGAGATTGAAACGCACCGCGCCATTGTCCCATTGCAAAGTTTCCCATGATCCCGCGTTTCTGCCCAAATTGATGGTACCGGTACTGGAAGCGGCCGAGTGATCATCCGCAATATATGACTGCCCAACCACGGCGTTATTGCCTTCAATCCTCAAATTGTCATTTAATACAAAACGCGTATTGGCAATATCCCAGGTGAGACTCTCGCTAAGAGTGTTGCCAAACTGGATGGAAACATTTTCGGGATGATTTTGAGTGTTAATGATAATTCCATTGGAAAAAATGGTGGCATAATCATCATTCTGGAAAAGAATGGCCGCTCCCGCCGTTTGACAGGTAAAAACACCTAAAAGAAGACCCGGCATCAGAAATCTGATGATCATTGTTTTGTATTTGGGCCGTGCAAGCTTCATGATTATGCGGTTTCTTAATTTTATTTTGTCGCTCTATTTTTTGGCTTTGGCGCAGTTTTTCCTATCTTTATTTTACCATGAGAAAGAGTATAATTGTAAACGGTTTTCATCTGAATAAAATGCATAAATCCGTCTTACCGGCCTTGCTTCTGACATTACTGATGATTACGCAGGTTAACGCACAGTCAGAGGCCGTACCCACAGCCAGTCCCACCGTGTCAGCGGAAATTCAAAGTTCCCCGGAACCGGCTTTTAGTGATGTCCCCGCGACCCAAATTAATTATGTAGCAATAAAATTTCTGAAAGAACAGGGAGTTCTGTCCGGATATGAAGACGGTTCATTTAAACCGAAAAATCTGGTTAACAGAGCCGAGGCCCTGAAAATTCTACTGGTGGGCAACAGAATTGAGGTACAGGAACGCGTTGAAACAGTCAGCTTCCCGGATATTCTGGTCACCGACTGGTATGCCGTATATGTGGAAAAAGCCAAAATGCTTGGCATTATCACGGGCAATCAGGATGGCACTTTTGCCCCGGCCCGCAATGTTAACCGCGCCGAGTTTCTTAAAATGCTTCTGATAATAAACGATTTCCTGGCAGAAAAATGGGCCGGCAAACAAATTTATCAAGATGTGCCCGCCAATGCCTGGTTTGCCCCTTACCTCAATTATGCCGGCCAGTCCGGTTTGCTGACTGCCGATACCCAGAAACGACTTTTCCCCTCCCGCGAACTGAACAGGGGGGAAGTAGCCGAGATTATTTATCTGATGCTGGTGATACGCAACGATCAGGATCTGCAATTTTTAATCAACCAGGTCGAATCTCAACTGGCAGAAATCGAAATCTATCTGGGAGACAATAATCTGGTTTCAGCGAAGCGAGCTGCCGGTCTGGCTGTGGATATCAGCCAGCAGGCCTATCTGATTAAACCGGCCGATCCAGCCGTACTGGGTGCGGCCAAACTGGCCCGCGCCTACGATTATCTGATGAACGCCTATGTCGCCGCCATTCAGGAGGACTATGTGACCGCACGGGACTGGATAAACAAGACCATAGTCAAGGCCACCGAAGCAGGTGAGGCCAATGTCCAGGTCGAAGCAATTGTTAAACACATTCAGGAAAGGGCCAATGAGTTGTTGTCACAGTTTCCGGCCGCCTGACAGAAATGATAGCCAGGCTGGGATTATTTCTGCGCGGAATTTAATTTTCTTTCCTGTTTTTTCAACCATTTCTTGAAAGCTGTCCAAAGCGTCGGTTTTTTAAGCGTGTTTACTTTTTTAGGGTCAGTTTTACTGATGGCCAGAAATCTGTCCATGTCCTTGCGATATCTTTTAAAGTCCCTGGTTTCCGTGAATTTAGCGAATAACTCCATTCTGCCGTACACGCGGGTTATCTCAAGCGTTTCGGCCGTGAGCGGGTCGGGTGTTTTCTGTGTCAGTTCCTTGGGATTATAGTCTGGTGGAGGTGGCCACATGGTCTCTCCATCCTCGACTGGTGCCGGCGATATTGATATTGCACCATTCTCTGTCAGGGAATAAGACCCCGGTCTGAGCAGAGAAGGATCACGGTTGATAATGAATTCAGGGGGTGGCAAATCGGTCATAGCGGGCGGCGCCATGGCGGGAGTACTGGAAGGGCTGAAAGAAACCGTGACAGGTATCTCCGATTCAGAAAGATCCGTCATCGTGGAAACGGGGATAGCCGGGGCGGGAATCGTCTCTCTTTGATCGGGCTGCTGGAATTCTCCCAGGGCTTTTTCCAAATTAAATTCAACCTGCTCATCAAAATCAAGATCAGCCATGTCAACCTCTCCGGTGACCACGGTTGGAGCTTCATCTGCAGGGAAAGACTGGTCTTCCGAAAGATCGCTTCCCTCCACCGAATTTTTAGAGTTTTCGGACATGATAATTTAGCTTAAGATGATTATCTTAAAGCTTTTTGTTGTTTTGTCAACTGTTTTGCCGGCAATTTTATGGAAGGAAAGGGCGGTTCTACTTCTGGTTTTTCTTGAAATGCAGCATAACGATATTTTCCTCAATTTTGCTCATCTTTTCCTGGGCCCCTTTGAGCTTATTCATACGCTCAAGCAGCATTTTATTACGGGTCCTGTCATCCAGGTTGTGGCTTCCTTCCAGACAGTAATGCAATTGATCGCCAAATATTCTCATCAAAAAGGCGATAAAAATAGCCGGGTTTTTCCCCGTTTCCTCCGGGGTGGACTCTTGGGCCTGCAGAACAAAGCCTTTTTTCTCCAGATATTCGATTAAAGTCGGCAGATGATGCATGGGAATCGGGTTGCGGGGGGACCGTAGATTTTTAAAAGTTTCCCCGTCCTGTTCCAGATCGGTCACCAGCGAATTCCAGGCCCGGCAGAACAGATCGGGCTGACCGGGTTGCTGTGCGGTGGTCATGATAAAAAGCGATCCGTCCGGCTTCAGGATGCGATCCACTTCTTTTAAGGTCTGTAAATCATCCGTCCATTGCAGGGCAAATTTCATGGTCACGGCATCGACCAGTTGAGCGGCGACAGGTGCTCTTTCGGCTCTGCTTGGGAAGATCAAAATCAGTCCGGGGACTGCCGCGATCAATGATTCATCGATACTTCCAAGATAATTACGGGCCAGTTCGGGGGTACTGGGGTGTTTGTCGATATGATTGAGAACCGCCAACTGTTTTTGACTGGGATCGACTGCCATAACCAGGCTGCCGGCATGCGACATCAGAATAGAAAGTTTCCCTTCTCCGCAGCCAATGTCTGCCACACTGCCATGGTCAAAATCAAAGCCCTGTCCCGCCATGAAACGCATAAATTTTACCGAGCGCTCTATGCCCCTGCGAAATCCTGATCCTGTTTCGGGTAACTGGCTCTGCTCAAATTCATTGAAGCTTTCGTTGATACCCCAGGTTTTAGCCGAATGATCCTGTGGGAGAACGGACCAGAAGCCGGACAGTCCCCCCTCGGCTTTGACAGGCGTAGGGTTGTCCTGATCGTTGGGGTATAAATCCAGGTATTTGAGCTCTTTGGACATAGCTTTGAGAACCATTAAAAGAGGGCACTTTAATACAGGAGTAGTGGTATGTCAACCGGAGTATGTTTATCTAGAAGTGTATGACAAAACCAATAGTGGTGGAACCGCGGGGAGTCGAACCCCGACTCTTCAATTGTCAAAATCGAGAGTGGACCACTCCCGGTCCCACGCGCTATTGGCAATTTTTATTTTAATTATCTAACATTATGGGAAGATAAACGTTTGCTAAATTAATTATTAATTCTTTGATAAATACCAGGAATTTGATATAATTCTGGTGTCAAAATCGAGAGTGACCTTCCCCAAAGAGCCCGCGCAAGCGCGGGCTCTTTGCTTTGTGTTTAATGCAGGATCTGATTGCAGGTTATGATATAATGTAGGGATTAATCATAAAAAAATGAATCACCATCAGGAAAGTACTCCAGGCGAAAAAATTATCGAGTTTTATCTCGATGAACAAGGAATAGAGTTTGAAAGAGAGGTAGAAATTCCCAATCTAGTGAATGACTCAAAGTCTGTTCGCAGAGCCGATTTTTACCTGCCGAAATATAAAGTCTATATAGAATTTTTGGGACAATGGAATAATTCAGAGAGAAAACAGGATTATCTGGAAAAAATGAAAGTATACGAGTCAAATGAGATCCCTTGTGTGTATATCTTCCCCGATAACCTTGGCCCGCTGGACAGTGTTTTTAGGATGAGATTAGTGGAAGTGTTGGAGAAATATGGATTAAAACGCGAGCTTTTCTTGTTCAATCTTTGGAAACTTTTAAATACACTGGGCATAATTCTTGTTGCTTGTTTGTTATTGTTTCTATTACTCGTTGCTTCTGAAAACATCTTCGACGGTAATCTTAAAATGGGAACTTTATCTATTTTGGTGCCTGTTGTCTTGGCAGTTGTTTTCCTCATTTATTCGGTAAAGCTGATATTCTTCAAAAAGAAAAAATACTATTAGAAAATGGTGGAGTTTAACCGGTACACGGGAAAAAACTGCGCTGCGCTTGTTTCGCAGACGGCATGCGCTCGCCATCGTAAATAAATTTCCAGTGGCTCGCTTTATTTGTCTGCACGAACCCACGCCTGCTCTGCAGGCTGTGGTTCTTTTCCCGGTGACACAATAAAAATACCACGCTCAAAAGAGCTCGGTATTTTTATGGAGCGGTACACGGGAATCGAACCCGTGTCTCCGCCTTGGCAAGGCGGCGTACTACCATTGTACTAGTACCGCGAATTTTCAAAGTTTCTGAACACTTGTGCCCGGGCACAAACCCAAATGGGAGGAGAAAGCGCACTTCGCTGCGCTACGTGCGTGGCCATAGGAATATAACAAAATTTCCTGAAATTACAAATTGATTTTTTTAACATTGGTTTATGAACTGGCTGCTGCTAGAATAGGTCTCGCCGAATTTATTAGTGAAACCCTTTCATCATGTTAGACAAATTCTTTGATTTTCAGCAAAAGGAATCAGAATTATTTAAAAAATGGGAAGAATCGGGATGCTTCAAGATTGAAAATTCCCCCGATCCCAAAGCCCCCGTTTTCGACATCACCATGCCCCCTCCCAATGCCAACGGTGAGATGCATCTGGGCCACTGCTACGGCCATACCCTGATGGACATTATGGGCCGCTATTACCGTCTGAAGGGCGACCGCGTGTTGCTGGTTCCGGGCAAAGATCACGCCGGGATACAGACCCAGGTGGTTTTTGAAAGAAAACTTAGAGCCGAAGGAGTAGAGATTGAAAAGATGCCCCGTGAAGAATTCTGGAACAAATGTTACGACTTTTGCATCGACCGCGCCGGTTACATGCGCGAACAGGAAAAGATGATGGGGACTTCGGCTGATTTCAGCCGGGAAATTTTTACGCTGGATCCGCGCATCAGCGAAGTGGTTTATGAAACTTTTTTCCGGATGTGGCGGGACGGACTGGTTTACCGCGGCAGCCGCATGGTGCACTGGTCGGTTTATTCGCAGACCTCCATTTCCGACGTGGAAGTGGAATACAAGGAAGAAAAAGGCCATCTGTGGCATATCCGCTACCCGCTGCTGGACAAAACCGAAAAGCCCAAGAGAAAGCGCATTAACCTGGGTATGCTGGGGCAGGTGGAAATGATTAAAAATGCCGGTAACCACTGGGTGATTTTAACTACGGTCGATAAAAATTTACCGAAAATCGGCGAGGCGATTGTGAAAAGAGAAGCCTCCAACGAAATTGAGATTGAAAGAGATTTTGTGATTTACAATATCAACAGTTTTGCGGCCGGGAAGATCAAACCGGAACAACTGGAGAAATACAGTGATGAGATACGCGAAAAAATTCTGCAGGGGGGGCGCGGAATGACGGTAATTGACGTGGTCCCCGAACTGGATGACGACGACAACGTGGTCGTGGCGACAACCAGACCGGAAACGATGCTGGGAGACACGGCCGTAGCCGTGCATCCCGCCGATCAGCGCTACACCCATTTGATCGGGAAAAGGCTGCGCGTGCCGATTATCAACCGCGATATCAAAATTATTGCCGATGACCGCATCGATATCGGTTTTGGTACCGGTGCCGTAAAGGTCACCCCGGCCCACGATTTTACAGATAATGCTATCGGCACGGATCATAAACTGGAGGTGATTCAGGTCATCGACAAATTCGGAATGATGACGGCTGAAGCCGGTAAAAATTATCAGGGCCTGTCGATTTCGGAATGCCGTGAAAAGCTGGTCAAGGATCTGGAAGCTGCCGAAATGCTGCTGCTGACCGAAGAAATCATGCACAAAGTTCCGATCGCCGAACGCGGCAAAGACATCGTGGAACCGCTGATTTCCACCCAATGGTTTATCAATGTGGACAAGGAAGGATTGAGCCTGAAAAAACGGGCTTTGGAATTGGTTAATTCAGGCAGAATCAACGTCTATCCCGCCCGTCTGAAAGATATGATCGTACAGTGGCTGGAAAATCTCAATGACTGGAATATTTCCCGCCAGATTCTTTGGGGACACCGCATGCCGGTCTGGTACAAACACAAGGATACCGCCAAGGAAGAAATTCACGTGGGCAAGGAAGCCCCAGACGACAGCGGCTGGGTTCAGGAAACCGATACTTTTGACACCTGGTTTTCCTCAGGCCAATGGCCATATTCCACCCTGACCACGCTGGGTTTTCTGGATCCGGAAAATCCTTCGGCCAGCGAATTTTTCCCGACCCATACCATGCTGATGGGACGCGACATTCTGTTTTTCTGGGCCTGTCGCATGCTTTTATTCAGTGCCTACCGGATGAATGACGTGCCCTGGAAAAATATCTATTTCACCGGTCTGATCCGCGACGCCAAGGGACAAAAGATGTCCAAATCCAAAAATAACGGCATTGAACCAAAAGAAATGCTGCTCAAATACGGCGCCGATCCCCTGCGCGCCGGACTGGTGGCCGGTTCTTCGGCCGGTCTGGACGTGAAATTCAATGAAAAGAAAGTTGATTCATACGCCAAATTTTTAAATAAAATCTGGAATGCCGCCAAGCTGGTCGCGCTCAAAGGTGAAGGCGACTACAAATTAAAATTACCGGAATACTCAAAGCTAAAATTGAACAGTTCCAAGTGGATTCTGGGACAGTTGATGGAAGTTCAGACAGAGTTCAGAAAGCGCATGGATAACTATGAATTCAGCTCGGCGCTGGAGCTGGTCTATCATTTCAGCTGGGACATTTTCTGCTCATGGTGTCTGGAAATAAATAAAGTGGAACTGGAACTGGCCAGTGAATATACCGAGGAAATTAAAGCCACGATGTTCAGAGTGTTTGAAGGCGTTTTGCAGATGCTGCACCCCTTTATGCCATTCTTTACCGAAGAAATCCATGAGAGTCTGGAGAAATTCGGGGGTGATAAATTGCTGGCTCAAAAACAATTGACGGACGTTCCCGGTTTTGACCAGAAAATTTATATTGAAGCCGGACTGGAAATGCAGAAACTGATCGATCTGATTACGGCCTGCCGTGAAGTCAGAAAGGCCCTCGGAAATCCTTTCAGCGAGCAGATTAAAATCTGCCCGGATTTCCCGATCAGCGCGGGCATTCTGGAACTGGCCAAGAAGCTCGGTAATATTGATTTCTGCGATCTGGGCTCAAAATCCACCATTGTAAAACCTTATTCCGTCGGAAAAGTAATGATTGCCTGTTTTCCGGAAGAGAAACAGAAGTTCAAGGAAAACCTGGAAAAATCACTGTCCAAAAAGGAACAGGAGCTGCATGGACTGGAACAAATGCTGACGCCCGGTTTCAAGGAAAAAGCCGATCCCGATCTGGTGGCGGAAAGAGTCGCCCAATATGAACAGATCAAAGCCGAGGTGGAAACATTGCGCAGGGAACTTAGCAGCAATTAATCTGTTTCATCACTTTCTTCTTCCATAAGCGGAGGGAGTACCGACTGGCGAGAAATATGGGGGTTGGATTTGAGATAGTTGAGCAGTCTGGTGGCACCGTCGATTTTGGCGGCCAGACGTGATTCGCCGGTACCAATAACCATCATGGTGTCGCTGATGCGACAATGGCAGCGGAAATTAAGATAGTCTTCGCCGGGACGGCGGCTGCCGTTCCAAATCTCATAATGAATGGTGGGAATCGGATAATTTGCTTCTTCACAAAGCCGGTACAGTTCCTGTACCGGACTGTTTTCCCTGGTCGCGTTTTCCAGCTCCCGGCCATTTCCCGCGCCATTCTTTTTTTTCAAAATAGCCGGGCTTTCACTTTCCAGCGTCCGTAATTTTTTGAGCAACAGTCTGGCAGCTTCGTTTTTCACGGCGTTTTTATCGGCCCGGGCGGTAAAACTTACAATTTGTCGGATACGCTGGTAACGCACGCTGGCCCGACAGGTAACTTCGATGTTCATTCCGGCACTGGCGGTAAACTCAAAACAAGCATTACCAATACGGTTTATTTTCAGATAATCAAGCAATCTTTCCACATAATCCGGCCTCCGGTTTTTTTCCCGGGAAAGCATATGTCCGAAGTTACGGTAATTGTTTAGGGAATTGCGCTGATCATGATTGGCGCGGAGGGTGGCCAGCCTTCTGATTGTTTGATTCAGATAATGACAAAGTTCCACCATTTCCTCCGGTTCGAAGGGAGACCGGTCACCGTTTATCAGTGCCTTTAGCACGCGATGAACGGTTAAATCTGCATAGCGCCGGACGGGAGAGGTGAAATGCAAATATGTGGATAATCCCAGCCCGTAATGCCCGGCAGACTGTGGCGCATAGATGGCGCTGCCCAGGGCTTTGCTGTAAGTCGCCCTGATGTTATCAACCAAAGTCAGATAATCAGGGTTCCTTTCAATTTCCTGGATAATCTGCTGCTTGGTCGGATAACGCTGTTCTTTTGGGGTGTTGTGACAGACGGGCTGATGATTGCGGAATGGCGCGGCCAGTTTTTGTTCCTGCAATAATTTGGCAACGGCAAAATTGGCCAGCACCATGAACTCCTGCACAATCAGACTGGCGGCTGAGATACTGCCTTCGCGAGCCTTTCCGTCTTCATCGGTAAAGATACCCTCATGCAATTCCAATAAGGAGAAACTTTCTTCGTCCGCCCATCTTTGGCCGTTCAGTTTTTTTGCCAGTTGATAATAATGGCGCAGCGGCAAGCCTGGATCAGCGATAATTTTTTGGTCGCCGTATTCGCGAAGGCCCAGTCTTTTGGCGGATTTCATGTAAGTGGAACCGACATTAACGGAAATTAACCGCAAGTCCTGATTTAACTCCATTTCCACCGTTAAAGTCGGGCGCAGTTTGCCTTCCAGAAGACTTAAACGGTTTTCCGATAAAACTTTCGGCAGCATCGGGATGACATATTTGGGCCGGATTTTTCCGTTTTCCTCCTTGGCGGGGAAATAGTGGCTGATAACCCTGGAAATAGCCTCTGCTTCCACATAAGAATCCAGCGTTACCAGGGTGTCGACATCACTGATTGTCACCTGAACCAGATACCCCTCTGCTGTACGCTCCATCCAGATTGCGTCGTCCAGATCAGGAGAATCGATGGCATCAAGCGTAAATCCCCTGATCTCGCGACGATTTTCAAAAACTTCATCCGTGAATTCCAAATTGTGAGCTTCCCGCACCACCGTCTCAGGAAATCTCCCGGGCAATCTGGTGATGTTATTAGGAGGTAGTTTTGGCATTGGCAAAATTGATCGCATACATAAAAGCAGAATGTGCACAGTTGTCAAACCTTTTAACCATCTGGCAAGTATTGACTTCACTATTGCTTGTGTTATTTTTTCAGCCGCAGTAATAAACTAATTATGCTCGATCGTTTTAAAGGCCAAACCGAACCCGAAATCGGAGAAATTCAGACTCCCAAATTCAAGCCTTCCCTTCCCCCAAAAGATGTCTGTAACAGCCACCTTTTTACTTATGTAGCTGATACCAAAGATCCTCTTCACCCCAAAAGAGTTTTGTATATGGAACAGGAAAAAGAGGCGTATTCTTATCTGATGGAGCTTCTGAACACGCTGGCCGAGCGCGCCAAGGAATATGAAAAGTTACCTATCGATGACCCCGACAGAATAGCCTTCGAATACAGACACTGGATTCTGGTTTATCTTTTTACGTCTACGGGTAATGGCATTTTAGACTTGGATGATTTTCAAAAAATGATTCAAAAATGGGTTTCCCCCGCATATTTTAAAACTGAGATCGTAAAAAATAAAAAAATCATAAACCAAGACGGCACCGTGACGTTTCGAGATGAAAAAGTTATTACTCCAGTCGGTCAGAAACCCTTGGATGACGCAATTACTACAGTGGTCGACCATGATTTGCATATAACCACTTCGTCCTCTTATCTGGAAAGATATAATCAAAAAAAACCCCTACCGAAGTAGGGGTTTCCAAATCTCGTGAACTAATGGGTCCTCAAAAATTGATATTGGTGAGAACTCTAGTTTTTGTTTTTGTTTTGAGATTTGTGGATTGACCTATCCTAATCATTGCCTAGGCTTTGGCTGTTTTTTCCAGTCCTGCCACGGACCACCCGCTAACCACTGAAGGCTAGTAGTGTAAGTAGAAGCCATAAAGGCTAAAGTACCACACCGAGTTGCTTTGAACGGATACGATTCCGGTCGAGAAAGGTATCCAGCGCCCAGCAAAGATTGAGAGATGCCAAAACGTTCTAGGGCGTTGTTTTCCTTTTTGTTTTTGTTTTAAAAGGCCAACCGTTTTGACGCCTCATCAATCTCCACATTGTTATCGCCCCGGGGGCGATAAGGTCTAATTCTTTTTGTGAAGGATCGATTTGGATTTTTCTTAATTGGAAAAATCATAACATTATAACTGATAGAAATTATTAATCAAGAATCGGCTCTGGACAGACTTCTATTCGTATTGCAAAATATACTTTGTAAGATTTTTGACTCCTTGTCAAAATATGGAAATAGCCCAACTTGTTAGTTGGGTTCCATGAGGTTCGCATTTGCTTTCTAAAATAATTCAGCTGGAGCTTTGGGAGACGGGCCTTTTACTTTTGCCGGTGACTTCTTCCCTTAAAACTATTTTGGTGATTGAACGAGTGGGTTCCATGGAACCCGACAAAGATGCAATCGGTTTAGTTTGGTGTCGGAAGAGATGTTGGCAAGAAGTTGTTCACGCTTCTTAGTACTCCGGGGAAATTATTTTGTTTTAAAGAGCAGTCTTTGTTTTGGCTTCCTCTCGATCGCGACGGTTTCTAGTGTCCGTCGGGTGCCTGGCCGTAAGGCGAGGCGGTGAAGCAAATTGGTAGGAGGTATTTTTTTGTTTTTGTTTTTCCTAAATCCAAGCTTCATAGCATCTTATCAAATAATTCTTTTTAGGCAAATTACTGATATATACGTATTCTTGTAATGTATTGTGATTTAGGCTAATAATTGATTGAAGTAAGTTTGTTAACTACTTGTATGTACGGAGAAAAGCCAACGGAATCGCCTGCAGGGGCGGTAAACGGAATGGAGCTAAGCAGGATCTTAAAGGCCCATCCCGAATTGAATCTGATGGTACAGAACCTCAAAACCGGGGTGATTTATAAATTGGTATTGAATATGGAGGGCGAGCTCTGTTATCTGGACGGGAAAAGTAAATGGACAATTTCTGCCCGGGAAGAGTGCAAGTATGCCTTGCTGGAGGAATCGCTCAAACAAATCGAATCCCTGGCCCAAGGGGAACCGCAGCCGGAGGACGTAAAAATTTCAGTCGACCGCACCATCGCCCATTCCAGACTGGATACTTATACCCTGATCAGGGGCCTCAATAATTTTATTGAAAGCGTGGCTACCTTTGGTAAAGTTGAAATCGGCCTGCCTGAGGGATTGTACGGCAATCTCTGCACACCGATTGCCACAGTTGATTTTCATTTGATTGCCCCAGCTTTTATTGAAATAAAACCTTTGGCCCGCCAGTATTTTCTGCTGATACGGCAACGTCTGCAGCAACTGGAGGATCAGTTAAATAAACAGGGCATTTTCGCCGATAAAATTCTGACTAAAGGCCTGGTTAAAAATGTGCCAGGTCTGCGGTCCGAACTGGAGAACCGTCTGCGCTCCGCCCGGATACATTATGCAATTATTGAAGGGAATGATGCTTTTTTCCGGCTGGAAGCCTGGAAAGAAAATCCCTATCCGGTTTGAAAATTCAGCAATTATTCGATATGGTAAAGCTATCATAAACAATAAATACATATGAGAATACTAGCCGGATGGATTCTTTTCTCCATAGCAATTTATTTTACCGACTGGCTGCTGCCGGGCATTCAGATGCCGGATTTTACAACCGCCCTGATAGCCGCAATCGGACTGGGTCTGATTAACGCCATTATCAGGCCTATTTTGCTCCTTTTAACCCTTCCCCTGAATATTCTGACCCTGGGCCTTTTGACTTTTGTGATAAACGCTCTGATGGTGCTGCTGGCAGCCGAACTGGTACCCGGTTTCACGGTTGTGAATTTCTGGTGGGCACTGCTTTTCAGTCTGGTGGTTTCGGTCATCAACGGTCTGCTTCAAGCCCTAATTGGCAATGACAAATGATCAGACCGGTCTGGAATCCGTTTTCGGGCTACGCAGACCGCTTGGAAAAACGGATCGATTATTTGCTTAAACGCGCTGCCTTTTTGGGCGTGTTTGAAGCCCAGAGAAAAGTTCTCGAGCTTATGCAGGAAAATCTGGTAATCCTGAATTTATGGCTGGAAGCGAAATTTAAAGGTTATAAATATCTTAATAAGTCCACGCGCAGAAGAATGTACAGGAACGCCGAAAGAACCGGCGAATTGTTTCTGCGCTTTGCCGCGACCTTGAAAGTTGATCAGTCCGCTATCGAAAAGAATTTGCAGGCCCTGGGATTAAGCAGACCTTCTGCACTGCCGGACCAGGAAAAACTGCTATTTCTGACTGCCATAATGTTGTTTCTGAAGCCGGGAGCCGGCAGATTTACGTATCTGGAAGGTTCTTCTTTCGGCAAACTCTTAAGCGATACTGAACGCGGAGAACGGATGGTTGGCGACTGCAATCAAATTGTTACTTTTTACTGCTATTTATATGCGCTGAAATTTGATCTGAAGGATTTACAAATCAAAATATTGCCCCAGCACGTCTGTCTGCATTTTAAGGGAATTGACATAGAGGCAACCGCGGGAGCTTTTGCCAATTACCATAAATTCAGCGGTATTTTGCCCATCGTGGAATTGATTTCCACCAATTTGCTAGACGTTTCAGATTTCCGCGATAAACAAATCAGGGTTAGTCCCCGTGATTTCCTCAAAGCCGCCTATCTGGCCGGTCATTTGTCTTCGGACCGCGATCTGACTAATAATAACCTCAAGGCTGCCTATCATAACGTGGCAGTGGATGCCCTGAAAGACAATGATTTTGAAACGGCAATTTTCTTTCTGGAGAAAAGCGGCCTGACCAGCGAAGAAGAACGGCGCTTCCTGGCCGATATTTTTCACAACGCAGTGGTCTATCATGTAAAACTGAAGAATTTCCAGAAAGCCCGCTTTTACGCTTCCAAAAGCACGGAGACCGATTTGACTAATTACATAGATGAAGCTGAGGGCTATGATCTGTTTCAAAAAGGTTCTTTATCCAGAGCCCGTGAGCTGTTCCAAAAAACCGGCAATCAGCAAATGATCAAAGCCTGTTACGGTAAAGAATATAACAATATTCAATCCCGGGTGGCCGGGCTGAATAATCTGGCCGTGATGCAGTCCCACCGTTCAGATTATCAAAAAATGCTGGAGCTGGCTCAAAAAATGGATGACCAGGCCCTGGCCGCGAAGCTGCGCGATCTTTTAAATCAACTTTAACCTCATACTGCAGCGAATGGAAACGGGCAACAGAGCCCCGGGTCAATCCAGCTGGTCGGGCTGAAAATATTCATTGTGCAAATCGGGATTTTTTTCCAGCACGATAAAAGAATATTCCAGTCCGTCACTTTCCAGGGTGTCTGTAGCCGAAGCAATGTCGAATTCCTCGGGAATGTCCTCCGGGAAAAACAGATCGCAATCATACTCTTCTTCAATTCTGGTGATATAGAGGCGTGCCAATTGCGGATGGAGAATAGCCTCGGCAAAAAGTTGTGCCCCGCCGATTACAAAGACCTGATCAATCTTCTTGCTGGTGGAAAAAGCCAGCAAGGCTTCGTCCAGGGACACAAACTGTAAAACACCTTCGGGTAAATCGAGTTCTGCATTGGAACTGATCACGGCATTGATCCGTCCGGGCAGAGCGTTTCCCCCCAGCAGACTCTCCCAGGTATTCCGCCCCATGACAACGGCGTTCTGCCCATCGGGAAGATCGGTGGTTTTAGTTATTCTCTCGAAGTACTTCCGGTTCTCCGGCAGATACCAGGGAATCCCCCCCTCCTTGCCCATCCCCATGTTTTGGTCCAATCCCACTATTATCGAAAATTCTTTCATTGTTTTTGATGGTTATGTCCTGCGGGCCAACATTTTCCCTGCGACCAAGGTCGCCGGCACCGACATCATCCTTACGAACTATATCCTGGGTACCGCGCCTGACATCCCAATCATCCGGGTCCAGATCGAGATGCATGGTCAGGTTAGGAATATTTTCGCGCAGAGCCAGCCCCATCTGATGGGCGCGGCGGCGCAGGGTCGGGTGAACGGTTTTGTTGCTGCGCAGTTCGGCCACATAGACCGAAGCCGGCAGCCGGTAATTGACCGTGACCGGTATGGTGTAGCCCATGGGGAAATAATACTGGCGGGTGAGCTCGTCCACCGGCAGAGCCAGGATGGCTTTTTCCTGGGCGGCCAGGAGAGTAACCGCCGCCGCGCGCAAATCAGCCGGGAGCTCGTCCAGATACCAGGGGTAGAAACCATATTTGGCGTTCAAAAGAGGCATCAGACACACACCGTTGCGGTGCCGTTGAATGTCCCGGAAAGAGCCGAAATCCAGTTTGAATTTGAAAGTGCATTGCCCGAACATATTCAGAAAAGCGGGCAGGTTGGTTTTGAGGGGACGGGTTTTCAGCAAATCTTCAAAAGCGGCCAGCTGGTCAAGTTGCAGATTATGGCTGAATTCAAAATCGGGATGATTATCGGGCGAGAAAAATGAATATTGACCAACCCATTTGTCCAGATAGGCCTCCTGTTCCGGATATTTTTTGTGGGAGAAGGAATGCTGGTATTTTTCCTGCAGGGCCGCCCGCAACCGCACCGCCAGATCGCGGATTTCAGCCAGCGGATGATGCTCCAGCAGGGCGATTTTTTCATGGGCCTGGCGCAAATTGGTATGCCAGGAGAGATAAGTGGTGGAACCGGCCGGCAGAAATCCGCGGAGAATGTCGAAACTGCGGGCGGCGATGGCTTTGTCGTAAATGGCCTCATTTTCATCTCCCTTGCGGGGATATTTCAGTTTCAGATGTTCCTGCAGAGGGACTTTGGCCTCATTGTAAAATTTCATCCAGGCCTGCTGGATTTTTTCCCCCTCGGGAGTACCGGCGGGATTGAGAATCGGCTGAGTGGAATAATCGATGTAACGGGTGCTGGCCTCCTGTCCGCTGTACAAGCCCCAGTCCTGCACGGCCTTGGCCACGAACATGCTGACGTGTTCAATAAAAATTGTGGTGGACCCACAGTCGGCAATGGAGAGATGTCCGTAGCCTACATAAAATCTTTCCATGAAATTGCCGGAATCGGCTTTACGGACTTTTTCCACATGCTCCATCACGCCCCGCGGCGAACGGCTGTATAAAGCCTGAAGCATGGCGTTATCCTCGGGGTGCAGGTCGTCGATTACGTAAATTTCACTCATGGAATTGGCGGTTATGGCGAACCCATATTCCACCAAGCTTAAAACAATGCCAAGAAATTCTGAACATCTCAGCTGGAATTTTTTCAAAATAGTTTTGGAATTCTTTACTCCTCCACCGTAAAGGAATCGCCTCTGGACGGAACCTCCACCGTCTTGATCTTCAGTTCCTTCAGATAATCGCGCAGACTGAGACTCTGTGATTCCTCGCCGTGCACCAGATAAACCTTTTTCAGATCCTTGACGCGGGTGATATATTCAAGCAAATCGGAACGGTCGGCGTGGCCGGAAAAAGCATTCATCACTTCCACGTCCGCTCTCAGATGATATTCCTCATCAAAAATTTTCACGACCGGTTGCTTGTCGTAAATGCGGCGGCCCAGAGTGTCCTTGGCCATGTAGCCGACAATTAAAACCAGATTTCTGCTGTCTTCAATGTTGTTTTTGAGGTGATGCAGAATACGTCCGTTTTCGCACATACCCGAAGAGGAAATGATGATACAGGGCCCGTTGATATTGTTTAGGGCCTTGGAGTCCTCCACGCTATGGGTATATTGCAGGCGGCCGAAGCCGAAAGGATTCTTGCGGTTGGCGATAAATTGCTCGTAAATTTCCTTGTCGTAACACTCGGGATGGTTGATGAAAACTTCACTGATATTGACCGACAAAGGACTGTCCACGAAAATCGGGATATCGGGAATTTCCTTGTTCTGCCAGAGCACGTTCAGGTGATAAATCATTTCCTGGGTTCTTTCCACGGAAAAGGCCGGTACGATTATTTTGCCGCCTCTTTTGGCTACCCGGTTGACGATTTCTTTGAGCTGGGCGCCGGCATCGGTCATGGATTCGTGAAAACGGTTGCCATAGGTGGACTCCACCACCAGATATTCGGAGGGGGGCATGGGGGTCGGATCCTTCAAAATGGGCAGGTTTTTGCGTCCCAGATCGCCGGTAAAAGCAAAACGATAGGTCTTTTTGGTTTTTTTATCTTTGATCAGCAAATGGACCAGTGCGGAACCCAGAATATGGCCGGCATTATAAAAAGAACAGATTACGCCGTCGGTTACCACAAAAGCCGTTTCATAGCCCAGTCCGTAAAACTGGCAGAGTGCCTGCTGGGCGTCATCGCCGTCATAAAGCGGGGCGATCAGAGGGCCTTTGTTGTCGCCCTTTTTGCGTTTTTTATTCAAATACTCGGCATCTTTTTCCTGGATAAAAGCCGAATCCATCAGCATGAAATTGCAGAGGTCGCGGGTGGCAAAAGTGCTGTAAATGGGACCTTTGTACCCCTGTTTAACCAGGAGCGGCAGACAGCCGGAATGGTCGATGTGGGCATGGGAAAGAATCACCGCGTCCAGTTCTTTCGGATCAAAACCGAAATTTTTATTTTTATCTTCGGTATCCTTGCGTCTGCCCTGGAACATTCCGCAATCCAAAAGGATCTTTTTGCCGTTGACCTCCAGGAGATGTCTGGAACCGGTAACTTCCCTGGCTGCTCCCCAAAAAGTAATTTTCATGTAACAATAATTAATATTTCATATTATTGTAACATAAAACCGGCTTGGAGTGAATAATTAGCCGAACTTTGGTTCTATGCCGTAACTTTGCAAAAGATCCCTGACCACGAAATATCCGGTCTGATTTTCACGCATCAAAAGATACAAAGATGCGGTCGGGAAAAACTGTTCGGTCAACTGCCGTTTTTCTTCCGGATCGGACATGTCAAAACCAATGCTTTGGAGAAATTTATCGAGAGAATCAAAGAAAAACACACCATCCTTGATCAACGCCAGCATCATCTTTCGGAAAATCTCTCTGCGGAAATGCTGATTGTTAAACAGGGTATACTGGAACCTGAAAAGCCAGCCTGATAAATGTTCACGGAAATCAGGATGGCGGTGATTTTGATAGACCAGATCAGCCAATTCAGCCCAGCATCCGTCATAGACCAGTTGAAAAAACCTGTCCCGTAAATAGACATATTTTCGTTCTTCCACCACCCGGGGCAGTTCTTCGAGTACCGTTGCTTCAAGAAGCTCATCCTTTAACCGTAAAAACTGCAAAAACTCCGGTTCCAACCTGAAATTATAGCAGATATCGATGTGCCGGTTGGGATTATATTCTTCCTTATTTCCTTCAGCCTCCCAAAAAACCCTTTTCAACACGGCATTTTTATCCACGTGTACTTCCAAAATTACTTGCGCGACTGTCTTGGGCTGAAAATCCCGTTCTTTTTTAACTTCGGCAAAAGCATCGGAGAGACTCATCCGGCCGCCGGTAAACTCGTGATATCGCTCAGCCAAAAAATTCATTTTGCGCTGCAAATTTTCTTTTTCCCGGAGAGTCGGGTGATCCACCAGCTGGGTACTAACCAGAAGTTGTCCCAGCGGATGATCGAGCAGGAAATTATTAATAATCCGGCCGTTTCCGCATCTGGCCCGCATTTCACAGTTTTTATTGTAGACCAGTTCATCGGCTTCAGCGGTTTTTTCAGTTTCGCTGCCAAAGTCCGGTCCTAAAAATTTTTCGTCCCGACTCAAAATTTATTCGGTAATTTACTAAGATGTTAAATTACCACTTTCTCTACTAGTGTCAAGCTCCTTGGTGCGGCGGGGAAAAATTATTGGCAGATAGCCGTGAAGTATTCACCTTCCATCGTCAGATCGGCAGTAACAATTTTCAGGTTTCCCCGGACAATGGCGTTGTTAAGGTCGGTAATTTTCAGGCTTTCGAAATTCTCGGCCGGGATCTTTGTTTCCAGAGTGGCGGATTTGCGGGTTGCGGAAATTTCATAATCGGTGCTTTTGGCAAACTCCGCTTTGGGAATAGCAGTTTTCCCGTCCCTGGCCTTGATGATTATTTTCAACTGCTCTTCCCCTTCCTTCAGTTCGGGACTTTCATTCTGGCAGTAAGCCAGACGGGAGCTGGAAAGAGAAATTTCCAATTCCGTTTTGGCCTCGTTCAGATAGCGGGTGGTCTGGCTGCGCAATTTGAACTCACCGATCTGATCTTTTTGAGTAATTTTCAGCATAGGTAAAACTTCTTCAGCGGGCGTGGCGGGGGTGTTTGTTGTTCTGGTAACTCTGGGCCGGTCACCGGTGTTTAAAGGTCTCTCGGGTGGCTGCCCCATCTGGCAGGCAGTCAAAACAATGGTGGATAAAGCCAATAAGGATATCAATTTATTTCTGTTCATTGTGTTTCTTGCTAATTTTTAGAATTAATTTGTGGTTTAGGTCTTAGCTTAATTTCTCTCATTCAGTAAATCAATTCTGAAGCAAATTTATTACAATTTGACCTTTTAAAATCTGGTTTTTTGTTTCCTGGTCATACCGCCACCATTCAGCCAGTTTTGCCAGGAATTCCGTCCTTTCTTCGGGCAGCATCAGGCGGAACTGACTTCTTTCAATTTTGATCGGCGACAAATAAATTCTCAGTTGATCGGAAGTCAGCCGCATGGTGAAACTGAGTCCCTCCTGGGTGTCCTGGGAAAAGTACTGGTCGAAAATAGCATTACCAAGGGAATAAAAGATCGGAACATTATTATATATTTCAATGCTCTGCACAACGTGCGGATGCATGCCAACTACTGCTACGGCTCCGGCGTCGACAAATGCATGAGCCAGATCAACCTGTTCGGTGGACGGGGTGTGTTTGTATTCGACTCCCCAGTGAATAAAGGGGATGACCTGATATCCGGCGTCGCGCAGCTCGGAAATTTTGTTTACCACCGCCACTTTGTCCAACTTGAAGTCGGTGTGGTTCAGGCCGATGAGCGCGATTTTCCGGCCGTTAACGGTGTAGAGGGCGACTGATTTATCGCCGAGGTCGCGGGGGTGGCCGAACGCAGTGAGGCCACCTTCAGAGAGCAATCGATAGGAATCGGCCAGGCCTTGCGCGCCCATGTCCAAAGCGTGATTGTTGGCCTCGGAAACCGCGTCAAAATAATACTTTTTAATCAGCGGAACCACGTCCGGCAGAAAACGAAAAGCAATGGACTTGGTCGTACTGATGGCTTTTTCCGCCACCGGCCCTTCCAGATTGGCAATCAGTAAATCGTTGGTTTGCAGGTAAGCCAGGTCCATATTTTCGAAAGGATAATCCTGCCCGTAATTGTCCATCAACGTTCGCACATAGCGTCCCAGCATCATGTCTCCGAAAAAGGTCAGATTGACGTTTTCAGTGGGGGTCGGATAGCCCTCGGCCAGATACTTGATCTGGTATTCATGGGTATTGTCTTCCAGCGTCGGCAGTGCTTTCAGCGACTCCGCTTCCTTGGCAATCTGATAAACCGCCTTGACTGCCTCGGCGTTAGTGAAAGGCAGTGTTCCCAGGGAAGCCTTGTTGAGATTATCGAAGGCGTCCTTGTAATGCAATTTTTGTAAAGCGGTCAGTTCCGCGTCAATGTCGGTGTAATTCAGGTAACTGTGCAAAACAAGCAAAGTTTGGGGCGTTTTCAGGGCGGAGATTTGATTGTAAATTGCGGTTTCAGTGTCCTCTTTGGCGGGTCTGAGTACGCGATAGGCAGCCTCGGGAAAATCATGTTTGACCTGCTCCAGAAAAAAATCAGGCGCGTCTTTGGGAAGGGCGGGGTCGAGAATTACGATGATACTGTCGTAGTCCTGGTCTGCTTTCAGATTGCTCAGCAGTGTGATGGCGGCATGGTCCAGATTACGGCGGTTCAGTTCGGGGACTTTGGTGTCTTTCTGGCTCAAAAACACCGTCCCGATTTTCCGGCTGGTGGCAAAGTAAGTTTTTGGTGGACTGATCAGATTACCCTGGATTTCAGCCGGCCAGGGCAATTGCAGCAGCGCCAGTCCCGCCAGAAAGGTGAACAGAAATATTCCCAGGGCAGTGAGAATTTTTTTCTTCATTAGTAATGGTAGGTTTTATTGGCAAGAATGGTAGAAGCACGAAAGAGCTGTTCCAAAAGCAGCATGCGGATCATTTCGTGGGTAAAGGTAAAATTGCTGAAACTGAGTAGCAGATTGGCTCGGGATTTAACGTGATCGGAAAGCCCGAAAGCCCCTCCGATAACAATGGTGATTTTACCGCCTTCATAATCGCGGATTTGTTTCAGCCGTTGGGCGAATTCCAGAGAATCCATGGACTTGCCGCGCTCGTCCAGCACAATTAAAAAAGACTGTTTGGGCAGGGCCTCCAGAATGTCCTTTCCTTCGGCTTCGATGGCCTTGGAGCGCAGCTGGTTATTGGCCGATTCGTTGATGTGGGCTTCGCGCACGGTGGTAACTTCCACCTTGCCGAAGCTTTCCAGCCGCTGCAGATACTCCTTTTCGGCCTCCCGAACGAAGCTGTTTTTGGTCTTGCCGATTTGTATAATTTGAATATGCATCGAGAGCCACCTTATGCCAAAAGCCGATAATTTTCAATCAAAAGCGAAGCGTGTTGACTTTTTGTCTTTTTGTGTTACCTTAACTTCTTATTAATATTTTGTGACTTTATGGCGATGCAACTGGACTTATTTGACCCCCGCGGAAAAACCACTGCGGAGAATACCGATATCAATTGGCTGGATCATTGGTTGGAATTAAATAAAAAACTGGAAAATTCGCGAAAGATTCCAGGCAGCGTGGAGCCGGAAGAACTGGAGAAATTGCTGGACAATCTCCTAAAGGCCAAGGCTGAGGGGGAAGACCGTGAAATGATGCTGGACATGGCCCTACGGGATTTAAACGGAGAGACCACTCTCTGGTCTAAAGTACTTTTCAATAACGCCATTCTGGGTGATAACATCAAGGATTTGCATGAAGCACACAGAGACGCTTTTCATGCCTTCAGCGATGTTTTCTTGAATGAGCATGAGGCCGGTGATTTTTCCGAAGATGAAATAGTTCGCGAGGCCGTCCTCTGGCTTAAGCAAAAAAATAAACTTTTGGGAACAAAAGTCTCTCCCGGAGACATGGCTGGACATGCCTGTCAATTCGCCTATCTGACTCAAATATATCTGTCCCCCCAATATACTTCCCGTAAAGCCGGTGGATTGCACGACGCACCCGGCATTGAAATTGATCAGGATAAATTAATGGCCACCGCTAATACCATCCTGGAAACCGCCGGTCTCCAGACCACCTCTCCGCAAGCCATGTCAGAAATGCTGGAAGACTTCAAGCATGACCGGGCCAATGGCATTTTAGCACTGAAACTGCGACAGACAGTAGAATTGATGCGAAAGATCTATGCGGGCAATGACATTATGTCCCTTTTGCAGACTATGAAAAATCCCTCTTTTTCCAGATCATTTATTTCTGAGTCACAAAAAAATGCCGTTTTGCTTTCAATTTTTCAGGATGCGGGTCAGCATTTAAACAATCAAGTTCCGCAATTTTCCGACACGTCAGCGGAAATTTTAAGAATCTGCTTTGAACAGGTCACTGGAACTTTTGAAATGATTCAGATGAAAGTGCTTATTGGCATGTCTAACAGGCCGGATTCAAAGGGGACTTCTGAAAAACTGATCGCGATGTTGGATCGTAAACTTACCGGGAAAAAAGATTTGATCGAGAAAACCTGCCACACGATGGATATGTTGGAGGGGAAAAACCTTTTTGCGTTAGGCGGATTAATTTCCTCCACCTTAGGCCTGGTTTCCAGAATTCCCCACCTGCAGGACCAGTTGATTGAAACTCTCAAAAATCCCGACTTATACACTTTTGAAACAGCCTGCGTTCTGACCAGGGAACTTGTACAGCGCAGCGATTTTTTCAAAAAGAAACTGATCAGATCTCTGTTTTCCACCAGCCGTGACCTGATTGACCCCCAAAAATCGGCAATCATTATCAATATGCTAAGAGGTATCAGGGACGTAAAGACACGCAAAAAGTTTTTCTATGATTTACTGGCCGGCAACGATGGAGCACTTTTCCGCAATCCTTCCGAAAATGAGCGTTTCCTGGAAATGATCAAGACTTACAATTTTTATGTTGAGGGCGACCTCAACGCCGTACTATCCGACGAGCCCGTTAAAAAATCGGCTGAACCGGGATTTGAACTTCTGACGATCTCAGCCCCACCCAGGGACCTGGACGGCCTGAAAGAATTTATCTTACGCAACCGTTCCATCAACATTTCCCATGACGGCAACCGTCTGGGCAAGACCGGCGTGGATTCCCCATTGGAAGATGAAGTCGCAGAAACCAGAGTGACCAACAACAAGGATTCCAGAAAATTCCCGGCCAGTCTGGCCTGCAATATCTGTGTAAAAATGAAAAGCGGCGTTACGCATTATTTAAGAATGACCAAAGACAATGAGCTTTTATTGAGAGTGCTGGAAAACGGCCAGACTAAAAATGAGGGATCACTGGAATCGCTGGCCACCAACGAACTTGAGGCCAACACCCTGCGGGAAATGCACTATTTTGTGCTGTGTAAGTTGCGTGATATTTTCGTGCGTCGCAAAGCCGAAACTCCAGAGGTGATAACTGGTGAAATCAAACCTCCGAAAACGGAGCCCAAACCAGATGATTCCCCGAATCCTGCCGGAAATGACGACCCACTAACCACTATCCGCAAAGAAGAGGATCATTTCATAGATATAACCACGCCCGCCCTGCAGGACATGCCGGTCGATAAACTGATCAGTGATGAAGAGGAAGATGACCGGGAAAAGAAAAAAATTGCCAAGAAAATTTCCGCCAATCAGAAGAAAGTTTTGACGCTACTCAAAGCGGTTCATGAGGGGATGGTGCTGCCGGCAATAATCCCAGCTGAATGGAGTGACATCATTATTTACGAAAGACTTCCGAATGAACGAAAACGACTGTACCGGGCTGTTCCGTTTGACCAGGTATATCAGAAGCTGCGCCTGGGAGAAATCAATCTGCAGGATTATCACATCAGAACAGTGAGGGCTTTTACCCAGGCTCTTCCTTTTGAGAAAAGATTTGACAGTAGTCCTTTAAAACCGGAGGAAGTTGTCCGGGTAGACAGGGAAACCGGCCTTGAAGCCACTCATGCCGGGGACTCTCGCCTGGTCCAGCTGGGAATTAAAAGAAAGACCCGGCAAACAGCACTGGTGAACCGGAAGATGTCGCTGTTTTTACAATCAGGGGAAAGCTACGGGTTAAACATGTCGCCCAAACCGCAACTGCTGATTTTTCAGGCGGACGACAATCCGGCAAACCGCGCACTGTTTGAAGCAATGCGTAATCAAACCGACGAGCAGATCAGAGAGGATGTTTCCTTCCGAATCAAACAGGCCCTGGAGAAGAACCTGAAAATGGCGCGGCGAAAAATCGTTTCCCCGCAAATGATGGGCCAGGTATATCAGGAAGCCGAAGCCAGGCTAAAACTTATCGCAGCCAGAATGAAACAGATGGCGGCTTTTCAGGAAAAACAACGTATTGCCAGAGCGATTGAATTACGTGACAAAATGGTGGAAGAAACAATTATACAATCCGTAAGGTTACGCCTGCCGCAGGTATTCATTTTTGAACAAACCTTCAATCAGGGGCAGTTTCAAAGCCTGTCCGAATTATGGGAAAAGCAAAACGCCGCTCAAACTGATACCGATGCCGCCCAGCCTTGCTCAGAGGTCCCACCGTCTACTTTGTAGCATTTGGGTGGAGTAGAACATTCATGCTAGACTGATGCCGCATTTAAATTATTTCATATGGCATCCGAATTTTCCTTTGATATCGTTTCCCAATTTGATTTGCAGGAAGTGCGCAACGCGGTGGACCAGGTGAAGCGCGAAATTGCCACGCGCTATGATTTCCGGGGCAGCAATGCCACGGTGGAACTGGGTGATGATCTGATTACCATTATCGCCGCCAGCGAAATGCAGGTGGGACAGGTCTGGGACGTGCTGCTGCAAAAAATCATCAACCGCAAACAATCGCCGAAAATTCTGGACAAGGGGGAAATCAAACCGATCGGAGGAATGCAGTTTAAACTGGAAGTCAAACTGGTAAAAGCTTTGACTCAGGACAAATGCAAAAAGATTTCCGCTATGATCAAGGATGGCGGCTTCAAAGTGAAGCCTTCCATTCAGGGAGAAGCCGTGCGTGTTTCCGGCAAAGATAAAGATGAACTTCAGGCAGTGATGAACGCGCTTCGTGGCAAAGAAGAGGAAGTGGGCGCGACTCTGACTTTCGAGAATTACAGATAAATTTATGACTGCTCCCGAACAAGACGGAAATATTAACGCGTCGATGAAGCGTGGATTGCGGCGCGGCGACCGGGTGACGGTGACAGTGGAAAAACTGGCTTTTGACGGCCCGGGGATTGCCTATGCGGAAAATCAGCCAGCCCAGTTGGTGAGCAGCTCTGATCAGCAGGGGGCGCCGCGCCTGCTGAAAATTTTTATTGAAGGGACGGTTCCGGGAGACCGGGTGGAAGTGGAACTTTTTTCAATAAAACACGGAGAGGCTCAGGGACGCGTGAAGAAATTTTTAGATTTTTCGCCGGCCCGAGTGGCTGCTGCCTGTCCGCATTTCGGACGGCGGATTTCCGTCGACGGTGTTGTGAGTGATTTTTTGCCGGACGGCCGGCTGGATCTTTCCGCCAATTGCGGCGGCTGCACCTGGCAATTCCTGACCTATGAAGATCAACTGCGGGAAAAAGAACAGCAAGTGAGAAACGCTCTTTTGCAGATCGCCGAAATTCCTGAAGCGGAATTGGTACCGGTTTGGAAGCCGATCATGGCAGCTGAAAATCCCTGGTGGTACCGCAATAAAATGGATTTCAGTTTTGTGCGCGACCGGGAAGGAGCGCTGCACCTGGGATTGCATATGCGGGGCCGCTATCGTGACGTGACGGAAATTAAAAGTTGTCAATTGTTCCGCCCCTGGGTTGGTGAATTTTTGCAGGTGTTGCGGCCGTTTTTTGAAAAATGTCAGTTGGGAGACGGAGGTGATTTCAAGGCTCTGCTGGTACGGGCCGGGACCAACACCGGAGAAGTTATGGTCAATCTGCAGGTGGAAAATGCCACAACTGAATGGGCCCCTCAATTCACGGAAGTAGTAAAGAAGTTTTTTGAAAGTCTGCCCGGGCAAACTTCCAACCCGGCAAATTCCGGCATGGTGTCCGACCACCTGGTCTCGATTTTTCTGACCAAAATTACCAATCACAAAGGACAGTCCAGGAAGCTGGAGGAACAATTGTTATGGGGCACGCCGGTGTTCCGTGAAGAACTGCGACTACCCGGACGAATACTCAAATTCGAGGTGGCGCCGCAGGCTTTTCTACAGCCCAATACCCGCCAGGCGGAACGGTTTTACTCACTGGTGACGGAGCTGGCCGCCCTGACCGGAAAAGAACGCGTGTTTGATTTGTTTTGCGGCACCGGAACGATCGGAATGTGTCTGGCGGGAAAAGCCGGTCGGGTAACCGGACTGGAATTAAACGCACCGGCAGTAGAAAACGCGCGGCAGAATGCCGCGCAAAACGGAGTTACCAATATTGATTTTGTGGTTGGCGACACCGCCAAATTATTGCCGGAGTTATGCGCTACAGTTTCGCCAAAAGAAAAAGTGGACCTGATTGTGGTTGATCCCCCGCGGGCCGGCCTGACACCGAAAATTATCGAAACAATTGCTGCCACTACCATACCCCGGCTGATCTACGTTTCCTGTAATCCCCACTCTCTGGCCAGGGATCTGAAACTGCTGATTGCACAGGGATTCAGATTGTCCTTTGTGCAGGCGATTGACCAATTCAGCCAAACCTACCACACAGAAACGGTTGTGTTATTGGAGCGATAATAAATTATCCACGTCGAACAGCCCCTTTCGCATCGCGAGGGGGGCTGTTTGCGGCCTGTAGCCGCGGGGTGGATCTCGGCCGCCTGACAGAGTCAGAGACCGGAACCTACTAATTGATCGATAGACACGCCTTTCCGGGTCGCGAACGACCCGATGTAGATTGATGTTTTCGTACTTGGGAGCGGTGGGAGCACTCATCGCGAGGGCATAGATGGATCGTAGTCCACCTGGATCGGCTCGTGATCCCACTCGCAGAGACCTTCCCGGCAGTGCTGCTTATCGCCGCAGCGATGGCCGCACATCCCGCAGTTCTCCTTGTCGGTGTAGAAGTTGACGGTCTCGTCGATGAGTCCGTCGCAGTTGTTGTCGATGCTGTCACAGGCCTCACTGCCCAAGTACTGGCAGTCAGCGCCGGTCCTCTTGCGGTGATACTCCGCCTCGTCGATGAGGCATTTCAAGGCAACTCCGCTGGACGTGCAGACCCAGGTGCCGTTCAGACCCTGCACCTGACAGGACTGCCCGATCATCGGGTCGGTCATGCAGGTATAGTCGCCGCGCGGTTGCTCGATGGCCTGCTTGGCGGCGAGCTTCTCGGCGGCTTCCTTCCTCGTAACCGGGTCGGCCCAGACGAGAAACGAAATCTCACTCACGAACAGCGTCGCCGCACCAGCCAGTAACAAGGCCACTTTCACCTTCGAGTTCATAAATCCTCCGTGTCTACCAATTGTCGATTATCCGATCCGGAGCGACAGGTTTACCTGTGCTCAACAGAACAGACTTTGACTTTACAACACTTTTGCAGTTTTGTCAACTCTTCCTATGCTGGAAATTTTTTAGGCCTTTTTGAAGTTTTCTGTCAGCCACTTTTCGGCGGCAGCGCGGACTCTTTTGTCAGCCACTTCTCCGCTGCGGCGCGGGTTTTCAACTTGCCATCCACCTGCATTTCATAAAGCTGGTCTTTCAGCTCGCCAATGCGGCTTCCAGCGGGCAGGCCGGTGAGCGACATGATGTCTTCACCGGTCAAAAAGGGCTTGGGCGGTTTGGGAAATTTTTTCAGGCGCAGACGGAACAGTTTTTCAATTTTATTGTAGAGAGTGAAATCCCCCGGGTCGGTACCGGCGGCGTCGGCTTTCATCAAAGTCAGCATGTTTTTCATCTGCGGGTGATGCAGCCAATGCATCAGGCGGCCATCATTCATGGTCGTGAAACTGGCCATCATCATGTGATGTTCAATACACCAACCGACAGCCTCAATTTGTTCCCGGCTGAAGTTCAGACGTTTCATTATCCGGGCGGAAATTTCCGCGCTGATGGTGGCGTGTGAATCAAAACGGATACGTTCTTTGAGCGCGAAAGTATCCGGTTTGCCGATATCGTGAAAGAGCGTCGCCAGGCGGGCGATCAAAGGCGCCTCCGGCGGGAGGCTGTCGATGGCCGCCATGGTGTGCGTCCAGACGTCGCCTTCGTGGTGGTATTCAAAGGGTTGGGGGCAGCCCCGGAGGCGCTCCAGTTCCGGCAGAATCAGTTTCAATATTCCCAAATGGCTCATGTCCTCAAAAGCCATGGAGGGATTGGTTTTATCCATGACCATTTTGCAGAATTCATCGCGGATTCTTTCCGTGGAAACCTTGTCCAGAATCAGTGGCGCGTGCTTTTGTACCGCCTCATAGGTTTCGGGTTCATACTGAAAATCAAACTGGTTTTTGAATCTTACGGCGCGCAGCAGGCGCAGATGATCCTCCAGAATTCTTTCTTCGGGATTACCGATAAAACGGATTAATTTGGCCACCAGGTCTTTCTGTCCGCCCACAAAATCCAGATATTTTTCAGCAATCGGATCGTAAAACATCCCGTTAATGGTAAAGTCGCGGCGCTTGGCATCATTCTCGGCGTTGGTAAAAATTACGGCATCGGGACGGCGCCCGTCGGAGTAACCGGCATCGGAACGAAAAGTGGCAATTTCAAAATGATGGCCGTTCTGCACCACCAGGATTACACCGAATTTTTTGCCGACCGGGATAGTGTGTTCGAAAATTTGCTCCAGTTCATCGGGCAGGGCGTTAGTAACAATATCAATATCCTTGGGACTGTGGCCCATGAGCATGTCGCGCACCGCACCGCCGGCAAAGTAGGCCGTATAACCGGCTTTCTGCAAGGTGCGAACTAGATCGATGGCGGTGATGAACATGTCTTTGAGCAGTCCGCACTTTGAGTGCGGCGGGTTAATTTTTGTTTTTCACATAAATATTGTATCATGCTGGGCGCCTAAAGATAACTCTACGGCAATTTTTCTTTATCAATGAAGACCTCCGTCCGCCAAAAAGTCCCCTTCAGAATTCTCGGCATCGAAACCTCCTGCGATGAGACGGCCGCCGCTGTGGTGGAGGATGGCCGGCGGGTGATTTCCTCCGTGATTGCTTCCCAGATTGATATACATGCCGCCACGGGTGGTGTGGTGCCCGAAGTGGCCGCCCGCGAACATGTTTTGAAAATCCGGGCGGTGATTGAAGAAGCATTGCAAAAAGCCAGTTTGAAATTAGCAGACCTCGACGCCATCGCTGCCACACAGGGACCTGGGCTGCTTAGCTCTCTTTTGATCGGTTACAGCGCGGCGGTAACTCTGGCCGCGGTTCTGGGCAAACCTTTGATTCCCGTCCACCATGTGGCCGGCCATATTTATGCCAACTGGCTGGACCTGCCGGCCAATGAAGAGGTGCAATTTCCGATAGTGGTATTAACGGTTTCCGGAGGTCACAATGAACTGGTTTTGTTGCACTGGGACATGGAATTTGAAATGATCGGCGAGACTTTGGATGACGCGGCCGGCGAAGCTTTCGACAAAGTGGCCCGACTCCTGAATCTGGGCTATCCGGGTGGACCGGCTATCGGCAAAGCGGCTCTGGCGGGCAACCCGCAGGCCATCAAATTTCCCCGTGCTCTGGTCAAGGCAGGCAATTATAATTTCAGTTTTTCCGGTCTCAAAACGGCAGTACTCAGGGAAGTGGAAGCCTATCATCAAAAACACGGGAAACTCTCGGAGGCATTTGTTAACGACTGCGCCGCCAGCTTCCAGGAATGCGTCTGCGATATTTTGAGTGAAAAGCTGCTGGCGGCGGCGAAATTTCACGGGGCAAAAGAAGTTCACCTGGCCGGCGGAGTTTCCGCCAACAGAAGATTGCGGGACATGGTCACCGAGAAAATGCCGAGACTGGCTCCTGGCACCCTGCTCAGATTTAACAAGAACCTCCAATATTGCACCGACAATGCGGCCATGATTGCCGGCGCGGCCTATTATCTTTACAAAAAATCCCCAAAAAACTATTCTCAACGGGCCAAGGTGTTCCCCGAACCACAGCTGGAACTCTACCAGTCCGAGGCTTAACCCTGAATCCACGCCAATTGTTTAAAACCAATTTTTTCCCGCTATGAAAAAATTAAATAAAAAGACCCTGTTTTTCCTGGCTTTTCTGATATTGGGCATCGTCCTGTTTATTGTTTCCGTCTATAATTCCGGCCTGGACAACATTATCAAAGTCCTGAAAGAATTTTCACTGTTAAAATTTCTGTTCTTTGTGGGTTTGTCTTTCCTGAATTTTTACCTTTACAGCCTGCGCTGGGAAATAATCATGAAGGTTCTGTTCAAAGAAAAAAAAATTACCAGCTCCACCTTTTTCTGGAACCGCATGGCAGCTTACGCGCTCAGTTATGTCACCCCGTCGGCCCAGATGGGCGGTGAACCGCTCAGAATCATGCTGATCGAGGAAGAAGGAGTTCCCCGACACACGGCAGTTTCCTCCACCATCATCGACAAAGCCCTGGAATTCTCCACGCTGATTATTTTTATCGCTTGCGGGATTGCCGTGGCGATTTTTGACGACCGCGTGCTGGTGTTTTCCAAACCGGTCATGGCGATCGCGGCCGCACTGATGTTGCTGCTGGTTTTCTGGTTTTATTATTCCTCAATTAAAAGCATCGGATTCTTCAGCTCCATCTACAAACTGCTGCATCTGAAAAAAATCACCCGCTTACAACCGCTGGAGGAAAAACTGGATACTTTTGAAAAAGAGATGAATTCTTTTTATAAACAAAATCCGCGGACTCTCTGGATTTTACTGGGGATTTCCATTTTTACGGTGCTGTTTATTTTGATCGAGCACTTTCTGGTAGCCTGGTTCATGGGGGTCAGACTGACTTTCCTGCAAGCCTTTCTGGCCAGTACCATTCCCTATTTCGCCTATCTCTTGCCTATACCGGGAGGACTGGGAATTCTGGAAAGCGGACACGCCACCATTTTCGCCCTGCTGGGCGTTTCCATCAACGCTTTCGCGTTTGTCTTTATAATCCGTCTGCGCGATTTTATTTTTGTTCTGCTGGGTCTGATCAGAGGGTGGCACAAAGGATACAGGTTGATCAGAAAAGAATTCCGGGAGGACTTTTCCAAGCTTGAGGAATAGCCGAAACTTCTCTTTCCTGCCGCCGTGATTTGTAGTATATTTTGTCCAACTGCATTTTGGATGTGGATTTATCATTGAGCAATAATATTTTCAACATGGCTAATGAAGACACATATATCCGTGACGATTATGAATCGGAGGATGACGATGCCGAAGGTGCTGGGCTGAATCCCCCTTTCCAGACACCCAAAGGCGTACACGACATTCTCCCTCCAGACCACGAATATCACACCTATATCAAAAAAATCGTCAGACACAGATGCCGCCAGGCTGGTTTCAAGAGAATTACCACGCCGATCTTTGAATTTACCGAGGTGTTTAAAAGGAGCGTTGGTGAAGCCACCGATATTGTGAGCAAGGAAATGTATACCTTTGAAGACAAAAAAGGACGTTCGCTGACTCTCAAACCTGAAAGCACAGCCGCCATCTGTCGCGCCTATATCCAGCACGGCATGCACAACCTGCCCCAGCCGGTGGAACTTTTTTACGTCGAACCGCATTTCCGCTATGAAAGACCGCAAGCCGGCCGTTACAGACAGTTCTGGCAATTCGGTTTTGAGGTGATCGGTGAAACCGATCCGGCCCTGGATGCCCAGGCGATTTTATTGTGCTACAGAATTTACCAGGATTTGGGAATTGCCGACACGGTCAAACTGCAAATCAACAATATTGGCGATCTGCAATCCAGAAAGGTCTATGCGGAAGCCCTGCGCGACTATTATTACGGGAAAGAACGCTATTTGTCCGAAGAAGACCGCGCCAGACTGGTGAAAAACCCGCTAAGAATTTTGGATTCCAAAAACGAGGACACTATTATCCTCAATCAGTCCGCCCCCAAATTCAAAGATTTTATTTCCAAGGAGAGCCAGGATTATCACGATGAAGTCCTGGAATATCTGACCGACCTGAAAATCCCTTATGTTACCAATGAAACTCTGGTACGCGGCCTGGATTATTACAACCAGACAGTTTTCGAATTCTGGGACGAAAGAAAAGGCGGACAAAATTCCGTGGGAGGCGGAGGACGTTATGACGGTCTGATGGAAATACTCGGCGGACAGCCCACTCCGGCCATCGGTTTCGCCATGGGACTGGAAAGGGTAATAGCGCAGATGAAGCGCTTCAAGGTACGCGTACCCAGCAAAGACCATCTGCATGTGTTTGTGGCTCAGCTTGGCCGCGAAGCCAAGAAAGTCTGCCTGCCGCTGATTAACGATTTGCGAGAACACGGCGTCAAGACTCTGGGCGCATTGGGTAAAGGAGCCTTCAAAAACCAGTTAAAAATTGCTGACCGGTTCAAGGCACCTTTCTGTATTTTGATCGGTCTGACCGAAGTTCGTGAAAGCACCGCCATCATCCGTGACATGACCCTGGGTACGCAAACCACCGTCAAAATGGACCGGGTTGTTCCGGAAATCATTAAGAGAATTGGCGAAAAGAATCTGGATTTCTACAATCCTAAGGATCCCATGAATGACTAAGAAGGTTTCCAAAAAATTCCAGCCTGAATTCTGGTTAAAACTGTTTCTGCTGGCGATCGTATTGCTGTCCTCCGTCAAGTTTTTGATTGGAGACCCCGGACAGGAAGCCTCCGTTGGTCTTGACGGGCAAAGCGATGATAGAATAGCTTTCGCCAAGTGCTTGATGAAAAGCGGACTGGTAATGTATGGTGTAGACACTTGCGAGTATTGCCGGATGCAGAAAAAAATGTTTGGGCGGGCTTTTGAAGAAATCCGTTACGTCAATTGTGATTTTGAAAAAGTTTGCCGGGAAAAAAACATCACCCATTATCCTGTCTGGGAAACTGAAAATCGATTAATTCCGGGAATGCAGACTTTCGAAAAACTGGCCGAATTAAGCGGCTGTACAATACCAAATAAAATAAGTAATTAAAAAAAACATGCCCATCAAAAAAACCACCAAAGCGGCAGCCGTGAAGAAACCCGCTGTAAAAAAGCTCAAAAAGCAGGTCTCCAAAGAAAATAAAGAACATATAGTCGAAGAGAAACTGAATCAGGTAATGGAAACCGCTCCCGCACCCGAATCGACTGCCCAGCCACAGAAAGGGAAAGTGAAGCGCGGATTCCCCTGGTGGGGTCTGTTTTCATTGCTGCTGGTTCTGGTTTTCGGCACCATTCTGCTTTATGAGAAAAATGTAGATTTCAAACAAAATTTCAACAAATTATTAAACACAACCGGTCTTTTCAAGCTGGCTACGGAGGGAGGAACCGAACAGGCTGCCACGGAGCCCTTTTTAATGAAACTGACGATTGTTTACAACAAAGAAGATCAGCTGATGAAACAGAGCATCGAGACTTACCTGCAAAATATCGAATCCAATCTGAAAAATACCAAGGTGTCGGCAACCTGGATTGATAAAAACGATGAAAGGGGAAAAACCCTGATCAACAAACTCGGTTCCAAGTATCTGCCGATTTTCACGACGGAGGCGGGTATTAAAAAACATCCGCAATATGCCCTGTTTGCCCCGGCGATTCTGGAAAAGAACGGCGAATTACAATTTCAGTCCGAAGGAATGGAATATTTGACCACTCCGGTCCCCGGTGAATCCAGGTATCTGGGCGCGAAACCGGATCAGGCCAGAGTCGTGATGATTGAATATGCCAGCTTCAGTTGCGGTTATTGCAAGGCCATGCATCCGATTCTGCAAAAAATAATCAAACAATACGGTTCACAGGTCAGTCTGGTAATCAAACATTATAACCGCGGCGGCATAGACATTTTGCTGGGACAGGCCCTGGAATGCGCTGCTGATCAGGGCAGACTGGAGCCGATGCTGTCTTCCCTGTATGCCAAAGAAGCGGACTTTTTCAGCGCCATGCAAAACCAGGAAGATCCGGAAAAATTGGTGTATGACGAATTGGCAAAAGCAGCCAAAGACGCCGGCGCCAACAGCGACAAGGTTCTGGCCTGCATAAAAGCCGGCACCTACGCGGAAAGGATCGGAAAAGATACGGCGGAAGGACAGGATTTTGGCATCATGGGCACTCCCAGTTTCTTTGTTAATCAGAAATTTGTGGGTGGAGCAATGGAGGAAGCCAATTTCATCAAATTAGTTGAATCAGAAATAAACAAATAAAACTTTGAGGAAAAGTATCGTCGCAGTTGGATTATTATTAGGACTGCTGTCAGCCCAAACGGCAGTCAATGCTTTGAGTGATCCCTTTCCTGATGTTTCAGGAAAAACCGAGCACGCGGCGGCAATTGATTTTCTTAAAAGCAAAGGCATTATCAGCGGCTATCCGGACGGTACCTTCAAACCTGATAATACCATCAACCGCGCGGAAGCTCTGAAGCTGGTTTTACTCGGACGAAAATCACTGTCGCTGCCCGAAGCGACTGTTACCAAAACTCTGGCCTTTCCGGACATCAGGAAAAGCGACTGGTTTTACGCTTATCTTGAACAGGCTTTTAATCTGGGGATAATTCAGGGATATGATGACGGCAACTTTAAACCCGCCAATGAAATTACCGCGGCAGAAAGTCTGAAAATTATTTACGGCGGTCTGATTCCCGGCATGCAGCTTCCACAGGTATCTGCGGATCCTTTTACCGACGTGCCGATGGACCAGTGGTTCACTCCCTATCTGGAATACGGACGTAACCGCCAGTTTATTGAAGCCCTGGGAGACGGCAGTTACCATCCGGGCAGAAAAATGACCAGAGCGGAATTCGCGGAAGCAATATATCGGGCTCTCTATAGTGAGGCTAATAAACTGGAAAAATTTCCCCTCAGCCAGAACTGGCGTTACTGCAATAACCACGAGCTGGGCTATAAAGTTAAGCGGCCATACAGTTGGCTGACTCTGGCGGCGGGAAATCAGCAGATTTTTTGGAAACAGGATCTGGAAAACGGTCAAATCAGTTTCGCCAGAGTATTTCCAAACAGTGCCGTGGCCATAGTGGCGATTGACCAGAACAAAGACGGCCTTTCACTGGAAACCTATCTGAACCAGATCGAATATGGAACAGGCGCCAGTAAACAAATGCTGACTTTGAACGGCATGCCCTACGGCTCCATATTGGTGGAACAAAACGGGCTGCAGGACAGTTATTTTCAATTACCCAACGGAAAAATATTGGTGGTCTACGCCCAGTTTGGCAATGGCCCGCTGACCAGACAATTAAAAGAGGAATTGCGGTATATAGTAGGAAGCGTTCGTGAATCGGGCTCCGCCGACGCCAATGATGACAATTGTCTCAGCCCCGCGCTCGCTCCCGACCAGTCCACCCCTGCTGCCGGCACAGCCGCAGCCCTGTCCCCCGCTGAACAATTGAAAGCTGAAATTTTGAAACTGGTTTTAATTGATGATAGCGCATCAGAGGCCCTGCAAAAGTTATCCGATGAAACCCTTTTTGAAACCGACTCCATCGGCATAGGTACAGGACCGGTTGATTATTATTATTCACAGAGCCTTAATTTGACTTTGAAAATTGACCGTAATTCTGACACAATTCTGGCGACACAATCGGACAAAAGCAGTAGTTTTTAATTTTCCAAATTTATGAAAAACCTGAAATTATTAATGATACTGACGGTTTTGATTTTAGCGGGCTGCCAAAATACCGAACCGGCAACAACTGACCTGAAAGAAACTGACACGGTAGTTCCCCCGGTCAATACCGAACTGGAAGGACGTTACGGCAAGCCCTATTCCAATGGCCCTACCTCCTCCCCCGAAGATATAACCGGCCCCACCACGCCTCCCCCCGAAACTTCCGCTCAGGCTGTCACCACCAATGAGAACATCAGACTGACCCTTCCCAGAAAAGTGGAATAAACACATCAGATTTTCCGATGGCAAGACATTCGAAATGGCATAATATCAAGCATAAAAAAGCCGCCGAAGATTCCAGAAAAGGCAAGGTTTTTACCAAACACGCCAAACTGATTGCCATTGCCGCGCGGGGCGGGGCTGATCCCGGCAGCAATCCGATTTTAAAAGCGGCCATTGAAGTGGCGCGAGCCGAGAATCTGCCCAATGAGAATATTGAAAGAGCCATCAAAAAAGGCAGCGGAGAAGGTAAGGATGCCGTTAATTACGAAGAAAACATTTATGAAGGATTCGGACCGGGGGGCGTGGCGATGCTGATTTGCACCCTTACCGACAATAAAAATCGGGCGCTGGGCAATATCAAGGTAATTATGAATAAAAAGGGTGGTCGGTTGGCCGAGTCGGGCGCCGTGGCCTGGATGTTCAAAAAGGTCGGTGTGATTTTTCTGGAAATCGAGGGGAAAAATCTCAACCGCATGGAGGAAATTGTGCTGGAAATAATTGATCTGGGAGCGAAAGACGTGGAAACCGACGGCAATATGATGAAGGTGATCACGTCCCCGGAAGACCTGGGGAAAATCCGTAATGAAATTCTGGCTAAGGGCTGGCCGGTGGAGAGCTCCGAACTCACCTATGAAGCCAACAATACTGTTGATCTGGCAGAGAACGATCCCAATAAAGAAGCCCTGGAGATATTAATTGAGGCGCTGGAAGAGGAGGACGACGTGAGTGACGTCTTCACCAATCTCATTTAATTTCTTCCTCAACGCCGCCATGCAAATCCCTGCGCCCGCAGTTATTCTTCAAAGGTATATCTGACTCCCGGAGTCATTTTTTGGGTCTCTTTGCTTTTTTTGGAGATGGTTTTGCTTTTGCCCGTCTCGGCCTTGTCAGTCTTTTCTGCCGCAGCAGAGAGATGTTCTTTCTTTATCTCCACTGTGGAAGCGGGAATTTCCCTGCGGCCCGTTTCCTGAACTTCTTCTTCAGCGTTGTCCTTCTGCAGTTGCAACCTGCCGGCCTGAAATTCCTTGATTTTTTCAACAATTTTTAATCCGGCGGCGGCAAAACTGGTATTAAGCAAACGGAATCCTGCGGCCTTGGCATGTCCCCCGCCGCCCCAGAAACCGGCGATTTCAGAGGCATCCAGCCCGTCCGTAATGGTACGCAGACTGCCGGAAAGAGTTCCGTCGTCTTTTTCCTTTAATAATAAAACGACATCCGTATCGGGGGCGTTGGTCATCAATTCATCGATGATGCCGCCGGTCTCATCGGCCTTGCTGCCCGTGTCCAGAAGATCTTTGCGGGTAATGACCGACCAGAGAAAACGATGTGCTTTCTCAATGCGGATGTTGGTGAGAACTCTGCCCCAAAGTCTCAGAGTGGAAAGCTGCTTGGTTTTAAAAACGTGCTGAATAATCTCCTGCTGACGGGCTCCCCTTTTGATCAGCTTGGCGGAATTGGAAAAGGAGCGGGGATTGGTGTTGGAATTCTGGAATGAACCGGTGTCGGTAATTATTCCTGCCAATAACAAGGTCGCAATGTCTTCATCGATTATTTCTTTACCGGTGTGCTCCTCCATCGACTCCAAAAGACCCTGTACAATTTCCGCGGCCGAAGAGCTCATTACCTCCACGTAATTAATCAATCCGAACTGTTCATTGGAAGCGTGGTGGTCAATATTCACAACAGGAATTTCCTGGAATAATTTGATATTGTCTTCATAAAATCTGCCCAATTGCTGGGGGGCGGCAGTATCAACCGTAATGATCAGATCATAGCGGTTTTCGCCGTGGGAAAAGCTGACCTCATCCGAACTGAAACGGCCTTTCTTGGCGGTCAGAATAATATTAATCTTGTTTTCTTTCAGCTCGCTCTGGATGCTGGCCAGTTCGGCATTGGCGGTATCAAGCGTAATGATAAAATCCGGAGTCGGGGTAAATTCACTGCTGATCGTATTGATCATAGGCAGGAATTGATAGACTTCCGGCACGGGATCGGCACAAACGACGGTGGAGGTTTTGCCAATTTTGCGGAGGGCCAGATAAACCGCAACCGCACAGCCCAAAGAATCCCCGTCAGGGGGACTCGATGGCATGATCAGAATACTCTCGGACTGATCAATCAACTTCAGAATTTGGTTTTCAATGTTTTTCATTAGGTGTGAAGACTTTTCGGAACAGATATTTATAAGAATTTTCCGTCGGACGCCTCCTTTTATTATAAAATATTTCGAACTTTATGTAAAGGCTCCAGGCGTTGTGGCTTTATCCCCAGAAGTAGCTCTTGAGCGTTTTTCCCCAGGACTCCATCGGAATATCCTTTTTGGTAAATTCAGGTTGGGAGGCGGCGGCCGTAGCTTGCGGTACATTTGGGGCGGAGGCTAATCTGGTTGCGTTTTCAGAAACGGCCTCTTTTTTCCCGAAACCAAAGAATGATTTTGCCTTGGAGACAGCTCTGGCCAAGAAACCTTCTTTTTGGGAAGCGTCGGTTTCAGCATGACGTGAAGGCTGGGGTGCGGCCGGCAGATTACCTCTCCAGATCGGAATGCCAGGCAGGACACGGTCAAGTTCGGTATGCGAGGGCTGCGGCGCTATGTTGGTGGGGGTGGGTGAAACAGGAGCAGTGTTGGGCTTATTTTCAGGTTTTGGTGACTCCTGAACTTTTTCTCCATAGACCGGTTCGGAATTTTTAAGGGCTCTGTCCAAAGGGTTTTCAGGAGCACAATCATCGGCACACCAATGCTTATACATATACTCGACACCATTCTGAACATCGGGACTGTTTCCCAATCTGAGTTTTTTCAGATCCGCCGGACTGTGACCTATTTTCCTGATCTGGTGACAGGTGGCATCTTTGATCATCTGGAAATCGTCATAAGCCACGGCGTTTTCTGGCTGGTGTAATTGTCTGGCTGCTTCTTTTGCAACTATGCCAAAAGTCGGGGCGCTGGAATCAACTTTTTTCCAGCCGGGATTGGTGGCGGGATTGGGGTCCGGGGCGTATCCAACGACCTGTGGTGAAGTGGTCAATTTTTCCGGGGCCTGAATCGCAGCATAAAGTTTATCCACTCCGTAATTAAGCGCGTCCTGCGTCCAACGGCCGGTGGCCTTGAAATTTTCCAGGCCGGTTTTCTGATGCTGGAAATAATTTTTAATAAAATGACTGTCGGTCGGCAGTGCCAAAGAATGATTAATAAAAGCTTCCATTACGGCAATTCTCTGTTCCTGTTCCGTTTCATTGCCGGTCATTACCTTGTGGCCCAGCTTTTGAGCATTCTGATATTCGGAAACATCCTGGTAATAGCTGACTTTGGCCCGGGCAGCTGCGCTCTTAATGTTACTGACCAATCCCGACGCGCTCTTCATGTGGCAAAGATAGGCCTGGAAAGAGGGGTTTTTGGTATCGATTCTGAAAATTCCCCGCTCCGAAGCGGCAGGTTTTTCCGCTTGGGCGGCGGGCCCGGCTTTTGGGGTGTCGACTGAAGAAGACGCGACGGCACCTGCCGATGGCCCGATCATAGCTGACGCTGATGGACCGGCGGGAGTGGTGTTGTTGTTTTGATCATTATCATCGCCCTTGATCAGACCAACCAGTCCTGCCATCCCCAAGACGGCAACGGCTGCGCCGGCCCAGCGCAGAATTTTGGATCTGGTGGATTTTTTAATTTTATCCGGAGTTGCAGAAAGATCAGGCTGTCGGTTGGCCTCCGGGGAAGAGACCGGCCTGTCATTTTCGGCGGCTGTCTGGACTTGTTCTCCCTTACGGGCGGACCCGGAAAGGGTTTGCAGATAGGAAGACGGCAACTCAATATCATCGGGTAAACCGATGGGGGCCAGAGGATCTTGTGAAGAATTGCCGGCCGCCCAGACAGATTGTTTGGACGAATCGTCTGTCGCGTTGGGCATGGAGATGCCGGGGGAAGGTTGTTGAGCTTCTAAAGCTTTTTGTTGAGCCCAGGCAGCGGTAAACGGTGACGGCTGGTCTTCGATAACCGGGGCCAGATCAACCGGTTTCATAGGAGGTCTGGAAGAAGGACCGGGCTTATAGGAAGAGGGTAAAACAGCGGGAAGATCGACATCATTGGCGGCAAGCTCTTCAGCGGCCGGAATAGTGGGAGCTTGGGTGGTGGAAAAATTCACCACGGGAGACTGGTCGTGATCCTGGGCCGCGGGGCGGATGGAAGGTTTCTTTGGAACCGGGGTTTCAGCGGGAGCAGGCGGATACATTTCGGAGTCCTGGCTGGCAGACATTTCCACGACACCCGTTTTTCCGGTTGGCTCAAGATAGACCGTCGACTGTTCCGCTCTGACCACAGGGGCCGCCGGGACAGCTTCCAGATCCACAAGCGTTATCCTTGAACTGAATTCATCCTCGCTGACCGGAGGTATAGTGATCGGAGCGGCCGGCGAAGTAACCGCAGCGGGACTGCTGGGTGGAATATCATCAACATTAAAATAAGAAACGCGGGCGGATGGTTCTTTGGACAGAGGGGCGGGAGGCATGGTCGGAACTGCGGATTTTTTATTTTTCCTTCCCGATTCTCTTTCCTGCCGGAGACTTTCCAGGACGTCGGGAGTGGCCTCATCGTAAACTATTTTGATAGCAGGAGTACTGCCTTTTTTGTCAGCGGGATCGTCTGAAGCATCCTGCATGATATGCGCCCGCTGTGCACTCGGTGAATCGGAACTCAGGAGCAGGGTAAACAGTCCCTGACCGTTTCTGCTGGAGGGAGGAGGGTCTGAATCAATCGGTTCCATATCAATTATTCTTCGGTCGGCAACAATTCTCTCCTCCGCTTCCTCGATGCCGTCTGGCCTGTTTGGACCGCCGGAAATTGTAATTTCGGGGTCTTCTTCCCCGGCTGCGATTAAAGGCAAGGGGGGAGCCGGAGGAATGCGGAGATCCGGACGGGGAATCACATCGCGCCCCATGCGGGCGGTGGGAATATGGCCGGGACTCAATTTTGACCTGGCCGGTGGAGAATCCGAGGGAATCAGTCTGCTTTCTCCGGTCAGCCTTACGGGTGCTCCCGCGGCAGTCAAACCGCCGATTTCGGTTCTGGTGACGGATGGGACCCTTTCCTCCATCAGATCGCTGACAAATTCGTGCGGATCAACCAATTGCGGATCAATGGCTGCAGCTTGCCTGGCAGTTTCTTCTTCGATTTTTTCCTGTAAAATCCTTTTTAGAAATAAATTAAAATCAGAATCAATGGTGACTTCGCCATAGGTAAAGAGCAAATCCCTGAATTCCCTTTCCAAACCCCAATCCCGACATATATCATCCAGGTAGAGTACGACGTCTCCTGCATTATTGATGTAATTCAGCGCTAATTCCCGCTGATCTTCCCCACCCTCTCCATAGCGAATAATAGTTGCTACGAACAAATCACAAACTCTTTTGATCGACCCGATTAACTGCTGACGTTTCAGGTCGTTTTCCGGATTATCATTATCCCCCGATTCAGGCATTTTGGCCACCTCAACGGCCAACTCTTGTAAATCAATATTGGTGAGGGTGGCTAACTCTCCCATCGCATCGTTTTTGCTAAAAACTTCAGCCCACTCCAAGAGGGCTTTAGAGGCTTCCACGCCTTTTGACAGTTTGCCCGTTTGTTCCATTATTTGACAATACTTAAAATAAGGCGTGAGGATAACTAATTTATTTTAAATTGTCAAGCCTTTGATCTCATAAAATCCAGCACCTGCAATTGAATGGTTTCCCTTCCATTCCAAACGTTTTTGTCCAGATGCAATGCAATGTCCAGTTGCGGCATCCCGACAATTTGCGGGAACAGTGCGCCCAGTTTAAAAGCGATAGAGGAGAAACGGTTAAGCCCAGTGTTGGTTTGAAAATGCAGATGCTGCTGTTCTTTGCCAACTGTCTTGAGGTCTTCCGGTTTAATGCCCCGGAGCAGAAAGACCGGCCTTTCATTGCCTACGCCGAAAGGCTCCATCTGCGAGATCAGCCTCATAAAATTGTCGTTAATTTCCTGCCGGTCCAGAATGGCATCGATAAACAGCTCCTGCTCAAAGACATGATGCTCAAGTATGTCAGCGGCAAAAGCTGAAATTTTCTCAATAAATGCTTCCAGATTTTCTTTTTTCAAACTGAAACCGGCCGCCTGGGCGTGGCCTCCGTAGTGTTCCAGATATTCCGAAACGTGGTTGAGTGATTCAACGGCATTGAGCTTCTTATTGCTGCGGAAAGATGCCACCAGACGATCGTCCAGATCCTGGAGAATGATGGTCGGCAGCCCGTATTTTTCCACCATTCTGCTGCAAATCAGCCCCAGTATCCCGGCGTGCCAGTCGGGACTCCAGGCGATAAAGATCTTGCGGTCAGTGGGATAATCGGCAAACTGCTGTTCGGCCTGCTGCAGGGCTATCTGTACCATCTGCTGTCTTTCCTGATTGAGTTTTTCCAGACGGCTGGCCTTCACTTTGCCTTCTTCAATATCCCCCTCATGCAAAAGCATTTGCAGGGCGTGGTAAGGATGGTCGATTCTGCCGGCGGCGTTGATGCGGGGGCCGATTCTGAAACCGATGTCGGCCACTCCCAGCTTTTGACTGGTGTCGATACCGGCCGATTCCATCAGCAGGTTGAGCCCCGGCCAGCTGGAATTTTGCATGGCTTCCAGACCGTATTTAACCATAATTCTGTTTTCCCCCAGGAGCGGCCCCAGATCGGCTACCGTCCCCAGACTGACCAGATCAAGTAAAGAATAAAGGATGCGGTCCCGGGCGGGGCCGGCGAACCGGTCGGTGATCAGGGCTGACGCCAATTTGTAGGCCACGCCGGCCCCGGTCAACCCCTTGAACGGATAGGGACAGTCCTGCTGTTGCGGGTGCAGGATGGCATAAGCCTGATCGGGCAGCTGACTGGGAATGGTGTGATGATCGGTGACAATAACGTCAATTCCGTATTCTTTGGCTTTTTCCACCTGCTCACGGCAGGAAATACCGCAATCCACGGTCAGCAGCAGTTTAACTTCTTTCTCCCTGAATTCTTCAATAAATTTAATATTCAGACCATAGCCGTCATTGACGCGGTGCGGCAGGCGATAGGAAAGGTTGGCCCCGCAAAGTTTCAAAGCGTTATACAGAATTGCAGTGCCGCTGATTCCGTCGACGTCGTAATCTCCGAAAACAATTATTCTTTCCTGGTCTTTAATGGCCTTGTTGAGCCTGGCCACCGCCTTATCCATATCCTTCATCAGAAAAGGATTGTGAAAGCCTTTTTTGAGGTTGGGATTGAGATAGGAATTAATCAGTTCGGGCTCAACCAGTCCCCGGTTTTTGAGGATGTTCTGAATGATATTCAAACCTGTATCCTGTGGCCGGAGCTTCCAGGTTTGTCCAAGCAACGATTTTTCCGTTGATAATTCCTGCATTATTTTTTGTCTGTTAAACCGGCCGGTAACTCTTTCAATACTGAATTCAATTGCTCTCCGGGAATTGAGTATACCTGTGGAAATTTCCTAAACCAAGTTAATTGTCTTTTGGCATAATTGCGCGTCTTCTGCTTAAACAAGTCCAATGCTCCGGTTAAAGCCGTTTCGCCCCTCAAATATTGTCCGATTTCCCGATATCCGAGAGAAGATAGACTGGACAATCTAAAATCATACTTGTCCAATAGTTTTTGTGTTTCCTGAAGCAATCCCTGTTCCACCTGCCGGTCAATTCTTTCTTCAATTCTGCGGTATAGTTCCTCCCTGGGCCAATCAATTGTGATAAACAGGGGGTGAAAGGGTGATCCCGTCAGATCCCTGTCTTTTACCTGTTTTGTTTTGGAAGCCAGTTCAATAGCCCTGATTACGTAGCGCAGATTATGGGGATGAATGCTTGAAGCACCCTGCGGGTCCAGTCCCTGCAAAATCCGGTGTACTGCGTCTTTGCCATCCTCACGGGCAAGGGTTTCCATTTTTTCTCGCAAATCGAGGTCGGGCCCTGCTTCCGGAAGTAAATAATTTTCGGTTACCGCGCTGATATAAAGCCCGGTCCCCCCGACCAGCAGTGGCAGCTTCCCCCGCTGATTAATGTCTTTTATCCTCGCGACCGCCATTTTTTGATAATCGGCCAGATTAAATTCCTGGTCGGGCGCAACAAAATCCACCAGATAATGTCTGGCTAATTTTTGTTCCCCGGGTGTGGGGCAAGCCGTCCCTATAGCCATTTCCCGGTAAATCTGCCGGGAGTCGGCGGAGACGATTTCACCGTCGAAAGCTTGGGCCAGAGCAATGCCCAGTCCGGTTTTTCCCGACGCGGTCGGTCCGGCAATCACGACCAGGGGAATCTTCTTCATTTTCTGCGCTTCCCTCCGGTGAGACTTCACCAGGTTGATCAATTGTTCCCCGGTTGTGATAATTCTTTCGGACATGATTGCCCACAGTTTAAGATAGATCGATGGTTTTGACATAAAGAATTCCTTGACAAGAAGCCCCCCTATAATTAAATTGACACCCGTCAAAGACAGTAGGTAGCGCGCGGAAATGGTCGTGCCGTAAAACCTACCGAGACGCATCAATAAGCTTTTATCCCTGTGCCAGACCCGTACGCGGGCAGGCGTCAGGCGAAACGCGATTAATTGCGCTCAACTGTCTTCGGCTAAGTTGAGTTATTTTTTTAATTTGGTCCCAATATGGCAATTACTAAAGAAAAAAAAGGCCAAATCCTGAAAGACCTGGAAGAGAAATTTTCCAGAGCCAAGTCGGTTTATTTCGCCGAGAACAAGGGACTTTCCGTGAAAAACGTAACCGCTCTGCGCAAGAAACTTCACGACAGAGGATCGGACTTCGTGGTAGCCAAAAAGACACTGATGAAAATGGCCGCCAAGAACCAAAATCTGCCGGAAATCAACGATGAAGCCTTAACCGGCCCCATCGCCGCCGTTATCAGTTATGATGACGATCTGATTTCCCCCTCCAAGATGGTCAAAGATTTTGGAGACACCGTGGAAAGCAAAGTGGTGTTAACCGGAGGTATCATGGAAGGCAGACTTCTGAGCAAGGCTGAGACCGTTGAACTGGCTTCCCTGCCTTCAAAGGAACAGTTACTGGCACGTCTGGTCGGATCGATGAAATCCCCTCTTACAGGATTCTACATGATTATCAAAGGCCTTTCGGAAAAAGCGCCGGCCGCTTAAGAGCCGGGACAGGTTTAAACCTGCAGTGTTTAATTTATCAATTATCAATTAATTATTTCTCACATGTCAGACATTACTCTAAGCAAAGATGCTGAAAAGATTCTGGAAATGGTAGGAACCCTTTCAGTACTGGACCTGGCCAATCTGGTCAAGGCCATGGAAGAAAAATTCGGCGTTAGTGCCGCAGCCCCCGTTATGGCTGCAGCAGGCGGAGCCGCTGCCGGTGCCGCTGAGGAAGAATCAGCTACCGTCAACGTAAATCTGGTCAGCGGAGGCGCACAGAAAATTGCCGTTATCAAGGCAGTTCGTGAAATCACCGGTCTGGGTCTCAAGGAGGCCAAGGATTTGGTCGATGCCGCACCAAAAACTGTTAAGGAAGGTGTTGCCAGAGCCGAAGCAGCAGATATGAAAAAGAAATTGGAAGAAGCCGGAGCTACCGTAGAACTGAAATAATTTCTTCAAATTAAAGAAAAGTCCCTCCTCTCTGAGCGGGGGGCTTTTTTTTGTGTCCGTTTTTTGGTATAATCTATAGATTTATTAACATATCCGAAATGGCAACCATCAACCTGGGCAGCGATCCGAACATGGATCCGGGGACAATTCCCCCCATCAATAAGCCGGAAACCCCCAAAGAGACCGACACAAACGGAGTCACCCGGCTGGATTTGGGTACTTCCGCCAGCCCCGCCAATCCTGCAAACCCCGCTTCAGTTTCAATAAATTTTACACCGGTAATTACTTCATCCGGCCCGGCCGATAAATCCCCTGCAGCCGCACCCCAACCGGCCGTTGCAGACAAAAAACCGCAGCTGGTCAGTATGGAGATCAAGCGAGAAGACCTGAAATCGGTTGATGAAAAAACCGCGCCCGCCAAAGAAGAAAAGAAAGGACTGCTGGGCGGACTTTTCGGCAAAAAAGAAGATAAAGCAAAACCCAGCTCAGCCTGGGGAGACGCCATTGACGCACCAAAAGACATCAACAAGAAACCGGCCGATGCCAAGACCGAGTCAACTCCCCCCGCCCCGGCAACCGCGCCCGCATCCAGTCCGGCGGCCGTTCCGCTCGCGACAGTGTCTTCTACACCCCTCACCACTCCGGAAATTAAAAATCCTGATGTGAAGCCCCCCGAAAAACCTCTTGAGCCCGTGAAATCGGATTTTTTCAGCAGCGCGGCCCTCCAGGAGAAATCCGGCAGCAGCAAGTTGGTGGAAAACATTGCTTCTCAGAAAGCCAAGCTGGAGCAACCGAAAGTGGAAGAACTGCTTGGTAAAAAATCTACCATTCTGGAAAAATCCATCGAACAGGAATCACTTTTGAAACTTAAAAAGAAACTGGTAGTTATTCAGTTTATGGCTTTTGTAGTTACCGTCGTGGCAGTCGCCGTTAACGGCTATCTCTATTTTCAACTGAGTCCGGGTCTCAACTTATTGGGATTTACCTATAATTTTGATTCGAACCTGCGCAATGACATTTTTAACCATAATCAAAGTTTGCGTTCCACCCAAACCGATTTAAACAAATACCGCTTCCTTTCAGGCCAGCTGTACTTGAACCAGTTCGGCTATGAAAGCACCCGCTTTATTGACGGAATAGCCAATCTGGAAGCTCCCGGCCTGGCTTCCGACAAAATTGAAATCCAGCGCACAGTGGACGAAGCCAAAAGTAAGATGCCGGATTTACTGGCCGGAGCCAAAGCCAATCTGGAACCTTCCACCATGATAGAAACCTATATCACCAGGGGGGAAACAAAGTCGGATCCGCTGTTACTGGAAAGTGAAATGCAGACCAACCTCAGAACAGCCATTGCCAATGAAAAAACAGCTTTGTTAGCGTCCAGTGCCCAAAACAAACAGGAAGTGCCCTCCGATCAGCTTTCATTTTTTGATAACGCACTGAAACTGGTCGGAAATACCAAGCTGGTAACCAACTTAAACTCCAGCACGGTGGAAGCTTTTGCAATTGAAGCAGATGATTATCAGCAAAACAGTGATCCCGCCCAAAGACTGGCTTTCAGAACATATATAAACAACCTGCTGGCTTCCACTAAAGTAAATCTGGCAACCATAAACAACCTGCGCAATTCGCGCATCAGCTGGTCTGATGTGTTGGATTCAATAGACAGAATTACCAATCAAGTCAATTCCGCGCATAACAGCGGTTTAGGTGCCGGGAATGCCAGCCAGATCATATATTCCAGTTTTTCTTTTAACTCCAGGACCGGGAGTATATCGATTGCGGCTAAGAACACCACGCAGAGCGGAACCAACAGGGAAGTAATAACTTACCTGATTGAAGCCCTGGAATCTTCGCCGGAATTCAAGAATGTCTCCAATCGCACTTTCCCGCTCACAAAAACGACCGATGCCTTTGGCAATACAGAATTTACCATGACCTTTGCGATCACTATGGAAATTGAGACAGGAGCTTTCTCCAAGATGAATGCCCCAATCGTGGATATTCAAAATGCTCAAAAAGTCGCCCAAAACAAAGTAGCCGTTAAGCATAAAAAATAATTATGACCAATCAGATGTTTTCCAAAAGGAAGCTTAATCAAAATATTGTCCAGTTCGCTTTGCTCACACTGGTGATACTGTGTATCGGAGGGTACTACGGTTATAATCATTACACGGAATATCAGGCGGCAACCGCAGCATTCGAGAAACAAAGTGTGCAGATTACCGAATTAAAAGCGGCCGCGGACAAAACCAAACAGGATTACCTGGACCTGAAAAAAGAAATGGACACGCAGAACGTGACGGTGAATCAGGCAATCGAAAAGATTCTTCCTTCCAATGAAGATTTTACCAACCTGGCCAGAAAACTCGACGAGTTTTTTCTAAAAACATCCAATACGGCTAACCCAATGTTCTTGAGTAATCTGTCCTTTGATGCTCCGGTAATGGAAAAAGATTCAGAGTTGGCCAGATTGCCCTTGAAAATGACTTTTGACGGCAATGAAATCAGTTTTAAAAACTTTTTGAAAATGATTGAGAACAGCGGTGACCTGAACGATGAAACCCGGCTGCTGGATATTGTTACCCTCTCTTTCTCCTATTTATCCCCGGAGAATAGTTCTGATGTTTACGCCACAGCAATGGAAGGAGAAGCGCCTGTTCCGGTTACGCCATCTTATCTCACAACCGTTAAAGATGTTTCCGCCAGCGTAAATTTGGATGCCTATTTCCAGAAACCAGCCGATTCTACCAAATAACTAAATAATGGAAAACACCGAACCCACAACTACAGCCCCAACCACCCCCCCGGAGATCAATCCGAAGCTTAAGCTGCTTCAGGAGGCCATATTGTCCGGAAACATTCCGCAGATGGTTTTGAATATTATCAGCTACGCGCTGGATTTGAGGTCGTCGGATATACATATCGAACCGGAAACTTTCACCGTGCGTCTCCGCTATAGAATAGACGGCGTGCTCAGACAAATTGTGGAATATCCGTTAAACATCCATCCGGCTGTGGTGTCCAGAGTGAAAATCATGTCCAACCTGAAAATAGATGAGCAGAGAATCCCCCAGGATGGACGCTGCGCGGTTACCACCAAAGACAACCGTGAAATGGACTTGCGCGTTTCCACTCTTCCGACCGTCAACGGAGAAAAGATCGTAATGCGTATCCAGGACAAATCCCGTAAAATCCCCGATTTGCCGGCTCTCGGTCTGGATCCCCATAATTTTGAGCTGCTTTCCAACGCTCTGGAACTACCCAATGGAATTCTGCTGACTACCGGACCAACCGGTTCCGGAAAAACCACTACTCTGTATTCCTGTCTGAACAAATTAAACAGCGTGGACGTAAACATCATGACCATCGAGGATCCGGTGGAAATTCAGCTGGACGGATTGAATCAGAGCCAGGTGCATCCGGATATCAATTATACTTTTGCTTTCGGTCTCCGTACCGCCCTGCGTCAGGATCCCGATATCATAATGGTGGGTGAAATCCGTGACCAGGAAACCATTCAGACTGCCATTGAAGCTTCATTAACGGGTCATTTGGTGCTTTCCACCATTCATACCAACAGTGCCGTGGAAACGCTTACCCGTATCGATAATCTGGGCATTCCGCCCTTTCTGATGGCCTCCAGTATTGAATTGATCATCGCCCAGCGTCTGGTCAGAAAACTTTGTCCGACTTGCCGGGTGCAGTATGAACCGGAAGAAAAGGTACTGAAAAGGGTAAAAATGGCCCTGGAAAGCGTTGGCGTCCCCGGAAAAGTGACTCCGGAGCAGCTGCAAAACAAATTATTCTGGAAGGAAAACCCCAGCGGTTGCAGCGAATGTGACGGCATCGGCTATAAAGGAAGAATCGGTCTGTATGAGATTATGGCCATGAACAATGAGATCAGAAGAATGATTATGGAGAAAGCCTCCGCAGTGGATATTGAAAAGGTAGCTCTGAAAAACGGCATGGTGTCGCTGGAACAGGACGGTGTTCTGAAAGCCAGCGAGGGACACACTTCTCTGGATGAAATTTACCGCGTAGCCAAGAAAATGGAAATTTAAATACTATGGCAGAAAAACAAACAAAAGGGTTTTATCGCGACATTGAGGCTGCAGAAACCTTTAAAGTCGGTCAGGACACCGAAAAAAAGGATGCCGGTGCCGAGGGCAGACTGGCAGGTAAAGGCGAGGGTTTTGTGATGAATATCGGTTTTGACAAGAAAAAAGACGAAAGAATCTTTCTAAAAAAAATGGGCGGACAGGGACAGCTCACCGGTAATCCCATTTTCGATGCCTATACCAAATTAAATGAATATCTTATTGAACACGGAAAAATCAAGCCCACGGAAATCGCCGTGGTGTTCCGTCTGATGGCCACCATGATCAATGCCGGTATCCCCTTGATCAAATCTCTCAATACGCTGGGCGTGCAGTCCGATAAAAACCTCAAACTACGTAAAGTGCTGTTTGACATGGCCCATGAAGTTGAGGCAGGAAGCACTCTTTCCAAAGCCATGGGGAAATATCCCGATGTTTTTCCGGAAGCACAGGTTGGTTCAATTCAGGCAGGAGAAGCTTCCGGCCAATTGAACAAAACTTTCAGAAATCTGGCGGAGGAAGCGGAAAAATCCGCTTCGATCGTGGGAAAAGTGAAAGGAGCCCTGATGTACCCGATTGTTATTCTGGTAGTACTTACGGTGATTATCGTTTTAATGATGACCCTGGTTATTCCCCAATTATCAGGTCTGTTCGAACAGGCCGGCGCGGATTTGCCGTTACCAACCAAAATTCTGATGACAATGAGTGATTTCACTCTCAATTATTGGTGGATTTTGCTGATGATATTTGGCGGTCTGGTTTTTGGTATCATTACCTGGAAAAAAACCAAATCAGGCAAATATTATTGGGATTACATGCTGATTAAACTGCCGGTTTTCGGTCCGCTGGTAATCAAGTCGACTCTGGCCAAATTTGCCTATTCCTTCGGCAACCTGCTGGGATCCGGCGTTCCTATTATCAAGTCCATGGAAATTGTTTCCATGGCAATCGGAAATGAAGTTTACAGAAGAAGATTTATGTTAACCGCCGAAGACATGAAAAGCGGTATTCCGATGGCGGAAAATTTATCGAACAGCAAACTGTTTCCCAGCATGCTGGTCAACATGATTGAGGTTGGCGAACAAACCGCCCAGCTGGAAATGGTAACCCAGAAAGTTGCCGAATTTTATAATGAGGAGGTTTCAACCGCCGTGAGCAGTTTGACAAAAATTATGGAACCAATGATTATGGTAATCGTGGGTGTAGTGGTAGGAGGACTGGTGGCAGCTATCATGCTGCCGATTATGCAGCTAACCAGTCTGACCGGATCACTGTAGTTAATTGAGATTCTCCGGGAAATTAAAATTTATCTTAAATAAAAATTAAAAATTAATAAAATTCGCATGAAACAAAACAAATTTCTCAAAGGTGTGATCCTCGGCATGGCCATGGTATTGACTCTGGTTCAGTTTGCCCAGGCTGCAATTCTCTATGACGGTGCTGATCAACCCGGTGTCACGACAGCCGATCAGTATGTGATTGACTATGATGACACTTCTGTCGGTAATATCGGGCTGTCCTTTGGCAGCGCGGGTACAAATTACTTTCGTTTTGATGTTGCCAATACCAAATTCCTGATTTCCAACAACTTGGACATGCAGTCTTTTCAGCTGTTGAACGCCAGAGTCCAGAATGTGTCCATACTGGCTGATGTTCCGTCCTGTTCCGCTGCTGGAGACAGAGGTAAGAAAATCTATACCGGCGCTGCTTCCATCGCCAACGTAAACGGGGCGCAGACCTTGACCGCCAATACTGAATATATCTGTAATGACACCAATCCGGCTGCTTCCAGATGGGTAACCACCTCTTCCGGCGGCGATGCCGGCACCCTGGACGGCTTTGATTCCACACAATTCCTGCGCTCCGATACTACTGATAACTATACTTCCGGAACTTTAACCTTCGATTCCGGCACAACAGTAACTTTCACTTCCGGAACAACCGTCAATCTACCCGGTTCAACCGCGGACACCTTCACCGTGAATAATAACGCGGCTAATGGCGACAGTTCCATTTTAAGCTTTGGAGACGGTTCAGGATTAATTACCTGGAATGATACAACCGGGAATTTCACATTGAATAATTCCACAACCATCAGCGGTACGGCAACTGCCAACGCTTTGGTTGTCAATAGCGGCGGATCGATTGATTTAAATCTTAACCAGGTGCAGGATCTGAGACTGGAAAATGTTGCCACGTTGCCAACCTGCAATGCCGGCTCCACCGGCCGCCATCTCTATCTGACCACTCAGGATGGCACTAATCCTCCCGGCGATTACATTTGTGACGGAACCGCCTGGTATAAATCCAGTATCAGCGGCACCAGCGCAATTTTGGAATTTTCTGCGGAGTTCAAGGACGCTGTGGTAAGAGCTGACGGCACAAATAACACCGGTACACTTACTTCCGCCTATGATGCCACCAATTTCCGGAATTATTATAACTGGTTATCCAATTCAGGCACCCTTCAGGATATCGATGTGGTTTTGGATGTCAGACTCCCCTCGGATTTCGGGTCATTCCAGGCAACCAACCCGATTCAACTCGATCTCCGGACAACCGATACCAATACCGCCAATAATAAACTGGACGTAACGGGAGTTGATACTTCCGGAACAGCCATGACACTCACTTCCGCAACCAATCTGGTCAGTAGCGTTGCCAATACCTGGACCGGTCAAAATATCGGTATTACCGGCGGAACTTTCACGGCGGGATCGCGAATGCAGTTGACATTCAAACTGCACGGATTGAAAACAGGCGGAACCAATTATATGACAGACCTGAACTCTCTGAAGTTGAATTACGTGAGAAAGTCTCCTTAATCTGCAGAAACACGAATTAAAAAAGCCCCGCCTGACGGCGGGGCTTTTTATTTGTAATTTTTAATTCCTCTGTATCCTTGAAAAGGACGGGAATGGCCGGCATTATTGCCTGGACCTAACGTCATCCGCCAACGATTTGGCCGCTGCTTTCACCTGAATAGCAAGATTTTCCACTGCATTGCTGATTACTCTGGCTTCTTCGGCGGTGTTATAGGCTGTACCCGCGGATATGACGGCCAGGTCGTTCTGGGCGGCCGCGGCCTGCTTAAATGCTGTGACCAGAGCCTCAAAAGACACGATAATTTTTAATGCGGCTTTTACGATTATTTCTTCGGGAGCCTTTTCCAGGGCTTGTGAAGCCAATTCTTTAGCTGCTTTGATGTTGGCGGCGGCATCATCCAGAGCGCCGGCCTGCAAATCAAAAATTGACTGCATCAAAAGGGCTTCGGATCTGCTCAACAAGAGCTGTACCGGGCCTCCGCGGAGAATTACAATCAGTTTATAGACTATGTCCGCGACCTCGCCTCTGGTCAGCCCCTGAGCCGGGTTTATATTGCCCGTCGCGTCAGGTACTATTAGATTGATGTTTTTGGCAAAATCCAGGTAGGGGATGTACCACTGGCTGTTGTCGGCAGCGTCGGGATAAAGCGGCTTGGCCGGCAGCTGATAATTTACAAATTGCACATCGTAGGTCAGCAATAACATTTTAAGAAATTCAACTTTGTTCACTGTGCGGGCGGGAGCGAAAGTACCACCGGGATTGCCGCTGACTATTTTCAGATTTTTAGCAGTTTCCACATATTTGGCAAACCAGTCGGACAGAGCAATGTCTTTGAAACTGGTAGCAGTTGCTTCGATTACTGCGGTACCTTTGGCGTTAAGTACGATTTTTAATGCTTCTGCGCGGTTAACCACCTGGCCGGGCTTATAGGTACCGTCCGGATATCCGCCGATAATCCCTTCAGCTTTGAGGAATTCAATTGCGGTGTAATTGGGATGATTCACAGGAACGTCGCTAAAACTCGGATTTGTGGCAGACAGCGCGGACACGGGAAGCAGACTCATGATCAACGCAACCAGAACAGTAAGATTAATTAAGCCTTTTTTCATCTGAATTTTTAAATGATTGTCGGACAATATTTTAATCTGACATCAACAAAAATGCAATTTCAGGGAAATTGCGCCGGGGCGCCATTATCTCAAGAAACACTGTTTAATATCCGGTGTAATTCAGCAGCAAATCGCCGACCCGCGCGTATTTGGTGGAGACCGCGGTGGTTTTAATGGTGAATTCAATCCAGCTGCCCGCTGTAAAGGTCGGTGCTCCCGCAAAAGTGATATTGGCATCGGTCCAGGCAGCGGCAGCCAGTCCGGACGCGCCGGTCAGGGTAACCGCGGCACCGGTTGAGTCTGTCATGGTTACATCAACACTATTGTTGGCTGGAACTGCGTCCGCCGTTTGGTAAGTCAAGGTCAGGGGCGTGGCAGAGAAAGCAACAAAATCGGACGGCAGCTGATAGCGGACTTTGATGTCCAGATCCTGGGCGGCCGCTTTATTGGTCTCCCAGTAATAATAGTTATGTTTGGACAGGCCGCCCAGATCTTCATTTTTCAGACTCATAGTGCCCACGTTGGCAGTCCCGTCCGGTTGAAGCGCGGCACCGTCATATTCTGGACTTAATCTGATCAGCTTGGAATAGGGCGCGATGGCTGTTGCCGGAATATTGGTGATAGTATTCAGCGTTCCGTCGATAGTAGCACCGGTAATATTGCCTGTTCCCGTAAAAGTTAAATCCCCGTTTATGCCCAGACTACTGGAAAACTCAAATTGATTGGACGGATTGTTCCAGCGCAGATACTCCGCCAGGGCGTTACCGAATTGCAGAGTTATGACGTTGGCAGGAGCATTATCATCTATGTCCAGCGTAAAAGTATCGGCGTTTACGCCATCCGGCAATACTCCGTAAACCAGTTTTCCCAGGGCGTCCAGCACGGGGATGTTATTGGCCGAATTGTCGGCGGCATGGTTGTCCAAAGTATCGGCGTTAATGGCGTACGGTGCGGAATTAAAGGGTTTTCTGTCAATAGCGTTGGAGGTGTTTCCGTCGGGATCCAGCACTTCGTAGGATGTGTTGGGGGCCGCTGAGGGTTTTACGTCAACTTCCAGAAACCTGTGATTGGATACGGTAAAATTGGGTAAAGTGTTAATTGTACCTAATTGAACGGTAAATATCCCCTCGCTGTTGGGAGTCACAACGTGTGTTTCCTGCCAGCCGCCGTAATCCGGTGCAAGAATATTGATTGCTCCCAAGCCATCCACATCGGTAGCGACCCAGTCCGCCGTTTTCCACAGGGAAAAGCGGATGGATTGAGCGGTGGTGATGGGAGCTGAGGCCGCATTGGTAAGCTTGGCCGTGTAAGTCAGTTGATAAGGAGCTGCCGCCGAAAAAACCGGCTGTCCCTCAACCAATAGCGATAAAAGAACCAATATTGCTAATTTTCTTGATATTGCGGCCAATTTAAGCTTTTTATGTTTCTTATCATATTAACACAAACCTCCTATATATTAGAAGTCAAAATAGTCTAATTATACATTTTCCGGATATTGCTCATTTTGCTTCACAATCCCTTGCTTATACAATTAATGGGTGTTTTGAAATTTCAGGGGACTTGCATTTTACAGATATTCAGTGTAGAATAAATTGAAAGCTTTTAATAATAACAAAAATAAAAGTATGAAAAAAGGTTTCACACTCATAGAGCTTTTGATCGTAATCTCGATCATTGGTATTTTGGCAGTAGCTCTTCTGCCTAACATTTTAAGCGCCCCTGCTACCGCCAGAGATGCCGGCCGCAGGACATCACTGAACAATGTAATCACCGCTTTGGAACAGTATAAGGCTTCAAGTATGAACTATCCGGATCAGCCGGTCACAGCAGTGACTCCAAAGTTGATGAATGATACCAACTATGCAGCCATGATGAAGTTTTTTAAGGGTAACACTTTCCCGAAAGGTGCTGAACAGTTTATTGCTGCAGAACAGGTGTTTGGCGTAAACACAGCTTCCGCAACTGCTGGTTTAGTGTATTGTGCTCTTCCCTCAAACACTAATGGATATTCCTATGTTGTTGCTATTCGTCTGGAACAGAAATTCTCCGGGGACAACGCCCTTAAATTAAATACACTTGCTGCCGATTGTAGTGCCACCACTACGCCTGCTTTATTGAAGGCTGATGGAGAAAGCAACTGGTACTTCCTCGTTCAATAAATCATCTCACTATATTGATTTGAAAAGGGGCGCCGAACGGCGCCCCTTTTTTTGTGTCCTTTTCTGTGACTCTGTTTGAGCCTTTTGTGCTTTTTTGTACTTTTCCTGCCTTTTCTGTGCCCGGGCACAAATACTTGGCGATTATCCCTTGGGTTAATCACTTTTTCGACCGAAAACCGGCCTGACTGTTGCAGTTTAAACTTTTTCGGCTATTCAGGCGGCTAATCAAGCTGTTTTTGAGGTTTTTCAATATCTGGCCTTTTCGTCAACTGGAATTGGGCTTTTTGGCTTATTGTATAGGCGGCGAGGCTTTTTTTGTATAGGCGACCTTTGATATAATGTTTAGAGGATAGAAAACCGCAAAAATAAAACAAAAAGAGGGGTTAAAGATGTTGAAAAACAAAATACCATTCAGAGTGAAATTTGTGGCAGGCAAAAAGTGCTTTTTGCGGTCTATTCGCAGAATGAATCTAAAAAGAAGCCTGACTTCGCTGATTCTGGCCTTTTTCTGTTTCAATCTGGCCAGTCCCACCGCACTGGCGCTGTGGGAGACGCCAACGGCCAAGGCCGCCGAGCTGCAGGGATTCGGCGGACTGCTTTCTTCCGCCGTCAGCACGGTCTTTGGCAGTACCGGGGAAATACTGCAGAAGTTTGATAATAAATCGGAGGCTTCCCTCTACCGGTCAAACGTCAAAAACAATACCCAGTTCGATCTGGTGGCTATTCTGGTGGATGAAGATATCGCCAAGAACACTCAAAACTACGGAGGACTGATTGCCACGCATAATCCAACCGTCCCCAATACTCCCGAAGAAGCTTACCGGAAACTGACCGATCAAACCCTGATCGGCAGAATTGAGCGATATGCCCGTGATCTGCAGGCGGTTAATAAAGTAAAGGATCCGCAACCCTATATCAAAACCGTCATTCTGAAGGTAAAACGCAATCAGCCCACCGACGAGATTGCCTCCGCGCTGGAAAAACTTTACCGGGAAGGAGACGGAACCCTGGCCGAAACCAACCGTCTGAAGGGAATCGTGATTGTCGGGCAAATCCCCCTGCCGGTGGTCAACAAAAACGGCAACCGTTTCGTGAGCATGTTCCCCTATACCGATTTTGACGATCCTTATTATATTTTTGATCAGGAAAGCCGGGATTTTATAATCAGTTCGACTAATCAGAAGGCGGGCGCGGAAGTGTGGCATGGAATTATTGTGCCACCCGCGGACGGGGAGGAGGGAAATAATCTGCTGGCTGAATACTTTGATAAAAACCACCTGTTTAAACTGGGTGAAACGGCCTATAGCGATTTCGACAAGAAGCTTTTTTACAGCGATCTCAACAAGGAATACAAGTTACTGGGTGAGGAGGGCCTGCCCAGCTATTATCAATATCTGAAGTACTGGGAAGACATCAGTTATTTCCGTTTCAATAAAACCTGGGCCCAGAAGTTGTTCAAAGAATCCCCCATCGGCAAACCGGAGGGGGACGGACTGGACAATGACGGAGACGGGAAAATCGATGAGGATCCTTCCAACGGTTATGACGATGACGGGGACGCTGAGACCGGCAGTCCGCTGTTCGGTTTGATTAACCGGGTGGATGATGACGGGGACGGAGAAATTGATAATGACGAGGAGGGAGTCTGGGGTTTTTGTTCCGCGATCCCGCAGACCGGAGCGGCCAAGTTGCAAAATTGTCAGGCCGCCGGACAGCCCTATAAAACGGGGAATTTTTATAATACCAAACCGGGCAGCCTGTATAAAGTCGCGGATAATCTTAATAACAACCCCGAATCTGATATGCGGGTGGACGAGGGCATAGACGAAGATGAAGGGGATGCTTTTATCAAAATCGATAATGACAGGGACGGCAGAATTGACGAAGATACCTCCCAGGACAATGATCTGGATCTGGACGGTAAGGTGGACGAGGATCTGCCGGGTGACATGAACGGAGACGGCTATCCGGGAGAACGCGACACCGATGAAGATCAGGATTCCGTCGATTCGGACAATGATGGCTGGCCGGATGGTTACGAAAGGGATTACGGGTCGCTCAGTCTGACTCCCGCCCAGTTCGGAGATCTGGCTGACGCGGCTGCCAACGGAAACGTAAAGGAAGCCTTCGCCGCGCTTAAAAGTCCTACCGACCGCGAAGACCCCTGGGGCTTCCCGATGATTATTTTATTCATTCCTCCGCTTCCGCCGCTGATTTTTCCCAGATTTATGTTTCCCTCGCCGGGCCCGGAAGAATGGATAGATGAAGGTTCGGCCAGCGATGACGATGAAGACGGGAAAGTGGATGAGGATGGAACCAACGACAACGACAAAGATCAGGACGGATCGTTTGATGAGGATCCGGGCGATGCCCTGGGGTCGGAAGGAAAAGGTGACGGAGGTAACATTTTCGACAATATGTCGGATATCCGGACCCGCGATATCATCATGAATTTTTTCAAATACTACAACGATCTGTTTGACAAGTTTTATGCCGACATCAATACCTGGACCGAAGCCACCGGCAGATATGACCCCGGTTATGTGGACGAGGAAGAGAACAATCTTTCCGATCTGGTTACTTTTCCGTTTTTGATCAGTGCCAAGGATGAATTTACGAGAATCTATCTGCAAGCCGTCAACGCCACTCTGGAGAAAAAAGTCGACCAATATGTCCAAAAACTGCAATACGACATCGATCTGGTAAAAGGATCAACTTTGAGCGGATATGTGGTTCTGTCAGACAATAACGGTGTATTCCCGCCCAATCTGAAAATTGTTTTCAAAAATATTGATTTCATTAATTTCGGATATGAGAATGCCGCTTTTTTCAACGGCATTGAAGCCTGGCTGGATGCCCTGGCCCTAATCCCCTTGCCGGACCTGGTGGAACAAGCCAAGGCCGACTTTCTGAAAAGCATTGCCGGACCGGTCAGCGCGGCCACCCCCATTTACATCAACGGTAAATCCATCGACAGTATCACCAATATCGCCGAATGTACTCTCTACCGGGGCTCGGAAGGCGATGAGAACAGCCAGATGGTCATTGCCAGTACGGTCTATGACCCCAGTGCCAATATGAACAAAGAAGCCGGCCCTCAAATGCCGGCGGAATGGAGTTTATATCCTCGGGATGTCACGGTGGGAACAGACGGTAATGATTATGAAGGACTTTACTGGCATTGGAACAATGGTCCCGAAAACTATCTTGATGAAGGTATTTTCGCGATATTCCCGCCAACTCAACATACGCCGACAGCATTTAAATGGCTTGCTGATCAAAGGCTATTAAACAAAGCCTTTGCCGGATGTTTTTCGGAAAACGCCAATGAACCGTCACGGTGTTTCCCCTATCTGGCAACACGCTATATTTTCAGTCTGGGGGGCGGAAAGCAGGTTACTGGAATACCCAACAATGCCGTGAGCCATCAGGCCTGTTTCGATTTGAAGGAAAAAAGCGGTTATGACGCCTTTTCTCTGGCGGCCAACATTTATCTGAAACATATCGGCAGCGTCAGAACGGAAGAAGAAAAAGCTGCTTTTGATCCCGAAAAACCCAATCAATTATCCGTCTACCAGCCGCCAATTATGGTTAAGCTGCTGGACTTCATCAATAGTCCTCCCCTCCAGTACGAGACTACTCCGGGCAATAATGAATTGCTTGATCCCAATCTGGTGGTGAACGCGCTGCTCAGTCCTACTTTGAAAACCTTTACCGTCGATCTGGAACAGGTACTGCGAAAATACATGGCCGGCAACCGCATTGATGACAACGGCAACGGAGTGGTCGATGATGCCGCCGAGGCCAATCTGCAATTCTTTGCTTTCGATCAGAACGGCCAGCCCAACTGGTATCAGGTCGGCGAACAGCTCCTGCAAAAGAAACGGACTGATGAGAATGCCGCCGAGGCCAAATCCAAACCCCTAAAGTTCGGCCCGGAAATTATTCCGGGAACCAAAGAAGTTTATATACGGGTTACCCCGATCCCGGGCAAGACCATCAGTTCGCTGGTCTATCACAAAGATCCGACCGTGGACACGGTACAGGCCCAAACCTATGAGCTGGAAAGGGACGCGGCAGGAAATTTCATCGAAGACAATAGTCTGACTCCCGAACAAATCCGCTCCGACGGAAAATACAAAGTGGTTACCAAGACCATACCCGACCCCAACGATCCCAACAAAACCATCACCGTTAAAAAAGAAACGCGCAGCGCTCTGAGCATACCGATCGACAGTCCCAGGTATGTTTCCTTCCGCGATGCCAACGGGCAATATCAGAAAATTGTTTATCCGAATGCTTTCCGCGCCAAGGATATCAATGAATTCAAGCAACAACTGACTGCCCTGGAACAACAGCTTAAGGCTATTCAAGTCAATCCGTTGTACGGGGATCCGAATACCGCAAACCCCGAAGGTCTGCTGACCAATGCTCTGCAGCCATTCCTGCTCCGCAATGACACAATGAATACCGGTCTGGACGAAATCAGCGTGGTATCGGAAGTAAAACTTAGCGATTCTTTGAAATGGAAGGGATTGGATATCGACCAGAAACATGACTATGTCCTGAAACATTATTGGGGAAGCGCGCTGAGTCCTTTCACTCCGCTGTCGGAATCCAGTAAAGGGTATGAGGTGCTGTACCTGAACTCGACCGGAGACGCAGGACAAATGTCGATGAAATTCAATAAAGACATACCTCCCGCCAAGACCGTGGACAAAGTGGAAGAAGTTGATTGCAGCCGCCCGGAATATGCCAATTATCTGGCCTGCAAAGATGAAACCGGAGGCAGCGGAAGCGGTAGTGGCAGCGGCGGACAATCAGCGGGCGGTTCCGGCGGCAGTGCGCCGGGCGCCGGAGAGGAAGAAGCCTCCATGACACCGGTATTTATTACCGAATGGTTTACGGAAATTCAAAAATGGGCTTCGGAAACCAGAGAAATTTTGAACGGCAAGGGAGCTACCGAAGCCTGCCCCGCCGGAGGTTTTGCCGATATCCCGGACAGCGGACCGGTGGAAACCGAGCCCTATAAACCCGATGTTATTCTGAGCGTTCCTGTTGATCTGGACGGCAACGGTCTGCCGGATGAGGCCGACAAGACGGTAAAACTATCATTGCAATACGACCGGAACGCCAAAAATATTCTGAAGGCCGGAACGGGCGATCAGACTAAAGTTGTGGTTACTGCGCTGGATTTGCAAGACGGAATTAACACAGAAGATAAAAATAATCTGGTAAAACTGACTGTCAGAACGGTGAGCGGGACCGAACCGGTTGCCACCATAGCCGGCAACGATACGGTACAACTGGCCGGCGGGAAAGCGCGCTTCGTGCTGCAACCCGGCAAGTCCGCCGGCACGGTTGCCCTGCAGGCCGAGCTGGTATCCAAACCAACCGTGAAAAGTGATTTTCTGACTCTGACGGTAAGCAGCGAAATCATCAAACTGATGACTTATCGCAGATTTAATACCTATAAATTTGCCGACGCGGGCAAAGCGGGTTACTCCATCATGGACGGTAACGGCAATCCGATTGCCGACGTGGACCCTCAAACCGGTTACATCACCATCCTGAACGACCAATATGAGGTGCGGGTACTGGCCGCTACCGGCGTGAAACCGCTGCGCCAGGCCGTAACCGGCAAGGAAGACGGGAAGGTTTATGCCATTTTGTATTTTGTGGTGGCGGGCGATAAGGCGGTCAACATTGATGACCGGAAAGTTGATTATCTGCTGGATTTCGCTTCCCTGCCCGGCGTTCACGTCAAGGATCTTTCAGCCGCGGACAATTTGAGTCTGATGACCCCTGGCAGCGAGGACGCGGATTTGAAAGGCGGGTTGATAATCGTCGACGCCAATCAGACGGAAAATGCCGGCCGCAGGGGCTATATCGACAAACGCGGCAACGCTTTCTCGTCCCTGAAAATGAAAGTCAAAAACGGTAGTTCGCCTAACAGCCCGGTGGTTTTTGTAATTGAAAATACCAACGGTCAGCCGGCTTTTGAAATGTATGTGGGGGCCAGATTTGAACTGATTACGGAACTGCCCTATGAACAACTGAAAGAATTTTTTGCCAAATTGCCGGGAGTGCTGCTGGCCCAAAAATGGCTGCAAAGACAATGGCTGCAAATCGGACAGGCCCATGCCGCCGAAACAACTGACACTACCGGCGGCTCTGCGGGGAGCGCTGACGGCGGCGACAAGACCGCTTTGATTATTCCCGATACCGACAAGGACGGACTGAACGACCTGGAAGAGCTGGTGATCGGAACCGACATTAACAAAGCCGACACCAACGGTGACGGCATCAGTGACTCGCAATCCCTGATTGACGGCAAAGACCCCCGCCTGGCGGGCAAGAATCTGTTCAGCGATCTGAGTCCCGGCCAGGAGGGATATAAAGAAGTGGTCAAACTGCTCCGGCGCGGTCTGGTGATTGCCGACAGCAGCGGAAAAATCCGACCGAAAGATAATATTACCAGAGAAGAATTTATCAAACTGGATCTGGGCGGAATCTGCGTGATCTGCGACCGCTTTGCCGAGACGGTCAAAAACTCGGTCTGGAAAGTTTATGCACAGGATGCTTTCCCGGATACCGATATCGGACAGGAATATAAATATTGTGTGGCCGAAGGCAAGAACAGGGGCATAATTTCCGGATATAAAGCCTATGAAAACGCAGGGTACTATGTGCCGAAAGCCAATATATCACGGGCCGAGGCCACCAAGGTGATTCTGGAAACCGCCCGCCAGCAGATTGAAAGTTTTCCCGATTTCACGGTCAATGAAAACCTCACCGGCAAGCCCTGGTATTACAATTACGTATTGACTGCCCAAAAAGAAGGTCTTTATCCTCAGGGGAAATTCGCCGCCCTGGACGATAAATCGGCCGCCAAATTTAAAACCTTTTTCGACCAGGAAATTATCAATTCCGCGTCGGGTCTGCCCGGAGGTCTTTCCAACAGCCAGTTCATGATCTGGCTGAGTCAGCCGATCAGCCGGGTGGAATTCGCCATCATGGTATCCCGCTTCAGCGACAAATATAACTGTCTGGCCAATGACCAGGACGGGGACGGTCTGCCCGACAATCTGGAGAAATACATTTATGGAACCAGCGTCACCGATGCCGATACGGATAAGGGCGGAGTGAAAGACGGCGCGGAAGTGCTGCGCGGTTCCAGCCCTCTTGATCCCGCGGACGATTTCCCCAAACCTCCCGAACCTGATGCCGACAGCGATGAAGACAAAGACGGCCTCACCTATGCCAAAGAAAATGAAATCGGTACGGATCCTACCGATCCGGATACCGACCAGGGGGGCATAAAAGACGGCGTGGAATATTTACTGGGTACCGATCCGCTGGACTCCGGTGACGACCGGTCCTTTGGCAGCGGCAGCGGACTGGAAAGCAATACGGATGACGGAGCCTATCTTTCCGGAATTGAAATTGGCCCAAAAACCATTTATGAATTGCCCACCGACGGCACAATCAATGCCTCACAAATCAATACCGAGGAAACCGACCGCGTTCCGGCCGATGGAGAAAGCACCCTGTACGTACGGGCAACCCTGTATGATCAAGATGGCGCGATCCGGGCCGACGACAGCGTCAGCGTGGTCAATTTCGGATTTAAAAACAAGGACGACGGTCTGACTTCCACTCTCTTCCCCCCGAGCGTGCGCGTGACAAACGGAGTTGCCGAAACCGTGCTGACCAGTAAAACCAAGACCGGCCAGCCAATCATAATCGCCTCGGTTGACGGAAAGACCATCCCCAGTGACGAAAAACAACTGGATGTCTATGCTCTGCCCCCGGCCAGCGCCACCCTGACCGCGGTTTCGCCAATCATACCAAGCGGCGGAAAATCCACCACCGAACTTCTGGCTACGCTGAAGGATAAAAACAATAATCTGGCCGACAGCGGAAATTACACGGTCACTTTCCAGGCGCAGTCAGATCTGTTGGGGGAAGGAAACGCCATTCTGGATACCAAACAGGATGAGGATAAAAATAAAGCGGGCATACAAATGAGTTCGGTTACCGGAGAATATGGCGTGAAATTGATTTCAGGCCGGTCACCGGAAAATCTGAATATAAAAATTTCTTATCAGGATGAAGTACAGACCACCGGAACCGACGTAAACAACAGCACCACCGATTTACTGAATCTGGGGACGCAGATTATCAAGCCCGCGGCAGTGGAGAAGACCGCCGGCGTGGAGACCCGCGATGATTTGCAACTATCAATCAATTCCAATAAAACCGAATTGAAAGCCGATAACCGGGACCTGGCCCAAATACAGGTTAGAGTGGAAGATTCCCTGGGAAATAATTTAACGGGTTTTGTCGGTGAGGCCACCGTGAAACTGCTAAATCCCGAAATGGGCAGACTGATTGACGATCAGGGACAGGAAAATACTTCACTGAATAAAACCCTGAATCAGGGCGTTGCGAAATTCACCGTCAGAAGCTCCCTGAAAGCCGGTAATCTGGTCTTATTGGCAAATGTGGAAGGTTTGCCGATGGCTTCGCTGGCGATTGAGAACTACGCCTATAATCCCAAACAAATTGTACTGGAAACCTCCAGCCTCCAGGTTGATGCCAATCCGGCCAACACCTATACGGTGAAAGCCAGGCTCTACGACGCCAACGGCAATTTCGTAAACAGAAACAGCACTACCCAATTAACTTTTTCGATCGATCCGGAAAGCGTCAAATTCGGATCAATTATCGGCAACCCCAAAGTGAAGGTGGTCAACGGTCTGGCTGAAATAAATTTCAGAACCGGCACGCTGACCGGTCCGCTCCGCCTGCGCGCCAAAGCCAACGGCCTGCAGGACGGTTATCTGGAAATCTCTGCGGTAACCAATTTCCAGGGACGCACTTTCAGAGAGATCAAACCAAAATTCCTGTACGCCAATCTGCTCGGTTCGGGATTTGGCGAAGTGACCAGCCCCGACTATCTGGGCGGCTGGTTTGTGTTCAGCGGAAAGGTACAAAGCGCGGCTTCACTGATTACCGATCCCAAGCCAAAAATGCGTCTGGTGGAGGTTACCCCTTCCGGCAAAATAAATATCAATGACAGCAACAATTTTGAGATCAGACTGATTCCCACCGGCAAAGATAATGCCCCCGTCAAACAGGTGGTGAACGATCTGACGCAAAAGAAAGAAATTCTGGAAACGGAGATAATTACCAAACCGCAAACGCAAATTAACCTGGTGACCCTGCCGGAAGACGTTGAAGTCTTCAAAGAAACCGTGAACGTCTTAAATCTGGTGCCGGATAACGAGCTTTATGCTTTTGACAATAATTATGAAAAAGTTACCCTGACCCGGGACGGTCAGGCGGTAGCCGAGATAGGACGGGATGCCAAAATCAAACTGCTCAGTCCCACCATGGAACTGGCGGTTAGCGAACAGTCCGTTTCCGCGGACATCAGCTGGAGTCTTTTTGACAGCGGCAATGAACTGGCCCAAATTATCATACACAGCGGAGATCTGGGCGACGTGCAGTTATTGGAAAATAATGTGCAACCAACGCCCCCCGGAATTTATCTGAGACTCCTGGCTTCGCTGCCGCAGAGAAGCCTCATCCAGTCCTTTTCAGGCAACTCCAGTTTCGCACCCAGAGGATATTATTATACGGATGACGCGCAGGTTCTGGACAAAAACATGGCTCCCGGCCTGTCTTATATTTCCCTGGAATCCGCCGACAGCGAAGACGGAATCGGGCTGAGGGGAGATAATAAAAACGTCCTGCTGTTTGCCGCAGGCAATACGGTGGGCGAAGCCAATCTGCCCTATGCCTCGGATGGCGGTGTGGTGCTGGGAGACCCGACCGTGAGAATTGATAATCGACGCGACCCCTCCACTCTGGAAAATCTTTACAGCGCGGCCGGTTACACCCGTGATCTGGGTAAAATGATTCTGGCCAACAATAAACCGGTGCAGGAAATCGCCCCGATTGATTATGACAATGACAGTGACAAAGACCTGCTAGTTGCCTATCAGGACGGGCGGCTCAATTTATTGGAAAATACCAATAGCGGCAAGCAGTTTATCGACCGGGGAACTTTCCTGAATTTCGCCAACGGCGTTTTGAGCCAGACGGTGGCCGACCTTAACAATGACGGCTGGGACGACCTGATTGTCGCCACGGCCAACAGCTGTAAAATCGGCGAGGTCTGCGTGGATGCTTATCTGAACAATAAGGGGAATTTTGAGAGAAAGAATCTTCCTCTGCAGGGCTATTCCGCCAGAAACAAGGTTTACATGATCAAGTCGGCCGATATGAACCGGGATGAATTCCCCGATCTGGTCGTATCGGACGATACCGGATCGATTAAAATCTTTTATTCCCACAACGGGGAAATTAATAAACAGGGCAGTCAGGTCGGTAATCTGGGCGTAAAAATCAATCAGACCGATAACCTGAAAGAAGAGGTTTTCGCCTGGTATACAGGCATGCAGGGCAATCAAGCGGGACTGACCGATGACAAATATTTTGAAAAGGTGGTGCTGAAAGGTGCCAATTCCCAGGAAGACAAATCCTATGAACTGAAATCCATCTCCCGTGACGACGCGCTGAAAAGTTCCAGTACCAAAAAAGCCAGAGATCTTACCGAACCGTTTAACGTGCTGGCGGAGGGAGACCGGCTGGAATACACCATCAAACTAGTCAACAACGGCTCCACCACTCTCAATAATTTCATGGTGGGGGATATCGTTCCGGAAAATGTTTCCCTGGACGCTTCTTCCATCAAATGCCAGGAATGCCAAGAGATCAGTTTTGCCGAAACCGGAATGAGTCTGCGACCCTATCTGATTATGGGCGTTGACTTGCCCCCCAACGCTACCCGCACTATCACCTATGAAGTGACGGTTTCCAAATTACCAAAAGTAAAAATCGCCATCGGACAGAATCTTTCCAGTGCCTATCCGGTGAAGGACAGTTATCCCGATATCGCCGCCACGCCGGAGAATAATCCCACCGGCAGAGTGGTTTATTACTACTCTAACGGCCGCGACAATCAAACGGGCATCATGACTTATGGTACCTATGTAACGCCTGATCCGAATGCCAATGTTCAGCCGGGATATCAACCGGTCAAAAATCCGGTAACCGGAAAAACGGTGGGACTGGATTTGAGTTTATTTGACCAAAAAGGCCCCGACGGCATACCGGTCGCGGCCAAATATCTGATGGATTACGGAACCTTCCCGGGACTCGATCTGCAGGGAGCCGGAGGCGGCAGCCAGGTCAACTCGAACGGCGGAGGCGGTGGTGGCAGCGGCGAAGGAGACAGCGTATCCAGTCTGCCCGGAGTAGGCGGAGCATACGACAGTTTAAGCGCCGGTCTGGACAAGGCCGCCAATAAAATTGAGGGGGCGCTGGCCGCGTTAACCTGCTCCGCCGGTTGCATCCCGACCCCCATCAATTTCGCTTTCCTGGCTCCGGGCATGATTAATGTAATGGGCATACCGGGCGGGTTCGATCCGGGTCTGCCGATTTTCGGACTGGGAGGGCCGAGCGTTGTACCAGTCTGGCCGGATGGAACTGCTTACCAGGCAACTCAATACAGGCTGTATCTGTCCCCCACCCTGACCGGTAAAGTGGCCATGGCCAACTGCTTCGGAACTTATCTGGTGGGGTTTGGAACTCCCGTTCCGGGGAACTGCTTTACGATCGTTTTACCGATTGATCCATTTGCCGGTCTGTGTGACGCCATAGCAGGGGCTGTGGAAGGAGCGCTGGCCGGAGCCAATTCAATGATCAGTGAAGGTACCGGCGCGATTAACGGAGCCGCCAGCAGCATGGGAATGTCCTCCGACGGCAGCATGGCCGATGCTCCCACCGCCGACGGTAAAAACTACACCGGTGGTTTTGAAGCGGCTTCCAGTCTGGGCAATTACGGGTTCAAAGTGAACGCCAAAACCAATGTCCGCATGCCCGGATTCCCCTCGGTTTTGACCGACTGGCTGGATAATCAGCAGTCTGAAATCATCAATAAACTGACCGATTTACCGGATATCTATATTCTGCTGCCCGACGTGTTGTCCGCCTTTAAACCGACTTCCACCGGAGACAGTGAAGCCGCCAAAGCCGCGGAAAGTGTGACACAGGGAAAGCAAAACCCGGGTAAAGAACCCGTTTCCCCCAAAGGATTGCGGGGAGTGCTGAATGAAATCAATAAAATTCCAATTATAAAAATAACTCCGCAGGAGGTAATCATCAAGATTCCTTCCCTGACCCCCGGAGAAATTGAAAGATTTATCAATGATGCCAAGCAATGGGTGGAAGACGAAAAAGCCGAAATAAACCGCGTACTCTCACTATGGAAATGCGGTCCGTTCAAGGAGATGGTGCCCGATCCCAACGGCGGCACGGATGCTGAAGGTAAGCCCAAGATGGTACCCGGATACATTGAAACCGATGCCGACGGCAACCAAAACACCGTTTACGGTGAACGCCCCTACAACAAAATCTGTGACATGCTGACGGTCGACATGACCAAGCTGATCCAGTCGGTGGAAAAGAATATTGAAGCGGTCGAAGGTTACAAACAATTACCGCGACAGATTCTGGCCTGGAGAAACTATTTCACCAAATATATCACCCAGGTTATCTGCTATATCGACGCCATAGTTCAATTTCTGGTCGGCACCGTGTCCAAACTCCTGACCCAGGCCAATGCCTGGATCGATGCGGTGGCCACGCTGATAGAAACCATCGCCACCTGGAAACTGATGTTTGATCTGGTACTGGATTACCAGACCTCCTGCGACAAGTGTTCGTCAGCGCGTTTCACGCTGCTGGAACTGATTTTGAAACTGTTTGCCTTTATTCCCAGTCCGCCGATAATTCCTTTCCCCAAACTGCCGGATATCTATCTGGATTTCTCACAAATTCAGATGGGCATTGAGGTAATCTGGCCGGACATCAAATTCCGGCCCGAGAAAATCGTTCTGCCGCGTCTGCCCAGAATTGTTTTCCCGGAACTGCCCACTTTCCAGATTACGCTGCCGGAAATTCCGGTGCTGCCGGATTTGAGCTTCAATCTGCCCGAATTACCCGATCTGCCTCCGCTGATACTCCCGGCCATCCCCAATCTGCCTCCCCCGCCCAAAATCCCGGTCTTACCGGGGGCGATCAAAGCAACCGTCAGTATTCTCAAGAAAATTTTCAAGATACTTTGTCTGATTAAAAAAGGATTTATTCCGACTTCAGAAATGTCGCTTAAATCGACCATCGAACATATGACGGAACGCGGACTGGAGCCGCTCCTGCCGATCGACCTGGGGCTGGCCTTACAGCTCCCCTCCATCAGCTATAACTACATTGAAAGAATCGTCCTGACCGTGAAGGTCAACCTGAAGATGGATGTCGCGGTAATTTATGACATCGTAAAATCCGTCGCCGACAAACTGAACGTGATTGCCACCAATTTCGCGGCTGCGGCCAACACGGTGTCCAAAGGACTGGAGACTGCCGCCGCAGCCGCCGCGGAAAAAGTCAACGCCGGAATGGATAATGCCATGCCCGACGGCAACAGCGGAGACAACCCGCTCCTGAACTATCTGTCCCCGGCCGGGAGCTACGGACAGGTCGCGGGGCAGGGTGGCGAGACGGGATTGGCGGCAGAATTGTCGCTGTCCAAAGAATTTTCCGCCCTGTCTCCCCAACTGGCGGAAGCCGTCGGAGGGCTGATTACCGTCAGCCGCCAATTGGCCGATGAAGCCGCGCAATATCAACAGCTGATTGATGACGGAACATACAGAGACGTACAACTGATTGCCACCGCCACGGTTATTTCTCCGGATGATCCCTCCCTGAACAAATCCATCGGGGAGCTGGAACAGTTTGATTACGGCAGAGTGATGCTGGCCCTGGGCGACGGATTCCAGGAAACCAAAAAGCTGGCCAGCCTGCGGCAGAATTTACTGGCCTATGCCAAAGACAATCAGAAAATCAACGAACAATCCCTGGCCGGAAACGATCTATCCAAATTTGCCGTATTGATGGCCGACGCGCTGAGCCTGTCCGATCTGCTGGTCAAATCCGGTTACCGGGAAGGCACCATGGTGGCCGGGGAAAAGAAACTTTACGCGGCTGTCCCGACCAGCGACGATCTGATGCAGAATTCCGGCATACCGGCCAGCGCGCAAAGCAAGCCGGTGGCCAAAGGCATGTTCGTCTATAATGAAGCGCAGAAAATCAATGAAAAAATTCTGGCCTACGAGGAAGAATTGTCCCAGCCGGTCAGCATGAATTTTGTCGACGTAAACAATGATACCGATAATGATCTGGTTTATTCCCTGGGCGGCAACGTGTACCTGAAGGAGAATTACAGTAAAAGCGGCAATATCGGCTATTTTTACGGCGGCCTGCCGAAATACCACGATCTGGAAGAGTTTATTCCGGCCGAAATTTCCATCAGCGGTTTGACCGCCAGCTTCACCGGCAACAGAACTCTGGATATCAAATGGAATCCGGCGGGCGGGGAGGACCTGACGGGATATGAACTGATTGTCGGAAAAATGCTGGGCGGGGTGGCCTACAAAGGCGTGATAAATGATCTGAAGGCGGCCGGATTGTCCAAATATGTCTTCCTGAATTCGCTGGCTTCAACCGGCGCCACGCTGACCGATTCGCTGTTACAGCCCGATCAAAACGCTTACGAATTCCCGGCTTCACAATTGTACGAAATGGTGGCCAGTGAGGTGACCGGGGAAGTGATTTTCAGCGGCCCGGAACAAACCGTTCTGCCGGCCGGCGGGGAAAAAGTGCTGATCACCGGCGGGCAACAAATTTTTGCCAACAGCGACAGCGTATTGAAAGTCTGGTCGGACGACCTGGAAATGGCCAAGAAGAAAATGCAGGCCAGAGAACTGATAACCATGCCCGACAGCTTCGGCGCCAATCTGCAGATAGCCGTGGAAAGCGGTTCTGTCAGTCTGATCGAACCCGCCAAGATAGCTGACAATCAAAGGCTGCGGCCCGGAAGCAAGATTGAACTTGATACCAGATATAATTCGAGCGGAGACGGCAACGCCCTGATTAAACTGCCGAATCAGGCCTATACCAGAGTAGATCCTGGACAGAGTCTGGAGATTCGGGTGCTGGAAGATCCAACTTCGCCTTATGTGACTCTCAGCCTGGCCAATGGGTTTTACTATGCCATAATACGTTCATTTGACCTTACCGGCTTCAGAAGTCTGCAGTCCGAGAGCGTCCTGCTTTCCCCGAATATCTGTTCGGACCGGCAGGATCCCCTGCCCGTGGCCGGACCGGGTGAAAGAAGCGTGGCCATCTTTAAAAAACTGAAACTGGATGCCAGCCAATCATTTGATACCTTCGGAAAAGTGATGAGTTATTACGTCGACACCGATCTGGAATCCGATTCCAACAAAGACGGGGATAAAACCAATGATAAAAATCTGGGGCATGACATTAATCCTGTGGCGGACAGTGACGGCAACGGAATTGTCTTTGACGACCTGGATGATCCGGTATTTATTCTCGGTCCCTATAAAGACCTGAATTCCCGCCGGATAATGCTTAACGTCGTCGATGAATCTGGAAATATCGGCCAGCAGGAAATAAATATAAATATCTATGTACCGAAGATCACCCTGGACGAACAATCAGCCATTCTGGAAATCAATGAAAAAGGCGAAGGCAGCACAGTGAGCGGCTATCTGACGCCTGCCGAATCGGAAATGCCGGTTTCCATACTGCGAGACCGGGCCGGAGTCAAAGATCCGATTATTACCGATGCGGCGGACGCGTTCGGGAAATATATCACCGATGCAGAAGGTAAATTTGCGATCAATGATTTGAATCTGAAAGATACCGTGGTAATCAAAAACGCCCAGGGAGAAGTCATTGCCGAAATCGATCCGAAAACCGGCAGAATTATTCTGAAAAATCCCGCCTATTCAGTGGAGGCCCTGCCGGCGGAAGAACCGCTTCTGCCGACCAGGGTGGTGGTAAAAGATCCCCAGGGCAAAATTATTGCCACGCTGTTTGTGGTTTCAGACGCCAATACCGATGTGGTGGTGGACGGACCGGAGGAAAATTATTCCGGACCTGCCGTGGCTCTCTTTACGGGAGTTCACATCAAGAACCTGCTGGCCGCCGCTCCCGATTTTGAGATAAAAAATATCCCCGGCGATGCCGAAAAATATGCCGGCGGCATTGAAATTGTGGAGAAATCTTCCCTGAAACGCGTGGCGGTCCTGGATCCGGGAGGCAATTTCTACGTTTATGATCCGCGTCTGTCGCTGGTTCTTAAAACCGCTGCCGATCTCAGCGAACCGATGATATTCCAGGTGGTGTTGCAGAAAGCCGGCGGCAACAAGACGGTGATAGCCGAGTTTTACGTTGCCTTCAACGCCCAAAAACCGATAACTATTCTGGATCCCGATAAATTTAAACTGTTTGTGGGAACTCCCGAAGCGAAAGGACCAAAATTCGATACCGATAAAGACGGGATGCCCGACATCTGGGAACAACAATTCGGCCTGAACATAAGCGATGCCGCCGATGCCGCGGAAGATCTGGACAAGGACGGACTGACCAATCTGGAAGAGTACCTGGCCGGAACCAACCCCTTACTTGCCGACGCCGACGGGGACGGATTCTCCGATTCCTTTGAAAAGATCTTCGGAACAGATCCCAACAGTAAAGCCACTTCCCCCTTCAGCGATGTGGACAAAAATAATCCCTATTATCAGAGCATTCTGAATTTCTTCCAGAGAGGAATTCTGAAAGGCATACCGGCCGGAAACCAGCTTAAATTCGGACTGCAGGAGCCGATCAAACGTTCGGAATACGCCAAGGTAATGCTGGATACTTTCTGTATTGTGCCGCGTCCCGAAGCCAAGACCGGTCCCGCCGTTTTCACCGACATTCCCTATACTGAGGGACAAGCTCTGCCCTGGTATTTTGCCGCCACCAAGGAAGCCTATTTCCAGGGTTTCATTACCGGTTATCGCGGACTGATTGATAAACGGTCGGGCCAAACGCCCTTTGCTCCGGATGCCACAATCAGCAAGGCGGAAGCGGTAAAAATCATTCTGGAAGCACTGGAACGGCAGAAGCTGATCAGCCTGAAGGAAATTCCGCTGACCGAACCTTATTATCTGCCTTACCTGCAGATTGCCCAGAATCTTTCGCCTTACGTAAACGCAGGCGTAAATTTAAAAAATAATTTTATTCTGACCGCGGAGGAAGCCAAAAACCCCGAGGCCGACCTGAACCGCGGAGAATTTATTAAGCTGGCCGACCGGGTTCTGTCCGCCTATGACTGTTCGCTGATCGATACGGACGGAGACGGTATGCCCGACTTCTGGGAGAAACAGCATGACCTGAATCATCTTGATGCGGGCGATGCCGATGATGATCCGGATAAAGACCGGCTGAAGAATCTGGATGAATATAAATTCGGCACCGACCCCTGGCTGGGCGACACGGACAAGGGAGGCGTATGGGACGGCGTGGAGGTGCTGGACCGCCATACCAATCCGCTGGATCCGTCAGACGACTATCTGGATACGGACGGTGACGGTCTGTCCGATGCGGATGAGATCAACAAATACCAGACCAAACCGGGAGAAAAAGATACCGACGGAGGCGGAGTAACCGACGGGGATGAAGTCTTGAAGAACGGAACCAATCCGTTAAGCGCTTTTGATGACCGCGATACGGACGGAGACGGTCTGGGAGACAAAGAGGAAACCGACCTCTATAAAACCGATCCGCTTAATCCCGATACCGATGAGGGTGGAATAAAAGACGGAGTGGAAGTAAAACGCGGCACCGACCCGCTCAATCCGGAAGACGACCTGATTGATCCCAGAAAAGACCTGGGTGAGGGAGTCTATGTAATTCCCGAACCCTGCGCCAGCTGCCCCTGCCCCTCCGCCATCGACCATACAGCCGACCTGATTCCGGGTGACCGCATTATCGGCGTTATTTCCAACAATAATAACAGCAGCATTTTCAGCCAGAGTAACCTGATCGAAATCGCTGAAATAAAAGAATTCAGCCCCTAGTACCGGCTGAATTACCGCTTAATTTATGCTAAAATATTAAGAAACAATGAAAAACGACCACAATAAAAACAGCCTGACCATTTTTCACCCGATGGTAATCACCATCAATCTGATGCTGCTTTTGTTTATGGGAACGGCTTTCGGCATTGGTAATTCCGGACTGGCCCAGGAAACGCCAGCCCCCGCCGAGGCTTCCAATACCCCCATTCAGGCGGTTGAAGGCAACCTGGCAACCGTTAATACCATCACCCCCGAAGTCTGCGTCTATGAACTGACCAAATTCGCCGATCCGGAATTTGAAAAATACCGGACCTTCATGGAGGACAATTTTAAAAATAAGAGCAGAACAAGTTCCCTTCTGGAAGCGGGAATCCAAAAATACGAAAAGTTCAAAACCGACATCAGGGCCAAACTGGAATTGCTGGTCGGAGAGGCGATCAAAGTGGCGGCCGAGTCCAAGGGCACCAACTCTGTGCAGCTGCCCGGACTGTTTGCCTGTGAAGCAACCGCACAGGAATATATCGACAATGCTTCCAAAATGTTGGAAATGCGCGCCGTGGCCACCTCCAGCATCAAAAAGGCTTCCATTTTCGTGGAAAAATACAAACAGATTAACGGGAAATTGCGCTCGCTCAACCTGGACATCATGAAAATGGTGACCAATGTTACCGCTTTCGAACAAAAACTGCCCTGCTATCTTAAATCCTGTATTTAATGAAACATAAAGTAATCTACACATCTGCGGTTTTCCTGGGGGCATTGGTTCTGCTGATGCTGATAGGCGTGGTTACCGGCAGGAGTCAGTCCAATAATCCGACTCCCCCCAATACCCCGCTGGAGTTTGTAAAACAGTTTTGTTTCGATGGAAAAGTAGATCAAATGGACGTGAAAGATCTCAGCAATACTTATGCCAAAGAAACCAATAAATACTTCAATGACAGGATCGCGGCAATTATGACCAAGCCCGATGAAGCCGTTCCTACCCCCGACCTGAATGACTATCCCAAAAAGGGTGGAGCGCTTTGTAAAAGTCCGACCGGAGAAAAAAATGACATGGCCTGTCAGTCCATCGCGGTCTGCAATCCAGTCGGCGCGGGAGCCGATACCAATCCCCAAAACCATCCCTATTGTCTGGCCGTAACGCTACTGGGATTTCCAACGACCAAAATGAGCAATTATAATTGGGAGAGATTGAAAACCATTCAACCGCTAAAATACAGCTACTTTTGTTACCAGGCTGCTCTGGACCTGAAAAGAGAGGCCATCTATGACGGCACTCCGCAGGGTATTCTGGCTAAATGCGATCCCCAGAACCAGAACCCGAAGGAAACCATCTGCCAATTAAAACTCCAGCTGGATAAGGAAAAAGACCCTGCCAAACGCGCTGAACTGGAGAAAGACCTGGCCTATGAACTCGATCAGAACCGCTGGTGGTCAACTTCCCTGCGCGGAGCGGCAACCAGTCTGACCGGCACGCTGATTGACGTGACCGACAGCACGGCCAGAAGAATTCAGTTTATCGATGAGGAAATAATCAGGGCCAAGACCGCATTGGATCAGACTCTGGATGCCTACAGCCAGCTTAAAACGGCCTGGCAGATGCACGTGAGATATATGGATATTTTCGCCGAGCTGGTGCAGTACCGTGATCATCTTGTTTCAATTCGAAAACAGACCGATGCTTTCCCCTTCCGCTTTATAGACGCCACCTCAACCAAATGTTTGTAATGAAAAAAATCGTTTACACAATTGGTATTCTGATGTTCCTGAGCGGGCCACTGCATCCCTGGATTGGCCAGGCAGCCGACAACCCCCAGGAACAGTCCTGCAATGTCTTGACAGAACCTTCCTGCAGACTGAGCACGCGCATTGAATATGCCCTGCGGGGTGAGGGAAATAAAGGCCTGGACTGGGGCAACAGTTTTGGCGCGACCGACCCCAAAGACGTTGGCAAAAATCTCTATCTGATGATTTATAAAAGCACCCAGACCAAACCGATGGAAACGGCTATCAAAGCCACGGCTGAACAATACGGTTTGCCCCCGGAAAGAATGTCGTTGATTCTGATGGGAGATATTACCCCGATCATGGAAAGATCACCGATGATGCGGGTGGATGAAGCCATCCGGATTTATAATTCCATGCTTGCCACCTACAATGACCGGAAAAATACCGCGGATTTGCAGGCCACCATCAGCGCCAAAATCGAACCCAATGAAATGTTTGCCGACGGGGATTTGAGTAACGGCGGGTTTGATCTGATCAACGATCTCAACAATATTGAGATTATACTTTTCAAAAAGAACGATCCGGTTACTTTCGGCGGACAATATTCCCCTTCGGAAGAGGAAGATGAGGGAGCCGGAACCGGAGCCGGTACGACTCCCGGCAGCCAGTCCGGGGGACAAGAAATGCCCCTGGATATTTCCGGAACTCCGTCCGGCAGCGGATCAGAAAGCCCGACCGGCACGACGCCGACAATTCCTGCCAAAAAACCGGCGATAGAAAATCCTTTTGAAACCGGCGATGAGGATAAAAGCGGAATTTTCGCCGGCGGAATCAATCCCAATCAGTGCTTTGCCTCGCAGGGAATTGATCAGGCCCTGGAAAATTTTGTGGCAGAGGCCGCCGATAATCCCAAATTGCAAAGTACCTTTGTAAAAAAACCAGACGGCAGCGGAACGGGCGACGGCAAAACACCCAACGGCGGCCCGACCGGCGGATCCGGGACCGGAACGGGCTCTGCGACCAATATCGATATCCCCTTTTTGGACTCGGCGGTGCCGCCGGCCATTCCCGAACCGCCCGCCGCCCCTCCCGATGATTACAACACGCCTCCCCTTTGCGACGACATCATCTGCGTGACCCTGGAGTTTATCGAAAAACCCGCCACAGCGGCTTTCAACAAGACCGACAACTGTATTCAATGTCATGTGCAGTTTATCAACGAGAGTTTACAAAAGACCATCAGTCACAGTCTGATCCCGGCCAAAGCAACGGGGAATCTGGGGGAAAGCGGCCTGTGCAAAAATGCCGCCGGAACCTCTCTTGGTGCGGTCGGCATGAATGTCAGCGTAAATTTTGTACCTGTGATTACTCCGGTTAAAGATGATCTGATCACACTGGGAAACATTACGGATGAATGGAATAAATACGCGGAATTAAGCGGCGGCTGGACCTATAACGAGAAACAACGCAAAATTAAAGAAGCCCAGCAAGCCGGAAAGCCCGAAGATAAAAGTCCGCCCATGCCGGAGATGGAAAGAATGCTGATATTGGCAATCAACAATGCCCCCGACGGTGCCACTCAGGCCAGTGTTGCGGCAGCCGCCAGCCAGGCGTTTGCGGCACAAAAAGTCACTGAAGCCCAGCAGATGCTGGTGGCGGTGATCGCCAAAGATGCCTACAGAGAAATAGACACCTACAAAGCTCTGGATGATGAAATGAAGGCGATGAACCTGGCCTTTGACGGTTTCAGAAAGCAAATTTTAACTCTGCTCACCGATGTCCCCGGGCTGGTTTCCTCCAAAGCCTGCGTAAAATTAAGAGACAAAGAAGCCTGTACTTAATATGATACAAACAAACTTAAAATTTGGAATTTGGTATAAAGCGGGACTAACCCTGCTGATATTTTTGTCCACCCTGTCCCCGGTCCTGGCCCAAGGACTGGAAAGTAATGCGGGCAGTGGAGCACAGCTATTCTGCAAACGTGACTTCAGCAATTTCCTGACCAACGGTATAGATTTCGACGGAGAGGGATTTCTGGATTACTGGAATGATATTCTGGTCATTTATAACTCCAATTATTGCCGCTATCTGGACATCGATAGCCTTTTGAACCAGATTGATTCGGCCAGAAAACAGATTCGCCAGGCTTTTTACGTCTGCGACAATGCCACCAGTTCCAGAGTGGCCGCGCAGTATTATCAATTGTCGGCCGAACTCTATTATCTGAGACATTTTATCAATACGGCTGAAACCCCCAATCCCAAGTCCAGCGACACTGAAAAAGCCCAGAAAGTACTGCCCGATCCGCAAATAAAGGCTCTGTTCATGCAAAAATTTGTTAACGAAAAAAAGTATTTTGACCAGCAGACGGGCTTGGAAGTGTTTGAAAGAATCAGACAGAAATACGAAAGCAAACTGGAAAATTACCGTAATTGCGTGGATCCCAATCTGGAGCAACTGTTCCAGCGGATTGACAATATTAAAACCAATCTGGGAGCGGCCACCCAGTTGTGGACCAAATTCAATGACAGAAGAAAGGCCCGTTTTAGTGCCATGCAGAAACGCATTGATGCCAATCCCGGCCTGATTTCAGCTTTTGGCGCCAGCAGCGTCGGGGATTTCTTCAACCGGGTGGTGGATTTGCGCATCAATGCCGAAACCCCGGGAGAATCCACAATCTGGGAACAAGTTACCTTTGCAGCCAAAGAAAACGCTCCTTTCTCCTCCAACAACCAGATAAAAATGACTTCCCAGCCGATGACTTTTGATAGCGTAAAGGCAGACCTGAAGACTATTGAGGTCAGAGAGAACGACAATGCCATGGATCTGCAATACGTGGCGGAATACGACCTGAAATACAGACAGGTACAGGGAGTCGGCCTGGATAAGGTCAGAGACAACCTGGACACACTCAAAGACATAATCAAGAAAACTTTTGATCCGCTGGATAAAGTTCAAGTTTGTACGGCCAATATTGTCGGCAAACAATGCGGCAAGCCCATCGATGTGCAGGCTGAGTAAAAGCCTGCTTGGGAACAGTACCAAACCCCCGGTTTGTTGCGGGGGTCTTGAGGTATTCTAGGGATGTAATTGAATGGCCGGAATTCTTTTCTAGCGGGTGACCATGGTGAGAATTGATCCTTTCACTCTTTCCTTCCAGGCCAGATATGCTCTTTTTTTGCTCTTTCCTGTCAAATGTTCCATCGCTTCCAGGTTGCTGATTTTACAGTGCGGACAATGCTCGTGCTTGGATGAGATGGATATACCACAATTTAGACAGTTGAAGATCATTTATCTTTATTTTTTATTGGAGTATATAGTATTCGTCTTTGCCACCATGTTTGGCCGAGTCTCCGGTCGGCTCAATGGTTTCCACCTGACTGACGGTGATTTCAACCGATTCTTCCGTATTTTGCTGATCTTTGGACAACTCAGTCCGGTCTGATGGCTCCGCGAGTTGATTTAGGGAAATTTTGTTTTTGTTTTTGCTTTTCTTAACATCAATCGACGGGTTCTCCGGAGTTTTAGCAACTTTACCTGAAGTTTGGTCAAGGAAGCTTTCTAATTCGCTCTCTCTGATGCGATAGACGCGTCCCAGTTTACTTGCTTTAAGTTTGCCCTGTTTTATAAATTTTAACACCGTAAACGGATGTACTTGTAAAATTTGGGCAACTTGCTCGGGAGTAAGTATTCTTTCCTGCATTTAGTTAATTATTTTACCAATTAACTAAATTTTATCATTATTTTTAACGTTCTTCAATCTGTACACCCATGTTTATTTATCTGTTTCGTATTTTACATATTACTTCCCTATTTTCAATAGATTTTTCACTTTTCATTAAACTTTATTAAACTTTACACAGTTTTTATACAACTTTTGCACAATTTATTTACATTTTATCCTCTTTTTAGAGCTTTTTTAGTGATTTTTTACCTCTTCAGCCAAATTCACTTTATTATATTTTATTAAACTTTAGGCTATTTTATTAAACTTTATTAAATGTTTTTACTGCTGTTTATTAAGCCATACAATAAAATCACCCGATGCAAGGATCGGGTGATTGTTATAACAAAACAAATCGAATGGAAAAGAAATCTATTTCAGCACCTCGTTCAACCAGAGAGAGGTATAGGAGCCTTTTACTTTCGCCAAAGCCTCGGGAGTACCGAAACCGATTACTTCTCCGCCCAAATCACCGCCTTCCGGTCCCAGATCAATAATATGGTCAACCGATTTGATGACATCCAGGTTGTGCTCGATGGTCAGGACGGTGTTGCCTTTATCAACCAGCTTCTGCAGGACGTCCAAAAGCTTCTTTACGTCATCAAAATGAAGACCGGTGGTCGGCTCGTCCAGCACGTAAAGCGTCTGGCCGGTTGATTTGCGGGAAAGTTCCGTAGCCAGTTTGATGCGCTGGGCTTCACCGCCGGATAATGTTGTGGCCTGCTGGCCCAATTTAATATAAGACAAGCCTACCAGATGAAGGGTTTCCAGCTTCACCTTGATATGTGGTATGGCGTCAAAGAATTCCAGAGCTTCCTCCACCGACATGTCCAAAACGTCGGCGATGCTTTTGCCGCGATAGGTGACTTCCAGCGTTTCAGCGTTGTAGCGCTTGCCTTTGCAGACTTCGCACTGAACATAGATATCGGGCAGGAAATGCATTTCAATTTTTTTGATACCGTCGCCCTGACAGGCTTCACAACGTCCTCCTTTGACATTGAAACTGAAGCGGCCGGATTTATAACCGCGTAATTTGGCTTCCGGACTGCCGGCAAACATTTCACGGATATCGGTAAAAACTCCGGTATAGGTGGCGGGGTTGGATCTGGGAGTTCGTCCGATGGGAGACTGATCGATATTGATAATTTTATCCAGGTATTCCATGCCCATGATGGCTTCATGAGTACCGGACTGGGTTTTCGTGCCATAAATATACTTGGACAGCTCTTTGACCAGAATATCATTAATCAGGGTGGATTTCCCCGATCCCGATACGCCGGTCACACAGATGAAGGTCCCCAAAGGCAGCTCCACCGTAACGTTTTTCAAATTGTGTTCCGTAGCCCCGACAATTTTCAGTTTGGTACCGTTACCTTTGCGGCGGACCTTGGGAATAATGATTTTTTCTTTGCCGGAAAGATATTTCCCGGTCAGAGAGTTTTCATTGGCCATTATTTGTTCGGCGTTCCCTTCGGCAATCACGTATCCGCCGTTTTTTCCCGCACCGGGCCCGATATCCAAAATGTGATCGGCTGCCAGCATGGTATCCACGTCATGTTCAACCACAATCACCGTGTTGCCCAGATCCCGCAAGGAAATCAGCGTATTGATCAGTTTGGCGTTATCGTTCTGATGCAGTCCGATGGACGGTTCGTCCAGGACGTAAATCACGCCGGACAGTTTGGAACCGATCTGGGTGGCCAGTCTGATGCGTTGTGCTTCACCTCCGGAGAGCGTGTTGGCAGCCCGGTCCAGTGTCAGATAATTCAAACCGACGTTTTCCAGGAACTGCAGACGGTTGAGGATTTCCTTGATGATGGAGCGGGCGATTTCCTGCTGATATTTGGTCAGCTGGAGGTTTTTAAAATAATGGCCGGCCTGCTTGACCGAGATACGGGTCACATCGATGATCGACTTGCCATCGATTTTTATGGCCAACACTTCGGATTTCAGACGATTCCCGTGGCATTTGGGGCAGATCAGAATCTGCATGTATTTCTCAATCTTCTTGCGGATATAGTCGGAATCGGTTTCATGATAGCGGCGTTCCAGGTTGGGGATCACTCCCTCGAAACGGGTGTGATATTCACCGTTAAAGCCGGCTCCTTCCTCCAGAAATTTATTGTTGCTCATTTTTACCTTGAACTTGCGTTCGCCGGTACCATAAAGAATCGTATCCAGCTGCTCTTTGGCCAGTTTTCTGATCGGAGTGTTCATGGAAAAGCCCAGCTGATCGGCCACCGACTCCAGGATGCGGTTATACCAGGTCAGATGACTGGTGGTGGCCGACCAGGGCATGATGGCGCCTTCGGCCAGAGTCAGATTGGGATTGGGAATAACCAGTTTGGGATTGATTTCCAGCTTGGTGCCGAGGCCGTGGCAATATTCACAGGCCCCCTGGGGGGAATTGAAGGAAAAAAGGCTGGGCGTGATTTCGGGGATATTGATGCCGGAGTCGGCCGAGGCGTACTGCTCCGAAAAGTTCTGTTCTTCTTTGCTGTCATGATCGGCCACGATCATCTGACCGTTGCCCTGTTTCAGAGACAGTTCAACCGAATCGGCCAGTCTGGTACGGTCAGGATTGGGAATTTCCAGCTGATCACCGTTAGACATGGTCTGATAAAGTTTTTGGAAATTTTTAACTACCAGACGGTCCACCACTATTTCTATAGTGTGTTTTTTATTTTCATCCAATTCGGGCACATCAACCACGCTCATCACCTCTCCGTCCACCCGGACGCGTACAAAACCGTCCTTCTTTACTTTCTCCAGCAGCTTGAGATGGGAGCCTTTTTTCTGGCTGACAAGGGGGGAAAGAATCAGAATTTTTTTACCCTCGGGCATCCGGGAAATGATCTCGACAATCTCCGAAGCCGTCTGGCGGGTAAGGGGTTTGCCGGTAACCGGATCATAGGGGGTACCAACTTTGGCAAACAGCAGACGCAAATAATCGTAAATTTCCGTGACCGTACCGACGGTGGAACGCGGATTTCTGGGGGCGGTTTTCTGGTCGATGGAGATGGCCGGGCTTAACCCCTCGATCGAATCCACATCGGGTTTTTCCATCAATTGCAGAAACTGCCGGGCATAAGTGGAAAGGCTTTCCACATAGCGGCGCTGCCCCTCGGCATAGATGGTATCAAAAGCCAGAGAGGATTTTCCAGAACCCGAAAGACCGGTGATTACCGTTAATTTATTCTTGGGTATTTCCACGCTGATATTTTTCAGATTGTGGATTCGGGCTCCTTTGACAATTATTTTATCGTTGTTCATATTTTGCTTGTTTGCAGCCTTTTGCGGACTACCGAATTTATTCCAATTAGCGCTTAAATCAGCGCCAGACAGGGTATGAGTCTTTATTACATCCGAAAGTTAAGCGGCGTTTATGATACCACCGTTCTAAAATAAGAGCAATCGGTTATGGAAATATTTTTAAAGGGATAATTGCCGTCCTGTTTTAGTCTTCAACCGGCCCGTATTCTTTATCCACACGGCGGTTATCGAACATGTAGGAGAGCATGACAAACCCCACGGTCAGGAAAGGGACAATTAAAAAGGTCCAGTTCATTTCCAGGAAAATATTAAAAAAGGCGTGCAGAAAGACCGCCAGAACCAGCCCCTGAAAAATCTTTTGATCATGAAAGGTTTGGATGCGACGGAGATGCAGCAGGGAAATCAGGAAACGAAGTAACGGCCACTTGTCGCGATTGTAATTTTCATCGAGCACCGGACCGGCAAATTTGGCCAGGCCATAATAATAACCGAAGATGCCCGAGAACATAACGTGGGCGAAAGTGGAAAACAGCGAACGGAAGACAAAAGGCAAAAAGACATTATCCACTCCCCTCACCTGCATAATGTTATAGAAATAGATAATATTTTCCGCGAAGGCGAATCCCAAAGCTACAATAATAAAATATTCGATACAGTCGGTAATGGATTCAATGCGCTTGTGGTCAATCATCTTGACGGCGCTGAATTTGGCCAGCTCCTCAATCACACCGACGATCATAAAGGTAAAAAGCACGTCCAGGGGCAGCAGGGTCAGGTTGGCGAAACCAATCATGTCATCCTGAAAGGTGTTGGTATAGAGAAAGGCGTTGATCCAGGGAAAATACTGCCAGAGATACTTGTAGAGCAGGAGCGGAGCCACAGCTACCGAGCCGGCCAGGAAAAGCCGCAGGGTAGTGACCTTATTTTCAGGCTGTTTCTTATAAAAGATGTACCCCCAGAATAACGCAGGGATAAGGGCCAGACCGCCCGCCAGTGACACATTGATAAGATTTTGACTGACCATAAGTTTTTTTCTGCTGCTGTTACCTAATCATTGACACACTATGAAATCCTTTCATTTTACCATTTTTGGGCTTATTAATCAATTTACTAAGATTGAGAAGGAAAGCTGATTAGGGTATGCTCACTCTATAGTTTTAAAAGGATGCTCACTTCACTGGCATTAGAAAATTTCCGTAATTACCGGACCTTGGAATTGGGCTTTAAGGAGCCCACAGGGCTGACTTATCTGATCGGTGACAACGGTCAGGGAAAAACCAATGTCCTGGAAGCAATCTATATGCTGGCCCTGGCCAAATCCTTCCGGCCGGCCGACGAGGAAAACCTGATCCGCTGGCAGCAGGAATTTGGCAGAATCAAAGGCAGATTCAGCAACGGTGAGGGCGGTGATTTGCAGGAACTGGAGATCTTTCTGGGCAAAGCGCCCAATCCCCGGCGGACTTTTAAATTGAATGGAGTGAAGACTTCCGCTACCAATTTTGTGGGGCAGTCCAGAGTAGTCTTTTTCCACCCGGAAGACCTGAATGTGCTCTATCTGGGGCCGGATCTGCGCCGCCGTTACCTGGACATCCTGATCATCCAGAAAAGCCGATCGTATTTTGCCGCCCTGCGTAAATTCAAACGCATTCGCGAACAGAGAAATGCTCTTTTGACCTCAATTCAGGAACGCACGGCGGGTGAGGAAGATTTAAACGTCTGGGACGAACAGCTGGTACATGAAGGAGCTTTGTTGTGGATGGAAAGGGCACGGACATTAGCCTACATACAGGAAAGGCTGAACTCGAAATACGCGGAAATCAGCAAGAAAAAGTGCCGTCTGGACCTTCAGTATGTCAACAGTCTGGGGCTGGATTTCCCCTTGATGTCGGTAACAAGTAATTTGGAGGAAGTCTTTGCGGAGGCACTCTGGAAATCCCGGCAAAGGGATATCGCTTCCGGACACACGCAGGTAGGACCGCATCGGGATGATCTGGAAATCAGCCTGGAAGGGATACCGATTCTGCGACATGCCTCACGCGGGGAATTCCGGACGATTTTACTGGCCCTGAAACTGATTGAAATGGATTATTTTTCGGAGGACGGAGCGCGGCCGATTCTGCTGCTGGATGACGTTTTTTCCGAACTGGACCACGAAAGACAGCGCTTCCTGCTGGAACGGGTGGTCGATTATCAAACTTTTATCGCCACCACCAAGGATTCCGCCGTTATCAATCAGGAAAAGCTGCTGGCCGGGGATTTTGTGGAGATTGAAAACGGGGCAGTCCGTAAAGGATAATTGTACGATTTCACTCCGCCTTTTTGTCCGGCAGGTCCGGGTGTTTGGCCTTCATTTTTTCGCAAGGCACCATGGTCAGGACGGTATTTTTGAATTTCGAATCATCCTGAAGATAATAACAAATATCTCTTTCAGGATCCCGGATATAGGCTGCTATATAGGGGCTGTAGTATTCAATTCTTTTCTTGGGAGACAGATCTTCGATAATTTCAAAACGATCTGGAAGGTACTCCCGTAAATTCGCTTCCCGTTCCTGATTGTATTCTTTATTACGTTGTGCTGCCGCTTCTTCCTGTCGTTTTGCGTGGTCCCCGCATCCCGCCAGGGTTGCGGATAAGGCCAGCATCCCGAATAATTTGGTGAATCTTTCGATATTGCGGGTAATTGAACAATCCAATTCAGACGTAATCTCAGATTGTGGAGCGGGGAAATTGGTTTGATCGAGTCGATTCATAATAATCATAGTTATTAAGAGGTTTAATTTAAACACCTCCGTCCGTTTTGTCAATCTTCATATGAAGTTCCTAATTTGGGTAATCAGGTGGATTTGCGCTATATTAGTTGCGCCTTATTTTTTAATTTTCCCCAGCATGTCTCCTAAAAAATCTGAACAGAAACCACTTCCCGCCCATCAACACCATTCCAACGTCATCAATGAGACAACCACTAATACAACCGCCGACAACGCCACTATTGACGTAGCCAATACACCCGAAGAAAAACTGGACCACATGAGGCACAGCTGCTCCCATATTCTGGCCCAGGCAGTGCTGCAAATGTTTCCGGAAGCCAAACTCGGCATCGGCCCGACCATTGACAACGGTTTTTATTATGACTTTGAACTTCCCCGCACCTTGATTCCGGAGGATCTGGAAATTCTGCAGGAGAAAATGCGAAAAATCGTCAACGAGAAACAGACCTTTCACCGCAATGTGGAGCCGATTGACAAGGCAATTGAATTTCTGAAGGGCACCGGCCAGCCCTATAAAGTGGAACTGGCCGAGGATCTGGCCAAAAAGGGCGAGCGGGAACTTTCTTTTTATGAAAACCGCGACAAAGAAGGGAAAATGAAATTCTGGGATCTGTGTATGGGTGGACATGCCCCCAGCACCGGCGAAACAGGAGCTTTCAAACTGTATAAAATTGCCGGCGCCTACTGGCGCGGAGATGAACATCGCCCGATGCTGCAGAGAATTTACGGACTGTGTTTTGAGACCAAGGAAGAGTTGAACAAGTACCTGCAGATGATGGAGGAAGCCAAGAAGCGCGATCATAAAGTACTCGGCCCACAGTTGAAAATATACACAATTTCACCTTTAGTGGGTGCGGGGCTGCCACTTTTACAGCCTAACGGGGCAGTGATTAGAAGAGAATTAGAAGAGTTCTTGTGGGAATTACATCGTAATAGGGGTTATAAAAGAGTCTGGACACCCCATATAGCCAAGGAGGATCTCTACATCAAATCGGGGCACGCAGCAAAATTCGGTGATGAGTTGTTCCGCGTAAAAGGCAAAGATGAAGACTTTATCATGAAACCGATGAATTGCCCGCACCACATGCAAATTTATGCCGATAATCAGTATTCCTATCGGGATCTTCCGATCCGCTTTTTTGAACCGGCCACCGTGTATCGCGATGAAAAATCAGGACAATTGGGTGGTTTAACAAGAGTCAGATCAATCACACAGGATGACGGTCATCTTTTTTGTCGTGCCTCACAGATCAAACAGGAAGTCGCCACTATCTGTGAGATAATTGGACACTTTTACAAGACATTGGGAATGGACAAAGATTACTGGGTTAGTTTGTCTGTTCGTGGAGAAGATAAGGAGAAATATCTGGGTTCCGATGAAATTTGGATTGAAGCGGAAACTGCATTGGAAGAAGCTGCCAAGTCAAATAATCTTCCTTATAGACGAGTTGAAGGGGAAGCAGCTTTTTACGGGCCGAAGCTGGATTTTTTGTTCAAGGATTGCCTGGGGCGAGAATGGCAATTGGCCACTATCCAATGCGATTTTAACCTGCCAATGAGGTTTGAACTGGAGTACACCACGGAAGAAGGCAACAAGGAAAGACCGGTTGTCATACACAGAGCTATTTCCGGCTCACTGGAAAGATTTATGGGTGTATTGATCGAGCACTTTGCTGGGGCTTTCCCGACCTGGCTGGCCCCGACACAGGTGAGAATCATCCCCGTGGCTGAAGTCCATAGAGAGTTTGCACAAGATTTGCAGAAAGAACTGATGGATAAAATGGTCAGAGTCGACGTCGACGACAATAATGACAGCCTGGGCAAACGCATCCGCAATGCCGAAATGATGAAGATTCCCTACATGCTGGTGGTTGGAGACAAGGAAACGGGCGGCGGGGAATTCTCGGTGAGGAGATATGGCAGCAAGGAACAGAAGATGTTGAGCAAAGAGGACTTTATTCAGCAGGTATTGGAAGAAATCGCAGAAAGGAAATTAGCCTGAACATGGTTAACCCCCTTCGAATGTCTCGGAGGGGTGTTATTACAGCTTTGACACCTATTTTTTCGTAGAGTCATTGCTGATTCTTCACAAACTGCGGGCTCCCCACCTGCTTACTTTATTTGGGCAAGTGGGGAGATTCTGCAGGTAGGAAAGTGTCTACAGGTCGAAATCCCCTTTCTTCACACCGGCGATGAAGGCCTTCCACTCTTCGCTGGTGAAGTGGAGATCGTTCTGATTCCTGTCCTTCGTGTCCCGGAGGGCGACCATTCCTTCGCAGATTGCGACTGCGACACACCCAGTTTGAGAGCTGGGATCGCACACACTCGAGACCTTGAAGTCAGAATCTTTGAACTGCTGATGAGACATGACCGTACCTCTTTGTGAATTGTCACCTGGCTTATTGCTCAGGCAAGAAAAATATATCTATACCGCGATAATTCGTCAATTAGCAATTAAGGACATGCGGAAAAGCCCATCCCCTCTGGCTGCGTGAGCAGACCAAAGAACAGATGGGCCAAACCGGAAAGGTTGATGGTTGTTATCTTCTAGGCCTCGATGGCCAGTGACGGCGGGCGGGATTCACCGCGGGGGCAATTGCGCTGAAGCATCAGCTCGACGTTTTCCCTCTGCAGCAATTCCGGCGCGGTGGTCAGTGCGGTCTTCAGCAGGTCGGCCAGTTCCCAACGATTGATCATGACCTCCTCGCTGTTTTCCGGCAGCCCGTTCGCCATGGCGCGCTTGATCTCGCTTTCCAGCTTCGAGGCCGCAATCAGGCGCAAGGCCGTGATCACCAACAATGGATGTTTGTTGATCAGGGGGTTTCTGGACGAAGCCGGAGCCTTGGACACCTCGAGCGAAGGTGGAGCGTCGATGTACTCGAACAAAGTCGCCCGACCATAGCGCGTCCTGAGCAGATGCGTGCACACGGCAGTGAAGTCCGCCTTGGACACGAGCTTGGGGTTGAAGCACCCGTCGCGAAAGACTTGGTTGCCGTGCTCCACGATGTCCAGGTAGAGACTGATTTCAGTACTTGTCATCATTCTTTCATGCTCCTGATCTAACCTTTTCCGGTTGTGTATGGACGGAAAGCCGGCCGAATTTATTGTTTAGCCAACCTTCACGAGGGGGGATATTAGTATCAGACTTTTAAATTGTCAATGTTTTTTAGCTATCCATAGCCAACAATGCCAGTTTCGCCCTAAGGCTTGCTTTTTCCCTAAATAGTGCTTAAATAACGTTCTCAGATAAATTAGAGGTTCTTTTACAATCGGGACGAGGGCAGAGTGAATCTTGTTCACAAGGCGTAACAAAGGAGAAATAACGCTCTTGTGGGCAGAATACACTCTGTTTGATTAACTTGGATCGTGGCTTATGGGTAAGTTCGGAGAGGGAGGAGACCTGAATGGGTGAGCTGTTTTGGCGTCTGATTGCCGGCGTAGCGCTTCTTGCGGTCTGCCTTGGGCTGATCTTCCAGAGTTTTATCCTGTGTGTGGATGTGCTGATCGTCGGATCGCTGTCGATGGCACTTCTGTACATGCTGGTAGACTACCATTGTCAAAAGCTGCTGCAGCCTGAAAGGGAGAAATACAGCTCCTATCAGCTGAGACTGCTGGGAAACATTCCCAAGCGGCTGGACGACACGCCCCCAATAAGGGTGGAAATCAGTCCGCTTTTCAGACACGGTTCGAAGTAGAACAGACAGAATCAGTTGCGCCCCGCGCGGGTCAGTATGACCTGGCGCGGGGCGCACACCCACCTTAAATTGATTACTCAGTAGCCACCGCCAGTAGTGCTTACGCCTATGACTGATCAGGCGGCTTCTTTGAACTTCTCCATTTCCGCCCTGGTTAACTGCGCACCCGACAGACCGGTCAGAACTCCGGCGCAATTACGGGCCAGTTTGGCGAACTCATCGGGTTTTTCTTTAGCCAGTTTAACCATGTCTTCGCGCAGCAGCATACGATATTCCTTTTCCATGTTATCAGTGAGTACGGAAGGGTTGGCTGTGATGGCCCGGTGCAACCCCATTAATTTTTCGTCTCCGGCCAGGGAGGCCACGCCCCCGATAAAATCGGCCATGAAATCTTCTATTTCACTGCAGAACTGTAGAGTTGTTCTCTTTTTATCGGCCAGCGGACGGCTGGCAAACATCGTGCGGTCCATCCGCATGTAATTCTGGTCTTTCTTAATTCTGAACTGCAAAATATTGTTGAAATAAATGAAACCGTAGACCAAATCGCTGAATTCTTCCGCTCTGGTAGCCTTGTCTTCTTCGGTTTCGCCGGTGTTCAAAAGACCGGCCTTGATGCCCAGCTGGAAATTATAACCGGCATACATGTTTTTGATGGCTTCCGGCTTTTGCAGTGAATGGAAAGACTTACCGATAACTTTATCCAGGTTTTCTTCTTTGATCAGAGGTCCCAGCAGGTGATAATACATTATGTCTATATCCGGATTACCGGCTTTTTCCTGCATTTTGTCTTTGACCAGTTTGTGGGTTAATACTTCCCGGGCAATCCAGCTGAGGGTGTTTTTTCCCGCCGTAAATTTGCTGTAATCGCTCTTGCCGCTGGCTTCAATGTCTTTTTTCATCACATTGTTATAAACTTTGGTAAATTGAGGCCAGTCAAACTTTTTCTTTTTGGGCGAAATGCCATCAGCCTCCATTACAGGATTCCCCTGTTCGTCCAGCACGGGGAAATTTTGCGTAAAATAAAAAAACATCTGATGTTTGGTCAGATAGGGAATATAGGAATTTAGTTTGGAATTGCCGATGATGGTCTGCCCGTTTTTATTTTTTATGGAAAAGGCTGAGACCAGAATAAACATGGCTTGTTCCGCGGAAATTTCCGTTAACAAAGTAGCCTGGGACAATAGTCCGTCGAATTCCGCCTGCTTTACGTCAACCCCCTGCTCCCAGTCATAGAGCATCTGTTTAAGAGCGTTGCCGATGCCCCCTCTGTATTCATATTCCTGATGGATTTTGTCCTGGGTTTCCTTCTTTTTGTTTTGATACTCCCGTTCGTTGGTACTGTTCAGTCCGTCATAGGTACCGGTTCCCCATTGTCCGTCGATCATGGCCCGGCACTGGTCGTAGATATCCAGGTTGCCAGCCAGTTTTTTGGGAGCCTCGTCACCCGCAATGGCCACATAATTTTTGCCCAATTTCTGGTGGAACTTCTCCGGATAGGTAAATCCTTTTAAATGAGTATTTAAAATGTTCCATAAACGCTTGTCGTCCTCCCAGCGCAACAAACCTCTTTTGGTCAGATACTGCAGTCCTGCTCTCAGTACGGCTTTGTTGGGAGCGGTATAAAGAGCTTCAAAAACCTGCTTGCTGGTGTAGTTTTTGTCGAAGAACTCTTCTGTTTTTTTGACGTCCTCGGCAAATTTGCCGGTCAGCTTGTCCTCATAAGTTTTGGACAGATCGCTCAACCCTCCGTAGTCGGGAAAGCCTTTGAAAAAATGTTTCCCCACAGCGTATTCTCTTCTCTCGGATTTATCTTTCAGCCATTCCTTTACTCTTTCCACCGGTGCTTTCCAGAACAAATGATACATTTCCATCAGACTCAGAATATGGGTGTTGTCCCAAAATTCTTTGATTCTGGGCCAGAATCCCATCGAGGTCGACGTTTTTCCGCTTTCTTTGTGGCCGGAAGGTTTAACTGAATGTGAATCGGGGGCCAGATTTTTTTGTGCGGCTATCTGATCCAGTTTGGCCATCTGAGCTTTGTCCCGTTTGCCGGTGGCTTCCGCTTGCAGCTCTTGCAGCTGCCCGGCAGAGGGCCTGGTTAAACCGTTTTCATTAACAAGGCGTAAAAAATCCGCGGGAGACAGCGTTTCTCCTGATTCAAATTTGATCAAACCGTCTTCAACTCCGGATACCGCGATTGGCGGGAACTGATTCCCAAAATAAGCGGAAATCAAATAAAGCGGAAATTCCCCTTTGGACAGACTGATGGGGGCGCCGTGATCCTCGGGCCAGCCCATTTGGGCCAATAATTTTTGATGATGCTGTTCCAGTATATGATCCAGCTTTTCCAAATCAACCACCTCGGGGGCGGCCACGAATTTTCTGTACCAGCGGGCAAATTCTCCGAAATCCATTTTGGCGGTTCTGGCGGCCACCTGCCCCGATCCGCCATTCAGATTGGTGTTGATTCTGACCGGATGATTAAGATAGATTTGACCGTTTTCAACCATGATAATGCTAACCGTGTTGAAATCGTTGTTGTTATTGGCGGCAGCGTCAGCACCGTCAAGCGGTCTGGCTCCGGCTTTATCGGGATCCAGATAAGAAAAGCTTTGTCCGGGTTTGATGATGTCTTTCAGGCCCAATGATTCCTCCAGAGACTCCATTGTTTCGAATTTTTCGGTGACCTGATTATCCACCAGCCATTTGTTAAAACTGGAGGCGGAAAGTTTGTATTCTTCGGGAGCAGCCCCTGCTCCGGCTTGGGCGGTGAAAGTCACAAAAGGTTCGGATGACGGCTGCAAAACCTGAGATCCCGGCGGGAGGGAGGCGTCCAATTCCGTGCCGCCAAAGGTTATGTCTTTGATTTCCAGACGGGTGTTTTTTTCCGGACCGGGCCGGCCGTTAACAACGTCCCGGGCCCATAAAATCTGGCCTTTTTTAATCGGTAGTCCGGTTTCTCTGGTCAGCTCGCGGACCCGCTGATCCTTGTATTTGCCTTCTTCCATCCGGTCATAAGCATTCTGAATTTCCGCAACCAGCTTAGGAACTATGTCATTGAACTGTTGTCTGTATTGATCAAATTGTCCGGTCAACTCTTGTTCTTTCTTATTTAATTTCTGATATTGGTCGGCATAGGAAGTGCGGGCGGCCAGATCATAGCTCTTAATTTTGGCCAGAACCTGGTCGCGGGCCAGGCTGAGCTGCTGGTCGGTTTTGGGTCCAAGTGAGATTAATTTTTGTCCCTCTGCGGCAGTAATTTTGTTGGCCGCCTGTAATTCCTGAATCAGGCCGGGCAAAGTGTCTATGGTGGCATTGGACAAATTATCCTGCTCGTCCTGCGTAAGCGGGGTCGGGCGCCTGGGGGAGGCTTTCCCCAGTTTTCTGATAAACTGCAGAAACGGCCCGTTGGAAACGATGCCCAGCAGCTGCTCTTTTTCTTTCTGGGAAATCACCTTGTCTTCTATCAAGGACTTGTAGAGAAGATTTCTCTTTACGGCGTTTTTTTCCAGCGCCGAGTAAATTGTTTTTACGTCAAATTGCAACAGATTTTCAATGGTCTCGCGGTTGCTTTCCAAAAAGGCTTCCATGGTCTCGTTATTGTCGTTGGCGGCATAAATCTTTTTTAATCCGATCAAGCCCTGCACCAAAGCCGTGACATCCCGATTGATCTCAGCGGAGACTTGCTCCGTAACTTCCACCGATTCTGCGGGTATAGAGGTGATTTTCTTTCTGGTTTGAGCGGTGTCTTCAGTTGTTTCCTCTGGCATTACGGGCAATCTCTCTTCTCCCGTGCTCTCATCTGCAAGGTGATTGGTGTTGTTCCGGCCTGGTTGTGGTCTACTTCCTCTTCGGGGATTTGCCATTGTGGGAGCGGATTACGCGGATTTGTGTTATTTTATTCTATATTCTTATTATTTGTCAATTAGGGAGTGCCGGCGGGTGGAACGGGGCCTGGGGGAGCGCCGGGCGGGGGGGTGTTGGTACCTGCCGGGGCAGAATTGGCGGCAGTGGAGGCTGCTGCGGTAGTGTCAGGAGCAGGATTGGCAGAAGGATTGATGATATTGTTTACAATATTTTTTGCCTGCTCTGTGGGAACCTCCAGAGATGACTGGACTCTTCTGATCAAGGACTCGGTTACCTGATCTTTGTCTTTCTGTTCCATGCCCTGCGTTGCTTTGTCGTAAGCTTCTTTGATGTAACCAGCCTGGGTCGGATTGATGGTGGTTGCGGCTCCCTCACCAACTCTGCTCTCCTTAATGTTGTCCTTGGTAGCCCTGTCATTGAACAAAGCTGTGAGTGCGGTCACCTGCTGGGTCAATTTTTCTACTTCTGCCCTGAGGGAAGCTGCTTTTTCGGGAGTATCAGCTTTGGCCAAGGCTTCTTTCTTTGTTTTCAAAAGCTTGGCAGCCTCGCCCAATTTTTCCACAGGGGTTCCTCCGACTGCGGGACCGGCAGCTGAGATGGCCTTGTCGGCCGCGGCGACCGCGCTTTCCCGTGCCATGTCGGTTGGCTGCAACCGGGTGGGGTTGGCTTTATAAAAGGCTTCCATCTGCTCTTTGGTGACTTTCCCTTCCTTCAGGGCAGCCAGGAATTTATCCATGGTTTCCATACCCGGGGTGCCTGGAGGTCTCATGGTCTTGAGCTCTTTCCATTTATCAAACTGGGCATACATCAATTTCTGATTCTCCGGCAGCACGCTATGATTTGCTTCCACGATCAGAGTGGCTATTTTCTTCTCAGCGTCTTTGGCACTGTTCGCCCCTTCCAAAGCCTTGGCCGCGGCGCCCTCTTTGTTACCGCTCATAGCCAGATACTCCTGATCCTTTTTCCTGAGCATTTCTCCCAACCCTCCCCCGCCGGCAATTCCAGCGGTCAGGAAAGCCAGACCGACTTTATCTTTACCTTTACCGGTTGGCAAAATGGGCGCGTAGAGAGGCAGTTTGGCCACATTCATGCCAAAATCCTGAACCGGTTTTTTGATATAAGTATCGACAAAAGTGGAAGCTTTTGTCCCTTTCATGGCCTCAAAAGCCGCAATCCAGATAAAGGCGGCTGTGGCCAGACTGGCCATGATTGACTGAAGGCTGCTCATATTTGAAGTGATGGCTCCCAGCATTTTGGGATCGGTGGAATAGGTGATACCCGGCACCATCTGCTTCAACTGGGTAATCATGATCATGCCTATGGTTAAAACCACGGCCACCTTGATCGGTACCAGCGCGTGACCGAAAAAGAGGGTCATCGGATCGTTTTCTCCCATCATTTTTTCCACTTTCTGACCGAATGAAATTTTTAAAAAGGAAAGCGGCATCAGCGCGATGGTGATCCAGAGTACGATCACGCGCACCAGCATGGTGACAAACAGCGCGACAAAAGCACTGGCATAAATCACCATGAAGATCAGGGAGAAAATGGCGTTGATGGCCAGCTTCTTAAGACCATCCACGTTCTTGGGCACCTCTTGCACGGTCGTGATTTCCATCAGTTCGATGGCCATTACCATGGCGGCGTTGCGGGAATTGAAGGTACTGAAAAAGGCCTTACCGGCATTGTTTAAAACATATTTGGCTTTTTGGGCAGTGGAAGTGGTTTGTCCGCTACCGGCACCTGCTCCGGCGGACGGATCTTTTTCACAATAGGGATTTTTTTTCATGGTCTCTTCATCCATCCCCTCCATATTCATGATATTTTCGCAGACCTTCTTGGACAATTCGTCTTGCTGCAAAGGGTCCTGATATTTTGCCAGGGCACTGGAGGCCAGGGGGACCGAAAAGATGGCCGTGGTGGTTACGTTTACGACGTCCAGCACCACTTTACACATCAGAAAAGAAAAATTAACGGCGATGAGGCCAATCGCGATTTTGGGCAACACTTTGGGAATTGAATAATCATCCGGCGCCAAGCCGATGATGTTATAGATGGCGACAAACAGCAGCCCCAGAACAAATATGATGTTTACGAAGTCACGGATGGCCGTCCAGATATTGAGCAGCATGGTCTGCATGCCGCCGCTAAACAGTAAATCATTATTCAATAATCCGCCGGTTAAGAGCAGCACAGGCCAAAGAGCGGCCTGTAAACCGTTTAAAATTAACACGAAGAAGTCAAACACCCCCTGTACCGCTTTGCTAAAATCCTCTCCTGCCGCCGCCTGGGCCAATAGTGGCATGGCTATCAAGACCACCGCCAGAAGGCCGATCAGTTTATATCTGATTCTGGGCATAACTAGTTTTTTATTTTTTATATTCATGGAAAATTGGTGAAAATCTTGATAGCGGCTCCGAAAATTGAAGCCCCAACGCCCGCAATCGGCAGGCCTACGGCCAGTGCGATTTTGGGAAACATACTTTTGGGTTTGGCTGCGGGAGTCTGGGCAGTGGTTTGCTCCGTAGCTGCTTTTCTTCCGCCCTGCGCGGTAGCTGCTGCCGGCCGTCCGGGGGCCGCGGGGCGCGAAGCGGGGGCCTCTGTCTCCCGGGAAGAACGGGGTGCCGGTTCATTGGAGATTTTTGGTTGAGTTTTACGTTCATAAGCCCGTTGGCGGGTTCCCGGTGCCGTACGGGTGGAAGGAGTTTTCTGTCTGCTGAAATTGATGATATAGCGGTCGGCAGCTCCGGCGGTAGTATAAGAAACCCCGACCGGAGGGTTTTCTTCGGGTTGGGGCGGCTGTCCGCCGCTTTCCACGCTGGGTTCGAAGGTCTCGGGAATTTCCGGCAGCTTGGTGTCTGCGGGAATTTTCATAATTACCGTTTTCCCCTGATCCGGCCGGTATTGTCCCGTCTGCTGCAATCTTTGATAAAGCGGCCTTAAAGGAATACTCAGAAGCGGCAAATCTTCCTGGGCCAGTACAATTTTGGGGTTATTGGGATCGTCTTTTTCGGGATTGTCGTAAATGGAAATGCCCAGATTCTCATTACCGCTGATGCGGTCTTCGGTTACGTCCGCTGAAATCCTGGCAGTGGCGCCCTGATTATCCGTCAGAAAAAACACCGCATTCTGTTCTCCGCCTGCCGTTACCGACATGGACATCCCCTCCAGAAGGGTACTTTCGCCGGAACCTAAATTGACCTGGAATAATGAGGGGGCATATCCCAAAGCGCCGCCGGCAAGCGGCAGAGTGGCCGCGGAAAACCCCAGTGTGCCATTACCGGCGTTGATGGCCTGATACTGCAATTTTCGTCCCTGTCTGGCTTTCATTTCCGTCAGTAATTCGCCGACCGATCGAATTTGCAGATTTAGGCCTTTTTGTTTTTCCAGAGCCGTGGCCGAGATGCCTTCCGCTCCCAGAAAAGTAGTAATTTTCCCCTGTTCATCCAGATAGAGTTGAGGGAATCTGCCTTGGACATATTCTTTTAAAAGCCGGACAACCTGATCCTCAGGAAGTCCCTTTTTACGTATTTCTTTTTCCATATCGGAAATTTCCTGAAGCTGATCGAAAGTCAAAACCGCATCAAATTCACCGGATATTCCTTTGACCAGAATTTTGTCTCCCAGCCCTTCATAGGGATTGGTGCGGGCAGAACCGGCCTCGGGAGTTGCCGCAACGGCGGTTTTCCTTTGCTCCACCAGTGAGATTTCTCTCTGTTCCAAGCCGTGTACCAGGGGATAAATCACGCCCCTCAGCAACAGATCGGTCTGGGCTCCGTTGAAATCCGGTTCCTGATCTTTTTCATCGCTGAAATTGGGTTTCAGGAAATCCATCCGCTCGAAATTGTAAGTGCAGGCGCGGACCTGATTGCGGAACTGATCAAAGAAAAAAGCCTGCTCCTCGGGGCTGGAGGCAAAAGGCACGTCCTGGCGCGGAGTGGTGCCGGTTTCATCGATATAAAAATATTTTTTAAACTTCTTGCGGTCTTCTTCAGGCAGTCCGGCAAAGCCGGTCTGATTGGTTTTGGAAAATATGCGGTTATGCAGGACGGAAAAACGCTGGTCGTTGCGGCTGTAAAATTTGGCTTCATCGCGCAGCACCTCTTTGGTCAGGAGGTTTAATTTCTGGATGAATTGTTGATCGATCTGATTGACCATAATTTAGGCTATGCCCTGTTTGATATTGAGTTCGCGTACGGCTTTTTCCAAAGAAACCGGATCATCCATTTTCAGCTGGTAGAGAGTTCCCATCAGCATGCGCAGGCTGTCCTGCAGATTGATCTGCTTTCCCCCTTCCGCGCCGTAAGCCCTGTCCAGCCATTGACGCTGTTTGGAGCCGGCTCTGGCTTTCAGGTCTTCGATTTCGAAACGGACTTCTTTGTTCTGGGCCTTTTTATCGGCAACGATGTCATGAATGATTTCCAGACCGGTTTTCTTTTTTCCTGCTATTTCCTCCTGTTCGGTCAGAAAACGGGTCAGATAGGGGTTTCTCTGCAGCTGGGCGTCCAGAAATCCTTTCAGGTTGGCTTCCCGTGCGTCCGCCTTGGCCTTTTTGGCTTCAGGGCCGCTGAAAAAATCAACCGCTTTGTCTTTGTATTTGTCAAAAGTCTCCGGAGCCACGATGGGGGCCGTACCGGCCACGCCCACTCCCATGGCTCCCAATCCCAGCAAAAAGTGCGGAGAGGTGCCGATGGTGGCCAGGCTTTGCAGCGGCTTGGACCAGTCCATGTTGATTTTAAAATTGACCAGAGCGACCGCCGCACCCCAGAGAGCGGCCAGTCCAAAAGCCGCCGGTGCTCCCGCGGCTTTGGAGAGCGGGTTGCCCGGGGTGCGGCCCTTGTTGACGTCAGTCAGTTGGTCCAGTTTTCTGTTGTATTCGGCCTGTTGTTCCAGAATTTTGCCGCCTTCCATTTCCTTCCTCAATTCACCGGCATAAGGTTCAGGAACTTTGCCTTTGTCCAGCAAATAGAGCAGCTGGACATTGGAGATTTGCCCCGTAACCAGCAAAACTTTCAAAATACTGTTTACCTCCTGCGGAGGCTTGCTTTCGACGATGGCATCCAACAATTCAATTTTCTGGTCGGCCCTCATCACGCTGATAATGGCGCCGATCTGGCTGGCCTCGAATATCTCATCAGCTTTGCCCTTTTCCAGAGACTGATTCAGATCCACCGGATTGATTCTGGCCACCAGCATCTGCATTTCCTTCGGATCCAGTTTTTCTTTACTCATGGCCTTCAGAAAAAGCTTTTCCAGTTCCGGGCTGGTCTTCATTTTGTTGAGAGCTTTGAGCAAAGCTTCCAGTTTTACCAGTTCGGCTTCGTCCAGCTTGTCCAGACCGCGGACGTGATCGATAATTTTTTCGTAGGGAAGATAGATGTCCGACAATTCCTGCTCGGTCTGCTGCAATAAAACGTTAAACCTTTCCGCCTTCAGACCCGGCTGCAAATCGGCAAATTCTTTTTTCTTGGCGGCGGCGGCCCGGCGCAATTCGTTAATGTGCCGGTCGCTGATCAACATCTGTTTGGTTTCGGCGATAGACCAGCGGGCTTTGTATTTCTTGGCCTGTTCTTCGCTTTTTTTCTCGTAAGCTTTGGTCTTCTCATCCACGGACTCGGCAAATTTCACACTCAGATCGTCTTTGGGCGTTTCGGGCTTGAGTGGAGAAACCGGAGGTTTTTGTTCCGGGCCGGATGGTTGTTGCTCTGGTTGTTGTGGCTGTACAGTCATTTAGAGTTTTAAAAGTCGAAGTAAAACATCGGTAAACTGTTGCTGGACGCCCGTCACCTCCACCAGAAACTTTTCCAGGAAAGCCCTGATTTCCAGGGGATCCTGATCCTCAAGTTCGATTACCAGATCGGAAATCAGCTGGTTTTTCTGGCGAAAATAGAGACTTTTGGTTAAAGGCGGATCGTAGATGATCCAGAAAGATTCAAGGGCTTCATAAGGAATTTTGCGGTGACCGATTTTGATTCCCAGTTCGGAAATATTGATTTTGGTGTGACGGGGTGGACGGAAGGTGTGCACGTAGGTATAAACTCCGGCAAACACAATCGTGGCAACCAGCATGGTCCAGTTACCGCTGAAGGCCTCCGCGATCATAGCCAGAAGCAGGATAATACCGGCGATTACCCACCATTTGACGGTTTTGGGATGCTGCAGGTATTCCGGCGCGATCCAGGAAAAAGCAGCTTTGTCGAAGTCCGGAAAAGGATGGCTGTCCTCCAGGTTCTCCTCATAAACGGAGGGATGATAAAGTTCGCGCTGTCTGGTCAGAAAATTTTCCGTGGGAATTTTTTTCATAACTTGGCTTTAATTAATCCTTTTATTTTAGCATAAAAAGGCCCTTTTCTGAAGCCAGCCAGCCCCTCCCGCTGGAATATACCATTGCTTTTTTACCCAATTGTTATTTTATATACCTTTTGTGAATTGGCAGGGCGGCCGGAGGCGGTCAAAACAAGATCAACTTGCTTTTAGGGTATGGGTTTGCTAAATTGCCAACGCTTCTTTGTGCTTTTTGGTTAGTACCAACTGGAAAAACCAGCGTTTGGGAAGCTACTGAAAGGCTATTTTATTTCTTAACCAAACAAAGATGGCGGAATTAGAAAGCAAGTATGAATTAATGGTGATCGTAGATCCGGGAATCGGCCAGGCCGGCGTTGAAAAGCGGCTTGAATCAATCCGGAAACAGATTTCCAAGTTCGGTAAAATCTTTTTTGAAGACATCTGGGGAGAAAGAGACCTGGCTTATACCATGAAAGGTCATAAAAAGGGTCACTATTCGGTTTTCGATTTCACCTATGAAGGCGATAAACTGAAAGAATTTGAAATCGGTTTGACGCTCGACCCCGATGTGATCAGACACTTGATAGTCCGGTTGCCGCTCAAGTACGAACCAAAATCGCTGGAGGATATCAAATCTTCGCATGCGGAAGAGGTTGCCCAAAAGGAAGCTTTGAAAGAAGAAGCTGCAAAAAAGGCCTAACCGGCCGGATAATCAATTAAATAATCAATCATCAACATGGCAAAGAACAAGTACAGCAAGAAATGTCCATTTACAGCTAATGGCGTACAGTACATTGACTACAAGGATGTCGAATTACTGAGAAAATATGTCTCCAAATACGGAAAAATCGTGGCCAGATATTATTCCGGTGTCAATCTGAAGTATCAGAAGATGCTCTCCCAGGCCATTAAGCGCGCCAGACACATGGGTTTACTGAAGTTTGTCCGCTAACTGTTTTCTTTCCAACTTGACAGAATGTTGATTTTTTTACAGTTTCTGTTATGATTGGGATTGTAGTGCGTGTTTTAGAAAGCGATTTAATGAGATGTTCTAGGGAAAAGTAGAGGTATTTCCACCTCACCGTGAGAAGCGGAAAGTGAAGAGGATTAGGAGGAAATACAATAGATCTTAAACTTACTACCATTAGTACGACCAACAATTCACAACTAGGGAGTGCCGAATTCCAACTCTCCCCGAACCTGGCCGCCAGAAAAGCCAGACATAGAAGAGTTTTCGCAGGGGCTAAAACCTTTGGAAAACTGCTTAATGTTTTTGATTTTATGGCCAGCGGGGAAGCCGCTCTGACACTGCCTTCCAGGAGGGTTTCCAACGTCTCTTCCAGTACCAAACTTTTCAAGTCCTACAGCGTGGCCGTGGTGGCGATTTTTATTATCGGTGCTGTGAATCCGGAGAACGTCTATTCACAAAACGCCTCGTTTGCCCCTGAACTGGAGGGCATAGAACAATATTATTACGGCGACAGCCTAATGATCGCCTCCGAAGATGGCTATATTCCAAAGATTAATCCTCAAACTGAATTTTCCGATCGTTCCGCTATGAACGGGCGGATTGTACATGAAATTTCCGCCGGTGAAACGGTCTCCACCATTGCCGAGGAATATGGACTGAAGACCAATACGGTTTTGTGGGAAAACGGCTTAACAGCCGGCTCCACCCTCAAAGTGGGCCAGAAACTGATCATACCTCCGGTAGACGGAGTCACCCATATAGTACAGAAAGGACAGGATATCAAAAAGATCGCTTCCACTTACAGCGTCAACGCCGATACTATCATCAAGCAGAACAGACTGGAGAGTGAAGCCACGCTGAAGGCCGGGGAAGCTCTGTTTATCCCAGGTGCCAAACCGCTTCCGGTTGACCGCGACAGTCCGGCCAGGGTTCAATCCTCATCCAGACTGACTTTCGGTAAGAGCAATGTGGGTAGTGCCACTCTGGTTTCCGCGTCCGACATCGGATCCAACGCCAGTGAAGGACCGGCTGCGGGAAAAACCATGATTTATCCGACCAGAGGCAAACTTACACAGGGTTATCATCCGGGACATTATGCCTATGATATTTCCGATACCAGCAAACCTCCGATCTGGGCAGCCATGGACGGTACCGTCATCAAGGCTTCCAGTGGAACTTATGGAGGCGGATACGGAAACCATATCATCATCGATCACGGCAACGGTTTAAAGACTTTGTATGCCCATATGGAATATTTGTCCGTTTCGGTGGGAGACGTAGTCACACAGGGACAGGTAATCGGTAAACAGGGCCGCACAGGTAATGTCCGCGGTCGCACCGGTATTCATCTGCACTTTGAAGTAATACAAAATGGAGTTAAAAAATCGCCGGGCAATTATTTCTAGTATTTTATATCTGCCCAGGCTGCCTCTGCTGGGGTTGATTTGGCTGTATCAGAGAACACTTTCGCCGGATCACGGTTGGCTTCGGAAGCTTTTTCCCTATGGCTATTGCAAATTCCACCCCACCTGTTCGGAATACGGCCGACTGTCTGTCAAAAAGTACGGTCTGTGGCGCGGTATTCCCAAATCCGTCTGGAGAATAATTCGCTGCAATCCCTGGTCGGACGGAGGCGAAGACCAGCCCTGATCCAAAATCATCAGGGAAATGTTTGACTTTCTGTAGTTTTGTGTTATTTTGGAATTCTTACTTAATTTTCCAATGAATCCCCCAAAGAATTACAACAGGGAAGAAACCTGGTCAGATTTATATGAAAAATCCGGTCAGGAAAAGAGCGGAGAAACGGATTTCCGTGGCTTTGCCGAGCTGTTTAAGGAACGCGGCATGAAGGGGTTCAAATTGTCCGAAAAGGAAAGCCCGGCCGGTCACGGCAAGCCAGGTGAAGAAGGCAAACGTTATCCGGACGAACCGCAGAGATCCCTGGACCTGCACGGAATGACCGTGAGAGAGGCGGAAAAGGCACTGGAAAACTTTGTTCTCGATTGCCGGGAACAGGGGCTGATTTTTATCAAAGTGGTAACCGGACTGGGCAGAAACAGTGAGGGCGGCGTCGCGAAGCTCCGGCCGATGGCGGTCAATATGCTTTCCGGGATGATTCAGCAGCAGACCGTCAAAAATTTTAAAACGGCCGAACTTCGGCATGGCGGGTTCGGGGCGATTTATGTATATTTGAAGTAATAAAAATAAACTTTTTGAATGTCATATTTACAAGCGTTGATTTTGGGCGTGCTGCAGGGAATTACGGAGTTTCTGCCAATCTCCTCCTCCGGCCATCTGGTACTGTTTCAGGGGCTGCTGGGACTGAATGATCCGGTCGCCCTGAAAGCTTTTGACATAGCGGTTCATTTCGGTACCCTGTTGGCCATTCTGATTTATTTCCGGCTGGATTTTGCCGAGCTGATCAGGGCTTTTTTCGTCTGGATCGGACCCCGGAAATTCCGCCAAGGGGTGGATAAAGAATGGCTTTCGGAAAACAAAAAAATGCTGGCGATATTACTGATCGGCACGATTCCCGCCCTGGTGGTGGGGTTTTTCTGGGGAGACTGGCTGGACGAATACTTTCTGGCCCCGCTGCCGGTCTGCGTGATGCTGTTTTCGGTTTCCCTGCTGTTTTTGCTGGCGGAACATCTTTATAAGAAAAACACGCATAAAAGGACAGCCATTTCCATCAGGGACGGCCTGATTATCGGTCTGGCACAGGCCTGCGCCTTGATACCGGGAGTGTCGCGTTCCGGCGCCACCATTACTTCCGGGTTGTTTCTGGGAATCGACAGGTCAAAGGCGGCCAGGTTTTCGTTTATACTCGGCTCAATCGCCATGCTGGCCGCCACAGCGTTTGCCGTCTTAAAAGTGGTCAAAGGTGATTATATGCTGCCGGCCACGGATATTCTGTTCATCGGTATAGTCAGTTCATTCGCGGCGGGCTGGCTGGCCATCAGTTTCCTGATGAATTACCTGAAAAAGCATACTCTGGCCCTGTTTGCCTGGTACCGCATAGCGGCGGTGGCCGTCTTTTCCATCTGGTTTTTCTGGATCAGTAAGCTCTAAACGGACAAGCAGACGGGGAAAAGGTTCGTAAAGCGTTTTTCAGTCTGCTATAATCCGTCCCGTACTGATATTTTCTATGAAAAAAGGCCCCATCAAAGCTTCCATAATCATTCTGCATTTCTCGAAAAGCAGGCACGTTTGCGAGAATGTTGAGAGCATCTATAAACAGGTGGCCGATTTTAATTTTGAAGTAATTATCGTCGACAATTCCTGCAATCCCCAAAAAGCCCTGATGCTTGACTCCCTGCGTAAATTTGAGGGCGTGCAGACTCTGATCAATCCCAAAAATCTGGGTTATATACGCGGCAATAACCGGGGCGTGGAATTGGCTAAAGGAGAATATTTGCTGATCGTGAATCCCGACATTATCTGGCCGGAAAAAGACATTTTGCAAAAACTGGTGGATTTCATGGAGATACATCCGCGAATCGGCATCTGCGGGCCACAGCAGATCAATGACAATTCCGGCAAAACCGCCATGACGGTGCGGGCTTTCCCCAATCTGTTTTTACAGGTGGCCAGACGAACTTTCCTGCGCCGTTTGCCCCTGATTAAAAAATGGGTGGCCTACGATGAAATGCAGCATCTGGACTATGCAAAAACCCAGCCGGTAGACTGGCTGCAGTCCTCTTTCTGGATTACCCGGAAATCACTCTGGGATAAACTGGGCGGACTGGACAGCTCTTATTTCCTTTTCATGTCAGACCCTGAAATGTGCTGGCAATGCTGGAAAGCCGGATATGAGGTGGTTTATTATCCGGAAGTACGCGTACACGCCGACGGACGCCGGGCCAGCGAGGGCGGTTTTCTGGCCTTTTTCAACAAATGGACAATGCGCCAGCACGTCAAGGATGCCTTGGTTTACCAGCTGAAACATCTGTTCAGAGGCAATCCGCGTTCCAAATATTCCAAATGATCCGGCGCTTAACAGGGCGACTTGTGAATCTTGCGGATGTTTTCCGCCAGTAACGGCGCCACAGAAAGCACTCTCATGTTGGGCAACAGTTTTTCAACAGAGAGCGGAATAGTATCGGTCACCACGATTTCTTTAAAATTGGCTTCTCTGAGCCTGTCCATGGCCGAGCCGGACAGTACGGGATGGGTGGCGTAATAATAAACATCTTCATTGCAGCCCAGTGATTCCAGGGCTCTTTTGCCGTTGCAGGCCGTTCCCGCCGTATCGATAATATCATCAATAAAGATACAGGTTTTCCCCATAACCTGACCCACCACTTCGGTTACTTCAGAAACGTTGGCACGGGGCCGGTGTTTGTTGATAATCACAATGCGGCCTTCCGTTTCCGGGATTTGACTGGCGTAATAGCGGGTAGCTTTGGCCGCGCCGGTGTCAGGAGCAACAGGCACCGGATTAGCCAGATTTTTATCGCGGATGTCTTTCACCAGCAGGGGCGTGGCGTAAATATTATCTACGGGTATGCGGAAAAAAGCTGTTTCCTGGCGGGCATGCAGATTGACGATGGAGGCGGAATCGGCACCGGAGGCTTCAGCCAATATAGCCATTAACTGGGCGGCAATGGACTTGCGGTGTTCTTCCTGCGTTTCACTGTCGTCGCGGGCATAACCTAGATGAGGGATGACAGCGTAAACGCGGTCAGCGCTATTGCGTTGGAGAGTGTGGATCATCAGAAAGAGTTCCATCAAATCATCGTTCAGCTTGTGCGGACGGCAGGTCTGAATAACATAAGCGTCGCTGCCGCGAACCGTTTGGGGAAGACGAACCTTGTTGGAACCGTCACTGAATTGGTCCAGATCCACCGGCTCCAGCTCGGTACCAAGCTCATGGGCAATTCTTTCGGCCAGTTCCGGGTGGGAAGACCCGGCAAAGAGTTTTAGAGGATGTCCTGACATTTATTTGTGGGCTAAATTGCAAAACAAATTTAGTCCCTGTCGCGGGAAAAACAAGCAAAATAAAAGTCAAAGATAAATCAGGGCAGAGAATCCGGCTTGCAGCAAGCGGGGGGAATGTTTTGAATTAGGATTGTCCGGGCAAAGCCTGGTCACGGGGGTGTCGGGCAGAGACTGTGATTAGAGTGCGATGGTAGAACCGGGAGTTGCTGACGGAGTGGCGGGCGGTTGCTGTGGTGTGGGAACCGGCGTGGCTGCCGGCGACTCTTGTGGAGCCGTAACGGGGGCTTCCGGGGCGGGTTGAACTGGTTGAGAAGTTGCGACAACCTGTGCCTGCAATGCCTGATGCAGCCAGTCCTGGCCGGGGCTGTTGGGAGTGGTTTGGATAGCTATCGGCATGGATTCGGTACCAGGAACCGCAGTGGCGGGAGATGTTGCATTGCCGGCCGGAACAGGGGCAGAAGTATTGACTGCTGCGGAAGTTATTTCTGCGGTAACGGGTACTGCTGCAGCAACGGCCGGCACTAATTGGGGAGTAAGCAGGTTGCCGGGCTGCATTGGAGAGAATCCAATGCGTCCGGGAGTTTGTCCGGCAAGAGCCTTAATTTTGTATTTTTCCTTAATCTCTTTCATTTTCTTAGTGACTGCGTCCTGATCTATTTCGTCTTCGGTCCAACCTTTGGGGGTGTTTTCAAACTGAACAGTCTGAATAGGATATGGAATGTAAATACCTGCTTCCTCGTAGGCCTTGGTGACATCCATGATTACCCGGTTTTTGACCTTAACAAATTTGCCGCCCTTGGAATCGATCCAGACATTGATCTTGAAATCGATCCAGGAGTCATCCCATTCCGTGAAAATAACACTGGCTTTCGGCTTCTTTAAGACCCAGGGAATGCTATTAACAACCGCCAGCGTCAGTTCCATTACCTTTTTCAGATCGGTACCATAACCGACCCCCTGTATAAAACTGATCTTGCGGTAGGGATTGGAAGTTTTACTGATGACCACATTGGAAAACAGGTCGGAATTGGGAATGATGACTTTAGTGCCATCGAAAGCTTTGATGATGGTGGCTCGGGTTTGAATTTCCTCGATGCGACCTGTAACACTGCCCGTAGAAATTACGTCCCCGATTGTGTAGTGGTGAGAAGCCAGGATGAACATACCGGAAATCAGATTCATGATTATGTCCTGCAGGGCAAAACCGAGTCCAAAAGCACCGGCGGCGACAATCGGCTTCAGATCAATACCAACGATGCTCAGAGAGACGGTAATACCGATAATTAATACACCGAAAAAAGCTGAACGGCCGGCCACTATTTTTACTTCTTTATGTTCTTCTTCAATTCCCTGTTCCGACAGTTTTGCTTCCAGTGCTTTTTTTACTCCCACGGCCAGGATATAACTGAAAAATGCAACCACGACGGCGGCAATCCAGAGAGGAATGGAAGCAATAAAGTTGCCAATCAGCTTGGTCAGTTCACTGCCGGTACTGTTGGCTACATCACCCGCCTTTTCTGTGGCGGTTTGGGCGTGTGCTACGGCTATCCCGAGGATTTGATTGAGAAGCGACATCCTTGATTGGTTGAGATATTCATTAAATTATACCAAAAAAGCCGCTTTCCTTCAACCGCATATATTTGGAAAAGCCCTTGAATAAGTTAATAATCTGGTTCGTAATATTTTTTAATCCAACAACTTATGGAAATTACTCTGATAGTGGTGGGGGTAATTTTGATTTTGTCGTTCGTCAGACAGATTAACCAGTATGAACGGGGCATCGTGCTGACCATGGGCAGATATTCTTCCACCAAGCAACCCGGCTGGAGGCTGATTATCCCTATTTTCCAGTCCATGCAGAAAGTGGATATCCGCATCAAGACAGTTGATGTTCCTGAACAGGAAGCCATCACCAAGGATAATATCCCGGTGGGCATCAATGCCGTGATCTATTACAAGGTAATGGATCCCCAGAAAGCCATCCTGGACGTGGAAAACTTTTATTATGCCACCAGCCAGCTGGCCCAGATCACCATGAGAAACGTGGTGGGTTCAGTGACACTGGAAGAATTGCTACGTGACCGCGATTCAATCTCCGATACCATCCAAAAACTGGTGGATGAAGCTACCGACCCTTGGGGCATCAAAGTGGAAAACGTGGATCTAAAGGATATCGCCATCCCGCCGGATTTAAAGAGAACCATCTCCAAGGTGGCTGAAGCGGAAAGAGAAAGAAAAGCTTCCATCATCCGTGCCGAAGGTGAGGTTATCGCAGCCAAGAGTATCACAGAGGCCGCCCGCATGATGGCAGAAACTCCCGGAGCCCTGCACATGAGAACATTGCAATCGATCAATGATATTTCCTCCGATCAGTCCAATACCACCATCTGGATGGTGCCGATTGAAGTGCTGAGAGCTGTGGAAATGGCCGGAGAATTTATGAAAGCGAAGAAGTAATCCGGAATTTTATTGCAGGATGTTAAAAAGCCTTTGGAAACAGAGGCTTTTTTTATTTAAAAATTCAACCAGCTGGCTACAACCATTACTATGCCGGCTCCCAAAAGACATCCGGCCATTTTGCCGACTGCCGATTTGAGCAAGGTCCTTTCTTCTGAAATGGCTTTGGTTCGCAGACGCTCCGCCCAATGTCCTTCAAAAACACCTGCTATCCCGTCGGTAAGAGCGTTACCGACAACTCCACCCAGAATAGCTCCGGTGACACCGGCAAAATGTGCCCCGAATATGGCCAACATGGCTAAAATACCATTATCAATCAATCCGAAAACTATATCCGGCTGGACTGATTTGACTGGAATCTTGAAGGGGGCCAAAGACAATAAACAAAGAACTGACAAAGCAATCAGGATGTAACCGATCCAATGGCTGTCGTGGACAAAAAACAAACTGATCGCCGATATGACAATGCAGAGGGCAACCACGTTAACAATGGATAGAACTAATTCCTTTTGCATAAATTTTTCTAACTCTTAAAGAAATCTCCGCCGGTTTTATCTTCCGGAAGTTCCGCTTCGGCTTCATCCACTTCCTCCTGTACGCCGGCATATTCAGTGCCATAACTGGTAGTGATGGCCAGGAAGTCGTTGCCCCAGTTGAGATAATACCAATAGTAAATCATGGCCAGGGCAGCCTGGAAAAAGCCGATGGAAGCCCAGGTGATGGGTAATGCGGCAAAGAGCAGGACTGTGGCGCTTTGCATCATCTGGAAAAGGAACAGATTGATGGCAGTGGCGATCAATACGCCGATTACAGTCGTATATACGCCCAGCAGCGGATAACGGTTATCGTTTAAGATTTCCATAATCAGAGCGCTGGACATTGAAACCATCAGAATCTGCATACCGGCGGCATAGGCCGTAAATTCCAGGTTGGTGACGGAGGTGCTCAGATAAAGCGGTGCGGTAAAGGCAAAAATGATCAGATTTACGATGAAGATCTGATAGATAGAAGTGACAATTCTGGGATAGCGCAGTCTTTCCGAGATGGACAACAGCCAGGGGGCCAGAATACTGGAGATAAGAGTAGTGGCAAAAATCATAGCCATCAGAATCACGATAAAAATCGGATTAACCTGTTCTCCAGTGGCTTCAGCAGGTCTTAAAACCGGTTGCAGAACGGATGAAGTAGCCAGAAAAATCAGTAGTAAAACCAGGGAACCCGCTCCCCCTCCGATGAAACCGAGAAAAGTTTTGGCAAAGAGCGTAAACAGGGAAACCTGACGGGGGCCGTAGGCGTCCGCAGTGGAACCGGTCTGGGGCATTGGCTGATATTGCTGATTTTCATACCCCTGTTCGGG
>CAZNDB010000001.1:0-18054 GCA_964571725.1 uncultured Candidatus Peribacteria bacterium | reverse complement strand
GCCGGCAATTGGCTGAACCGGCTGCGGATTTGAGGCATCCGGTTGGGTATAATTTTGGTTTTGGTTTTGTGTGTTGTCTTCCATAGGATTCAATTTGGTCTTTTTATTTTATCATAAAATAGCAGCAGAAGGAAGATAGCGACAGTAATAAAACTGTCGGCGAAGTTGAAAACCGGAAAACTGCCCACGGAAATAAAATCAATTACGTAACCGAGACGGATCCGGTCGATCAGGTTTCCCATGGCTCCGGCAGCCAGCAAAGCAATTATCAACAGGGACGAAAAACGCTGCAGATTGAGAGTCTTGAGCAGATAATAAATAATCCCCCCGAAGAAAAGCAGATTAAAAACAATCAGCAAGGGATAAGGCACGCTGATGCTGAAAGCGATGCCGGTATTGTGTTCAATCCGCAAACCGAAGAAATTCCCGGGCAGGAAATAGGGAGCCTGGAGATTGGCATCCAGCAAAATCTTGGAAAGCTGATCCAGCAGAAGAGCATCAATAAAGAAGGAAAAGGCGAGGGCGATACGGGCTTTTTGCGTCAATTGTGGCATGGTCATAAAATATCAGATAGAAACCGACTATTTCAAGGCCAGATAGATTGCTTTTGGAGGCTTCATTTGTTACTATTCGGGGGCTTTAAAAAAGCCGCTTTGATGAAATTGCTGGCAGCCAAAAAAACACACCGGGACAGGAGCGACGGTAAAAAGGTGGACGCTATTCTCCTGGCAATTGTGATTATATTGATGGTTTTCGGACTGGTCATGATCACCAGTATCGGCGTGCCCAAATCAATTCAGCTGACCGCGCCCAACGTGCTTTACCCCAATTGCGAGGACGCCGGAGTGGACTGCTATCTGCTGTTCAGAAATCATCTGATCAGGCTGCTGATCGGTTTCGTGATGATGGTTATCATGGCCAAAATCAGCTATAAATTCTGGAAAAAAACCGCGCCTTTCTGGATGATTGTCACAATTATCTCCCTGCTGGTGGTGCTGTTTATCGGCTCACGGTACACGACTTTTGCCCGTTCCTGGCTGATACTTTTTAACACCTCCTTTCAGCCGACCGAGTTCGCCAAACTTTTTCTGGTCTTTTATCTGGCCAGCTGGATGGAAAAAAAACGCGACACCATCAAGTCCTTTCAGAACGGTTTTCTGCCGTTTGCCGTGATCCTGGGAGCGCTATTGTTACCGATACTGCTGCAGCCCGATCTGGGAAGTTCACTGGTGATTGCCATGATTGCCACCTCCATGTTTTTTATTGCCGGCGCCCGAATCCGCCATATTCTGTTGGGCATGCTGGTGGTGTTTTTCGCGGCCTTCGTACTGCTTTCCAGCCTGCCCCATCTGCGGGAAAGACTGACCGCTTTTATCGGCAGCGACACGACCTGCAAGGAAGATTATTGCTGGCAGACCGAACAGGCCAAAATCGCCGTGGGCAGCGGCGGATTTTGGGGAAAAGGCCTGACGCAGGGCGTACAGAAATCTTACTGGCTGCCCCAGGCCACCGATGACTTTATTTTTGCCGCTTCGGCCGAGGAATTGGGCTTTTTACGTATCAGTCTGCTGGTTCTGGCTTATACCCTGATTGCCTGGAGAGGCTACCTGATAGCGCGCGGCGCTGAAAACCGTTTCATCCAGCTGACGGCGGTGGGCATGACTTCCTGGATTGTTTTTCAGGCTTTTACCAATATCGCGGTTAATATTGCCCTGATGCCCGTTACCGGCATCACCCTGCCCTTTATCAGCTATGGGGGATCGTCCCTGCTGTCAGTGCTGGTGGCCACGGGAATCTTACTGCAGTTATCTAAACACTCCAATTATGAGAATTATAGTAGCGGGAGGGGGCACAGGCGGACACATTACTCCGAATATAGCGGTTCTTGAGGAGTTGCAAACCAGAGTGAAACCGCTGGAGGTCCTGTATATCGGCTCCGCCAAAGGCATGGAGGCCGAGCTGATTCCAAAAATCGGCTGGAAGTTCAGGTCAATCAGCTGCGGCAAACTGCGCCGCTATTTCAGCTGGCAAAATTTTCCGGATTTTTTCAGGACGATTGCCGGCGTTTTTCAGAGTATGGCTGTTATACGGTCTTTCCGGCCCGACGTAATTTTCTGCAAGGGTGGATTTGTCAGTCTGCCCGTGGCCGTGGCCGGAGGGCTGCTGCGCAGGCCGGTGGTAATCCATGAATCGGATCTGGAAATGGGCCTGGCCAACCGTATTGCCTCCCGCTTTGCCAAAGTAATCTGCGTCTCGTTCCCGGAAACCGCCCGCAAATTGTCAAAAGACCAAAGGGTTATACTAACCGGAAATCCGGTCAGACCGGAACTGCTGCGCGGAAACAAACAGAAGGGCTATGCTTTTACGGGACTGAAGCCAGGTAAAAAGACTATATTGGTGATAGGCGGAAGCCAGGGGTCGCAATTTCTGAACGGAGTAGTCGCACAACAACTGGGCAAGCTTTTAAAGCATTATCAAATCATCCAGGTCTGCGGTAAAAACAATCTGAAAAAGACAGAATTCGGACCGGAGGACGGTTATTTCGCCTGTGAATATCTGGGCGAAGAATTAAAGGATGTTTATGCCATCAGCGACCTGTTTATTGGCCGCGCCGGTGCCAATTCCCTGGCTGAAATCGACTGTCTGGGGTTGCCCGCCATCCTGATCCCGCTGATCCAGGGAAGCCGGGGAGATCAGATCAGAAATGCCGAATCGTTCGCGCGAAACCATCTGGCGACAGTTTTGGAGGAAAATAAAATAGACCTGAACAAGCTTGATTTGGTAAAGGAGATTGACAATATTTTAGCCAAAGAGGAACATATTCCGGAAAAGCAGAAAAGCAGCGCCGCGGAAAAAATAGCGGACGTACTTATCAGACTGAAAGAGCATCATGACAAAAAGAATTAAAATCGGGGTTAACGGCTGGTTCTTCTGCCGCCAATTCACCGGTATCGGCAGATACAGTCTGAATGTTTTTTCAGAGCTGGCCAGACTGTTTCCCGATCTGGAATTTCTGATTGCGGTACCGGGCAGACTGGACGAAGACATCGATAAATATTTGCGCTATCAGGAAAACCTGAAATTCGAATTGATTCCGGAAAACCCCACCCTCAAAAGAATCAATGCCGGGCTTTCCAAATGCCTCTGGGAAAGGAATCAGCTGAATAAATTTTTCCGGGAAAACAGAGTCGATCTGATACATTTGCCCTATCCCGCGCTTTATAGAAAAATCAGGGGAGTGCCGGTAATCATGACCATTCACGATACCATTCCCTGGACCGATAAAGTGTACCGGAAACGCGGATTTTTGAGCGGACTTTATAACCGGGGAACACTGATCAAAGCCGGTCTGGCCGATTATCTGATTACGGTCTCCAATCAGTCCAAAAAAGAGATTCTGGCTTTGCCCGGATTTAACAGCGCCAAACTGGAGGTCGTCTATAATGCCAGCGAATTTAACGACGCCCAGGATTTTTCCGAAAGTGAAACTAATAACCTGCTCGAAAAGCTTGGACTGAACGCCGAGGACCGTTTTTTGTTTTACATGGGGGGATTTGATCAAAGAAAAAACGTGCAGAGACTGATTGATGTTTTTACCCTGAGAATTGCTCCTGAGAGTGAATTGAAGCTGGTGATCGGCGGAGCGAACGTACTCCAAAACAATCTTTTCAAAGAGCTGTCCTGGGATGAAAACCGCTGGAAGGGCCGGATTATCAAAACCGGATTTTTAAATAACAGTGAGCTGATAATGCTCTACCGGCAAGCCTGGGCCTATTTTTCTCTGACTACCAGAGAAGGGTTTAATCTTCCCCTGCTGGAAGCCCTGACGCTGGGCTGTCCGGCTTTGGTCAGTGACCTGGCGGTTCACCATGAAGTGGCCGGTGACGTTCCGGTTTTTCTGGATTTAAACGCAGGCGATGACCGGATTGCCGACAGCGTTCTTAATTTGTATAATTATCCCGACAATTATCACACACTAAAAAAGCAGACCGTTGATTTCGCCGAACTGGCCAGGGAAAAATATTCCTGGCTGAAAGCGGCCAAACAGATCGGAGAAATTTATTTAAAACAGCTAAAATAATGGAATCCACACCTTTGACCAATCTGCTGATTGCCTTGATTATACTGCTGCTGGCGGCAGCCGTGTACGTAGCCATTCTGATCAAAAATTTGCGAACGCAAATCGCCCGTCTGTCCTATTTTTTGTATTTTGAAATAACCAGAAAAGCCGATCTGATACCGCAATTTCTGGACAAAACCGGGCAGATTTTTCCGCCCGAACGGTTTGCGGAAATCATCGATTTGCGCGGACAAACCATCAAATCAACTCAGTTGGGGACAGGGAAAAAAGCGCTGGAAGACCGGTTATGGCTCGCTTTCGGCCAGTTGATCAATACAATTCACCAACAACCCGAATTGAAAAACAATCTGGCCCTGCTGGCTCTGGAGAAAGATCTGGCCGAGGCGGACAGGCGCGTGGCCGAACATCAACAGGTTTATAATCAGACTGTTAATAAATACAATAAAATTGTCGGGAATTTTTTATTAAAACCGGTTGGTTTGCTGGTCGGGGCGGGAAAGCTGGAGACCTTTTAAAGGCCTTTCCCAAGGGTTTTTTAGCATTATTATAAAAAAGTATTGACGGTGAGTGTTTACTCACCTATACTTGGTTTGAAATTGACCCGACAAAACCAAATGGAAAATATTTTAACGGAAAAACAGGAAGCCTTGCTCACCTTCATCGAACAATATCAGATGGAGCACGGAGGATCCCCGACCATCAGGGAAATGCGGGAATATTTCGGAGTCAGCTCCGACAACAGCATACTTAAACTGCTCAAGGCCCTGGAAGAAAAAGGTAAAATTCAAAAAGAGGAAGGGCACAGGGGCATCAAGCTGCTTTCCAATATCAAAGAAAGACTGGAGAATAATTCCTTCAAACTCCCCCTGCTCGGAACCATTCCCGCCGGTAATCCGGTGGCCAGCGAAGAGCATATTGATACCTGGATGTCGGTGGGGGAAGACCTCGTTATGCCCGGCAAACAATCTTTTCTTCTGAAAGTAACGGGGAACAGCATGCTCAACGCCGGCATACATGAGGGCGACATTGCCGTGGTCTGTACGGACCTCAATCCCCGCGTGGGTGACGTGGTGGTAGCTCTGGTTGATGGACAAAGCACGGTTAAAACTTATATGGTCAGGGGCGGCAGAGTGGTTTTACAGGCCGAGAATCCCGAATATGAAGATATCTACCCCGAAAACGAACTTTGCGTACAGGGCGTGGTAACCTGTCTGTTCCGCAACTATAAGCGGTAAGACTCCTACCTAAAATCAGGAACGGTAAAACTGCCTTTTACGGGAGCTTATTAAATGTACTTAAAAATAAAATTTAATTTTAAAAACCATGTTTACAATCATCATCAAAAAGACTCCTTCCGCCAGACTGTTTGACCGCATGCCGCTGCCAAAGACACGCACGCGCATCAGAAGTCTGAGCATCTCCAGGAAAGAACTCTCCGCTGCCGCTTTCTCCCCTTTTCAGAGAAAAGTTTCCCGCATCAGATAAATTTTCCCGGTCCATTTCTTAACCCCCCTTCAACATGACACCATTACAAATCAAAAATATCATCAATTCCCTGCAAACCCGTTCCAAAAAAGAATTGATCATCCGCATTGATACAAACAATTTCCGCAAGGGGCTGGAAAAATCACGCGAATTGATGGAAAAGATGGAGCGGGAAATGCGCATACAAAAGCTGGAATTGGCCGTAAAGAGGATGAATATCAACCGTTCCTGGATGTAGCATACTTTCTGAAACCGAAAAGGGGCTGAGGCAATAGGAATTTCAGGCTTATTTGCTATGATGCGGGTGCCTAATACTTAATTCCCTGAGCGGTGGCCGACCTTACCCCCATGATGCGGCAGTATAATGAAATCAAACAGAAGGCTCCCGATGCCATACTGTTTTTCCGGCTGGGTGATTTTTACGAGATGTTCGGTCAGGACGCTTTGGAAGCTTCGGAAATTCTGGGAATCGTTCTGACCGCCCGCAACAAAGGCGATAACCGCATGCCGATGTGCGGAGTGCCCTATCACGCGGCTGCCGGTTATATCGCCAAACTGACCCGCGTCGGCAAAAAAGTGGCGATTTGCGACCAACTGAGCGACCCCGCTTTGCCGGGTATAGTCAAAAGAGAAATAATTCGTATTATCACTCCGGGAACCACTCTGGACGAAAACGTCCTGGACGATCGCACTTCCAATTATCTGGCGGCAATTGCCGGTAACGGTGAGGACGGCTTCGGGCTGGCCCTGGTGGAAATCAGTACCGGGGAATTTAATACCGATTTTATTAAAGACGAAAATTCCCTGCTGGCGGAATTCCAAAAATATAAACCAAGGGAAATCATCTATCCGCCTGAGCTTACTGTCAGACAACGGGTTGAAAAACTGCGTAATTTGTACGCCGGCGCGTTCTGGCATGAAGAAAGTCCTGGCGTGGACTGGGAAAACGCGCTGGAAACTCATTTCGGCACTTTTACCCTGAGTAATCAGGACTTGAAAAAGGCTGAGAGATTGGCCGCGGGACTGGCTTTGACTTTTCTGGCCTCAACGCAGAAAACCGAGGTCGGCGAAAACAGCCTGAAACATTTGAAAACTTTGAGCCGACCGCAGGAAAAGCGGCTGGTGTTGGATGAAGTCACCATCCGAAACCTGGAGATTTTGGAAAATTTGCGGGAGAAGAAAACGGAGGGGTCACTGCTGGGCGTACTGGATAAAACGGTTACCAGCAGCGGAGGAAGAATGATCAAAAAAATCCTCGTGGAGCCCCTTTCCGACCTGTCCTCGATTGAGGAAAGACTGGGCATGATCGATTTACTGATGCAAAAACAGAATTTGATTCTGGATTTGAGGCTGATTTTAAAAGCGGTAATGGATATCGAAAGGATGCTGGGCAGACTGAATCTGGGCAGCGGCAACGGGCGCGACTTGCGCGGTCTGGTGGATTCTTTCAAAGCTCTCGGTGAACTGAAGACGGTTTTGGCAAAAGAGGGCGGAGGTCAAGGCGGGAGCCCGTTCGGCAATATCGCCGGAAAAATAAATCTGCTGCCGGAATTGATCGGTGAACTGGACCGGGCGGTGGTGGAAGAAGCCCCCTTTTCCATTAAGGAAGGAGGAATAATCGCCCCCCGATATGACGCGGAACTGGATGACCTGCGGGCTTTGAGCCAGGAAGGCAAATCCTATATACAGGCCCTGCAGGCGAGGGAAATCGCCCGCACCGGAATCAATTCGCTGAAGGTAAGATATAACCGGGTTTTTGGCTATTACATCGAAGTAAGCAATACCAACCTGGCCCAGGTTCCGGCCGATTATACCCGTAAACAAACCCTGGCCAACGCGGAGCGTTTCAGCACGCCGGAACTGAAGGAATATGAAGAAAAAGTTCTGACCGCCGAGGAAAAAATTATTGCCATCGAGCAGCGGATTTTTGAAAAACTGCGTCAGCTGGTGCTGGAGAAGACTGTGGAGATTAAGGAAAGTGCGGCCGCCGCGGCTTACCTGGACGTGCTGGTCTCCCTGGCCCTGGCGGGCTGGGAAAACCGCTACCGGCGGCCGCAAATCAGTGAAGGATTTGACCTGAAAATCGTGGGGGGCAGGCATCCGGTGATTGAAAAACTGAACTCCCAGGACAAATTTATCGACAATGATACTTTTCTGACTGATGAACAACGGCTGCTGCTGATTACCGGCCCCAATATGGGCGGTAAATCAACTTTCCTGCGCCAAACCGCGTTGATCGTGCTGATGGCCCATCTGGGCATGTACGTGCCGGCCGAGAGTGCCGAAATTCCCCTGGTGGACAGGATATTTACCAGAGTCGGAGCCTCGGATAATCTGGTTAAAGGACAAAGCACGTTCTGGCTGGAGATGGAGGAAACGGCGACAATTCTGGCCCAGGCCGGGCCTAAGAGTCTGATTATTCTGGATGAAATCGGCCGGGGAACCTCCACTTTTGACGGAGTCAGCATTGCCTGGGGAGTTATGGAATTTATTCACGACCGTTTGAAAGCTAAAACCCTCTTTGCCAGCCATTATCACGAGCTGATCAAGCTGGCCGATACCCTGCCCCGCGCTGCCAATTTCAGCGTAAAAATTGAAGAAACGGCCGATGAGGGGTTGGTGTTTTTGTATAAAGTGGGAGCGGGGGGCGTGGACCGCAGTTATGGGATCGAGGTGGCCAGGCTGGCGGGGCTGCCCCTGGAAGTGATTGGACGGGCCAAAGAAATTTTGGCTGACCTGGAACAGGAACAGATCGGTACCGGGCAGCAGAGTTTCGGATTTCCCGGCGTGGATTTTCATAGAGAAGAAAAGCCTGACAGAAGCCATGCCGGATTGGAAAGATTGCGCAATCTGGATCTGAATCAGCTGACTCCTCTGGAAGCCCTCAACAAATTGAGTGAATTGAAGAAAACTCTGGATGAATAAGTTGGGTTGGGGTGTCCGGGGGGTTTTTGGCCAGAATTTTTCTGCGGATAAGTAAAAATAATTTTAGAAATAAAAATAATGGGGAAAATTGCCTTGCTGCCTGAACAATTAATCAATCAAATCGCCGCCGGCGAAGTCGTGGAAAGACCCGCCTCGGTGGTGAAAGAATTGCTGGAAAATTCCATCGATGCCGGGGCGTCCAGAATTGTCGTGACGGTCAGACAGGGCGGCATCGGCCTGATAAAAATCAGCGACGACGGTTGCGGGATGTCCGAAGAAGACGCCCAGATGGCCCTGGAACGCCACGCGACCTCCAAAATCCGCAGCCTGGAAGATCTCAATGCCATCAAATCGATGGGGTTCAGAGGAGAGGCGCTCGCCAGTATTGCCTCCGTTTCACGTTTAACGTTGCGCACAAAACAATCCTCTGACCAAAGCGGAACAGAACTGGCGGCCGAGGGCGGGAAAATCCTCAAAAAAGCTCCCGTGGGTATGTCCACAGGGACGGAAATGGAAATTGAAGAGCTGTTTTTCAATACTCCGGCCAGACTGAAATTTTTAAAATCGGAGCAAACCGAATATCAAAACGTGCTGGATACGGTCATTAACGCGGCGATGGCCTTTCCGGGCATAGCTTTCCGCTTCATACAGCAGCGTCCGGCCGAAACCTCTACGGATGTCCGGGAAGGAGCGGGCGGGGAAGACAGAGTTATTCTGGATCTCCCGGCCACCAATGACCTGCTGGTGCGAATCCGCGGAGTATTGGGCAAATCTATTGCCGATGATTTGATCGAAATCTATAACGGCGCGGTCAATCTGGGCATACGCGGCTATATCGGCAAACCGCATCTGTCCCGGGCCAACCGCAGCATGCAATATCTGTTCGTCAACGGCCGCCCGATCACTTCGCACGTCCTTTCCTATGCCGTAAAACAGGCCTATCATTCCCTGCTGCCCAAGGAACGCTATCCGGCTTTTGTGATTATGTTCGAATTGGACCCGTCAATGGTGGACGTCAATTGTCATCCACGGAAGACGGAAGTCAAATTCCGGGATGAGCGCGAAGTGTTCCGTGTGCTGACCCAGTCCTGCGCCAAAGCTTTGGAAAAAGCCGTGATGATGCCGAAAATGGGACAGGATAATTTTAATTATTATCAGGAAAGACAAATCGGAGGGCTGACGGAAGCCCCGGTCGGGACCGAAACGCCCGCGGCGGGAAAATCCCTGACGGATGTCCTGCAATTTCAGGCTTTGGGACGGACTGAAACTGTCCAGGTCGGTCTGGACAGGACTGGACGGCAATCGACCTGGGAGGAAATGATTACCGCCCCGCCTCCCTTCAAAAATCAGTCGCAAATTCAAACGCAGGAGCGGACACAGGAAACCTTTGCCCCGCCGCTCGAGGAGCCTGAACTGCTGCCTTTGGGTCAATTAAACAACAGCTTCATTCTCTGCCAGCGCGGAGCGGATCTGGTGATCATCGACCAGCACGCCGCCCATGAAAGAATCCGTTACAACAAGCTGATGTCCGAAAGCGACAATGACGAAAAAACCATTCAGCCTTTGCTGATGCCCATTAACATTGAGCTATCGCCCGCCGACAGTGCCATTCTGGATGCCAACAAACAGCTGCTTGATGAAGTCGGGATCAGCCTGGAACATTTTGGCGGCAATACTTTTGCCATCAATGAAGTGCCCAGTTTCTTGGTAAAAACCAATCTGGAAAAAGTACTGACCGGTTTGATCGACGATCTGCGAAATATCGGCAATGCCTCCGACGGGCACACTCCCGGAGAATTGCAGGCCCACAGAGGTGATTTATACGGCCGTAAAGAGAAGGTTTTAACTTATCTGGCCTGTCGCTCAGCAGTGAAGTTCGGCGACCCTTTAAACAAAGAAGAAATAGCCGCGCTGATTGACCAGCTGAATAAAACGAAACTGGGACGCACTACCTGCCCGCACGGACGGCCGGTGATGGTTGTGCTGGAAGAATCGGAATTGTGGAACCGCTTCGGGCGCAAATACAGCGGCTTCTTTGAAAAAGAAAAATTCCGGGATGTGAATTGCTAGTTCACTATCACCGCCCGCATCCGGTATTCGTCGCGCAGTTTGGTGGAATATTCCAGGCCGTTCTGGGTGTTTTTCATCAGAGTCAGGGCAGGCGCGATCACCAGGATCTTTTTCAGCTGCGTGGTGAACATGGAAATCTGTCTTTGGGCCGTGAACCGGTAAATAGCCGAGGGCAGCAGCTGCAGAGCGTGGGGCAGTTTATAACGCAGGGTGACGGATTTTTCTTCTCCCGGCGCCACTTCCATTTGCAGCAGGAAATAAGTTTTTTGCAGCTCGGCGTCATGGCGGGTCAACACTTTTGCGGGATCCAGTCCAATGGCATTTTCCAGTTCCGATCCCAGCGGTACATACACTTTGAGGGAGGCTTTATTGGTACCCTTGCCCAAAATTTCCTGCAGATGCTCTGGCAGCTGTCCGAACTCAAAATCCTTGAGGATTTTTTCCCAGCGGAAGAGATCGGCGCCGGTCCAGTTATGCTTGCGCGAAATGGTTAATTCATCGGCAACCGTTCCCACGGAATCGATGAAAGTGACGTGGGTGAGATTCTGGGTGATGTATAAATCGCTCTTGTTGCCGCCGATGGAGGTGGCTATGACCTGCAGATAATCTTCCTCCGGTTCGATGGCGGTCTGATGGGGCGTCAGATGCAGTTTTTCAAACATGGTCTGGATTTTGGCATCGCGGGAATAGAAAATGATTTTCTGCTCGCGCACGGCTTTGCCCAGAGTCTGCAGAAGAACGCGGGGATCGCTTCCGGACAGCAGCTTTTCCTGGAAGGCCTGTATGGTTTTTTCCAGGATCTGTTTGGGATGAGCCGCCCCGTAATATTTCGATTCAATCAGGTAACTCAGCATAAACTGGAAATTGTTGGCGTCCAGTTTGCCTTTGAGAGTGTCCACTTCGAGCGGCCCGATTTCGGCCAGCAGATCGGCAATGGCACTCTGGTTGACGGCGATAATGGTGTCGACCGAAGGCCCTTTTGACTTTTGCAGGAACCAGGCAGCTTTCTCCGCCGACAGGGCGAAATCCGGGGAATAATTGCTGTCGCGCAGCCGCCACTCTTTGGTGATCATGGCGATGTCTTCGGGAGCGTCAATAGTCTCGTTCAGCTGTCCGTCATACTTATAAACATCATGGAATTCAGCCTGGTCGATAATGCCGTCGTTGACGTCGATAATCAGCAGCGAACCGATAAAGCCGCCGGTGGGACGGGATTCCGTATCATTCTGCAGCAAAATCAGATAGCGGTGGGGATAACGGTCGCCCAAAAGCTCCAGAACCGCGGGGACGTTATCGGATAATTGATCAAGGAAGGCAACCAGATTATTTAAAGTGGCTTTTATTTCGGGCAGGGCTTCACGATAGGGAGTCGGAAGAACTCCGGCATCTACCCGGTCCAGATAAGCGCCGGCTTCGGCCAGCTTGTCGTTGGCGGCCAGGATATTGGCCAGATCAACTTTCAGGGAGTCGGTGAGAGATTCGCCCGGGGCGGCCGAAGCCGCATTCCCCAAAGCCAGATCACGGTTGGTCTGGATAAAAAGATCGGGCCACGTCTGCAGGTTTTTGGCCGAGTCGGTAAACAGCTGTCCGGCTTCGGAAATTTTCTTCCCCGCGTCCAACAGGTTCTGCAGCGAGCTGGTGTTGTTTTCATTGGCAAAAATACTGGAAGTCTTCAGAAAAGAGACTTTTTCCAGGGCCAGATCGAAGGTTTCGCTGGCGGCGGCGAATTCATTTTCCGCCTGAGAAAGGCTCATGTTTTTGCCCTGCTTCACGCCTTCCATCAGATTGCCGAAGCCGCTGGAAGCACTGGATACCATAACCGATTTAAACTCCATCCCCGCCGCCAGCACGTTGAAAAGGTTAATGGCCATTACAATCAGCAGGCCGTAAACGGCGATTCTTATAGTGGGGAAAAAGCGGGAGCCGGCCGGTTTGAGTATTTTATGGGCAGGAACCAGATGAAAGTTCTTGGGGGGACGGGTGGACCGGATGCCGTCAATGAAAGGCCGGCGGTTCAAACTCCAGCAGCCTTTATGCTTGCGGCCCAATGGTTTTAAATTGATGCTGAAAGCGTTGGCCGATCCGGCATCATTCGAATTCAGCGCATTTTGGTCAGGCGTTTTTAAACTGATCCGCTCGTTTTTTTTGACCCTGTGCAGGTCCCTGATTTGGTATTTGGCCATGTGTTTTGGTGTTGGGAACGGATGGCTTTATAACCCAAACTGGTAGGTAGATAGTATACCAATTTCCGTAAATTTCCTAGCCACTTTCAGATACTTGAGGGGGTTAATCGGCTCCGACAGCCCGGGAACAAGAGTCAGCAGTTTTTGCAAATCCAGATAATAAGTTTCGGTGGGGCGGTTTAGACTGTATTCCATTGGCCGGTTCGCCGAGGACTCTACGTTCTGCAGAATGCCGCGGAGAGCAGGCAGGCTGCTGCTCACGGCCAGATATTGATTCTTTTCGTCGGCGGCCAGATAAAGACTGAACTGGGGAGCAAATTCAATTTGTTCGATCTGATTTCCGTCATAATTTTTGGTGGAAACGAGAGGTCCGGTCAGTTCGGCTTTCATTTCGCTGCCGGTAGTACCGTCGGGCAGGGTCATGGGCACAGGCTTGGCCAGTAATTGCGCGGCGATTTTCGGCCCGACCGCCAGAATTACTTTTTGCATTTTCAGCAGATCGTTTTGGGGATGTTCGGTTTCCGCCAGCAGACCGAAATCGGCCAGCCCAGCAGCTCCGCTCCCGGCAAAAAACAGATATTCTTTTTGAAAAACCGGAAAGAAATCCGCGTCCAGACTGACTTTGGACGACCCCGAACTGAGCGCGTCGCTAAGCGAACTTTCCATTCCCCCCATCAACAAATCGTTGATGGATGAGCCGTTATTCAGATAGCTGTACAGTTTATTCTTCTGATCCAGCAGGTTGACCCCGCCGGCCAGTAACAGGTGCTCTCCGGGCAACAGTTTTTCCAATTTGCCGGAATAAAAATAGGAGGTCTCAAAAAGCGCTTGGTCCGGTAAAACACTTTGATTAAACATGGACAGATGTTTGGCCAGCAGCACCGGATTGTTCTGGTCATCGCGCTCCAGCCGCACGGCGATCCCTTCGCTGCCCAGCAGATTCAGGAAAGGAAAATAGAGCTTAAAAACGGCCATTCTCCCGCTCAGGAAGCGGTCATTTTTGGACAGAACCGAGAGCAGTTTGCTTCTGTCCAGATAGATAAAACCGATGTTCTGTTCGGGCAGGGCGGAGAAAATCTGGTTATAGACAGGTAAAGAACGCAGCGCGAGTTGCCTGCCGGCGACCGTTTGAGCGACATTTTCCAACAGTTCACGGTCTTCGGAAAAAATCAGATAATCTTTGGCCCAGAGTATCTGCACGGTTTGGCCCCTTTTGAAACTGATCAGCTTTTGTCCGAAGTAATCTTCGTCCAGAACCGCGTCGGCCTTCGGGTCGAGAAGCATTGAATTCAGCCATTCGCCGACCTGTCCGGCATCGGACACCGCCAGAAAAAGCGCCGTGGAAAAATCCTGACCGTTGGGGGTACTTATCACCGCCAGCCCCCCCCTGCCGGAATACCATTTTTCAAATTGTTGCGGATTGGGAACCAATGATGATAAAGAAGCGGAAGCCATTTTTATATAGGCGTTTTGTTGCAGCGCGCCCTGTAAAGTCCGGACATCCTCACGATTATTTTCCAGATTGAATTCAATCATGGCCACCGTTCTGTCCGCGGGCAGGAAGCCGGCCATTTTTTCTCTCTGAGTAACTTTTTGCAGGTAAAAATACCCAAAAATTACCAGTATTACCGCCACGCCCAGCATGATAGCCAGCCCGCCCAGGCGGCTAAAAATGTGCTTATTTTTGGCTTTGTTAGACCCTTCTGTTTTGGACATTAATTCCGACTAGTCAATTGATGATTATTGCGGCTGGAGTACTCGATATGTCGCTGCCTAGTAACCGCGACTGGCATTATGGCAGACTTTGCCGACAAAACCAAGATCTTGACAGTTCGCGGGGAGGTTTTAGAGAAGCGGGTTGTGAGGCGCGGCGTGAGGTAAGGTTTCGGGCGCGATGTGAGGCACGACATTTTGCCCCTTCAACACCCAGGGCAAAGCCTTCTCAATTTTCACCTGTTCCAAACGGCCGACGCTTTCCTGACTACCCGGGAATTGCACCACCTTATTCTCGCGGCTGCGCCCTTCACATTCTCCGGTTTCGGGAATGAAACGTTCCACCAGCACCTCCAAAGTTTTGCCCGGATATTGATTGTTTTTTTCCTGGGAGATTTCTTTCAGCAGATTGTTGACCAGGTGCCAGCGGCGGGCTTTCTCTTCGGTGGTCACGTCATCGTCAAAGCAGTTACTGGCCAGAGTGCCGTTGCGCTGGCTGTAGCGGGAGATATAGGCCTGATCCCAGCGGATTTCCCGAAAAGCTTTCAAAGTATTTTCAAACTGTTCCCCGGTTTCCCCGCAAAAACCAACTATAACGTCAGTGGTTATCACGGCTTCCGGAACGGTTGCGCGGAATTTTTGGATTTTGGCGGCGTATTCTTCAATAGTGTATTTGCGGTTCATGCGGGCCAGTACCTGATTGTCCCCCGCCTGCACGGGCAGATGCAGGTGAGGCGTGAGGGTTTTCAAAGTAGCGTGGGCTTCGATCAATTCATCACCAAAATCTTTAGGGTGCGGGGAGCTGTAACGTAGGCGCGAAAGCCCCAATTCCCCCAGAGCGTTGACCTCACGGAGCAGGCGGATGAACGGCAGTTCGGGCCGCGAGCCGGCTGACAGCCGATGATAATAATCAAACAGACCGCCGGTCTTATCCAAGGCGGAAAGGCCATAGGAATTGACGGTTTGACCGACCAGCGTAATTTCTTTGCAGCCGTTTTCCACAAGTTTTCGGCATTCGGCCAGAATGTCCTGCGGCGGGCGGCTCTGCTCGCGGCCCCGGGAATAAGGCACGATGCAGTAAGTGCAGTATTTGTCGCAACCGATCTGAATCGGCACAAAGGCCTGAAAGGGGGAGGTGTATTGCGGCTGAATTTGCAGATAATCGGTAAGCTTTGTGTTATCCAGATCAGGCAGATCCAGTTGCGGTTCCGCGTCCAGCAAAACTTCCGGTAGCTTGTGCGTTTCACGGATGTTGAAAACAAAATCCAGTTCTTTCAGTTTCTTGAGTAATTCATCTTTTTCCTGCCACTGTGAATTGCGCGAGCCGGTTTTTCTGACCATGCAACCGGTCATGCCGATGAGCAGCCGGGGATTGGCTTTTTTGAGCGCTGCTACATTGCGCAGTGCACCCAAAACCCGGTCCTCCCCTTTTTGCCTGATGGAACAGGTATTAAAAATCACCAGGTCGGCCTCGTTCATTTCAGCGGTGCCCTGGTACCCGGCTTTTTGCAACACGGCAGCCACTCTTTCGCTGTCGGAATAATTCATGTGGCAGCCGAAAGTAATGATCTGATACCTGAGCGTGTTTTTTGGGGGTGATATAACCGGCATAACGGCTGGCAGTTGTTGATGGGCCTGCATAAATTAGCATCCCGGGTTGTTACTGACAAGATTATACGGTATAATAATATGATATTTAGTCAATAACCCATTTCTCTCATGAAAAAAATCAAAAATTCTGCCGCCAAAACCGGTCAAAAATCTTTTAAATCAGTGGTAAAACCCATTGTTGTTTTCGAAAAGAAGGCCATCAGATTTGAAAAAAAAGCGCTGCGAGCAGTTAAAAAGAACTACTTTTATGCCGGGGCGGCGGCCAGCGTTACCCTGCTGGCAACAGCGGTGGGACTGGGAGTTTATCTGCTTAAAAGGAAGAGGGACAACAGAGTTGATTTTCAGAAAATGAAAATTAAGGTTCTCCGTGAAATTGAAAATACCGGAGAGCGAATTTCCGATCAAATTCGACATATCAAGAACAGTTAAAAGTTTTTTTTAGAGATACGAAACAGGATTTTACATAAAAGCATCCCCACAGGGGACAGCCTCTTACTTGCAGAACCCGACAAATGTTTGACTTTTTAGACCGTTAGTGTTTTAATTCATTCACAATGAATCAACATAATAACTGCCAATTCGGTATTGCCCCCAAGTACATGCATCTTCAGCGCGAAGGCGTTGTGAGAGCATGGGCTTTTTCTGCTTATCTGGCCAGGGCGGTTTTATCATCTTTTATTACCCGATAGAAATTTGATCCAAAAACGCCTTTGCTAGACCAGCAAAGGTATTTTTCGGTGCGCATAGGGCGTGCCAGAGTAAAATCCATTGCCTGTCTGGGACATTGAAATCCCAAGCAAAACTACACGCGCGCCGCGGAGCAATCTTACGGAGGAGATCCATCATGGAAGCCAGACAAACCATCCGCCTGTTTTTTGTCCTGTCGTCGGTGACCGGCTTCGGAGCATCATTCTTCTTTGCGACTTATGTGATGTTTCTGAATGCCAACCACCTCAACCCCCTGGAGGTCAATCTGGTAAACTTTTTCTTTTATGCCACGATTTTCTGCTTCGAAATACCGACGGGAGCGTTGGCGGACATTTTCGGACGAAAACCCTCCTATGTTATCTCCTGCTTCCTCCTGGGTATCAGTTTTCTGTTGTACGCCTTTTCGGACTGCTTCATCGAGTTCGTGGCTTCGGAAATCGTGGGGGCCGTGGCGGTAACCTTCTGCAGCGGAGCTTTCGAAGCCTGGCTGGTGGACAGGCTGAAAAGCCTCCACTATGGAGAAATGATCATTCCCGCCGCCAAATTCAGCCAAATGACCGAGGCCGAGCGGGACAGCACCATGCTGACACCGATTTTGTCGCGCGAGAGCCAGTTCAACCGCGCCGCGACTCTGGTGGGTGCCGTCTTTGGAGCCTGGCTCTCTGATCAGGACATGCGCATTCCCTGGATCGTAGCCGGACTGATGCAGTTCTTGGTGGGCGCGATCGCCATCGCGCTGATGAAAGAAGACAACTTCAAGCGCAGGAGCTTCTGCTGGAAGGAAGGCTGCAAGGCCATGAAGAAGACCATGCTGGTCAGCGCGGTCATCGCCAGACGCAACAAAGTGGTGCGTTTCGTGATCGTGATTGGTATCCTGCAGGCGTTTGCGCTCCAGGCTCCCAATATGCAGTGGCAACCTTTCTTTGCCCGCTTTGTGGGACAACAGACTACTCCGCTGGGATTCGTCTACGCGGGAATTTCGCTCGCCCTGATCGCGGGTGCGGCCTTCACAAAACAGGCCAGGGCCCTGATCAAGTCGGAGAAGAAAATTCTTACCTCCATCCAGTTCGGCGTTGGTCTGGGAATAGCGGTGACGGCCTATCTCTCCTCACTGCCTCTGGCACTGACCGTTTTTCTGCTGCATGAAGTATTGAGGGGCATGTTTGAACCGATCAAAGATGCTTACCTGAACGCCCACATCCGCTCCTCCCGCCGGGCAACCGTAATTTCTTTTACCTCAATGTCCCGCCAGATTGGAGGAATGGCGGGTCTGGTGGG